>NZ_LOHF01000014.1:26081-56065 GCF_002158995.1 Pseudomonas caspiana | reverse complement strand
CAGGGTTTTGTGTTGATGCAAGACCGTGCGGTGTCAGGCAGCCAGTAACCAAACGCCCGCAGCGGCCGAGGCAGCCCCGGCAATACGCACCAACGGCGCAGCCGCAGTCGGCAGGTAGCGCACGACGGCATAACCGGCAGCGTGCAGGGCGGCAGTGGCGACGACGAAGCCAATGGCATAAGCCGCCGGGCTGGACATGTCTGGCAGTTCAAGACCGTGTGCCACGCCATGGAACAAGGCGAACAGCGCAGTCGCGCCCACAGCCATGAACAGTGGTGGACGAATCGCCAGTGCTACGGCCAGGCCCAAGGCCAGCACCGACGCGGCGATACCGCTTTCCAGCGCAGGCAGGTTCAGGCCTTCGAAACCCAGCAGACCGCCGATCAGCATGGTGCCGACGAAGGTGCAAGGCAGCGCCCAGCGCGCAGCGCCTTTTTGTTGCGCGGCCCACAGGCCGACGGCCAACATGGCCAACAAGTGATCCAGACCACCAATCGGGTGGCTGATACCCGCTACGAGGCCGTTGTCGCCATGCCCTGGGTGAGCGAAGGCCAGCGCTGGGACCAGCAGCAGAGCCAGGGTGCCGAAGACTTGTTTGTAGTTCATGCAAAGCTTCCTTGAGGGAGTGAAATCATGCCGCTTCGGTCAACAGACCCTGGCGTTCGATGAAGGCGATGATCTGTTCCAGACCCTGGCCGGTTTTCTGATTACTGAACACGAACGGCTTTTCGCCGCGCATCTTTTTAGTGTCGCGATCCATCATTTCCAGGGACGCGCCCACCAGTGGTGCCAGGTCAATCTTGTTGATCACCAGCAGGTCGGATTTGCAGATGCCCGGTCCGCCTTTGCGGGGCAGCTTGTCGCCCGCCGAAACGTCGATTACGTAGATGGTCAGATCGGAGAGTTCCGGGCTGAAGGTGGCTGAAAGGTTGTCACCGCCGGACTCGACAATGATCAGGTCCAGCCCCTCAAAGCGGCGGTTCAACTGGTCGACGGCTTCGAGGTTGATCGAGGCGTCTTCGCGAATCGCCGTGTGTGGGCAACCGCCGGTTTCCACACCAATGATTCGCTCAGGTGCCAAGGCTTCATTGCGCACCAGAAAGTCAGCGTCTTCGCGGGTGTAAATATCGTTGGTGACCACCGCCAGGTTGTAGCGCTCGCGCAGGGCCAGACACAGCGCCAGCGTCAGCGCTGTTTTGCCTGACCCGACCGGGCCACCGATGCCGACACGCAGAGGTTGGCTGTTCATTGAGTTCTCCATTGAGCTCTGGTTCTCAAGCTCTGTTAGTCATCAGTTATGTAGAAGATCAGGACCGAAACAGTCGGCTGTATTGGCGTTCATGGGCCATGCTCGCCAACGACAGACCGAAAGCGGCACTGCCAATATGCTGTGGATCAAGGTTTGTAGCGTGCTGTTGAGCTTGTTGCAGCAACGGCAGCAATTCGCTGGTCAGGCGTTGCGCAGCCTGTTGACCCAGCGGCAAGGTTTTCATCAGGACCGCGAGCTGGTTTTCCAGCCAGCTCCATAACCAGGCGGCCAAAGCGTCCTGCGGGCTGATCTGCCAGGCACGGGCAGCCAGGGCCCAACCCAGAGCCAGATGCGGCTCTTCGGTTTGTGCCAGAAACTCGCGCGCGGGGTGATCAAGCTCAGGCAGCCCGATGAGCAACTGCTTCAAGGAGTAGCCCATTTGTCGGCTCTCCAGATTCAGCTCGCGGGTTTCGCGGCTGGCGCGATGTTCGTCGCTCAGTTGCAGCAGTTGGCACCAGTTTTCGTCTGCCGCGGCTACGCAATGAGCGAGCAGCAGCGGAGCTTCGAAGCGGGCGAGGTTGAGCAGCAACTGGTCGCCGATCCAGCGTGATGCGCTGGACGGATCAACCACTCGTTGGTTTTCCACAGCCATTTCCAGGCCTTGGGAATAGCTGTAGCCGCCAATCGGTAATTGCGGACTGGCCAGGCGCAGCAGCGCCCAGGCGCTGTTCATATGCGCACGCCAAACTGGTGCAGCTTCGGCGGATAGTTGAAGTCTTCTTCACCCGCTCGGGAGTGATGATGACCGCCGCCATACGCCCCGGTTTCTGGCGAGAAAGGCGCTTCGATCGATTCCGTTGTTGCGCCCAGCTGATCGAGCATTGCCTTGAGCACATAGTCGTCGAGCAAGCGCAGCCAGCCGTCACCTACTTGCAGCGCGACGTGACGGTTGCCCAAATGGTAGGCAGCGCGGGTCAGTTCGAAGGTGCTGCTGCAGGTGACGTGCATCAATTGCTCAGGGCGGGCGCACACACGGACGATGCGTCCGTCTTCAGCCTGTAGAAATTCACCGTCGTGGAGTGGTTGCTGACCACGTTCCAGGAACAGCCCCACATCTTCACCGTCAGCGCTGTAGCAACGCAGACGGCTTTTGCTGCGGGCTTCGAAATTTAAATGCAGCTCGGCAGCCCATTCGGTTTGAGATTCGATTCTTTTGTGAATCACCAGCATCAGAAGGCATCCAGCTATTTGCGATGCTTCAAATCAGAGCAAGGGGCTTGCCAACAGTGCAGGACGTAGGAAAAAGCTGACGGAAAAGGCAGGAACGGAACGCGGAGGTGGATATATCGACCCAAAACGGTGCTGTCGGGTCGGATTGCACCAATATGGATCGACTGAGGTTATTCGGCGTTGGGCAGACCACGCCAGTGCTTGGCGCCGCTGAAGATGAAACGCAGTTGGTGGGTGATCTTGGCTTGAGGCTTCAGATGCGCAGGCAGCGCGTCACTCGGTGGGTCGATCAGCTCGGGGAGCATGGCGAATACGCTTTTGACGACCAGATCAGCCAGGATCGACAGTGCTGCGCTATCCAGATGCTGCCATTTGGGCATGGTGCCCAAGTCTGTCGCAAGGTCAGTGCTTATCCCGTCGCGCAACGCACAAAGCGCTTGCCGCACCTGCCGCGAGCCACCGTATTGCTCACGAGCCAGAAACAGGAACTGCGCACGCTTGGCTGCAACGACATCGAGAAAGATCCGTACCGAGGCTTCGATCAGGCCGCCCATGACGAATTCGTTGTGCCGTACCAGACGCAGGGTTTCGCGAAATGTCTGGCCGACCTCGCTGACCAACGCCAGACCCAATTGGTCCATGTCGTCGAAGTGGCGATAGAAACCCGTAGGGACGATGCCTGCGGTACGCGCCACTTCCCGCAGGCTCAGGCTGCCGAAACCGCGCCCGCTTTCCATCAGCGTATGAGCCGCGTTAAGCAGGGCGTGGCGGGTCTGTTGTTTCTGTTCGGCGCGGGGCAGCATGACGGTAGACAAATCAGAGATGACAGTCAGCACTTTAGCAAATGCGCTCTGGATGCGTCGAAGGGGTTTTCGATTCGGGAATGATGGGCATGTGACGTGGGACCGGCTTCAGCCGGGAAGAGGCCGTTACGGTCACTAAAAATGTGTCATCTGAGATACCGCCTTCCCGGCTAAAGCCGGTCCCACGTCATCGGCTTGCAAGCCAGCATAGAATCTCCGGCAATGGATATCCGTCTGATTAAACCCGCTGAAACTGCTTGATCAACTGCGCATGGCCATCCTGCGCGATCGTCTCGTGCAAGGTCTGCATGCCCATCTTCACTTCAGCACTAGGCTCGCGCTCAGGCGCGGGTACAGCCCAGACGTTAGCGGCCAGAATGGAAAGGGTCAGTGCAAGCCATACGTGGCGTTTCATGGTATTCGCTCCTCTCAAGAGCTTCCGGGGTGGTGTATGGCAGCGATATTACTCCCGGCCTGTCGATATAAAAGTTCGTATTCCTAATGGTGAAAATCAACAATATTGATTGATCCTCGAGCCCTTGCTGGCTGTGGCTTGCACGCTGCGCTCGATATGGAGGCTTGGGTTTTCAGCCCTATGCTGTAATTTGCACATCCGATCAAACCCTCAGGGTTTTTGTCAGTCGAAGTTCAAAGTCGTATGCAACAGGCCAGGGCCGGGCTGTTGTTATCTGGAGAGTCATGCAATGACGCGCAGCCGTAAAATTCTTGCCTGGACTGGTGCCATTCTGTTGTTGGTGCTGGCCGTATTGGTCGTTGTGATCGCCACTTTTGACTGGAACCGCATCAAGCCGACGCTCAACGAAAAAGTCAGTGAAGCGTTGCATCGTCCCTTCGCGATCAATGGCAACCTGGCGGTGATCTGGGGGCGCGAACCCGAGGAGGGCGGCTGGCGAGCATGGGTGCCATGGCCGCATTTCGTGGCTGAAGACCTGAGCCTGGGTAACCCTGAGTGGTCGAAAACGCCGCAGATGGTCACTCTTAAACGCGTCGAATTTCGTCTCTCGCCTTTGCCATTGATCGTGCAGCATGTCGTGATCCCGCGTATTGATCTGACCGGGCCTGATGCAATACTTGAGCGCCTGGCGGATGGTCGCGCCAACTGGACGTTCGATTTGCCCAAATCGGACCCGAATGCCGAGCCTTCCAGCTGGGTGCTGGACATCGGTGCGATCAAATTCGACAAAGGCTTGGTGAGCTTCAATGACCAGACCCTTAACACTCAGGTGGATCTGGTTATTGACCCGTTGGGCAAGCCGATTCCATTCAGCGACATCGTTGGCAGCAATGAGGCGAAGAAGGCTGAAGACAAGGGCGTAAGGACACAGGACTACGCGTTCGGCGTGACCTTCAAAGGCCAATATAAAGGCCAGAAGCTCAACGGCAGCGGCAAGCTCGGCGGGCTGCTGGCGCTCAAGGATGCCGCTCAGCCATTCCCGGTTCAGGTCGATGCGCATATCGGTGATACCAACGCGGCTGTCGCGGGTACCGTGACTGATCCGCAGAACCTCGGCGCACTTGATCTGCGCCTGAAGTTGTCAGGCAGCAGCCTGAGCAATTTGTATCCGCTGACGGGTGTGACCCTGCCCGACTCGCCGGCTTACTCCACTGTTGGTCGGTTGATCGCCAAAATTCATGATCCGGCGGGTGCTAACTTCCGTTACGAAGGCTTCAACGGCAAGATCGGCAACAGCGACATTCATGGCGATCTGGGCTTTGTCGCCAGTCAGCCAAGGCCGAAACTCACTGGCGCGCTGGTTTCCAATCAATTGCTGTTCACTGACCTGGCGCCGTTGATCGGTGCGGACTCCAATGCCGCGCAGAAGAAACGCGGCGGGGAAAGCAAGCAGCCATCGGGCAAGGTGCTGCCTGTGGAAGAATTCCAGACCGACCGCTGGCGTGCAATGGACGCCGATGTCGAGTTCACCGGCAAGCGCATCGTGCAAAGCCCGGACCTGCCGTTTTCTGATCTCTACACGCACGTTGTGCTGAACGACGGCCAACTGAGCCTGCAACCGCTGCGCTTTGGTGTTGCGGGTGGCAAGCTGGACGCCGACATTCGTCTGGATGGCCGCAGCAAGCCGTTGCAAGGCAGGGCGAAGCTCTCTGCGCGCAATCTCAAACTCAAGCAACTGTTCCCGACTTTTGAACCGATGAAAACCAGCTTTGGTGAGCTGGCCGGTGATGCCGATATCAGCGGCAAGGGCAACTCGGTTGCTGCGTTGCTGGGTACTGCCAATGGTGACTTGAAGATGCTGGTCAATGACGGCGCGATCAGCCGCGGCCTGATGGAAATCGCCGGGCTCAACGTCGGTAACTATGTGGTGGGCAAGCTGTTCGGCGATCAGGACGTCAAGATCAACTGCGCAGCGTCTGATGTGGGGATCAAAGACGGTCTGGCGACGCCTCGTCTGTTTGTATTCGATACCGAGAACGCGATCATCTTCATTGACGGCACTGCCAACTTCAAAACCGAGCAGCTGGATTTGAGCGTCAAGCCTGAGTCCAAGGGCTTCCGCGTGTTTTCGTTGCGGTCCCCTCTCTACGTACGCGGACCGTTCGCCAAACCGAATGCGGGTGTGCAGTCCGGGCCGTTGCTGTTGCGCGGAGCAGGGATGGTATTGCTGGGAGCAGCGATAGGCCCGGCGGCCGGCTTGCTGGCACTGGTTGCGCCAAGCAGTGGTGAAGAACCTAACCAATGCGCGCCGTTGCTGGAACAGATGAAAGCGGGCAAAGCGCCAAAGACCGTGCGATAACACCAGAGCGCACCGCGCGCTCTTGGTGGGAGATTCTATGTTGGCCTGCAAACTGATTGACGACGTGGGACCGGCTTCAGCCGGGAAGAGGCCGTGACAGACGCTGAATCTTCATCAGCAGAAACACCGCCTTCCCGGCTAAAGCCGGTCCCACGTCATCATTGATTCCTGCGAGAGCTAAGCTTCCTCGCGAAGCAAATCCTTTGAATGCAATGCATGTTCTGTAGGAGCTGCCGAAGGCTGCGAAGCATTGATCCTGATGCTCCGCAATAGCAGCTCCTGCAGGTTCAATGTTGCCGTGAGACGGCGAGGTACCCTCGGCACGTCAGCAGGCACAAAAAAGCCAGGACTCAGTCCTGGCTTTTGCATCACAACTCACCCATCACAGGTCGTTGAGAATATCCGCCATGTCATCGGCGTGTTCTTCTTCCTGAGCCAGGATGGTTTCGAAGATACGACGGGTTGTCGGGTCGTCTTCGCCGATGTATTTGATGATTTCGCTGTAGCTATCGATGGCGATACGTTCAGCCACCAGGTCTTCGTAGACCATTTCTTTCAGCGTTGTGCCTGCCACGTACTGAGCGTGGGAGTTCTTGGACAGGGTGTCCGGGTTGAACTCCGGCTCGCCACCCAACTGCACAATACGTTCGGCCAGCAGATCCGCGTGTTCGGCTTCCTGCTGTGCGTGCTCCAGAAACTCGGCAGCAGCAACGCTAGCCTTGAGGCCGGTCGCCATATAGTAGTGGCGCTTGTAACGCAGCACGCACACCAACTCGGTCGCCAGTGATTCGTTCAGCAGGCGCAGTACCGTTTCACGATCGGCGCTGTAACCTTCGGTCACTGCACCGTTTTCCACGTTATGACGCGCACGCTCGCGCAGGGTGCTCACATCAGACAATTGCTGGGCTTGATTCATGGTTTATCTCCAAAGCTAATCCGGTATCCGTCTCGCTCTTGATGCGCCAGTCTTCTACTGCGTTGAGTGGCGCCCGGCATGATCGGTAATAGGTGTGAGTGGTCAGCTTCGGGAAAAGTTTTATTCTTTTGCGTCATCGGTCCATGAACAAAATATTAGGAAACGACTGTTGCACGTCGCGGTCCCAACCTTGAGACGAAAATATATGGAGATACACAATGCTCAAGTTCCTCGGCAGCACCATCGGCATCATCTTCCTGATCGGCCTGATTGTGGTCATCGCCCTGTTCAAGCTGGTTTTCTAAAGCCGTCAGGCTGCACCTGTAAAAGCAACGCCCAATAAAAAGCCCGATGCATATGCATCGGGCTTTTGCGTTTCAACGAACGTCTTACATGGCGCGTTCGTTGGCTTCGCGTTGCTCGCAGGTCATGAAACCCTTGTGATCCACGCGACCGTTGGCGTCGAAGCTGACGTGATAGACCTGTTCGTGGCCATCTTTATTCATCACGTAGTTATTGCAAACACCTGGATGAACCTTGCGCTGTACGCGAGTCGACGGCGTGCCGCCGATGGTCAGCACTTGCTGCTCGGTCATGCCGTCTTCGACTTGCTTGACCAGCGGCTCGTTGCGATAGGTCACGTAATCCACCGGGTTCTGCACGGTGGTGTTAGCGCAACCGCTGACAGCGGCGATAACGAAAGCTGCTGCGAGGCTCTTCTTGATCATGACAATCCACTCCAATGACTGAGCCATTGTTGGCTCGTTGCAGCTTGGAGCTATGGAGGTGCGCGAGAGTTCGATTATTTGATGGCCTTTGAATACTACCGCGCACCGATCGGCTCAATGCCGGGAGAGGACGCCCGTATTCCACGTCGCGCTGTGGCGCAGCAAACATTGGACCTGTAGGAGCGCACGAGCACCGCGCGGCTCAATGCCGGGGGAGAGGACGCCCCGTCTTCCACGTCGCGCTGTGGCGCAGCAAACATTGGACCTGTAGGAGCGCACGAGCACCGCGAGGCCGCGATAGCGGTATATCAGACAGACACCGCCATCGCTGCCTAGCGCTCGTGAGTTCCTACAGAAAACTATTCCAAATCAGCTGGTTATATTTTTGATAAAAGCTAGCGCCATGCCGGGCCTGTGTTTGAGTCAATTGCCGCTATGGTTCAGTCATCCATTTGCTGATCGCTCGCAAGGAGGCTTCGCCATGAATCAGGAACAAGCGACCCGTTACCCGCTGGTACTGGTGCCCGGTTTATTGGGCTTTGTCAGGCTGGTGATCTATCCGTACTGGTACGGCATCGTCAGGGCCTTGCGCCGTGGCGGCGCAACAGTGACGCCAGTGATGGTGTCGGCGGTTAACTCCTCTGAAGTACGTGGCGAGCAGTTGATAACGTTGATCGTCGAGATGCTGGAAAAGACCGGTGCTGGAAAGGTCAACCTGATTGGTCACAGCCAGGGCGCGCTGACCATCCGTTATGTCGCGGCCAAGCGCCCGGACCTGGTCGCATCCGTTACCTCGGTTGCCGGGCCCAACCATGGATCAGAACTGGCAGATTTTCTGGAGCGCAATTTTCCTGAGCGAACCCTGCGCGGCTGGTTGCTCAACACCCTGTTGCGCGTCACGGTCTGGATCATGGCGATGCTCGACACCGGTTATCGCGGCACGCGTTTGCCCACTGACGTCACTGCCTCGCACAAGTCCCTGACCAGTGCTGGCGTGGCGTTGTTCAACAGTCAATATCCCCAAGGGTTACCAGGCACATGGGGTGGGCAGGGCGAAGAACTGGTCAACGGCGTGCGTTATTACTCATGGTCCGGGACTTTGCAGCCAGGGCTCAGTGACCGTGGCCTTAACCGTTTCGATGGCACCAACGTGACGTGTCGAATATTCGCTCGCACGTTCATAAAAGAGCGCGGTCAATGTGATGGCATGGTCGGGAAATTCAGTTCTCACCTCGGTACTGTCATTGGTGACAACTATCCTCTCGACCATTTCGACATCGTCAACCAGACCTTCGGGCTGGTTGGCAAAGGTGTCGACCCTGTGAAGTTGTTTGTTGAGCACGCCGCGCGCCTCAAGGCTGCGGGCCTTTAGCTGTTTAAAGCTGTTGTTCGTAGTTTGCCGCCCGGTCGGGTCGGTATTGGAGTGATGCAATGAGCGATAAAGAACACTATGCAATCGAGTACACCCTGGCGGGCGAGCACCACGTCGATGTGATCGAAGATCTGGATGTGCCAATCATCGAAGTGGTCCATGAGCTGGCGCAAAAGCACCACGTGTTGCTGGATGACGAATTACAGAGCGTTACTGCGGTGGATGAAGCAACGGCCCATGCATCGGGCATAACCGACGTATCGATTCACAGCATCGAAGAAGAGGATTTGCAGCTCGACACGCGCAACGTCGGGTAGTCCTGAGCCGACCATGTCGGCTCGCACATTCTTTATTTGGCTACACTCCGAAGCAGGCCACGCTGGTCGGCATGGCCACTGCGGAGAGAAAAACAATGAAAATGCTGCGCGCGCCTCTATTGTTGGTGAGTCTGTTGCTGTGCGCCCAAGGTTATGCGGCCACTGCGCAACAGAACAAAATGACGACCTGTAATGCCGATGCTACTGCTCAGTCCCTGAAGGGGGACCAGCGCAAGAGTTTCATGAGTAATTGCCTTAAAGCGTCAACGCCGCAAACCCAGCAACAGAAGATGACCACCTGCAACGCAACGGCGACCACTCAGGCGCTCAAGGGCGATGCTCGCAAGGCGTTTATGAGTGATTGTCTCAAGAAGAAATAATTTTCCAATCAGGGTTCAGGCGCTGGATATTGTGCCGTCTGGCGCTCTGAAACCTTTAATTTCGGTGCCTGATGCAGGTCATTCCTGCATCGGCTTGTCAGTCGTTTCCGATGGGGTCGTCTGATCACTGGTCCTTAGCTCAGAACGCTGGCAGACTGCCTGCCTCTTTGCGCCGTTCGTCTTGAGGCTCTATGCCAACGTTTTCCTCGCGACAAGTGTTGTTGGCCAGCTGGATTCTGATATTTGGCGGTCTGTTGATGGTTCTGCCGTTCAAACTGCTGCCTAGCCTGTTGGCCGGGTTGCTGGTGTATGAACTGGTCAACATGCTGACGCCCAAGCTGCAAAGGCTGATCGCAGGGGAGCGTGCGCGCTGGCTCGCGGTGGCGTTGCTTGGCACGTTGGTGGTCAGTGTGCTCGCGTTGATCTTCGCCGGCGCTTTCAGCTTTGTCCTTCATGAAGCGGAAAACCCTGGCGCATCGCTGGACAAGTTCATGGTGTTAGTGGATCGCGCCCGGGGTCAATTGCCGCCGTTTGTAGATGCCTACTTGCCCGCCAGTGCTGCGGAATTCCGGATCTCCTTGGGTGAATGGATACAGAAGCACGTTGGCGAGCTGCAACTGATTGGTAAAGGTGCGGCGCACATGTTCGTCACCATGCTCATCGGCATGGTCCTGGGTGCAATCATCGCCCTGCAGCGCATCTCTGATGTGCATACTCGCAAGCCGCTGGCGGCTGCGCTGTTTGATCGCCTGAGCCTGTTGAGCAAAGCGTTTCGCAACATCGTTTTCGCTCAGATCAAGATTTCCCTGCTGAACACCGCGTTCACTTCGGTATTCCTGGTCATCGTCCTGCCGTTGTGCGGGATTCACCTGCCGCTGACCAAAACGCTGATCATCATGACCTTTCTGCTCGGCCTGCTGCCGGTGGTGGGTAACCTGATGTCCAACACGCTGATCTTCATCGTGGGCATGTCGATCTCGATCTGGGTGGCGCTGGCGGCTCTGGGTTACCTGATCGTGATCCACAAGGTCGAGTACTTCCTGAATGCACGGATCGTCGGCGGGCAAATCAATGCCAAGTCGTGGGAGTTGCTGCTGGCGATGCTGCTCTTCGAAGCCGCATTCGGCCTGCCGGGTGTTGTGGCCGGGCCGATTTACTATGCGTACCTGAAGAGCGAGTTGCAGCGGGAAGGGTTAGTCTAGAAGCATTCCCTGTAGGAGCTCACGAGCACCGCGAGGCAGCGATAGCGGTATTCCTGAAACGCCGCCATCGCTTCCTCGCGGTGCTCGTGAGCTCCTACAAAGTAATGTGTTGTAATTCCTAGCCGTAGCGCTTCTTGGCCTCAATCGCCAACCCGCTACCGATACTGCCGAAGATATTCCCTTCAACATGCCGGGCATTGGGCAGCATGGCTGAGACGCTGTTGCGCAGCGCCGGGATGCCGCTTGAACCGCCGGTAAAGAACACGGTGCTGACCTGATCAACCCCGGCACCCGCCTTGAGCAGCAACTCGGTCACGCTGTTACGCACGCGCTCCAGCTGCGAATCAATGGCGGCTTCGAACATTGTCCGGCTCAAATCCACACTCAAGCCCGGCTCAATGCGATCCATCGGCAAGTGACGGCTTTCGCTGTGGGTCAGCTGGATCTTGGTTTCTTCCACTTCCATCGCCAGCCAGTGTCCGGCGCGTTGTTCAATCAGCTTGAACAGGCGGTCGATGCCTTGGGTGTCCTCAATGTCGTAACGCATGCTGCCCAGCGCGAGCTGAGACTTTTGCGAGTACACCGAGTTGATGGTGTGCCAGGTCGCCAGGTTCATGTGGTGGCTGGTCGGCATGTACGCCTGGCTTTTCATCCGGCTGCCATAGCCGAACAGCGGCATGACGCCCTGAATGCTCAGTTGCTTGTCGAAGTCGGTTCCGCCGATATGCACGCCGCCGGTGGCGAGAATGTCCTCGTGGCGGTCATCATAGAAACGACGGTCAGGTGACAGGCGCACGAGGGAGAAGTCCGAAGTACCACCGCCGATATCGACAATCAGTACCAGTTCTTCTTTGTTTATCGTGGATTCATAGTCGAACGCGGCAGCGATAGGCTCGTACTGGAACGACACTTCCTTGAAGCCGATCTTGCGGGCGACTTCGGCCAGCGTGTCTTCTGCTTCCTGATCAGCGGTAATGTCGTCATCGACGAAATGCACCGGACGGCCCAGCACCACTTCTTCAAATTCACGACCTGCATTGGCTTCGGCCCGCTTTTTCAGCTCGCCGATAAACAGCGCCAACAGGTCCTTGAACGGCATCGCCGTGCCCAGCACGCTGGTGTCGTGTTTGATCAACTTGGAACCCAGCAGGCTTTTGAGCGAGCGCATCAGGCGCCCTTCGTAGCCTTCCAGATATTCGTGCAGCGCCAGGCGGCCGTACACCGGGCGGCGTTCTTCCATGTTGAAGAACACCACCGACGGCAGGGTAATCTTGTCGTCCTCCAGCGCGATCAACGATTCCATGCCGGGGCGCAGCCAGCCGACGGTGGAATTGGACGTGCCAAAATCGATACCGCAGGCACGGGCCGGGGATTGGTCATTCATGTCTTTTACGTTCCAGTCAAAAAACGGCCGCGCAGTGTATGCCAGTGCACGACGGATGCGTAGGGCGAAACATCGGTTAAATGTAGATAACTGTATTTGTACGCCTGACTTGAACTGGCGGACCGGACCCCCAATCTTCTGGGAATTGTCAGAACATCAGGCCGTCGAACGTTTGCAGCATCAAGCTGGCGGGTTTGACGGCCGATACATCTCAACGTATTAGATCCAAACACCTCAAAATAGAGGATGCTGTGCGTCGTATAGAGGCTGCACGGCATAACCGGGGAAACGCATTAGATGGACTTCAAAGACTATTACAAGATTCTTGCGGTGGATCCGACTGCGGATGAGAAAGCGATCAAGGTCGCTTACCGCAAGTTGGCGCGCAAGTATCACCCGGACGTCAGCAAAGAAGCTGGCGCGGAAGATAAATTCAAAGAAGCGAGCGAAGCTTACGAGGTGCTGAGCAGCCCTGAAAAGCGCGCCGAGTACGACGATATACGCAAATACGGTCAGCAGGGCCGGCCGTTTCAGGCCCCGCCAGGCTGGCAAAGCCGTGCCGGAGCTGGTGGTTTCGGTGGTGCTGATAACGGTGATTTCTCCGATTTTTTCAGCTCCATCTTTGGTGGTCGTGCGCAGCAGCAGGGTGGTCGCTCGCGCAATCCGGGCCGTCGAGGGCAAGACGTGGAAATGGAACTGGCAGTCTTCCTTGAGGAAACACTGTCGGCCGAGTCCAAACAGGTCAGCTTCAAAGTGCCGCAACACAACGCGGGCGGTCAGCGCGTGGCGGATATCACCAAGACCCTGAACGTGAAAATTCCGGCCGGGGTTGCCGATGGCGAGCGTATTCGCCTCAAAGGCCAGGGCGCGCCGGGTGTGGCAGGCGGTGAAAACGGTGATTTGTACCTGATCATTCGATTTGCGCCACATCCGAAATTCGAAGTCGAAGGCCACGACCTGATCATCACCGTGCCCGTTACCCCTTGGGAGGCAGCTTTGGGGGCAAAAGTTGCCGTGCCTACCCTGACCGGTAAGATCAACCTGACCATCCGTCCTGATAGCCAGAACGGTCAGCGTCTACGCATCAAGGGCAATGGTCTGCTGAACAAGCAGGGACAGCGCGGCGACCTGTTGGCACAGATCAAAGTGGTGATGCCCAAGTCCAGCGATGAGGCGACTCAGGAGCTGTGGAAAAAACTGGCCGCTAAGGCAGCGTTTGATCCGCGTGCGCAGTGGTGAGGTAAAGCCGGTCCTGCGCTACTGCGATGATGACTGCGACGTGGGACCGGCTTTAGCCGGGAAGGGGGCGATAAAGTCAGTGAAAGTGGGGCGTTTGAAATACCGCTTTCCCGGCTAAAGCCGGTCCCACGTCGTCACATCATTTTGCGCGTAAATCTGGGTATCCCCGCTAAGACCGCCATCTTTCCAGTCGCTTAAACCCGCTTGGGCAATACCACCGTAAACGTCGTCCCGTCACCTATGTTGGATGTCACGGTAATGCTGCCGCCGTGGGCGTTGACCACCTCCTTGACGATGAACAGTCCCAGGCCGAGGCTGGTGGACCGGCCGCTGGGCGTAGAACCTTCGCTGATGGCGCGTACCAAGGGGTCAAAGATGCTGCCGATGGCATCTTCGGAAATAGGGTCGCCGAGATTGTGCACGATCAACTGCACATGATCATGTTCACCACTGACTTTTACAGAGACCTCTTCTTCGCTCTGGCCGTGTTGCAGTGCATTGCCAATCAGATTCTGCAGGAGCTGGTCGATACGTCCACGGTCCCAGTGGCCAGTGGTGTCGCCTTCAACAACAAGTTGTGGATGTGAGTCCGGCTTACCGGCGCAGGCTTCGTCGATGGCTTCGCGGCAGGCAATGCCCATGTCCATGCGTTGGCGATCCACTGGCAGGCTCGCGCCGAGGCGGCTGCGTACGAATTCCAGCAGGTCGCTGACCATCGCCCCCATATGTCGACTACTGCTCTTGATCCGCGAAACGTAGTTCTGGGACTTGGCATCCAGTTCTTGCCTGTGCTCCAGCAGGTCGGCGGACATGCTCACCGCTTGCAGAGGTGCACGCAGGTCATGCCCCAGAATAGCCAGGAAGATGTCACGTGAGCGCGCCACCTGTTCGGCATACGCCGCCGTGGACTCGGCCAACGCTTCATCGATGGCTTCGTTGAAGCGAATCATGTCCGTGAAATAGGCCAGGTCCGGGGTTTTCAGACTCTCGACCCACAGGCGGATGACACTGGCGCGCAAATGGCGGAACTCGGATGTCATCTGCACCAGATCAAACCCGACCATGTGCCGCAGTTCGCCGTGGCTGGCGGCGGCCTCGTCCAGACTTGGGGTCTTTTGCAGGTCCGCACCCTTGGATTTGGCCGCTTGCTCGCTTTTGGTCTGCGCGGTGTTCATGTCCCGCGCAGCAGCCAGAAGAATCGCCTTGGCATGATCGCGTAGCTCCACGCTGTTCATGGAGTCGGCGGCAGGCTTGATGGTTTTGGCGAAGCTTTCCCACTCGTCGACGATAAGATCTACGTGAGCAACGATGAAGTCCGAGAGGCGCATGGCCGGTTACCTTGCTGCGGGAGCTGTAATGGGATGGCGCATCTTACAGCCTTTAACCGTCAGGTATCGAGACAGGGACCAAAGGCGACCGTCATTTCCGACAATAGAGGCAACCAACGGCTAGGATTGATGGGTATCAGGGACTATCTGGCAGGAGAGCCGTCATGTTTACCACCGCTTTCACGACGTTTATCGAGGAACAGATAAATCTGGCCGAGCAAAAGCTTCACAACGGCAAGAGCGCGAGGCTGGACGATGTGGCGTTTGGAAAGCTGGGTTTTTACCTGGCGTTGCGGCGGGTTCTGGAGGGGACCAGTACGCCTGAGGACCTGGGGCTGATTGAGGCTGTCAACGACACGCTGCAAGCATTGAAGCTGCTCGACAACGACGAGACTTTTCTGGCGGGCATCAAACAATAGGTTACCGGCAAAGAACAAAGGCAGCTTATGGCTGCCTTTTTTCCGTCGTGCGATTGATCAGAACAAGAAGTATCGCTGCGCCATTGGCAATACATCTGCCGGTTCGCACCACAGCAGCACGCCATCGGCCTTGACCTGATAAGTCTGTGGGTCGACGTCGATTTTCGGCAGGTAGTCGTTGTGGATCAGGTCTTTCTTCTGCACGGACCGGCAGCCTTTGACCACGCCAATTACCTTTTTCAGCCCCAGTGATTCCGGCACACCGGCATCGAACGCCGCCTGGCTGATGAAGGTCAGGCTGGTGGCGTGCAACGAACTGCCGTAGCTGGCGAACATTGGGCGATAGTGTACCGGCTGCGGTGTCGGGATCGACGCGTTGGCGTCGCCCATCAGACTTGCGGCAATCGCACCGCCCTTAAGGATCAGGGTCGGTTTAACACCGAAGAACGCAGGGCGCCACAGCACCAGATCAGCCCATTTGCCCACTTCCACCGAGCCGACTTCATGGCTGATGCCATGGGTGATCGCCGGGTTGATGGTGTATTTGGCGATGTAGCGTTTGGCGCGGAAGTTATCGTTGCCTTCACCATCGCCGGGCAATGGTCCGCGCTGGCGCTTCATCTTGTCGGCGGTTTGCCAGGTGCGCATGATCACCTCGCCAACCCGGCCCATGGCCTGGCTGTCGGAGCTGAGCATCGAGAAAGCACCCAGGTCATGCAGGATGTCTTCGGCGGCGATGGTTTCCCGGCGGATGCGGCTTTCAGCGAAGGCCACGTCTTCAGCGATGCTTGGGTCCAGGTGATGGCAGACCATCAGCATGTCCAGGTGTTCATCGATGGTGTTGCGGGTAAACGGCCGGGTCGGGTTGGTCGAGCTGGGCAACACATTAGGGAAGCCGCACGCCTTGATGATGTCCGGGGCGTGACCGCCGCCCGCACCTTCGGTGTGATAGGTGTGAATGGTCCGATTTTTGAACGCCGCCAGGGTGGTTTCGACGAAGCCGGATTCGTTCAGGGTGTCGGTGTGAATCGCGACCTGCACGTCGTACTCGTCGGCAACGCTCAGGCAGTTATCGATGGCTGCGGGCGTGGTGCCCCAGTCTTCATGCAGCTTCAGGCCAATAGCACCGGCTTTGACTTGTTCCACCAGCGGGCCGGGCAGGCTGACGTTGCCTTTGCCGGTAAAGCCGATGTTCATCGGGAATGAGTCCGCCGCCTCGAGCATGCGCGCCATGTGCCATGGACCGGGTGTGACGGTGGTCGCGTTGGTGCCGGTTGCCGGGCCGGTGCCGCCACCGATCATGGTGGTCACGCCGCTCATCAAGGCCTCTTCGATCTGCTGCGGGCAGATGAAGTGGATGTGCGTATCGACGCCGCCAGCGGTGAGGATCATGCCTTCACCGGCAATGATCTCGGTGGAAGCACCGATAGCGATGGTTACGTCCGGCTGAATGTCCGGGTTGCCTGCTTTGCCGATGGCCGCGATGCGCCCGTCCTTGAGGCCGACGTCGGCTTTGACGATGCCCCAATGGTCGACGATCAGGGCGTTGGTGATCAGCGTGTCGACCACTTCGGCCGCCAGCAACTGGCCTTGGCCCATGCCGTCACGAATGACCTTGCCGCCACCGAATTTCACTTCTTCGCCATAAGTAGTGAAGTCTTTTTCGACCTCAATCCACAGCTCGGTATCGGCCAGCCGAACACGGTCACCGACGGTAGGGCCGAACATGTCGGCGTAGGCTTGTCTGGAAATCTTCATGGCGATTCCTTGAATTCAAAAATAATGCAGAGAAGCAGGCACGTGGGGTCTGTAGGAGTGAGCTTGCTCGCGATAAAGTCGGAACGATTTTCCAGCGGTGGTTTGTTCACTACTTTTGCGACTGCTGCGCAGCCGATCGCGAGCAAGCTCACTCCTACAGGGGGACGGATCTGGGATTACAGATCGCCCATCACCCGCCCGGCAAAACCAAACACCCGCCTCAACCCCGCCAGATCCACCAGTTCCACATCCCTGGACTGCCCAGGCTCGAAGCGCACGGCGGTGCCGGCCGGGATGTTCAGGCGCATGCCGCGGCTGGCGGCACGGTCGAAGGTCAGGGCGTCGTTGGTTTCGAAAAAGTGGAAATGCGAGCCGACCTGGATCGGCCGGTCGCCGCTGTTGGCGACGTTCAGGCTGATGGTCCGGCGACCGGCATTGAGCTCGATTTCGCCGGGTTGAATCTGGTATTGGCCAGGAATCATGCGGGTTGTCCCAAGGTCTTGAAATAGATAGCGGTCGGCGTATAACGGCCGTCCGGGCTTTGGCAGTAGTTGGGCAGTTCGCCGACGCGGGTGTAGTCCAGCGAGCGATAGAATGCTTCGGCGGGCGATCCGGCTTCTGTATCCAGATACAGCAGCCCGCGCTTGAGCTGACGCGCCGCTTGCTCCAGCGCCAGCATCAGTTGCTGGCCCAGGCCGCGACGTCGCGCCTCTTTAAGCACCAAGAGTTTTTGCACCTCTGCGCGGTTCAGGCCATTGGCTTTCTGGCACAGCGCGAGCTGTGTGCTGGCTAGTACCTGTTCATCCTGAACCACAACCCACAGCAGCAAGTTGCCGTTGGCAACCTCTTCCCGGAGTCCGTCGCACCAGGCGTAAGCCTGCTCGGCATCCAGATCTGCCATGAACCCTACCGAGGCGCCGTTGTGTACGGCGTCCAGTAACAGACTCGCCAGACCATGGCGGTAGTGTGCAAAACTTTCATCCGTGACGCGGCGTATCTGGGCAGGATTCATGGTCGCCTCTCAGTTGGAAACAGGAGCTTGCGAAGGTGGGGCGGATGCACCGGGTGACAAATCCAGTTGCATGAAGGTCAGGTCCAGCCAGCGTCCAAACTTGGTGCCGACCTGTGGCATCTGGCCGGTGATGATGAAGCCTAGTCGTTCATGCAGGCTGATGGAGGCGGCGTTACCGCTTTCAATCGCTGCGACCATGATGTGTTTGTCGCACAGGCGGGCGCGGTCGATGAGTGCTTTCATCAGCTTGGGACCCAGGCCTTTGCCGCGCTGGTCGGCGCGCACATAAACCGAATGCTCCACGGTGTGGCGAAAGCCTTCAAAAGGACGCCAGTCGCCAAACGACGAATAACCTGTGACCTGGCTGTCCTCATCCACGGCGACCAGAATCGGATAACCCTGGGTCTGGCGCGCATCGAACCATGCCTGACGATTAGCCAGGTCTACCGGCTGCTCGTTCCAGATCGCGGTGGTGTTGAGCACAGCGTCGGTGTAAATCGCCAGGATACCCGGCAGATCGGCTGGCAGTGCGTCGCGAATCGAATTACTCATGATCAGTTCCAGAGTCTTGTTCGGGGTCAGGCGATTGGCTGGTGCACAGTGACCAGCTTGGTGCCATCCGGGAACGTTGCTTCTACCTGAATTTCAGGAATCATTTCCGGGATGCCTTCCATGACCTGTTCGCGGGTCAGCAGGGTGGTGCCGTAATGCATCAGGTCCGCCACGGTTTGTCCGTCGCGAGCGCCTTCAAGCAGCGCCGCCGAGATATAGGCCATGGCTTCCGGGTAGTTGAGCTTCACGCCACGGGCCAGACGCCTTTCGGCAACCAGGCCAGCGGTGAAAATCAGCATCTTGTCTTTTTCGCGTGGGGTGAGATCCATGTTTAGTCCGTTGTAATTTTTTTGGTTGTTAGCAATCCCTGTGGGAGCGAGGCTTGCCCGCGATAAGGCTGGACGCGGTTCACTTTAGATCGCGTCGCTCTTATCGCGGCAAGCCTCGCTCCCACAGGTCAAGTACTCCAGATCCTCGGCGCTACCGCCTCGCGGCCCAACAGCGCCGGGCGCAGCAATTTCCACAATTCGATCATCCAGGCCCGGGCATGCAACGCCTCGTCAGCCAGGCAACGAGCCACCAGCAAACCGGGCAGTTGGGTCAGATCACCGCGTACCGGATTGGGCACCGAACGGCAGGCCTCAAGCAATTCACTGTCGATCTCACCGGTCATCAGCAATGTACCCAGGACAGTTTTGCCATCCAGACCAATCGGCGAATTGAGCAACCCGTCGCCACCGACGATGCGTTGCCGTTCATGCCACAGCAACTTGCCGTCCCGACGCACATCCAGATGAGCCTGGAAATGCCCGCTCTCGAAGCGTTCGCCGCTCGCCGGTCTGCCCAGCGCCACGACGTCCCAGTAAAACAATCTGGCATCGCCCTGCAGTTCGATGCGGGTGGTCAGCTCGGCCTGGGCAGCGCTGAACACGATAGTTTCTTGCGGCAGCCATTCCAGTGTCGCGCCGGGCGCAACGCTCAGATCCAGTTGCTGATACGCAGGCCCCGCCGCGCGATACCACTTGGCTGCGCCGGGGCTGGTCAGTTGTGCCCAGGCATCAGGGCCGACGCTGGCGCTGATGTCCAGTCGGTCGCCACCGGCAATGCCTCCGGGCGGGTGAACAATGATGTGCTGGCAAACTTGCGGACCTTCGGCATACAGATGTTTTTGCACCCGCAGCGGGCCTTTATGGCGGCGCTGGGTCGGTCGCGTGCTGTCGCCAAAACGCCCATAGCCCAGCTCCAGCTCGGCATGCCAGCTGGGTGTGAACAATGCGGTGTGGGCGGGAAGATTCATTGGCTCGCTGTCGTTGTGTTCAAAGTTTGCACCTTAACGGATACCTGTCAGATGGTCACCAGACCACGTACACCTTCGGCTTCCATATTCTCGCCACGGCCTTGCTGAACGATCTCGCCACGGGACATCACCAGATACTGATCAGCCAGCTCGGCGGCAAAGTCGTAAAACTGTTCAACCAGCAGGATAGCCATGTCGCCTCGTTCGGCGAGCTTCTTGATCACCACGCCGATCTCCTTGATCACCGACGGCTGAATACCTTCGGTAGGCTCATCGAGGATCAGCAAGCGCGGACGGCTGGCCAGTGCGCGACCAATCGCCAGTTGCTGCTGCTGACCGCCCGACAAATCGCCGCCGCGTCGATGTTTCATCTGTAGCAATACCGGGAACAGCTCGTAAATGAAGGGGGGGACTTCCTTGGCTTCGGAGCCAGGAAATCGAGACAGACCCATCAACAGGTTTTCTTCCACGGTCAGTCGACCGAAGATCTCCCGGCCCTGTGGCACGTAAGCGATCCCCGCATGCACCCGTTGATGAGGCTTGAAGCCGGTGATGGCTTTGCCTTCCCACTGCACCGCGCCTTCTTTGGCAGGCAGCAGGCCCATGAGCACCTTGAGCAACGTGGTCTTGCCCACGCCGTTACGGCCCAGCAGGCACGTCACTTCGCCGACCTTCACATCAAAGGACAGTCCGCGCAGGATGTGGCTACCGCCGTAGTACTGATGGAGCTTTTCGACTTGGAGCATAATCAATTCCCATCTGTTGCGGGCGCTGTTGTCTCCTGTGGGAGCGAGGCTTGCCCGCGATAAGTGCGACGCGATCTAAAGTGAACTGCGTCCAGCCTTATCGCGGGCAAGCCTCGCTCCTACGGCCTTCGGCCAGAAGCTTCAGCGACCCAGGTAAACCTCGATCACTCGTTCATCCGCCTGCACATCCGTCAGCGAGCCTTCGGCCAGTACGCTGCCCTGATGCAAAACGGTCACGTGGTCGGCAATCGAACCAACGAAGCCCATGTCGTGCTCCACCACCATCAACGAATGCTTGCCCGCCAGGCTCTTGAACAGCTCGGCGGTGAATTCTGTTTCGGCGTCGGTCATGCCAGCTACCGGCTCGTCGAGCAGCAGCAGTTGCGGATCCTGGACCAGCAACATGCCGATCTCCAGAAACTGTTTTTGACCGTGTGAAAGCAGACCGGCCGGGCGTTGCATGGACGACGTCAGGCGTATGGTTTCCAGCACTTCATTGATGCGGTCGCGTTGTTCGCCAGTGAGTTTCGCTCGCAGGCTGGCCCACACCGACTTGTCGGTCTTCTGCGCCAGTTCCAGGTTTTCAAACACGCTCAAGGCTTCGAATACCGTGGGCTTCTGAAACTTGCGGCCGATGCCCGCCTGAGCAATTTCTACTTCGCTCATCTGCGTCAGGTCCAGGGTTTCACCAAACCAGGCCTTGCCGTGACTCGGACGGGTCTTGCCGGTGATCACGTCCATCAGCGTGGTTTTACCCGCGCCGTTGGGGCCGATGATGCAACGCAGTTCGCCGACGCTGATGTACAGGTTCAGATCGTTAAGGGCTTTGAAACCATCGAAACTGACACTGATGTCTTCCAGCGTGAGGATGGTGCCGTGTCTTGTGTTCAGGCCTTTGCCAACGCTTTGACCCAGGCCAATCGCATCACGGCTGGTGCCTGCATCGGCGTTGGGATCAAGGATAGGTTCGAGCATGAATGCAGGTGTCGGAGTGGTTTTCATTGTTCGCTCCTCTTCTTGAGCAAACCGATCACGCCCTTAGGCAGATACAGCGTGACGATGATGAACAGTGCGCCGAGGAAGAACAGCCAGTATTCAGGGAAGGCCACGGTGAACCAGCTCTTCATGCCGTTGACCAGACCGGCACCCAGCAGCGGGCCGATCAGCGTTCCGCGTCCACCCAGCGCAACCCAGACCGCCGCTTCAATGGAATTGGTCGGCGACATTTCGCTCGGGTTGATGATGCCGACCTGTGGCACATACAACGCACCAGCCAGGCCGCAGAGCACCGCGCTCAGCACCCACACAAACAGCTTGAAGCCGCGTGGGTCGTAACCGCAGAACATCAGGCGGTTTTCCGCGTCACGCAGTGCGGTCAGTACCCGGCCAAACTTGCTCTGCGCCAGACGCCAGCCAACATACAGGCTCGCCACCAGCAGAATCACCGTCGCCAGAAACAGCGTGGCGCGGGTGCCTTGCGAACTGATGCTGAAGCCCAGAATGCTGCGGAAGTTGGTAAAGCCGTTGTTGCCGCCGAAACCGGTTTCGTTGCGGAAGAACAGCAACATGCCAGCGAAGGTCAGGGCCTGGGTCATGATCGAGAAATACACGCCTTTGATCCGCGAACGGAAGGCGAAGAAGCCGAACACCAGCGCCAGCAAACCCGGCGCCAACACCACCAGACACAGGGCCCACAGGAAGTTATCGGTGCCCGCCCAATACCATGGCAGTTCGGTCCACGACAGAAACGTCATGAACGCTGGCAAGCCATCGCCTGCCGCTTCGCGCATCAGGTACATGCCCATGGCGTACCCACCCAGGGCGAAGAACAGACCGTGCCCGAGGGACAGCAAACCGGCGTAACCCCAGACCAGATCCAGCGCCAGTGCGACGATGGCGTAGCAGAGAATCTTGCCCACCAGCGTCAGGGTGTAGGCCGAGACCTGAAAGCTGTTGTCGGCGGGCAGCAAGGACAAAAGGGGCATTGCCAGCAGAATGGCGAGCACGACGATGCCAACCGCCACAGTTCCCTTGGGGCCGACTTTTTGTGCGGCAGTGACCATCAATGGTTGGTTCATCAGTCGATCACCCGTCCTTTCAATGCGAAGAGGCCTTGCGGACGTTTCTGGATAAACAGAATGATCAGCGCCAGGATCAGGATCTTGCCCAATACAGCGCCGATTTGCGGTTCGAGAATCTTGTTAGCGATGCCCAGACCGAAGGCGGCCATGACGCTACCGGCCAGTTGCCCGACGCCGCCGAGCACCACCACCAGGAACGAGTCGATGATGTAGCTCTGGCCCAGATCCGGGCCGACGTTGCCGATCTGACTCAAGGCAACGCCGCCCAGCCCGGCAATGCCTGAACCGAGCCCGAACGCCATCATGTCGATGCGTCCGGTCGGCACACCGCAGCAGGCGGCCATGTTGCGGTTCTGAGTCACAGCACGCACGTTCAGACCCAGGCGGGTTTTGTTCAGCAACAGCCAGGTCAGCACCACCACAAACAGCGCGAAGGCGATGATCACGATGCGGTTGTACGGCAGCACGAGATTGGGCAGGACCTGAAACCCGCCCGACAGCCATTCCGGGTTGGCAACTTCAACGTTCTGCGCGCCGAAGGCGAGGCGCACCGCCTGGATCAGCATCAGGCTGATACCCCAGGTGGCGAGCAGGGTTTCCAATGGGCGGCCATACAAATGGCGGATTACGGTGCGCTCCAGCGCCATGCCGATTGCTGCTGTAACGAAGAATGCCACCGGCAAGGCGATCAGCGGGTAGTACTCGATAGCGCCCGGCGCGTAACGCTGAAACATCAACTGCACGACATACGTGGAGTACGCCCCGAGCATCAGCATTTCACCGTGGGCCATGTTGATCACGCCCAGCAAGCCGAAGGTGATCGCCAGCCCCAGCGCCGCGAGCAGCAGGATAGAACCCAGCGACATACCGCTGAACGCCTGACCGAGGAGTTCGCCGACCATCAGTTTGCGCTTCACCTGCGCCAGGCTGGTTTCGGCTGCGATACGCACGCTGGCGTCGGTTTCGACGCCAGGTGCCAGTAAGGTTTCCAGACGCGTGCGGGCCAAGGGCTCGCCGGTTTCTCCCAGCAGGCGTACGGCCGCCAGACGCACCGTCGGGCTGGTGTCGACCAATTGCAGATTGGCCAGAGCCAGCGTTAATGCGTCGTGAACGTCATCGTCTTTTTCATCGGCCAGCCGCAGGCTCAGGAAGGGTAACTGAGCGGGGCGGGCGGACTTTTGCAATTGCTGCGCGGCAGCCAGACGTACTTTCGCATCGTCGGCCAGCAGTTGATGGCTGGCCAGTGCGGTTTCTATCAAACCACGCAGACGGTTATTCAGGCGCAATTTGCGCGGTTCATCGGTCGTTGGAGTATCAGCATCGACAGCGACATATTGGTCGCCGGTTTCGATAAAGGCGCGCTTGTTGCCGTCGGCAGCGACGCGACCTTCCTGCAGAGCGTTGATCAGTTCGATACGTCCCGCAACAGGCTGGGCAGCCCAGCTCTCAAGGAGTTCGGCTTGTTGTGCGGAACTGGCCGCCACGAAATCACCGGCATCGCTGGCCTGTGCCGCGACGGGCAGCAGCAAGGCGAGGGTGAAGATGAAGCGGTACAGAATGTTGGGCATGGCGGGTGTCCTGAAAGCGTCCGCATGAGTTGCGCGGAAACGGTAGGAGCCAACTTGTTGGCGAGACAGGCGGCGCGGTGCCAAGTAGTCGCCTCGCGAACAAGTTCGCTCCTACCGGGAGGTGTTACCTCAGATGCTTAGTTACTCTTCACCGCATGATCCGGCTTCTTGTCGTTACCCGGGATGTACGGGCTCCACGGCTGGGCGCGGATTGGCTCTTTGGTCTGCCACACGACGTTGAACTGACCGTCATCCTGGATTTCGCCGATCATCACTGGCTTGTGCAGGTGATGGTTGGTTTTGTCCATGGTCAGGGTGAAGCCCGATGGCGCTGCAAAGGTCTGACCGGCCATGGCTTCGCGGACTTTATCCACGTCGGTGGACTTGGCTTTCTCGACCGCTTGCGCCCACATGTGGATACCCACGTAGGTGGCTTCCATCGGGTCGTTTGTTACGACAGTTTTGGCGTTCGGGAGGTTTTTCTTCAGTGCGTAAGCTTTCCAGTCCGCTACGAACTTTTTGTTGACCGGGTTTTCCACCGACTGGAAGTAGTTCCACGCGGCCAGGTTGCCGACCAGTGGTTTGGTGTCGATACCGCGCAGTTCTTCTTCGCCCACCGAGAACGCCACAACCGGTACGTCGGTAGCCTTCAGACCCTGGTTGGCCAGCTCTTTATAGAACGGCACGTTGGAGTCGCCGTTCACCGTCGAGATCACAGCCGTTTTGCCGCCCGCAGAGAACTTCTTGATATTGGCAACGATGGTTTGGTAATCAGCATGACCGAATGGGGTGTAGACCTCTTCGATGTCCTTGTCCGCGACACCTTTGGAGTGCAGGAACGAGCGCAGAATCTTGTTGGTGGTGCGCGGGTAAACGTAGTCGGTACCCAGCAGGAAGTAACGCTTGGCGGCGCCGCCGTCTTCGCTCATCAGGTACTCGACGGCAGGAATGGCCTGCTGGTTTGGCGCTGCGCCGGTGTAGAACACGTTCGGCGACATCTCTTCGCCTTCGTACTGAACCGGGTAGAACAGCAGGCCGTTAAGTTCTTCGAACACTGGCAAAACAGATTTACGCGACACCGAGGTCCAGCAGCCGAATACCACAGCAACCTTGTCCTGAGTCAGCAACTGACGGCCTTTTTCAGCAAACAACGGCCAGTTGGAAGCCGGATCGACGACGACCGCTTCCAGCATCTTGCCGTTGACGCCGCCCTTGGCATTGATTTCGTCGATGGTCATCAACGCCATGTCTTTGAGCGATGTTTCGGAGATAGCCATGGTGCCCGACAGCGAGTGCAGAATACCGACCTTGATGGTCTCGGCCGCTTGCACGGTCCAGGTGAGACCCATGGCTGCGATAGACGCGGACAGGGTAAAGGCTTTGATCAGACTGCGACGCTTCATTGGGCTAGCTCCGTTATTGGTATTCGATGGGGCGCACGAGATAACGCATATCTGATTGCTGTTTAGCAAAGGCTGGGCCAAGGCGCGAAATAGCCCACCGGAACAGGAAACTGTCCGGGTGGGCAGGAAATGAACGCACCAGCGTGGAACTTATTTGCCGGGCTGGTGCGCGGGGCTGCGCTTAATTGGTGCTTGTGCTTTACAGCATCAACTCAGTATTGCCGGAGTAAAGATCGAACATTTTATCCGGAAGGGCAGTTGGGCTTTTGAAGTAGACGTAGAACCGTTTGCCTACCAGCCGGCTTGCCACCAGTTGCAGCGGCGTGGACGGCGCAATCGCTACGTGGTCTCCCAGGAAGCTGGTGAACAGATTTTTCTTCGGTACCGACTCGTTGAATATGACGAATACGGTACTGTCCTCACTGCTTGCCGACTGGCGAATGAAGCCGTCCCGGCTCCACTGCTCGCTGCTCCAGCGGCTGACAGATGCTGACTGCACGCCGTTATCGACGAACACTTGCCCGATCTCGCTGGTCAGTTTTCGCAGTCCTGCGGCACTGACCAAGGCGGCCCGGTAAGCCCGCCCCTGATATTCGTTGAGGCTATAGAACTCGCTCAGAAAACGGACGGTCAGCGGCGTATTCAGGCGTGCGCGCAACAACGTGTTGATGGGTTGCGAGCCGCCCTCACAGTAATCAAGTATTTCCGGTAGTTCATCGGTATTGGAGGTTTTTGCCAGGCGCAGGTAGTTGCGATTGAACGCCAGTTTGGACACGTTGCTGACCTCGTCCGCCGAGTTCGGCCAATTCTGAACCACGTCTCCCAATTCCTGATCCGACTGCTTCAGCACCAGACTGCTGATTTTGGTGCGCAGTGTTTCTATTCTGTTCCAGACGCCGGGGCTGGACTCCACCGCATAGGCCGGCTCTTTAATCAACACGTCAGGATTGGCGACGTCTACCCGATACAGCTGGCAGTGACCAAACAGCCAGGGCCGACGTTTGATGAAGTACTGTCGGTCGCCTATCTGCACGGCGTGAAACTGATCAGCGTCGTATGGCACAACCGCATCCAGATCGGTCTGCTGCGAGGGAGGGCTGGATGACTCTAGAAAACCGATCTGCTCCTCCCCCTCGGCGCTGGTGCGCTGGACCAATGGCGAAGCAGGGCGCAGATTTTCCAGTGCGGTGAAGGGCTCGCGATTCATCACCCATCGACCCAGCGCAGCAGCCCCAAGGTAACCAACAGCACACAACAATTCGAAGGCAGCCCCGTAGTAATCACCTTCCCTGAGATGCTGGAAAGCCTCCCAGAGTTTGAACAGACCGACACCGGCCGCCAACGCGATGAGCACAGGTGAGGGAATGAACAGCATGGCAATATTCAGCGCGATGCTTCCAAACAACGAACCGTGTTTCTTGATCACCTCGGGCCTCAAGTGAAGCGTCTGTTGGCGGGTGTGTTTCAGGTCGTGATGGGTCATGAGGTAGTCCTCGCCCTCATCAACGTAATCAGGTTCGCCAAAAATCAAGCTGGGCAGTCTGGCTGGCGTTTGCAGATGCTTGAACGTGTCCCTTGCACGAAAATGCTTGAGCCATTGCTCGTACTCTTCGGCGCTGCATTCCACTGGTCGGCTTTCCTCGGGCAATTGACGCAGCAGGTATCGAGTGAAATCAGGATTCTCCAGAAACTCTTCACGCATGGTTGCCTCATCGGGAAACCAGCGAAATACCCGACTGTCCGGTGCGTTGAGGGTGCAGAGCAACAATGGCTGTCTGGGTGTTGAACCTAGCGGGGCAATACGCATGACATCCGGGAGCGGATGTTGCTCAAGGATCATGAAATCGAGGTTGATGGTTTGGCCATCGACCTTCTGCCGCTCCTCGACGCAAGGGCTATCGATAATGACCTTCATCCAGGCCTTGGCCACACTTGGCAGCCGGTCGGTCTGAGCCTGTACCTGATCCATGCGCAGCTGGGAGATGGCGAGGTTTTTCACGTTTTCTAACCACGCCGTCTGATGAACTCCCTGGGGGTGCGGGCCGTCAGGCAGGTTGGTGCACAGGTGATGCAGCTGCATGATGGATTTACTGTAATCCTGCGCCGCGGCGACCCAGTGCTGCTGGTGCTCGCGACTTACGTTCTGCCACCAGTGCGGCATGTGACTGGTGATCATGCGATGGTCGTTACGATCAAGCATGAGCGCATTGTCCAAGTGTGCAGCCTGGGCGAGTTGCACGGGCAAGGTCCGCGCAAACTCATCCGGATTGACCCTGGATGTCTTTGCCTGTCGAACCAGGTAGCTGAAGTCGGCTTGTTGCCTGGCCACTTGCTGATCGAACAGTTTTTGCAGCACATCGCCGCTCAGTGCCGATAGACGCCATGCGGGCACGGCTGGCGTGAGTTTGAGGATTTTCTCTCGTGAATCAGCGCTGAGGTTCTGGAGTAAAACCTGCTTTTGTATTGCGTCGTTAAAGCGCACCCCCAATGAGCGGATCATCGTTGCGATGCTCTCGAAACCTTCCAGCCCCTGATGTTCAGTACAAAGCAGTACCTCACCCAGATTGGTGTCAGTCAGCTCCGGTGGCTGCGGGCTATGGGTATGAGTCAGTACAAACGCGCCGGGTAAAATCTGTGCTTCACCTTGCCCATCCATCAGTGCCAACTGAAAGGCACCATATTTCTGCACAGTGTTGTGATCAGCAATACGCGGCCTGTTCAGCTGCTCTTCAAGCATCAAGTGCTGGGTGGTCGTGAGCAGGCTTTGCTCCACGGCCGCTTTGGATTCCAGCAGTAAGGCTTTTTTTCGCTCAGCGATGAATCGCTCGCGGCGGCTGATGCCATTGTGGAGGTAGGTCCAGTAGTCAGCGAGTTGCTGGCGATAGACCGGTTCAAGCGCACTGTTGAAGCGGGTGTAAAGGTCCAGGATTTGCTGGCATTCGAGATGCGCTATCTCGTCGGATTCCGCCACTGTGTTCGCGGCTTTGTAGAAGCCTGCATGGACGGATGGATCAAAGCTCGACCGTTCCAGAAAGTGGCTGAGCAATGTATCGCGCACGGGTTCCGAGCGCAGGAACTGACGCAGCGAGCGTTCAATGGTCGGGTGGCTTTCCTCCGGGAGCTGTGTGAAGGGTGGGATCGTCAGGGGCTTGAGTGTGTAGGACGTCAGCCAGGTGCGACTCATGTCCAGGCTGGCCTGTGGGTTGTCGCTTCGGAGTAGGCGCAGAAACTCCTGTTCAGCGACGGTGCGCAAATCGGGTGGATACGCTGCGTTGCTGGCAGCGGGTGAAGCAGATTGAGTAGACATGATTTCGTTTCGTTTTATGAAAGATGCCGCTCACGAAATCGGATCTGGGTCAGCGCGTCTGTCGGCTGGAGGACGTTTTTTGTTTGGGATATTCCTGCAAGACTTGTAGGCGTTCAGAGGTTAAAGGCACGACATTTACGTGTCCATGACACCGCGCTGTCGCGCAGCAGACACAGGACCTGTAGGAGCTGCCGAAGGCTGCGATGGCGAAGGAAATGCTTCGCAGCCTTCGGCAACTACTACAACGGGAGGCACATTCAGCAATATCGAATGCCTGGGTGAGCCTTTCAATGGCCGTGTGCGGACGCTCCAGGCGGCTGTTTCAACACTTCAACCTCTACCGTGACCGCACCTGATTTCTCGAAGTGCAAGGTCAACGGGAAGGTTTTGCCCACCGTGAGCGCAGCCTTGTCCTTCAGGTCCAGGAGCATCACGTGATAAGCCATTGGCGCGAACACGGTGTCGCCGCCTGCCGGTACTTCCACGTTCGGCACTTGCTGCATCTTCATCAGGCCATTGGCGTGGACGTGTTCGTGAAGCTCAGCCTTTCCGGCGATGGGGGTTTCAACGCTGAGCAGACGGTCTGCGTTCTGGCCATTGTTGTGTATGACGAAATAGGCCGCGACGTTGGGCGCATTGGGCGGCAGCTCCATGGACCAAGGGGCAGCAATATTCAGCTCGGCGGCGCGATAGTCATTGGCGTTGGCGTAACTCACTGGCAGCAATAATGCAGTCAGCATCAGCAGTTGCTTCAGCATGAACAGACTCCTGTCGATTGGACTTTCATTTAGCCTGAACAGCCAGCCGATGTAAAAAGCCCCGGGCAATCCCGGTGGGAGTTGCCCACGTCTCGCTGACACCACGCTGTCGCGAAGCAAGCAAAGACCTGTAGGAGTGCACGAGCACCGCGAGGCCGCGA
>NZ_LOHF01000014.1:0-25634 GCF_002158995.1 Pseudomonas caspiana | reverse complement strand
TGCCTCGCGGTGCTCGTGAGCGCCTACAGAAAAGCATTCCAGGTCATGTAATTACATTTTTTGATGGGAACGGCTCCGTCGTCCAGACACCACGCTGTCGCGCAGCAAGCATGGACCTGAGTCAGCTTGCTCGCGATAACGGCAGACCTGCTGAGAAATTACCTTAGTACCACCTTCCCGAATAAATTCGGTCCCACGGAATCAGCGTCAGAGCTGATACTGATGCAGCGCCTCAAACAACGCTCTCGCAGACCCAAACTCCCGGTCCACCTTCGGCAACTCCGGGCGTTTTAGGATCACTACCGGGACTTTCAATTCCCGCGCCACTTCCAGCTTGGCTTCAGTTGCGTCACCACCGCTGTTCTTGCTGATCAACACATCAATATTGCGCTGCCGAAAGAGCGCGCGTTCGTCCTCCAGCAGAAACGGACCGCGTGCGCCGATGACTTCGCAGCGCTCGTGCTGCGGCACGTCGCGCAGGGTGTTTTCCAGGGCGCGTAACGTCCAGATCTGATGCGCGGGGATTTCGTCCAGATGCTGCAATGGCTCGCGGCCCAAGGTGAACAATGGTCGCTGGAAAGGCTTGAGGGCCTGAACCAGTTCGGCCCAGTCCGCCACCTCCCGCCAATCGTCGTTCGGACCCGCCTGCCAGGCTGGCCGTCGCAATGCCCAGCAAGGGACGTTGGCCTGTTCTGCGGCACGGGCGGCGTTATGGCTGATTTGCGCGGCGTATGGGTGAGTCGCGTCGATCAGTAAATCAATACCGCGTTCGGCAATGAATTGCGCCAGCCCATCAACGCCACCGTAACCGCCGACTCGCACTTCACAGGCAAGGTCAGTCGGCACTCGGCCCACGCCCGCGAGGCTGTAGATATGCTGCGGGCCGAGGGTGCGGGCGATGGCCAGTGCGTCGGTCACACCGCCGAGCAGCAGCACGCGCTTCATGGATTGACCCCAGCCGTACCGACGATGCCACCCTGGCGATCAATCGCGAAGACTTCCACTTCAACCTGCGCCGGAACCACGCTGCGGGCGAAGTCCAGAGCATGCTGACAAACAATGTCGCCCAATGGCACGCCCACAGCAGCGCACATCGCCAAGGCCTGCTGACTGGTATTGGCTTCAAGGATTGCCTGCTGCAGTGCTTGATCGGCTCCGCCATCCGCCGCCCATTGCGCGAGTTGCGGCAGATCGATACTGGAATGGCGGCTGTGCAGATCCATATGTCGCGCGGCTAGCTTGCTGATTTTGCCAAAGCCGCCGCAGATGCTCAGCTTGGCCACCGGCACTTTGCGCAGGTGTTTAAGCACGGCACCGACAAAGTCGCCCATTTCGATCAGCGCAATGTCCGGCATCTGGTAGAAGCGGCGCATGGTGTCTTCGCTGGCGTTGCCGGTGCAGGCGGCAATGTGCAGATAGCCGTTGGTTTTGGCGACGTCGATACCTTGATGAATCGAGGCGATGTAGGCCGCACAGGAAAACGGCCGGACAATACCGCTGGTGCCCAGAATCGACAGCCCGCCGACAATCCCGAGGCGCGGGTTCATGGTCTTCAGGGCCAAGGCTTCGCCGCCCTCGACGTTCACTGTGATCTCAAAACCACCGCTGTAACTATGCTCGTTGGCCAGCGCTTGCAGGTGATCGATCATCATTATGCGAGGCACTGGATTGATCGCCGGTTCGCCGACGTTCAGCACCAGACCGGGCCGCGTGACAGTGCCCACGCCCCGGCCTGCAACAAACTGAACGGTTGGCTCGTCCAGCAGGCGCACGCGAGAAAACACCAGGGCGCCGTGGGTGACATCAGGGTCATCACCGGCATCCTTGATCGTGCCAGCCTCCGCTCCATCCGCAACCAGTCGGCAAAACTCCAGGCGCATTTGTACCCGCTTGCCTTTGGGCAGGATGATTTCCACCGCATCGTTGACTTCGCCGCCCAGCAATAGTCGCGCGGCTGCCAGGCAGGTTGCGGTCGCGCAACTGCCCGTAGTCAGGCCACTGCGTAGCGGTGCGGGTTGTTCGGCGGTTTCGTCACGCATCAGGGTTTGATCACATCCAGCAGGGTGATAGGCAGTGCCTGACGCCACGTATCGAATTCGCCCAATGGTTTGGCGTGGGCAATGTGTATGCGGGTCAGTTCACCGCCATGTAGATCGCGCCAGGCCATCAACGTTGCTTCGCTTTGCAAGGTGACGGCATTGGCCACCAAGCGACCGCCAGAGCGCAGTTGCTGCCAGCAGGCATCCAGCATGCCGGGACGGGTCACACCGCCGCCGATAAAAATCGCGTCGGGGCGTTCAAGTCCGATCAGGGCTTGTGGAGCACTGCCGCGCACCAATTGCAGGCCCGGTACGCCCAGCGCATCGCGGTTGAACTCGATCAACTGCTGACGGCCTTCGTCGGCCTCAATCGCCAGTGTTCGGCAAGTGGGATGGGCGCGCATCCATTCAATACCGATAGAGCCGCAACCCGCGCCGACGTCCCACAGCAACTCGCCTGGCACCGGGGCCAGACGCGCCAGAGTGATCGCCCGTACATCGCGTTTGGTCAGTTGGCCATCATTCTCGAAGGCCTCGTCGGGCAAACCGGCCAGCGGCGAAAGACGCAAGGCATTGGCGTCGGCACGGCAATCGATCGCCACTACATTCAGCGCGGCGATTTCAGGATTGGCCCATTCACTGGCCAAGCCGTCCACACGACGTTCGGCCGTACCGCCCAGATGCTCCAGCACGGTCATGTGGCTCGGGCCGAAACCACGATCGCGCAGCAAACCGGCAATCGCTGCCGGGCTCGTGCCGTCGTTGCTCAGAATCAGCAGGCGCACGCCATGATGGAACCGGGCATTCAGCGCGGCCAGTGGTCGGGCCACTACGGACAGCGTGACCACGTCCTGCAACGGCCAGCCCAAACGAGCCGCTGCGAGGGAATAGGAGGAGGGTGCAGGCAGGATCAGCATTTCTTCGACGGCAACCACACGCGAAAGGCTGGCTCCCACACCAAACAGCATTGGATCGCCGCTGGCCAGCACGCAGACTTCGGCACCGCGTTGTTCCAGCACTGGATTCAGCGAGAAGGGACTAGGCCAGGCACGGCGTTCAGCCTTGATGCAAGGCGGCAGCAAATCCAGCTGACGCGGCCCGCCGAACACCTGATCGGCGCGCAATAGAGCGTGCCGGGCGTTCTTGCCCAAGCCTTTGTAGCCATCTTCACCAATTCCCACGACTGTCAGCCAGGGCGACATTTGCTTACCTCAATCCGGTCTTCCGACAGAGCGGCTTTTCATGCCTGCGGACAAAGCAGGCATAATACCGCGCCCAAGGGGCACAAGTGACCAATTCCAGTACCCGTTCCGTTTCATCAAGGTGATCCATTGATCGAGCAGAAGTCCGCTCGCACACCATCCGCATCGCTACGCCCCTCGGCTTGCCCGGGGTTGCTGCGTATCGTCCCGGCACTGGATGGCGGCATCTGCCGGATCAAACTGGCAGGCGGCTCGCTCAGCGCGGCTCAGGCTCGCGCTGTTGCAAACGCAGCGCAAACCTACGCCCATGGCGTGATCGAAGCCACCAACCGGGCCAACCTGCAGATTCGCGGCATCGGCGATCAACAGGTTGCCTTGATCGACACGCTGTTGGCGGCCGGGCTTGGCCCGAATAACCCCGACAGCGACGACGTGCGTAACCTGATGCTCAGCCCTGTGGCTGGCCTGGACCCGCATATGCTGCTGGACGTGCGACCTTTGGCCGCGCAGATTCTGGCTGCGCTGGAAAACAATCCGCGCTTTCATGACCTGTCGCCCAAATTCGCCCTGTCACTGGACGGCGGCGAAGCCATGGTGATGCTCGAACATCCGCATGATCTGTGGCTGTCGGCGTTGAAAATGGACGGCGAAATCATGCTGGGCTTCGGTCTGGCGGGTTGCCCTGCTCAAGACTCGCCATTGGCAGCGGTTCCGATGGCTAACGGGCTAGAGCTGGTATTAGCGGTGCTTGAGCTGTTTCTCGATCTGGCGCGCCCGGAGCAGGTGCGCATGCGACATCTGCTGGAGGAAGTTCCGGCGCAGCAGCTTCTGGCAAACCTGCAGCAGCGCTTGAGTATTGAACTGCGTGTTGATCAAAAAATAACCGCTTGGCGACGTCCAGCAATCGTCAGCAACCAGCACCTTGGGGTTTATCCACAGCAGCAAGCCGGAAAGGTTGCAGTGGGCGGGGGCGTTCCATTGGGACGACTCGATCCTGCGATGCTGAACGCTGTTGCACAGCTGGCGGCTGATTTTGGCGACGGCAGCCTGCGACTGACCCCGTGGCAAAGCCTGTTGTTGCCGAATGTCCCGAGCGAGCGGGGCGAGCAGGTGTTGTCTGCATTGGAGGCCGCCGGGCTGCTGTGTTCCGCCGATCAGCCGTTGGCACAGATCATCGCCTGCACCGGTTCGACCGATTGCGCCAAGGGACTGGCCGACACCAAAACTGATGCACGGCTGCTGGCCGGGCAATTGCAACGCAGCGGCGTCAGCCGGGCGGTACACCTGTCGGCCTGCAAGCGCTCGTGCGCAGCGGCGCACCTGGCCTCGGTGACCTTGCTGGCAGTTTCCCCCGGCCACTATGACCTTTATTTTCGCGATGCAGCGCAGCCCGGTTTCGGTGCTCTGCAAGCGCGTGACCTCACTATTGAAGCAGCCGGCGCATTGTTGATCGCCGACTCACGGAGCAGCACCCATGATTGATTACATCCGCGATGGTCAGGAGATTTATCGCAACTCCTTCTCGATCATTCGTGCGGAAGCGCGGCTGGAGACGATCCCTGCCGACCTGGAAAAACTCGCCGTGCGCGTGATCCATGCCTGCGGCATGGTTGAAGTCATCGAAGACCTGCGCTTCTCGGAAGGTGCGGGCAAGGCCGGACGCGATGCGCTGGCCGCTGGCGCGCCGATCCTCTGCGATGCGCGCATGGTGTCCGAAGGCATCACGCGGACTCGCCTGCCGGCCAACAATCAGATCATCTGCACGCTGCATGATGAAGGCGTGCGCGAGTTGGCTCTGGAGCTGGGCAACACCCGTTCGGCGGTGGCGCTGGAGCACTGGCGTGAACATCTGGAAGGCAGTGTCGTGGTCATTGGCAACGCGCCGACTGCGCTGTTCTATCTGCTTGAAATGCTCGACGCAGGTGCGCCGAAACCGGCCCTGATCCTTGGCTTCCCTGTCGGGTTCGTAGGTGCTGCCGAGTCCAAGGCCATGCTCGCCGCTGACAGCCGTGGCGTGCCGTTTGTAATCATGCAGGGTCGTCGTGGTGGCAGCGCCATGGCGGTGGCTGCGGTCAATGCACTGGCCACGGAGATCGAATAATGCAGGCACGCGGTCGATTGATTGGCTTGGGCGTCGGTCCCGGTGACCCGGAGCTGATTACCGTCAAGGCATTGCGCCTGCTGCGCGAGTCGCCAGTGGTTGCCTACTTCGTTGCCAAGGGCAAGAAGGGCAACGCGTTCGGCATCATCGAAGGTCATCTGCAGGACGCTCAGACCTTGATGCCACTGGTTTACCCGGTGACCACCGAAGCGTTGCCCGCGCCAATGTCCTATGAAAAAGTCATCAGTGATTTTTATGATGATGCCAGTGTCGACGTGGCGGCCCATCTGGACGCCGGACGTGATGTGGCGGTGATCTGTGAAGGTGATCCGTTCTTTTACGGCTCCTACATGTACCTGCATGACCGACTTGCCGATAAGTATGAGGCTCAAGTCATACCGGGCGTCTGTTCGATGCTCGGTGGTGCTTCGGTGCTGGGTGCGCCGCTGGTGTATCGCAACCAGAGCCTGTCGGTCTTGTCCGGCGTGCTGCCCCACGAGGAACTCAAGCGAAAACTGGCCGATGCCGACGCAGCGGTAATCATGAAGCTGGGCCGCAATTTCCCGAAAGTTCGCCAGGTGCTGGAAGAGTTGGGCCTTGCCGGTCGCGCGCTGTACGTTGAGCGGGCCACCATGGCCAATCAGAAAATCGTCCCACTGGATGAAGTTGTACCGATGTCTTCGCCGTATTTCTCGCTGATCATTGTTCCGGGCGAAAGGTGGCAGGGCTGATGGCGCACAACATTCCGGCCATTGTGATTCTGGGCAATGGCAGCCTGGCAACTGCGCGGCGCATTCAGCAGTTGTACCCGGACTCGTTGATTTACGGCCTTGTTGATCGAGTGCAGGGCGCAGATCGAACCTACAGCGAATTTGGCGCAACCCTGCGCCAGTTCTACCAACAGAACACGCCGATCATTGCCCTGTGCGCAGCGGGCATCGTCATTCGCACGCTAGCACCTGTGCTGCTGGAGAAAGGCGCTGAACCCGCCGTACTCGCCATTGCTGAAGACGCCAGCGCCGTAGTGCCGCTGCTGGGCGGGCTGGGCGGCGTCAACGTCATGGCCCGGGAGATTGCTGCCGGTCTGGGCATTGTTCCTGCGATAACCACCAGTGGCGAGCTGCGTTTCGGCACCTGCCTGCTCAATCCTCCAAGCGGCTACGCGCTGGGTGATCTGGAACTGGGCAAGCGTTTTGTCTCTGATCTGCTCTCTGGCGAAAGCGTGCGTATTGAAGGTGCCGCGCCCTGGCTGGCCAAGGCACAACTGCCGGAAGATGAGCACGCACAACTGGCGATACACGTGAGCTGCGCCGAACGTGAGCCGTCGGCCAACGAGTTGCTGATCTACCCGCGCAGCGTGGCGGTGGCTGTCACGGCAATCAGTGCCGGGCTGGCAGCCAGCATCCGGGCTGCACTGCACGATGCGGGTATCGCTATTCAGTCGCTGGCCTGCCTGTTGGCGGCTGATTCGCAGATGGCCGATCCGTTGCTGCATCAGGCTGCCATTGAGCTGGATGTTGCGCTGCGCTTTGTGCCAGCGGCCTGCGCGGTTGATATGGCTGCGCAAGCCGTGCCGCAACTGTTGCCGCCGATCAGCGTGAATGACGACCTGGCAATTACCGTCGCGGCCCAACCGCTGGATGTTCAGCAGATTGGCAAAGGGCGGGGCAGGCTTGCGGTTATCGGCCTTGGGCCGGGTGCCGCAGATCTGATGGTGCCCGCGGTCAAGGCCGAACTGGCTCGGGCCAATGACATCCTGGGCTACGAAACTTATGTGCGCATGGCCGGGCCGTTCCGCGCTGATCAGGTCATGCACTGCACCGATAACCGTGAAGAAATGCAGCGTGCCCGACACGCTTTCGAATTGGCAGTTTCCGGGCGTTCAGTCGTTGTGGTGTCGTCCGGTGACCCTGGTGTGTTTGCCATGGCCTCGGCGGTACTGGAAGCGCTGCACGAATCGACCAACCCTGATTGGCACAACGTCGATCTGGAAGTCCTGCCCGGTGTCTCCGCGTCACTGGCAACCGCTGCTCAGGGCGGTGCGCCGTTGGGGCATGACTTCTGCGTGATGTCGCTTTCGGACAACCTCAAACCCTGGGACATCATCGAGAAGCGTCTCGATCTAGCCTCTCAGGCTGATCTGGCGCTGGCCTTCTACAACCCGATTTCCCGCTCCCGCCCATGGCAGCTGGGGCGCGCGCTGGAGATCGTCCGTCAGCACCGCACGCCTGAAACGCCCGTGACGTTGGGGCGTGATATAGGTCGACCGGGTCAGACCTTGCGCATCATCACGCTAGGCGAGTTGACGCCGGATCAGGTCGACATGCGCACGATGGTGCTGATTGGTTCATCAACGACCTGCACTTTTGCACGTCCTGATGGGAGTCAGTGGGTTTACACGCCTAGGTGGTATGGCGGAAAACCGACTGGCTAGCTCAGGCAGTTGAGGGCGGTGGCAGCTCCCCGGGTTTTATGCTTCCAGCAGACAAGGTTCGGGGGCTGCCGACAGCAGCTTCCTGTCGCCACATCACTTCCAGAAGAGAAAGGCGCTGCGTTCCAGTGCCCAGACCGCTGTTCCCAATCTCTCCTATGTACTAATTCCCTGTAGGAACATGCGATTTCTTACTGGCTTTCTATAACTTGTTCTGTCCGAAAGTTCTTGTGTGTGAGTAAGTGCTCGGGCGCCAAGTCCTGTTTGCGGTAAGTTGGTAGGGTTATAAAGGTTTTGTCATGGATTACCGCCAGTTGCTATCGGTAAATGATTTGCCTAGGCTGAGCGTGTAGTTTCGATGTAACGGATTTTATGAGTTTGACTGGTTAATCTATTACCGCTTCTAAACAGACACCCCATCATATTTATTGGCTTTATGCCGACGAGGTGAGGTTTTGCCTTGAAAGTCCGCATGAACTGAAGACTGACTCGTGGACGAGTCTTTAACTAAAAGGAATTTTTTATGAATGATACATTCGACTCTCGTGAAAACCCGGCTGAACGAATCAGTTTCGTACGAGGCCTGGACCTCGATACTGCTGCACCGGTCGCCATGAGCCGCGCACGAATGACGCGGGCGCTGGACCTTGATCCGAAGAACGATGAGGGTGCCGTAGTTGCCAACACTATTCTGGGGTTCGTCGCGGGAATGTCGCGAGAAAACAAGGATGCCGTGAAAAAGACGGTGCTGCTGGCGGTGCTCGTTGCCGACAACGCATTTGGCCTGGAACGAGGCGGCGAAAACTGGTTCAACAAATTCTACAGCGTCATGAACGGGCTTGGCTGGGTCCCGGAACACTGGGATTACGCTCAATACCGGACGACCGATCAGCGCTTCACGATGGAGCAGGTTGGGCTGAAAATCCTGGGTTCAGCCATTGCCGCAATGGCTGGCCCTGGGCCTGCCGCGATGGTATTGGCCAAGGTAGCAAAAGACGCTATCGAAACGCTTCAAGTCAGTAATGAGCCAGTGGAACTGTTCAAAAGACATACTCGCGACTACGACAAAGGAAACTTCTGTATTGGTTCGTGTATTGAATCTCGAGGCGAGGTTTATTTCGCATTAGGTGCGCTGCGCTGCAGCCTGAGAATCAATACAGTCGATGTGTTGTTCACGGAGTGGCATCACTCTGCAATCAATATTTCTCGTGGGGAGGCTGCCTGGATTCTCGATCAGGAAGAGTACAAATTTCACCGTGAAGCTATTGTTGGCAAGTTACGTGAAAAAGCACAGCGCGATATCGCCAGCTACCCGATCTGAATTGTTGCAAAAGGGGGCGTTAGCCCCCGTCTATTTAGTATTCAGGAGGCGTAATATGTGTGATATAGCGTTGGATGCCTATGTTAATGCCCGGGATTTTATAATGTTCGACCGGCGAGTGGCGTCGACCATGAAGTCGGATATTCTTGCGTCGACACTTTATGCGCAATTGGCAGCCGATAAAAAAATATCGAGAGTGTCCGATTATTCCTGCTGGCGGCAAACCTATCTGGACGCAATGACCACCTTTGGCTGGCAGCTACGCACCAGCAAAGCGTACAACCATACGCCGGACAGTTCAGCTGCGTTTGACGTCTGGACACTGATTAACGATGTATTTGCCGAGACAAAGGTCATCGGTTTGCCTGACACAGCGCGCGATTATGTCGCCCTGGCCAGTCCGTTGCTGGCCAGGATCAGTCCGTGTGAACGTTCTGCTTCGACCTCTGGTCAGCAGTCGATAGCGTTGTTCAGCGGACAGTTTCAGGTCAGCTTTGTGTCTACAGAGTCCATCTTGCATTCGGTAATGGTGTCGTTCAATACAACGCAACCTCTGGATGACGACCCGCTGCTGATGTCCCTCGATCCGACGCTCATTGTCGGTGCCATTGACGTCATGTTCTTTTCCGCAGAACTGCTGGATATCCACTACGAGATGTACCGGGACGCTTTCGAGTCTGCCTTGGCCGAAAGAAAGAAGGCGTTGACTGCACGAGTGGGGGAAGAGCCATGAATGAGATGACATCGAACGTCGTCATTGCTGGCAGCAATCTTGTTTCCTTCATGGCCGGGCTGAGCCGCGAAGAGAAGAAGGATCTCTCGGACTTGTTGAGGTACGCCGATTACTTCGCGAGCCAGACCTTCGACCGCAGTGAATTCTGGACCAGTTGGATGGAGTATTACCGCAACCGACTGGAGAGATTCAGCACGGTGCGAGCTCGCATCGTGAAAGACCCAATGGTGATCACTGACGCCGAAGAGCTTGAGCAGATAGCTCCCGGTGTTAACGGGACTATAGGCTCGGCCAGCCTTGGCAGGCTGATGCAGCAAAGCCTGAGGAAAGTAAGAATCGACAGGGATGCGCGATTGTTTTTCCAGCAAGGCCGAGGCAGTGGTCGTCTACGCACTTTCCAGGTGGTCGGCTGTGAAAAAACGCCTGACGGGCGGATCCTGATCATGCTGTGCGCGTTGCACGCCAATGCCTACACCGAGGTTGATATCCTGGGCCTCTCCGAGCGAGTCGAACGCGACATCGTATTGCGCATCACGGGCGGAGTTTATGAGCTCCATCGTGACCAATATGCAACTCAACGGGAAAGCATCAATTCAAAACTGAGAAACGTTACACGCCTGGCAATTCAGGAAATATGAATTCGGGCCTTCAAGGCACCAGATAGCCGCGAACCCCGGTAAAGATAATCTGCGCCGCAAGCGCACACACGAATAACCCCATCAACCGACTGACGATCTGCAAGCCTTGTTCGCCGAGGATGCGTTCGATGTTATTGGCCATGTAAAGCACGACGCCAACCGTCAGGCTGGCCAGGGCAATACTGACAATGGCGGTCAGTTTGTCATCCCAGTGAGGCTGGCTGACGCCCATGACCAGCAGTGCACCAATGGTGCCGGGGCCGACAGTGAGCGGGATGGTCAGCGGGACGATGGTGACGTCCTGCTGAACATTGTCGGTTTGTACCGCTGACTTGCCTTGCGCCATGCCCAGTGCCGAAATGAACAGCACACTGCCTGCGCCAATCCGGAAGGCGTCAACGGTGATGCCGAACACGCTGAATATCACCCGGCCGAACAAGTACAGAAGCACACTGGAGATGAGGGTTGCCAACGCTACTTTCCACGCGAGGCGCCGTTGCTCTTTGCGCGAGTGGCCGCGAGTCAGGCTGATGAAGCAGGACAAGACGAAGAACGGGCTGTAAAGCACCAGCATCTTCAGATAAACGCTGAACAACACATGCAGCATGGCTTGGGCTCGGCAGCAGATAAATACGTGGCGAGTCTATCAGGGCGCAATAGACGGACGTAGTGGTGCAGCAACAGATCAATTTTTTTGGTAAAGGTCACTGTTCGATGTCAGGGTACGAGCCTTTTCACGTTGAGCGACCCAATGCTCAACCAGCTCGCGCAACTGCGACAGCTCAACCGGTTTGGCCATATGACCATCCATGCCAGCCTGTCGGGCGCGATCCTTGTGTTCGGTCAGAATGTGCGCGGTCAGCGCCACCACGGGGGTGCGCACCCGCTGGTTGCCGACTTCCCATGCGCGCAGCTGTTCGGTGGCGGAGAAGCCATCCAGAATCGGCATTTCACAATCCATCAGTACCAGGTCATAGCGCTGCGCTTTCATCGCTCGCAAGGCTTCTTCGCCGTTACTGGCAGTGTCCGGGTTCAAGTTCAGCTTGCCGAGCATGCCGCGAATCACTTTGGTCGAGATGTTGTTGTCTTCTGCAACCAGAATGCGGAAGTCGCTGGGTACCTTGACCGGAACACTCTGTAGCTGCGTGACCTGATGCGAGGTCGCGCCTTTGTTCAACTGTGTGAGCTCATCCGCCAGAGTGGTTTTGAGTGTGTAGCCAGCGACGGGCTTGGCCAGGATTCTCTTGATTCCGGAGTTGCGGGCAACGATTTTGCTCGGCGCGTTGCTTATGCCGGTCAGCATGATCAGCAGGATGTCGTGGTTGAGGCTCGGATCCTCCTTGATCTTGGCCGCCAGTTGCATGCCGGTCATACCTGGCATGTTCTGATCCAGTAGCACCACATCAAAGTAATCACGCAAATGTGCCTTCGTCCGCAAGAGCGCCAGCGCTTCTTTGCCGGATGACACGGCGCTAACGTTCAGACCCCAGGCGCTGCATTGCTGGACCAGGACTTTGCGGCAAGTCTCATTGTCATCAACCACCAGCACGCGAGCACCTTTGAGCGGGCTGTCGAGATCCAGTGGCGGTTGCTGCAGGCGATTAGGGTCCAGCGGCAGGCTCAGCCACAGTGTGCTGCCGTGAGTCGCGCCGGATTGAATACCGAATTCGCCGCCCATCAACACGATCAACTGGCGAGCAATGACCAGCCCCAGGTGCCCGCCCAGTTTGCTCGACGCCATGAAGTTCTTGCTGTGCAGTTCGGCATGCAGCAGTGCGTCACGTTCGTCAGCGGAGAGCGCCTCACCGCTGTCCTGCACCGCAATGCGCAGGCGGGGTTTGCCGGCGCGTGAGTCCAGTGCGACCACTACCAGAATCTCACCTTCGTCGGTTTTCCTAAGGGCGTTTTCCAGCAGGCTCAGCACGGTCTGGCGCAAGCGCGTCGGGTCGCCGCTGATGACGCGGGGCACTTGCGGCTGAATCAGGCTGATCAGCTCCACTTCTTGTTGCTCAGCCTTGGCGCGGAAGATGTTCAGGCAGTCTTCGATGAGTGCGCTGAGGTCGAATTGCACGTCATCCAGCTCGATCTGGCCCGACTCAAGCTTGGTAATGTCGAGAATTTCATTGATCAGACTGAGCAGCTCGTTGCCTGCGCTGTGAATGGTCTGCACATAGTCGCGCTGCTTGACCGACAACGGCGTGCCCAACAGCAATTCAGTCATACCCAGCACGCCGTTCATCGGCGTACGGATTTCATGGCTGATTTTGGCCAGAAACTCCGCCTTGGCGTTGATTTCTGCATTACTGGCAGCCTTGTCGCGGCTGATGCTGAAGTTGTCTTCGGTGAAGCTACGGTGACGTTCACTGATAGCAACGCTCATCAACAAACCGCTGAAGCAGAACACTGCCAGCAGGGTAAGGATCAGCCATTGCGGGGAAATCCAGGTCAGCCACAGCAGCGCCGGGAGAATGACCAGGCAACCAATGTTGAAGGTCACCATCGACAGCACGAACAGACGGGCTGGCCAGTAACCTTTTTGCCAATGGTAAGCGGAGGCGAACAGGATACTGAGGGTCGCCAGGGTCACGAGCCCGAAGGTCAGCAGGTTGAGTGGCAGCGTATCGACGAACAGTATCAACAGACAGCCAAGGGCGATGACCACCAGGCTGCCCATTAAAAGGCGATTAAGCACTACCACATTGCGATGCATGAAAAAGGAGTGGGCGTACATCAAGCCGGCGAGTGCAGCGAACAGCAGGGTCAGATGCGCAGCGGGGGTCTGTGCGATGTGCCAGGTCTTGAGCCAGGGAGTCAGCAGGTTGAGCAGCAGCGCGGCGCTGAGCGCCAATAACCCTTCACAGCCTGCGAGCCACAGATTGGTGCGAGATCGCGTATGCGCATAACGCGTCAGGTTTTGCAAAATCAACATGCCCAGCGAGCCAAACAAAAGGCCGAACAGAAACGGCTCGCGCTCGTCGGCTGCGCTGTTTATCGCGGGTTGCAGGCTGATATTGGGGCGTAGTTGCTGAGTTGATACCAGCCGCAGATAGATATCCACAGGCGCATTGCTTTGCGGAATAGGCAGCATGAAATCGCTGGCCCGCAAGACATTGTTCTGGGGCGCGACACTGTTACCGGTGCGCGTATGGTTGAGTACCTGGTCGCCTTCCAGGACATAAAGGTCCAGGCTGGCAAGATCGGGCGCGAAGATGCGCAGGAGTTGTTCGTGATCGCTGGGTTGTAATTGATAGTGCAGCCACAACGCGCTGTTGCGATCAGCAGCAACGACCTGGTCGAGGTCGGTGGGGCTGAGCTGATTCTGATAGCGGGCCGAACGGACGTCGCTTAATTGCAGGTTTGCCTGAGTGTCGAGCAACGTTGACCATCCCGCACTCGGCTGGGCTTGCGCCGACAACACGAAGAGCAGAGCCAACAGCCCTACAGTTAAACTTTTGGCAATCCTGAGCCAGCGCACGGTGAAATCCCTTCGTAAGATGAATGCCCGATAACTCTAAACTCTATTTTGATCTTTGCATGCAGCCCTGAAATCGCCTGTCGGACCTGGCAGGCGGGGAAAGCGCTGCTGCGCCCCCCCAGCCTGCCGAAGCCCGGATGATGGCTTGTTACAGGTCTTCACCGCGCTCGCGGGCAATGGCGCGATAGCCGATGTCACTGCGATAGAAGCAACCTTCCCAATTAACCTTGGCGGCCAGAGCATAGGCTTGTTTTTGAGCATCGCCCACTGTTTCGCCCAATGCAGTAGCGCACAGCACGCGACCGCCACTGGTGACTACCTGACCGTCTTGCAGCGCAGTGCCCGCATGAAACACTTTACCCGGCAGTTGCGCAGCATCTTCAAGACCGTTGATCGCTGCGCCCTTGGCGTAATCGCCTGGGTAGCCGCCAGCGGCGAGAACGATGCCCAGGCTCGGGCGTGGGTCCCATTGAGCTTCAACTTTATCCAGTGCCTGAGCCAGTGCAGCCTCAACCAGCAAGACCAGACTCGACTGCAGACGCAGCATCACCGGTTGGGTTTCCGGATCACCGAAGCGGCAGTTGAACTCGATAACCTTTGGGTTGCCCGCTTTGTCGATCATCAGCCCGGCGTAGAGGAAGCCGGTGTAGACGTTGCCTTCGTCAGCCATGCCGCGCACGGTCGGCCAGATGACCAGATCCATCACGCGCTGGTGAACGTCGGCAGTGACAACCGGGGCAGGGGAGTAAGCACCCATGCCGCCCGTGTTCGGACCGCTGTCGCCATCGCCGACGCGCTTGTGATCCTGGCTGGTGGCCATCGGCAGAACGTTCTTGCCGTCGACCATGACGATGAAGCTGGCTTCTTCGCCATCGAGGAACTCTTCGATGACAACCCGCGAACCGGCCTCGCCGAAAGCGTTACCGGCCAGCATGTCGCGGACGGCGTCTTCGGCTTCGGCCAGGGTCATGGCGACGATAACGCCTTTGCCCGCAGCCAGGCCGTCAGCCTTGATGACAATCGGGGCACCTTTTTCGCGCAGGTAGGCCAGCGCTGGCTCGATTTCAGTGAAGTTCTGGTAATCGGCAGTCGGGATCTTGTGGCGCGCCAGGAAGTCTTTGGTGAACGCTTTCGAGCCTTCCAGCTGGGCAGCGCCAGCGGTAGGGCCGAAGCAGTCCAGGCCACGGCTGCGGAACAGGTCTACAACACCTGCAACCAATGGCACTTCCGGACCGACGATGGTCAGGGAAACGTTCTTTTCAGCGAAGTCTGCCAGTTGCTCAAGGGCCAGCACGTCAATAGCGACGTTCTCGCACTTCGCTTCGATGGCGGTCCCGGCATTGCCCGGCGCAACAAAAACTTTCTCGACGCGTGGGTCCTGAGCGACTTTCCACGCCAGAGCGTGTTCGCGGCCACCACTGCCAATGATCAATACGTTCATTTCAAAAACCTCGATGACGCTGAATTCTGTGTTTGGAGCTGCTAACCCGATCCATGTAGTAGCGCGCTTGCCCGCGATCCAGCGTGAAGCGCTGGCAAAGGATTCCAAATCAAATCCGATTGAAGGTCGTTCCGACCTTATCGCGGGCAAGCGCGCTCCTACAGGTCAATGACGGAAATGCCGCATCCCGGTGAACACCATGGCGATACCGGCCTCATCAGCCGCCGCAATCACTTCGTTGTCACGCATCGAGCCGCCTGGCTGGATCACCGCAGTGATGCCGACCTTGGCGGCGTTATCGATGCCGTCACGGAACGGGAAGAATGCGTCGGAAGCCATTACCGCGCCCGCGACCTGCAGACCAGCATGCTCGGCTTTGATTGCAGCAATACGCGCCGAGTTTACGCGGCTCATCTGGCCCGCGCCGACACCGATGGTCTGGCGGTTTTTGGCGTAGACGATGGCGTTGGACTTGACGTACTTGGCCACTTTCCAGGCGAAGATCAGGTCGTGGATTTCTTTCTCGCTCGGTGCGCGTTTGGTGACCACTTTGAGGTCATCAGCGGTGATCATGCCGATATCACGGCTCTGCACCAGCAAGCCGCCATTGACGCGCTTGTAGTCCCACGCGGCGCCACGCTCGGCAGCCCATTGGCCGGTGCTCAGCAAACGCACGTTGGCTTTGCTGGCAACGATGGCCTGCGCTTCGGCGCTGACGCTCGGGGCGATGATCACTTCAACGAACTGACGTTCGACGATGGCTTTTGCAGTCTCGGCGTCCAGCTCGCGGTTGAAGGCAATGATGCCGCCAAACGCAGATTCGGTATCGGTCGCGTAGGCCAGTTCGTAGGCCTGACGGATACCGCCTTCGTTGTCCAGTGCAACAGCAACGCCGCAAGGGTTGGCGTGCTTGACGATAACGCAGGCTGGTTTGACGAAGCTTTTCACGCATTCCAGTGCAGCGTCAGTATCGGCAACGTTGTTGAACGACAGTTCTTTGCCCTGCAATTGAGTTGCAGTGGCGATACCGATTTCAGCCGGGTTGGCCTCAACGTAGAACGCCGCGCTCTGGTGCGGGTTCTCGCCGTAGCGCATTTCCTGAGCTTTCACGAACTGGCTGTTGAAGGTGCGCGGGAATTCGCTGCGGCCTTCAGTGCTCAGGGTTTCGGCGCTCTGGTCGATGCTGCCCAGATAGTTGGCGATCATGCCGTCGTAGGCAGCGGTGTGCTCGAAAGCCTTGAGCATCAGGTCGAAACGCTGAGCGTAAGTCAGACCGCCAGCCTTGAGGCTTTCCAGTACCTGACCGTAATCGCTGGCATTGACCACGATAGCGACGTCTTTATGGTTTTTTGCTGCAGAACGGACCATGGTCGGGCCGCCGATATCGATGTTCTCGATAGCGGTCGGCAGGTCGCAACCCGGTTTGGCAACCGTGGCCTGGAACGGGTAGAGGTTCACCGCAACCAGATCGATCGGGTTGATCCCGTGTTCGCTCATGATGGCATCGTCGATGCCGCGACGGCCCAGGATGCCGCCGTGGATTTTCGGATGCAGAGTCTTGACCCGGCCGTCCATCATTTCTGCGAAGCCGGTGTAATCAGCGACTTCTACCGCTGCGACGCCATTGTCCTGCAACAGCTTGAAGGTACCGCCGGTGGACAGGATCTCAACGCCAAGGGCTTCCAGTTCACGGGCAAATTCAAGGATGCCGGTCTTGTCGGAAACACTGATCAAGGCGCGGCGAATCGGCAGGCGGGTAGTCTGGTCGGTCATTTCAATTTCCATCAAGGCAAAAGCAAATGGATTCAGCAAAAAAGGCGACCTCGATAAGGGTCGCCTTTTTTGTATGGAATGCTTAAAGCAGGTCGTACTGCTTGAGTTTCTTGCGCAAGGTGCCGCGATTGAGGCCCAGCAGTTCGGACGCCTTCGTCTGGTTGCCCTTGACGTAGTTCATCACGCACTCGAGCAACGGCGCCTCGACTTCCGACAACACCAGGTTGTAGACGTCAGTGACGGGAGCACCTTCGAGGTGGGCGAAATAATTGTGCAGCGCCTTCTCAACATTGCCGCGCAGGGTCTGGCCCTCTTCGCTCGGCGTGTTAAGGTGCTGTTTCAAATTGACGTTGTCGCTCACGGGTGTCGTTCCACTCACTAAAGTCTCAGTCATCATCGTCATGCGGCCACCTCTTCTTCTTGCCCTGTTTGCGGGCTCTTGTAGCGTTCGCTGAAGAACTCGCGAACGTTGGCGCACTGTGCTTCCGTATCTTGCAAACGATTGAAGTGGGCGCGAAACTCCTTGGCGCCCGGCAAGGTTGCGAGATACCAGCCAACATGCTTGCGCGCTATTCGCACGCCCAGCACATCGCCGTAGAAAACGTGAAGCGCTGCCAGATGCTCTAGCAGAATGCGTTCCACTTCCTCCAACTGCAGCGCTGGCAATATTTCGCCAGTGCGCAGGTAGTGTTCTATTTCGCGAAAAATCCACGGACGCCCTTGAGCAGCCCGTCCAATCAACAGCCCGTCGGCACCGGTGGCTTGCAGCACATGCCGGGCTTTCTGGGGTGAATCAATGTCGCCATTGGCAAACACCGGAATCGAAATGGCCTGCTTGATCGCGGCAATCGTGTCGTATTCGGCTTCACCGGTGTACAGGTCGGCGCGGGTCCGTCCATGAACGGCCAGAGCCTGAATGCCTGCCTGTTCGGCGATTTTCGCCACAGTCACGCCATTCTTGTTGTCGCGGTCCCAGCCGGTGCGAATCTTCAGGGTGACCGGTACATCGACTGCGGCAACGACTGCCTGCAGGATCTCGCTCACTAGTTGTTCGTCTTTCAATAGCGCTGAACCGGCCGCCTTGTTACAGACCTTCTTGGCGGGGCAGCCCATGTTGATGTCAATGATCTGCGCGCCCAGTTCGACATTGGCGCGCGCGGCATCGGCGAGCATCTGCGGATCTCCACCAGCGATCTGTACCGAGCGCGGCTCGGGATCACCTTCGTGGATCATGCGCAGACGCGATTTGCGGCTGTTCCACAGGCTCATGTCACTGGTAACCATTTCCGAAACCACCAGACCTGCGCCAAGTTGGCGGCAGAGCTGACGAAAAGGCTGGTCAGTGACGCCCGCCATAGGAGCGAGAATCAAGCCGTTCTGCATTGTATACGGACCGATGCGTACCGCCGACATAGGTGTGCCTGTTGTGGGGCCGAATCATGGCAAACCGTGTGCAATGCGTTATCTACACGGTCCGTTCGAGCCCGGCCTGACAAGTGCTTGCGCGCCTTTCAGACCGAATCCAGAGTAAGAAAAAGGGTTGGCATGATACCCGCTCTCGATGACTGGATAAAGGCTGAATTGGATAAAATCTGAACAGTTGTTGCCGGGCAGATCACGGATTTTCCGTCTACTGCGCTGCCATCATGTGTTAGTAGCGTCTCAGGCGCTGATTTGCGTCCGATCAGCGGCCATTCATTTCGTCGCTGAGTCTCGTCGGGGGCTTACTCCGGAGAGCGAAAGCTGAGGCTGTAATTTACGGCTTTTGCACCCGGATCGAGGATATCCAGCGCGATATGGATCGGGGTCTGTGGCGGCATTTCTTCCTTCCCGGCGATTTCGCCGCTCAGGTACTCGGCAGGCTTGAACCGACGACTGGCAATCAATTGGCCGCTGGTGTCGGCAAAGCGCAGTTCCAGCAGTGGGAACGGCTGAGAAAATGGCGCACGGTTGTAGATGATCGCGTCGACCACCAGCGCGCCTTTGAACTCGGGATGGCTACGTACCACCAGATTGCTGCTCTTTAGCTGGTTGATATCGACCTTGGACGGGACTTTACAGTCGATTTTCGGGCAGATCATCTGGAACCACGGTCGGTACTGATCCTGGCGCGCCAGCTCGTCGAAGTGATACCAGACGTATTGTCCGGCCAGTCCGGCCAGCGCTATCAAGGTGAGCAGGGTCCAGATCAGCTTGCGGCCCCAGCGAGACTTGGGTGGTTGCCAGTCCAGCTGCAGTGGATCGTCGGTCAGGTCCAGCAGTGCCTGCTCGCGCACGCCGGGCTCGGTGCGCTCGCGGCGCGAACGAGGTTCCGGTTGCGGCTCGTCCAGCTCTTCGTCACTGTCGTCATCCAGCGCCGAAAAGCGTTGTGGCTTTTCATTGCTCGAGGTTCTGCGCTGAATCGGAGCGAGAACCGTGGGTTCGTCGTCCAGATGATTGTTGCTCAGCGAAAACGACGGTTCGGTTCTGCCGTCGCGGGCGTCAGGTTCCGGCTCTGGTAGTGTTTCTGGCTCGTCAACTATCTGCGCATGCAACTCGGGCAGTTGACTGACTTCATCATTGGGAAGGCTGTCGACCCAGTCGTCAGCGTCGGTCTGCGCGACATCGCGACGAGCGGACAGGGTGGAATCGTCGTGACCGGAACGCTCCCGGCCAAACGTTTCCGGCAACTGAATTTCGCGCTGTTCGAGGCGGGCCAGCTCTTCATCCAGATCCAGATTGTCCAGATCCACGGCATTGGCTCGCCATGATTCCGGAGTCTGGGGCGGCTGGACTGCGGGAGCCTGAGTCGCAACCACCTCACTCTCTGCAACAGGCAGTGTTTCGACGACTACCGGTGTAGCGGGCGAGGGGGCAATCGGCAATTGTGCTTGTTCCGGCGCGGACTGCTGGTTACTGCGCTGCTCCAGCAGTTGCTTCGCCGCATTGAAAACCTGCAGGCAGGCGCCACATCGCACGACGCCGCGGGCCACACTCAATTGTGCGTGGCTGACTCGGAAACTGGTCTGGCAGTGCGGGCACTGAGTGACAAAACTGTCGGTCATGCGGCTATCCGGTTAAGCGGCTATTAACGGCGACGGCCAGTGATACGAACCCAACCGTCACGGTTGGCGATCGGATCAAGCTCGAAGGTGTCGGCATAGGCAGCAGCAACTTCTTCGCCCTGTTCGGCAAGAATGCCGGAAAGCGCCAGGCGGCCACCGGTTTTAATCAGCGTGGCCAACTGAGGAGCTAAGGCTACCAGCGGACCAGCAAGAATATTGGCGACCAGTACATCGGCCTGTTGTGCTGGCATGTCTTCAGGCAGATACAGCTCGAAGCGCTCCGGGGCAATGTTGTTGCGACCGGCGTTATCGCGCGATGCTTCCAGTGCCTGCACGTCAATGTCGGTACCGACCGCCTGTTTGGCGCCCAATAGCAGCGCGGCGATGGCCAGAATTCCCGAACCGCAACCGAAGTCCAGCAGGTTGCAATCTTTCAGGTCCTGGCCGTCTAGCCATTCCAGGCACAGCGCGGTGGTCGGGTGTGTACCAGTACCGAACGCCAGGCCCGGATCAAGCAGCAGGTTGACGGCTTCAGGTTCCGGCGCAGCATGCCAGCTCGGTACGATCCACAGGCGTTGACCGAAGCGCATCGGCTGGAAGTTATCCATCCAGCTGCGCTCCCAGTCCTGATCTTCGATCACTTCGCTCATGTGCTCTGGCAACTCGGCATCGGTCAGCAGACGCAGATGCGCCAGGACGTGCTCGGCGTCAGTGTCGGCTTCAAACAATGCCAGCAGGTGCGTGTGCGACCACAGCGGTGTGGTGTTGAGTTCCGGCTCGAAGATCGGCTGATCTTCAGCGTCCATGAACGTGACCGATACGGCGCCGACTTCGAGAAGGGCGTCTTCGTAGGTTTCGGCTTGTTCTGGACTGATGGCGAGACGGACTTGCAGCCAGGGCATGGCGGGTTACCTTCGAGTGAAAAATGATTCTGCAATTACGTGCAGCGGGAAACGCGCAAGTTTACTGTGCTGCGCCACAAACAACAAAGCCGCTTTGAAAGCGGCTTTGTTGGTCCGGAGCAAGGAGGCTTATTGATTGGCCAGCTTGTGTTCCAGGTAGTGAATGTTGACGCCGCCTTCGCAGAAGCCTTCATCACGGGTCAGATCACGGTGCAACGGGATGTTGGTCTTGATGCCGTCGACCACGATTTCGTCCAGAGCGTTGCGCATGCGAGCCATGGCTTCGTCGCGGGTTGCGCCCCAGGTGATCAGCTTGCCGATCAATGAGTCGTAGTTGGACGGAACCTTGTAGCCGCTGTACAGGTGCGAGTCGACCCGCACGCCGTTACCGCCTGGCGCATGGAAATGTTTGACCAGACCTGGACTCGGGATAAAGGTTTTAGGATCTTCAGCATTGATCCGGCATTCCAGCGAGTGCCCGTGAATGACGACGTCATCCTGGGTAAACGACAGCTTGTTGCCGGCGGCGATGCTGAGCATCTCCTTGACGATGTCGATACCGGTGACCATTTCCGAAACCGGGTGCTCTACCTGAACGCGAGTGTTCATCTCGATGAAGTAGAAGCGGCCGTTCTCGTACAGGAACTCGAAGGTGCCAGCACCACGATAGCCGATATCTACGCAAGCCTTGACGCAGGCTGCAAACACGTCTTTACGCGCTTGTTCGTCGATGAACGGTGCAGGCGCTTCTTCCAGAACCTTCTGGTGACGACGCTGCAGCGAGCAGTCACGGTCGCCCAGGTGGATGGCGTTGCCCTGACCGTCGGAAATAACCTGAACTTCCACGTGACGTGGGTTGGTCAGGTACTTTTCCAGGTAGACCATCGGGTTGCTGAACCAGGCAGCCGCTTCAGCACGGGTCTGCTTGGCCGCTTCGATCAGGTCTTCTTCTTTGTGAACAACGCGCATGCCGCGACCACCGCCGCCGCCAGCGGCTTTGATGATCACCGGGTAGCCGACTTCACGGCCGATACGCAGCGCAGTTTCTTCGTCTTCCGGCAACGGGCCGTCGGAACCAGGAACGGTTGGCACCTTGGCGCGCTTCATGGCGTCCTTGGCAGAAACCTTGTCGCCCATCAGGCGGATGGTTTCAGCTTTCGGGCCGATGAACGCGAAGCCGGACTTCTCTACCTGTTCGGCAAAGTCGGCGTTTTCCGCGAGGAAACCGTAGCCTGGGTGAATCGCTGTAGCGCCAGTCAATTCCGCAGCGGAAATGATGGCCGGGATGTTCAGGTACGACAGGTTGGCTGGCGCCGGACCGATGCAGACAGTTTCGTCTGCCAGGCCCAGGTGCATCAGCTCACGGTCTGCCGTGGAATGGACCGCGACGGTCTTGATGCCCAGTTCTTTACAGGCACGCAAGATACGCAAGGCGATTTCGCCGCGGTTGGCGATCAGGACTTTTTCCAACATCGCAGGCTCTCCCCGGTTCAAACGATGGTGAACAGCGGCTGGTCATACTCAACCGGCTGACCGTTTTCTACCAGGATCGACTCGATCACACCGCTGACTTCAGCTTCGATGTGGTTCATCATTTTCATCGCTTCAACGATGCAGATGGTGTCGCCTTTCTTGACAGTCTTGCCGACTTCAACGAACGCTGGCGAACCAGGCGCTGGAGTGCGGTAGAACGTACCTACCATTGGCGACTTGACGACTGTGCCGTTCAGTTTTGGTGCCGAAGGTGCTTCAGCAGCGGCAGCAACCGGAGCAGCTACAGGTGCTGCAACCGGCGCGGCTGCCGGAGCAGGCGCGTAGTACGGTTGTGCTGGAGTCTTGCTGTGACGGCTGATCCGTACGGACTCTTCACCTTCACGGATTTCCAGTTCGTCGATGCCAGACTCTTCCAGCAGTTCGATCAGTTTCTTGACTTTACGGATATCCATTAATCATCAACTCCCAAGGGTCGGTCAGGGGTAAAAGTGTTAGTGGTTCGGGTCATGCCGCGCAGCCTTTGGCTGTGCGGTCATGGCTTCGAACTGACGGCCAATTGTTCCAGGGCGGCTTCAAGGGCCATTCGGTATCCGCTGGCGCCAAGGCCGCAAATCACACCTACAGCAACATCTGAAAAGTAGGAGTGATGACGGAAAGCTTCACGTTTGTGCACGTTCGAAAGGTGCACTTCGATGAATGGGATGCTCACTCCCAGCAACGCGTCACGTATTGCAACACTGGTATGTGTGAAAGCAGCCGGATTGATCACGATGAAATCGACACCTTCATCACGAGCGGCGTGGATGCGATCGATCAATTCGTACTCGGCGTTGCTTTGCAGATACATCAGATGATGACCAGCCTCACGCGCCCTTTTTTCCAGGTCTTGATTGATCTGGGCCAGAGTGACTGCGCCGTAGATCCCCGGTTCACGGGTCCCGAGCAGGTTCAGGTTAGGGCCATGCAGTACCAGAATAGTCGCCATCGGATGATCCTTGTTATGGTTACGAGCATCAAAGCCCGGCGACTATGCCGGAAACACCCTTGGACTGTCCAGTTAACTGCAATAGCTGGCACGATTACCGAAGTTCGCGAAAAGTTTGTGACTCAATAGCTAGATTGGGTCATTTGCTCTAATCAGCCGCTCTATGAGGCCCTTCGCGTCAATTTCGCCGACGACCCTAACATCGCTGCGTTCCGCACCATTTTTACCGAAGATCAGCAATGCAGGCGGGCCAAACAATTTATAGCGATCCAGCAGGGCACGTTGCTCGGCATTGCTATCGGTCATGTCAAAACGAATCAGGCGATAGCCTTCAAGCTGGCTGATCACGCTGGGGTCAGGCAGCACTTCATGCTCGATGACCTTGCAACTGATGCACCAGTCCGCGTACCAATCGAGCAGTAATGGCTGACCTGCATTTTTTGCTTCGCTCAGCACCCGATCCAGTTCTGCGGCGGTGGTGATGGTTTGCCAGTTGGAGGCGTTGCTGGGCGCGGCGCCATTGTTGCTGATTGCCGCTTGTGGTCGGCCGAGTGGGCGAGTTGGATCGGTCTGACCGCTCCAGGCGCCGAACCAGCAGGTCAGAGCATAGACCAGCAGAAAAAGCCCCAATAACTGCGCCAGCCGTTGACGGGTAGTTTTCACGCCAAACTCCAGCGTGCCCAGGAACAATGCGACGCCAGCCGCCAGCAAGCCGGTCAGCAGCAATGTGACCTGACCCGGCAGCACGCGACTGAGCAAGGCAATAGCCAAGCCCAGCAGCAGCACGCCGATCGCGTTTTTAACCGTGACCAGCCATGGGCCGCTTTTCGGTAGCCAGGTCGCGCCACCTGTTGCAACCAGCAATAGCGGCGCGCCCATGCCCAGGCCCAGCGCGAAAAGCTTCAACGCCCCACCCAGCGCATCGCCGCTGGCGCTTATATAAAGCAGCGCACCGGCCAGCGGTGCAGAAACACAAGGGGAGACCAGCAGGCTGGAAACCACACCCAGCACTGCGGCGCCCCACAACGAGCCGCCTTCGGTTTTGCCAGCGATGCGATCAAGTCGGTTACTGAGTGCCTGAGGCAGGCGCAACTCAAAAGCGCCGAACATCGCGATAGCGAAGATTACGAAGAACAGCGAAAACGGCACCAGCACCCAGGCCGATTGCAGGCGAGCTTGTAGATTCAGGCCCGCGCCGAACATGCCCATCAGCGCGCCAAGCGCGGCAAAACTGATTGCCATCGGTAATACGTAAGCCAGCGACAGGCTTAACCCGCGAAGTCCACCCACCTGACCGCGCAAAACAACGCCGGACAGAATCGGCAGCATGGGTAGTACGCAAGGGGTGAATGTCAGGCCTATGCCTGCGAGGAAGAACAGCGCCAGTTCTTTCCAGCTCCAGGCTGTGGTTGATGACGGGGCCCCAACAGTACTGCTGCTTGCTGCGGCCGCCGGATCGCCGATACTCAGTCGCTCGGTTTCGGGTGGGTAGCACAGGCCTTTGTCGGCGCAGCCTTGATAGGTCACTACGAGCGAGAACGGTCGGTTATCGCCTGGTTTGCGTGGCAGGTCGATGTCGAGGATGCCGTGGTACACCTCAACGTCGCCGAAATATTCGTCGTGTTTTTTCTCGCCATCCGGCAATTGCGCAGCGCCCAGGCCGATGTCGGCGGGCTCGGTACGGAACTGAAAACGATGGCGATAGAGGTAATAGCCTTCAGTAGCGACGAAACGCAGCTTTATCGACTCGGGCGTTGTGTCGATCAAATTCAGCTGAAAAGCCTGACGGACGGGCAGAAAATCTTTGCTGTTATCCAGCGCGGCGCCACCGAGCGTGGCATTGGGTCGGCTGTCCAGGAGGCCAGCGCCAGTAGCGGGGAGGGCCAGGATCAACAGCAACAGGCAGAGCAAACGGCGCATGGCAGTCTCGAGTCGCAAAAGTCCGCGCATGATAGCGGAGTGTTCCACGGCGTGCAGGGATGGGGTTTGTAAGTGGGGGTTTCCGAGGGCGTCGGCCACCAGACACCGCGTTGTCACGCAGCAATAAAGAGCCAT
>NZ_LOHF01000013.1:153577-170476 GCF_002158995.1 Pseudomonas caspiana | reverse complement strand
GGCCTCGCGGTGCTCGTGCGCTCCTACAGAATTTGTGTTGGTTATTCATTTCTGCGCCTCTTTCAGCGCCAGCACATCCTTGGGCGTGACCATATCGCTGGTGTTGTTGCCCCAGGCGTGGCGCTCGTAGGTGATCACTGCGGCGATATCGACTTCCGATAACTGCTTGCCGAACGCCGCCATGGCGGTACCCGCTTTACCGTTGAACACGATATTGAGGTGGGCGTCCTTCGGACCGGTGGCGATTTTTGATCCCTTGAGCGCAGGGAACAGCGGCGGCAGACCTTGACCCTCCGGCTGATGACAGGCCACGCAAGTGGTGTGATAGACCTTGTCGCCCCGCGCAACCAGCTCTTCGAGGGTCCACTCCTTGCTGGTCAGTTCCTTGAGCCTGGCGCTCTCCTCTTTGCGCCCGGCCAGCCAGGTGTCGTAATCGGCCTTGCTCTTGGCTTCAACCACGATGGGCATGAAGCCGTGATCCTTACCGCACAGTTCGGTGCACTGCCCACGGTAAATGCCCGGCTTGTCGATGCGGGTCCAGGCCTCGTTGACGAAGCCGGGGATGGCGTCGCGCTTGACCGCAAAGGCCGGCACCCACCAGGAATGAATGACATCAGCGCCGGTCACCAGAAAGCGGATTTTCTGCCCAACCGGGACTACCAGCGGCTGGTCTACCTCCAGCAGGTAGTGCTCACCTTTTTCATCGCGGTTGTGAATCTGCTCAGCCGTGGTCGCCAGATTGCTAAAGAATTCGACGTCCTGCCCCAGGTATTTGTAATGCCACTTCCACTGATAGCCGGTGATCTGGATGTCCAGATCCGACTCAGTGTTGTCGTACATTTCGATGAGGGTTTTTGTCGCAGGAATGGCCATTGCCACCAGAATCAGCAGCGGCACGATGGTCCAGAGGATTTCGACGGTGGTGTGTTCGTGAAAATGCGCCGCGACCTGCCCGGTAGAACGCCGATGAACGATCATCGACCAGAACATCGCGCCGAACACCACGATGCCGATCACCACACAGATCCAGAAAATGGTCATGTGCAGATCGAACACCGCATTACTGACCTGTGTCGCTCCAGGCGCCATATTCGTTGTCCAGGCGCCATGCGCCTGATCGAATACCGACCACAACAGGAGCAACATCCAGACTCGTGGATGTCGCATCATTGCGGGCTTCCCCATTGTTCTTATTCCGCAGGTTCGTACCGGCGGTTGGGGAGTAGGCTGCCACTTCAGTTACACCAGAGCCGCGCAGGCGGTCATCAGCCAACTTCCGTCAGAACCGAGTATAGACAGGGCCACAAGGCGTGCAACGCGCTGGCAAAATCCGGAAAATGGTCTACACAGATGCGCAGCCTCGAAAATAAAGAGGCAGTAATGGCGCAAATGGCGTTTTTAATAGCCAATGCACATATATGTGAATTTGTTATGACAAATACGTCTTAGCCTTTCGCTGAGGCAGGCTAACGTATGGTCTCCCTTTCCGTACCCTGGTTTTCCGCCTTCAGGAGCGTTCATGAACACCGCCGCTTTGCGCGAGCAGATCCAACGTGCCCACCAGCACGAGGCCGAGACTGGCCAACTATTGCGTCAACTTGAAACCCAGTTACCGCACCTGCACCCAGCCATCCATTTGCCGGAAGTCGATGCGCGTGGCGTGCTGACGCGCTTCGTCACCGCCTATATCGATCTGGTTCCGGACTTGCTGGACGCTGCGCATGAAGTCGCCGTAGAAGCCGGCATCGAAGGACAGATCAAACCGGTACTTAAAATCGCTGAGCATTTCTTCACTGCGCCACCCGCGATCATGGACGGCCACGAAGGCCTGGACAGTCTGCTGGACGAAGCCTATCTGGCGCATCGGCTGGTTGAGGAAGTGAATGATCTCTACATCAAGCATTTCGCCCGCCCGCTGATCCCCTCCAACACCGTGGTCGCCAGCGTTATCGCCCACCAGTTGATTGGTGAGTCATTCGCCAACCAACTGGACGAAGCGGTGCATCACGCGGTGGATCAGTTGCTTGATGAAGAAAGCTTTGAGCTGGAATCCGTAGAAGCCTACCGCGACCGCCTGAGCAGCCCGGACACCGAAGCCGCTTGGAAACGCTGGCCGTGCCTGTCGCGGCAATTGGGGCTTGGGCTGGATCTGGATCGGGGGTAAGAAAGACCCCATAAATCCTGTAGGAGCGCACGAGCAACGCGAGGCCGCGATAGCGTTCGCCATCGCGGCCTCGCGTTGCTCGTGCGCTCCTACAGGGTCGGGTTCAGTTGATGCTTACGACCTCAAGCTTGCGAGGCCGCTGACCCGATACCGGTAGTCGTCGTCAACCGACCTTCCAGCCTGCGCTTCAACCCACGCGATTCGATGATCAGGCGCGAGCCTTGAGCAGCGTTGGCGCGACCCCACTCTTCCAGCAGCTCAAGACAGGAATGGTCGATGTAACTCAGGTTGCTCATCGGCACATAAACCTTGCTGCCCGCCGGAATAGTCTCCAGCACTTTGGTCAGCGCCGGGACTTTCAGGAAGGTGGCGGAACCCACCATGCGCAGTTCAAACTCGCCTTCAACGTCCGTGGGTACCAGATTGATCTTCAACCTCGCAGCCTGCAGCGCCAGTTTGACCAGAGTCAGACCGAAACCGACCAGTACACCCGTCAGCAGATCCGTGAAGATGATCGCCGCAGCGGTAGCCGCGTAAGTGAACATCGGCATCCGGCCATAACGGCCCAGACCACGAAACGCCTTGAGGTCCACCAGCTTGCAACCGGTGTACACCAACACACCCGCCAGACTCGCCACCGGAATGCTTTGCAGCACGCTGGACAGCAACAATACGAACGCCAGCAGCCACAAGCCGTGGAACATCGCCGACATACGTGTCTTGGCTCCCGCCTGAACGTTGGCAGAGCTGCGCACGATCACGCCCGTCATTGGCAATGCGCCCACCAGACCGCAAAGCACGTTACCGACGCCTTGGGCACTCAGCTCTTTATCGAAATCCGAGCGCTGACCGTCATGCATGCGGTCTACCGCGGCTGCCGAGAGCAAGGTTTCGGCGCTGGCAATAAAAGCGACTGCGAAAGCAGCAATCAGAATCGCCGGATCAGCGAGGTTCATCAGGTCGGCAGGGCGCAACCAGTCGATGGCTTCTGCGAGGTTATCCGGCACTTCCACACGCTTGACCTGCATCGCCAGAGCGATACTGGCAAAGGTCGCCAGGCCGACACCCAGCAGCGCACCCGGTACGAAGCGCAGCGACTGAGGACGAAATTTGTCCCACACCCACATCACGAGAATAGTACCCAGACCGAGGGCACCTGCCTGCATGCCGCTGCCCGGGCCGATGGCCTGAATCAGGGTAGAAGGGAAGGCAACGAGGTTATCCAGACCGGACGGTTTGGGCCCGCCATCAAACATGACGTGCGCCTGAGAGAGCACGATCAGCACACCGATACCTGCGAGCATGCCGTAGACCACCGCCGGGGCTGTGACGCGGAACCAGCAACCAAGTTTGAAGCGCCCCGCAAGGATCTGCAGCACACCCGCCAGCAGCAGGATCGGACCGAGCATGGCCATGCCGTGTTCGCGGACCACCTCGAAGACCAATACCGCGAGGCCTGCAGCCGGACCGCTGACTTGCAGCGGTGAGCCCGCCAACCAACCCACCACCAGGCCGCCGATGATGCCGGTGATCAGTCCTTTGGCCGGTGGCATACCGGAAGCGATAGCGATCCCCATACACAGGGCAATGCAACCAGAAAAACGACTACGGAAGCGAGAAGCTCTCTGGGCAAAACGGATTTCAATTGAGCGAGGCCCATGATGACTCTCCGGTATTCTTCAGACGTGACGACGCCTCACGGCGCGCTTTGAGCGCACCGTCAGGTGTCTGAACGAGGTGAAAGTCGCGTTTTTAGTAGCGAGACTTCGGCGTGGCCACCGGTGTCGGATGATCGCCATCCAACGCCAGGAAGCGACCTTTTTCGGCATCGTAGGCTTTGATGCCACAGGTTTCGATGTCGTACACCCAGCCATGGATGAACAACTCGCCGCTGGCCAGCTTCGACGCTACCGATGGGTGAGTACGCAAGTGTTGAAGTTGCGCGATGACGTTCTCTTCGGTGAGGACGTGCATCGTTTCTTTTTCGCCGGTGCAACTGCAATTGTCTTCAACCACAGTACGGGCAACCTCGGCATGTCGCAGCCAGGCTTTGACCGTCGGCATTTTTTCCAGCGTGTGCGGGTTGAGAACAGCGCGCATGGCGCCGCAATCGGAGTGACCGCAGACGATGATGTGATGAACGCCCAATGCCATGACGGCATATTCGATGGCAGTGGAAACACCACCGTTCATGGGACCGTAAGGCGGGACTACGTTACCGACGTTACGCGTCACGAACAGGTCGCCTGGCGAGCTGTTGGTGATGAGCTCCGGCACAATCCGGGAGTCGGCACAGGTAATGAACATGGCACGCGGCTGCTGGGCCGTTGCGAGTTTCTTGAACAGTTCTTCCTGCTCAGGAAAAACTTCAGAGCGAAAACGTTTGAAGCCTTCAACAATGTGAGCCAGCGCTACGTCGGAAGTTTCGGCCTCAGGCTTAACGTCTACCGACGTAGCTGAAACCTGCTTATCCATGTCACTCATGTCTAATCCTCTTTGACGGATTGATGTGGATTTATTGCTGCCACCCTAACTACAGGCATCGCTTCCAAATCCATTTGCCCGCGCCCAACGGGGTGATGCAGATTTACAGGCTAACCGTCAAAACTTAACTGAAACTGAATGTAGCGCTCTGGATCAAGGGTTACAGCCCAACGGCATTAGTGGCATTTGAGTGGCCTGCAACCCTGATTTTGTCGTTATCCCTCGCAAACGCTACTGAAAGCCTCGACGACCTTCGGCAGATTTTGCTCGTTCAGCCCGGCCATGCAAACCCGGCCACTGCTGATCAGATAAACGGCGTGCTCGTTTCTCAGTCGGTCAACCTGTGCACTGCTGAAACCTGTGTAACTGAACATGCCACTCTGCGTGAGGATATAGCTGAAGTCGCGCTGTGGCATTTTTTCCTTGAGGGCTGCGACCAGTTTCACGCGCATGTCGATGATCCGCAGACGCATGGCCTCGACTTCGGCCAACCACTGGCTGCGCAGCGTCGGGTCGTTAAGCACGGCGGACACGACCAGCGCGCCATGTTTCGGCGGGCTGGAATAGTTGCGGCGAACGGTGGCCTTGAGCTGGCCCAATACCTTGTCGGCCATGGCCGCATCAGGGCAGACGATCGACAAGCCGCCGACCCGCTCGCCGTACAGCGAGAAGATTTTCGAGAACGAGTTGCTGACCAGCACCGTCAGACCGGCATCGGCCATGGCCCGAATCGCATAAGCATCTTCACTCATACCAGCACCGAAACCCTGATAAGCAGTGTCCAGGAAAGGAATCAGTTTGCGGGCTTCGATCAGTTCAATGAGCTGATCCCATTGGGCAATGGTCAGGTCCGCGCCTGTCGGGTTGTGGCAGCACGGGTGCAGCAAGACGATGCTGTGCGCAGGCAAATCCTGAAGCGCAGCAAACATGGCGTCGAATTTCACGCCACCGGTCGCGGCATCGAAATATGGGTAGGTGTTGACTTTGAAGCCTGCGCCGCCGAACAACGCGTGGTGGTTCTCCCACGTCGGATCGCTGACCCAGACCTGAGAATCCGGGTAAGCCGACTTCAGGAAGTCCGCGCCCACTTTCAATGCCCCCGAACCGCCAACGGTCTGGATCGTTGCGATGCGCCCGGCCAGCAGAGCAGGGTGCTGCTCGCCGAACAACAATGCCTGCACGCCCTGACGATAAGGAGCAAGGCCTTCCATCGGCAGATAAACACAAGGCGGCTGCTTGCCTTCGAGCAATTGACGCTCGGCTTCCACTGCCGAGGCCAGACGCGGGATTTGCCCTTGTTCGTCGTAATACAGACCGATACTAAGATTGACCTTCTCGGCGTTCGGATCCTTTTGATAAGCGTCCATCAACGACAGGATCGGATCACCGGCATAGGACTCAACGTGGGCAAACATGGCAGACAACTCCTGATGAAAAGCGCGCGGGCAGGGCTCGGGTGCGACATAACGAGGTAGGCGAGCATTGGACAATACAGCCGAAGCTCACACAACAAGCGCGCATCGTACACAAAGCATGATGATTACGCATATAAAGCTTTAAAAACGCACGAATCGCGCAATAAGAAAACCAAAAACGCACCAGCCGTGTACACAAAGCCCTGAAAATGAGTCAACACAGTGCGAGTTGCTTCAGGCGGTCCCGATATTGTTTTCCTTCAAGCGTTCCAGCACCACCGACGTCTTGAGATGCGAAACACAATTCGTCGCAGAAATCCGGGCCATCAGCTGATTGAGGCTGGCGAGGTCGGCCACTGCGGTTTTCAGGTTGTAGTCGGCATCACCCGTTGTCTTGTACGCGTCGATGATTGCAACCTCACTGGCAATAAAACCCTGAAAGCCTTCCGAATGCTCGGGACGATGGCTGATCAACTTGACCTCGACCATTGCCACCACCTCCAGGTTCATAGCCTGCGGGGCCAGCCGCGCATGGTAGCCAAGGATCAACTGCGCTTGCTCCAGAGCGATCCGACGCCGCGAACACTGGGATGCGGATAACCCGATCAGGTCACTGAGCTCCTGATTGGTCAGGCGCCCGTTGGCCTGCAACAGGGTCAGGATCTTCAAATCAAAATCGTCGATCTCGTTGACTTTCATGGTCGGGTAATCCGTCGGAATTCAAAGGCTTCGGACGCAAAGCCTAACAGTTTATGCTTGACGCTTGGCCAATGGCGGGTAGCCTGCGTCATCCTTTTGCAGCGTATGAGAAAAACCAAAGGCTGAGGTGTGGCACCTGTTTTGCAAAATGCCCTCCGTAGCCGGCAATCGGCGGCTTGTATCTACTCGGTATCTTCACCTGGGCCAGGACCTTTTATGAATGAACAAAAATCTGCCGCTCACCTGCATCGCGGGCTCAAGAATCGGCATATCCAGCTGATCGCCCTGGGCGGCGCTATCGGCACCGGACTGTTCCTGGGCATTGCGCACACCATCAACATGGCCGGCCCGTCGGTGATCCTCGGTTACGCCATCGCTGGCATGATCGCGTTTTTCATCATGCGTCAATTGGGCGAGATGGTCGTGGAAGAGCCTGTCGCAGGCACTTTCAGTCATTTCGCCAATCGTTACTGGGGTCGCTTCGCGGGGTTCATGTCGGGCTGGAACTACTGGGTACTTTACGTGCTGGTGGGCATGGCCGAGCTGACTGCCGTAGGCCAATACGTGCAGTACTGGTGGCCTGAGACACCGACTTGGGTGTCCGCAGCGATCTTCTTCGTCGCCATCAACCTGATCAACCTGACCAGCGTGAAGATCTTCGGTGAAATGGAGTTCTGGTTCTCCATGATCAAGATCGTGGCGATCATCAGCATGATCGTCTTTGGCGCCTGGCTGCTGGCCAGCGGCACTGGCGGACCTGACGCGAGCGTTGCCAACCTTTGGCAATACGGCGGCTTCTTCCCGAATGGCATCAGCGGGCTGGTGATGGCGATGGCCTTCATCATGTTCTCGTTCGGCGGCCTGGAGCTGGTCGGCATCACCGCTGCCGAGGCGGAAAACCCTAAAACCAGCATTCCCAAGGCGACCAATCAGGTGATCTACCGCATCCTGATTTTCTATGTCGGCGCGTTGGCAATCCTGCTCTCGCTGTACCCTTGGCAGAAAGTCGTGACTGGCGGCAGCCCGTTCGTGCTGATCTTCCACGCGCTGGACAGTGATCTGGTCGCTACGATTCTCAACGTCGTGGTCCTGACCGCAGCGCTGTCGGTCTACAACAGCTGCGTTTACAGCAACAGCCGCATGCTCTTCGGTCTGGCCATGCAGGGCAATGCGCCCAAGGCTTTGCTCAAGGTCAACCGTCGCGGCGTGCCACTACTGGCGCTGGGCGTATCGGCCACTGCCACCGGCTTGTGCGTGCTGATCAACTACCTGATGCCCGGCAAAGCTTTTGAGCTGCTGATGGCGCTGGTGGTGTCCGCACTGGTGCTGAACTGGGTCATCATCAGCATCACCCACCTTAAATTTCGCAAGGCCAAACGCGAAGCGGGTGAAATCACTGAGTACCAAAGCTGGGGCTACCCGCTGACCAACTATGTGTGCCTGGTATTCCTGCTGGGCATTCTGGTGGTCATGTACTTCACGCCGGGCATCTCGCTGTCGGTATTCCTGCTTCCAGCGTGGCTGATCGTTCTTGGAGTGGCTTACCGGATCAAGATGCGCAACGCCAAGACGCAGGCGGCGCGGGCCTGAGCTGAATCTGGACTGGAACCAGATCCTGTGGGAGCAGTGATGACGTGGGACCGGCTTCAGCCGGGAAGAGGCCGGTACAGACGCTGAATTTTCTTCTGCAGAAATACCGCCTTCCGGATTCCTGTAGATCCGTGGGAGCAGAGCTTGCTCGCGATAAGAACACCGCGTGTCTAAAGTGAACCGCGTCCAGCCTTATCGCGAGCAAGCTCTGCTCCCACAGGGTTTAGCATTGCAACTCGCTATTGCGACATCTGCTACAACAACGACATCTGCCCACCCGGTGGGCAGAATGCCTCGCAATCCAGATCGAAGCTTTCCCGCCTGTTCAGCCCCAGCCGCTTGATCGCCATGCGATAGCGCTGCGCCAACAGGTCTGCAAACGGGCCTTTGCCACGCATACGCACGCCGAAACGGCTGTCGTAAACCTCACCGCCGCGGACTTGCCTGACAAGGCTCATCACATGCTCTGCCCGTTGCGGGTAGTGCGCGTGTAGCCACTCTTCAAACAGCGGCGCGACTTCCAGCGGCAGACGAAGCATCACGTAGCTTGCACTCAATGCCCCGGCAGCCTTTGCCTCCGTGAGCATGGCTTCCAGTTCCATGTCGTTGATCATCGGGATGATCGGCGCACACAACACTCCCACCGGAACACCTGCATCGCGCAGCACACGGATCGCTCGCAGCCTCGCTTTAGGCGCAGCGGCGCGCGGTTCAAGTATGCGTTTGAGCTCGTCGTCCAGCGTGGTCAGGCTGATGAACACGGAAATCAGGTTCTGCTTCGCCAGTTCGGCCAGCAGATCCAGATCCCGCAGAATCAAAGATCCTTTGGTAATGATCGTCACCGGGTGGCGATAACGCAGAAGCACTTCGAGAACAGCCCGAGTGATTTTGTACTCGCGCTCGATGGGCTGATACGGATCGGTGTTGGCCCCCAAGGTGATCGGCGCACAACGATAGCCCGGCTTCGACAACTGCTGTTCGAGCACTGCAGCGGCGTTGGTCTTGGCGATCAGCTTCGTCTCGAAATCCAGCCCCGGCGACATGTCCCAATAGGCATGACTGGGCCGTGCATAGCAGTAAATGCAGCCGTGTTCACAACCGCGATAGGGGTTGATCGAGCGATCGAAAGGAATGTCAGGCGAGCTATTGCGGGTGATGATGCTTTTGGCGGTTTCGCTGGTGACCTGCGTGCCTTGGGTCAATGGCACTTCCTGATACCAGCCGTCATCCTCAGCCAATGAGCGGCTGGGCGCGAAGCGATTGTGCGGGTTGCTGGCCGTGCCCCGGCCGCGAGGCGGGAAAATCAGGGACATGGGGGCTTCTCCTATAGCTGTATGTGCATACAGTACAAGATAAACCCCTTACATCCCTAGCTTGCCCGATAAAAGGCGTAACACCTGTAGGAGCGCGCTTGCCCGCGATTCGTTTTTGCAGACAACACCCTCATCGACTGGACCAACGCAATCGCGGGCAAGCGCGCTCCTACAGGGACCGGCTTCAACTCAGCCCAGATCAACCGGCTTTTTCAGCTTCGGATTCGGGAAGAACTGCACGCCCTGCACCTTCGGATCGATAGCCTTGACCGCGATCTTGTTGACTCGCGTGCCGAGTTCGTTCGGCACCGAATTGCCCTGCTCGTTGAGCGTGTCGCTGTAGCCGCAAGCCACGCACTCGCGATGGGGAACGTCGTTTTCGCTCCACATCATGAGTTTGTCCGGCTCGCTGCACGCCGGGCACACAGCCCCGGCGATGAAGCGTTTCTTGGTAATGACTACCGGGGTTTCGGTCATGCTGCCGCATCCTCACTCAGGCCACTGTGACGCAAGAGTGCGTCAATCGATGGCTCACGTCCGCGGAAGTCGACGAACAGCACCATTGGTGCCTGCGAACCACCGCGAGCCAGGATCGCTTCACGGAAAGCGCGACCGGTCTCTGCGTTAAGCACGCCGTCTTCTTCAAACCTGGAGAAGGCATCGGCAGACAGCACCTCAGCCCATTTGTAGCTGTAGTAACCCGCTGCGTAACCGCCGGCGAAAATGTGCGCGAAGCTGTTCGGGAAGCGGTTGTAAGCAGGCGGACGCATCACCGACACCTCGTCGCGAATGCCATCCAGGACCTGCGCCACGCTGCGGCCATCACCATGGGTAGCATGCAACTCGAAGTCGAACAGTGAGAACTCCAGCTGACGAACCATCATCAATCCGGACTGGAAGTTCTTCGCAGCGAGCATTTTTTCCAGCAGGTCCTGCGGCAGGGCTTCGCCAGTCTGGTAATGACCGGAAATCAGCGCCAGACCTTCCGGCTCCCAGCACCAGTTCTCCATGAACTGGCTCGGCAGCTCCACAGCATCCCATGCCACGCCGTTGATGCCGGACACACCAGCATGCTCAACGCGGGTCAGCAGGTGATGCAGACCGTGGCCGAACTCGTGGAACAGGGTGGTGACTTCATCGTGCGTCAGCAACGCAGGCTGACCCGGCGACGCCGGGGTGAAGTTGCAGACCAGATTCGCCACCGGGCTCTGCAGTTGACCTTCGGCGGTACGACGACGGTCGCGAGCGCCGTCCATCCAGGCACCGCCGCGCTTGTTGGCGCGGGCATACAGGTCGAAGAAGAAGCGGCCGACGTGCTGACCGTTTTCCTTGATCTCGAATAGACGCACGTCCGGATGCCAGGTATCAAAGCCTTTCTGTTCGGCGATTTCGATGCCGTAAAGACGCTGAACAATGGCAAACAGCCCGCCCAGCACTTTGTCGATCGGAAAGTAGGCACGCAACGCTTCCTGAGAAACGCTGTAGCGCTGCTCACGAAGTTTCTCGCCATAAAAGCCGCTGTCCCAGCTTTGCAGGTCCGGGCAGCCTTGCTCGGCAGCGTAGGCCTCGAGCTGTTGCAGGTCCTGGGCAGCAAACGGTTTGCTGCGCTTGGCCAGATCACGCAGGAACGTCAGCACCTGATCGCTGGATTCGGCCATCTTGGTAGCCAGACTCAACTCGGAGAAGCTGGCAAAACCCAATAGCTGAGCCAGCTCCTGACGCAAATCGAGAATCTGCTCCATTACCGGGCCGTTGTCGTTCTTGCCGGCATTCGGGCCCTGGTCAGACGCACGGGTACAGTACGCCGCATAGACTTCTTCACGCAGGGCGCGATCTTCGGCGTAAGTCATTACTGCGTAGTAGCTCGGGAACTCCAGAGTGATCAGGAAACCGTCCAGATCCTTGGCCTTGGCGGCGGCCGCCATTTGTTGTTTGGCCGATTCGGTCAGGCCAGCCAGGGACGCTTCGTCGGTGACCAGTTTGGTCCAGGCCTGAGTGGCATCGAGCAACTGGTTGGAAAACTGGCTGCCCAGCTCCGAGAGCTTGCTCTGCACTTCGGCGTAGCGCTTTTGCTGCTCGGGCGGCAGGTCAATACCCGACAGGCGGAAGTCACGCAGCGATTGCTCAAGAATGGTTTTCTGCGCCACATCAAAGCCAGCCGCTTCAGGGCTGTTGGCCAGCGCTTCAAACGCCTGGAACAGCTCGCGGTTCTGGCCCATTTCAGTGGAATAGGCACTCAGCGCAGGCAGGCACGACTCGTAGGCTTCACGCAGTTCGGCGCTGTTGCACACGGCGTTCAAGTGGCTGACCGGGCTCCAGGCGGCGCCGAGGCGGTCATTGAGTTCGTCCATGGCCAATACAAGCCCGGCCCATGTAGGCTGCGAGCCTTGCCTGGCGAGGATCTCGGCAATCGCGGCGCGGTTGTCGGCAAGAATCTGTTCGATGGCAGGTTTGACATGCTCGGCACGAATCGCCGAAAAAGGTGGCAGGTCGTAGGATTGCAGAAGAGGGTTGTTCGCGCTCACGGTTTTGCACCTTGGCTGGAAGAAACACCCACGCATCTTAATTACAATCGGCGCGGTCCGCAGCTATCAGCGCCAAAGAAGGAGCCTATCGTGGCGATTCGCACGTTCCAGAACCACACGCCAGCGCTTGGCGACCGGGCCTTTGTCGATCATTCGGCGGTTGTGCTCGGTGATGTCGAAATCGGTGCTGACAGCTCAGTCTGGCCGCTGACGGTGATTCGCGGTGACATGCACCGCATCCGTATCGGCGCCCGCACCAGCGTGCAGGACGGCAGTGTGTTGCACATTACCCATGCCGGGCCGTTCAACCCTGACGGCTTTGCGCTGTTGATTGGCGACGAAGTCACCATCGGCCATAAAGTCATGCTGCACGGCTGCGTCATCGGCAATCGCATCCTGATCGGCATGGGCAGCACGATCATGGACGGCGCCGTGGTTGAAGATGAGGTGATCATTGGCGCAGGGAGTCTGGTGCCGCCGGGCAAAGTATTGGAAAGTGGCTTTCTCTACGTCGGCCGCCCGGTGAAACAAATCCGAGCGTTGACCGAAAAGGAAATCGCCTTCTTTCCCTACAGCGCCGCCAATTACGTGAAGCTCAAGGACCTGCATCTGGCCGAAGGTTTTGATCAGCCTTGCTGAATCGCTCCTACCGTTAACGCCGCAAGACAGCCAATCGCGAAAACCCCATGGGAGTTTGCATGCATTATCAAAACATCCTGTTCGACCTGGATGGCACCCTGACAGATCCGCGCCAGGGCATAACCAGATCAATCCAGTTCGCCCTGAAGCAACTGGGTATCGATGAGCCGGACCTGGCGCAACTGGAACACTTCATCGGTCCGCCGCTGTTGCAGCAGTTCATGCATCAATACGGTTTTGACGAAGCCAAAGCGTGGGAGGCGGTGGGTTTTTATCGCCAGCGCTTCAAGGTCACCGGGCTTTACGAGAACCTGGTGTTCGATGGGATATTTGAACTGTTGGATGAGCTGGTGGACCAGGGGCGCAACCTGTACATCGCGACGTCCAAGCCGTGGGTATTCGCCCACGAAATCGCCCGACACTTCGACTTCGCCCGACACTTCAAAGTGATCTACGGGAGCGAACTGGACGGCACCCGCACCGATAAAGTCGAACTGATTGCGCATTTGATGGCGACAGAAAAACTCGATCCGAAACAGACGCTGATGATCGGCGACCGCAAACACGACCTGATCGGCGGCCTGCGCAACGGGCTGGATGTTGCGGCAGTAGGCTATGGTTTTGGTAGCCACGAGGAATTGCAGGCTGAGTCGCCGACGTATCACTTTGCAACGCTGGCGGAGCTGCATCAGGCCTTTCTGAATAAATGAATACCTTGTAGGAGCTGCCGAAGGCTGCGAAGGCGGTGTGTCAGAATTAATGCTTCGCAGCCTTCGGCAGCTCCTACAGGATGTGCGCTGGCCATTGCAGCAAACTTGCTTTCGCCCCGGTCCAACCTCCATCGAATAACTGCCCCATCCAATAAAAAGTCCCGGAGGACCCGATGCCGCAGTACAGCTCCATTGATCAAGCGGTCGCTCATGTCATCGCCCGGTTGCCGACGCACATCCACATGGGCATCCCATTGGGTCTGGGCAAACCGAACAGGTTCGTCAACGCGCTGTATGAGCGCATCAAGCAAATGCCCGAGCGGCAGCTAACGATCTATACAGCGCTAAGTCTCGGTCGGCCGCCAACCGGCGACGGTCTGCAAGGACGATTCCTGCAACCGTTCCTGGACCGGGTATTTGATGATTATCCAGAGCTGGAATTTCTCTCTGACCTGCATCGCGACAGCCTGCCAGCCAATATCCGCGTACAGCAGTTCTTCATGCAGCCGGGCAGTCTGCTCAACAGCGCGCCCGCTCAGCACGATTACATCAGCAGCAATTACAGCCACGCCGCTCGGGACATCAATGCCGGTGGCCTGAACCTGGTCGCGCAACTGGTTGCCCGCGATGAACAGCGGCCCGGCAAGCTGAGCCTGAGCTGCAACCCCGATGTTACCCTCGACTTGTTGCCCATGATCGCGAAGCGACGCGCAGCAGGCGAAACCATTCTGATGTTGGGCCAGGTTCACGCGGACCTGCCCTACATGCCGGGCGATTCGGAGCTGGATGTCGATGACTTCGACTTCCTGATCGATGAAGAAGAACGCAGCACGTTGTTCTCTACGCCAAATATGCCGGTAGGTTTTCAGGATCATTTCATCGGCCTGCATGCCAGCACTTTGGTACGCGATGGCGGCACCCTGCAGATCGGTATTGGCTCAATGGGCGACGCACTGACCGCTGCGTTACTGGCTCGGCAGGCCGATAACGACACCTACCGAGCATTACTTGCCGAGCTGAACCTCAGCGACTGGCAAACCCTGATCGATCGCGAGGGCGGCGTGGAGCCTTTCGTGTCGGGGCTTTACGGCTGCAGCGAGATGTTCGTCAACGGCTTGCTGGTGCTGGTCGACGCCGGGATCATTCGCCGCAAGGTGTATCCCGATGCGATGCGTCAGCGCGAGGCCAATAATGGCACCCTCGACGAGTCGGCTTACACGGACGGCATCATGGTCCATGGCGGGTTCTTCCTCGGGCCGCAGAGTTTCTATCAGCGCCTTCGCGAATTTTCCCCGGAGCGTCTCGGCGATTTCAACATGACCGCCATTAGCTACATCAACGAGCTGTACGGTGATGAGCAGCTCAAACGTCTGCAACGACGCGATGCGCGGTTCATCAACAGCGCGTTCACGGTCACGCTCATGGGTGCTGCCGTGGCCGACCAGTTAGAGGATGGCCGCGTGGTGAGCGGTGTCGGCGGCCAATACAATTTCGTCGCTCAGGCTCATGCACTCGAAGACGCCCGTTCGATCATGATCCTGCGTAGCTGGCGTGAGTCCGGCGGCGAGACCAGCTCCAATATTGTCTGGGAATACGGCCACACCACGATTCCACGGCATCTGCGAGACATCGTGGTCACCGAGTACGGCATTGCCGATCTGCGCGGCAAGAATGATTCAGCGGTCATTGAGGCCATGCTCAATATCAGTGACTCGCGCTTTCAGCCGGGCTTGATCGAGCAGGCGCAACGAGCAGGCAAGCTGCCCAAGGATTTCAAACTGGACCCGCGCTTCGCCCACAACACCGCCGAGCGCCTTCAAGCCATCGCTGAGCAGTATTCGCAGCTGTTTCCCGAATACCCGTTGGGTTGCGACTTCAACACCGAAGAGCGCGATCTGCTGCGGGCGCTGCACTGGCTGGAGAGCAAGTTCAAGCTCACGGAAATCATCGAGCTGGGCAAAGCGACACTGGATGCGCCTGAGCCTGAGGCATTCCCGGCGCATCTGGAACGCATGCAACTTGACCAGCCACAGGGATTGAAAGAGGAGTTGTATCAGCGGCTGCTATTGGCGGGGTTGCAGAATACAGCTCGGGTTGATGCGACGCCGAGCGTCTGACACGGCGCAGTGCTTGTGGGAGATGTTATGTTCGCCCGCAAACCCAATCCCCTGTTGGAGCGAGGCTTGTCCGCGATAAAAGCAACTTGGTCCATCTGTCGAATCGCAGTGCCTGCATCGCGGGCAAGCCCAGCTCCCACAGAAATCACCGATGACGTGGGACCGGCTTTAGCCGGGAAGAGTCCGGGACAGCCGCTTGATTTGTAACGTCTGAAAGGCAGCTTTCCCGGCTAAAGCCGGTCCCACGTCGGCACATCAGCTGGCGGGCAAACATAGAATCTCCCACAGAAGCATCGCAACAGGTCTGGCTCACAGCGTATTCAACGGGATCTTGAGATAGCGCACGCCATTATCTTCCGGCTCGGGAAGATGACCTGCACGCATATTGATCTGTACTGACGGCAGGATCAGCACGGGCATTTCCAGCGTCGCATCCCGGGCTTCGCGCATCTGCACGAATTCGTTTTCATCGATGCCCTGGCGAATGTGGATGTTGTTGGCGCGCTGTTCGGCAACCGTGGTCATGTACTGCAACTCGCGACCATCAGGCTGGTAGTCGTGACACATGAACAGGCGCGTGGAGTCGGGCAGGGTGAGGATTTTCTGGATCGACTGATACAGCGTTCGTGCATCTGCGCCGGGGAAATCACAACGCGCCGTGCCGTAGTCCGGCATGAACAGCGTATCGCCAACAAACGCCACGCTTTCACCGCCCACCTCGAACACATAGGTCATGCACGCCGGGGTATGTCCGGGCGTGTGCATGGCCCGCGCCTCAAGGGTGCCGACGTTAAAGGTCGCGCCGTCGTCCAGCAGCACGTCGAACTGGCTGCCGTCACGGGCGAAACCAGTCGGCGCATTGAACAGCTCGCCGAACACGTTTTGCACCGCTGTGATATGGCTGCCGATGGCAATCTTCGCGTTGAGCTTGTCTTTGAGGTAAGCAGCTGCCGAAACATGATCGGCGTGGACGTGGGTTTCCAGGATCCATTGCACCGAGGCGTTCAGTTCACGAACCCGGGCAATCAGCTGATCGGCGGATTCGGTGCGCGTGCGTCCCGATTTGGGATCGAAGTCGAGCACGCTGTCGATCAGCGCGCAGTGTCTGGTCTGAACATCCATGACCAGATAACTGAGCGTGGAAGTGTGGGTGTCGAACAAGCCTTCAATGTGCAGGCGGTCGGCGATGATCATGGATTCTCCGACGGTTGTGTGATGGTCGCGATCTTGGGCTGTTGCTTCA
>NZ_LOHF01000013.1:0-153552 GCF_002158995.1 Pseudomonas caspiana | reverse complement strand
GGGGGCGTATTCCATTTCAAATCACGTGTTGCGGTTATTTAACCTGCACCTTGAAGAAGTCCTGGCGACCAAACGGGCTGACCTGATAACCGCTGACATCTTTGCGGGTGAGGACGGCTGCGGTTGGGTGTGCCAGTGGCAACCAGAGTGCCTGTTGCTGGATCTGCTGCTGGGCCTGGTGATACAGCTTGCTGCGCGCAGCCTGATCACTGGTGGTTTTGCCGTCGCTAATCAGCTTGTCCAGCGTGGCGTCACAGTAGCGGGCGAAGTTGGTACCGGACTTCACGGCCGCGCAGGAGAACTGCGGGGTCAGGAAGTTATCCGGGTCGCCGTTGTCGCCAGCCCACCCCATGAACAACAGGTCATGCTCGCCAGCCTTGGCGCGACGGATCAACTCACCCCACTCGATGACTTTGATTTCAGCGGTGATGCCGACTTTAGCCAGGTCCGCTTGCAGCAACTGCGCGCCCAGGTTCGGATTCGGGTTGAGCAGGCTACCGGTCGGGCGCGTCCAGATAGTGGTTTTGAAACCATCCTTCACGCCGGCCTTGGCCAGCAGCGCTTTGGCTTTGGCGATGTCCTGCTTGTAACCGGGCAGATCTTTCGCGTAGCTCCAAGTGTTTGGGGGGTAGGGGCCGTTGGCAGCTTCGGCGGTGCCTTCGAATACCGCTTTCAGGTAGCTATCCTTGTCGAACGCCAGATTGACCGCTTGCCGCACTTCAGCTTTGTCGAACGGAGGGTGCTGACTGTTGATCGCCAGAAACGCAGTCATGAATGCTTCGGTTTTTTCCACTTTCAGGTTCGGGTCTTTAGCGGCTTCCTGGATATCCAGCGGCTTCGGTGAAAGGGTGATCTGGCACTCGTCGCGACGAATGCGCTGCAAACGCACGTTGGCGTCCGGGGTGATGGCGTAGATCAGTTTGTCGACGCCCGGCTTGCCCGCGAAGTAATCCGCGTTGGCTTCGTAACGCACCACGGCGTCTTTCTGGAAACGTTCGAACACGAACGGCCCGGTACCAATCGGCTGGCTGTTGAGCTTCTCCGGAGTGCCCGCTTTAAGCAGTTGCGCGGTGTACTCGGCCGAGTAGATCGAGGTAAAACCCATGCTCAGCGTCGCCAGGAACGTCGAGTCCGGGTGGTCCAGGGTAAAGCGCACAGTCAGCGGATCCGGTGCATCGATCTTCTTGATCAGCGCAGGCAACTGCATCGATTGAGCATGAGGGAAGCCGCTCTGAGCGACCTTGTGCCACGGATTCTGCGGGTCAAGCATGCGCTGGAAGCTGAACACCACGTCATCCGCATTCAACTCGCGGCTCGGCGTGAAATAGTCGGTGTGGTGAAACTTCACGCCCTTGCGCAGCTTGAAGTCGTAGGTCAGGCCGTCAGGCGACACTGTCCAGCTTTGCGCCAGGCTTGGCACCAGCTTGCCGCTCTGCGCGTCGAAATCCACCAGCCGGTTCATCAGCACATCGGCGGAGGCATTAGTGGTGGTCAGCGAGTTGTACTGCACCACGTCAAAGCCTTCAGGGCTGGCTTCAGTGCAGACGCTCAAGGCCGTCGCGGCACTGGCCATTACCGGGAACAACAGGGGAGCTAACAAAAACGGTATCGCAGCAAGACGCATGGCTATATTCCTGTCAGAAAGGGCCCCATCTGCTGGCGCAGTCTGGTAAGGGAGTTACCCTAGACCATGCTTGGACGCAGAACAATGGTTACGACCCGACCGGCGGTAGATTTGCCAGCACCCCCGCAACGGCCTGACCATTGGGCTGAACGCGTTGCCTGATGTTGGGGTAAAGTGCTTTGCCTGTTGTGACACCAAACCCTTTCTGGTATAAAGCAGCGCTCTTTTCTAGGGGCCCGGTTCCTTCACTGTAGGTGTAGCCGGTAAGACCCTTAAAGAAACGCGGCGCCTGGCGCCAAATGACTGAGAGATTAAGCGGCCAACCCATGCCGGGTTGGGCATGAGGTTTTAGAGGGCTGAGGCATGTCGAGAGTCTGTCAAGTTACCGGTAAGGGTCCGGTGACTGGGAATAACATTTCCCACGCAAACAACAAAACCCGTCGTCGTTTCCTGCCAAACCTGCAGCATCATCGCTTTTGGGTTGAAGAAGAGAAACGTTTTGTTCGTCTGCGCGTATCTGCTAAAGGCATGCGTATCATCGACAAGCGTGGCATCACTGTTGTGCTCGCTGAACTCCGTCGCGACGGCAAAATTTAAGGGAGAAGATCATGCGTGAATTGATCCGATTGATTTCTAGTGCTGGTACCGGTCACTTCTACACGACCGACAAGAACAAGCGCACCACTCCGGACAAAATCGAAATCAAAAAATTCGATCCGGTTGTTCGCAAGCACGTGATCTACAAAGAAGGCAAAATCAAGTAATTGATTTTTCTTCTTTACGAAAAAGCCCGCAGCGATGCGGGCTTTTTTGTGTCTGATGGAAAAGTCAGGCTTTCGCTTCAAACACCACATAGATTTTGCGGCAGTGCTCCAGCACTTCCCATGTGCCTTTGAAGCCTGCCGGAATCACAAAGCGATCTCCCGCACGCAGGGTTTTCGACCCGCCCGCGTCGTCGCGCAACACCGAAACGCCCTGCACGATTTCGCAGTATTCATGCTCGGTGTAATTGACCGACCACTGACCGACTTCGCCTTCCCAGACACCCGCGTTCATTTGTCCGCAGGGGCTGTTGTAGTGGTTGTAGATTGTCTGTTCAGGGTCGCCCTTGAAGATTTTTTCCGGCGCAGGACGATAGCGTTCAGCTTCGGTGCCGGCTTCGCTGAAATCCACGATGCTGTCGATAGTCATTTCTTACCCTCGCGGTAGATGCGTTGCAGGTTTGACGAAGTGCACGGCCAATAGTGCCAAAGGCCCGCGTCTGGATGTTGCATAAATCGAACAAGATGGCGGGATTCAGGCCCGTTATGTCAAAGATATTGGAAATCGCCAGATCACTGGTTTAGGGTGGTGAGTGCCGTTGCCTGGTAGCGGTAGGTTGCAGATTGTTTATTTTTTGCACAAATCTACCCTCCACGCACACCCTAATCGATACAAGCGGAGGACATACGCATGACCACCCTGACCCACGCTGACTGGGAGAAACGCGCCAAGGACCTGAAGATCGAAGGCCGCGCGTTTATCAATGGCGAGTACTCCGACGCCGCTTCCGGTGAGACATTCGAATGCATCAGCCCGGTCGATGGCCGTCTGCTGGCCAAAGTCGCCAGCTGTGACGCCGCGGACGCTCAACGCGCCGTTGAAAGCGCTCGCAAGACATTCAATTCCGGTGTCTGGTCGCGAATGGCGCCGGCCAAGCGCAAGGCCGCCATGTTGCGCTTTGCCGCACTGATCAATAAAAACGTCGAAGAGTTGGCCCTGCTGGAAACCCTGGACATGGGCAAGCCGATCAGCGACTCGTACAGCATCGATATCCCTGGCGCTGCGAACGCGTTGAGCTGGAGTGGCGAGGCCATCGACAAGCTCTATGACGAGGTGGCTGCAACGCCTCATGACCAACTCGGCCTGGTGACTCGTGAGCCTGTAGGCGTTGTCGCCGCCATCGTGCCATGGAACTTCCCGCTGTTGATGGCGAGCTGGAAACTCGGCCCGGCGCTGTCCAGCGGTAACTCCGTCATCCTCAAGCCTTCGGAAAAATCTCCGCTGACCGCCATTCGTGTTGCCCAACTGGCGATCGAAGCGGGCATTCCGGCTGGCGTGCTCAACGTGCTGCCAGGATATGGTCACACCGTGGGCAAGGCGCTGGCCCTGCACATGGATGTCGACACGGCGGTGTTCACCGGCTCGACGAAAATCGCCAAGCAGTTGCTGGTGTACTCCGGCGAATCGAACATGAAACGCATCTGGCTGGAAGCGGGCGGCAAAAGCCCGAACATCGTCTTTGCCGATGCGCCTGACTTGCAGGCTGCTGCTGCATCCGCTGCCAGCGCTATCGCGTTCAACCAGGGCGAGGTCTGCACCGCAGGTTCGCGCTTGTTGGTTGAGCGCTCGATCAAGGACAAATTCCTGCCCATGGTCATTGAAGCGCTGAAGAGCTGGAAGCCGGGCAACCCGCTGGACCCGGCCACGACGGTTGGCGCACTGGTGGATACTCAGCAGATGAACACTGTGCTGTCTTACATCGAAGCGGGCCACTCCGATGGCGCCAAACTGGTGGTGGGTGGCAAGCGCATTCTGCAGGAGACCGGGGGCACCTACGTCGAGCCGACGATTTTCGACGGCGTGACCAATGCCATGAAGATCGCTCAGGAAGAGATTTTCGGCCCGGTTCTGTCGGTATTGACGTTTGATACCGCAGAAGAGGCCATCCAGATCGCCAACGACACGCCTTACGGCCTCGCTGCTGCCGTCTGGACCGCAAACCTGTCCAAGGCCCACCTGACTGCCAAAGCGTTGCGCGCCGGTAGCGTATGGGTCAATCAGTACGATGGCGGCGACATGACTGCGCCATTCGGTGGCTTCAAGCAATCGGGCAACGGCCGCGACAAGTCGCTGCATGCGTTCGACAAGTACACCGAACTGAAATCGACGTGGATTAAGTTGTAACCGCTACACGCGCCGCCCTGTAGGAGCTGCCGAAGGCTGCGAAACGGTTAGCCTGACACACCGTTGTTCGCAGCCTTCGGCAGCTCCTACAGGGAGTGGTGATTTGCTTCAAAACAGCCGGGCTTCCCTTGGATAGCCCGGCTGTTTCGTCTTGGCCTTTTGATCCACAGGAGCGTGGTGATGCGTTGGGGTACTTATTTCGCGGTGCTGGCGTCGGTACTTTCCGTCGGGCTGGCATTGGGCGTCAGCATGCCGCTGGTGTCTTTGCGACTGGAAAGCTGGGGTTACGGCTCGTTCGCAATTGGCGTAATGGCTGCGATGCCCGCTATTGGTGTGCTGCTCGGTGCGAGCCTGGCCAGCGGCCTTGCGGCACGCTTCGGCACCGCCGCGCTGATGCGCCGCTGCCTGTGGGCTGGCGCGCTTTCCGTAGGGCTGTTGGCGCTGCTGCCGTATTACTCGGTGTGGCTGGTGCTGCGCCTGATGCTGGGCGTGATCCTGACCATCGTGTTCATCCTCGGCGAAAGCTGGATCAACCAACTCGTCATCGAAAAATGGCGCGGCCGTCTGGTGGCGCTGTACGGCAGCACGTACGCCTTGTGCCAACTGGCCGGACCGTTGCTGCTTGGCGCATTGGGCACCGAGCACGACACAGGTTTCTGGGTCGGCGTGGCGCTGCTGATTATTTCGCCGTTTTTGTTGCTGGGCAGAAGCGGGGCCCCAAGCACCGATGCATGCCGCGTGACCTTCATCGACCTGTTCGCTTTTTGTCGCTCCATGCCCGCAATTGCCTGGGCAGTCGCCCTGTTCGCTGCATTCGAAGCGCTAATCCTGACCTTGCTGCCGATCTATTGCCTGCGCCAGGGCTTCACCCCGGAAATCGCCTTGGCGATGATCAGCACCGTAGTCGTGGGCGACGCGCTTCTGCAATTACCGATTGGCGCACTGGCCGACAAGGTTTCGCGGCGCACGCTATTTTCAAGCTGCGCGGTGGCCTTGATGGTTTCAAGTCTGCTGGTGCCGCTGCTGGTAAATACCGTGCTGATCTGGCCGCTGTGGGTGCTGTTCGGGGCCAGCGCAGGCGGTTTGTTCACCCTGTCGCTGATTCTCATCGGCGAACGCTTTCGCGATGACGCACTGGTTCGCGCCAATGCGCATGTGGCGCAGCTATGGGGAATCGGTTGTTTGCTGGGGCCATTGGCCGCCGGGGCCGGCAGCCAATGGGTCAGCGGTCAGGCGCTGCCGCTGTTGATGGCAGCGGGAGCGTTTGGTCTGGTGATCCTGTCATTGCGACGCGGAGCGTTCGGGGTTCAACCGGCAGCGACGGCCTAGAGCATTTTCTCCAGGCCAACGACCCGACTGAACCATGCATTCAAGCGACGCCAGGTATCGCCGGGCTCTTTGTACAGGGTGTGCATTTTGCCGTCGTCTTCGGTGACCCACACCACTTTGCCGTCTTCCAGCTTCGCTTCATAACTCACAGTGGGCTGCATGCCTTGCAACGCCAGATCGCGCAGCGCTTCGGTCAGTTCAGGGCTGTCCACCAGTACACCGACTTCGGTGTTCCACAGCACCGAGCGCGGGTCGAAGTTGAAGGAGCCCACGAACACTTTACGGCGATCAAACGTCATCGCCTTACTGTGCAGGCTAGAGTCCGAACCACCGCCAAACGTGCCGCCTTTGCTGAACAGATGAGGCCCGCTGCCGCCGCTGTCACTGCCGGGATCGCCCGGCTGGCGGCGCATTTCGAACAGTTTCACACCGTGCTCCAGTAACGCCTTGCGATAAGGCGCATAACCGCCGTGCACCGCTGGCACGTCAGTGGCCTCTAGCGAGTTGGTCAGCAAACTGACCGAAACCCCGGCATCGGCACGCCCGGTCAGATACAGCAAACCTTCTTCACCGGGAACGAAGTAGGCAGAAACCAGTATCAACTCCTTGTTGGCGTTGAGCAGCTCAGGCGCCAGTTGCGTGGTCAGGAGCAGATGCGGGTCAGGCTCGCCACGCGCCAGCACTTTGGTGGGTGCATCCCACAGGGCCTGGTTGTGCGCCCAGATCAACTCGTTGAACCAGATTTTAAGGCGCGGATTTTTCTGATAAGCCATCAGGCGGTCATACAGCGCCTTGTGTTTATGCTGCGACTCGACAAGCGATGCCTCCAGACGTTTGCGCGCCTTGGCCAGATCGCGAGTCGTCGGCAGGAAATACATAAACTCGGCAATGGGCTTGCTCAGGGTGCTGTTCCAGTACTGATCAAAACTGTGCCCAAGCTGCTCGGCTACCGGACCGACGCTGAGCATGTCGATGTCGGTGAAATTCAGGTTTTCTTCGGCGTCGAAGTATTCATCACCCAAATTGCGCCCACCCACGATGGCCGCGCTGCTGTCCGCCAGCCACAGCTTGTTGTGCATGCGCCGATGCTGCCGCGACAGATTCATCAATCGTCCCACGCTGCGGGTTACGCCGGTCTCGCGCCCTAGGCTCTGGGGGTTGAACAATCGAATCTGAATGTTGGGATGCGCTGCCAGGGTAGCAATGGAGTGATCCAGTCCGTCACTGGTGGTGTCGTCCAGCAGGATGCGCACGCGAACACCGCGATCTGCCGCCTTGAGCAACTCATCAATCAAGGCGCGGGTGCTCAATCCGTCGTGGACAATGTAGTACTGCAAATCCAGGCTGGTACGAGAATTGCGGATCAGTTCGGCACGCGCCATAAAGGCTTCGGTGCTGTTGGACAGTAAGCGAAAGCCAGAGCGCCCTTCATGGGGCTGAGCCATCGCCTGAACCGAACGGCCAAACGCCGAATCCGTTGGCGGCAGTGCCTGACTGGGCTCGTTGGGAATGTGAACGTGCGAACAGCCGCTGACCCACAACGCGACGAACAGAAAAAAGGGCAAGGCCCATGTCTTTTTCAAAATGATCATCCGGAAATTACAGCTCGGCGATAGGACCGCAAAAACCCCGGAAAAGTTACGAAACAGGAGGCGATTGCTCTGCAATCAGCTGAGAAATGGTTTCACCGACCGTGCGCACCGCGTTCTCGACCTCTGGCGACGGCTTGGCAGCGAAGTTCATCCGCAGGCAATTGCGATATTTGCCGGAGGCAGAAAAAATACTGCCCACTGCAATCTGTACGCCCTTGGTCAACAGCGCACGATTCAGACGCAATGTATCGAAGTCCTCGGCCAGCTCGACCCACAGCATGAAGCCACCTTGCGGACGACTGACCCGCGTACCCGCCGGAAAGTAACGCATCACCCAGTCGATCATCTGTTCGCGACCGCGCTGATACTGACTACGCATACGCCGCAGATGCGGCTCGTAATGACCGCCCTCGAGAAATTCGGCAATCGCCAGTTGCGGCTGGGGCGCTGTTGAACCCGTGCCGATGTACTTCATGTGCAGCACGCGCTCTAGGTAGCGGCCCGGCGCCACCCAACCGATGCGCAAGCCTGGCGCAAGTGTCTTGGAGAACGAGCTGCACAGCAGGACCCGACCGTCTTCGTCGAAGGATTTGATCGTGCGCGGCCGCGGATAACTGAACGCCAGATCGCCATAGACATCGTCTTCGATGATCGCCACATCAAAGCGCTGAGCCAGTGTCAGCAAGGCGCGCTTGCGGTTTTCCGGCATGACGTAACCCAGCGGATTGTTGCAGTTGGGCGTCAGCTGTATGACCTTGATCGGCCATTGCTCCAGCGCCAGCTCCAATGCTTCAAGGCTAATACCGGTCACGGGATCGGTCGGGATTTCCAAGGCTTTCATGCCCAGGCCTTTCAGTGTCTGCATCGCGCCGAAAAAGCTTGGCGAGTCCACGGCGACGATATCCCCCGGATCACAGATGGCTCTGACGCTGGCCGAAAGCGCCTCGTGGCAACCGGTGGTGATCAGCAAATCGTTGGCGGTCAGGTTACAACCCGAATCCAGCAGCAGCCGAGCGACTTGCTCGCGAAGTGTCTGGTTGCCCTGGATGCTGTCGTAATACAGACCGGGCATTTGCTCATCACGACTGATCCGCCCAAGGGCGCGCATCAGCGGTCGTAGCGTGGGGCTACTGACGTCGGGCATGCCACGCCCCAGTTGCACTAGGTTCGGCAAAGCCTTGACCCGCATCAGGTCCAGCACCTGATCCCACTGGGAGATATCCACTGGACGCTGCGCAGGACGGCCAATGACCGGCAGCGCCGGAACAGCGCGGCTGACCGGCACAAAATACCCGGACTTGGGTTTGGGCAGGGCAAGGCCGCTGTCTTCCAGCACGCGATACGCCTGCTGCACCGTACTCAGACTGACGCCATGTTCAACGCTCAACGCCCGTACCGAAGGCAGCCTGTCGCCAGGCCGATAGAATCCGTTTTCGATACGCGTACCGAGCAATTCGGCGAGGTTGACGTAGAGCGTCATGAGCATACTCTCGGTTTTTTAAGTGAGTCAGCCATACAGATTGGAGAAAAATACAGCATTCAGCGCCGTTATGAAAACATCTGTATGCAGATAAATAGATTTGTTTGAATCTGTAATGGTTTGTCGTAGCGATTCATCATGTACCCACACCACAACGTAACGAGGGTTGGGAACATGAACGGGTTGAGTGATGTGCGGTTGGCGCTTTACAGCCAGGAACTGAGCAACGGGCGAGCAGTTGTCACCAAGACAGCCAACGCACCGAAGCTGGGCCGCTGGGCGCTATATCGCCATCGCTGGACATCACGCCGGACGCTGCTGACCTTGACTGAAGACCAATTGCGCGATGTAGGCCTTAGTTCTGGTCAGGCGCTGCGGGAAGGGTTGAAGCCGTTTTGGCGGGAGTGATTACCGGGCCCGGCATAATCCTGTGGGAGCCGGGCTTGCCCGCGATAAGGCTGGACGCGATCTAAAGTGAACCGCGTCCAGCCTGATTCGCGGGCAAGCCCGGCTCCCACAGGTCTACGCGGCCAGACACAAGCCTCAACGCAACTCCTTGAACCGGTGCCAAAGCATCCCCAGCGCCAGCAGTGGCGAGCGCAGGTGCTTGCCGCCGGGGAAGGTGATGTGCGGGACTTTGGCGAACAGCTCGAAGCCATTGCTGTGTTGCCCGGCAATGGCTTCCCCGAGCAGTTTGCCAGCCAGATGCGTCGCGTTAAGGCCGTGTCCGGAATAGGCCTGGGCGTAGAAGACATTGGGCTGGTCCTTCAAGCGACCGATCTGCGGCAAGCGGTTGGCGCCGATGCCAATCATGCCGCCCCACTGATAATCGATCTTCACGCTCGCCAACTGCGGAAAAACCTTGAGCATCTTGGGCTGCATATAGGCCGCGATGTCCTGAGGGTCACGACCCGAGTAGTGACAGGCCCCACCAAACAATAAACGTCGATCCGCCGAGAGCCGGAAGTAGTCCACCGTCACGCGTTGATCACACACGGCCATGTTTTGTGGCAGCAACTGCTTTGCCAGTTCTTCGCGCAACGGCTCGGTCGCGATGATGTAGCTGCCTGCGGGTAGAACCTTGCCACTGAGCTGCGGGTTGAGATCATTCAGGTAAGCGTTGCAGCCCAGCACCAGCGTACTGGCCAAAACAGTGCCCTGAGCGGTATGCACTTTGACCTGCGGGCCATATTCAATGCGGCTCACCGCCGAGTGCTCGAACACTTGCACGCCCAAAGACTGCGCCACAGCGGCTTCGCCCAAGGCAAGGTTTAGCGGGTGCAAATGCCCCGATCCCATGTCGATAAGCCCGCCCACATAGCGATCGGAACCGACTACGCTGCGCATCTCGCTGGCCTGCAATAGCTGTAGCGGATGGCGATAACCCAGATCGCGCAACTCATCAGCATCCTCAGAAAGCCCGGTGAGATCCCGAGGCTTGTTGGCCAGGTCGCAATAACCCCAGGTCAGATCGCAATCGATGCCATAGCGCTCAATGCGCTGGCGCACGATCTCGACCGCCTCAATGCCCATCAGCTTCAACTGCCGAACGCCTTCGGCGCCGACGACGCCCGTGAACTGCTCAAGACCGTGACCAACGCCGCGAATCAACTGCCCGCCATTACGCCCGCTGGCTCCCCAGCCAATTTTTCGCGCTTCCAGCAACACCACGCTCAAGCCACGCTCGGCCAGTTCAATCGCGGTATTCAGGCCGGAAAATCCACCGCCCACCACACAGACGTCCGCCTGAATCTGACCTTGCAGCGACGGATAATCCGGCTGGGGATGGCTGCTGGCGGCGTAATAAGAGGCGGTGTGCTGGTCGTAGGCGGTCGATAGTTGAACGCGGGCGTTCATGGCGTAATCCCGTTGGTGTTATTTGAAAACATCTCCGAGGATAAGCCGCTGGTTTAGCGACGGGCAAGGCACGATCCAGACGGTGCTGTCTTGAACAGCCGGACTGAGGCAAAATCACGCCCATTCATAGCGGGTAAGTTTCAATGAGCTGCAACAGTCAGAAAATTCGTGCGTTACGCCAGCAGATCCCTTCTTTCGAATGCGTCCCTGGCTGTCACGACTGCTGTGGTCCTGTGACGACCTCGCCAGAGGAAATGTCCCGGCTGCCGCGCAAGACGGCGGCCGAGCAGGATGCGGCCATGGACGAACTCAACTGTGTGCACCTTGGCCCCAATGGCTGCACGGTCTATGACGAGCGCCCGCTGATCTGCCGCCTGTTCGGCACCACGCCGACCCTGCCATGCCCCAATGGACGCAGGCCGGTGGAGATGATTCATCCGCGGGTTGAAAAGCAGATTCATGAATACATGGCGTCGACGCGGCAGGTGTTGGTTTAGACGCTGGACGAGACTCAACTGTACTGATGGCGTGGGACCGGCTTTAGCCGGGAAAGCAGTATTACAGACTCCCTATATTTGTTGAATGTACTGGCCTCTTCCCGGCTAAAGCCGGTCCCACGTCAGATTGCGGGCAAACATAGAATCTCCGACAAGAAATCCACAGATACCCGACTCAATCCGCAATCGGCAGATTCAGGCTCTCTTTCACCTCTTCCATCACGATATAGCTCTTGGACTCCCGCACGTGGGGCAGTTTGAGCAGGATGTCGCCCAGCAATTTGCGGTACGAGGCCATTTCCGAGATGCGCGCTTTGACCAGGTAATCGAAGTCGCCCGAGACCAGGTGGCACTCCAGCACGTGGGGCAGTTTCAGCACGGCGCGGCGGAACTCTTCGAAGGTGTCGCCAGACTTGTAATCCAGACTGATCTCGACGAACACCAATAGGCTAGCCTTGAGACTTTGCGGATTCAGGCGGGCGTTGTAACCCATGATGATGCCTTCGCGCTCCAGCCGACGGACCCGCTCTGTGCAGGGCGTTGTAGACAAACCGACGCGCTCGCCCAGCTCGGTGAAGGAGATTCGGCCATCGGCTTGAAGGATGCGCAGGATGTTGCGGTCGATCTTGTCCAGTTCACGTTTTGACTGGGTTTGGGTACGCATGGGTAAAACCCCCTCTACCAAAGGCTTCTTTGCCGGGAAATCCCGCCAAATATAGGCGCTTATACAGTGAAAAGCACTGCTCGGAGCTGCATATACTGCCCACATCCTTGCTTAAAACTTCAAAACGTCAGCGGATATCCGCGATGAGGTAAATCGACATGCGCGTTCTGGTCCTTGGTAGTGGTGTGATCGGCACGACCAGTGCCTATTATCTGGCACGGGCAGGCATGCAGGTTACGGTCGTGGATCGCCAGCCAGCGGTGGCCATGGAAACCAGCTTTGCTAACGCAGGCCAGGTTTCGCCGGGTTATGCATCGCCTTGGGCTGCGCCCGGTGTGCCGCTCAAAGCGATCAAGTGGCTGCTTCAGCGCCACGCGCCACTGGCGATCAAAGCCACTGCCGATATCGACCAGTACCTGTGGATGGCGCAAATGCTGCGCAACTGCACGGCCAACCGTTATGCGGTCAATAAAGAACGCATGGTTCGCCTGTCCGAATACAGCCGTGATTGTCTGGACGAATTGCGTGCTGAAACCGGTATCGCTTACGAAGGCCGCACACTGGGCACGACTCAGCTGTTCCGCACTCAGGAGCAACTGGACAACGCCGCCAAGGACATTGCCGTACTTGAGCAATCCGGCGTGCCATTCGAGCTTTTGAACCGCGACGATATTGCCCGGGTTGAACCGGCTTTGGCAGGCGTCACCAATATCCTCGCGGGTGCCCTGCGACTACCCAACGACCAAACTGGCGATTGCCAGATGTTTACCACTCGCCTGGCCGAGATGGCTGTGCAATTGGGCGTTGAGTTCCGTTACAACCAGTCCATCGAACGCATTGATTTCGCTGGCGACCGCATCAATGGTGTGTGGATCGACGGCAAGCTGGAAACGGCAGACCGTTACGTCCTGGCACTCGGCAGCTACTCGCCGCAGTTGCTCAAGCCACTGGGCATCAAGGCTCCGGTGTATCCGCTCAAAGGTTATTCGCTGACGGTGCCGATCACCGACCCGGCGATGGCCCCGACATCGACCATTCTCGATGAGACATTCAAGGTGGCGATTACCCGTTTTGATAACCGTATCCGGGTCGGCGGCATGGCCGAGATTGCCGGTTTTGACCTGTCGCTGAACCCGCGTCGACGGGAAACACTGGAGATGATCGTCAACGATCTTTATCCTCGCGGCGGTGACTTGAGCCAGGCCAGTTTCTGGACCGGCTTGCGTCCGACCACGCCGGACGGCACGCCGATTGTCGGTGCCACGCCGTACCGTAACCTGTTCCTCAATACCGGCCACGGTACATTGGGCTGGACCATGGCCTGCGGTTCGGGTCGTTTGCTGGCGGACCTGATTGCTCGCCAGAAACCTCAGATCAGCGCCGAAGGCCTTGATATTTCTCGTTACGGCAGCACCAGGGAGATCGCAAAAAATGTCCATCCAGCGCCAGCTCACCAATGAGCGCATGAGCCAGATCGTCGTCCATAACGGCACTGTGTACCTTGCAGGCCAGGTCGGTGACGACATGGCCGCCGGGATCGAGCAACAAACCCGCGAGACCCTTCACAGCATTGAGCGCTTGCTGGAATTGGCCGGTACCGACAAAAGCCGCATCCTGTCAGTGACCATTTACCTGAAAGACATCGACGCCCACTTTGCCGGAATGAACAGCGTCTGGGACAAATGGCTGCCGAAAGGCGTCGCGCCCGCGCGTGCAACTGTCGAAGCAAAGCTATGCGAACCGGAAATACTGGTTGAGCTGTCGGTTGTGGCAGCGCTTCCTTAACAACGTATCCCCTGTAGGAGCTGCCGAAGGCTGCGAACACTCTTGACGTCACCTCAGCGACCAAGACCCTTCGCAGCCTTCGGCAGCTCCTACAGTTCTATTCCTTTGCCGTCAGAATCCCAACATGCGTCCAGCTCGCGCGATTATCGATCTTCAAGCCCTGCGTCATAACTACCGCCTCGCCCGGGAAACCACCGGCGCGAAAGCACTGGCGGTGATCAAGGCCGACGCCTACGGACATGGCGCTGTGCAAGTCGCCCAGGCACTTGAGTCCGAGGCCAATGGTTTCGCCGTGGCCTGCATTGAAGAGGCGCTGGAGTTACGCGCTGCCGGTATCCGTGCACCGGTTCTGCTGCTGGAAGGCTTCTTCGAAGCCGATGAACTGGACCTGATCGTCGAGCACGATTTCTGGTGCGTGGTGCATTCGCTATGGCAGCTGGAAGCCATTGAACAGGCCCGTCTGCACAAACCATTGACTGTCTGGCTCAAGCTCGATTCAGGCATGCATCGCGTTGGCTTGCATCCCCAGGATTTTCAAGCGGCTTATCAACGCCTTCAATCCAGCGGCAAAGTGGCGAAAATCATCCTCATGAGCCACTTCGCCCGCGCCGACGAACTGGACTGCCCGTCCAGCGCCGAGCAAGTCGCGGTATTCGAAGCCGCCCGCCAGGGCATCAGCGCCGAAATCAGCCTGCGCAATTCCCCTGCAGTCATGGGCTGGCCGGATGTTCCCAGTGATTGGGTACGACCGGGCATCATGCTCTACGGCGCCACGCCATTCGATCGGCCGCAAGCGGTGGCTGATCAGCTGAAACCGGTGATGACGCTGGAATCAAAAGTGATCTGCGTACGCGAATTGCCTGCGGGCGAGCCGGTAGGTTACGGCGCGACATTCATCACCGAACGCGCCAGCCGCGTTGGCGTGGTGGCCATGGGTTATGCCGATGGTTATCCTCGCGAAGCGCCTACAGGCACGCCAGTCCTGATCGACGGTCAGCCGAGTCAACTGCTGGGCCGAGTGTCGATGGACATGCTGTGCGTCGACCTCAGCCATCTGCCAGCCGCAGGCTTGGGCAGCCGGGTCGAGCTCTGGGGCAAGAACGTCCTGGCCAGCGACGTGGCGACTCGCGCAGGCACCATTCCGTATCGCATCTTTTGCAATCTGCGCCGGGTGCCAAGGGTTTATCAGAACTAGGATAATTCTCTGAATCGAGCTTCTTTTTCGGTAGGAGCTCGCGAGCACCGCGAGGCAGCGAAAGCGGGCTGCCTGAAACTCCGCCATCGCAGCCCCGCGGTGCTCGTGCACGCCTACAGAGGTAATGTTGCCGCGTAACACCGCACCGCTTGCCAGCCAGATCCCTTGATATTCCGTAACCAGTCCAAGTGTTGTAAATACTGAACGCTATTGCCATGATGGCGCTCAACTCGACCTTGCCTGATCTATCTAGGAGGACTGCCGCATTGGACGTCGGTGAACGACTGCAATCCATTCGTAAACTCAAGGGCCTGTCCCAGCGCGAACTTGCCAAACGAGCAGGCGTGACCAACAGCACCATTTCCATGATCGAGAAAAACAGCGTCAGCCCATCGATCAGTTCACTCCGGAAAGTGCTCGGCGGGATTCCCATGTCCATGGTGGAGTTCTTCTCAGAAGAACTTGAGCAGCAGAACCCGACCCAAGTGGTTTACAAGGCCAGCGAGCTGATTGATATCTCCGACGGTGCGGTGACCATGAAGCTGGTGGGCAAAGCTCACCCGAGCCGTGCGATTGCATTCCTCAACGAAATTTATCCGCCCGGTGCAGATACCGGTGACGAAATGCTGGTTCACGAGGGAGAAGAGACGGGCATTCTGGTCGAGGGCCGACTGGAGCTTGTGGTCGGTCTCGATACCTACATACTTGAAGAGGGCGACAGCTACTACTTCGAGAGCAGCAAACCCCATCGCTTTCGCAACCCGTTTGACGTCCCGGCGCGACTAATCAGCGCAGCCACCCCGGCCAATTTCTAAGCCAACGGCCCGGAAAACACGGGCCGCAGCAAGCACATCCCCCGAACGTCGAGCGTCGAATAATAACCTTTCTGATTGCAGGGTTGTTTCGGACTCTCAGGCGAGGAGCTATACTTTCGCCGCCTGCTAAACCGTGGCAGGCGAGCGTGAATAGTCACCATGAGGGTGTGAGCGTGAACCTGACTAATAAGATTCTGGCCGTTGCTGCCGCATTGGCTTTTTGGGCGCTCAACGCTCAGGCAGCAACCAATGACGAGATCGCCAAACGGCTCGAGCCGGTCGGCCAGGTCTGTATTCAGGGCAAGGAATGCGCAGGTATGGAAGTCGTCGCCTCCACCGGCGGTGGTGCGGCCAAAAGCCCTGACGACATCATTGCCGAACACTGTAACGCCTGCCACGGCGTGGGTTTGCTGAATGCGCCGAAGATCGGTGATACCGCCGCCTGGAAAGAACGCGCCGATCACCAGGGCGGCCTTGATGGCCTGCTGGCCAAGGCAATCACCGGCCTCAACGCCATGCCTGCCAAAGGCACCTGCGGCGATTGCACCGATGACGAGCTCAAGGGTGCAATTCAGAAGATGTCGGGGTTGAAATAAAAGACGCACCTATCATTTTCTGAGCTCACGAGCAATGCGAGGCAGCGATGGCGGTATGTCTGACACGCCGCTATCGCTGGCCTCGTAACCTCGGTGAGCTCCTACAGGCTCAATGCTGCCAAATACCTCATTGGGATCCACCCGCCAGCCGCTGCAACTCAGCCCTGCGCTGCGCGATCGGCAATGCGCCCAAGCGCTCAACCTGCGCATAAAACGCCTGCCAGTCGCCGTTCACGTTTTTGAACAGCACTTCAAATGCTGGCACCCACTGATCGTAAAGCCCAAAGGGCAGCAACCGGGCATTGTTCATCGGTGCGTTGATCCAGGCGTCGTAACGCTTATCCCCTGACCATTGCTGATCGCGCAGCACGCGATAGTCGCTGCGTAGCCTTTCGAACTCCGCCGCCTTGCGCTCGCGCATCTGCTCAACATTCAAAGGTTGGCGGTACAGCTGTTTCAAACGCTCCCGGGTCGCCAGCACCAGCCGGGTCAGTTCGTCCCGCTGTTGGGTCTGCGTTTTACGCTGCGGATCAAGGCCACGTGCGGCGCGCCATTGTCGGGTTCCTTCCTGCTCGACAAAGCTTGCGTAGGACTCATTGAACTCAGTGTCATCTTTCACATAAAAACGCTGATGCGCCAACTCATGGAAGATCAGCGTCGCAAGGCGCTCATCATCCCAATTCATCATTGAACTCAGAATCGGATCGTTGAACCAGCCCAGGGTGGAATAAGCCTCGACGCCGCTTACGTATACGTCTTTGCCTTGCAGACGCTGTAACGCCGCCGCGCCCCTCGCGCCTCCTACGGTGTAGTAGCCGCGATAAGCGACACAACCGGCGATGGGGAAGCAATGGGTGATCGGTTCAAGGGAGAACTCATCCGTCGCGAACACATTCCAGACCACGTACGGCCGACCAAGATCGGCATACAGTCGATAGCTCTTATTGTCGGGAAGGTGCAGGCGGGTGCTGGCAAAGTCACGTGCTAGCTGGGACAGAGCCAGACGCTGGCGAAGTTTCGGGTCGCGGCTCTGATCAGCGATCACGTCTTCAACCGGCTCACGAGCCCGCAACAACTGAAACTGGCCGCTCACCAACTGGTCGTAATAGGTAATGCTCGAGCAGCCGTTCAATAGCAAGACAGCCATCAATGGCCAACTGCGCCAAAGGCGTAAAACGTTGAGACTCGGCATGGACAGCCTTTAAAGTTGCATACATGGCGCGTTATGCCGGACAGCACCGGCCTTTCGCAACTACTATCGAGATTCCTGAGCCGAGCCGACCATGCGCCTTTTACTGATGCTCTTAGCCCTGACCACTCTGGCTGGCTGCGCAGGCCCCATGCCAGCCGTTGATCCTGCTCAAGCCTGGGTCGATATGCGCACTATGACCGGCAAGCTGGTCATGGCTGACAAAGTAGACGGCAAGACCACCTACGACGGGCGCTACTTCCAGATATCACCGGGCAGCCACCGGCTTCAGGTACGCTATGACTATGAGATCCACTACGGTGGTTTTACGGCCATGGGTGATGAATACACCGAGCTGACGTGCTACGTCGAACTGCACTATGCGAACTTCAAGGCAGGGCAGCGCTACATGATCGAAGTCCGCTCGCTGACCAACGATGTGACCGCCGAACTGCTGGATGCCCAGCGTAAAGTTCTGGCCGAGCAGGACCACGTTACCTGTATCTGACGATCAGCGGTCGTTCTTCTGGTAAATGATTTCTCGCGTGCCATTGGCACAGGTACCGACCACCATGTTCTGGTCGTGGGAATCGCCCTTGGCGACGATTTCCAGTGTGTAGGAGCTGACATTGTTGGCCTGAATCTTGGCTTCGATTTCGGCTTTCAACTCTTCACAGTCTTTGGGCGCGGCCAGGGCGCTGGTGGTCAGCGAGAGACCCAATACGGCTAATGCAAAACGGTTCATGCTCAACTCCTCGATACCCCGAGAGCAGCACGCGCCAGAATGATTCCCGCGCCTGCGCCGCTCCTTTTCATAGACATTGTCCGGTCCCAGCAAGTTCGGCGTTCGTCAGTCGAGCCGAACTTCTTTATGAGTGACTCATCACATCCTGACGATTAACTGACTGAGCGATGTATGAACGCACCTTTCATCCAATGGGTTATCCAGTACAAGGACGCCCTGACGGTCCTGATCAGCATCGGTACGCTGATTGTCTGGGTGCTCTACGCACAACTGCTGTTGAACAATTATCGCCGCCAGCGTCGACCGCGGATCATCATCAACCGGGGCGCGGGTAAAGGCATCGGCTCGCTGTGCCTGATCAGTAACATGAGCGCCGAGCCCATCTTCATCAATCAGATCGTTCTGGTGCTCAACACCAATCAGGGCGAACTGTGCTGCGACGTCACCGATATACGCGAAGAAAGCAAAGGCGAAATCGAACAGGATCTGATCCTGCACAACGCCACCCGTCAGGGGCCACTGGGCACTGGCGACTTCACGCACATTGGCTCTTTCGCCTCTCTCATTCAGCGCCTGGCCCTGCTTCATTCGATTCCCATGCAAGGTCACAAACCGGCGCAAGACTGGGTGTTTTCCAGCCTGGAAGTGCGCGTGATCGCCTTCTACGGCTCTGATAAACATGCGATTGGAGCAAGTCGGGCGTTCACCCTGGGGACTGCAGAGGAGGGCGGCTGCCAACTTATTGCTCAAGCGCGAGAAAGCCGCCAGTACAACTCAGCGTGGCATCGTCGCAAGGTACGTCGGCATTGGATGCTGGATGTGGAAGGTTAAACAAACTGACCTTGGCCTGACGCTGCAGGAGCGACGGAAGGCCACGATAACGATCGTCCTGAGACACCGCTATCGCAGCCTTCGGCAGCTCCTACAGGTCAATCATCTATCCTGTACTGATCAGCTAAGCAGCGTAGCGTCCAGGGTGATCTTGGCGTTCAAGACTTTCGATACCGGGCAGCCTTCTTTGGCTGCAGTGGTCAGTTTGTCGAACTGCTCTTGGGTCGCGCCCGGCACCTTGGCCTTCAGCGTCAGGTGCACGGCCGTGATCGCGAAGCCGCCATCAACCTGGTCCAGGGTGACGTCTGCAGTCGTGTCGATGCTTTCAGCGGTGAGGTTTTCGCCGCCCAGAATCATCGACAGCGCCATGGAGAAGCAGCCCGCGTGTGCTGCGCCAATCAATTCTTCAGGGTTGGTGCCTTTGCCGCCTTCGAAGCGAGCCTTGAAGCCATACGGCGCTTCGCGCAATACGCCGGTTTCAGTGGAGATGCTGCCGATGCCAGTCTTAAGGTCGCCTTCCCAGTGGGCCGATGCTTTTTTGACGATGCTCATGGTGTCTCCTCATGGATGAGTGCGGTTTCGCACAGGGTTAAGGGTTCTGAGGATAGCTCGGTCTGGAAAGTTCAACAGTCGGAAGGATCCGAAAATAAAGTAGAATTTTTCTACTTTAGGGATTGAATCTCGAGCATATGCCCTTATCCTCTTTAACAACCGCGGGTTTCGGTCATCAGCGTTATTTCCATCAGACGGGTCATGCGCCAAGCCTGCAAAAACACTTTCGAGGATCGTTGACGACCTATGAAACGTTTATCTGATGTGAAAATTTCTACGCTCGATCTGGTGCCGGTACGCCACGACAAAGGCCCGGCTGAATCCCTGCGCAACTCCTTGAACCTGGCGCAACACGTCGAAAAGCTGGGCTACACCCGCTTTTGGGTGGCCGAACACCACAACATGGACGGCATTGCCAGTTCGGCGACTTCGGTGCTGCTCGGCTATCTGGCGGGCGGGACATCGACGATTCGCGTCGGTGCCGGCGGCATTATGCTGCCCAACCACGCGCCATTGGTGATTGCCGAACAGTTCGGCACCCTGGCAAGCCTGTATCCGGGCCGTATCGACCTGGGTCTGGGCCGTGCGCCGGGTTCCGATCAGATGACCGCCCGTGCATTGCGCCGGGAGCGCTCTGGCAGTGCTGACGACTTCCCTGAGGATGTGGCGGAGTTAACGGCCTATCTCGGCCCACGGACGCCTGATCAACGAGTCATCGCGGTTCCGGGTTCCGGCACCAATGTGCCGATCTGGTTGCTGGGCTCAAGCCTGTTCAGCGCGCAGTTGGCCGGACAGCGCGGTCTGCCTTACGCGTTCGCGTCGCATTTCGCGCCGCGCTACATGCATGAGGCCATCCGGGTCTATCGCAATCACTTCGAACCTTCAGCCGTACTCGACAAGCCCTACGTCATGCTCGGTGTGCCGTTGGTGGCGGCCGATACGGACGAGCACGCGGAGTATCTGGCGACATCCCTGTATCAGCGGATTCTTTCGCTGATGCGCGGCCAGACATTGATGCAGAAGCCGCCCGTGAAAAGCATGGAAGGGCTGTGGCTGCCTCATGAGCGTGAAGCGGTGAGCGACTTCCTCGGCCTCGCGATGATCGGCAGCAAGGAGAAAATCCGCGCTCGACTGGATGTGCTGCTGGAACAGACCGACGCTGATGAGCTGATCTTCACCTGCGACATGTATGAACATGCCGATCGGTTGCGCTCGTATGAAATTCTGGCTGAGGCTGCAAAAGGCTAAGGGCGACCTGTAGGAGCTCACGAGCACCGCGAGGCAGCGATAGCGGTTTGCCTGATACACCGCCATCGCGGCCTCGCGGTGTTCGTGCACTCCTACAGGGCAAAAGGTTAGCCACAGACACAAAAAAACCGACTTCAATGAGTCGGTTTTTTTGTTTCTGCAATCCGATCAGCCGCGCTGATACACGATTTCCTTGGTGCCGCCTTCGCAGCTGCCGACAACGGTCTTGTCAGTCACGCTGCCTTTGTCGACGACTTCAAGCGTGTAGGACGAAGCGCCTTTGGCCTGGATTTTTGCATCAATTTCCGCCTTCAACTCTTCGCACGGCTTGCCAGCGGCCAAGGTGGTCCCGGCAATGCTCAGCAAACCTACCGCCAATAGAAATTTCTTCATTGGTCAAACTCCTTCGTCAGGCCAAAACAGGTCATCTACAGGGCAAACGACCTGAAAGAATTAACCACCCCGACGATTGTTCGCCGCAGCGGGCTCTATCTGTGTAGCGGAGGATATGGCATTCAGCCAGTGCGAAAGTTCAGCACTGCTCAGCTGTTGGCAATTCGGAAACCCACTTTCAGGGTGACCTGATAGTGCGCAACCTTGCCATCTTCAATGTGGCCACGGGTCTCGGCAACTTCAAACCACTCCAGGTGCTTGATGCTTTTGCTGGCTTCGGCCAACGCGTTATTGATTGCGTCTTCGATGGTGGTGGTAGACGAGCCAACCAGCTCGATCTTCTTGTAGGTGTGATGATCAGTCATGGCAGTTCTCCTATGGGTCATTACGAGCGTAGCAGTGAGTACGCTCCTTACCTCTGTGGGGAAAAGCTGCATAAAAGTTCAGCACTTTGCGAAAACACAACTTTGCAAAAAACAAACGCACTTTCTGAAAAGCCTGTAGTCGGAAACAACACACGCCACTCACCATCGCAGGAGAAACATCATGGCTAGCACTTCACTACGTAAAGCCTCGCTTCAAAGCATGGAAGCGGAAATCGAAAGTCTGTTGAAATCGCTGGAAGGCCTGAAATCCGATGCTTCGGACGAATCGCGCAAGACCCTCAAAAATTTGAAAGCCAACGCTGAAAGCGCGCTGAGCCATTCGCGCAGCCTGCTTAGCGATGTCTACGAAGACGTCAAAGTCAAAACCCGCGAAACCAGCGTTGCTACCCGCGATTACGCGCAAGAGCACCCTTGGACCACCGCCGGTGTTGCTGTAGGTGCGGTCGGCCTGCTGGCTGCTTACCTGCTGTGCAAACGCGGTAACTGATAAAACCGCTCCCGGTTTAAGGAGCTAGGGCCGTCCCGAACGTTTCAGCTCATTCTTTAGCCACATGGCCAATGATTGAGCGCGCCCGTCAGCGGCACGTTTGGGCACCCACAACGCCAGTTGCGCCGGGGTTTCGCTGAAGCCCCACGGCGCAACCAGGCGACCCGCACGCAGGTCATCCGCGACCAGTGGTTCCGGGGCAATCGCCACGCCAAGGCCAGCCACGGCCGCTTCCAGCAAATAATACAGATGCTCAAAACCCTGCCCATATTGCAGCGCCTTCGGGTCGATGCCGTTTTGCTGCGCCCAGCTGGGCCAGGCTTGCGGCCGCGAAGTGGTTTGCAGAAGGGTTTCGTTGAGCAAATCCTGCAGCGGGGCTTGCTGCAACTGCGCATAGCGGGAGAAGTGCGGGCTTAACACCGGACCAATCCGCTCACTCGCCAACTCGAAGACTTGCATGTCTGCTGGCCATGGCGGCTCGGCGAACACCAGCAGCGCGTCGAGTCCGGGGCGACGCGGATCCAGATCACCTTCACCCGCCGACAAATGCAGGCGCAGATCCGGCAGGTCCGCGTTCAGCCGTCCCAATCGTGGGATGAACCAGCGCGCCAGCAAACTCCCGGAACAGCCCAACACAAACGGGGCATCCGCATTGCCTTGGCTCAGCTCGGCGCACACATTGCGTAGCCGGTCGAAAGCGTCACCGCTGGCGTCTCGCAGCCGAATACCTGCATCTGTGAGTTTAAGGCCACGCCCGTCCTTGACGAACAACGCGACGCCCAAGTGTTCTTCAAGCACTTTCAATTGCCGGCTCACTGCACCGTGAGTTACGTGCAGCTGTTCAGCCGCCTGACTGACGCTGTTAGAGCGTGCAGTGGCTTCAAAGGCTCGCAATGCATTTAACGGAGGAAGGTCCCGGCTCATGGTATCTGTGAGTTTTCCTGACAGGTTGCCGCGATCTTATCGGTTTTCAGATGGGTTGGCGCTGGTTAAAGTGTGCTCATTGCCGATCCGGCTCACTCATTCGCTTATCGACCCTGGAGGTCACATGACCCAGACCAACTTCAGCAGCGGCCCAGACGCCAACGGCTTGTTCGGCTCATTCGGCGGCCGCTACGTTGCCGAAACCCTGATGCCACTGGTGCTCGACCTGAATCGCGAGTACGAAGCTGCGAAAGCTGACCCGGAATTCGTCGAGCAACTGGCCTATTTCCAGCGCGACTACATTGGTCGTCCAAACCCTCTGTACTTCGCTGAGCGTCTGACCGAGTTTTGCGGCGGCGCGAAGATCTACTTCAAGCGCGAAGAGCTGAACCACACCGGCGCGCACAAGATCAACAACTGCATCGGCCAGGTCCTGCTGGCCAAGCGCATGGGTAAAAAACGCCTGATCGCCGAAACCGGCGCCGGCATGCACGGCGTGGCGACGGCCACAGTTGCTGCACGTTTTGGCCTGCCTTGTGTGATCTACATGGGCGCTACCGACATCGAGCGGCAGCAAGCCAACGTGTTCCGCATGAAGTTGCTGGGTGCTGAAATCGTCCCTGTCACCTCCGGCACCGGCACCCTGAAAGACGCGATGAACGAAGCACTGCGTGACTGGGTAACCAACGTCGACGACACCTTCTACCTGATCGGCACCGTTGCAGGCCCACACCCGTACCCGGCGATGGTTCGTGATTTCCAGTCGATCATCGGCAAGGAAACCAAAGTCCAGATGCAGGAGAAAGAAGGCCGTCTGCCAGACAGCCTGATCGCTTGCGTCGGTGGTGGCTCTAACGCCATGGGCCTGTTCCACCCGTTCCTGGATGACAGCAGCGTGGAAATTATCGGCGTCGAAGCCGGTGGCCACGGTGTTGATACCGACAAGCACGCTGCCAGCCTCAACGGTGGCGTGCCAGGCGTGCTGCACGGCAATCGCACGTACTTGCTGCAGGACAACGACGGTCAGATCACTGACGCGCATTCGATCTCTGCCGGTCTGGACTACCCAGGCATTGGCCCGGAGCACGCTTACCTGCACGAAGTGAAGCGCGTCGAATACGTCAGCATCACCGACGAAGAAGCGCTGGAAGCCTTCCACCATTGCTGCTTGCTGGAAGGCATCATCCCGGCCCTGGAAACCGCTCACGCTCTGGCCGAAGCCATGAAGCGCGCCACTAACCTGCGCGACGACCACTTGATGGTGGTGTGCCTGTCGGGTCGTGGTGACAAAGACATGCAAACCGTCATGAACCACATGGCCGCCGCCGAACAGAATCAGGAGAAGCTGGTATGAGCCGCCTCGAACAACGTTTCGCCCAGCTGAAAACCGAAGGCCGCGCGGCATTGGTGACCTTCGTCACCGCAGGCGACCCGGGTTATGACACCTCGCTTAAAGTCCTCAAGGGTCTGCCAGCAGCCGGTGCCGATGTTATCGAGCTGGGCATGCCGTTCACCGACCCTATGGCCGACGGCGTGGCCATTCAACTTGCGACGTTGCGTGCTCTGGATGCCGGTCAGACGCTGTTGAAAACCCTGCTAATGGTCAGCGAGTTCCGCATCGACGATCAAACCACGCCGATCGTGCTAATGGGTTACTACAACCCGATCCATCGTTATGGCGTGGAAAAATTCGTCGCCGCTGCCAGCGAAGCGGGCGTTGATGGTCTGATTATTGTCGACTTGCCACCCGAGCATGACGCCGAACTGGCGACGCCTGCGCAGGCCTCCGGTATCGACTTCATCCGCCTGACCACGCCAACCACCGACGATGCGCGCCTGCCGCGTGTGCTTGAGCGCAGCTCCGGCTTTGTTTACTACGTATCGGTTGCTGGTGTGACTGGCGCAGGTTCGGCGACGATGGAGCACGTTGAGGGCGCGATCGAGCGTTTGCATCGCCATACCAGCCTGCCGATCTGTGTCGGTTTCGGTATTCGCACCCCGGAGCAGGCAGCCGCCATCGCTCGCCTCGCGGACGGCGTAGTTGTGGGCTCGGCACTGGTGGACAAGATCGCCAATGCTGCGTCACCAGAGCAGGGCGTCGATGACGTGTTAAGCCTATGCGCGGCCTTGGCCGAAGGCGTACGTAAAGCTCGTGTGAGCTGAAGGTAAAGTTCCTGATACAGAGGAATCAAAGCGCAAACGCCTGTACTAAGTAGTCAGGCAAAGGGGTTCAGGACTGATGTCGTGAACCCCTTTTTGCTGCATTGAATTTTTCAGGAGCAAGACATGAAACTGCCGAACCGTTTGATTGCCGGGCTGGGTATCTTGATGATCAGCGCCAGTCCGCTGTTGCAAGCAGCGCCGCAAGATCAGCGCGGCGGCCCTGACGACAACCGTCAAGGTCAGCAACAAGGTCCAGGTCCACAAAGCAAAGGTGGTCACGATCAGGGTAAACAAGGTCAAGGCAACGCCGGACGCCCGCAGCAGCAAGCCCATCAGGACAACCGTGGTGGCAATCGCCCGCCGGAAAACTTTGATGGCGTGCGCAACACTATTCAGCAGCATCGGGACGTGATCGGCCGTGGTCAGCCGCTGCCGCCGAACATTCATGTGGTCAAAGGTCGTCCGCTGCCACCCGGCTACGGCAAACGCCTGGACGCTCGCTCGCTGCAACACCTGCCGCATTACGATGGCTACGAGTGGCGCCGCATGGGCACTGACGTGGTCCTGATCGCCGTGGGCACCGGAATTGTGTACGCGATTCTGGATGGTGTTTTGAATTAACAAAACCCTGTACCTGTGGGAGCTCACGAGGACCGCGAGGCAGCGATAGCGGTATTCCTGAGACACCGCCATCGCTGCCTCGCGGTGCTCGTGAGCTCCTACAGTTGCGGTGTTTTCTCTCTACCTACCGCCTGAACATCCCCACATTCAACGGCCGTACCGCCCCCATCCAGATTGCATGCTCGGTGTGATCCGCCAGCTCATCCCCGGTCAACGGATGAGTGAACACCACCAGACCATTGCGATTCAGCGCCAGCCATAGCATGACATCGGCAAATTGCGGATGATCAAACGCCAGCTGACAACTCCAGTCGGTATGCGGGCCAACCGGCCGTTCGTGAACCCTGCCCATCGCCAACCCAAACTTCTCGGCCGCCGCCTCACACAAGGCCCGCGCCTGTTCGAGGGTGTCAGCATCGAAGTAAACATGGGCGTGATAACCCTGAATCTCTGACATGCGTGTAAGTGCTCCTGTGGACCCATTATTAAATGCAATCTCTGTAGGAGCTGCCGAAGGCTGCGAAAGCGGTACTTCTGACACTCCGCCATCGCAGCCTTCGGCAGCTCCTACATATCCAATGTTTGCTGCGCGATAGCGCTGTGGCACAGGCACAGCGCTGCCCCCTATTCACACCGCAATCGACGGCAACGGCCTGCCCGTCAGCGACGATCCGCTCTGCGCCTGTTCACTCGCCAGCCAATCCACAAACTGCTGAACAATCTGCACCCGCCGTTTACGTTGTGGCAGTACAACGTAATAGCCATAAGCGGAAACCGCTGTCGCATCGACAGGACGACACAACAATCCTTGATCAAGCAGGGCGTCTACCAGATGACGCCAGCCGATAGCCACGCCCTGGCCGGCAATTGCGGCCTGGATCAGCAACGTGTAGTTGTCGAAACGCAATTGGCCGGGGGCAGGGGCCTGAGGAATGTTCAGGGCGCGGAACACGCCCCCCCAGTCGAACCAGTTGGCGCTGCCTTCGCCACGCAAATGTAGCAGCGGGAATTCACGCAGTACGTCGGTGGACAATGGCGGCTCTCGCCCGGCCAGTAACTGCGGGCTGCACACCGGGAAGACTTCTTCGCTGAACAGCCAGCGGCTCTCGCCTTGCTTGAAACGTCCGTCGCCAAATAGCACCGCGACGTCGATATCAGCACGCAACATGCTGTGGCTACGTTCGCTGGTCACCAGGCTGACGTCCACATCCGGGTTGGCTTCATGAAAGCGATGCAGGCGCGGCATCAGCCAGTAAGCCGCGAATGCAAAATCGGTGGCGACCTGCAGCACCTCGTGTTGATGCTTATGGGTGATCGCGATCAGCCCTGCGTCCATAGACTCCATGCCGGTCTGCACATGGCTGAACAGAATGCTCCCTGCGTCGGTCAGCTCAATACCTCGATAGATTCGGTCAAAAAGCCGGGTCGCCAACTGTTCTTCCAGGCGCTTGATTTGTTGGCTCACGGCGGGCTGAGTAGTGCCCAGTTCGATCGCCGCGGCGGTGAAACTACGCAGGCGCGCCGCAGCTTCGAACGCCCGCAGCAGATCCAGCGACATTTGACCAAGCGATTCAAACATAATCTGTACTTATCCTAGGCATTGTCTTGCATGGGCTTTACCTCAACCGGTATGGGTCCCATCCTCAGTCGCAGCACTTTCGCATAAATATTCACGATGGGATGCCGCGAAATACATGAAGCGCAAAAATATTCTGTTCATCATGGCCGATCAAATGGCCGCGCCGATGTTGCCGTTCTACGCTTCGTCTCCAATCAAAATGCCTAATCTAAGTCGCCTCGCTGCTGAAGGCGTGGTGTTCGATGCTGCTTACTGCAACAGCCCGTTGTGCGCCCCGTCGCGCTTCACGCTGGTCAGCGGTCAGTTGCCCAGCAAGATCGGCGCTTACGACAACGCCGCAGAATTCCCCGCCGATATTCCGACCTACGCCCATTATCTGCGCCGCCTGGGCTACAAGACTGCGTTGTCCGGCAAGATGCACTTCTGTGGGCCCGACCAGTTGCACGGCTATGAAGAGCGCCTGACCAGTGATATCTATCCCGCTGACTATGGCTGGGCCGTCAATTGGGACGCGCCGGATGTGCGTCCGACCTGGTATCACAATATGGCGTCGGTGCTGCAGGCCGGTCCATGCGTGCGCACCAATCAGTTGGACTTCGATGAAGAAGTGGTCTTCAAAGCCCAGCAATACCTATTCGATCACGTGCGTAACGACGGCGATCAACCGTTCTGCCTGACGGTTTCGATGACTCATCCGCATGATCCATACACCATCCCGAAACCTTTCTGGGATCTATACAGCGACGACGAAATCCCGATGCCGCAGCATCAGCCCGACCAGGCTGATCAGGATCCGCACTCCCAGCGGTTAATGAAAGTCTATGATCTGTGGGACAAGCCGTTGCCCGAGGAGAAAATCCGCGATGCCCGCCGCGCTTATTTCGGCGCGTGCAGCTACATCGACAGCAACGTCGGCAAGCTGATGCAGACCCTGGAAGAGATCGGTCTGGCGGACGACACCATCATTGTGTTCTCAGGCGATCACGGTGACATGCTCGGCGAGCGCGGCCTCTGGTACAAAATGCACTGGTTTGAAATGGCGGCTAGAGTGCCATTGCTGGTCTACGCGCCAGGCCAATACAAGGCCGGACGCGTTGGCGCAGCGGTTTCCACAGCTGATTTGCTGCCGACATTTGTCGCGATGGCTGAAGGCGAGCTGGTGGATGGCTTGCCACTGGATGGTCAGTCACTGATGCCGCATTTGCTGGGCGAGGGTGGTCATGACGAGGTGTTTGGCGAGTACATGGCCGAAGGTACTAACAGCCCGCTGATGATGATCCGGCGTGGCGCGTACAAATTCATTTATTCGGAGCAGGACCCATGCCTGCTGTTCGATGTCCATAACGATCCACAGGAACTGGAAGAGCTGAGCCAGTCGGACACTCACCAGCAACTGTTCAATGAGTTCCTGGCTGAAGCACGGGCCAAATGGGATATACCGGCGATACACCACCAGGTGCTCGCCAGCCAGCGTAGACGGCGCTTTGTCGCTGAGTCGCTGGCACTCGGCAAGCTGAAGAGTTGGGATCACCAGCCGCTGGTAGACGCCAGTCAGCAGTACATGCGCAACCACATTGATCTGGACGATCTGGAGCGCAAGGCACGTTATCCACAACCTTGACCCTGCCAAAAAATCAAAAAACTAGGGGAAGTTAATGAAGACGTTATCCAAAACACTCGTGATTGGGGTCATGGCGTTGAGCAGCCTTGCGGTACAGGCTGCCGAGCAAAGTTGCAGCACTGTAAAACTGGCCGATCCGGGCTGGAGCGACATTGCTGCAACCAACGCCATTGCCGGCTTCCTGCTGGACGGGATGGGCTACAAGGCCAAGGTCGATACCCTGGCGGTGCCGATTGCTTACGGCGGTCTCAAGGATGGCAAGCTGGACGTCTTCCTGGGCAACTGGATGCCTGCGCAACAGGGTTTCTATGACAAGTTTGTCGCGACCGGGGATGTCACCCAACTGGCGAAGAACCTGGACGGTACCGAGTTCACCCTGGCTGTGCCGGATTATGTCTGGGACGCGGGTGTGCATAACTTTGCCGACTTGAACAAATTCGCCGACAAGTTCGAGAAGAAGGTTTATGGCATTGGCTCCGGCGCGCCAGCCAACCTCTCGATTCAGAAAATCATCAAGGAGAACGAATTCGATCTGGGCAGCTGGAAGCTGGTGGAGTCCAGCGAACAAGCGATGCTGGCTGAAGTAAATCGCCGGGTGAAAAAAGATCAGTTCGTGGTGTTCCTTGGCTGGACGCCGCACCCGATGAACGTGCAGATCAAAGGCCTGCATTACCTCAAAGGCGGCGAGAAATACTTCGGCGACACCGGCACCGTACATACCCTGACTCGCAAAGGTTACGCCGAGGCCTGTCCGAACGTAGGCAAACTGCTGACCAACCTGACGTTCACCCAGGAGATGGAAAACAGCATCATGGCCGACGTGACCAACAACAAAGTCACCAATGCTGCCGCAGCCAAAGCCTGGATCAAAGCCAACCCGGCCGTGCTGGATAAATGGCTGGATGGCGTGAAAACCATTGATGACAAAGATGCACTGGCGGCGGTGAAGGCGAAGCTTTAATACCTCCCAAGGTCTGCGCATTACCTGTGGGAGCTGGGCTTGCCCGCGATAAGCTTGACGCTATCTAAAATGAACCGCGTCCAGCCTCATCGCGGGCAAGCCCGGCTCCCACAGAGGACAGCTCCACCAACTGTTGTACCCTAACCCCTCCGCAATCCTTCAAAGAGCGTTTCATGGGTTGGCTCAACCGCCATAAATTCCTGCCGTTTCTTGCCTGGCTTCCCCGCCAGACTCGCGCCACCGTGGGTCGAGATGCCTTGGTGGGGTTGAGCGGGGCGATTCTGGCCTTGCCACAGTCCATCGCTTACGCCCTGATCGCCGGATTGCCTGCCGAGTACGGTTTATACGCGGCCATAGTGCCGGTCATGATCGCCTGTTTGTGGGGCTCGTCATGGCACCTGATCTGCGGGCCGACGGCGGCAATTTCAGTCGTGCTCTACGCCAGCATCAGCCCGCTGGCGGTCCCGGCCAGTCAGGATTACATCACCCTGATTCTGCTGCTGACGTTCATTGCCGGGGTGTTTCAGTTATTGCTCGGCATGGTGCGCTTCGGCGCGCTGGTCAACTTCGTCTCCCATTCGGTGGTGCTCGGTTTCACCCTGGGTGCCGCCGTAGTCATTGCACTGGGGCAAATGCCCAACCTGATCGGCATCGATTTACCCAGCCAGACCACCGCTCTAAAAAGCCTGATCGCCGTGTTGGAGCATCGAGGCGAGCTGGACATGCCGTCACTGATGTTGGGTTTACTGACGCTAGGGCTCGGCATGCTACTGAAGCTGGTTGTGCCGCGCTGGCCAACACTGTTGATCACACTCATCGCATCCAGCCTGCTGGTCTGGCTATGGCCAGCGATGTTTGGCCATGTGCGCGTTGTCTCGGCATTTGTCGGCCATCTGCCGCCGTTGAGCCCGCTGCCACTCGATCCGGAACTGATCCTCAAACTGCTGCCATCCGCCGTGGCGGTGGGCATGCTCGGACTGGTCAACAGCCTGTCGATTTCCCGTTCGCTGTCTACCCGCTCCCAGCAACTGATCGACGCCAATCAGGAAGTGCGTGCTCAGGGCCTGTCGAACATGGGAGGCAGCCTGTTTTCAGGCTTTCTGTCAGCAGGTTCATTTACTCGCTCGGCACTGAGCTTCGAAGCGGGCGCCAATTCACCCCTGGCCGGGATATTTTCTGCCTTGTGGGTCGCGCTGTTTGCCGTCGCCGGGGCATCGTGGATCGCGCACATTCCTATCCCGGCCATGGCGGCTTCGATTCTGCTGATTTGTTGGGGGCTGGTGGACCGGCGCGGCATCCGTGCGTTGTACCGCGTCAGTCGCTCAGAATTTCTCGTCATGGCCTTAACCTGCGTCGCGACATTGCTGCTCGAACTGCAAACCGCGATTTACGCGGGGGTGCTGGCGTCGCTGTTCTTCTACCTCAAGCGCACCTCACAACCGGTCGTGCAGCAATGGCGCGACGGCGACGAAGACATCATGCGCGTTGGCGGCTCGATCTTTTTTGGTGCCAGCCACTATTTGCAGACGAGACTGCAGCGCACCGAAGGCAAACACGTGGTCATTGAGGCGCAACACATCAACTTCATCGATTATTCCGGCGTCGAGATGCTCCATCAGGAAGCCCGACGCCTGCGTGATCACGACCGGACCCTGACGTTGCGTCGGGCCAGGCCGCAGGTGATTGATGAGCTGCGCAAGCTGGAAGGGGATAAATGCCCGATCCGGTTCGAAGATTAAGCCGCGAGTTGCCTGCGCAGCTCAGCCAGTACTGGCGCTGAATCCGGTCGCACGCTGCGCCATAGCAAGAAGGCTTCGGCGGCCTGCTCGACCAGCATGCCCAAACCATCAACGGATTGCGCCGCGCCGTGCTCGGCGGCCCAACGGCAGAAGGCTGTAGGCTCGCTGCCGTACATCATGTCGTAGCAGAAGGTCTTACCGGGATCGATCAGGCTCGGCGAAATCGGCGGCAGTTCTCCCACCAGGCTCGCGGATGTGGCGTTGATGATCACGTCCACAGACTCTTCCAGCCAATCGAAACCACTGGCAAATACGGGCCCCAGATCAGCGAATTGCCGGGCCAGCAGCTCGGCTTTTTCTACCGTTCGATTAGCGACCACCAATACCGACGGGCGCTCTGCCAGCAAGGGCTCCAGCGCACCGCGCACTGCGCCGCCCGCACCGAGTAACAGCACGCGCTTGCCATGCAGACTCACGCCGCAGTTAACCGTCAGATCCCGCACCAGTCCCGCGCCATCGGTGTTATCACCGAGCAAGGTGCCGTCGGCCAGCTTGCTCAGGGTGTTGACTGCGCCTGCACGCCGGGCGCGTTCGGTCAGGCTGTCGGCCATGAGATAGGCCTGTTCCTTGAACGGCACAGTCACGTTGGCCCCACGGCCTTCGTTGAAGAACGCCTTGGCGAATGCGGTGAAGTCATCCAGCGGCGCAAGCGCCGTGCGGTAATCCAGCGGTTGACCGGTTTGCTCGGCGAACAGGCGATGAATCAGCGGTGACTTGCTGTGGCCGATGGGGTTGCCGAAGACGGCGTAGTGGTCCATTTATATTCCTGGAAGCCGAGCACGTGAATACTGAACCCTGTGGGAGCTGGGCTTGCCCGCGATAGGGGCGACGCGATCTGAAGTGAACCGCGTCCAGCCTTATCGCGGGCAAGCCCAGCTCCCACAAGGGAGATGCATTTCAAATTAAGATATCTACAGAGTCTTACCCCAACGCCAACCAGTCCCGATCCTGCAGGAAGTACTCGGTCAGGCGTGCTTCTTCGCTGCCTGGCGCGGCTTTCCAGTCGTAGCCCCAGCGCACTTGCGGTGGCAGCGACATGAGGATCGACTCGGTACGCCCGCCCGATTGCAGACCAAATAGCGTGCCACGGTCGTAGACGAGGTTGAATTCCACATAGCGCCCGCGACGGAACTCCTGAAACTCACGTTGCTGCGCGGTATACGCGTCCGCCTTGCGACGACGCACGATAGGCAGGTAAGCGTTGATAAAGGCATCGCCAATCGCGCGCATGAAGGCAAAGCTGGTGTCGAAATCCCACTGGTTCAGGTCATCGAAGAACAAGCCGCCGATACCGCGAGGCTCGTTACGGTGCTTGAGGTGGAAATAGCTGTCGCACCACGCCTTGTACCGCGGATAAACGTCGGCGCCGAAAGGCGCACATGCCTGTTCGGCGACACGGTGCCAATGCACGCAGTCTTCTTCGACGCCGTAATAAGGCGTCAGGTCGAAACCGCCGCCGAACCACCAGACCGCTTCTTCGCCCTCTTTTTCAGCGATGAAGAACCGCACGTTAGCGTGAGAAGTCGGGACATGCGGGTTGTGCGGGTGGATTACCAGCGACACGCCCAGCGCCTCGAAACCACGTCCGGCCAGTTCTGGCCGGTGAGCACTGGCAGAGGGCGGCAGGCTGGTGCCGAAGACATGGGAGAAGTTGACGCCGCCCTTTTCAATCACCGTGCCGTTTTCGACTACGCGCGTACGTCCACCACCGCCAGCGGGGCGGGTCCATGCATCCTCGACAAAACGGGCACCGCCGTCTTCCTGTTCCAGAGCGGTGCAGATCCGGTCTTGCAGATCGAGCAGGTAGGCTTTGACGGCCTCAGTGCGGCTAGAAGACATGGCGACCTCTTAAACTGACTTCAAACGGCTGGGCACCCGGACTTCAAGGGCCACAGCGAAATTGGCGCGTAGCATACCACCCGTGGCCAATCGACCGCAGTTGACGAAGCGCAAACGAAGGAGTCCGATAGAGCCCTTTCACATTCCTGTTTCGATTGATCATGGAGAGAACAAATGGCAAAGCGTATCCAGTTCAGCACGACCGGCGGCCCGGAAGTTCTCGAGTATGTGGACTTCGAACCGGCCCAGCCTGGCCCGCAACAGGTACGTGTGCGTAACAAGGCCATCGGCCTGAATTTCATTGAGACCTACTTCCGCAGCGGTCTGTATCCGGTGCCGTCCTTTCCGTCGGGGCTGGGTAACGAAGGCGCGGGGATCGTCGACGCAGTGGGCAGCGAAGTCAGCCGCTTCAAAGTCGGCGACCGCGTGGCCTATGGCACCGGTCCGCTGGGCAGCTACAGCGAGTTGCATACCTTGCCGGAAGCCAATCTGGTGCATCTGCCGGAAGCTGTCAGTTTCGAACAAGCTGCTGCCGTCATGCTCAAGGGCCTGACTGTGCAGTATCTGCTGCGTCAGACCTACGTCGTCAAACCGGGTGAAACGATCCTGTTCCACGCCGCAGCGGGTGGCGTAGGCTCGCTGGCCTGCCAATGGGCCAATGCGCTGGGCGTGAAGCTGATCGGCACTGTCAGCTCCGCCGAGAAAGCCGCTCACGCCAAAGCGCTGGGTGCTTGGGAAGTGATCGACTACAGCAAGGAAGATGTGGCCAAACGCGTGCTGGAACTCACTGACGGGCAGAAATGCCCGGTGGTTTATGACGGCGTGGGTCAGGACACCTGGACGACTTCTCTGGATTGCGTTGCGCCGCGTGGTCTGTTGGTCAGCTTCGGTAATGCATCCGGACCTGTTGCAGGCGTGAACCTGGGGATTCTGGCCAGTAAAGGCTCGTTGTACGTCACGCGCCCAACCCTGGGTAGCTACGCCAACACGCCACAGACCCTGCAAAGCATGGCCGACGAACTGTTCGACATGCTCGCCAGCGGCAAGATCAAGGTGGATAACATCCAGCAATTCGCCCTCAAGGATGCAGGCAAAGCGCAGATCGAACTGTCGGGCCGCCGCACCACTGGCTCGAGTATCTTGATTCCTTGATTTGAAATGCAGCGTCTGTGACATGACGTGGGACCGGCTTTAGCCGGGAAGAGGCCGGGACAATCCCCAGAAATGGGACGTCAGAATACCGCTTTCCCGGCTAAAGCCGGTCCCACGTCAGGTTGCGTGGCAAACCTGGAATCTCCTACAGGAGCATCTCTATCGTTACCCCGCTCGAACAACCTCTGCCGTAGCAATATCGCGAATCACGCTCGGATTACGGCGGCCTCCCAGGCTGCCGCTGAGCACGCCATCGATCTGCCCGCGGAAATACTGCTCGACTCTAAGACGTGAACGCGCAGCAGGGCGGCCTGCCGGGTTGGCCGAGGTGGAAATCAGCGGCCCGACCGATGCACACAGCTCACGTACCGTTGGGTGATCACTAACCCGCAGCGCTACCGTCTCGTGAATACCGGTTATCCACTGCGGCAAGAGGTTCTGGTGCGGCACCAGCCACGTGTTGGGACCCGGCCAGGTGCTGGCCATCCGATCAATCCACAACTCGGGAAAATCCTCGAACAGGAAGTCGAACTGACGAATGTTGTCAGCGATCAGAATCAGCCCTTTTTCCACGGGCCGAGATTTGATCGCCAGCAGGCGGTAAACCGCTTCTTCATCCCAAGGATCACAACCCAGCCCCCACACCGCTTCGGTTGGATAGGCAATGACCGCACCGGCGCGAATGTTTCGGGCGGCTTGTTGCACTCGCCAACTGCTGACCATTTTCACTCTCCGCTAAAACGTTGTCGGCAGTTTAACCTCAGGCTGCGCGCGCAAACCATCGTCCCGCTTCACAGGCAATGCGTCCGTCCAGTTCCAGTTCGGTCAACGCAGCGAGCACCTTCGGCAACGCCCAGCCAATCGAGTGCGCCAACGCTTCACTGGTGTGTGGCGCTGCATGCAGCAACGCCAGCAGCGGATGGTCGATAGCGACGTCAGATGTCTGCACTGCCTCAGTTGGCGTCACCACTTGCCAGCCACGCAAGGCTTCGAGAATGTGATGCACCGTTTCGACCAGCACAGCGCCATCGCGAATCAACTGATGGCAACCCCGCGCACCGGGGTGATGAATCGACCCCGGTATTGCATAAACCTCGCGGCCCTGCTCGGCAGCCAGTCGAGCGGTGATCAAAGAACCACTGGCAACACTGGCTTCGACCACCAGCACGCCCAGGGACAAACCACTGATAATTCTGTTGCGGCGCGGGAAGTTGCTGGCAGTCGGACCTGCATCCAGCGGGAACTCGGAAACCACCGCGCTTCCTTCGGCAATCATCCGCGCTGCCAACGCTCGGTGGCGCTGTGGATAAAGTTTTTCAATGCCTGTACCCAGAACGCCGATTGTAGAGCCGCCGACGTCCAGAGCGGCCTGGTGCGCAGCGCCATCAATACCCAGCGCCAAGCCACTGGTAATGACAAACCCGGCCCCCGCCAGGCTCTTGGAAAAAGCTGCGGCGGTGTCCAGTCCCGGACGTGAGGCGCGGCGGCTGCCGACCATGCCCAACTGCGGCCGGTCGAGAATCGTGGCGTTGCCTGCGACGAATAGAAGTGGAGGAGGATCGGGGATTTCCGCTAGCAATGCCGGGTAGTGTGGGTCGTCCCACATCAGCAAATGCTGGTCCGGACGCTCTAACCAAGCCAATGCGGCGCTAGCACCATCGCGCACGTCCGGGTTACGTCGGGCCTCAGCACACGCCGCTGGTAACCCCAATGCACGCCAGGCGCTGGCCGGTGCGCTGAGTGCAGCAGAGGCACAGCCGAATGCATTGATCAACTTGAAGAATCGCTTTGGCCCCACCTCCGGCAAGCGATGCAAGCGCAGGCGCGCTTCCTGTTCGGCAGGCGAAGGGGTAGCTTTTTCGAACAGCGGCATAAGATCTTCCTTGATCCGTAGCGCACCTGAAATGGTGGCCAATCCTGTGGATAACTCTGTTAACAACAATTTGATAACTGGTCACGCGATGACAAAAATCTGTATCAATTCTGCAACATAACGCTAAGGATTTTTGATCTTGTCCATTACCGCCAACGAGCGGTTGGCGTTCAGAACCAGCCCGTAGCTGAGCTTGTCGTACGTGCGGAAAATCATTAGGAGCCCGGAGCGTTCGTCAGGAATTTTGACTTGTTCACCGGTGATGCGATCGCGGACAGTCTCGCCAGTCTTGTAGATCGCCAGCACGTTGCCTTCGGTCAGACCGTCACGTTTGCCCTTATCCACCGTCACCACATCCATCACGCCGATCTGATTCACGCCACGCGGAACGTCAATGATCAGCCCGTTGATATCACTGCGTGGTTCACTTGGCTGAAAGCTGGAGTTGATTGCCCGTTCTTCGCTGGCGAACAGTCGGTCACCCAGGCGCACTTCCTGGTTCGAGCGCTGCAGCATCAACGTGGAGACATCACCTTCGGCCGCGATAATTTCGCCACCACCAATCTCGTCAGCGTTAATACCCAGCACTTCCTGTGTGACCGGATCGGTGTAGGTCTTGCCCTGGCGGAAGATGCCATAGACCGAATGCGTCGGGTCCAGAGTGCCTCGCGCGTAAATTCGGTCACCGATGCCGCTCAGGACTCGCTCGGCATTCCCGGCCACAATGTAAGGAGCCTGGTCGAACTGCTCGGGAGTGTCCACGATTCGGTTACTGAGCAGGAACGCATTGATCGCCCCCAACGGGATGCTTGGAACGGCTTCAATCATCGGCGTACTGCGCACCCGAGGCGATAGCTTCACGGTACCGCGAGACTCGCCGCGATTGAGGGTGACCCGAGGCTGACCGTCGACATAACTCAGCGACAAGGTGTCGCCGGGGTAGATCAGATCAGGGTCGTGGACTTGTGGGTTGGCGCGCCAGATTTCCTGCCATTTCCAGGGCTCGCTGAGGAACTTGCCGGAAATGTCCCAAAGCGTGTCACCGGCGACAACCGTGTAGCGTTGCGGATGGCCTTCCCTGAGTTGCACTTGCGCCTGCACAAGACCGGTCACGGCCAACAGCAGCAGGGCGAGTAGTGATTTCCTCATGCAGTGAATCCCTTTATCATGTTGCTTCGCGTGAACATAGAGTCCTATCCGGCTCGGTGTAAAAATGGTTGCCCCGCTTGGACGTCCAAAGCCTAGCAGCCGATTTTGACTTTACCCTACAAGTGCAGCTCTTACGTATATGGCTATTCTAAACATTCTCGAGTTTCCCGATTCGCGCCTGCGTACCATCGCCAAGCCGGTGGCCGTAGTAGACGCCGACATTCGTCAGTTGGTCGATGACATGTTTGAAACCATGTATGAGGCGCCAGGTATCGGGCTGGCTGCAACCCAGGTCAACGTGCACAAACGTGTCGTGGTCATGGACCTCAGCGAAGACCGCAGCGAGCCTCGGGTTTTCATCAACCCCGAGATCGAAATGCTGACCGACGAAATGGATCAGTATCAGGAAGGTTGCCTATCAGTGCCGGGTTTCTACGAAAACGTAGACCGCCCGCAGAAGGTGCGCATCAAAGCACTGGACCGCGACGGCAACGCTTACGAAGAAATCGCCGAAGGCCTGCTGGCGGTATGTATCCAGCATGAGTGCGATCACCTGAACGGCAAGCTGTTCGTCGATTACCTGTCCAACCTCAAGCGCGACCGGATCAAGAAAAAGCTCGAAAAACTGCACAAGCAGAACGCTTGATTCCTACCTGACCGTAGGAGCTGCCGCAGGCTGCGAATGACCGGGAACCGGTCGCCATGGCTATTGTGGCTGAAGGTTGTTCCAACCTTATCGCAGCCTTCGGCAGCTCCTACAGTTCAAAATGTCCTTTCCCAACGAGAAGCCCATGACTGAGCCACTGCGCATCGTCTTCGCCGGCACCCCAGAGTTTGCCGCTGAACACCTCAAGGCCTTGCTCGACAGCCCTCACCAGATCGTCGCGGTCTACACCCAGCCTGATCGCCCGGCCGGTCGTGGACAAAAGCTGATGCCAAGCCCGGTCAAGCAACTGGCTGTGCAACACGATATTCCAGTGCTGCAACCGCCGACCCTGCGCGATGCTGCGGCTCAAGAAGAACTGGCAGCGCTCAAGCCCGATCTGCTGGTCGTGGTCGCTTACGGTTTGATCCTGCCGCAAGTGGTGCTGGATATTCCGCGTTTGGGTTGCATCAACAGCCATGCATCTCTGCTGCCACGCTGGCGCGGTGCGGCGCCGATTCAGCGCGCTGTAGAGGCAGGCGATGCCGAGAGCGGTGTCACGGTCATGCGCATGGAACTGGGTCTGGACACCGGGCCAATGCTGCTCAAGGCCATCACGCCCATCACCGCTGAAGACACCGGCGGCACCTTGCATGATCGCCTGGCTGAACTGGGCCCGCCTGCTGTGTTGCAAGCCATTGCCGGTCTGGCCGATGGCACACTCGTCGGCGAAGTCCAGGATGACAGCCTCGCCACTTACGCTCACAAACTCAACAAGGACGAAGCGCGCATCGACTGGAGCCGTCCCGCTATCGAGCTTGAGCGTCTGGTTCGCGCATTCAATCCATGGCCGATCTGCCACAGCACGCTGAACGGCGAAGCCCTGAAAGTCCTCGCCGCGAGCCTCGCTGAAGGGCAGGGCGAACCAGGCGTCATCCTCGAAGCCAACAAGGACGGTTTGATTGTCGCTTGTGGTCAGGGCGCGCTGCGTCTGACGCGCCTGCAACTGCCGGGCGGCAAGCCACTGAATTTCACTGACCTGTTCAACAGCCGCCGCGAGAAGTTCGCCATTGGCACCGTGCTGGGCCAACAGGTGACTGCGCAATGAACCCGCGTCTGGCCGCCGCCAAGGCATTGGCCGCTGTACTCAGCGGTAAAGCTTCGCTCAACAGTTCGCTGCCGACGCAGATGGACAAGGTTGAAGTCCGCGATCGCGGCCTGACTCAGGATCTGGCGTTCGGCACAGCTCGCTGGCAGCCACGGCTTTCTGCGTTGGCCGCAAAATTGTTGCAAAAGCCTTTCAAAGCCGCCGATGCGGACGTCGAGGCGTTGCTGCTGGTGGGTTTGTATCAACTTCTGTATTCGCGCATTCCGGCCCACGCTGCCATCGGCGAAACCGTTGGTTGCGCCGACAAATTGAAAAAGCCTTGGGCCAAAGCGCTGCTAAACGCCGTGCTGCGTCGCGCCCAGCGTGAAAGCGAAGCGTTGTTGGCTGAGCTGGAACACGATCCGGTGGTGCGCACATCGCACCCGCGCTGGCTGCAAAAAGCGCTGAAAGCGGCTTGGCCAGAACAGTGGGAAGCCATCTGCGCCGCTAACAATGCGCATCCGCCAATGATTCTGCGGGTCAATCGTCGGCACAACAGCCGTGACCAATACCTCGAACTGCTGGCTAAGGCAGACATTGAAGCAGTCGGCTGCACGTTCAGTCAGGACGGTATTCTGCTGACCGAGCCTTGCGATGTGCGCAGCCTGCCAGGTTTTACCGAAGGCTGGATCAGCGTGCAGGACGAGGCCGCGCAACTGGCTGCCGATCTGCTCGAACTGGCCCCGGGCCAACGGGTGCTGGATGCCTGTTGCGCCCCAGGCGGTAAAACCTGCCACTTGCTGGAAGTCCAGCCTGCGCTGGCAGGCGTCGTGGCGGTGGACCTGGAAGCCAAGCGTCTGGTGCGTGTGCGGGAAAACCTTGAGCGCCTTGGCCTGAGCGCCGAACTGATCGCTGCCGATGCCCGGGAAACCGCGCAATGGTGGGACGGCAAGCCATTCCAGAGAATCCTGCTTGATGCGCCGTGCTCGGCAACCGGTGTGATCCGCCGCCATCCCGACATCAAGCTGACCCGTCAGGCCGATGACATCCCGGCCCTGGCAACGCTGCAAGGCGAGTTGCTCGATGCCCTTTGGCCAACCCTGCAAGTCGGCGGCATTCTGCTTTACGCCACTTGCTCGACACTGCCGATGGAAAACACCGAAGTCATTGAGGCGTTCCTGGCCCGCACCTCCGGCGCACGTGAGCTGGACATTGCCGGTCAGCTCGGCCAGCAATCACCGGGCATCAAACAGCCGCACGGTCGCCAGTTGCTCGCGCAGGAAGGCGGGCATGACGGGTTCTATTACGCCAAACTGATCAAGATCGCTGCTTGATGCGCACTACTCAAATTCAATGCAATCTCTTGTGGAAGATTCTATTTTTGCCCGCAAGTCAATGTGACGACGTGGGACCGGCTTTAGCCGGGAAGGGGCCGGAACAGCCGCTGAGTGTGTGGTATCTGCCAGGCCGCTTTCCCGGCTGAAGCCGGTCCCACGTCATCAGCCTGCTTCCACAGGCTTCATGCAATTCCATAGGTTTGCTTATGCCGCTTCAAGGAGCAATTGATTGAAAATCATCATCCTCGGCGCAGGGCAGGTTGGCGGTACGCTGGCTGAACACTTGGCCAGCGAAGCCAACGACATCACTGTGGTCGACACCGATGGCGACCGGTTGCGTGATCTGGGCGACCGCCTGGATATCCGCACGGTGCAGGGCCGTGGCTCGTTTCCGACCGTACTGCGCCAGGCAGGCGCAGATGACGCTGACATGCTGGTAGCAGTGACCAACAGCGACGAAACCAACATGGTGGCTTGTCAGGTCGCCTACACGCTGTTCCACACGCCGACCAAAATCGCCCGGGTGCGGGAAGCGGCTTATCTGACTCGCGCAGGCCTGTTCGACAATGACGCGATTCCGGTCGACGTGCTGATCAGCCCTGAGCAAGTCGTCACCAACTACATCAAGCGCCTGATCGAATACCCCGGCTCGCTGCAGGTGATCGACTTCGCCGGCGGCAAAGCGCAACTGGTGGCGGTCAAGGCCTATTACGGCGGACCGTTAGTGGGTCAGCAACTGCGCCAGTTACGTGAACACATGCCCAATGTCGACATGCGCGTGGCCGCCATCTTCCGCCGCGACCGGCCGATCTTGCCGCAAGGTGACACGGTCATTGAAGCAGACGATGAAGTGTTCTTTATTGCGGCCAAGGCGGACATTCGTGCAGTCATGAGCGAAATGCGCCGTCTGGACGAGAACTACAAACGCATCGTCATTGCAGGCGGCGGGCATATCGGCGAGCGTCTGGCGGAAGCCATCGAGAGCCGCTATCAGGTCAAAATCATCGAGATGAATCCAGCGCGCTGCCGACAGCTGTCGGAATCGCTGAACAGCACAGTCGTGCTGCAAGGCAGCGCGTCAGACCGTGATCTGCTGCTGGAAGAAAACATCGCCAACACCGACCTGTTCCTGGCCCTGACCAACGACGACGAAGCCAACATCATGTCGTCGCTGTTGGCCAAACGCATGGGTGCGCGCAAGGTGATGACCATCATCAACAACCCGGCGTATGTCGATCTGGTGCAGGGCGGCGAAATCGATATCGCGGTCAGCCCGCAACTGGCAACCATCGGCACCTTGCTGGCCCACGTTCGACGTGGTGATATCGTCAGCGTGCACTCACTGCGTCGCGGTGCAGCCGAGGCTATCGAGGTGGTTGCTCATGGCGATACCAAGTCCAGCAAGGTCATCGGCAAGGCCATCAAAGACATCGCACTGCCGTCGGGCACCACAATTGGCGCCATCATTCGCGCTGACGAAGTGCTCATCGCCCACGACGCCACCGTGATCGAAACCGGCGATCACGTGATCATGTTCCTTGTGGATAAAAAGTACATCCGCGATGTGGAGAGGCTGTTTCAGGTGGGGTTGAGCTTTTTTTAAGCAGCCAACTAGTCCCTCTCAATTGAAATGTTATTTCTGTGGGAGCTGGGCTTGCCCGCGATAAGGCTGGACGCGGTTCACTTTAGATCGTGCCCTGCCTTATCGCGGGCAAGCACCGCTCCCACAGGGTTCATCATTTCAAGTCATGACCTCATCAATACCAGCGGGCCTCTCCGGCAGGGCGTTTCTTGAAGCGCTTCATGGTCCACATGTACTGGCTCGGATAAGCCCGCACATATTTCTCCACCACCTGACTCATGGCCGCCGCCGATGTCGCAGTGTCGGTGCTGTACATGGCCTCGGGCGCAGCTTCCAGAACCACTTTGTAACCTGAACCATCCGGCAAGCGCATGGCATGCAGGAACACGCCGACGGCTTTGCCGCCCGCCAGCATGTTAGGCACAAACTTGCTGGTCAGGGCTGTAGTGGCGAAAAACGGTACGAAGATCCCCGCTGATTCCGCCGGCTCAGGATCGGCCGGAATACCTACCGAGCCGCCTTTGCGCACTTCTTTGATGACGCTGAGAATGCCTTCCTTGGTGGACGCCGCCACGCGGTTGCCCAATTGCACGCGTTGTTTGCGTAGCAGGTCATCGACCGCCTTGAGCTTGGGCGGACGATAGAAAATGATCGGTTTGCACTGGCTGCAGTAGAAGTGATTGAGCACTTCCCAGTTGCCCAGGTGACTGGTGATGCCAACGACGCCTTTACCGGACGCCAAGGCATCCTTGAGGACGTCGAGGCCTTCAACTTCACGTACCAGATCGATGGATTTCTGAGCAGGCCAGATCCAGGCACAGGCGCTTTCGGTGAGGGTCTTGCCGATGTCCATCAAACTACGACCGACGAGACGCTCGCGCTCGGCAGGGTCCATTTCCGGAAAGCATTTAGCCAGATTGATGCGCGCAACCTCACGCGAACGGTTCGGCAGTTTCCACATCAACCAGCCGATGCCTGCACCGACCCACTGCACAACGCGCCAGGGCAACAAGGCAAACAGTCGCAATGCGCCCACCATGAGGGCACCTTTAAACTTTTCCACAGATCACTCCCCAAAACTCAAGGCGGCCATTGTAACCGTCAGCGGACCAAAACCGCGTATCGATCACAATCCACGGTATGGTCCATGACCATGCCGCTCGACTGCATGTAGGCATAACAGATGGTCGGGCCCACAAAGGTAAACCCTGCTTTCTTCAATGCTTTGCTCATGGCCTCGGCCTCTGGCGTGATGGCCGGGACTTCGCTGCGGTCCTTGCGGTGGTTGATCTTCCTTTCACCGCCAACAAACGACCAGAGGAATTCAACCGGGTTGTCCAGCTTCAACCACGCCTGCGCATTGCGTCGCGCGGCATTGAGCTTGAGGCGGTTGCGGATGATGCCCGGCTCCTGCATCAGGACCTCAATGTCATCGTCGGTCATGGCGGCGATTCGATGTACATCAAAACCGAACATCACCTCGCGATAACGCGCGCGTTTCTTCAAAACCGTGATCCATGAAAGACCGGCCTGGAACCCTTCGAGCAAAAGCAACTCGAAGAGCTTCTGCGCGTCGCGCAACGGCACGCCCCACTCCTGATCGTGATAATCGATGTAAATCGGCTCTTCGTTGCACCAATAGCAGCGTGGCATAGGGCTTCCAAGGGTGGAGGTGCGGCCGAATCGGGTATACTCCCGCTCTTTAAATCGCAGCCCCAGTACAGGTGAATTTCGTGAGCCAGCCTACGCCAGCCGTGCGTACCTTCCAAGACTTGATCCTCGCCCTCCAGCAATACTGGGCCGAGCAAGGTTGCGTGGTACTTCAGCCCTACGATATGGAAGTAGGCGCCGGCACTTTCCACACCGCCACGTTTCTGCGCGCCGTAGGCCCGGAAACCTGGAACGCAGCCTACGTACAACCAAGCCGCCGTCCGACTGACGGCCGTTATGGTGAAAACCCGAACCGCCTGCAGCACTACTATCAGTTTCAAGTAGTTCTCAAGCCAAACCCGGACAACTTTCAGGAGTTGTATCTGGGCTCGTTGAAGCATGTCGGTCTGGACCCACTGGTTCACGACGTGCGCTTCGTTGAAGACAACTGGGAATCGCCAACACTCGGCGCCTGGGGTCTGGGCTGGGAAATCTGGCTCAACGGCATGGAAGTGTCGCAGTTCACTTACTTCCAGCAAGCGGGCGGCATCGAATGCTACCCGGTGACCGGTGAGATCACCTACGGCCTGGAACGTCTGGCGATGTACCTACAGAACGTTGACTCGGTTTATGACCTGGTCTGGGCTGACGGCCCGTTCGGCCGCGTGACCTACGGCGATGTGTTCCACCAGAACGAAGTGGAGCAATCGACTTATAACTTCGAACACGCCAACGTCGACAAACTGTTTGAGCTGTTCGATTTCTACGAAAGCGAAGCCAAACGTCTGATCGAACTGGATCAGCCACTGCCGCTGCCAAGCTACGAAATGGTTCTGAAGGCCTCCCATACCTTCAACCTGCTGGACGCCCGTCGCGCTATTTCGGTAACTGCTCGTCAGCAGTACATCCTGCGCGTTCGTACTCTGGCTCGCTCGGTCGCTCAGGCGTATCTGATGGCTCGCGCCAAGCTGGGCTTCCCGATGGCTCCACCTGATTTACGTGACGAAGTGCTGGCCAAGCTGGAGGCGCAACAATGAGTGCTCAAGATTTCCTGGTTGAACTGGGTACCGAAGAGCTGCCACCCAAAGCGCTCAACACATTGGCCGATGCATTTCTGGCTGGTATCGAAAAAGGCCTGCAGTCTGCGGGGCTGACTTACAGCGCCAAGCAGGTTTATGGCGCACCGCGTCGTCTGGCCGTGTTGATCACCGACCTGTCCACGCAACAGCCTGATCGCAGCATCAACCTTGACGGCCCGCCACGTCAGGCGGCTTTCGACGCAGAAGGCAACCCGACTCAGGCAGCCCTGGGTTTTGCCAAAAAGTGCGGCGTTGACCTGAGCGAAATCGATCAGAGCGGACCCAAGCTGCGTTACAGCCAGAACATCGCTGGCAAGCCAACCGCCAGCCTGCTGCCGACTATCGTTGAAGACTCCCTGAATGACCTGCCGATTCCCAAGCGCATGCGCTGGGGTGCCCGCAAGGAAGAGTTCGTGCGTCCGACCCAATGGCTGGTCATGCTGTTTGGTGATCAAGTCATCGATTGCACGATTCTGGCTCAGACGGCTGGCCGTGAATCCCGCGGCCATCGCTTCCACCACCCGGAAAGCGTTCGCATCACCTCGCCAGCCAGCTACCTGAGCGATCTGCGCAGCGCGTATGTATTGGCTGATTTCAACGAGCGTCGTCAACTGATCACCAAGCGAGTCGACGAACTGGCGACCCAACACGAAGGCACTGCCATCGTGCCGCCAAGCTTGCTTGACGAAGTGACTTCGCTGGTCGAGTGGCCGGTCCCGCTGGTGTGCTCGTTTGAAGAGCGCTTCCTGGAAGTGCCGCAAGAAGCCCTGATCACCACCATGCAGGACAACCAGAAGTACTTCTGCCTGCTGGATGCTGACGGCAAGTTGCTGCCACGCTTCATCACCGTTGCGAACATCGAAAGCAAAGATCCGAAGCAGATCGTGCTGGGCAACGAGAAAGTCGTTCGTCCACGTCTGACTGACGCCGAGTTCTTCTTCAAGCAGGACAAGAAGCAGAAGCTGGAAACCTTCAACGAGCGTCTACAAAACGTCGTGTTCCAGGCTCAGTTGGGCAGCGTCTTCGACAAGGCTGAACGCGTTTCGAAACTGGCCGCATTCATCGCGCCACGTATCGGTGGCGACGCTCAACGCGCAGCGCGCGCAGGTCTGCTGTCCAAGTGCGACCTGGCCACCGAGATGGTCGGCGAATTCCCTGAAATGCAGGGTATCGCCGGTTACTACTACGCCAAGGCTGACGGCGAAGCTGACGATGTAGCCCTGGCGCTGAACGAGCAATACATGCCGCGCGGTGCAGGCGGCGAACTGCCAACGACGTTGACCGGTTCGGCAGTGGCCATCGCTGACAAGCTGGACACCCTGGTCGGTATCTTCGGCATCGGCATGCTGCCTACCGGCAGTAAAGACCCGTACGCATTGCGTCGTGCTGCATTGGGCATCCTGCGTATTCTGATCGAGAAGCAACTGGACCTGGATCTGATCGAGACTGTGAAGTTTGCAGTGGGTCAATTCGGTGCCAAGGTCAAAGCCGCAGGCTTGCAGGAACAAGTACTGGAATTCATCTTCGATCGCCTGCGTGCGCGTTATGAAGACGAAGGTGTCGAGGTGGCGGTTTATCTGTCGGTTCGTGCACTGCAGCCCGGCTCGGCGCTGGACTTCGATCAGCGTGTTCAAGCCGTTCAGGCGTTCCGCAAACTGCCGGAAGCTGCAGCACTCGCTGCGGTGAACAAGCGCGTTTCGAATCTGTTGAGCAAGGCTGAAGGCAACATTGCCCAGACCGTCGAGCCCAAATACTTCGATAACGCTAACGAGTTCTCGCTGTATTCGGCTATCAAGCAAGCGGATCAAGATGTGCAGCCAATGGCAGAAGCGCGTCAGTACAGCGAAACCCTCGCGCGTCTGGCAGCCCTGCGTGAGCCGGTGGATGCCTTCTTCGAAGCCGTGATGGTCAATGCCGAGGACGCCAGCGTACGCGCCAACCGCTATGCACTGCTGGCGCGTCTACGTGGCCTGTTCCTGGGCGTCGCTGACATCTCGTTGCTAGGCTGAAGAAGGGACGTATTGTGAAGTTGCTGATCCTTGATCGGGATGGAGTTATCAATCATGACTCCGACGCTTACATAAAGTCGGTGGCGGAGTGGATTCCGATTCCAGGTTCGATCGAGGCCATCGCGCAACTGAGCAAGGCCGGCTGGACGGTTGCAGTCGCAACCAACCAGTCCGGCATCGCCCGGGGTTATTACGACCTGGCGACTCTGGACGCCATGCACGCGCGCTTACGTGAGCTGGTGGCGGAGCAGGGTGGCGAGGTCGGTTTAATCGTTTACTGTCCGCACGGGCCCGACGAGGGTTGCGAATGCCGCAAACCGAAACCGGGCATGCTGCAAACCATAGCCCGACACTACCAAGTGGAGCTGGCAGGAATATGGTTTGTGGGCGACAGCAGCAGTGACCTGAAGGCCGCACTGGCCGTCGACTCACAACCGGTTTTGGTAAAAACCGGTAAAGGTGAGAAAACACTGGCCGGTTCGCTGCCCGCCAGCACGTTGGTTTTTGACGATCTTGCGGCGGTTGCCGCAGAACTTATCCACAATAGCGCTCCGCAAAAAAACTAGCGGTACGCTTGATGAACGGGCATTCGCCCGTACGGTAAAAGCAACTATGTCGATCATCCAGGCAATCAGGACTTTTCTCTTCTACCTGTTGCTAGGCACCAGCTCTCTGCTGTGGTGCACATTAAGCTTCTTCATCGCTCCGTTTCTGCCATTCAAGGCTCGCTATCGCTTCATCAACGTCTACTGGTGCCGCTGTGCAATCTGGTTGACTCGCGTGTTCCTGAATATCCGGGTTGAAGTGACCGGTGCGGAAAATGTCCCCAAGACGCCCTGCGTGATCATCTCCAACCACCAGAGCACTTGGGAAACCTTCTTCCTGTCGCAGTACTTCTCGCCACTGAGTCAGGTGCTCAAGCGTGAGCTGCTGTATGTCCCGTTCTTTGGCTGGGCGATGGCGATGCTGCGTCCTATCGCAATTGATCGCGAGAACCCCAAAGCAGCACTCAAGCAAATCGCTAAGAAGGGCGACGAGCTGCTCAAAGACGGCGTCTGGGTACTGATCTTTCCGGAAGGCACTCGCGTCCCGTTTGGCCAGGTTGGTAAATTCTCTCGTGGCGGCACTGCATTGGCGGTCAACGCAAACCTGCCCGTGCTGCCAATCGCGCACAACGCTGGCAAGTTCTGGCCGAAGGAAGGCTGGGCGAAAAAGCCAGGGACTATTCAGGTCGTGATTGGCGAACCGATGTACGCAGAGGGCGAAGGCCCACGTGCCATTGCTGCACTGAACGACCGCGTTCAAACATGGAACGAAGACACTCAGAAAGCCTTGGGCTCGATCGCCGCACCGGTGTCGAGCAGCGAGCGAGCTGTAATCTGAGTTTTGTGGATAACCTGTGCACTGTTTTTGAATTTTTCGAAAAAATCGGCGGCAAAGCCTTGGATTTACTGCTTATTTCCGATGCTCATTAAAGAGCCAAAAACGTGCATAAGTTTTTATGAGCTTCTAAAACCGACCTTTTAGGGTCGGTTTTTTTATGTCTGATTTTGGGCATTTACCATAGAGACTTTTAAAGCGGCTCTGGTGGCCACCCCCTTTCAAACTATCCCTCATGGCGAAATCACTTCTGGTACCAAATACACGTTCCACGTGGAACATACCCTAATCCAAGTCCTGGCCTGAGGATCGCACCAGTCGCACATGGATCCGTTATCACGATTGGAAGCCGTCACTTACTCGACGGCGTGGCGCCTGTTGGTGATGCCATGAACGTCGATAAATCGTGATTGAAACGCGCCGATTCCTCCAAGAATGGAGCGTGGCCTGAGTTCTCATATACCTTTGTCTGAACGCGAGGATTCAACTGCTTTGCGCGCGCCATAGAGGGCTGAACATTGACGAGCTGATCCTTCGCGCCATACAGCATCAAGACGGGCACCTTCGCCTTGGGTATACCCTCTGCGGCGGCCACCGTCATTGACGGAGTTGCACGTGTCATTGTCCAAGACGCCATCGCAGCATTCGCCAACAGCAGTTCGAAAGTCGGCACATCCGGCTGGGTGTAGAAGCAAAGAGCGAGGAATTTACTTATGGCCTCCAGGTGTGTTTTGAGATCATCAGATGCCAGCCCCGTGTACACCTCCGGGTGTGAGGTAATCAACGCAGCGTTAAGCTCGATCACGCCATCGACATACATGATCCCACCGAGATCAGCGTCACCATAAGCGGCCAGGTAATTGGATATAACTACTCCACCCAAAGACCAACCAACCAGCACCGGGCGCGGGCTGCCCGTCGCCTTCATAACAGCAGCCAGATCATCTGCGGATCGACGCCCGTCGAGATAAGCGCTGGAGTCTTCAGGCTTGTCGGAAAGGCCATGGCCTCGCAGGTCATAGGTGACCATACGATAGCGCTGCAGCTCCGGACTACCCGTCTGCTTTTCCCAATTCAAGCGGCTACCGAGTAAGCCATGAATGAAGATAATAGCCGGGCCGTCTGGATTACCAGCCTCCTGAACGGCGATTCTGACGCCGTCCGGAGCAGTTACCGTGTAGCTCTTCTCGGCTGCGATAGATAGAGATGAAAGAGCCGTCAATAACGCTATCACCCAAGCGCGGCCTAGCAATCGATAACCAAAACGATGACTCATGAGATGACTCCAGTGCCCAAAGTTGAGCATTGGAGTCTAGGTAGGCGGCAAAGGACGGTCTATGATCTGAGCTCTGTAGATATTGATTGATCGTCCTGGAGTGATAATGGCTTTGCCTATTCAAACTGATCCAAGTGAGCTGATCAGCGAATTGTTATCAGGCATGCGTCTTATGGGCGTACAGTTTCGCAGAATAGAAATCCGGGACTTTCCGGGGGTGGGTTTCAGTAATGCAGCGGGTCGCGCGCAGTTTCACTTCGTAGGGCGCGGGCCTCTCTGGCTCCGCAGCCCAGGCAACAACCTGTATCGAATGGATACAGGGACCGCAGTCCTGATACCTCGTGGCGGACCTCATGCGATTTTGTCTTCCGAGAGAACGCCTTCATCCAGCGCAAAGCCATTCGCCTTTGATTTTTTTAGCGAAGAGGAAGGGAGTGCTTGCCAAGGTCCGGTTATTTTCAGCTGCTGTATGGAGTTGGAACTCGGCGGCATGCAACCGCTGGTTGCTGCCATGCCAGAGGTATTACTGGCGAGTACACTGTCGCAGGCGTCACCCGAGATCTGCCCCATGCTGGACGCTATGGAGCGTGAGTCATTGATGTTAAAAGCCGGCCACCTAGGGATTCTGGCGCGCCTCGCAGAGGTGGTCGCTGCACTTGTTATAAGGGATTGGGTGGCAGATGAGCGCGGTGCAGCAGGATGGTTAGGAGCGTTACATGATCCTCGGCTGAGTAAAGCCCTTGTAATGATGCACAAACACCCCGGTAGAAGCTGGACAGTAGCGTCTCTGGCAAGCGAAGCAGGGCAGTCGCGCTCTGTTTTTGCCCAGCGTTTCCTTCAGGCTACTGGCGTTTCCCCGCTTCGATACCTCACGGATTTAAGGATGCGACTGGCTCTGCTTAGCCTGAGTCGCGAGCGACAACCCATGGAAACCATTGCAAGCCAGTTAGGTTACGGTTCATTGGCCGCGTTTGGCCGTGCATTCAAACGCTCGGTGGGTGTGTCTCCAGGCACGATCCGCACCTACAGTGAGGGCCTGAACACGCCTGAGCACCCAAGCAATTCAACGCCATAAAAAAAGCCAACCCAGAGGTTGGCTTTTTCATGGCGTAGTGAGGATGGCCGTTTCCGGCCACAACTTTATTTAGAAGTCCAGGTTAGACACTGCCAAAGCGTTGCTTTCGATGAAGTCACGGCGAGGTTCTACCGCGTCACCCATCAAGGTATTGAAGATCTGGTCTGCACCGATAGCGTCTTCAATAGTGACCTTGAGCATCCGGCGAACCGAAGGGTCCATCGTGGTTTCCCACAACTGATCAGGGTTCATTTCACCCAGACCTTTGTATCGCTGGATGGTGTGACGCTTGGTGCTTTCAGCCATCAACCAGGCCAAGGCTTCCTTGAACTCGGTGACCTGCTTCTTGCGCTCGCCACGTTGAACGTAAGCGCCTTCTTCCAGCAATGTGCTGATCTGCAGACCCAGGGCGGTAACCGTCTTGTAGTCGTTACTGCCGAAGAAGTCACGGTTGAAGGTCACGTAGTTGGACAGGCCGTGGGAGATCAGTTCGACCTCTGGCAGCCAGACATTACGTTCGCGATCTTCACGCAGGCTGGCTTTGTAAACCAGACCCGACTTCTCACCTACACGCAGGCGAGCGTCAAACAGCGCTAACCAGGCTTGCATGCCTGCGTGGTCAGACAGCTGCTCGAGAGTGACAGGAGGCAGGTAAACGAAGTGCTCGGTCAGTTCCTGAGGATACAAGCGCGACAGACGCTTGAGGGTCTTCATGACCATGCGGAAATCGTTAACCAGACGCTCAAGCGACTCGCCGGAGATGCCAGGTGCGGACTCATTCAGGTGCAGGCTCGCATCTTCAAGAGCCGACTGGGTCATGTACTCTTCCATGGCGTCGTCGTCTTTGATGTACTGCTCTTGCTTGCCTTTCTTGACCTTGTACAACGGTGGTTGAGCGATGTAGATATAGCCGCGCTCGATCAACTCAGGCAACTGACGGAAGAAGAAGGTCAGCAGCAGGGTACGAATGTGAGAACCGTCGACGTCAGCATCGGTCATGATGATGATGTTGTGATAGCGCAGCTTGTCGATGTTGTACTCATCGCGGCCAATGCCGCAGCCCAAGGCCGTGATCAAAGTACCTACTTCTTGCGACGAGATCATCTTGTCGAAACGCGCTTTCTCGACGTTAAGGATCTTACCTTTGAGTGGCAGGATCGCTTGGGTTTTACGGTTACGTCCCTGCTTGGCTGAACCGCCAGCAGAGTCACCTTCCACGAGGTACAGTTCGGAGAGGGCAGGGTCTTTTTCCTGGCAGTCAGCAAGCTTGCCCGGTAGACCGGCAATGTCCAGAGCGCCTTTGCGACGGGTCATCTCGCGAGCTTTACGAGCCGCTTCACGAGCGCGCGCAGCGTCGATCATCTTGCCAACAACGGCTTTGGCTTCGTTCGGGTTTTCCAGCAGGAAGTCAGAGAAGTATTTACCCATCTCTTGTTCAACTGCGGTTTTAACCTCGGAAGAGACCAGCTTGTCTTTGGTCTGCGAGCTGAATTTCGGGTCTGGTACTTTCACCGAAATAATCGCGGTCAGACCTTCACGGGCATCGTCACCGGTGGTCGCGACCTTGTGCTTCTTGGCCAGACCTTCCTGCTCGATGTAAGCGTTAAGGTTACGCGTCAACGCCGAGCGGAAGCCCACCAAGTGCGTGCCGCCATCGCGTTGCGGAATGTTGTTGGTGAAGCACAGCAGATTCTCGTTGAAGCTGTCGTTCCACTGCAGAGCGATCTCGACGCCAATGCCATCGTCACGTTGAATATTGAAGTGGAATACCTGGTTGACCGCAGTCTTGTTGGTATTCAGATATTCAACGAAAGCACGCAAACCACCTTCGTACTTGAACAGCTCTTCCTTACCACTGCGCTCGTCACGAAGAACGATACCTACGCCAGAGTTCAGGAAGGAGAGTTCACGAATCCGCTTGGCGAGGATGTCCCAGCTGAAGTGGATGTTCTTGAAGGTTTCAGCGGAAGGCTTGAAGTGGATCTCGGTGCCGGTGGTATCGCTATCACCGACTATGCGCATTGGCTCCTGTGGAACACCGTGCACATAAGTCTGTTCCCAAATCTTGCCGCTACGACGCACGGTCAGCAACAACAGTTCGGACAAAGCATTAACTACAGAAACACCTACACCGTGCAGACCGCCAGATACTTTGTAGGAGTTGTCGTCGAACTTACCACCAGCGTGGAGCACGGTCATGATGACCTCTGCCGCCGACACGCCTTCTTCTTTATGCACGTCTACCGGAATGCCACGGCCGTTGTCACGGACGGTGATCGATTCGTCAGGGTGGATGGTGATAGTGATGTCGTCGCAATGGCCAGCCAATGCTTCGTCGATCGAGTTATCAACAACCTCAAACACCATATGGTGGAGACCGCTGCCATCGTCAGTGTCACCGATGTACATTCCGGGACGCTTGCGTACGGCATCTAGCCCTTTCAGTACCTTGATACTGGAGGAGTCGTACGTTTGGTTTTCGCTCATGCAATCACTCCCGATGATCGTGGGTCTGGGTGATACGGCCTTGTTCCACGTGGAACAAAGCGACTGGCGTTTCCGTCTGCCAGCCGTCCCTCAGTAATTCGTGGTCTACACAGGTGATAAAAACCTGGCAGCGTAAGTCCTCAAGCAAGCGGCAAAGCGCGCGGCGATGGTGGTCATCCAGTTCAGACGGCAAGTCGTCGACCAGGTAAATGCACTGACCACGACGAGCCTGACTAACGAGATGACCTTGGGCAATACGCAGCGCGCACACCACCAGTTTCTGCTGACCCCGCGACAAGATATCTGCCGCATTATGGGCACCTAATCTAAGCCGCAAATCAGCTCTCTGTGGTCCCGCTTGCGTATGGCCCATTTGTTGATCGCGCTGGAGGGAAGAAGCGAGCACTGTGCTCAAGTCTTTTTCCTTGTCCCATCCACGGTAGTAACTCAGGGTCAAACCTTCGAGTTCAACCAGCTCGCTCAGAGTCTGTTCGAATACAGGTTTTAACGCCTTGATGTACGACCGGCGATACTCATCAATTTCATCGCTGGCGAGGCACAGTTCCCGGTCCCAAGCCGCTTGCGAAGCGCCGTCAAGTGTACCATGCCGAAGCCACGAGTTACGCTGCTTGAGGGCCTTCTGGAGGCGCTGCCAAGTAGCCATAAATCTAGGTTCCACGTGGAACACTCCCCAATCCAGAAACTGCCTGCGGATCTTGGGAGCACCTTCGAGCAAACGGAAGCTGTCGGGATTGATGAGTTGAAGAGGTAATGTCTCCGCGAGCTGCGCAGCGCTACGAGCATTCTGCCCATCTATGCGGATTTGAAAGTCACCCTGACGATCTCGGGAAACACCTAGATTGCTGTGCCCACCTTCAACCAGATCTACCTGGCCAAAGACCGTACAAGCCGGTTGTTCGTATTGGATTACCGGTAGCAGTCGAGCGCTACGAAACGAGCGGGCAAGGCCGAGCAAATGGATAGCTTCCAGCACGCTGGTTTTGCCACTGCCATTAGCGCCGTGAAGGATGTTGATACGGGGGGAGGGGGAGAAGGTCACCGGGTGCAGATTGCGCACCCCGGTGACCGAGACGCGACTAAGAGACATCTAGCTTCTGCTGAACATGGTTACAGACGCATCGGCATAACTACATAAGCAGAGTCGTCATTATCAGATTCCTGCACCAGCGCACTGCTGTTGGAGTCAGACAGGATCAAACGAACTTGCTCGGTAGTCATTACGCCCAGCACGTCGAGCAAGTAGCTGACGTTGAAACCGATCTCCAGAGAAGCGCCGTTGTAGTCGACGCTGATTTCTTCTTCCGCTTCTTCCTGCTCGGGGTTGTTCGCCTGGATTTTCAGCTGACCACTGGCCAGTTGCAGACGGATGCCGCGGTACTTCTCGTTGGACAAAATTGCTGTGCGGCTGAACGCTTCACGCAATGCCTGGCGATCGCCCAGTACAAGTTTATCGCCACCCTTAGGCAGGACACGCTCGTAGTCCGGGAATTTACCGTCAACCAGCTTGGACGTGAAAGTAAACTCGCCGGTGGTCGCGCGGATGTGATGCTGGCCCAGAACAATACTGACGATACCGTCCTGTTCTGTCAGCAGCCGCGCCATCTCCAGAATACCTTTGCGTGGAACGATTACCTGGTGACGATCAGCCTGTTCGATCTCGGCAGTCATCGAGCACATTGCCAAACGGTGACCGTCGGTGGCAACAGCACGAAGAACACCGGCGCTCACTTCCAGCAACATACCATTGAGGTAGTAACGAACGTCCTGCTGAGCCATCGCAAAACTGGTGCGCTCGATCAAACGACGCAGCTTGCTTTGAACCAGGTTAAAGGTCAGCGAGCCAGGCCCTTCTTCAACGGTAGGGAAGTCATTGGCAGGCAATGTCGACAACGTGAAGCGGCTACGGCCAGCCTTGACGATCAGCTTTGCATCATCAACCTTGATGTCGATCAGCACGTCGTTCGGCAGGCTTTTGCAAATGTCCATCAGCTTGCGTGCAGGGACAGTGATCTCGCCCGGCTCAGCAGGTTCTTCCAGCTGAACACGGCCAACCAGTTCGACTTCAAGATCAGTGCCGGTCAACGATAGCTGCTGCCCTTCGACAACCAGAAGAACGTTGGAGAGCACCGGCAGGGTCTGGCGGCGTTCAACAACGCCGGCGACCAATTGCAGGGGTTTCAACAGGGCTTCGCGTTGAATGGTGAAATGCATGGTCTAGTCCCTTGCCTTAATAAGCTGCGCTGATGTCATCAAGTGGTCAGTGTACGCAGCAGGTTCTTGTAGTCCTCGCGAATATCCGCGTCGGATTCCTTCAATTCATTGATCTTGCGGCAAGCGTGCAGCACCGTGGTGTGATCGCGACCGCCAAACACATCCCCAATTTCCGGCAGACTGTGGTTAGTCAGTTCCTTGGACAACGCCATCGCCACCTGACGCGGCCGGGCTACAGATCGGGAACGACGCTTGGACAGCAGGTCGGAAATCTTGATCTTGTAGTACTCGGCTACAGTGCGCTGAATGTTATCCACACTTACCAGCTTGTCCTGCAATGCCAACAGGTCTTTCAACGACTCGCGAATCAGCTCGATTGTGATCTCACGGCCCATGAAGTGCGAGTGAGCAATAACACGCTTGAGCGCACCTTCAAGTTCGCGAACGTTCGATCGGATACGTTGCGCAATAAAGAATGCAGCATCGTGAGGCAGATCCACCTTCGCCTGATCCGCTTTTTTCATCAGGATCGCGACCCGGGTCTCAAGTTCTGGCGGCTCGACAGCAACTGTCAGGCCCCAGCCGAACCGAGACTTCAGACGCTCTTCCAGCCCCTCAATCTCTTTCGGATAACGATCGCTGGTCAGAATGACCTGCTGACCGCCTTCGAGCAGAGCGTTGAAGGTATGGAAAAACTCTTCCTGAGAGCGCTCCTTTCGGGCGAAAAACTGAATGTCATCGATCAGCAACGCATCCACCGAACGGTAAAAACGTTTGAACTCATTGATTGCGTTCAACTGAAGTGCTTTGACCATGTCGGCCACAAAACGCTCCGAATGCAGGTATACCACTTTGGCATTCGGATTCTTCTTGAGCAGGTGGTTACCCACAGCGTGCATCAAGTGCGTTTTACCCAAGCCCACACCACCATAAAGGAAGAGCGGGTTGTAACCATGCTTGGGATTATCCGCCACCTGCCAGGCAGCAGCGCGGGCCAGCTGGTTGGACTTACCCTCGACAAAATTCTCGAAGGTGAACGTGCGGTTCAGATAGCTGGTGTGTTTGAGGGCACCTTCAACCTGAACAGTACGCTGCTCGGCTCGAGCAGGCGCTTGCTGAGAACTGGCACCAGCCATCGGGTCGAAGCTATCGCGAGAGGGCTCGTCGTTTACCTGTGGCTGTACGGGTGCAGGAGTGGCCACTTGAGCAGGTGCGGGCGCCTGACTCACAGGCTGGCTTGCCGCTATGGCTTGCGAAGCAGCCGCAGCCAATGGCGCATTCGGTGCTGCACGAGGGGCGGAACTGCGCTTGCTACCTATTAATAGAGAAAGCGCGGGGGCCAAACCTTGGCCATGCTCCCCCAACAGTTCAAGCAAACGACTCAGGTACTTTTCGTTGACCCAATCGAGAACAAAACGGTTCGGTGCATAGACACGCAACTCGTCGCCTTCGGCTTCAACCTGTAGCGGACGGATCCAGGTGTTGAATTGCTGGGCAGGCAGCTCATCGCGCAAAAGCTCTACGCATTGCTGCCAAAGTTCCAATGACACGGACATCCCCTAGGTTAAAAGCCGGTGAGGCAAAAACAGCCGCCATTGTACCGACCGCCGCGGTACTTATCCACATGTAGGTGGCTTGGAGTCCGGGATAAATCCAGCGTTTATATGCAATCAAGCCGACCAACGGCATGTGCATAAGCCCTGTGGATAACCCAGCCTCAGCTCTTTGCATAACCAGACCCTGAAATCTGTGGATAAACGCTCTGTGGATAAAATGCCATTCCACACACAGGTTTTCCGACAGCGCAGCACAGGCAGAGCACTGTTTCTCGACAGTGTTGTCATTCTCTGTACAGCTTGATTCTAGAGGCTTTAGAGTAGTTATCCACAGAAGATGTCCTGCCTTGCTTTAATAAGCTCTATAAAGAAGCTTTAAATACTTCTCTTCTTTATTTCTATATCTGGGCAAGACGTAAAACCTCGGGAAGCGGTGAAAAGTGATCCGAGAGCAGTTACATAACTAAATGAAGGAAACGTTGGTTGGAAATTGACCTAGAGGCTTGCTTTCTCTAGAATCCCCGGTCTCTTAAAACGGGGGCCATTCCGGCCCGTTGTGGACGAACCAGGTAACACGCCATGAAACGTACTTTCCAACCAAGCACTATCAAACGCGCTCGCACTCACGGCTTCCGTGCTCGCATGGCCACCAAGAACGGCCGTGCCGTCCTGTCGCGTCGCCGCGCCAAAGGTCGTGCGCGTCTGGCAGTTTGATAATCCGGCACTGGAGGTGAGTCAGGACTTCAGTCGGGAAAAGCGTTTGCTTACTCCCCGGCATTTCAAGGCAGTCTTTGACTCCCCTACCGGCAAGGTTCCGGGGAAAAATCTCCTGCTCCTTGCGCGCAACAACGACCTCGATCACCCCCGTCTGGGGCTGGTTATCGGTAAAAAGAGCGTCAAACTCTCCGTTGAGCGCAACCGCTTGAAACGCCTGATGCGCGAATCATTTCGCCACCACCAAGACAACTTGGTCGGCTGGGATATCGTGATTGTCGCGCGTAAAGGCTTGGGTGACGTAGAAAGCCCCGAATTGATTCAGCATTTCGGCAAGTTATGGAAACGTCTGGCACGCAGCCGGCCGACTCCAGAGGCAAAAACCGAAACTGCAGGGGTAGATAGTACCGATGCGTAAACTGGCACTCGTTCCGATCCAGTTCTATCGCTATGCCATTAGCCCGCTGATGGCCAGTCACTGTCGTTTCTACCCCAGTTGCTCCTGCTACGCGTATGAAGCCATTGAAAATCATGGCCTTCTGCGCGGTGGCTGGCTGACCTTTCGTCGATTAGGTCGCTGTCATCCGTGGAATCCCGGTGGTTATGACCCGGTTCCGCCTGTCCCTACCTCCCGTTCTTCTTCGATGGCCGAGTAATCATGGATATTAAACGCACGATCCTGATCGTCGCCCTGGCAATCGTGACCTATGTCGGGGTTCTGAAATGGAACCAAGACTACGGCCAAGCCGCCTTGCCGACTCAGAATGTTGCTGCCAGCACACCTGCACCGGGCATTCCGGACACGGCTACTGGTGCTCAAACGTCTGCAAGTGCAGATGTTCCTAGCGCTAATGGCGAAGCTGCTGCTCCTCTGGAAGCTCCGACAGTCGCCAGCAAAGACCTCATTCAGGTCAAAACCGATGTGCTCAACCTGGCAATCGACCCGGTCGGCGGCGACGTCGTTCAACTGCGACTGCCACTGTATCCACGTCGTCAGGATCATCCTGAAGTCCCGTTCCAGCTGTTTGATAACGGTGGCGAACGTACTTTTCTGGCACAAAGCGGCCTGACCGGTAGCAATGGTCTCGATGCTCGTCCAGCAGGTCGTCCGGTTTACTCGTCTGCACAGAAAAGCTACCAACTGGCCGATGGCCAGGAGAATCTGGTAGTCGAACTGAAGTTCACCGACAACGGTGTTAACTACATCAAACGCTTTACGTTCAAGCGCGGCCTGTACGATCTGGTTGTCAGCTACGAGATCGACAACCAGAGTGCCCAGCCTTGGTCGGGTAACCTGTTTGCTCAGCTGAAACGTGACGGCAGCGATGATCCATCTTCCACAACTGCCACGGGTACTGCGACCTACCTGGGCGCCGCACTGTGGACAGCTGCCGAGCCATACAAAAAAGTGTCGATGAAAGATATCGACAAGGCTCAGCTCAAGGAAACCGTTCAAGGTGGTTGGGTTGCCTGGTTGCAGCACTACTTCGTAACGGCCTGGATCCCGAGCAAGGACACTGCCAACGCAGTTCAGACTCGTAAAGACAGCCAGGGCAACTACATCATCGGTTTTACTGGCCCGGCTGTAACAATTGCACCGGGTAGCAAAGGTGAGTTGAGTGCCACGTTGTATGCCGGTCCGAAAAGCCAGGCGGTACTGAAAGAGTTGTCCCCAGGTCTGGAATTGACCGTCGACTACGGCATCCTGTGGTTCATTGCCCAACCGATCTTCTGGTTGCTGCAACATATCCACGCCATTGTGGGTAACTGGGGCTGGTCGATTATCTTCCTGACCATGCTGATCAAGGGTCTGTTCTTCCCATTGTCGGCAGCCAGCTACAAATCCATGGCTCGCATGCGCGCAGTTGCTCCTAAACTCGCGATCCTGAAAGAGCAGCATGGCGACGATCGTCAGAAAATGTCGCAGGCGATGATGGAGCTGTACAAGAAAGAGAAGATCAACCCGCTGGGTGGATGCTTGCCAATTCTTGTACAAATGCCGGTGTTCCTGTCGCTGTACTGGGTTCTGCTTGAAAGCGTCGAGATGCGTCAGGCACCTTGGATTCTGTGGATAACCGACCTGTCGATCAAAGACCCGTTCTTTATTCTGCCGATCATCATGGGCGCGACCATGTTCATCCAGCAGCGTTTGAACCCGACTCCGCCGGATCCGATGCAGGCCAAGGTCATGAAAATGATGCCAATCATCTTCACGTTCTTCTTCCTGTGGTTCCCTGCTGGTCTAGTTCTGTACTGGGTTGTGAACAACACCCTGTCGATCGCTCAACAGGCTTACATCACTCGCAAGATCGAAGCGGCCACCAAAAAAGCCGAAGCTTGATCTAGCCTGTGAATAAGTTGTACAAGGCGCCCCCTAGTGGGGCGTTTTGCTATCTGCTATTTGTCCCGGAGCCGCGCTATGAATGCCCCACGTGAAACCATTGCAGCCATCGCCACCGCACAAGGCCGCGGCGGGGTAGGCATCGTGCGTATTTCCGGACCGCTTGCCGCCAAGGCTGCATCAGCTATCACAGGGCGGACTCTGAAACCGCGATTTGCACATTACGGCCCGTTTGAAGATGGGGCCGGGCAAGTCATCGATGAAGGTATCGCCCTGTATTTTCCCGGCCCTAACTCATTCACAGGTGAAGACGTTCTTGAGCTTCAGGGGCACGGCGGCCCGGTTGTTCTGGATATGCTGCTGCAGCGATGCCTGGAGTTAGGAAGTCGGCTGGCCCGGCCGGGAGAGTTTAGCGAACGGGCTTTCCTCAATGACAAGCTGGATCTGGCGCAGGCCGAGGCGATAGCCGACCTGATTGAAGCAAGTTCTGCACAGGCTGCACGCAACGCGTTGCGTTCATTACAAGGCGCGTTTTCGCGCCGTGTGGATAACTTGACCGAAAAGCTGATTGGTCTGCGTATCTATGTTGAAGCTGCGATCGACTTCCCGGAGGAGGAAATTGATTTTCTCGCCGATGGCCATGTGTTGAGTATGCTGGACAGTGTGCGCGACGAGTTATCCACAGTCATGCGGGAAGCTGGCCAAGGTGCTCTGCTACGCGACGGGATGACAGTAGTAATCGCAGGCCGGCCGAACGCAGGAAAGTCCAGTCTGTTGAATGCTCTGGCCGGTAAAGAAGCCGCCATCGTGACCGAAATTGCCGGCACTACCCGGGACATTCTGCGAGAACATATCCACATTGATGGTATGCCTCTGCATGTGGTGGACACAGCCGGGCTACGCGACACGGAAGACCAGGTCGAGAAGATTGGTGTACAGCGGGCCCTCAAGGCAATTGGTGAAGCTGACCGTGTGTTGCTGGTTGTGGATGCAACAGCGCCAGAAGCACTTGATCCGTTCGCGCTATGGCCAGAGTTTTTGCAGCAGCGGCCGGATCCTGCAAAGGTGACCTTGATCCGCAACAAGGCTGATCTCAGCGGCGAAGCCATTGAGCTGCAGACCAGTAAGGATGGCCACGTCACCATAAGCCTGAGCGCCAAATCAGCAGGCGAAGGCCTGGATCTGCTGCGCGAGCATCTCAAAGCCTGCATGGGCTATGAGCAAACCTCGGAAAGCAGTTTCAGTGCCCGCAGGCGTCATCTCGAAGCGCTGCGTCATGCAAGCGGCTCACTTGAACATGGCCGGGCACAGCTAACCATGGCGGGAGCAGGGGAGTTACTGGCTGAAGATCTGCGTCAGGCCCAGCAATCTCTGGCCGAGATCACTGGCGCATTTAGCTCCGATGATCTGTTAGGACGGATTTTTTCCAGCTTCTGCATCGGTAAATAGTCTGGGAAGCAGGCCATTGGGGATAACTTCAATGGCCAGGATATCCACAGACTTACCAGTTGTAGCTGACCGTACCTAGCAACGTACGGCTGTCGCCCCAATAGCAGCGGCCCGCATCGTTGCAACCTGAGACGTATTCCTTATCGAACAGATTCTTGGCGTTTACGTCCACCGACCAATGCTTGTCGATCTGGTATCCAACATTTGCGTCCACCAGAGTAACGTCGCCAGCATCTAGCTTGCCGTACAGCGCCGCAGGTGTGTATGAGAAAGCGCTGTCGAAATAACGTATGCCCGCCCCCACGTGGAAGCCATTGAGGTATCCATCAAGGAAACGATACTTGGCCCAGGCGGACGCCTGATTACGCGGCACACCAGTTATCTGATGGCCTTCGATCAATGATCCCGCGGCGTCCTTGGTTACACGGGCATTGGTGTAGGAATACGATGCCGTTAGGTTAAGGTTCTCATTGACGTCACTGTTGACCTCAAGCTCAACGCCCTTGGAGCGACTTTCACCGACTTGGCGATAGCTGGACGTTACCGAATCAAAGTAGGTGTCGTCTTGTTTGCGCAGGTCATAGATCGAGGCCGTAATAGCGGTGTTCCAGCCGACAGGTTCGTATTTGAAGCCTACTTCGTACTGGCTACTGGTGATCGGGTCGAGCGGTGTTCCACCGTTGGATATCTGCTGCACGGGTACGAACGCAGTTGAGTAGCTGACATACGGCGTAAAATCGTTGTCGAACTGGTACATGACGCCGCCCTGCCAGGTGAATTTCTTGTCGCTGGAGCTGATGTCGCCGCCGGGCGCCAGCTTGTTGCGGAAATCACTGTCTACCCAGTCCTGCCGGCCTCCCAGCAAGACTATCCAATTGTCGTACTTGCTCTGGATCTGCCCATAGAGGCCTTGCATCTGTTGTTCCAGCAGAGTGTTTTGCACTGCAATTGAAGTCACAGGATCCTGTGTATAAATCGGTTCGAATATATTGATACGACCCGCAGCACCGGCGTTCCAGTCCTGACTGAACGAGGTACGGTCAAAGCTGGCACCGAACAGCACCGTGTTTTCCAGCCCGCCAGTACTGAATTTTCCTTCCAGCTGATTATCCAGTGAGTAGACCATCGATTTGTTATAGCGATCGTAGGCCGTGACGTTCAACAACGTGCCGTAACCGCCGTTATTGAGGTTACCCGGCCAGGTTTCATGACGAGTAATCCGCGACTGCATGTAGCGTGAGTTCTGCCTGAACTGCCAATCGTCGTTGAAGCTGTGACTGAATTCATAGCCGGCGCTCCACATCTCGCGCTCGAAAGTGTTCCAGTCCGGCACGCCAAGCATGGCGTCCTTGTCCAGCTTGCCATTCGGGTTGCGCAGCAACGTCCCTGCAGCAGGAAGGCCCAGCTCCATGTTGGTGTGGTCCTTCTGGTAGCTGCCCAGAAGGGTCAAGCTGTTGTAGTCATCGAAATTCAAGGTCAGTGAAGGCGCGATGTACATCCGGTCATCAGGAACATGATCAGTTTGTGTATCTGCATTGCGGCCAAGCATGACGACGCGACCAAGAATATTGCCGGTCTCATCCAACGGCCCGGATATATCCACACCCAATTGCCGACGGTTGTTTGAACCATAGCTGAGCTGGACCTCGCCTTGAGAGTCGGCGGTAGGCCGCTTGCTCACCACATTGACCAGCCCGCCCGGCGCGTTTTCACCGTAAAGAATCGACGAAGGCCCACGGAATATCTCGACCCGCTCGAGTCCATAAGGCTCTGTGGTGGTGTCGTAACGATTTCCTTGTACACGCAAACCATCGCGCATCAAGCCGTAACCGTAGTCGGTGGCGTTAAACCCACGGATAAAGAAAAGATCCCCCGCCAGGTTATCCCCAGCGGCAAAAGGCGGCGCGAAGATACCCGGCACATAACCCAACGCTTCCGTCAGAGTCTGGGTCTTCTGGTCTTTCAGGCGCTGGGCCGTAACGACTGAAACAGAACGCGGCGTTTCGGAAAGCGGCGTACTGGTCTTGGTCCCGGCACGACTCGTCTGCGCCTTGTAACCGCGATCGGGCAAGGGGGATTCGATGCCTGTGGATAACATGCTGTTGATCGCCGTTGGAGCTAACAGTACAGAGCCGTTATCCGGGATCGGCTCGAGGATGTAACTTCCGGGGGCTTGGGTCGCGACCTGCAGTTTCGAGCCCTGCAAGAGTATGGCAAAACCCTCTTCAACCGAGTACATCCCCTGAAGTCCGGCACTTCGCAAGCTAGCGGTTTGAGCAGGGGAGAACGACAGAGTCACGTTGGAGGCCGAAGCGAACTGGTTCAAAGCACTGTCCAAAGGGCCCGCAGCAATACTGTAGCTCTGGGAAGCCGCTGCCGCGAGAACACTGCCGGGCAACATTGCGATACTAAAACCACTGGTCAGCAATAGGCCATAACTCACGCATCGGCGGGATAAGTGTCGTCGGGTTTGAAGCGAAAGGGGCGGCAAGCGCATTTTGTTGTAGACCCTAAGGTGGTGGAATGTGCGTTTACCTGTAGGGCCGCGCCTGAATCAAAAAAGATAACCCTTACTTAACTTTTTTTCGTGAGCAGGCATCAGCCTGTTCGTTTGATCGAAACCCAATAGCGGGTGAAATAACGAACCTGGATGGGCAGGCTTGCCTGAAGATTGGCCAGGGCAGCGTCAGTTGCATCAAGCCGGAAAGCACCGGATACACGCAATTTTGCAGCCTGCTCATCACATTGCATGACACCGGAACGATAGCGTGCGAGCTCATTGATGACATTGCCCAAGGGTTCGTTGAGCACAATCAACTGCCCGTCTGCCCAGGCTGCGGCAGTCTGTGGATAAATACGGCTTGGACTTATTCTACTGTTATTAAAGTCAGCGCCTTGACCAGCGCTGAGAAGCCGCGGAGTACCGTCAGAAACAGCGGGAACAATGCGCACTTGATCTTCCAGAACACCCACGCGGGTAGTGTTTTCCAGCTGTCGAACCGAAAACCGAGTGCCAAGAGCCTGAACTCGTCCTTGTTGAGTCTCGACATAAAAGGGCCGCGTATCTCCCTGCTTTCCGGTACGAACCAGGATTTCCCCGGCACGCAATCGGACGAGTCGCTGATGGCTGTCGAACACCACATCTATGGCCGAATCCGTATTGAGTTCTATCTGGCTGCCATCGGCCAATTCGACATGCTGGCGCCGACCAACCGGGGTTCGGTAGTCAGCCATTACATTTTTGAGGGCCGTATGTTGCTGGATATTCCACCCAAGATATCCGGTGCCCGCCACTGCAAGCAGTAATTTGAGAACCTGACGGCGTTGCTGCGGTTTGGAAAGGGCTCTACGCGTGAGCTGCGCAGGCATGTTGCCGAGGTTGCGCTGCAATTGCTCCATTTGCTGCCAGGCAATCCGATGAGCTGGATTGCTTTCCAGCCACTGCCGCCAGGCAGCCTCTTCTATCTGAGTAGGGGGCTCGCTTTGAAACTGCACAAACCAACTCGCGGCCGCTTCAAAGACTTTGCGGTCTGGGGACACGCTCATGACATTTGGGCCATGAGTAACGAACACTCAGTGAAAGCCCGAATCATGTGTTTCTTCACAGTGGTCAGTGAAACCTTCAACTCAAGGGCGATCTGTTGATAAGTCAGCCCCTCTGTCTGCGAAAGCATGAAGATTCGCTTCGTGCGTGAGCCCAGATCATCCAATGCTTTATCCACAGCCACCAGAGTTTCGATAATCAGAGCCTTGTCTTCCTCACTGATTACTGTGTGCTGCGGCCGCTCAGCCATTGCCTGCTGATAAGCCAGCTCGATTGATCTTCGTCGGTATCGATCGATGACAAGACCCCGGGCAACGGTAGCGAGATAGTCGCGAGGCTCGCGAATCTGCGTGGCATTAGCTGCGCCGAGAATCCGCACAAACGTGTCATGAGCCACATCGGCAGCATCGCAGGCATTGGATAGCCGTGTTCTGAGCCAACCATGCAACCACGAGTGATGCTGCTCATAGATACGCTGGACAGCTGTCGTATGGGAGTGAGAGGGCATAAGAGCAATCGGGAGTTAATGATAATGGCTATTATTAGCTTTTGTTTCGACATCCCACAATAGCGTCCCCATCAGGTCGGATTCATCAAAGCCACATCCATTTCCTCGCGGGTCTACCTCTATTTACCGTCTAATAAACAAAAACCAGTGACCTAAGCTCTGTGGATAAGGCCGCCTTAGCCCCGTTGATAAGTGGGCCTGAAATCTGCGCATAACCCCCTCTGTGGACAAGTACCCATTTAATCCACAGGCTTATGCCGGTTATCCCAACCCCTCCGGACCAGATGATCACAGTGTTTTGATTCTCTGTACATATTGAAATATATGGCCTACAGCAATCTATCCACAGAAATGATGCTCAGTATAAATAGCATTTAAAATAAGGTTTTATAAATCTTCTTTCTTTTTAATTTCTATATCTAAGACTTTTCCACAGCTGGTTAAATTTTGTGCAACGGGTTCCTTTAAGGGGGGTGAAGTCCCTATACTTGTCAGCTATCCCAATTTCCCATCTAGAACAGGCACGAGGTGCGTGGTGGATTTCCCTTCCCGTTTTGAAGTGATCGTCATCGGTGGCGGTCATGCCGGTACCGAGGCCGCACTGGCGTCGGCACGTATGGGTGTAAAAACCCTTTTGCTGACCCACAACGTGGAAACACTGGGTCAGATGAGCTGTAACCCGGCTATTGGTGGCATTGGTAAAAGCCACCTGGTCAAGGAAATCGACGCCTTGGGCGGCGCTATGGCTATGGCCACGGACAAAGGTGGTATCCAGTTCCGTGTGTTGAACAGTCGCAAGGGCCCGGCGGTACGGGCAACTCGTGCCCAGGCTGATCGTGTTCTGTACAAAGCAGCTATTCGCGAAACAATCGAAAACCAACCGAACCTGTGGGTATTTCAGCAGGCCTGTGATGACTTGATCGTTGAGCAGGACGAAGTACGTGGTGTTGTGACCCAAATGGGCCTGCGGTTCATGGCTGATGCTGTGGTCCTGACAACGGGTACGTTCCTGGGTGGACTTATCCACATCGGTATGCAGAATTATTCGGGCGGTCGCGCAGGTGATCCGCCATCAATCGCGCTGGCTCATCGTCTACGTGAATTGCCGTTACGAGTGGGTCGTCTGAAAACCGGTACCCCCCCGCGCATCGATGGCCGCTCGGTCGATTTCTCGGTGATGACAGAGCAACCGGGTGACACACCGATTCCTGTCATGTCGTTCATGGGCTCCAAGGAACAACATCCAGCGCAGGTCAGTTGCTGGATCACTCACACCAACGCCCGGACTCACGAAATCATTGCGGCCAACCTCGATCGTTCGCCCATGTATTCCGGTGTTATCGAAGGTGTGGGTCCACGTTACTGCCCATCGATCGAAGACAAGATTCATCGATTTGCCGACAAGGAAAGCCATCAGGTCTTCATCGAGCCTGAAGGCTTGACGACGCATGAGCTGTATCCGAACGGCATCTCAACTTCGCTGCCATTTGACGTGCAATTACAGATCGTCCGTTCGATACGCGGTATGGAAAATGCCCACATCGTGCGTCCTGGCTATGCGATCGAATATGACTACTTCGATCCTCGCGATCTGAAGTACAGCCTGGAAACCAAGGTCATCGGCGGCTTGTTTTTCGCAGGACAAATCAACGGCACCACCGGTTACGAAGAAGCCGGTGCGCAAGGCTTGCTGGCCGGAACCAACGCGGCCTTGCGTGCGCAGGGCAAGGAAAGCTGGTGCCCGCGACGTGATGAGGCGTACATCGGTGTGCTCGTGGATGACTTGATTACCCTGGGTACCCAAGAGCCGTACCGGATGTTCACTTCCCGTGCCGAATACCGCCTGATTCTGCGCGAAGACAACGCCGATTTGCGCCTGACCGAAAAGGGCCGCGAACTGGGTCTGGTCGACGATCAACGTTGGGCTGCGTTCTGCACCAAGCGCGAAAACATCGAACTTGAAGAGCAACGTCTGAAAAGTACCTGGGTCCGTCCGGGTACTGAGCAGGGCGAAGCCATTTCCAGTCATTTCGGCACACCGTTGACTCATGAATACAACTTGCTCAACCTGTTGACCCGCCCGGAAATCGACTATGCAAGTCTGGTTTCCATTACGGGTCACGGCAGCTCTGATCCGCAAGTGGCTGAACAGGTCGAGATCAAGGCCAAATACGCGGGTTACATTGACCGCCAGCTGGATGAAATCACCAGGCTGCGCGCGAGTGAAGATACAAAATTGCCTGAAGACATCGATTACACGACCATTTCCGGCCTGTCGAAAGAGATTCAGAGCAAGCTGGGGATAACTCGTCCTGAAACGCTGGGACAAGCTTCTCGAATCCCGGGCGTCACGCCTGCGGCAATTTCCCTGTTGATGATTCACCTGAAAAAACGCGGCGCGGGCCGTCAGTTGGAGCAAAGCGCTTGAGTTCTATGGTCACCCCGCAACACGCCGAAGAGTTATCCCGAGGCGCTCAGGAACTGGGTGTAAAACTCAGTGAAAGCCAGCACTCGCAACTGCTGGCTTACCTGGCCCTTTTGATCAAATGGAACAAGGCCTACAACCTGACCGCTGTGCGTAATCCAGACGAAATGGTTTCACGCCACTTGCTCGACAGTTTGAGCGTGGTGCCTTTCGTCGAAGGCGAGCGCTGGCTGGATGTGGGAAGTGGCGGGGGAATGCCTGGTATTCCGCTGGCCATCATGTTTCCGGAGATGAAAATCACGCTTCTGGACAGCAACGGCAAGAAAACCCGGTTTCAGACTCAGGTCAAACTCGAGCTCAAGCTGGATAACGTCGAAGTTATCCACAGCCGCGCCGAGTCCTTTCATCCGGAGTTGCCGTTTACCGGGATCGTTTCCCGTGCGTTCAGTAGCCTGGAAGACTTTACTGGGTGGACTCGCCACATGGGCGACACCAATACGCGATGGCTGGCGATGAAAGGCCTGCATCCGACCGATGAACTGGTAGCATTGCCCGCAGATTTTAAAGTGGATAGCGCACAAGCCTTGACCGTACCCGGTTGCCAAGGCCAACGCCATCTGCTGATACTGCGCCGCACGGCATGACTGGGAACCCAAGCAAGCATGGCTAAGGTATTCGCGATTGCGAACCAAAAAGGTGGTGTGGGTAAAACCACCACCTGTATCAACCTCGCAGCATCGCTGGTTGCCACCAAGCGCCGCGTGCTGCTGATCGATCTCGACCCTCAGGGCAACGCCACGATGGGCAGCGGTGTGGATAAACACGCCCTGGAAAACTCGGTGTATGACCTGCTGATTGGCGAATGCGACCTGAATGAGGCGATCCAGTTTTCCGAGCATGGCGGTTATCAACTGCTCCCGGCCAACCGCGATCTGACGGCGGCCGAAGTTAACCTGCTCGAAATGAAGATGAAGGAAAGCCGTCTGCGCAATGCGCTGGCGCCGATCCGCGAAAACTACGATTACATCCTGATCGACTGCCCGCCGTCATTGTCGATGCTGACGTTGAATGCGTTGGTTGCTGCAGACGGAGTAATTATCCCCATGCAGTGCGAATATTTCGCTCTGGAAGGTCTCAGTGACCTTGTGGATAACATCAAGCGCATTGGTGAATTGCTCAATCCGGCTCTAAAAATAGAGGGTTTGCTGCGCACCATGTACGACCCGCGTTTGAGTCTGATCAACGACGTATCTGCGCAGCTCAAAGAGCATTTCGGCGAACAGCTGTACGACACCGTCATCCCGCGCAACATACGTCTGGCCGAGGCACCGAGTTTCGGTATGCCGGTTCTGGCTTACGACAAGAGTTCCCGTGGTGCATTGGCCTACCTTGCTCTGGCAGGGGAAATGGTTCGTCGTCAACGGCGCGGTTCGCGCACAGCTCAGCCAACTTAAGGAAACCCCATGGCCGTCAAGAAAAGAGGTCTCGGACGTGGGCTGGACGCACTTCTGAGCAGTCCAACCGTCAGTTCCCTCGAAGAACAAGCCGTCAAGGCCGATCAGCGTGAACTGCAGCACATCCCGCTGGACCTGATTCAGCGCGGCAAGTATCAGCCACGTCGGGACATGGATCCTCAGGCGCTCGAAGAGCTTGCCCAATCGATCAAGGCCCAGGGTGTCATGCAACCGATTGTGGTGCGTCCGATCGGTGATAACCGTTTTGAGATCATTGCCGGTGAGCGTCGCTGGCGTGCGAGCCAGCAAGCCGCGATGGAAACCATCCCGGCGATGGTCCGCGATGTGCCGGATGAAACCGCTATCGCCATGGCGCTGATCGAGAATATTCAGCGCGAAGATCTCAACCCCATCGAAGAAGCAGTCGCTTTACAACGTTTGCAGCATGAATTTCAGCTTACCCAGCAGCAAGTTGCCGACGCGGTCGGCAAGTCGCGGGTTAGCGTTGCCAACCTGCTGCGTCTGATTGCGTTACCGGATGTGATCAAAACCATGCTTTCCCATGGTGATCTGGAAATGGGGCATGCCCGTGCATTGCTCGGTTTGCCCGAAGATCAGCAAGTTGAAGGGGCGCGACATGTTGTCGCACGTGGTCTGACGGTTCGCCAGACGGAAGCGTTCGTACGCCAGTGGTTGAGTGGAAAACCTGCGGCTGCCGAGCCGGCCAAGACCGATCCGGATATTAGTCGACTCGAACAGCGTCTCGCCGAGCGGCTGGGCTCTGCGGTGCAAATTCGTCATGGGCAGAAGGGCAAAGGTCAGTTAGTGATCCGGTATAACTCGCTGGATGAGCTCCAGGGTGTGCTTGCCCACATCCGCTGAAACAATTGCACTGTAGCGTGTAGTCGGAAATCACTACCTGAAGGTTGAATAGGGGCTGAACCGCCCCTATACTCTGCGCGCATTTTGTCGGCACAAATTATGCCAAGTTATTGATTTTGGCGGCCGACGCACGAGGAGCAGTAGTGATGGAGACACGCATGCCAAACCGCTTGCCGTTCCATCGACTGGCGGTTTTCCCGGTACTGCTGGCTCAATTTATTGTCCTGCTGCTGGCAGCCCTGGCGCTGTGGCAGTGGCATGGAGTCGTAGCCGGATATTCGGGGCTGTGCGGAGGCCTGATAGCCTGGCTGCCCAATTTGTACTTTGCTCATAAGGCTTTCCGGTTTTCCGGGGCTAGAGCAGCGCAAGCCATAGTCCGGTCATTTTATGCCGGCGAGGCGGGCAAACTGATTTTTACGGCAGTGCTTTTTGCATTGACCTTTGCAGGTGTGAAGCCATTGGCGCCGATAGCGGTATTCGGCGTGTTCATGTTGATCCAGGTGGTCAATTGGTTCGCTCCCCTGCTGATGAGAACAAGACTTTCGAGACCTTAGGGCGTTTGAGGCACACATGGCAGAGCAAACAGCTTCGGGCTATATCCAGCACCACTTGCAGAACCTGACTTTCGGTCAGTTACCAGATGGCGGCTGGGGTTTTGCCCACACCGCTGCAGAAGCGAAGGAAATGGGCTTTTGGGCTTTCCACGTCGATACTCTCGGCTGGTCTGTTGCCCTGGGTCTGATTTTTGTCCTGATTTTCCGTATGGCCGCCAAGAAGGCAACTTCTGGTCAACCGGGCGCGCTGCAGAACTTCGTTGAAGTGCTGGTCGACTTCGTAGACGGCAGCGTGAAGGACAGCTTCCACGGTCGTAGCCCGGTGATTGCACCGCTGGCGCTGACCATTTTCGTCTGGGTGTTCCTGATGAACGCCGTCGACCTGGTTCCAGTTGACTGGATTCCTCAGTTGGCGATCCTGATCTCGGGCGATTCGCACATTCCTTTCCGCGCTGTTTCGACTACTGACCCTAACGCCACGCTTGGCATGGCTCTGTCGGTCTTCGCGCTGATCATTTTCTACAGCATCAAGGTCAAGGGCATCGGCGGCTTCATCGGCGAACTGACCCTGCACCCGTTCGGCAGCAAGAACATTTTTGTTCAGGCGCTGTTGATTCCGGTGAACTTCCTGCTTGAATTCGTGACTCTGATTGCCAAACCGATTTCGTTGGCACTGCGTCTGTTCGGCAACATGTACGCTGGCGAGCTGGTGTTTATCCTGATCGCCGTCATGTTCGGCAGCGGCCTGCTCTGGCTCAGCGGCCTGGGCGTGGTTCTGCAATGGGCGTGGGCTGTATTCCACATCCTGATCATCACCTTGCAGGCGTTCATCTTCATGATGCTGACCATCGTGTATCTGTCGATGGCTCACGAAGATAACCATTAAGACTCGCCTGGCGCGTCTGGATGTACCTCTCGCTTCGGCGAGAGGAGGCCGCAAGCGGGAAACCGTAAAGGCTGATGTAAAACGATTTGTTTTACCGCTTTAATCTAAGAAAACCTAACCAATACGACGTAAAAGTCGGGAGGAAAGATGGAAACTGTAGTTGGTCTAACCGCTATCGCTGTTGCACTGTTGATCGGCCTGGGCGCACTGGGTACTGCAATCGGCTTCGGCCTGTTGGGCGGCAAATTCCTGGAAGGCGCAGCTCGCCAGCCAGAAATGGTTCCAATGCTGCAGGTTAAAATGTTCATCGTTGCCGGTCTGCTCGACGCCGTAACCATGATCGGTGTTGGTATCGCTCTGTTCTTCACCTTTGCGAACCCCTTCGTTGGTCAACTCGCTGGCTAATCTCTCGATTCTTCGAGGTGATTGGTGTGATGGACAACGAACGAGCGAGGTGTTGGCGTGAACATTAATGCAACCCTGATTGGCCAGTCCGTTGCGTTCTTCATTTTTGTGCTGTTCTGCATGAAGTACGTTTGGCCTCCGGTCATTACGGCTTTGCACGAACGTCAGAAGAAGATCGCGGATGGACTGGACGCTGCCAGCCGAGCAGCTCGCGACCTGGAGTTGGCCCAAGAGAAAGTGGGTCATCAACTGCGCGAAGCTAAAACTCAGGCAGCCGAGATCATTGAGCAAGCCAAGAAACGCGGTACTCAGATTGTTGACGAAGCCCGTGAACAGGCTCGCGTCGAAGCTGACCGTGTGAAGGCTCAGGCTCAGGCCGAGATCGAACAGGAACTGAACGGCGTCAAAGACGCGCTGCGCGCCCAATTGGGTAGCCTGGCAGTCGGCGGTGCGGAGAAGATCCTGGGTGCCACAATCGATCAAAACGCGCACGCGGAGCTGGTTAATAAACTGGCTGCTGAAATTTAAGCGAGGGCGATCATGGCAGAACTGACCACGTTGGCCCGACCTTACGCTAAGGCAGCCTTCGAGCACGCCCAGGCCCACCAGCAACTGGCCAATTGGTCAGCCATGCTCGGCCTGGCTGCAGCGGTGTCGCAAGACGACACCATGCAGCGCGTACTCAAGGCCCCGCGACTGACGAGCGCAGACAAGGCCACCACTTTTATTGAAGTGTGTGGCGACAAGTTCGATGCCAAGGCACAGAATTTCATTCACGTCGTTGCTGAAAACGACCGTCTCCCGCTTCTGCCGGAGATCGCCGAACTGTTCGACCTGTACAAGGCCGAGCAGGAAAAATCGGTCGATGTGGATGTCACCAGTGCTTTTGCATTGAACCAAGAACAGCAAGACAAACTCGCCAAGGTTCTCAGTGCACGGCTCGGCCGGGAAGTGCGCCTGCATGCTGCGGAGGATGCCACCCTTATCGGTGGTGTCGTAATCCGCGCCGGCGACCTGGTTATCGATGGCTCAGTTCGCGGCAAACTCGCGCAACTAGCCGAAGCATTGAAATCTTGAGTTTGAAGGGGCAGCAGAGCAATGCAGCAACTCAATCCTTCCGAAATAAGTGAAATCATCAAGGGTCGCATCGACAAGCTCGATGTAACCTCCCAAGCCCGTAACGAAGGCACTGTCGTCAGCGTATCTGACGGCATCGTGCGGATTCACGGTCTGGCCGACGTAATGTACGGCGAGATGATCGAGTTTCCGGGCGGCGTCTACGGTATGGCGCTGAACCTTGAGCAAGACTCTGTAGGTGCTGTGGTATTGGGCGCATACACGACTCTGGCTGAAGGCATGAGCGCCAAGTGCACTGGCCGCATCCTCGAAGTTCCGGTTGGTAAGGAACTGCTGGGTCGCGTAGTCGACGCACTGGGTAACCCAGTTGACGGCAAAGGTCCGCTGAACAACACCGAGACCGATGCGGTCGAGAAAGTTGCTCCAGGCGTGATCTGGCGTAAGTCGGTAGACCAGCCTGTACAGACTGGCTACAAGGCTGTCGATGCCATGATTCCAGTCGGCCGTGGCCAGCGTGAGCTGATCATCGGTGACCGTCAGATCGGTAAAACCGCTCTGGCCATCGACGCGATCATCAACCAGAAAGACAGCGGCATCTTCTGCGTATACGTAGCAATCGGTCAGAAACAATCGACCATCGCCAACGTTGTTCGCAAGCTTGAAGAAAACGGCGCACTGGCTAACACCATCGTCGTGGCTGCAAGTGCTTCTGAATCCGCTGCGCTGCAATTCCTTGCACCGTACTCGGGTTGCACCATGGGTGAATTCTTCCGCGACCGCGGTGAAGACGCGCTGATCGTTTATGACGATCTGTCCAAGCAAGCAGTGGCTTACCGCCAGATTTCCCTGCTGCTGCGCCGTCCACCAGGCCGTGAAGCTTACCCAGGCGACGTGTTCTATCTCCACTCCCGTCTGCTGGAGCGCGCATCGCGTGTTTCCGAAGAGTACGTAGAGAAGTTCACCAACGGCGCAGTGACCGGCAAAACCGGTTCCCTGACCGCATTGCCGATCATCGAAACTCAGGCTGGCGACGTTTCCGCGTTCGTTCCGACCAACGTGATTTCCATCACCGACGGTCAGATCTTCCTGGAATCGGCCATGTTCAACTCTGGCATCCGTCCAGCAGTGAACGCCGGTGTTTCGGTATCCCGTGTGGGTGGTGCCGCTCAGACCAAGATCATCAAGAAGCTCTCCGGTGGTATCCGTACCGCTCTGGCTCAGTACCGTGAACTGGCAGCATTTGCCCAGTTTGCTTCTGACCTGGACGAAGCGACCCGTAAGCAACTTGAGCATGGTCAGCGCGTTACCGAGCTGATGAAGCAGAAGCAATACGCACCAATGTCGATTGCTGACATGGCGCTGTCGCTGTATGCCGCTGAGCGTGGGTTCCTGACCGACATCGAAATCGCCAAGATTGGCAGCTTTGAACAAGCGCTGATTGCTTACTTCAACCGCGATCACGCCGATTTGATGGCGAAGATCAACGTGAAGGGTGACTTCAATGACGAAATCGACGCTGGCATGAAAGCCGGTATCGAGAAGTTCAAGGCCACCCAAACCTGGTAAGCCGCAGCGGGGGCCGCAAGGCTCCCGCTTGCTAACCTGATAGGTGTTACATGGCAGGCGCAAAAGAGATTCGCAGCAAGATTGCGAGCATCAAAAGCACGCAAAAGATCACCAGCGCCATGGAAAAAGTGGCGGTCAGCAAAATGCGCAAGGCTCAAATGCGCATGGCTGCTAGCCGTCCTTACGCGGAGCGCATCCGCCAGGTGATTGGTCATCTTGCCAACGCTAACCCGGAATACCGCCACCCGTTCATGGTCGAGCGCGCTGTAAAGCGTGTCGGCTATGTCGTAGTGAGCAGTGACCGTGGTCTGTGCGGTGGCTTGAATACCAACCTGTTCAAGGCTCTGGTCAAGGACATGGCGGTAAACCGTGAAAACGGCGTAGAGATCGATCTGTGCGTGGTTGGCAGCAAAGGTGCGGCATTTTTCCGCAACTTCGGCGGTAACGTCGTCGCTGCGATCAGCCACTTGGGCGAAGAGCCGTCGATCAATGATTTGATCGGCAGCGTCAAGGTGATGCTGGATGCCTACCTGGATGGCCGTATTGATCGCCTGTCCGTGGTATCCAACAAGTTCATCAACACCATGACCCAGCAGCCAACAGTGGAGCAATTGATTCCGCTGGTGGCAACCCCGGATCAGAAACTCAAGCACCACTGGGACTATCTCTACGAACCCGATGCCAAAGAGCTGCTTGACGGCTTGATGGTTCGCTACGTTGAGTCGCAGGTGTACCAGGCGGTGGTCGAGAACAACGCAGCTGAACAAGCAGCGCGGATGATCGCGATGAAGAACGCCACAGACAACGCCGGTGATTTGATCAGTGATTTGCAGCTGATCTACAACAAGGCGCGTCAGGCAGCGATCACCCAAGAGATCTCGGAAATCGTCGGCGGCGCTGCCGCGGTTTAACGGTTCAAATATTAGAGGAACCAGCTAATGAGTAGCGGACGTATCGTTCAAATCATCGGCGCCGTGATCGACGTGGAATTCCCACGCGATAGCGTACCGAGCATCTACAACGCGCTGGAAGTCAAAAGCGCGGCAGGGACCACCCTGGAAGTTCAGCAGCAGCTGGGCGACGGCGTGGTTCGTACCATTGCGATGGGCTCCACCGAGGGCTTGAAGCGTGGTCTGGAAGTTTCAGACTCTGGCAAAGCCATCTCCGTACCAGTCGGTAAAGCGACTCTGGGCCGGATCATGGACGTGCTGGGCAACCCGATCGACGAAGCTGGCCCGATCGACACCGAAGAACGCTGGGGCATTCACCGTGCTGCGCCGTCCTTCGCTGAACAAGCTGGTGGCAACGATCTGCTGGAAACAGGCATCAAGGTTATCGACCTGGTTTGCCCGTTCGCCAAGGGTGGTAAAGTCGGTCTGTTCGGTGGTGCCGGTGTAGGCAAAACCGTAAACATGATGGAACTGATCCGTAACATCGCCATCGAGCACAGCGGTTATTCCGTGTTCGCCGGTGTGGGTGAGCGTACTCGTGAGGGTAACGACTTCTACCACGAGATGAAGGATTCCAACGTTCTGGACAAAGTGGCACTGGTTTACGGTCAGATGAACGAGCCGCCGGGTAACCGTCTGCGCGTAGCACTGACTGGCCTGACCATGGCCGAGAAGTTCCGTGACGAAGGTAACGACGTTCTGCTGTTCGTCGACAACATCTACCGTTACACACTGGCCGGTACTGAAGTATCCGCACTGCTGGGCCGTATGCCTTCCGCAGTAGGTTACCAGCCGACCCTGGCTGAAGAGATGGGTACTCTGCAAGAGCGCATCACTTCCACCAAAAACGGTTCGATCACTTCCATCCAGGCCGTATACGTACCAGCGGATGACTTGACTGACCCGTCGCCAGCGACCACGTTTGCCCACTTGGACGCAACCGTCGTACTGTCCCGTGACATCGCCTCCCTGGGTATCTACCCAGCGGTAGATCCACTGGATTCGACTTCGCGCCAGCTGGACCCGAACGTTATCGGCCAGGAACACTACGACACCGCTCGCGGCGTTCAGTACGTGTTGCAGCGCTACAAAGAGCTGAAGGACATCATTGCGATCCTGGGTATGGACGAGCTGTCGGAGACCGACAAACAGTTGGTTAACCGTGCTCGTAAGATCCAGCGCTTCCTGTCGCAACCGTTCTTCGTGGCTGAAGTCTTCACTGGTGCATCGGGTAAATACGTTTCCCTGAAAGACACCATTGCTGGCTTCAAAGGCATCCTCAACGGTGACTACGACCACCTGCCAGAACAAGCGTTCTACATGGTCGGCGGCATCGAAGAAGCGATCGAGAAAGCCAAGAAACTGTAATCCCAGCGCCCGGCAACGGGCGCTAATCAGGTCGAGGCAAGCAAATGGCTATAACAGTCCATTGCGATATCGTCAGCGCGGAAGGAGAAATTTTCTCCGGTCTGGTCGAGATGGTGATTGCGCACGGTAACCTGGGTGATATCGGTATCGCTCCAGGCCACGCGCCGCTGATCACTGATCTGAAACCAGGTCCGATCCGCTTGATCAAGCAGGGCGGAGCAGCCGAGGTGTTTTACATCTCGGGTGGTTTCCTCGAGGTTCAACCGAACATGGTCAAGGTGCTTGCCGACACTGTGCAACGTGCTGATGACTTGGACGAAGCCTCTGCTCAGGCGGCCGTAAAGGCAGCCGAGAAGGCCCTGAACGAAAAAGGCGCAGATTTCGATTACGGATCTGCGACTGCTCGTCTGGCCGAGGCCGCAGCCCAGCTGCGTACCGTTCAGCAAATTCGCAAGAAGTTCGGCGGCTAACCCCGTCGTCTTCTGCGCGATTGAGAAAAAGGGTAGCCTCGGCTACCCTTTTTCTTTTTTCAGGATCTGCCGACGCTTGTGGATAAGTGACGCGGCGCGCCTCAGTTGGAAATCCCATGTCTCTTGATATCGTTATTCTCGCGGCAGGCCAAGGCACTCGCATGCGCTCGGCACTCCCGAAAGTTCTGCATCCTGTTGCCGGTGACTCAATGCTTGGCCATGTTATCCACAGCGCTCGGCAATTATCGCCGCAGCGTATCCACGTGGTGATTGGTCATGGTGCGGATATCGTCCGTGAGCGTTTGGCCGCCGACGATCTGAATTTCGTCATGCAAGACAAGCAGTTGGGCACAGGACACGCTGTGGCTCAGGCACTGCCGGAGCTGACCGCCGAAACCGTGCTGATTCTCTACGGCGATGTGCCGCTCATTGAAGTTGAAACGCTGCAGCGCCTGTTGAAGCAGGTCAATGGCGAACAGCTGGGTCTGCTGACCGTCAACCTTGACGATCCGACCGGCTACGGCCGCATCGTGCGCGACGAGCAGAACCGTGTGCGTGCCATCGTCGAGCACAAAGACGCGACAGAAGCCCAGAAGGCTATCACCGAAGGCAACACCGGCATTCTCGCCGTCCCAGGCAAGCGCCTGGCGGATTGGCTGGGACGGCTATCGAATAACAATGCTCAAGGCGAGTATTACCTGACTGATGTGATCGCCATGGCAGTTAATGATGGTCTGGTGGTTGCTACTGAGCAGCCTCACGACGCCATGGAAGTTCAAGGCGCCAACGACCGCAAACAACTGGCTGAGCTGGAGCGCCACTATCAGCTGCGCGAAGCTCGACGCTTGATGGCGCTGGGCGTAACGCTGCGCGATCCGGCCCGTTTTGATGTGCGCGGCGACGTGACAGTGGGGCGCGATGTGCTTATCGACATCAACGTCATCCTCGAAGGCCGGGTCATCATTGAAGATGACGTGGTCATTGGCCCGAACTGCGTCATCAAAGACAGCACCTTGCGCAAAGGTGTGGTGGTCAAGGCCAATAGTCATCTGGACGGCGCAATCATGGGCGAGGGCAGCGACGCCGGTCCATTCGCTCGTTTGCGTCCCGGCAGCGTCTTGGGAGCTAAAGCCCATGTGGGTAACTTTGTAGAGCTCAAGAATGCTCGTCTGGGTGAAGGTGCCAAGGCCGGGCATCTGACCTATCTGGGCGACGCTGAAATCGGCGCGCGCACTAACATCGGTGCCGGTACGATCACCTGTAACTACGACGGCGCGAACAAGCACAAGACTGTGCTTGGTGAAGACGTATTCATCGGCTCCAATAACTCGTTGGTTGCCCCTGTGGATATCTCGTCAGGCGCCACTACGGCAGCAGGCTCGACTATCAATCAGGATATCCCGGCCGAACAGTTAGGCGTCGCTCGCGCCCGCCAGCGCAACATCGAAGGCTGGAAGCGCCCGGTTAAAATAAAGAAAGACTGAAGTTATCCACAGAGCGGTAACTGGCTCTCTGTAGGAGCTCATGAGCAACGTGAGGCAGCGATTGCGCTCTGCCTGACACACCGCGGTCGCGGCCGTCGTAACCTCCGTGCGCTCCTACAGAGTATGCATTTCAAATCCACCATTTGATGTGATGCCTTACCAAGAGTCGGCACATCAACGCTTGACGACTATCTTCGAATAGGTTTTGATTGCCGCTGTTATCTTCCGAATCGAAACTTAAGTCTCTCATGTCGAAACGCAATACACCTCAACGACGTCACAACATCCTTGCGTTGCTCAGCGAGCAGGGTGAGGTGAGCGTGGATGAATTGGCCAAGCGCTTCGAAACTTCCGAAGTTACGGTTCGCAAGGATCTGGCGGCACTCGAAAGCAATGGGTTGCTATTGCGTCGCTACGGAGGCGCGATCACCTTGCCTCAGGAACTGATTGGCGAGAACTCGCAGCCCGTCTCCAAGTACAAGCAAGCCATCGCCCGTGCGGCAGTGAAGCGGATTCGGGAGCATGCGCGGATCATCGTCGACAGTGGCAGCACCACGGCGGCGTTGATCCCCGAACTCGGCCAGCAGCCGGGCTTGGTGGTCATGACCAATTCCCTGCATGTCGCCAGTGCGCTGAGCGAACTGGAGCACGAGCCTGTTCTGTTGATGACCGGTGGTACCTGGGACCCGCACTCGGAGTCTTTCCAGGGGCAGGTCGCAGAACAAGTACTGCGCTCCTACGATTTTGATCAGTTATTCATTGGTGCCGATGGCATCGATCTGTCTCGCGGTACCACCACTTTCAACGAGTTACTGGGGCTGAGCCGCGTCATGGCTGAAGTTGCCCGCGAGGTGGTGGTGATGGTCGAGGCGGACAAAGTAGGTCGCAAGATACCCAATCTGGAGCTGCCCTGGAGCAGTATCCATACCCTGATTACTGATGATCGCCTGCCACTTGAGGCGCGCGAACAGATACAAGCCCGCGGCATAACCCTGATTTGTGCCGCTGTCAGCTAGGAGAAACTTATGTGTGGAATTGTCGGCGCAGTCGCTGAACGCAACGTCACCGCCATCTTGGTAGAAGGACTCAAGCGTCTGGAATATCGTGGTTACGATAGCGCGGGCGTCGCGGTGTTCAATAACGCCGGTGTGCTTGATCGCCGCCGTCGTTCTGGCAAGGTCAGCGAACTGGAGCAGGCACTGGCAGGTGAGCCATTGCTGGGCCGTCTCGGTATCGCCCACACCCGTTGGGCTACCCACGGTGCACCTTGTGAACGCAATGCCCACCCGCACTTTTCCGGTGACGAACTGGCAGTTGTCCACAACGGCATCATCGAGAACCATGAGCCATTGCGCGAGCGCCTCAAGGGCTTGGGCTATGTATTCGTTTCCGACACTGACACCGAAGTCATCGTCCACTTGTTGCACCACAAACTCAAAGACACCCCTGACCTGACCGTTGCGTTGAAAGCGGCTGTAAAAGAGCTGCACGGCGCATACGGTCTGGCAGTGATCAGTGCCAAACAGCCTGACCGGCTGATAGCCGCCCGCAGCGGCAGTCCGCTGGTGGTGGGTTTGGGCCTTGGGGAAAACTTCCTCGCGTCCGACCAAATGGCGTTGCGTCAGGTCACCGACCGTTTCATGTATCTGGAAGAAGGCGATATCGCTGAAATCCGTCGTGAAAGCGTGCAGATCTGGGCTGCGGATGGTTTGCCGGTTGAGCGTGAAATCGTGCAATACCGTGAAGGCGCAGAGGCTGCTGACAAAGGCGAGTTCCGCCACTTCATGCTCAAGGAAATCCACGAGCAGCCGAAAGTCGTGCAGCGCACACTTGAAGGCCGCCTGGGTCAGCAACAAGTGTTGGTGCAGGCGTTTGGTCCACAAGCGGCTGAACTGTTCGCCAAAGTGCGTAATGTGCAAATCGTTGCCTGCGGTACCAGCTACCACGCAGGCATGGTCGCGCGTTACTGGCTGGAAGGGCTGGCAGGCATCCCATGCCAGGTGGAAGTTGCCAGTGAGTTCCGTTATCGCAAGGTAGTGGTACAGCCGGATACCCTGTTCGTCTCGATTTCCCAGTCCGGCGAAACCGCTGACACCCTGGCCGCACTGCGCAACGCCAAGGAGCTGGGCTTCCTGGCCAGCCTCGCCATTTGTAACGTCAGCATCAGCTCGCTGGTTCGCGAGTCCGACCTGACATTGCTGACCCAGGCCGGTCCTGAAATCGGCGTAGCGTCGACCAAAGCCTTTACCACCCAACTGGTCGCACTGTTGTTGCTGACCCTGTCTCTGGGTCAGGTTCAAGGTACATTGGCCGAAGGCGTTGAAGCCGAGCTGGTTGAAGAGTTACGCCGCCTGCCGACTCGTCTTGGTGAAGCATTGGCCATGGACAGCACGGTCGAGAAAGTCGCCGAGTTGTTCGCCGAGAAGAACCACACCCTGTTCCTGGGCCGTGGCGCTCAGTTCCCGGTAGCCATGGAAGGTGCACTCAAACTCAAAGAGATCTCTTACATCCACGCCGAAGCCTACCCGGCAGGCGAGCTTAAGCACGGTCCTTTGGCGTTGGTCGACAGCGATATGCCGGTGGTCACCGTTGCACCGAACAACGAGCTGCTGGAAAAGCTGAAATCCAACCTGCAGGAAGTACGCGCCCGTGGCGGTGAGCTGATCGTCTTCGCTGACGAACAAGCCGGTATGAGCAATGGCGAAGGCACCCACGTCATCGCGATGCCGCACATCGTCGACGCCTTGGCACCGATCCTCTACACCATCCCGTTGCAACTGCTTTCGTATTACGTAGCGGTATTGAAGGGGACGGACGTTGACCAGCCACGTAACTTGGCCAAGTCAGTGACCGTGGAATAAGTTATCCACAGCTCCGATATATCAAGACGCTGATGCTCGGAACTTACTATCGAGAGAGAATCAGACAGGGGCATCGCAGGGCGGCCGTATAAAGCTCGAAGGAAACAAGTGGGTGGCACTCATGTTGCCCTCTGAAGCAATCACTTACCTTCGAGCATCCGCGCAGGCTCTTCATGCTCCTGCATGCGCTGAGTCAGCAACTCAGTGGTAGGCTAGTCATTAACCCTTGTCCAGCAGCGGGAGGATGCCGCGGACAGTTTGGGTTACGGCCTCCCGCCCACTTTTGGCCTTGATCGCAGCCGCCGCGGCCATGTTGCCGTCAGCGTTGTTACCAAACTGGCCATCACGCAGATGTGTCGACTTTGGTTTAGTTCGTACAACCACTACCCAACACGTGGTATTCCATGATGTGCCGGTTGCCCTTGGAATCGTCGTAAGTCATCTGCATCGGCACTACAGCGCAGGCGTTAGGTAAGTCCGTGATCCCCACCACGTGGGCGATATCCAGGTCTTGAGAATAACGGTAGGGTTCAACCTTCGCTTGTGCGGTCTGCGGAGCTTCATCAGCCATGGCGACAGATCCGATGCAGCTGAGGAACAATACAAGTAACAGTTTCATAGCAATCACCTTATTGAGGGCGTGAGAAGGCCGAAGCACTTAAGTGGTGCTCAGTCGTAATAAAGGGTTGGGTATGACCCGACGTCGTCAGACGCCGGGTTGATTCACATCAGAAAGGCTTGGTAGGCAGGTATTTGCCATCCAGAGTGATCACAGCGCGATGGCCACCGTCCGGGTCTTCAACCTTCTTAATGTCCAGCTTGAAGTTGATGGCGCTGATGATGCCGTCGCCGAACTTCTCGTGGACTAGCGCTTTGAGGGTGGTGCCGTAGACCGACATCATTTCGTAGAAGCGGTAGATGGTTGGGTCGCTCGGGATACCTTCAAAAAAGCTGCCGCGAATAGGCATCGTTTGCAGCAGAGCGACTTCATCGGCATCGAGGTCGAGCTTTTTGCCCACGACTTTCGCGGCGTCGGCAGGCAGCGGATGCTGGCCAAGCAGAGCAGCAGTGACGAACGCCTCGGACAGGCCGGTGCCCTCAACAATCTGTGCGAAGGAGAGGTCCCTGCGGGCCTTTGCCAGAATGATGGTTTCAGTCAGTTCCTGACGAGCGGTACGGGTAGCTTGAGTCTGGATCATGGTGAATCTCCTCGGTGGGTAAGGGTGTAGGTAAAGGTTTCAGGCGACGCGCCTTGCTTGCTGGGAAACGGCATGGACTTCTGGGTTCTCTGCGAGGGACACGAAAGTTCTGGTGCTTCCATCAAAGGCATCGATGCGTCCGGTTTCAATGTCGTAGATCCAGCCATGCAGGGTCACGCGGCCCTCTTCAAGCGCCAGGCGAACTGATGGGTGGGTCTGGATGTTGGCCAGTTGCGCGATGACGTTTTCGCGCACCATGGAAGCGACTTTGCTTGGCTTGTCCGGGTGCTGGCGGGCTTCGTTCACCACCTTGGCGGAGTCGGCGTATCGCAACCAGCCGGCTACAGCCGGCATGTGATCCAGGCACTTGCAGGTGGCAATGGCGGTCATCGCGCCGCAGTCGGAGTGGCCACAGATGACGATGTCAGCGACGTTGAGACCGGCCACCGCGTATTCAACGGAGGCCGAAACGCCGCCCGGCTCTGGGCCGTAGGAGGGGACGATGTTGCCGGCGTTGCGGATTACAAACAGATCACCCGGCTCGCGTTGGGTGACCAGTTCAGGCACCAGTCGGCTGTCGGAGCAGGAAATGAACAGCGCCTTCGGGGCTTGCTGGTTAGCCAAGTCCTTGAACAATTTTACCCGCTCAGGAAAAGCGTTTTTTTGGAATTTTAGAAAACCGTCGATGATCGCTTTCATGTTTGCTGTCTCATTGTTAGCTGGGTGTGAAACAGAGATTAAGCAACGCATGGCATAAGGTAAAAGTCTCATTTATTATGAGTTTTATCAGATTATCTTATGGGTAAAGCATGCTGGCTCGACATATCCAATATTTTCTTGCGGTTGCGGAACACCTCAGCTTCACAAAGGCCGCAGCCGCGCTGCACGTATCTCAGCCAGCCCTTTCCCAGCAGGTAAGGCAGTTGGAAGAAAGCCTCGGAGCTCAATTATTTGACCGCTCAGGTCGCAGGACGCGCCTGACCGACGCGGGAGACGTTTATTTGGTGTATGCACGCCGTGCGTATCAGGAGTTGCGCGAAGCTAAAAGCGCCATTCATGACGTGAGCGACCTCAGTCGCGGTTCACTACGAGTGGCCGTGACGCCGACGTTTACGACCTATCTGATTGGGCCCGTGATCGAGGCATTTCACTCTCGATACCCAAAAATTACTCTCAACCTGAGGGAGCTTTCCCAAGAGCGCATCGAGGAGCTGCTTTTGGTGGGAGAGTTGGACGTGGGAATCGCGTTCGATGAAATAAACACACCGGATATTGACGCCATCCCTTTGCTGAAAGAAACCATGGCTTTAGTGGTGAGCCGCAAACACCGCTTGGCCGACAAGAAATTCATTGGATTGCAGGGCTTGAGCGCCGAGTCTCTGGTTCTGCTTAGTGAAGAGTTTGCCACTCGCGAACAGATCGACCGTTACTGTCGCAAGCATGCGATTCGCCCCAAGGTGCAGATGGAAGCCAACGCGCTTGGCGCGGTGATCGAAATCGTTCGCCGGACAAATCTGGCGACCTTATTGCCGGCCAAAATCACTCTGGCCCACGACGATCTAGTGGCAATCGCATTGGAGCCGAAGCGCTTGCAGCGGACCGCCGCCCTTATGCGACGCAAAGACGCCTTTGAGAGCGCAGCGGTGCGCGCTTTCATTGAGCTGGCTAAAGAAGTTTCTGCCGAACTTGATGAGTGAGGCTTTACACGACAGCATGTATCGCATTTACAAACGGCGTCTTTCAGTACAAGTCTGCTAGCAGTTTTTTGGGGCGGGTATCACCGCAGAATTAATGTGCTGCGCGGCTCTCGTGGGGAGAAGGGAGCGTACAAATGGCCTGGGGTGACTGCCATTCACGACAGGGGCTGGATCGTACTATTGAACCGGAATTGCGCTGATAGGCTTTTGCAAAAAGAGAAACCTGATCCTTTCGGCATAAAGGATCAGGTTCAGGATTACTTACAGTCCTAGATCGGTCAGGCTTGGGTGATCATCTGGGCGACGACCCAGTGGCCAGAAAAACTTACGCTCGCTCTCCTTGATTGGCATGTCGTTGACGCAGGCGAGTATCCAGCGTGTAGGCGAGCGAAACTTTTTCTGGATCTTGGCTGTTCCAGCCATCCTCAGCGAGTCGGACCTTTAGAATCGCCGATTTGCGAGTGAACGGTGGAAGTGGCGGACGAGCTTGTTCATTGGACATGGTGGTACCTCCAAGTAAGTGGATATATGTTAATAGAGTAATCATTCTTAACTAGGTCACTGTAGTTAGACCCAGCTGGAGCGATATTTCATAAAATTTTAGCGAGAGTTGAAATAACGCAGCCGACAGCCATCATTAATGTAAGAGATCAACTCTTCGTACTAACGGCTCATTTGAGAACTTGAATAGTTGCAGCGCTTACAGGCCTAGATCGGTCAGGCTTGGGTGATCATCTGGGCGGCGACCCAGTGGCCAGAAAAACTTACGCTCGCTCTCCTTGATTGGCATGTCGTTGACGCAGGCGAAACGGCGGTGCATCAACCCATCGGGTTCAAACTCCCAATTTTCATTCCCATAAGAGCGGAACCAGTTACCCGAGTCGTCGTGCCACTCGTAGGCGTAACGGACAGCGATGCGGTTGTCGGTGAAAGCCCAGAGTTCTTTAATCAGACGGTAGTCCAGCTCTTTTTTCCATTTGCGGGTAAGGAAGCCCTTGGCTTCTTCACGATTGGTAGCAAATTCAGCGCGGTTACGCCATTTAGTATCCAGCGTGTAGGCGAGCGAAACTTTTTCTGGGTCTTGGCTGTTCCAGCCATCCTCAGCGAGTCGGACCTTTAGAATCGCCGATTCGCGAGTGAATGGTGGAAGTGGTGGGCGAGCGGGTTCGTTGGACATAGGGGTACCTCCAATCTTTGGTTGATTTATTTAATTTGATGTATCTACATATTAAGCGCTTGGGTGCTGTACTTCTTTAAGCAGAACGATGGCAGCTTCTCTTGCACTATCAAGGAGTGAGTAGTCGCCCATTACCCGGGCCACAGTTATCGTGCCTTCTATCAGCACAAAAAGTTGTTTAGCCAATGACCTCGGATCTTCGATACCTAATTGGCCGGTCAGCTCTAATATATAATCAAGTAGCTTTTGTTTATGCAGCTTCGCGATGTGACGAATAGGGTCATCTACGTCGCCAACCTCTCCAGCCGTATTAATAAATGCGCATCCCCGAAAATCGTCCGATTCGAACCAGCTCTTAAGTACTGCAAAAATGCTGATAATACGGTCTTGCGAAGTTTTTGCCTTTTCGCATTCACTTCTGAACCACTCCATCCAGCGTACATCGCGTGCATTTAATGCTGCTGCCGCAATATCGTCTTTATTCGCAAAATAGCGATAAATACTTTTACGCGCCACGCCGGAGGTTTTTACTAAAAGGTCCATGCCAGTACCATGAATACCATTTTCGTAAATCAGCTTCTCGACAGTTGCCAGAATTTTTTCTCGTGTATCGGTCATTTGCTTTTCCATGTAGCCAGAGTAGAACGATCGTTCTCCCTGGTCAAGCTTCTGCGGGGATTTTTTTAAATTGCAGGTTTCGGAGGATTTCGAACGGTCTGAACGCGCAGGTTTGTTCGAATCTCATACGTTTCTTCACCACTCAATCGGTGCAGTCACAAACCCGCGCTGGAGGCTGTCCAAGCGCTAAAGCTGATCGAGTGTTATGAGCGCCGCGCAAGCGAATAAAGCGGTGACCTGGCTAGATACCGCACCGCCAAGGCGCCCCAAGCGGCCGGTTCCGAAGGCCCGTCGATGATCGCTGGACTTTATTTGCGAGACCTGCCCGACTCTAGGTCTTTCAGAATCGGACAATCGGGGCGCTTATCTACTGAGAGTGATCCACCAGTCCCTTGAAGTCGGGGCTAGCGCGGTCTTGCCACACTGCAACAGTTCTCGACCTCAGCGAAAACCCAAATCCCGCGAGCGTTTGATAAAGGCCAGGGTGTGAAGGGCTTTCGCGTTGTAGATGCGATAATCGCTGTTCGTACTCGCTGCAAGCGTCAGCCGGTCACTCTCGAAAACTGTCTCGGGGCTTCAGCACTCGGGCATGGCGTACCAATCCAGCGCCGCCTGCGTGAGTGAGCGATAGCGCTCTGACGCATTGGGGACCTTCACGGTCACGGCGGCCACCAGCGCCTCCATCACCGCCAGCACGCTTGCGTCGGAGCTGGAACCCAGCGTGCGCTCGGCCACCACGTAGATGCAGGCATCGGCCATAGAAGCTATGGGCGAGCGCGGGCTGTCGGTAATGGCCAGCACTTTGATCCCGTGCCGCTTGGCCAAGCGCACGATGTCCACCGTCTCGCGGAAATAGCGAGGGAACACGGTTGCGATGATCAGATCACGCTCGTCGAAATCGTGAAGCCGCATCGCAGCTCCCACGGCTCCATCCACGTTCGCCATCGACTCGGTGTTGCCGCAGCGCATGTTCAGCTCCGAAGCCAGGATGGCACTCAAGTGCGCGGCTCGCTCAAAGCCGACCACGAAGCGCCTACGCGATTCCACGATCATTTTCACCGCTTGCTCCAAAACAGCGGGTTCCAGCGAGTTGCGCGTTGCCTCCAGATTGCGCTCGATGCCGGCGAGTGCGGAACTGACAATGCTGGGCACCTCGCCCTGATCGTCGTGCAGGGACGACTCCATTCGCTCAACTGAACTGAGCACCGATTCGAAGCTTTCGATGAGCGCCGAGCGGAATTCCGGGTATCCGACATAGCCCAGCATCCGTGCAAAACGGTTGGCGGTTGCCACCGAAACGCCGATGCGCGACGCCGCCGCCTGCATTGGAGCGCGCGCTACGAACAGAGGCTCGCCCAGCGTTAGATCGGCGAACTGACGCTGAGCTTCGGAAAGTGTTGCGTACGTCCTGGCGATCCGGTCCTTGACTGATTCGGAGCTGGTGGCTGCAGCTGTATCCATATCTCTCCTGTGAATGCCTTTGTCGATTCCAAGCTAAATGCCCGAGAAAACGTACTTTGCCCTGATCGGGCCGACGGCGGCCGCGCCCATTTTCTCATCGGTGCTTCTCGCAGCCGAATGATTATCCGTTTACATATATATGGGATATGTGTAAATCTGTTTACATCACGATGCGGTGCTTGCCCGCCGCCGGAAATACAGGGTATCAAGGAAATGCAAGTAGCTGCGGATCTGATCATCGAGAACGCGCGGGTGATGGTCACCATGGATGACCAGCGCCGCGAGCTGGCTGGCGGCTGGTTGGCGATCACCAACGGCCTGATCACGGACATCGGCGGGCCCGACCGCACCAAGCCGCAAACGGTGCGCCGGCTCGATGCCAGCGGCTGTATCGTCACGCCCGGGTTCATCAATACCCACCATCACATGTTCCAGAACCTCACGCGCAGCAACCCGCAGTCGCATGAGGGCGACTTCTTCTACTGGCTGCGCACGCTCTATCCGATGTTCGCCCGCATCGACGAAGAGGCGGTGTACGTCTCGGCCTGGGTGGGTCTGGCCGAACTGGCCTTGGGCGGCACTACCACCACCTCGGATATGCTGTACGTGCATCCCAAGCCCTTTCTGATCGACGCGGAAATCCGTGCCGCGCAAGAGCTGGGTTTCCGCTTCCACCCAACGCGCGGGGTGATGAACCTGTCGGAAAAAGACGGCGGCCTGCCACCCGAATCAGTGGTGCAGGACGACGAGACCATCATCGCCGACTGCGAACGCCTCATCGCCAAGTATCACGACCGCTCGCACGGTGCGATGGTGCGCATTGCGCTCGGCCCCGCGGCCATCTTCACCGTCACGCCGCAGCTGCTCCAGCGCTTGGCGGACCTGTCGGAAAAGCACGATGTCGGCTTTCATATGCACCTGGCCGAGTCGCACTTGGAAAACGAGTTCTGCCAGGAGCACTTCGGTTGCCACCCCATCGACAACTTCAAGCGGCTGGGACTGGCGTCGGACCGTGCTTGGGGCGCGCATGTCATGTACGCACGCGACGAGGACATGGCCAAGTTGGCGCAATGGGGTGTGGGCGTGGCGCACTGTCCCAGCACCGTGTTCATGATGGGGGGGCGCCACGGCACCGTTACCCCCGTGCGCGAGATGCGTGACGCTGGCGTAAAGGTGGGGCTGGGCTGCGACGGCTCTTCGTCCAGCGACAGCGCCTCGCTCTGGCTGGAAGCGCGCACCATGCTAGGACTGCAGCGCCTGCGCTCGGGCGGCAAACGCATGGGCGGCATGGACGATCGCGAGGCCATCGAGATTGCTACCCGCGGCGGCGCGGCCATCCTGCGCCGCACCGGCGAACTGGGCGAGTTGTCGGTTGGCGCAGTAGGCGACGTCGTCTGCTGGCCGGTCGACGGCCCCTCATATGCCGGCGCCGTGGGCGACCCGGTGCGTGCGCTCTTCATGTCCGGCCCCAATGCCCCCCGCCACACCGTCATCGCCGGCAAGGCGCTCGTGGAAAACGGTCGGTTCACCGCGCCGGGCATGCAGCAGATGCTAGAGCGCCACCAGCGTATCGCGCGGCGCATCCAGGGTTATGAATCTCCCGAGCCACAGTAACTTTCTCAACCCGACCCTAGCGAGTCAATGCAATGGAAAACTCGAAGCTTTTCCGGGACTACCCGGCCCGCCCGTCCACCGCTCCACCAGCGCGTCCCACCCGCGAGGCATGGCGGGCCGCCTTCGCATCCATGATCGGCACCACCATCGAGTGGTACGATTTCTTCATCTACAACACGGCGGCCGCACTGATCTTCGGCGTCCTTTTCTTCCCCAGCGACAGCCCCGGCATTTCCACGGTGGTGGCGCTTGCCACCTACGGCGTAGGCTACGTCGCCCGGCCCATCGGCACGCTCATCTTCAGTCACTACGGTGACAAGATCGGACGCAAGAAGAGCTTGGTGGTCACGCTGCTTTTGATGGGGTTTGCCACGCTGATCGTCGGCATCTTGCCGACGTACGCCACCATTGGCTTCTGGGCGCCGGCATTACTGGTACTGCTACGTGCAGTGCAGGGTATTGCAGCGGCCGGCGAGTGGGGAGGCGCGGCGCTCATGTCCATCGAGCATGCACCCAAGGGCCGCAAGACGCTGTTCGGCACTTTCGTGCAGTTGGGCTCTCCTTGCGGCTCGCTCTTCGCGTCGCTGGCATTCCTGGCCGTCACCATGAGCTTCTCGCCGGAGGAGTTCAAGGCCTGGGCCTGGCGTATTCCTTTCCTGTTTTCTGCGTTGCTGATAGTGGTGGGCCTATGGGTGCGCTTGAGCGTTTCGGAGACACCTGACTTCCAGGAGGTCAAGCGTCAGAACAAGCAGGTCGACCGGCCCATCATCGAGCTGCTCAAGAATCACCCGCGCGAACTGATGTTGGCCGTCGGCATCAACTTCATGGGTGCGAGCGGCGTATTCATCGTGTTGGTATACATGCAGCTGGTGTATGCCAAGCAGATGGGCTTCACGCAGTCGCAGACGTTGCTGGCAGGCGTGGTGTTCAGCCTGAGCTCGATCATCACCTTCCCCATCTGGGGCATGTTGGCTGACCGTCTCGGTCGCCGGCGAGTGGCGCTCACGGGCACGCTCTACACGATGGCGCTTGCCTACCCTATGTTCTGGATGGTGGGCTCGGGCAACCTGATTCTTTTCCTCATCGCCGCGCCCATCTGCTACCTCGGTGCCAGCTGTGCCTATGCGGTAAGCGCGGCCATGACGGCGCGGCTTTTTCCGGCCAATGTTAGATACAGCGGCATCTCTATCGGCTACGTGGTGGCGTCTATCATTGGGGCCGGCCCCGCGCCCGCCGTCTCGGCCTGGATGGTGTTCAAATCCGGCGGCGCCGTGTGGCCAGTTCCAGCTTATTTGATGGGAATGGCCTGCGTGACGCTAGTTTCCCTGCTTATTTCCAAGTCCTTTTCGGTGGAAGCTGAATAACAGATCTGAATCCACTTACGCGCTGTGCAAAAAATAAAAATATTAAAATAAGAATAAAGTTACCGCCTGGATTTCTACTTAACTTATAAGATTTCTGCCGCCTAAATTCTGGACCGATAGTCTAGTCAATCTCGACATAGAAATATCTGCCATAACAGCTATAAAGGGTTGAATTATGCGTGCAGCTTATTTTTTGGGTGGGGCCGTTGTTTGTCTGGCTGTTGCTCAGTCAGGGTATGCGAATGATCTTAATGAATTGTCCTTTTTCAAGGATAGCAAAACGCAAATTCTCAACAGAAATTTCTATTTTAATAGGGATTATCGAAATGCTGCGAGCACATCTCAGAGTAAAAGGGACGAGTGGGCGCAGGGCCTGATTGCTACCTTTAATTCAGGATTCACTCCGGGTGTGATCGGTGTCGGGGTCGATGCTATCGGTATGGCTGGGCTGAAGCTAGACAGTAGCCCCGATCGAATCAATAGCGGCTTGCTCCCTAGCAGCGGAAGGGGTCAAGTAGGGATTGACCACGCTCAGAACGAATATTCAAAGGCCGCGGGAGCTTTAAAGTTCAAGTACTCGAACACTGTCTTGAAATACGGCGAGCAACAGGTGAATACACCTGTGTTCGCTACGGGTGATAACCGCCTGCTTCCAGAGACTGTCGAAGGGCTCTATATTTCGAGCAAGGAGATATCGGGGCTTAACATAGAGGCTGCACACTTCACGTCGATGACGCTGAAAGAGCGCACCTCCCGTGCAGCTTCGAACTTGAAAGAAGCGGACCTTGTTGGCGCGACCTATAGCTTAACCAAAAGCCTCACCGCAGGCCTATATGCTTCTTCTGTTAAAGATTACTGGGATAAGAAATATGTGGGTCTGAGTTGGACTAGGGCTATCGATGAGTCACAAGCGGTGGCGATGGACTTTCGTTTTTATGACCAAAAGAGCATAGGCGAAGAGCTCGGCGGCGATCTAGACAATAAGTCGTTCAGCCTGCGTGGTTCGTACGCTATAGGAGCTCATAAGTTCACGTTAGCCAGCCAGCGGATCCAAGGTAAAGGGGGCTATACGTTCTACGTTGATGGTGGAAGCACTAACTACATGCCGAACTTCATTCAATATGCTGAGTTCACCCGTGAGGATGAACGTTCTTGGCAAGCTCGTTACGACTATAGTTTCGTTGGGCTCGGTGTACCGGGTCTCGATTTCATGGTCAGATATGTCCGGGGCGATAATATCAAAATTGCGGGCTACGACGACGCCCAGAAGGAATGGGAACGAAACATTGAACTCGGATACACCGTCCAGAGCGGTCCCCTGAAGAATCTTAATTTCCGCTTGAAACACGCTAACTATCGAAACTCCTTTAATAGTGATCTTGATGATGTGCGTTTCATCACGCAGTACCCAATTAACTTCTGATTTAAAAGCTTTTGTATGAGCTCTACTGATTTAGGAGAGGTGCTGCATCTGGCTTTGGAACAGTTACGGCTAGAAAGTTAGCTGCCGATGGTGGTCACCCATTCGTCCTACACGTTGGCGGAGGAATTGGCCAAGACTGCAGCCAGGTTTAGTAGCCGCTGGGGTGTGCCTTGAGTGTTTGGCAAGGACGCCGGACCGGGCAATCAGTCAGATGCTTTTTAATGAAGGCCGACTTCAGCCTTACTCCTTGGCAGAGTATGCGGCGGCCTTTTGAGATGTCTCGCTCTTCAGTCACGCGCCTGGATTCAGCGCGAAGCTGACGCAGCTTAGCGGTCACGCTCAATCGATCGCTGAGCTGCGTCAGCACTGGCTGCGACAGATTTAATTAGCAGACCTTGCTGTCGGAGCACTAATTTTGGGTTTTGCGACAGTTTTGCGCTTTCTTTCAGCAACCCGAACTTCGCCCTCACTGCGAAGGCTGCACCGTCTTAAACTCCCCCCGCTCAAGATTCTGCACCTGATTACCCATGGCATCCGTGGCGTTCAGGTCGGCGCCTTTGGCGGCGAGGGAATCAAGGATCTCTTTGCGGTGGAAAAGGGCGGCGTACATCGCTGCGGTCTGGCCTGCATTATTGCGCTGGTCTGGCGCGCAGTCGGCGGCGACCAGTTGCCGGGCGATGCTCAGCTCACCCTTGAAGATGGCACCCATCAGCGCGGTGTTGCCTCTGAGGTCCTTGGCGCATGGATCAGCACCCGCATTCAGTAATTGCGTCACTGTGTCTTGATGACCGTGATAAGCAGCGAGAATAAGCGCGGTATAACCCTTTTCGTCCTGAACGTTCAGATCGAATCTGGCGTTGATGAATTCGTTGAGCATGTCCTGTCGGCCTTCACGCGCTGCCTGGAAATACAGTGCCCTCAACTGCGCTTGAGTGTCGGTGGTGGTTGCTTCGTTCGTGGCAGCGCTGGCTGTGGCTGCGCACAGTAGCAACGCGAATAGAATTCTGCGCATGTTCATACCCTCTTAAAAGACCCGGCTCGCTACGCTTCAGCCAGATAGCTGAAGCGCGCGAGTTATTGATCAGTCCTTCAGTGCGGCAGCGAGCTGCTTGACCTTTTCGAGGTCGCCTTTGGCAACTTTGGTCACGCCTGTGCCGTATTCCGGATCAGCCTTGTAGAGGAACGAGAGCATGATGTTTTTGCTTTCGGTGTCGGTAGTGGCCAGCGACTCGCCAAAGCTTTGAATCAAGTCCTGCTGGTCTTTTTTGCTGTACGAACGATACAAGTCGCCCGCCTGTTTGAAGTTCTGCTCGCGCTGAATCTTCGCTTGTTGAGTGCTGCCAGACAGCGGCAGCTGGCTGTAGCGAGCGGCTTCAACAGCAGGGCGCGGGTTGAGGCGGCTTGGCTCATAGTTGACGCCGGTTGTGGTGTTGCCGCTGTTCAGCGAACCGTCCTGATTGCCGTTGTTGACCTTAACCTTTGGCGCGTTGATCGGCAGGCTGAAGACGTTGGTGCCGACGCGGTACAGCTGAGTATCGGCGTAGGAGAACACCCGGCCTTGCAGCAGACGGTCTTCCGAAGGCTCGATGCCCGGTACGACGTTGGCCGGAGCCATGGCGACCTGCTCGGTTTCCTGGAAGAAGTTATCCACATTCTTGTTCAGGACCATCTGGCCAATCTTGCGCTCGGGAACGTCCGGCCAGATTTTGGTCGCATCCAGCGGGTCGAAATCAAACTTGGCCAGGTCTTCAGGTTTGATGACCTGAACGTAGAGGTCCCATTTCGGGAAATCACCTTTTTTGATTGCGTCTACCAAGTCGTTGGTCAGGTGGCTGTAATCCTTGGACTGGACCTCGGCAACCTGCTTGGGATCAAGGTTCTTCAGGCCTTGCAGGCTTTTCCAGTGGAACTTCACGTAGTTCACTTCGCCTTTGGCATTCACCAGTTTGTAAGCGTGAACACCGTTGCCATCCATGGTGCGATAGCTGGCAGGTGTGCCTTCGTTGGAATACAGCAGAGTCAGGGTGCGAGTCGCTTCCGGCACGTGGGAGAAGAAATCGAAGCGGCGCGAGTCGTCATCCAGGTTGGTACGTGGATCAGGCTTGAACGCATGCACCATGTCCGGGAACTTGATGGCATCACGAATGAAGAACGTCGGAAAGTTGTTGCCGACCAGATCCCAGTTGCCGTCTGCGGTGTAGAACTTGGTCGCAAAACCGCGAGGGTCACGCAGGGTTTCCGGCGAATGGTTACCGTGTACCACCGAGGAGAAGCGAACGAATACCGGGGTGTGCTCACCTTTGCTGAAGACTTTTGCCTTGCTCAGGTCCGAAGCACCTTCCGAGGCAACGAACTCCCCGTGTACGCCGGTACCGCGCGCGTGTACGACGCGCTCAGGAATGCGTTCGCGATCAAAGCGCTGAAGTTTTTGCAGCAGTTGCACGTCCTGCAGCAGGACTGGGCCGGTTGCACCGGCGGTCTGGGAGTTCTGATTGTCGCCAACAGGGGCGCCATTATCACGGGTCAGGGTGTCGGCGTAGGCTGCGGAGGTGGCCATCAGGCTTGCTCCAATCAGGCTAACTGCGACATGGAAGCGAGGTAGGGGCATCTCAGGTCTCTCTCTATTTTTGGTTGTTTCGAGAGCCTAAGCGTAAAGACGAGTCTTGCCATTCATGAATTGTTTAAGGCTATGTCATTGATAAATTTAGAAATATGAACTTAATTCGGATTTAGTGATCGTTCTTGACTTTCAACAGGTTACGTCCGCTTTTTGGCACCCGTCGGGCTTATGAGACAAGAGATACGACGTGCGAATCCTGGCTACTTCGCCGCTGCGGATCATTGATCGGATGGCTTTGTTTATGGCGGGCAGGTGAGGCGCCAGTTCGGGCTGCAGCTTGATGCTGACATGGGCATCACTGAGTAATGCACCACGCTGGAAAAGGTCTGGATCCATGTGTTGTTCTGCAACAAGGTAGTCGAACAGGTCGTCGACCATTGCGATCGCGTCAACGCGTCTGGCCAACAGCAGTTGAAGCAGGGCCGAGTCTTCAGAGGTTTCCAGTTCGACCAGGCGTTTGTCTGCGAAAGACGGGTCCATATTCAGATAGGTATAGCCCCGGATAGTGCCTATGGTCAGGCCCTGTAACTTATCCACAGGGATTTTGGCGGCAGGGCTTCCTTTGAGGACATACAGGTGTTCCTTGACCCGCAGGTAGGGTTCGGAAAAAACAAAATGATCGAGTTCATCTTTGCTGTTCCACTGCGCAGAGTCGGCGAAGTTCATATCAAGTTCGTCTTTGCCCAGCATGGCTTGCAGCCGATTGACCGGGTAAGAAACGAACTGCGCTTCAATATTGGCCAGTTGCAGGACGCGTCGGGCGATATCGGTGGATATTCCGCGCAGCTCGCCTTGTTCATCCTCATAGCTAAACGGCCGCCACTGGCTGCCTCCAACCTGATAAATCTCTGCGTGCGCTAAACCTGTCAGGCTTAGCGTCGTCAGCATCCAGCCAAGAAATATCTTTGGTAAAAACATGCTCAACTCTGCCTCCTTGCAAAATGGCCTGCGCTCAACTTAGCAGCCAAACGTGGCGACGATGTGAAGATTTTTTCAGGACGCAAAAAAGCCCGCACTGATCAGGGTCAGGCGGGCTTGTTTTGCGCATGCAGCTATCGAGCGATCTGTTTGCTCAGCTCCGGAAGAACAAAGTTTTTCACGATGTACAGCGAGCCTTTTTCACTGAGGTGTCCTGAATCAATTTGCAGCAGCGAATCGTCCTGCAACCGGACCAGGCAGGAGTTGGCCACGCATAGCTTGTCGATCAGTGACACAAAGTCGATGGCCTGAGGATCAATCAGCCGACGTGTTGCCCGATCAGTCGCCATGACGCTCTGATCGAGGGCCGGGTCGCTGATGTGCGACTCGTTCAGACCCCAATGACGATTGGCAATGACGCTTGGCAGGGAAGGGCTCCATTGCGGCAGCGGCCCCAGCAGAACGATGCGTTTGACGCCGTAGCTCTTGAGACGGGCGGCAATCTCGCTCCATTGGGTTTTGTCGTGCTGATCTTTCTGGGCAATTACCACAAACTCAGGACGTAGCTCGCGAATACTTTGCAGTGCGGTTCTGTTGGAGTAGTTGCAGGTCAGGCGTGGCGCAGTGGCGCGTCCGTTGTCTTGAGTCAGACTGGGTTTGCAGCCTGCCGAGGCGACTTGATAGAACGGTGTGTCATGGGCCAGCAAGGTTCGTAAACCCAGGGATAAAGCCTGTGCGTGGGAGTCGCCCCACAGGAAGACGCCGCCCCGTCCGCGTTTCTCTGTGCAGGAGGGGTCAATGGCGGAGAGGCCGCGCTCGGTGAACGCGGAAAAGGCGTCACACTTTAGCCAGTACGTTTCATAAAGATTTTTCTGCCGGTCGGCGTAGTCCTGAAGGAAGCGCGCCTTGTCCGAGATGCTCACTGAGCGCAGGGGAGAAACCGCACCCTCTGTCGCATTCACGGCACTCGCCGCGACAAGCACCGAGCCGATCAACGCGCTGACCGGGGCGAATCTCCAGCGGAATTTGCCGAGGGCCGTGTTGGGGGCCTTTTCGATCAGCTCATAAGACGCCATGCCCAAGCCAAAGGCGCACAGCATGCCGATCAACAAATTGGATGTTTCGCCCAGATAACCTGAGTAGCTCATCAACACCACGACCGGCCAGTGCCAGAGGTACAGCGAGTAAGACAGTTTCCCTGTCCACTGTGAGAACCGGTTGCCGGTGACGAACGAATCCTGTCGCGCGGCGACGATCACTGCCAAGGTACCCAGCACCGGCAGCAGCGCCAGATAGCCAGGCCATACATCCTTCTCTGAGAGTACAAGGAAACTTGCCAGAATCAGTCCTAGCCCAACGCGTTCCAGGGCTCGTTGATGCGACGGTTGAAGCCTGATCGGGAATACACAGGCGGCAGCGCCGACCAACAGTTCCCAGGCCCGTGTCGGCAACAGATAGAACGATGGCTCAGGCCATTTGAATGAGGCGAATACACAAAAGCCGAACCCGGCCAGACAGGCGCAAAGGATCAACCAACGCAGGTTTCGCAAGGCAATCACTCGGCTCAACGCCAGCAGTACCACTGGATACACCATGTAGAACTGCCACTCCACCGACAACGACCATGTGTGCAGCAACCACTTTTCGTGCGCGCCAGGGGTGAAGTAACCCGCTTCGAACCAGTAAACAATGTTGGATACGAACCCCAGGCTGGCGGCGATGTGTTTGCCCAGTTCGCTGTAGTCCTGCGGCAGCAGGTAAAACCAGCCCGCCAGCAGAAGCACAAAGCACAGTGCTGCCAGGGCCGGAACAATGCGTCGGGCGCGGGACTTGTAGAACGCCAGCAAACTGAAGCGGCCGGCGTCCAGATTGCGCACGATGATGCCGGTGATCAGGTATCCAGAGATCACGAAGAAAATATCCACGCCCGCAAACCCGCCGGGCAACCAGCCGGGATTGAAGTGATAAAGCAGCACTGCGATCACTGCGATAGCGCGCAATCCATTGATGTCTTTTCTGAAGTCCATGGCGCTCTTCTTGGCGTTGACGGCTGGGGCAGGGAATGAGGTCAGGGGCGTTGCGGCGTGGCTGTGTCGGAGTTCAGGCTGATGATTTTCGGGAAGCGGGTGAGCGTTACTGGAGCAGAGCACTGATCGTCCTGACAGCGCCAGAATGCCTCGCCAGACATTTGTCCTTTGCCGGGGTCGGCAGTGTCGATGAACATGACGGGACCTCTCATCTGCCGGCTACTGGTGATCAACTGCTGGCGAGGTCCATCGGTAGCCCATGCCGCGACGACATGTTCGTTGCCCTTACTGAAATGCAACTGGTAAACGGTGGCGGACTGGACACTGCGCTGAGCGTCCCAGGCAAAATGCTTGATAACGTCGGTGATGGCATTGACCGCACCATAGGCGGGCTTGGGTGACAGGTCCTGATTGAGCAGGCCGAAGTTGTGCTCCTGGTCGGCTCTGTCTGGCCCGTCGTTGACCAGGTCGTACCACCAGACGCCTTTGATGTTGGGAATGGTGCGAGCAAACAGCAGAATCCGCGCCAGATAAGCTGCCTGGGTTTGCGGCGTATTCCCGCAGGGGCCTTTGTGGCTAGGCCAGGCCATCTCCGTGAGGTAGATCGGCACCGCGCGCCCGGCCTTGGTGCGGATGTGCTGTTCATAATCGCGCAGCCATTGCACCCAGCTTTCGGGGTTGTTGCGCCCGTCGGCGGCGCAATGGGCGTAGGGATGAATCGAAAGCCCATCAACCAGATCCAGCATGCCTGCGTCGATCAGCCTGTCCGCGAACCCGCCATCCATACCTTCTGGCGTTATCGAGCCTGCAAGGATTTTGGCTGGCGTCCCGTTGACCTGTGTGGTGTTCTTGCGGATCAACGGCACGGCTTCGCGCACCAGTGTGGCGTAGTCGGCGCTTAGTTGCGGATCTCGGGGGGCTTCAAGGTCCCACTCGTTCCAGATCTCGTAAAAGTCGACTTTGTTGCCCAATTGCCCGGTGACGTAGTCAACGTAGTTCAGATACCCCGCTTTGACCGCTGGTGCGCGCGGTTTGGCGTTGTCATGAAACGACGTGCTGTAGTCCAGAATGGTCAGCCTGTTCAAGTTCAGGCTGGTGGCGGTGTTCAGGTAATCACGCCATGGCGCGATGATGCGCCACTGGTTGGGCTTGGGTTCCGCCGTTGACCAGAAGGCATCGTCTTTAACCGCTGAAAAACCCGCTTTTGCGGCGAGTTGCAAAGCGGGTCTTGGCGACGCATCGAAGTTCATCAGATGTGTGCTGATGCCCAGAATGAAGGCTTCTTCGGCGTGGAGCGCCGTGCATGTCAGCCAGGCAACGCAGGCCAGTCCGGTTGCGAATCGTTTGCCTGCCATCCTCAGTACGCCGTCGGTGAGGGCGACAGATGAAATGCTTGAGGGCGTGGAGTTTTGCGGCTATCCAGAAGTTTGTCGGACAGCGCATGCCCTATCGCCAGGCCAAGGAAAAGATTGGCCACAGTGACTTCAAACATATCGGTGGTCCAACTGATCATGCAGCAGCAGAAGGTAATCGCCAGCATCGCTCTGCCGACATGGCTGTCTTGATCGGTCAGGGTAAAAAACAGCGGAATCTGCATGAGATAGAGCAACACGCCGCCCAGCCCGAGCATCGCCCACAGATACATCGCGCTGCTGTCCGAACCGACCAGCATCTCACCGCCAGGTACCGGAAACAGCGAGGCTGCGCCGCCGAACATGCCAAACCCCGCACCGGTCAGGGTCCAGCCTTCTTTGCTGATTGCGTGGGCGACGTTTGGCCACGTATTGATCAGTCGGTCATACAAGGTGCCTAGCGCGGAGTTGCTGCTGCTCACGGTATGCAGGTCAAAGTCATACACCATGCCCAGCACAGGGAGCGTCAGCCCTGTCAAAACGGCGAGGGTGCAGACAATACGCGTCGTCCAGCGCATGCGGCTGATCAGCAATAATGCCAGGGTCATTGCGAAAGCGGCGGCAGGGGCTTTGCTGGTGGTCAGGACGATGGCGTACAAAGCCACCGGGCTCAACAGCAGCCACAAAAGCCGAGAGCGCAGCAGTACCAACAGATACAAGCTGAAGATTGCGATCAGAATCGACAAGATATTGGAAACACGGGCGAAACCGGCGATGCGGTCTTCTGTGTCCGTGGTCCACGATGTATTGGCGCTCAGCTCGGCGTCGCCAATGCTGTAGCTGTAGCCCTTCCACGGTACGGCCGTGAATTTATCCAGCGCAATCCCGATCAGTGATGCCGCCAGACACAGGCCGATCACCCAGAGGAGCAGCCTGCGACGATGGAACAGATGCTCGCTACAGACCAGGCCGAACAGCAACGGGCTGATGCCAAACAACGCGAAGGCGACGTTGTTCAGGCTAGCGCCGTGCAGCATTGCCAGCACACTCGAAACCATCAATAGCAGCATGCTCATCCAGACCATGCGACCGGCTTTGTAATCGCGCAGCTCCAACGCAAACATCACCAGACAGGCAATCTTGGGCAGGTACAACAAGGGTGCGATGCCCGCCTTATCGAAGTAAAAGCGCAGCGCACCGGAAAAGGTTTCTATCAGGATCAGGCTGATGGCAACCCACACCACCACTGTCGATTTGTTGAAGGCCAGAATCGACGAGCGAGCGTCGCCGCTGTTTGCAGGGTTCAACGTCATGTGTTCTGCCTCGGGATTGCTGTGAGGGGAGTTGCACTTCTGTTGTAGGGGCTAGCTTGTTGGCGATGCTGCATGTTTGTGTACGCAGGCCTGACGTCTCGCGAACAAGTTCACTCTTACAGGCGGTGGGGTATGCAGAAAAACCATCATCCACGCTACCGCTCATCAACCATGGGGAATGGTCAACGCGGCAGGAAAACAGGGAGGGTGAATCAGAAAGGACAGGGGTTATATCAGCCTGAGTTCGCCGAACTGTCAATCAATTCGTCAATATTCGAACATATTACTGAAGCCAGGAAATCAGTAGGTTTATAACCTTTTGAATTTATTAAGAATTAAAAATTGGCGTGTGAGGCGTGAATATTCAGAGGTGCTTGCATAGCTGCAAGGCACCTCTGAACCGGGTCGGGTTACGACGGATATTTACGCTTGTCAGGCGCAGGCGGGAAGTACTGATAAAGCCAGGTTTCGCTGAGCGTCCGGTCTTGAGTCTTGATGTACATACGCATCTCTACCGGCTCGACCGAGTCGCTGTCTGGCAGCCAGTCGAAAATGATCCGATAACCTTTGATGTCCGGCAGCACGAGGATGTTGAACTCCTGCAGCTTGCCGTGCGAGACGGTCACGATAGGCTCGATAGCGGTGCCTTCCGGCAGGCTTTCCAGGCCGCCGCCGTTGAAGTCCACGGCAAAGCGTCGGGCCCAGAACTTCGGGTAATGCTCGCCCGGTGCCCAGCCTTCCGTGAAACCGCCCATACCCGAGCGAGTGGCATGCACTTGTGCCAGAGGCGTACGCACCGGTGGCAGCGGGGCCCAATACAGCTTGTAGCCGTAATTGACCGACTGACCGGCCTTGATCTTGTCCTTCGGCGTCCAGAACACCACGATGTTGTCCATGGTCTCGCCGGTGGTAACGATTTCCACCAGATTGACCGCGCCTTCACCCCATGGCGTCGTCGGTTCTACCCACAGGCTTGGACGACGGTGATACCAGTCAACGGTGTCTTGATAGCTGGCGAACTCATGGTCGGTCTGCACGAGACCGAAACCCTTGGGGTCTTTATCGGCGAAGGCATTGAATTGAAGGCTGGGCGGGTTGTTCAGCGGGCGACAGATCCACTCACCGTTACCGCGCCACATGGCCAGACGGTCCGAGTCGTGGATTTGCGGGTGAATGGTGTCGCACATCCGGCGCTCGTGGGTACCGCAGCTGAACATGCTGGTCATCGGCGAGATGCCCATCTGATCGATGTCGGTACGCGCGTTGATGTTTGCGTCGATGTCCATGACCACCTGGCCTGACTGGCAATCGATATCGAAACGGTAGGCACCGGTGCAGCTTGGCGAATCCAGCAGCGCGTAAACCACAAAGCGGGTGGCGTTCTTGTCCGGGGTTTCAAACCAGAACTTGGTGAAGTCGGGGAATTCTTCCTGACGCTTGGCGTAGGTATCGATGGCCAGACCGCGTGCCGACAAGCCGTATTGCTTGTTGCTGTCCACTGCGCGGAAATAGCTGGCGCCGAGGAACGAGACCACGTCATTGATGGCGATTTCCGGCGCCTTGAAGAGCTTGAAGCCGGCAAAGCCCAAGTCACCTTTGACCAGCGATTTGTCGATGCCGCTGGACTCGTAGTTGAACAGTTCGTGGCGGAAGTGCACTTCCCGGGATTCTTTGGTCTTCGGATTGACGCTGTACATGCGTACCGGCGTTTTGAAGCCCATACCGACGTGGAAGAAATGCACGTCCAGTTGGCCGTTAAGCTCGTTCCACAAGGAGTGGCCAGCGTCGTATTTGATGGCGTTGAACTGCTGCGGTGTCATGTTTGCCAGTACAGGAGGCAGTACTTGCTTGTTGCTGACGTAACCCCGACCAGCCAATTGCTTGGCGTGGGCTTTCAGTGCATCGAAGTCAAAATGTTCGATTTCGCCGTCGGCCGTGGCGGCCATCGCGCGTGCAGCAAAAAGCCCCGAGGCTGGCACGCTGCTATAAGCCGCCAGCGCCATGGATGCTTTCAGGAGAGTCCTGCGATTCATAAGGTGAAGCCCCTAACGAGTACTGTGCATCCTGCACAAGAAAATTGCGCGCTACGACTCCTTGCTGAACGCCAAAGTACCGACAACAGATAACAAACACAGCATCTGGTTCGAAAAAAACATAAATAATTACGATTTAGATGTGCCGGAATTGTTTCTGGATGGCGCATTCCCCTCTGTGGGAGTGATGTGTGATCCAGACAATGGCGCGATGATGTGATACCGGCTTTAGCCGGGAATAGGCCGTGACAGGCACTGAAAATGTCGTTAGAAATACTGCTTTCCTGGCTGAAGCCGGTCCCGCGTCAGTTCATCCTGTGGGAGCCGGGCTTGCCCGCGATAAGGGCACCGCAGATATCTGCCCCGTCGCATCAAGCCCATCGCGGGCAAGCCCGGCTCCCACAGGTTCTGCGCAATCCCGTAAGACCGGGTTTGTACTGCTGCCTTCAAGACTGCGTCGGCAACCCGATCACACTCATCGCGGCCTGACGCAAGGCTTCGGAGCGGGTAGGGTGGGCGTGGCTGATCAGGCCGATGTCCTCGGACGATGCGGCGAACTCCATGGCGACACAGAACTCGGCAATCATTTCACTAACGCTGGGGCCTACAAGATGCACGCCGAGAATTTCGTCCGTACGTTCATCCGCCAGGACCTTCGCGAAGCCGTCAGTCTCGTGGTTGACCTTGGAGCGGCTGTTGGCGCTGAACGGGAATTTGCCGATCTTGTACGCACGCCCATCTGCCTTGAGCTGCTCTTCAGTCTTGCCAACGCTGGCCAGTTCCGGGCGGGTGTAGATCACATTGGGGATCAGGTTGTAATTCACTTCACCGGCCTTGCCGACGATACGCTCCAGACATACCGTCGCTTCGTCTTCGGCCTTGTGCGCCAGCATTGGCCCTGAAGTGACGTCGCCAATCACCCAGACATTATCTACCGCCGTTCGATGGCCTTTGTTCTCGAGCATGCCGCGTTTATCGACTTCAAGGCCGACCGTCTCCAGCCCCAGACCTTTGGTGAAAGGCCGCCGCCCGATGGAGACCAGCACGTAATCGGCTTCGATCAGCTCGGCTTCGCCACCCGCGGCAGGCTCGACACTGAGATTCACGCCGTGATCGGTTGTGGTCGCGGTGGTGACCTTTGAGCTGAGTTTAAAGGTAATGCCCTGGCGCGATAGCGAACGTTGCAACGTCTTGCCCGCTTCCAGATCCGTGCCATGGGCAACGTGATCAAGGTATTCCACCACCGTGACTTTTGCGCCCAGACGGCGCCACACCGATCCCAGTTCCAGACCGATAACACCTGCGCCAATCACCACCAGATGCTTGGGCACTTCTGGCAGAGACAGCGCGCCGGTGGAGTCCAGAATGCGTTTGTTGTCGATCTCTACACCGGGCAGCGGGGTGGGCTCGGAACCCGTAGCGATGATGATGTCCTTGGCTTGCAGCTCGGTTTCCACGCCTTGAGCGTCGGTGACGATGACTTTGCCCGGGCCTGCGATGCGTCCCCAGCCTTTGATCCATTCTGCCTTGTACTTGCGAAACAGGAATTCGATGCCCTTGGTCAGGGCCGCCACGCTGTCGCCTTTCTGTTTCATCATCTGCGCCAGATTAAGCGTCGGCGTAACCTCGATGCCGAGCTTGGCGAATTCCTCACCCGCAGCCGACTCGTACAGCTCCGACGCGTGCAGTAGCGCCTTCGAAGGAATGCAGCCGACGTTCAGGCAAGTACCGCCCAATGTTTCACGGCCCTCAACGCAAGCCACGCTCAGGCCCAACTGACCGGCACGAATGGCTGCGTTATAGCCGCCCGGGCCGCCACCGATAATCACAACGTCATAGCTGCTCATAGCCTTCTCCTTTTGTCGTGGACGCCGCGCTGTCATGTGGCAAACGCGGATCCTGTAGGAGTGAGCTTGCTCGCGATAACGGTCGACCTGTTGAGAAGTTGCCGTCTGGTCTGACGCTATCGCGAGCAAGCTCACTCCTACAGGGTCGACGTTTGCCTCCGACAGGGCATGGGTTTAACGGAGTGCAGTACCCAAAAAATCAGGTGATCACCGTCTTTAAATTATGGTTGTAATATTTACTGCTTTGGGCGTCAAGCACAGGTCTTGATTGCCAGTACTGTCGACAGGAAATGCGCTGCCAAGCGCGTCGTAGATGTGAGCGTAGAGCCTCGCCCGAAATGTGCCCCGTACCTGACAAAAATTTCACTGTTACTGTTATATCGTAACGCCATATCCTGTCGGTTCAGCCCGACGCAATTGCCGGGCTATGGCAGCAACATTCGGTGAGTTCTGGGGCGTCGATGCGGGTTGATCTGGATGTTGAACACGGCAGTCTTAACGGTCTGCCCAGGTTTCAAAGAGCCGCGGTTCATGCGGCGCGGCTGCAACGCCTGACCTGGACAACGGGTGGCGCAGGTATTTCTGGATTGATACTGGCGTTGTTCGCTGACTTGTTTGCAGCGAACACGCTGTGGGCTGCGGTGCTGGTTAACGCTGCGGTAGCGTTGTTGCTGTTAGCCGCTGCTCTGCAGTCCGCCCACGGCGTTGCGCAATGGCGTGCTTTGGCGTTGAAAGGCGGCGAGCCTCAGGTTGCGCCATACATCCAGGAGCTTGAGGACACTGGCTGGTATGAGCGGCTCCTTGCGCGCATCAGCAACCTGGGCAGTTCGATGTTGTCGCAAATTGGCGCGCCTACCCTATGGCTGGCCGGTTGGGCAGTGCTGGCGCTGATTTGCCTGGAAGCCGTTTGGGATCTATCACTGCCGGGTAATGATCTTTCACGAATGGGCAGCGGCGCGGGCAGTGCGGCGGTGTTGTTGGCGTTCGGCCTGCTGGTCCTTGAGCGCCAGTTCAGTGCTGAGCAGGCCGAGTGGCCGGAAGCTGCGCAACTGGCGCAGATGACCCGCGTGGCGATTGCGGTGCTGCTGATCGGTGCGGTGTGTCTGTTTTTCTCCGGCGTCGAGCGCCCATGGACGGCCCGGTTGGCGGTGCTGAGCGGATTGTTGCCGGGCCTCGTTGCCATCGAACTGCTGATCCGCGCGGCGTTATCGCTATTCAATCCGCGTAATCCCCGCGTCGAGCCGCGTCTGGCGGCCAGTAGTTTCATGTCGGGCCTGTTGCGCTGGCCGCCGCAACCTTTGCAGGCCTTGCAGCACGAATTACATAACCGTTTTGGTATCGACCTGCGGCAGATCTGGGCTTTCACCTACATGCGGCGGGCGTTTCTGCCCGTCCTGACGGCTGTCATAGCGTTGGGTTGGGCGCTCAGCGGTGTGCATGAAATCCCCATGCAAGGGCGCGGCATCTATGAGCGTTTTGGGAAGCCGGTAGAGGTGCTCGGGCCGGGTTTGCACGGTGGTCTTCCCTGGCCCTTTGGCCGGGTATTGGCCGTAGAGAATGGAGTGGTTCACGAACTGGCCACTAGCGTCGCCGATGCGAGCGGTGCCACTTCTGCTCCTGTGTCCGATTCAGCAGAAGGGCCAGCGCCGGCCAGCACCAACCGTTTGTGGGACGCCAGCCATATCAATGAAAAGTCCCAGGTGATCGCCAGCAGTGCAGGCGACAAGCAGGGCTTTCAGATCGTCAACATGGACGTGCGTCTGGTCTATCGCATCGGCTTGAGCGACGAAGCCGCCATGGCCGCCACTTACAACAGCGCCGATGTGCCGATGTTGATTCGCAGCACCGCCAGCCGGGTACTCGTGCACGACTTTGCTTCGCGGACGCTGGACGAATTGCTGGGCGAGCAGCGCTCCGACCTTGCGCGTGATACCGGCAATGCGATCCAGGCAGACTTACGGCGACTCGACAGTGGTGTGGAGATTCTTGCCACGGTGGTTGAAGCCATTCACCCGCCTGCGGGAGCGGCCAACGCTTACCACGCGGTTCAGGCCGCGCAGATTGGTGCTCAGGCGCTGATTGCCCGGGAGCGGGGCGCGGCCAGCAGCACGTTCAATGTGGCGCAACTCAACGCGACCCAAATCCATGACAAAGCCACCGCCAGCGCTCGGGAAGTCATGGCTAACGCTCAAGCCGCGCAGTTACGTTTCAGTGCTGAACAGCAGGGTTACGCCAGAGCGGGGCAGGCGTTCTTGCTTGAGCAGTATCTGACGCAACTCAGCCAGGGCCTGGCCCACTCGAAAATGCTGGTGCTCGATCACCGTCTGGGCGGAGCGAACAACGCGCCGACTATCGACCTGCGTACCTTCACCCTACCGGCAGACCCAACGGCGCCGCGTAAAGCCGTTCAGTAAGGAGTCGTCCCTTGAGTCTGTTTCATAACCACGATCACGCCGGTCACGATCACAGCGGCCACGGCCATGACGGTCATCATCACAGTCACCACCATCATGGCGAATCATCCGGCTCTGCCGCCTTTCCATGGCGTCGGGGAATACTCGCGGCACTGTTGATCGCGTTTGCCGTGGCAGCGGCCAGTCTGGTGCAAGTACGCTCGGGCGAGGCGACGGTCATTACCCGTTTCGGTAATCCTTCGCGAGTGTTGCTGGAGCCGGGTTTGAACTGGCGCTGGCCCGCGCCTTTCGAGGCGGCGATACCTGTGGACCTGCGTTTACGCACCACGTCCAGCGGCTTGCAGGATGTCGGCACGCGTGACGGGTTGCGCATCATCGTTCAGGCCTATGTCGCCTGGCAGGTTCAGGGCGATGCGGACAACGTGCAACGCTTCATGCGAGCCGTGCAAAACCAGCCGGACGAAGCGGCGCGGCAGATCCGCACGTTTGTGGGTTCTGCGCTGGAAACCACGGCCAGCAGTTTTGATCTGTCGAGTCTGGTGAACACCGACGCCAGCCAGGTGCGGATCAGCGAATTTGAAAACCAGCTGCGTCAGCAGATTGATCAACAATTGCTCACCACCTATGGCGTACGCGTCTTGCAGGTCGGGGTTGAGCGTTTGACCCTGCCGTCGGTGACGCTCAACGCCACTGTGGACCGGATGCGTGCCGAGCGCGAAACCATCGCTACCGAACGGACCGCCGTGGGCAAGCGCGAAGCGGCGCAGATTCGTTCGGCAGCCGAGCGTGATGCGCGAATCGTTGAAGCAGACGCTACGGTCAAGGCCGCCGATATCGAAGCTCAATCCCGAGTCGAAGCCGCGCAAATCTACGGCCGTGCTTATGCCGGTTCGCCGCAGTTGTATAACCTCCTGCGCTCACTGGACACGCTCGGGACCATTGTTACCCCCGGCACCAAACTGATTCTGCGCACCGATGCCGCGCCGTTCAAAGTGCTGGTTGATGGCCCGCCCACGCTGGATGTCTCTCCAACGCCGAATGGCAAAGCCGGGTCGCAACCATGAGTGAGCACGGCGCCTCAGGCAATCAACGACCGGCTTCGAACAACCCATGGTTGCAGGCCAGCCGTTTGGCGTTCCTGGCTCTGTATGGTGTGACGATTCTGGCTGCGTTGGGTTGGGCAGCGTCCAACGTGCGGCAGATCGATCCGCAAAACCGTGCCGTGGTGTTACGCATGGGCGCACTGGAGCGAGTCCAGAACGCCGGGCTGCTGACCGCTTGGCCGCAACCGTTCGAGCAAGTGGTGTTATTGCCGTCTGCGGACCGGGTGATTGAACGCCGTGTGGAGACCTTGCTGCGTTCGTTCTCGGCTGTGCAGGCCGACAAAGCTGCAAGCTTTGCGGCACCCATGAGCGATGCGCTGGCCGGGTCGGGTTATCTGTTGACCGGGGACGCCGGGGTGGTGCAACTGGACGTTACGGTTTACTACAAAGTCAGCGACCCGTACGCCTTCGTCCTGCAGGGTGATCATGTGGCGCCAGCGCTGGACCGACTCGTCAATCGCAGTGCCGTGGCGCTGACGGCAGCGCGGGATCTGGACACCATTCTGGTCGCCCGGCCTGAGCTGGTTTCGGCCGACAGCCAGTCAGCCGAACGACGTGAACGCCTGCGTGGCGATCTGGTTCGCGGCATCAATCAGAGGCTTGCAGAACTGAGTGCGACGGGCGTCGGCATTGGCGTCGAGGTGACCCGTGTCGATGTTCAATCGAGTTTGCCCGGTGCAGCCATCAACGCTTTCAACTCGGTCCTGACCGCCAGCCAGCTCGCTGATCAGGCCGTGGCGAATGCGCGCAACGACGCTGAAAAGCTTATCCAGACGGCAAACCAGCAGGCCGATCGTACCTTGCAAGTGGCGCATGCCCAGGCATCCGAGCGTCTGGCCAAAGCCCAGACCGATACGGCCACGGTGGCCAGCCTGAGTGAGTCGATGCACTCCGGGAGCGACCCCGGTTTGCTGCAACGCCTCTATCGCGAACGCGTGCCAAAAATCCTCGGCCAAGCGGGTTCCGTGACCGCTGTTGATCCCCGTGACGATTCCCGCCTGATTATTCAGGGAGCAGAACAATGAGTGGCGAAGCCCTTCACGAATCAGCAGGGCAGAGCATGCTCAGCGCCCCGGAAAAACGCAGCGCTGCACGACAGTTGACCTTGGCTATGCTGGCGCTGGGGCTGTTGGGGTTGGGTCTGATCTGGCGTTTTGTCGCGCCGGATCAGTATGGCGTCAGCCAGCTTTTGTTGGGCGCGGCTTCCCTGCTGGTGGCGATCCCGGTAGTCAGCGCCGGTTGGCACAGCCTGCGTTATCCCAGCCTGCACGGTGTCACTGATCAGTTGATCGCGCTGGCGATGCTGGGCGCCTGGGCTACCGGAGACCTGATGACGGCCGCACTGCTGCCGATCATCATGATCTTTGGCCATGTGCTGGAAGAGCGCAGCGTCATCGGTTCTCAGGGCTATTCAGGCGCTGGGCCGCCTGACCCGCAGCCATGCGCGGCTGATCAAGGCCGATGGCAGCGTGGAGGAAGTGGATAATTCGACGCTGGCTGCGGGGGATCAGGTTGAAGTCCGTGCGGGTGATCGGGTGCCCGCTGACGGACGAGTGATCTCGGGTCAGGCCAGTCTGGACACCGCGCCGATTACCGGTGAATCAGTGCCACTGGAGGCCAGGGTCGGGATCGAAGTGTTTGGCGGGGCGATCAATCTGGATGGTCTGCTGCGTATTGAAGTGACGCGCACGGGGCAGGATTCAACGCTGGGCAAAGTGATCGCGCTGATGCAAAGCGCCGAGCGTTCCAAGCCACCGATCACCCGGCTGCTGGAGCGTTATGCGGGCAGCTACATGGTGCTGGTGTTGCTGATTGCCGCAGTGACCTGGTTCATCACCAATAACGCTCAGGCCATGCTCGCCGTGCTGGTTGCCGCTTGCCCGTGTGCGCTGGTGCTATCGGCTCCGGCGACGGCCATCGCAGGTATCGCCGTGGCGGCACGACACGGGATTCTGATTCGCAGCTCGGCCTTTCTGGAAGAGCTGGCCGACCTGACTTCTCTGGTCGTCGACAAGACCGGCACTCTGACTTTTGGCACGTTGCGCATTGAGTCTGTGCAAAGCGTGGGTCCTGAGTCGCCGCACTTTCTGCCATTGGCGGCAAGCCTGGGTAGCGCGAGCAGTCACCCGGTCAGCCGCGCGCTGGCCAGTCTGATTGCCAAGGATCAGCAGTTGGCGCTCAGCGATATTCGCGAGCTTCAGGGTTTGGGTGTGGTGGCGACGAGCGAACTGGGCATTGCTGCACTGGGCCGTCCCGAGTTGTTCGAGCAACTGGGTATCACCACCGCAGTGGTCCCGATTCACGACGGTCCGATTGCCGGTCTGGCACTTGACGGTGTGTTTCTCGGTTGGCTGTTACTGGCCGATACGCTGAAGCCAGAAGCCCGTGCCGCGCTGGCTGAATTGCGCGAGCTGGGCCTGGGCAGGCAGTTGCTGCTGACCGGTGACCGGCAAACCGTGGCGAACACACTGGCACTGGAAGTCGGCATTACCGACGTGCAGTCACAAGCCTTGCCTGAGGATAAGTTGACCCGGGTACGGGCTGAAATCAGTCGCGGCTTCCGGCCGATGGTGGTGGGCGACGGCATCAACGATTCCCTCGCCCTCAAAGCAGGTGTCGTGGGGGTGGCGATGGGCGCGGGTGGCGCCGATATTGCGCTGGCATCAGCAGATATCGTGTTGATTGGCAGTGATCTGCGAAGGCTGGGAACCTGTGTTCGACTGAGCCGACAATGCCGTCGAACGCTACAGATCAACGTCATCATCGGTCTGGGTTGGACCCTTGCGATTGTGGGCCTGGCTGCTTTCGGCTGGCTGGGCGCGGCCGGAGCAATGGTCGCCGCCATCCTGCACAACCTGAGCACGCTGCTGGTGCTGGGTAACGCTGGCAGACTGCTGCGATTGCATGAGCCGTTGGGCGAATTGTCAGCCGCAGCGCGCCATTGACTCTGTAAGGGTCGCGCAAACGGCGGGCTAGAGCGGTCTGCTAAGTATAAAAAATTGCTTGAGCTTTGAAGAACTCTGTTACAAATTAATAGTCAGTCAAGTAGAGCGCTGCATTTCCAGCGTCATGGCTGTCTCGAATCAGGTGGGGTACAGGGCTGTTCCCGGAAGTCGATTCGTAGTTATTGGTTATAGACCCTATAGCGGGCCAGTCCTATTGCAGGACTGATCCTCGACTACGCTTTTTCAAGTTCTTGATCATTGGGGGTTTACTCAAATGCTCGCGCAACTTCCACCGGCCCTACAGAATCTTCACCTCCCGCTACGTCTCAAGCTCTGGGATGGTCATGAGCTCGACCTCGGGCCTATGCCCAGCGTCACGATCGTCGTCAAAGACCCCCGACTGGTTTCCGACTTTTCCCACCCAAGCCTCGATCTGCTGGGCAGTGCATTCGTGGAAGGACGGCTGGATATGGAGGGCTCCATCAGCGAAGTCATGCGGGTTTGCGATGAGCTGACCCAAGCACTGGGTGATGATGAGGATGACAGCAGCCCGGTCCGCTCCCACCATGATAAAGCGACTGATGCGGCGTCGATTTCCTACCATTACGATGTTTCCAACGAGTTTTACCAGCTCTGGCTGGACAAGGAGATGGTGTATTCCTGCGCCTATTTCAAAACCGGCAATGAAAGCCTTGAACAAGCGCAGCAAGACAAATTCCACCATCTGTGCCGCAAGTTGCGGCTGAAGCCGGGCGAGTACTTGCTGGATGTCGGCTGTGGCTGGGGAGGCCTGGCCCGTTTCGCCGCGCGGGAATATGGCGTGAAAGTGCTCGGTATTACCTTGAGCCGCGAGCAACTGAAGCTGGCCAGAGCCCGCGTCAAAGCTGAAGGCCTGGAGGACAAGGTTGATCTGCAGTTGCTCGACTATCGGGACCTGCCTCAGGACGGTCGCTTCGACAAAGTGGTCAGCGTAGGCATGTTTGAGCACGTTGGGCACGCCAACCTGGCGCTTTATGCCCAGCGCCTGTTTGGCGCGGTGAAGGAGGGCGGGCTGGTGATGAATCATGGCATTACCGCCAAGCATATCGACGGTCGTCCTGTGGGGCGCGGTGCCGGTGAGTTCATCGGCCGCTATGTGTTCCCTAACGGCGAGCTCCCCCACGTATCGAAAATCAGTGCTGACATCAGCGAGGCGGGGCTGGAAGTAGTGGATGTCGAAAGCCTGCGCCTGCATTACGCGAAAACCCTCGAGCACTGGAGCACCCGACTGGAAACGCATCTGGAGCAGGCCGCTGCCATGGTCCCGGAACAAACCCTAAGGATATGGCGCTTGTACCTGGCTGGCTGCGCCTACGGGTTTGCCCATGGCTGGATCAATCTGCATCAGATTCTGGCGGTCAAACCTCGCGCCGATGGCAGCCATGATTTGCCATGGACGCGCGCAGATATCTATCGTTAGTTGATCAACGCGCAGTGGTTTTCACGCAGTCTGCGCAGGAGTGCGCGAGCACCGCGAGGCCGCGATAGCGGTGCACCAGACGGACCGCCATCGCGGCCTCGCGGTGCTCGTGAGCAGCTCCTACAGAAAAGCATTCCAGATCAGATAGTTATTTTTGATAGGAGCGGGCCTTTCCCCTGTCACTTCAGAGGATCGGTGAAATCAACCGCGCGATGCGCATTCCCAATTGTTGCAAGTGGTGCGTTTCCCGGCTTTCCTGTTCCGAGACTTCATGCGCCAGTGCGAAATCGTCGTTAAGCATCTGCTCCACTTCGCTGGCGAAATCACCGTCGACGGTGAGCAACATCAGTTCGAAATTCAGGCGAAACGAGCGGTTGTCGAGGTTGGCACTGCCGATCGCGGTGATCTCGTTATCCACTAGAACCACCTTCTGATGCATGAAGCCGGGCCCGTAACGAAACACCCGGACACCTGCGCGCACTGCTTCGAAGGCGAACAAGGTTGAGGCGGCATACACCACGTAATGGTCCGGACGTGAGGGCAATAGCAGCCGCACGTCCACGCCGCGCAACACCGCAAGGTGCAAGGCTGCCGACACTGCTTCATCAGGCACGAAGTACGGACTGGTTATCCACACCCGCTCCGTTGCGGCGTGGATCGCTTCGACGAAAAACAAGGAGCAGGTTTCCTGCTTGTCCGCCGGTCCACTCGTTAGCAGCTGGCATAGCACGCCATCTTCCGGGAAGCTGTCCGGCAGGCTCAGGGGCGGTAATTCCCGTGTCGCCCAGAACCAGTCTTCGGCAAATGACTCCTGCAAGCAAGCAACCACTGGCCCGATGACTTGCACATGGGTATCACGCCAGGGTGCCAGCGGCGGTTTGAGGCCGACGTACTCATCGCCGACGTTGTGCCCGCCGAGGAAGCCTTTCGTACCGTCAACGACGACGATCTTGCGGTGATTACGAAAGTTGATCTGGAACCTGTTGAGCCAGCCGCTGCGGGTCGCGAATGCCTTGATCTGCACGCCACCTTTGCGCAGTTTTTCGCTGTAGCTGCCTGGCAGTGCGTGACTGCCGATGCCGTCGTACAGCACGTAGACGGCCACGCCTTCAGCGGCCTTTTCCAAGAGCAGCTCCTGCATGCGTCGGCCCAACGCGTCGTCATGGATGATGAAGAACTGAATCAGGACCGTTTGCTTCGCCTCGCGGATGGCGTCGAAGATTGCGCTGAACGTCGCATCGCCATTGATCAGCAGCTTCACCTCGTTATTGGCGAGTGCCGGGGTATTGCCCAGTTTTGGCATGGCGCGTAGTGACGCATACGCTTCCGAGCGTCTGGCGGCGACGGCCTCTTCAATCCAGGGGCGCCAGTTCATATCACTGATGGCGGTGCGCATTTCTTCGTTAGCCTGACGTCGCGCCTTGATATACGCATCAAATGAACTGCGACCGAACACCAAGTAGGGAATCAGGGTGAAATAGGGGATGAACAGCAGCGGCATTGCCCAGGCAATCGAGCCTTGCGCAGTCCGCACTGTCAGCAATGCATGAATCGCGGCGATAATCCCGAGCAGATGAATGAATCCAATGACATAGCCGAAGAAATACGGGCTGTGGTAATCCATTCGTGATCTTTCCTTAGGCACCATTGCTGCTTAACAGACCACAGCGGGTGCGGATTGTCGCTATTTTATTCACGGTGCAACTGGCTGCATGATCTGCCGTCTAAGCCTCATCGTCCGGCGGCCATGTGCGGTTGCTCCTGTCCCTCAAGGGTTGAACAAGGATCCAGTAATGAAGAAGTCCACCTTGGCATTGATGTGCTGTCTGGTTGCGCCATTGGCTCAGGCGCAAATGCTACAACCCGGTCTGTGGGAGTTGACGTCCAGCAACATGCAAGTGGATGGTCAAGCCATGCCAGACCTGCAAATGATTCTGGGGCAGTTGAAAAACCTGCCGCCAGAACAGCGTGCCATGGTTGAGCGCAATCTTGAAACTCAAGGGGTTACGCTGGCTGGTAAAGGCGTGCGCTTTTGTCTGACGGATGCGCAGGTAAAAGGCGATGACATCCCGCTGACTGATCCAAAGTCCGGCTGCACGCAACGCATCACCGAGCGGAATGGTAAAAACTGGAAATTCACCTTCAGTTGTCCAAAAGCTCAAGGTAATGGTCAAGCTCAGTTCTTGAGCGATCGTGAGTTCACCACTCATGTGATCGGCACGTTCAATGCCACCGGCCAGCAGCAGAACGGCAGCATGGACACCCGCGCGGTATGGCAGGGTGCGCAGTGTGGTGCGGTCAAACCACGGACCTGATGGGCGTACTTCCCTCGGCGCTCCAGCTACTCTGAGCGACAGCATCGTGGGCGTGCAGGCTTTCAGCGTGCACGACCTTCACCGTGAAGGACTTCAGCAGCGGGTTACGCTGCAATGAGCGATGCAGGCGTCGTGCAGCGTCTTCACAGAACATCAGGTTCTGGCCGTTCGCCAGAGCGAAAGCCTGCTCGTCTGCACGCTTGACCGCCGTCTGTACGGCGGTTCCGAGCGCTGCTTCAGCTTGGTCGATCAAGTGCTGAAGCGGAAATTCTTTAGTTAATTCATTGAGTTGCACGTGCAAGTGCGCAGTGCTGCGTTGGCTGTGCGGCGTTGCAACGATACCTTCGGCGGTGCCTAGCCAGTCCAGAACACTTTGATAATCCAGCTCCGCGCTGGCGAAGTCTTCAGTGAACTGCTGCTGGATGAGCTGCCTTGCCAGAGCTGCTGAGCAGGGACAGGTGGATGAGTAGCCCACGTCAATTTTTAGTTCCACGTGGAACATATCGTTTTCAAGACTCGCCAAGATGCTGATTGGATAGGCTTTCCAGCCTGCCAATGGGCTAACCAGCGCCGGGCGTTTGAGCAGGCATTCGGTATGAATATTCAAATAGGCACGTTGAGAAAGGCCTTCGTGACTTTCTAGAAAACCCAGCAACACCTGCTGGACTGAGCGAGGTGTTAGCTCCTTGCCCTCCATCAATTCAAGCGCCAGATACAGGCGCGACATATGGATGCCCCTCGCGTTTCCATCCTCCAGGCTAACGCCTGCATCGACTTTCGAGCTGACATGGTGTCCTTCAATGCATACGGGCAACGCGATTCCACACATACCCACCCAGTCCAGCGGCTGTGCCTGGCGGGAGGCTTGCGATGCAATATCCGGAAGTGAAGCAAGTTTCATGAAAGAGGCCATCAGTCGAGTAAATCATCACGTTATACTATAACTATAATTTCGACGATTTCTTTTTTGGGCTGGGATGCTCTTCACCTTTGAACGGGTCATCGCATGCACCGCCGTCAGATTCTGCTTAACCTGTTGCTAGCCAGTGCTGCCTTCGCATTGCCGCTAGGTGCCAACGCTGCTCAGATCCGCAATGCCCGTCTGTGGCGTACTGACGACAAACTACGTCTGGTACTGGACCTCAGTGGTCCTGTGCAATACAAAACCTTTACCCTCGGCGCGCCGGACAGACTGATCATCGACATCAGCGGCGCACGTCTGAGCGGGGATTTCAGTCAGCTCGCGCTGCAAGACACGCTGATCAAATCGATTCGCTCCGGGCACTACGGGCAGGGCGATGACACGCGTATCGTTCTCGACCTGACCGGGCCCGTGAAACTCAACAGCTTTCTGCTGGGGCCTGCTGGCGATCAGGGGCATCGTTTGGTTCTGGACCTGGGCGCAGAGGGCGCTGCTGCGCAACAACTGGCGGTGCAGCCGGCGCAACGCGCGCCGGTCGTCAGTGACAAACAGCACCCCAAGCGCAACATCATGGTGGTGGTCGATCCGGGGCATGGCGGTAAAGACCCAGGCGCAGTAGGAGCCAAGGGCGAGCGGGAAAAGGATGTGGTGCTGTCCATCGCTCAACTGTTGGCCAAACGACTGAAGCGGGAAAAAGGCTTTGATGTGCAACTGGTGCGCAATGACGACTTCTTCGTGCCGCTGCGTAAGCGCGTCGAGATTGCTCACAAGCACAACGCTGACATGTTTATCTCGGTGCATGCCGACGCGGCACCGCGCCTGACGGCTTCCGGCGCATCGGTATTTGCTTTGTCCGAAGGCGGCGCTACATCAGCGACTGCTCGCTTTATGGCGCAGCGCGAGAACGGCGCGGACTTGTTGGGTGCCACCAGCTTGCTCAACCTTAAAGACAAGGACCCGATGCTGGCCGGGGTCATCCTCGACATGTCGATGAACGCCACCATCGCCGCCAGCCTGCAGTTGGGCAATACCATCCTCGGTAGCCTGGCGAACATCACCACCCTGCATCAAAAACGCGTCGAACAGGCCGGCTTTGCGGTACTCAAGTCGCCGGATGTGCCGTCGATTTTGGTGGAAACCGGATTTATCTCCAACGCCAAAGACAGCCAGCGGCTTGTGACAGCACGCCATCAACAGGCGGTGGCGGATGGATTGTTCGACGGGTTGCAGCGATATTTTCAGCGCAATCCGCCGGTTGATTCGTACATGGCTTGGCAGCAAGAGCAGGAGCGAGCCGGGCAGGTTTAGCTTTAATTTAAGTTGTGGGAACGTCTGTATTCCTGAAAAGACACTGTAATGAAGCAAACACGGCCCCTGTAGGAGTGAGCTTGCTCGCGATTCGATTTTCTTTCGATAAATCATCGCCTGACCTGCCGCTATCGCGAGCAAGCTCACTCCTACAAAGATCTGTTTACTATATGAATTGTTATACTATAACATCAATCGGGTGATTGATCGGTGCCTCGCACCGCCATGCGAACAGGGTCAAAACCCTGAAACCTGATGAGAATCCCGATGCCAAACCGCCTTCCCGTAACCGTTCTGTCCGGCTTTCTCGGTGCCGGTAAAAGCACGTTGTTGAACTACATATTGCGCAATCGCGAAGATCTTCGGGTTGCCGTGATCGTCAACGATATGAGCGAGATCAACATCGATGGCGGCGAAGTTCAGCGTGATGTCTGCCTGAACCGGGCAGAAGAAAAACTCATCGAGATGAGCAATGGCTGTATCTGCTGCACCCTTCGCGAAGATCTGCTCGAAGAAGTCAGCCGTCTGGCTCAGGACGGACGATTTGATTATTTATTGATCGAGTCCACCGGCATTTCCGAGCCGTTGCCAGTGGCGGAGACTTTCACGTTCCGTGATGAAGCAGGTAAGAGCCTCACCGACATGGCGCGGCTGGACACCATGGTCACAGTCGTCGATGGGGTGAATTTCCTGCTCGACTACCAAGCGGCAGAAAGCCTCGCGACCCGGGGTGAAACCTTGGGTGACGATGACGACCGCTCGATCACCGACCTGCTTATCGAACAGATCGAGTTCGCCGATGTAATTCTGCTCAGCAAGATCGACCTGATCAGTTCCAGCGAGCGCGAAGAGCTGGTCGCGATTCTGCAGCGACTCAATGCCAATGCCGAAATCATTCCGATGGTGATGGGCGAGGTGCCGTTGGCGAAGATCCTCAACACCGGTCGCTTTGACTTCGAACGGGCGTCATTGGCCCCTGGCTGGCTCAAGGAGTTGCGCGGTGAGCATGTGCCGGAAACCGAGGAATATGGCATCGCGTCCACAGCTTATCGCGCTCGGCGGCCATTTCATCCGGAGCGCTTCTTCAGCTTCATTGATCGGGAATGGACCAACGGCAAACTGCTGCGCTCCAAAGGATTTTTCTGGCTGGCCAGCAAACATCAGGATGCGGGCAGTTGGTCTCAGGCCGGAGGTTTGATGCGCCACGGCTTTGCTGGTCGCTGGTGGAGGTTCGTGCCACGTGCGCATTGGCCCCAGGATGAAGAAAACATCAACGCGATCATGGACAACTGGACCTCACAAACCGGTGACTGCCGGCAGGAATTGGTGTTCATCGGTCAGAACATCGACTTTGCGCAACTCACCGCCGAACTGGATAACTGCTTGCTCACCGATGCGGAAATGGCCTTGGGCACCGATGGCTGGGTGGCGCTCCCCGATCCATTTGGCCCATGGCATGAAGTGGAGGCGGCGTAATGCTCGCGACGGTATTGAAATGGCAGCCCCGCATCCGTCAGGTTCAAGGTGATACTCCGGCCATCCTTAGCCAAGTATTGGAGGACGATGTGAATCTGGCGGTCTGGCAGCGTCAGTTGCCTGCGCACATCGAAGACTTTGGCGCGCTGCTGCTTTCCCTGAACGAGCCGCTGGCGGAGGCCATCACGCTGGAGATAAGCGATGACGATACGCCGCCGAATCTTCAGAGTTTCGCTTCTGCTTACGCCGACCTGGAAGGCTATGCGGGTTTTATCGCCGACGTATCATGGCTGATCAGCGCTTATGCCTGCCTGTTGGGGGCCAAGCGAGTCGGGGTTAGATTGCGGGTGCTGGATAAAGCCATGTGCCCGCGTTTTCATGTCGATCACGTACCAGCGCGCCTGATTACCACCTATGCCGGTGTCGGCAGCCAGTGGCTCAAGGAGGGCGCGATCGACCGTCGACAGTTGGGCGACCCACAGGCCGAGCCTCGTGATGCAATGAAAATCAGGCAAATCAATTGCGGCGACGTGGCGTTACTCAAGGGCGAGCGCTGGACCGGCAACGAAGGCCAAGGCCTTGTGCACCGTTCGCCGCCGTTGCAGCGTGATGAACGGCGGTTGCTGCTGACCCTGGATTGGTTGGCTTAGAAGCATGTTGAGCATGGGATCTGATTGTGTGGGAGCAGAGCTTGCTCGCGATAAGGCTGGACCCGATCTAAAGCGAACCGCGTTCAGCCTTATCGCGAGCAAGCTCTGCTCCCACAGATACAGGGGTTCACCCATTCAAGGCACCAACCACTTCCCCTGACTCTGCCCCTCACAAAACGGCTTCAAATACTGCGCATCGCTGGCCACGCCGTAATAGTGAATGTCTTCGCGATAAGGCATATTGGCGACTTGCGCGTTGCTGCAAATCCCAAAGGCTCCGGTGGGGCATTGCTCCAGAAACGTCACATCGGTTTTCTGCCCCGCGAGTTGCGGCTGGCAAAAGCCGTCATGAAACAATTTAGGCGGAATGTTGCGGTTGGCCTGACAGACTTTGACGTCCAGCCGCTCAGCCTGACTGTGCACCAGACAGGCCTCGGCCCACGCGCTTCCTGCGCTGGTTGCCAGTATCATCCCCAGAAACATCTCGATCCTGGCCTTTAACGCCTTCGTCATAAGCGACCACCATGCTGCAGAACATCCCGACCCACGTCATCGGCGGACCTTTGGGGGCAGGCAAGACCAGCCTCATCAAACATCTGTTGGCGCAGAAGCCGGCAGATGAGCGCTGGGCGATCCTCATCAATGAGTTCGGTCAGATTGGCCTGGATGCCGCGCTTCTGACCACGGCCGACGATGGTATCGCACTTGGCGAAGTGGCTGGCGGTTGCCTGTGTTGCGTTAACGGCGCGCCCTTTCAGATCGGTCTGGGTCGGCTCCTACGAAAATCCAGGCCGCATAGGTTGTTGATCGAGCCGTCCGGCCTCGGTCATCCCGCGCAGTTGATTGAGCAGTTGCAGCAAGCGCCCTGGCTGGGTGTGCTCACGGTTCAGCCGAGCGTGATGGTGCTCGACGCAGCGGCATTAGCTGCTGGTCATCCATTGCCACCGAGTCAGGAATCGGCGCTGAACACCGCAGGGCTACTGGTTTTGAATAAGTCAGCGAAACTGGATGCGGTAACACGCCAGCGGATCATTGAGCAATTGCCCTTGGGAGAAGTGATCTGGACCGAGCAGGGCAGACTTTTGCTGGCTGAATTGCCTGGCGTATCCACAACGTCCGGTCCGCTTGTGGATAAATCCGCTGTGGATAACCCCTCGCTGCCCAAGAGTCTGGGGCAGCTTCCTGCGATATGGGCAGATCCAGTCCAACCGATTTGCCTCAGTCAGAGTCAGCAAGAAGGCTGGAGCATCGGCTGGCGTTGGCACCCTAGCCAGCGCTTTGATCTGAGCCGGCTGGAAGTGTGGTTGCAGGGAATGGACTGGCGCCGCGCCAAACTGGTTATCCACAGCGAGAGCGGCTGGATGTCAGGCAACGCAGTCTCGGGGGACGTTGTGCAGTGGCAGGCCAGCGAGTGGCGACGGGATTCTCGGCTTGAATTGATCTTCTCGCAGCCACAGGATGAGGACCGTTTGCAGGTTGAACTGGCTGCTTGTTTGCTCTAGAACAACTTATCCACAAGCCGCGCGTGATCTACTGCTTCCACTTGTTGTGTTCTTGCCGCCATTGGCTCAGCTGGATAATTTCCGCGCTGGGGGGCGGCGTTTTCATCTCGAACGGGTAGGGCGCCAGTTCAATCTGCGCGTTGTGTGCGCCAAACATGGTGATAGTGCCAGGGTGGCGCTGCTCGCCGGTGACAGTGAACTCGAAGTTATACACACGGGCCAGTCGTTTGCGGCCCTGGGCATCTCGGGCAAATGTCAGTTTGCGCAAAGCCACGTTGCCATCCAGCAACTCCACATCCAGTTTTGCGCAGTGCTGCTTGACGCGCTCCAGCGCGCGTTCGCGCAAACCATGGGCATGCCATAGCCATGCCGCACCAGTGGCCAATAGCATCAGGACAAACATGTTTCCCAAGGTCAGCATGAAGAAGCACTCCAACAAAGTGCCACCAGCTTAACTGTCTCTGGGGATTTGCAGCCATACTGCGCGACTTAAATTTCTTACTACTGCATTTGCATCGTGTTCAGGAACCCCAGATGAAACGTACACCCCATTTGCTCGCCATTCAGTCCCATGTGGTTTTCGGCCACGCAGGCAACAGCGCTGCGGTGTTTCCGATGCAACGCATCGGGGTGAATGTCTGGCCGCTCAACACGGTGCAGTTCTCCAACCATACCCAGTACGGGAAGTGGGCTGGCGACGTTTTGCCTCCGCAACAGATCCCCGCGCTGATCGACGGTATTGCGGCGATTGGTGAGTTGGGCAATTGCGATGCGGTGCTTTCCGGCTACCTGGGCAGCGCCGCCCAGGGCCGAGCGATTCTGCTGGGCGTCGAGCGGATCAAAGCCGCCAATCCTAGTGCGCTGTATCTGTGCGATCCGGTGATGGGGCATCCCGAGAAAGGCTGCAGCGTACCCGCCGAAGTCAGTGATTTTCTGCTCGAAGAAGCGGCGGCTGTGGCGGACTTCATGTGCCCGAACCAGCTAGAACTGGATAGCTTCTCTGGCCGTAAACCTGAGTCGTTGTCCGATTGCGTGGCCATGGCGCGCGCCTTGTTGGACCGAGGCCCGAAAGCCATTGTGGTCAAACACGTGGATTATCCCGGCAAGCCTGCTGACGGCTTTGAGATGTTGCTGGTGACCGCTGATGGCAGCTGGCACTTGCGTCGCCCGCTACTGGCCTTTCCGCGCCAGCCAGTGGGTGTCGGCGACTTGACGTCCGGATTGTTCCTGGCCCGCGTGCTGCTCGGGGATGAACTGGTCGCGGCGTTCGAGTTTGCCGCGGCGGCGGTGCATGAAGTGCTGCTGGAGACTCAGGCGTGCGGCAGCTACGAACTGGAGCTGGTCCGCGCCCAGGACCGCACAGCTCATCCTCGGGTGAGGTTTGAGGCGGTGCGGTTGTAGCGTGTGGTCAGCACGGTCCTCTGTGGGAGCTGGGCTTGCCCGCGATAAACGATCACGCGGTGCATCTTATATCTGCGCCTCGTATATCGCGGGCAAGCCCGGCTCCCACAGGAATATCATTCCAATTGATAGTCTGTGTTGCCTGATATACCGGGGTTGAGACTCGCCTTACAGCGTCTCGTCCTTGATTTCCTGATAACGCTTTTCCAGTTCCTGGCGGATCTGCCGACGCTGTTGGGCCTGAATGTAGCGGCGTTTGCCGTCCGGGCTTTCTGGCTCCAGCGGCGGCACGCTGGCCGGTTTGCGCTGGTCATCCACGGCAACCATGGTGAAGAAGCAGCTATTGGTGTGACGCACCGAGCGCTCGCGGATGTTTTCCGTGACGACCTTGATGCCGACTTCCATTGAAGTGTTGCCCGTGTAGTTCACCGACGCCAGGAAGGTCACCAGTTCACCGACATGGATTGGCTCGCGGAAAATTACTTGGTCCACCGACAGCGTCACCACGTAGCGGCCTGCATAGCGGCTCGCACAGGCATACGCCACTTCGTCGAGGTATTTCAACAGGGTGCCGCCGTGTACGTTGCCAGAGAAGTTGGCCATGTCCGGGGTCATCAATACAGTCATCGACAGCTGGGCGTTTCCGGGTTCCATAGCGTACTCACGATCAAGGCGGTTCAGAAATTGCACCTTATGGCGGTGCTTACGGATTCAAGCGTTGTGTGACAGTTATCGGGACGCTTGTTGGCTGTAAGCCGTCACGCGTGCAGCCGATCTGTTTCCATATATTGCACCGGCTTTATCAACGAATGTGCAGTGTTAACCTGCAAAAGCCCGTGGAGCGGGCAAATTCTTACAAATTAATCAGATTTCTGCAGTGCAGTAGCTGAATTCTCCTTCGTTTGGCGAGAATTCGGCTGGCAGCAATGCGTTTCATAAGGAGCCGGACCCCATGCATGCCATCAGCTTTATTCAGGATTTGGCAGTAATCATGCTGGTGGCTGGCGTCGTGACCATCCTCTTTCATCGCCTCAAGCAGCCGGTTGTACTGGGGTACATCGTGGCGGGCTTTATCATTGGCCCGCACACGCCGCCGTTCGGGCTGATCCATGACGAAGACACCATAAAGACCCTCGCCGAGCTTGGGGTCATTTTCCTGATGTTCTGCCTAGGGCTGGAGTTCAGCCTGCGCAAGTTATTCAAAGTTGGCGCAACGGCCTTCATTGCGGCGTTTCTCGAAATCACCCTGATGATCTGGATCGGCTATGAAATCGGTCAGTACTTTGGCTGGAGCACCATGGATTCGTTGTTCCTTGGCGCGATCCTGGCGATTTCTTCGACGACCATCATCGTCAAGGCGCTCAATGACCTGAAGATGAAAAACCAGCCCTTTGCGCAATTGATCTTTGGCGTGTTGATCGTCGAGGACATTCTGGGCATTGGCATCATTGCCTTACTGTCCGGGATCGCCGTCAGTGGTTCGGTCAGCTCGGGCGAAGTGTTCTCCACGGTCGGCAAGCTTTCGCTGTTCATGATCGTAGCCTTGGTGATCGGCATCCTTCTGGTGCCGCGCTTGCTGGCTTACGTGGCGAAGTTTGAAAGCAATGAGATGCTGCTGATTACCGTGCTGGGCCTTTGCTTCGGTTTCTGTTTGCTGGTCGTGAAGCTGGAATACAGCATGGTGCTGGGCGCGTTCCTGATTGGCGCAATCATGGCCGAGTCGCGCCAGTTGCTGAAAATAGAACGCCTGATCGAACCAATTCGCGACATGTTCAGCGCAATCTTCTTTGTCGCTATTGGCTTGATGATCGATCCCGCGATCCTGGTTCAATATGCCTGGCCGATTGCGGTCATCACCGTTGCAGTTGTCCTTGGCAAAATGCTGTCCTGCGGGCTGGGTGCATTTCTCGCCGGTAATGATGGCAAGACCTCGTTACGCGTGGGCATGGGCCTGTCACAGATTGGCGAATTTTCCTTCATCATCGCGGCGCTGGGCATGACCTTGCAGGTCACCAGCGACTTCCTCTACCCGGTGGCGGTCGCTGTCTCCGCAATCACAACATTGCTGACGCCTTATCTGATTCGCGGCGCCGACCCGTTGTCGAACCAACTGGCGAGCATCATGCCTCGCCGCGTAGCGCGGGTGTTTGGCATGTACGGTGAGTGGCTACGCAGCATTCAGCCGCAAGGTGAGGGCGCGCTGCTGGCATCAATGATTCGGCGGATTCTGTTGCAGGTCGGGGTCAATCTGGCATTGGTCGTCGCCATCTTCTTCTGCGGGGGCTATTTTGCCGAGCGCATCGGCGTGTACATCAGCGACTGGGTCAGTGACGTGGGTCAGCAGAAAGCCTGGATCTGTGGCGCTGCTTTGTTGCTTTCGCTGCCTTTCCTGATCGCGGCCTATCGAAAGCTCAAGGCGTTGTCGATGTTATTGGCTGAGATGGGCGTCAAGCCGGAGATGGCCGGCCGGCATACGGCGAGAGTGCGCAAAGTGATCGCCGAGGTGATCCCGCTGCTGTCTTTGCTGGTGATCTTCGTCATGCTCGCCGCGCTATCCGCGAGCATCCTGCCGACAAACGAATTGCTGATTCTGATCGCCGTGATCGCAGCCATCGTCGCGGCAGTGGCATGGCGCTGGTTCATCAGAGTGCATACGCGTATGCAGATCGCGTTGCTGGAGACGCTGGGGAATAATCAGGAGTCGAATGAGCACTAGCGGCTAAATCTGGCACCTGTAGGAGCGAACTTGTTCGCGAGGCTCTGTGTCAGGTGCCGCGTCTCGCGAACAAGTTCGCTCCTACAGGGGCATGCAACTCAGCTTTCCAGCCAGACGTCCCGCGCCCAGTGCCATACCGATTCCCAGCTTTCTTCGGTAACCAGCTCTTCTTCGCCAGACCACAGCACCACGGTGCCGTCTTCTTCGACGCAGTAGTAGTCTTCACCGTCCTGGCAGATCGGGATCAGCTCGCGCGGCACGCCGATATCCCAGGCCGAGGCGGCGACTTCGGGCAGGTAAGTGTGCGATCCGGGGTCGGTAACGGTCACCGGCTCAAGGCTGCCGTACACCACGTCGCTCACCGTCAGGAGGAATTCCTTGAAGACGAAGGGGATATTGATGAACAGCTGTTCTTCGACCTCAACGAGTTGGTCCTCGTCGGGTAGCTCCAGCGGAACCGGAACAGGTTCATTCGCTTCGCGTAATTGTTCAATGACTTCTTCCACGGCCTGGCTCCTCTGACTTGATGGCGCGGTTTATACAGTAGCTTAAAGGCTTTCTCAAAATAACTATCCCAACGGATAAAACAAAAACCCCGGACAAGTCCGGGGTTCTGCTTACTCGTGGAGCGGTCTAAATCAACCGTTCTGGCGAATACCTGCAACCAGCCAAGGCTGATTATCGCCCTGAGCACGCTCCATGTTCCAGCTTTCGCTGAACACTTCACCCTGATCGAAGCGCGAAGACTTGGACACACCGCTGAATGTCAGCGTGGCGATGGTCTTGTCAGCGCGATCATCCAGGCCGTCCAGTTGAACGTTCAGGTTGTCGATATAGGTCGACTGGAAAGCGTCGCCCAGATCCGCACGTTCCTTTTTCAGGAACTGCAGCATTTGTGGAGTCACGAACTCTTCGATCTTGTCCATCTCGTTCGCATCCCAGTGCTGCTGCAGCGACTGGAAGTGGCTACGAGCGGCTTCAAGGAAGCGGGTCTCGTTGAACCAGGCCGGAGCGTTGATCACCGGAGCGGCTGCGGCTGCACCCGAACCACCGAAGATCGAGTTCTGGGCAGGCTGTTGAGCGCTTTCACGCTGGTAAGTCATCGGGCCAGCGGCGGTAGCCATCTGCTCGCCTTGTTGCTTACGACGACGTGCCGCGATGAAGCGGAAGATCAGGAAGGCAATGACCGCCATGATCAGGATGTCGAAGATTTGCATCCCCTGGAAGCCGTCGCCCATGAACATGGAAGCGAGCAGGCCGCCGGCAGCGATACCGGCCAATGGGCCGAGCCAGCGGGAAGCACCGCTAGCAGCAGGGCGACCAGCAGCGGTTGGCGCTGCAGCTGGAGTGGTCGGAGTGGCTTGGCGCGACTGGTGACTTGGCGCCGAGCCCATGCTCTTGCCGCCACCGAAACGCGCAGCGTTGGCTTCAAAGCTCATGGTGAGCCCGATGCACAGCGCCATAGCGATGCTTAGAAAACGTTGCATAAGGGTATTCCCGTTTTGTGGATTGCACGCGCGCCATATTGCATAGGGCATATGTGTCTGGCTAGCGGCCATATGTTTCCGGCTTTTGCGTGATTGCCGAAGACCCTATGTAGGTTGGTCCGTAAGGCTTCGGTGAAAGTTCTGTAGGACGGATCGCCGGACAGTGTCATCTATATGGAGGTGACCGGGGACGGATTCAATCTGCCGCTGCATGACTGCTGTCTGTGGGAGCTGGGCTTGCCCGCGATAAGGCTCGATACGGTTCACATGAAACCGCGTTGACCTTATCGCGGGCAAGCCCAGCTCCCACAGGAAGTATTTCCCTTCAGACAACGAGTCAGCAGTCTAAATCGCTTCCAGCTTCGCGTAGCCCATCATCAGCCACTTGCTGCCTTCGGCGAAGTTGACCTGCACCCTTGCCTGAGCGCCAGCGCCTTCGAAGTTCAGGATCACCCCTTCGCCAAACACCGCGTGTTGCACACGCTGGCCCAGGGTAAAGGCGGTTTCCGGGATACCGGTGCCGTTGAACAGGTTGCTGGTGCTGACTTTCTGCGTACCGCCGAAAGGTCGGCTGACGCTGTTGGACAAGCGCACTTCCTGAATCAGCAGCGGCGGTATTTCACGTACGAAACGCGACACCTTGTTGTAGGTCTCGCTGCCGTACAGGCGACGGGTTTCTGCATAGGTCATCACCAACTGTTGCATGGCGCGGGTGATGCCGACATACGCCAGACGTCGTTCCTCTTCCAGCCGGCCCGGCTCTTCCAAGCTCATCTTGTGCGGGAACAGGCCTTCTTCCATGCCCACGAGGAACACGTAAGGGAATTCCAGGCCCTTGGCGCTGTGCAAGGTCATCAGTTGAATGCTGTCTTCATGCTCTTCGGCCTGGGTATCTCCGGCTTCCAGCGAAGCATGGCCGAGGAATGCAGCCAACGGGGTCAGTTCGGCGTCTTCTTCGTTGTTTTCGAAGTTACGCGCCGCGCTGACCAGTTCCTCAAGGTTTTCTACCCGAGCCTGGCCTTTTTCGCCTTTCTCTTCCTTGTGGTAGTTGATCAGCCCGGACTGCTCGATGACGGTTTGCGTCATCAAATGCAGCGGCATTTCCATGACCTTGGCCGCAAGGTTTTCGATCAACTCGACGAAACCGCCCAGCGCGCCTGCGGCACGGCCGGTCAGGCCTTTATTGGCGATCAGTTGACGAGTGGCTTCCCACATCGAGACGTCGGCATGGCGAGCATGTTGACGAATCGCTTCGACGGTTTTTTCACCGATGCCGCGGGCCGGAACGTTGATGATCCGCTCCAGTGCCGCATCGTTGCCACGACCTTCGAGCAAGCGCAGGTAAGCCATGGCGTTCTTGATTTCAGCACGTTCAAAAAAGCGCTGGCCGCCATAAATGCGGTACGGAATTCGTTCGCGCAGCAACGCTTCTTCAAGCACCCGTGACTGGGCGTTGGAGCGATACAGAATGGCGATTTCGCTACGGGAGAGACCGGTCTTGAGTGCGCTCTCGATGGTTTCGACCACGTAACGGGCTTCGTCGTGTTCGTTGAAGGCCGCGTACAGATTGATCAGTTCGCCATCGCCGACATCCGTCCACAGCTCTTTGCCCATACGGCCGCTGTTATTGATGATCAGTCCGTTAGCCGCTTTGAGAATGCTGGCGGTCGAGCGATAGTTCTGCTCAAGACGAATGACTTCGGTGTCCGGGAAGTCCGACGAATACTGGTGGATGTTCTCGATCTTCGCGCCACGCCAGCCGTAAATCGACTGGTCGTCGTCGCCCACCACCATCAAGCTGTCGCCACCTTGCGCCAGCAAGCGCAGCCATGCGTACTGCACGGCGTTGGTGTCCTGGAATTCGTCCACCAACACATGGCGGAAGCGCCGCTGATAATGAGCGAGCAGGCCGGGATTGTCGCGCCACAGGTCAAGCGCACGCAGCAGCAGCTCGGAAAAGTCGATCACCCCGGCGCGCTGACAGGCAGCTTCATAGGCTTCGTAGATCGACTTCATGGTAGTCAGGAACAGATCGCCGCTGGCCTGAATATGCTTGGGCCGCAGGCCCTCGTCTTTCTGGCCGTTGATAAACCACTGGGCTTGTTTGACGGGCCAGCGTTGTTCATCCAGGCCCAGCTCGCGCATGACGCGTTTGACCAGACGTTGCTGATCATCACTGTCCAGAATCTGGAAGGTCTGCGCCAGATTGGCTTCCTGCCAGTGTGCCCGCAACAGACGGTGCGCCAGGCCGTGGAACGTGCCTACCCACATGCCTGCCGGGTTGATGCCCATCAGTTGTTCGATCCGATGGCGCATTTCTGCGGCCGCCTTGTTGGTGAACGTCACCGACAGGATCGAATGTGGCGAGGCTTGCTCGACCTGGATCAACCAGGCGATGCGATGCACCAGCACACGGGTTTTGCCGGAACCAGCGCCGGCCAGGACCAACTGACGACCCACGGAGGCAGCTACGGCCTGGCGTTGGGCATCGTTGAGGGAATTAAGCAGAAGGGAGAGATCATCGCGCATCGACGCATTCTAGGGTGCCGAGCGAAACCGGGCAAACCATGCTTTGCCCTAATCGACAAAACCTGTCCTCGGCAACGGTCTGTCACCACCCGTCCAAATTGACCGAGTGTCCGAATTAAGCGATTGCGGCAGGTCGACTGGCGAACTGCCATTTATTATGAATGTACACGTTTGGTCTACGGCGGCGCTTGTGTATGCTCCCGGCACGTTCAAGGCCACAACACTATAAGAATTTGCCATGACTTCGAATTTCAGTGCCGTAGATACCGCCAGGTTGAATCGGCGCACTATTCATAAACAGTACGCCAGCCAATTGGCCGTTGAGCGCACCCGTATGCTGTATCAGGGGTCGTTGCTACCGACGCTGTTCATGTTTATCAATGGTTTGGTTTGCGCCTGGCTGCTATGGGAGCCGGAGCGCTATCTGCTGGTCGGCGTCTGGCTCGGCTGGCTAATAGCATTGGTCAGCCTTCGGGTTTTTCAGGTCGCCGCTTTCCGTGGTGCATCGCCCGAGCGTCGCGCACTGCCTGTATGGGGGCAGACGTTTTTGCTTGGGGCCTGCGCCAGCGGCTTGACCCTGGCCAGTGCCGCGCTGGTGCTGGTGCCGGTCGAAAACTTTCAGCAGCAAGCCTGGGTATTTGGTTTGATCGGCGTGGCGACGCTGTCGGCGAGTATTGCCTATGCGGTGAGTATTACCGCGTTCCTGACCTTTACCCTGGCGTGTCTCCTGCCGCCGATTGCCTATCTGTTCTGGGGCGGTGATGTTCCTTTGCGGGGGTGGGGCTGGTTAGGATTGATCCTGTTATTGGCGTTGAGCGTGGTTGCGTGGCAGGTCAATCGCCTGATTCATCGTGGTCTGATCAGGCGCTTTCAGAATCAGGCACTGATCGAAGTTCTGCAGCAGGCCCAGACCCAAAGTGAACAGCTCAACATCGAACTGGCCCGGGAAATCGAGCAGCGCCGCAAGGCCGAGCGCAGCTTGCGTGAGGCGCATGCCGAGTTGGAAACCCGTGTTGCTCAGCGTACTCAAGAGCTCGAAGAAGCCAATCTTGCCCTGAGTAAAAGCCCACCTCGACTGGCCGCTACAGTGTTTGAAGCGGCCAGCGAAGGCATCGTCATTTTTGATCCGGACTACAACATCCTCGCGGTTAACCAGGCATTCAGCCGGGTAACCGGCTACGAGCAAGAGGAAATGGTCGGACGCAAAGTGACTGATATCGCCAGCAGCCGAGATGCCCGACGAAATTTCCAGACCATTCATCAAGCCCTTGAACAAACGGGCTGCTGGCAGGGGGAGCTGGTAGAAACCCGAAAGAATGGAGAGTTGTACCCGCAGTGGCTGCATCTCAGTGTCGTCCGTGACCTTGCAGGCAATATGAGTCATATCGTCGGCTTTTTCGCCGATCTCTCCGCCCGGAGAGAGTCAGAGGAGCGGATGCGTTATCTGACCCATTTTGACGAGTTGACCGGACTTGCTAACCGGTCGCTGTTCAAGGAGCGGCTGCGCGAAGCCAACCAACGGGTGCGCCAAGGTGGCAGGAGTCTGGCACTGCTGCACATCAATCTGGATCGCTTCAAATTACTCAACGACAGCTTGGGCCACGAGGTTGCGGACCAGTTGCTCAAGCACGTCTCGCGGCGTCTCGGGAGTGCACTGCCAGAAGCGGATACCATCGCCAGATTGTCGGGCGATGAGTTTGCCGTGCTGTTCGACTCGTACGGCAATCTGTCCAGTCTGACCCGTGTCACCACACGACTGTTGGCCAAGCTGCGCACACCCATCGCCGTCGCGGGGCATGATTTAGTGGTCAGCGCCTCGGTAGGCATTAGCTTGTTGCCCGATTCGGCGCGGGAAATCTCGGCGCTGGTCAGTCAGGCCAATATAGCCATGCAGCATGCCAAGCACCTGGGCGGTAATAACTTCCAGTTCTTCACTGAAAGTCTTCAAGCCAGCACCCTCGAGCGTCTGCAACTGGAGATTCAACTGCGCAGAGCCATTGAAGATAAACAGTTGGAAGTGTTCTATCAGCCGAAGCTGTCCCTGGCGACCGGACGACTTGATGCGGCGGAAGCTCTGGTGCGTTGGCGTCATCCAGAACGCGGCATGGTGCCGCCGGGAGACTTCATCAGCCTGGCGGAGGAGACGGGCCTGATCGTCTCCATCGGCGAGATAGTCCTGCGTGAAGCGTGTCGCCAAGCTTGCGAATGGCAGAGCCAAGGGCTTGAGCCTATTCGGGTGTCGGTCAACCTGTCGGTGCATCAACTACGTCAAGGCAAGCTGGTCACTCTGGTGCGACACGTGCTCGAGGAAACCGGCCTTGCCCCTCATTGGCTAGAGCTGGAATTAACCGAAAGCCAATTGCTCGACAGCGTCGAGCACATCATCACGACCTTCCAACAGTTACGGGAGCTGGGTGTGAAGCTGGCCATTGACGATTTTGGCACTGGCTATTCGTCTCTGAGCTACCTCAAGCGCTTTCCGGTTGATTACGTGAAGATCGATCAAGCGTTCATTCGCGGGTTGGGCGAAGGCACTGAAGACGCCGCAATCACTCGCGCAATTATCGCCATGGCCCACAGCCTCGGTTTGAAAGTCGTAGCAGAGGGCGTTGAAACTCAGGCGCAACTGGATTTCCTGCGCAGTAACGATTGCGATGAGGTGCAAGGGTATTTGATCAGTCGGCCGATTGAGGCTGATGCGCTGGCCGGAGTCTTGAAGGAAAACGTCAACCGCGTCTGGTCCTGATGTAGGACTTGTCCTTTCTTACTGTTGGATTTCTCTTCAAGTCGTCCGTGTTTGCCAGACCTGGTTCGTTTAACTGGGCGTCCCGCAGGTCATGTAGTATAACTACAAGAAAGCTACATCCCGTCCCATGCACCTTTGCCGAGTCTGCCCCTTTGAATCTGCTGCAACACATCGCCCAGTCACGCCATCTGTTACGCAAGTCGGAGCTGAAAGTCGCCGACCACGTGCTGCTTGACCCAGCGGCTGTGATGCACAGTTCCATGGCCGATCTGGCGCATAGCGTTGGTATCAGTGAGCCGACCATCGTGCGCTTCTGCCGCGCCATTGGTTGTACCGGCTTTCAGGATTTGAAGCTCAAGCTGGCACAGAGTCTTGCTGCCGGGGCTAGCTTTGGCCAGTTCGCGATCCATGAAGATGACTCGGTCGCGGACTACAGCCTGAAGATTTTTGACACCACCCTGCACACGCTGATGGAAGTTCGCGAAAACCTTGATCCCCATGCTCTGCAGTTGGCTGTAACGGCCATGGCGGCGGCAAAGCGGGTCGAGTTTTACGGCTTTGGTGCGTCGGGGGCAGTGGCGGCTGACGCGCAGCATAAGTTCTTCCGGCTTTTGCTCAGCGCGGCGGCTTATTCAGATCCGCACATGCAGGCCATGTCGGCCGTTACCCTGACGCCGACCGATGTTGCGGTCTGCATTTCTCAGTCCGGGCGCTCCAAGGATTTGCTGATTACGGCGAATCTGGTCCGCGAGACAGGCGCGACGTTGATCACTTTGTGCCCAAGCCAGACGCCGTTGGCCGAACTGTCGTCAGTCAATCTGGCGATTGATGTGCATGAGGACACCGAAATCTATACGCCTCTGACCTCGCGCATCGCGCATCTGGTAGTCATCGATGTGTTGGCAATGGGTGTCGCGATGGCGCGTGGGCCTAGCCTGGTCAACCATCTCAAGAGCGTGAAGCGCAGTCTGCGCAGCCTTCGTCTGTCGCCCAAGTCGATCAAATCCCACGAAGATTGAACGGCTGATTCAGGCCCGACGATGCGTCGTCAGCGTCAGGCCTTCAGTTTTCACCAATTTGTAATGCATCCGCCGCGTTACCGTCACAGCCTTTGGGCACCCTGATACTCCCGCAACGCACTGGGAGACAGGATATGCCTCGGCACTACGATGACTCGCAACAGAGCAGCACCGTCAAAACCCGCCGTCAGCAGGAAGATCAGCGACGTATGGGGTTTCGTCGGGCAATAGAAAGCTATTGCGAAGCGCGTCGGCTCAATCAGGAGTTGTGCGACTTCGAAGAGAGCGTTTCAGAGCGCTTCTGGCAGGCCGCTAAACCTTTGGAAGGCGCCCGTCGAAACGCTCCATCAGCTGGCTGATCTGCGCACGTTCGGTGCGGATGAACGCCTGGAAGGCGTGCGCCACGGGCGACAGACGTCGATCCTTGGCCTGCACCACGCACCAACTGCGATACAACGGTAACTCTGCCACCGGTAACTCTTTGAGCATGCCGGTGGCAAGTTCCAGACTGACCGCGTGACGAGTCAGCATCGCGATGCCCAGCCCGGCCAGTACACTTTCACGCTGCGCTTCGTGGGCCGACATCTCGATGGTTGTCGTGAAGTGCACACGCTTGTCTTTGAAATACTCTTCGCAGGCTTTGCGAGTCCCCGAACCATTTTCCCGGATCAGTAGCGGATAGGGCTCCAGGTCCTTGAGCGCCAGTGCGCGTGCGTCGCACAACGGATGATCGGGCGGGGCGACGGCTACAATCGGATTATTGAGGAACGGCAGGAACTCCAGGCCCATATCCTGCGGGACCATGGACATCACCACCAGGTCATCGCGGTTGTCCGACAGCCTCCGGATGACTTGGGCGCGGTTGACCACGGTCAGGCTCAGAACCACGTCCGGGTAGTTGCGTTTGAAAGCGGCAAACAGGTGCGGAATGAAGTATTTACAGCTCGACTCAACGGCTAGCTTCAACTGCCCTTGCAGTGAGCCCTGCATATCAGTGAGTTGCATATCCAGGTTTTCCAGGCGCCCGAAGATATCGCGACTGGCCGATTGCAACGCTTCGGCGGCTTCGGACAGGTACAGCTTTTTCCCGACGTACTCAAACAGCGGCTGGCCTACCAGTTCCTCAAGCTGACGGATTTGCAGACTGACAGCCGGTTGAGTGAGTGACATTTCTTCCGCTGCTCTGCTGTATGAACGCAGATCACACACCTCGTTGAAAATTCGAAGCTGACGCAATGTCATACGCATCAATGACTTACGCATATTTACCGGCCCCGCCTGGTCGCTGAAGCGACAACTATAAGTCTTTACTTATACACAACCCAATTTTTACTCATTTTTATTAATTCCTGATCGGGCATAGGGTGTTCCTGCGGCAATCAACCACACGCGCTGTTACAAAAACTGGTTCAACTACAAAACCGGTTCTACGGTCGAGGGAATACTCGTGATAACAAAAATCCTGATCGCCAACCGCGGTGAGATCGCTGTCCGGATCGTGCGCGCTTGCGCCGAGATGGGCATCCGTTCGGTGGCAATCTTCTCCGATGCCGACCGTCACGCGTTACACGTAAAGCGGGCGGACGAAGCCCATAGTATTGGTGCCGAGCCTCTGGCGGGATATCTGAACCCGCGCAAGCTGGTCAATCTTGCGGTAGAGACTGGTTGCGATGCATTGCATCCGGGCTACGGCTTCCTTTCGGAAAATGCCGAACTGGCTGACATCTGCGCCGAACGTGGCATTAAATTCATAGGTCCATCTGCTGAAGTCATCCGCCGCATGGGGGACAAGACTGAAGCGCGCCGCAGCATGATCAAAGCCGGCGTACCCGTGACGCCGGGTACGGAAGGCAACGTTGCCGATATCACTGAGGCGCTGCAGGAAGGGGACCGCATCGGTTACCCGGTCATGCTCAAGGCTACCTCGGGCGGTGGCGGTCGGGGTATTCGTCGTTGCAACAGTCGAGAAGAGCTGGAGCAGGCGTTTCCGCGAGTGATTTCCGAGGCGACCAAGGCATTTGGCTCGGCAGAAGTTTTCCTCGAAAAGTGCATCGTCAATCCCAAGCACATTGAAGCGCAGATCCTTGGCGATAGCTTCGGCAACGTCGTGCACCTGTTCGAGCGTGATTGCTCGATTCAGCGCCGCAACCAGAAGTTGATCGAGATCGCGCCCAGCCCGCAACTGACTCCAGAGCAACGCGCCTACATTGGTGATCTGTCGGTACGCGCGGCCAAGGCAGTGGGCTACGAAAATGCCGGTACTGTGGAGTTCCTGCTCGCCGAGGGCGAGGTGTACTTCATGGAGATGAACACCCGGGTGCAGGTGGAGCACACCATCACCGAGGAAATCACCGGTATCGATATCGTCCGCGAACAGATTCGGATCGCGTCCGGCCTGCCGCTGTCGGTCAAGCAGGAAGACATTATTCACCGCGGTTTTGCTCTGCAGTTCCGGATCAATGCCGAAGACCCGAAGAACAACTTCCTGCCGAGCTTCGGCAAGATCACCCGGTATTACGCGCCCGGCGGCCCCGGCGTGCGGACCGATACAGCGATCTATACCGGTTACACCATCCCGCCGTATTACGACTCCATGTGCCTGAAGTTGATTGTCTGGGCGCTCACGTGGGAAGAGGCGATGGACCGTGGCCTGCGCGCACTGGATGACATGCGTCTGCAAGGGGTGAAAACCACTGCCGCGTATTACCAGGAGATTCTGCGTAATCCGGAATTCCGTAGCGGTCAGTTCAATACCAGTTTCGTTGAAAGCCACCCTGAGCTGACCAACTACTCGATCAAGCGCAAACCCGAAGAGCTGGCCCTGGCCATCGCTGCTGCCATCGCCGCCCATGCAGGCCTGTGAGGAATACGTAATGTCCAAGAAGATTTTTGTAACCGACACCATCCTGCGTGACGCTCACCAGTCTCTGTTGGCCACCCGGATGCGCACCGAAGACATGCTGCCGATCTGCGACAAGCTCGACAAGGTTGGCTATTGGTCGCTGGAGTGCTGGGGCGGCGCGACGTTTGATGCCTGCGTTCGCTTTCTGAAAGAAGACCCGTGGGAGCGTCTGCGCCAACTGCGCGCGGCATTACCCAACACACGTCTGCAAATGCTGCTGCGCGGCCAGAACCTGCTGGGGTATCGCCACTACAGCGACGACGTGGTCAAAGCTTTCGTTGCGAAAGCGGCGGTCAACGGCATTGATGTGTTCCGTAGCTTCGACGCCATGAACGACGTGCGTAACCTGCGTGTCGCCATCGAGGCGGTGAAAGCCGCTGGCAAACATGCTCAGGGCACCATCGCCTATACCACCAGCCCGGTACACACCATCGAGGCCTTCGTTGCCCAGGCCAAACAGATGGAATCCATGGGCTGTGATTCGGTGGCGATCAAGGACATGGCCGGTTTACTGACACCTTATGCGACGGGTGAACTGGTCAAGGCGCTCAAAGCCGAGCAGTCATTGCCGGTGTTCATCCACTCCCACGACACGGCTGGTCTGGCCGCTATGTGCCAACTCAAGGCCATCGAGAACGGTGCGGACCATATCGACACCGCCATCTCCAGCTTCGCCTGGGGCACCAGCCATCCGGGCACTGAGTCCATGGTTGCCGCCCTTAAAGGCAGCGAATTCGATACCGGCTTGAACCTGGAGCTGCTGCAGGAAATTGGTCTGTATTTCTACGCAGTTCGTAAGAAGTATCACCAGTTCGAAAGCGAATTCACGGCTGTCGACACCCGTGTGCAGGTTAACCAAGTGCCAGGCGGGATGATTTCCAACCTTGCCAATCAGCTCAAAGAGCAGGGCGCGCTGAACCGTATGGGCGAAGTGCTGGCCGAGATTCCGCGAGTACGCAAGGACCTGGGATATCCGCCGCTGGTCACGCCGACCTCGCAGATCGTGGGTACTCAAGCGTTCTTCAACGTGTTGGCCGGTGAGCGTTACAAGACCATCACCAATGAAGTGAAGCTTTACCTGCAAGGCGGTTATGGCAAGGCGCCGGGCCAGGTGGACGAAAAGCTGCGCCGTCAGGCCATCGGCAATGAAGAACTGATCGATGTTCGGCCTGCGGACCTGCTAAAGCCGGAAATGACCAAACTGCGCGGCGAAATTGGCGCTTTGGCTCAATCTGAAGAGGACGTACTGACTTATGCCATGTTCCCGGACATCGGCCGCAAGTTCCTCGAAGAGCGCGCTGCGGGCACCCTTAAGGCTGAAGAGCTGCTGCCTATCCCTGAAGCGGGTGGTGTGAGCAAGCCGGGAGGCGAGGGCGTACCCACCGAGTTCGTCATCGACGTGCATGGCGAGAGCTACCGTGTGGACATCACCGGGGTGGGCGTCAAGGCTGAAGGCAAGCGCCACTTCTACCTTTCCATCGATGGCATGCCGGAAGAAGTGGTGTTCGAACCGCTCAACGAATTTGTCAGCGGCGGCGCCAGCAAGCGAACCCAGGCAAGCGCACCAGGCCATGTCAGCACGGCCATGCCCGGTAACATCGTCGATGTGCTGGTCAAGGAAGGCGACATGGTCAAGGCCGGTCAGGCTGTACTGATCACCGAAGCGATGAAAATGGAAACCGAAGTCCAGGCTGCAATCGCCGGCAAGGTAGTCGCCATTCACGTGGCCAAGGGCGATCGGGTCAACCCGGGTGAGATACTGGTTGAGATTGAAGGTTGAATGCATTGATCTCTGAACTCCCGGCTCTACCTCGGTGCACATAACACCGTGCTGTGGTGCGTGAAACAGGGAGCTTGTAGGAACGCACGAGCACCGCGAGGCCGCGAAAGCGGTGTATCAGAAAGACCGCCATTGCTGCCTCGCGGTGCTTGAGCTACTACAGAAATAACGGTTAGATTTCCTCGGGGGGCCTATATGGCTCCCTTTTTTACTTCAAAAATTATTAACTGCATTAAATTGCATCTATTGCCCGGCGCATGAGTCAGGAAATGCACTATAGTGCAGATATACGCACTTTTACTGGCTGGCAGGTGCAATAAATTGCAGGCGTCCCATGTATAACCTCACTCTTCAGATTTATGGCAGTGGCGTCTGGAAGGATGCCATGACCCTTTCGTTTGACGATCCCGCAAAAGGGTTTCTCGGTCCATGTCGCTTCGCCTACAAGGCGGCTTACGTTCTGGACGCATACCCGAACTCTTTCTCCCAAGGCGTGAGCGCCCGCCTGCCGGTGGATTTTGAAACATTCTCATTGCGTGAGGCCCCGGCTTTTCTGCATGACATTGCTCCTTCTGGCGCGGCCAGGCGCTTCCTAATCACCCAGCTAGGTCGACAAAAGCCGGAAGGTTTGAGCGACGACTTGTACCTGCTTGGGCGCAGCACGCCTGCTCCCATTGGCAACTTGCGGGTCAAGGAGTCAGTAGCCGTCCTGGAAGAGGGCGAGGCCATGGGCTTTACGCGTGCGGATGTCATCACCCGTGACCAGCACTTTCTTGAATATGCCTATGAACAAGGCGCTGCCATTGGTGGGGCTACCGGTGCGGGGGGCGAAGCGCCGAAGCTGTTGATGACGCAAGGCCTGGACGGCTTGCTTTACCCGGATGCGGTACTGGCTGATGAACAAGCCAAAGAGCACTGGTTCATCAAGCTCGCACGCAATCAGGCTGTGAACAATGATCAGGATATTTTGCGCAGTGAGTACTTGTACTACAGGGCGCTGCAAGCGCTGGGCATCGACACTGTCGCGACAGAGGATATGGCACTGGAGGAGGCGAACAAGCCAAGCCTGTGGATGAAACGCTTTGACCGTCGTATCACGGAGCAAGGTGTGGAGCGACTGGCGGTAGAGTCTGTCTATTCGCTGGCCGGAGTAACGATTCCAGGCAGTCGCATGGATCATCAGGAGGTGATCACGCTTCTGAGTGGGTTATGGTCGCAGGCCGGGCAGAAGGCAGAAATACCTGATCTAGTGGCCGAATACCTTCGCCGTGACTTGATTAACCAGATCCTTGGTAACTCGGATAATCACGGTCGCAATACGGCAATTATTCGCAGCCAAGACGGTTATCGACTTGCACCGATTTATGATCTTGCACCCATGGTCATGGATTCCGAGGGCATCACTCGTACAACCAAATGGTCGAAGTCCATCGAGCGAGCAGGTGTCGTCAACTGGCGCGCGGCATGTGATGCACTGGCAGATATTCTTGATCCGCAGCAGGCTTTCGAGCGCTTGCGTCAAGACGCCCAACAGCTGAGAGCGCTGCCGGATATATTGCGCGACAGCGGTCTGCCTGACGCGACGTTCAACCATCCAGCCATTGCCTTGGTCAAGCTGGATCAGCGGCTGACCACCTGGGGGCTGCAATGACCTTATCCATCGATGCCCGCGCGCTGCTGATCGAAAGCGTTCAGCAGGGCATTGCTGACGGTAGCCTCGAGATGGGCGAAGCGGTCAAGCGGCTGCGAGTCGAGGGCGCGAGGCTGCATCAAAGCCAGTACGCCAAGATGTGCAAAATCTCGGTGCGCACGCTGATTCAGATCGAGCAAGGTGAGGGTAATCCGACGCTCAAGTCATTGAATGCGGTATTCCGGCCGTTTGGTTTGCAGATGGGCGTGGTGAGGCGTCATAAGCAGATCAATTGATAACGTCTCACCACGTATGAGCAAGCCCCAGCCCAGCTCTTGGCCTCTATGGATAGATGACCTCACAGGTTGAGAGGGGCAGGTCCAATCTCGTTACGATTTTTTATAGCGTTGTTGGATTACCTCAGCCACCTGCCTGAAGCTGATGCTTTTGGTCGCGATCTTCTGCATACCTTCTTCCGGCAAGTAGCCGAACTTGACGTAAAGGATTTCTCCTTGGGCCATCTGTGCCTGACTCAAGCCATCGAACGACTTTTTCATGGCATCCAGACTGGTCGGGCTTGCAACGAGCGTTACCCAGTCCGGTACCGGAATGGTGCTGGCAAAATAATTCACCACATTGACCAGCGCGTCGCCAATAGGAAACACGGCAGTGAATCGCTCTTTGGGCTTGAACCTTGCGATACCCATGTAGATGTCCGGCAGGTCTTTGATATTGCTTTCGACCCCATGCTTTTGATGAGAAAGAAGGTACTCGAAGATCTGCAATGACGTACCGACAATAATCAGCGACTGAGCGCCGACAGCGCTGTCCGAAAAAGTATGTCGAAGGGTACTGGCGACCGGGAGGGATTTCTTCCACTCCCCACGGTCGACGATAACGCTGCCGTATTTACCGTTGTGCAAAACCGGGGCAGGGACCCGCCACGGGTTTTCTTGCTTTGCTGCAGCTAATACATTCATGTCACAACATCCTTGTTGTTTTATTGTGGGTTAATGAGCGTATGCCTGGTTGGCATGAACTAAACCTTAGCCCGACGAAGGTTTTTTGTTCGGCCGCCAACGGTTTTGTGTGTAACGGGTTGTTGATGGCTGTACCGCGCAGGAGCCTCTGTTCTCTCATACGTCCTTCATATCCGAAGGCATTTGCTCTCCTGCGCGGTACATGAACCAAATCGGTCAGATTCCGCGAAAAGCCTCCAGCCCCTTCAACTGCTGCCCATCCTTGAAGTTACCCACAGCCAGCCAGCTCTCGAAAGCTTGCTGCAGTTGAGGCCACTCCTTGTCGATAATCGAATACCAGGCCGTGTCACGGTTCACGCCTTTGACCACCATGTGCTGGCGGAATGTGCCTTCGTAGCTGAAGCCGAACCGCTCCGCCGCGCGTTTTGAGCGGGCGTTGTTGGCGTTGCATTTCCATTCCAGGCGGCGGTAACCCAGCGTGAAGGATTCCTTTGCCAACAAATAAATCGCCTCGGTACCTTTCGGCGTGCGTTGCATCGATGCGCCGAAGGTCACGTGGCCGATTTCTATTCGGCCATGAGCCGCCACGATGGACATCAGGCTCAGGTAACCATCAACAGCGCCCGTCGCCTGGTCCACCACCGTGTAGAACCACGGGTCGGTATCTGCTTCGTGGCGGCTCAGCCAGGTATCAAACTCGCTGCGCTTCAGAAATGGTCCGTAGGGCAAGTAATCCCAAAGCTTCGGATCGGAGCCGGGACCTTGCAGCGCATCCCATAAGCCGTCGGCGTGGCGCGCAACGCTGAGTTTTTCCAGGCGAATGAAGCGTCCTTCCAGTGTTCGGGCATCTGGCAGTGCGACGGCTTGCCAATCAGGTACAGGGGTCGACATAGATGAGCTTCCTAGAGCGCTTTGCGAAATTGGATTAAGCCCGGGCGTTCAGCGATACGTTCATACAGCTGAATGGCGGTGGCGTTGGTTTCGTGAGTCAGCCAGTGAACCTTATCGCAATCATTGGCCTTGGCGGTTGCATACACGTACTCGATCAACCGTCGGCCAACGCCAGTACCGCGTTGCTGGGGAGCGACCAGCAAATCCTGAAGGTAACAGGCGTTAGCGATGCTCCAGTTGGAGCGATGGTAGATGAAATGGACCATGCCCACCGCTGTGCCGTCCTGCCAGGCCAATGCCGCGTTGGTCGGTTCAGACGGGTCGAGAAAGCGCTGCCAGGTGCTGGCGGTCACGGCGTCGGACAGCTCGGTTTTGTAGAAGCGCAAGTAGGCCTGCCACAACGGTAGCCACGCGGCGTGATCCTGCTCGGTAACCGGGCGAATCTGAATATCGGTCACAGCGGTCTCCTATCGTAATAACCAACTGAATAAATGCTTTTTCTGTAGGAGCTGCCGAAGGCTGCGAAGCATTTATCGGACACACCGCGATCGCAGCCTTCGGCAGCTCCTACAGGCCCTATGTTTGCCGCGAGACAGCGTGCAGATCCGGATTTGCGTCAAAAAACACTTTCAGCTCATCAACTGAGCCAGTTTCTGATCTTTGATATCTGCGCTTGCGGCCAGCCCGTCACGCACGCCTGCAATGTCCGCTGCCGCACGGTTCTGGCTGAGTTTGCGTTTGCCTTCCAGGCGCTCAATGGGCAATGCAAAGCCAACAATGGCACCCAGCATCTTGTCGATGTAATCGGCAGGTGCGTCGGCCACCGCCCAAGGTTTGATGCGCTCGCTTTCGTGTTTGTCGGTCAGGCCGCTGACGACATCCAGCAGTCGCTGCGGATCATTGAAAACCTGCGCGACGCCGTAGGCGTGAACGGCCACGTAATTCCAGGTGGGTACTACTTTGCCGTGTTCAGCCTTGGCCGGATAAAACGACGGGCTGATGTAAGCTTCTGCGCCGGGAAAAATCACCAGTGCCTGCGCGCCGTTTTCCAAAGCGCGCCACTGCGGGTTGGCCTTGGCCAAATGTCCATATAGCGTGCCATTTACGCCTTGATCGGTCCGCAACAACAGCGGCAAATGACTGGCCTGCATGCCGTGCTCGTCATGGGTAACCAGAATCGCCAGCCGGGTCTGCTCGATCAGGCCATGCAGGCTGTCAAGGTCGTCGTCTTTGAAAGCGCTCGGTATGTACATGGAAATATCTCTTGGCCGAAGTCTCAATCCTAGGCAGGCTATTGGTTGGTTGTAAGAGCCATTAATTGTCAATTTGATAGGGCCAATGCATGTCCGGACTGCTGCCGTCTTTCCCGTTCAGCCTTGCGGGTATTGAGCTTGATCGCCGTCAGGGGTTGAGCCGCCAGCTCTATCAAACGCTGCGTGCACGTATCCTCGACGGGCGCTTGAGCGGTGGGACGCGTTTGCCGGCAAGTCGCGATCTGGCTGAATCCCTGGGTATTTCCCGCAATAGTGTGATGCGTGCCTACGACCAGCTCTATGCCGAGGGTTTCACCGATGGGCGTGTGGGCGACGGAACCTATGTGGCTCAATTATCAAGTCAGGTACTCCCCGACAGAAAATTATCCACAAAAGTGTCCACAGGGTTATCTACAGGCTTACCCACAGCCTTATCCACAAAATCAGAGAAATCACTGCTAAATCTTCCTGACGAAGTTATCCACAGTTCAGCCATCAAGAAGCTTGAGAGTCATCATCTCGGCGCGTATCTGCCGAGTGCGCCGAGGGCCTTCAGAGTCGGTGTTCCGGCGTTTGATCTGTTTCCGTTTGCCGTTTGGGGCAGGCTTTACGCAGCCTTTTGGCGAAAGCCTGATCTGGCGATGCTAGGTTATGGTCCGGCGGCAGGCGACACACGTCTGCGCGAGTTGATCGCTGCTTATCTGCGTACCTCGCGCGGTCTCCAGTGTCGCGGTGAGCAAATAGTAATCACCAGTGGCGCACAGCAAGCGATTAGTCTTTGTGCACAGCTGCTGTTGGAGGAGGGTGACGGTGTTGCGATAGAGAATCCCGGCTATCGCGCCGCCGGTCATGCGTTTGCCATCGCCGGGGCAAAGTTGCATGGCATAGATGTTGATGAAGACGGTATGTGCTGCGAGCAGTTACAGCGACACGCCTGCAAACTGGCTTATGTCACGCCGTCCCATCAGTACCCGATGGGCGTGGTGATGAGCCTGGCTCGACGCCTCGAATTGCTTGATTGGGCGCAGAAGACGCGGGGCTGGATTGTCGAGGATGACTACGATGGCGAGTACCGCTACAGCGGCGCGCCATTGGCACCGTTGGCGGCGTTGGATCGAAGCGGACGGGTTTTGTATGTCGGCACATTCGGCAAGATTGCTTATCCGGGGTTGCGCCTCGGCTATCTGGTGCTGCCTGCGGGGTTGGTTGAACCGTTTAGCCGTCGACGTGCTGTGGACATGCGCCACTCCGAAGTGAGTACCCAAGCGGTGATGGCCGAATTCATTGCTGCGGGACACTTCCAGCGTCACATCCGCCGAATGCGCCGTGCGGCATTGAGTCGTCGCAATACTTTGCTCCGTCACTGGCCGGAGGGCATACCAGGCTGCGCAGCGATGCCTAAAGTCGTTGCCGGGCTGCATGTGGCAGTGAGAGTGGACAGCCTTGAGCGGGAAACAGAACTGATCGAAAAAGCTAAAAGTGTCGGCGTCGAAATCAGCCCGCTGAGCGGGTACTGGCTTCCGGAATCCAGCGAGCCTGTGGATAACAGGACAGGACTGGTGCTGGGATTTGCCGCGGTGCCTGAGGCGGACATTGTGGATGCTTTGGAAAGGTTGAAGCAGGTTTGGCGAGTGAAACCTGATTTTTGATAGGTCGCCCTGTGCCCTTGACGCATCGCTATCACGAAGCAAACACTGGGCCTGTAGGAGCGCACGAGCACCGCGAGGCCGCGATGGCGGTGTATCAGACAGATCACAATCGCGGCCTCGCGGTGCTCGGTGGAACGCCACCCCGGTCGCTCCTACAGAAAATGCATTTCAATTCAGTGAGTTGTTTTTATAGGGGTCAACCTTTGCCGCGCAACAGCGCCTCGGCAGGATCATGAAAGCTTGTGCGCGATATACTTGCCGCCATTACCCCTTTAAAACCGAGACTTCCCATGAGTACTTCTCTTGCTGCGGCGCCGGCTCGCAAGCCCGGTGCGCCGCTGATTGCTGTTTTCCTGCTGTTGTTCATCGCTATGTTTCTGCTGAGCAGCGTTGGCGTACGTCAGGTCCTTCTGCTGATCGTCGGTGCGGCATTGGGCCTGACTCTCTACCACGCAGCTTTCGGCTTTACTTCCGCGTGGCGTGTGTTCATCCGTGAGCGTCGTGGCGCTGGCTTGCGGGCGCAGATGGTCATGCTGGCCATCGCCGTCGTGCTGTTCTTCCCGGCCTTGGGCGCAGGAACTCTGTTCGGTCAGCCGGTGAATGGTCTGGTTGCGCCAGCGGGTGTATCCGTGGTGTTTGGTGCCTTTATCTTCGGCATCGGCATGCAACTGGGTGGTGGTTGTGCGTCCGGTACGCTGTTCACGGCGGGCGGCGGCAATGCGCGGATGCTGGTGACGCTGCTGTTTTTCATCCTCGGCTCGCTGATTGCGACTCACCACGTTGACTGGTGGTTCGCACTGCCGTCTTTCCCGGCGACCTCCATTGTTAAAAGTTTTGGTGTAGTCCCGGCATTGGTGCTGAGCCTGGCGGTGTTCGCGGTCATTGCGTTCGTCACTGTGCGTCTGGAAAAACGCCGTCACGGCCAACTGGAATTGGCAGTGACCAGCGAACATGTCGGTCTGCGTCGCTTCCTGCACGGTCCATGGCCACTGGTGTGGGGTGCGATAGGTTTGGCATTGCTCAACTACGCAACCTTGGCCCTGGCCGGTCGTCCGTGGGGCATCACTTCGGCATTCGCCTTGTGGGGCGCAAAGGTCGCGGGTTCTCTGGGTGTGGATGTTGGCAGTTGGGCGTTCTGGCAGATGCCAGCCAATGCCAAAGCGCTGGCCGCACCGGTATGGGAAGACATCACCAGCGTAATGGACATCGGCATCATGATCGGTGCGTTGCTGGCGGCAGGGTTGGCAGGAAAATTCGCGCCAAACCTTAAAATCCCGGCGCGTTCGATAGTCGCGGCAGTGATCGGTGGTCTGTTGTTGGGCTACGGTTCGCGCTTGGCTTACGGCTGCAACATCGGTGCGTACTTCAGCGGCATCGCCTCCGGCAGCCTGCACGGGTGGTTGTGGTTGGTGGCGGCTTACGTCGGCAACGTGGCAGGCGTGAAATTTCGCCCGTTCTTCTTCCCGGGTGAGAAGCCGCAGGTTGCGTTGAGCGGTTGCTGAGTTGTTCGCGAAGCAAGAACTGTAGGAGCGAACTTGTTCGCGAAGCGCCAGTACAGACAGCAGATCAATTTGCCTGTCTAAATCGCCTCGCCAACACGTTGGCTCCTACAAGGTTTGTCATCGTCCAATCTGCTCCTTCGCCAGTTTGACGATGTTTTCCACCGTAAACCCAAACTTGGCCTGCAGTTTGTCGATAGGAGCCGAAGCGCCGAAGGTGTTCATCGTGACCTTGGCGCCTGTGTTACCCACATATCGATCCCAACCCAATGGGCCTGCCTGTTCCACTGCAACCCGAGCAGTGACAGAAGGCGGGAATACGCTGTCGCGATAGGCCTGATCCTGATCCTCAAACAACTCCCAACTCGGCATCGATACCACGCGTGCAGCAACGCCCTGGGCTTTCAGTTGCTCGAAGGCCTGCACGGTCATCCCAACCTCGCTGCCGGTGGCAATCAGAATCACCTCAGGTTCGCCGTCTTTGGCGTCGGCCAGTACATACGCGCCTTTTGCCAGACCTTCGGCTGAGCTGTATTGCGTGCGGTCCAGCGTGGGCAGGGGTTGTCGCGAAAGCACGATGCACGAGGGGCGACTGGTTTGCGCCAAGGCGACTTTCCAGGCCTGTGCGGTTTCATTAGCGTCGCCGGGGCGCAGCGTCAGTAAACCGGGGGTAGCGCGAAGCTGTGTTAACTGCTCGATAGGCTGGTGAGTCGGGCCGTCTTCGCCAACGCCGATGGAGTCGTGGGTGAAGACGAAGATCACCGGCAACTCCATGATCGAAGCCAGCCGAATCGGCGGCTTCATGTAATCGCTGAACACCAGAAACGTCGAGGTGTAAGGCCGTACGTAAGACAGCGCCATACCATTGGCGATCGAGCCCATGGCGTGTTCGCGAATGCCGAAGTGCAAGTTGCGACCGCTGTAATTGTCGGCGGAAAAACTCCCGGCTCCGTCGAACGTCAGGTTGGTCTTGGTCGACGGTGACAAGTCAGCCGATCCGCCCAACAACCAAGGGATTTTCGCCGCGAAAGCATTGAGGACCTTGCCACCCGACGCACGCGATGCGATGCCCTTGGCGTCGGTCTCGAAGGCTTGCAAGTTTTCCTGCCAGTGCTCGGGCATTTCTCCGGCGCGCATGCGTTGTAGCTCATCGGCCAGATCCGCTTGTTCTTCCTCCAGCTTATTGAGCGCGCCTTGCCATGTTTCATAATCAACGGCATTGCGTTCAATCAGGGCGTCTCGCAGCCAGGTGCGAGCTTCGTCGGGCACCAGAAAGCTGGCGTTTTCGTCCCAGCCGTAGGCTTTCTTGGTCAGCTTGATTTCATCTTCACCCAACGGCTCGCCGTGGGCCGCTGCGGTGTTGTGTTTGTTGGGCGAACCAAAGCCGATCACGCTGTCGACCACGATCAGGGTTGGCGCATCATCGGTGCGTTTGAACACTTCGATGGCGCGGGCCAACGCTTCGGTATCGTTGGCATCGGCCACATGCAGGGTGTTCCAGCCGTAGCCTTCAAAGCGGGTCTGGACGTCTTCACTGAAGGCCAATTCAGTGTGGCCTTCGATGCTGATGGTGTTGTTGTCGTAGATCCAGCACAGATTGGCGAGCTTCAGATGCCCGGCCATGGACGCCGCTTCAGCGGTTACGCCCTCCATCATGTCGCCGTCGCCACACAGCACATACACGTTGTAATCGAATAGCGTGCGGTCAGGTGCATTGAAGCGTTCACCCAGCCAACGCTCTGCCATCGCCATACCAACGCTGTTGGCACAGCCTTGACCGAGCGGGCCGGTGGTGGTTTCCACGCCCGTGGTCATGCGGTATTCCGGGTGGCCCGGGGTCTTGGAGTCCATCTGACGAAACTGCTTGATGTCCTCAAGGCTTACCGCCGGTTTGCCCGAAGGCTTGCCGTGCTCATCGATTTCAACCACACCCGCCAGGTGCAGCAGCGAGTACAACAACATGGAGGCATGACCGACCGACAGTACGAAGCGGTCGCGATTCGGCCAGTCCGGGTGTTCAGGGTGGTAGCGCAGGAACTGATTCCAGACGGTATAGCCCACCGGCGCCAACGCCATGGGCGTACCGGGGTGGCCAGAGTTGGCCTTCTGCACGGCGTCCATGGCCAGGGTGCGAATGGTGTTGATACAGAGTTGGTCGCGTGCGGTGCGTTGTTCGCTGGAAAAAGACGAGCCCATTGAATTAACCCTCAGTGACGTGCTGCTGAACATCCAGATAAGTGTGGAGCGCAGCCGAGGGCGGTTTGTTCATTGTATTTTGGGGCTGTCCGATGGCCATCACGGGTCAACCTTAACTGAACATTAAACGGTTCAGCTTTTATGCGGTCAGTGGCGAACCATATACCTCAACTGCATTCGAAGCAGGGAGCGGCGTGTATTACGCAGTAGCCCATGAGGTAATCGTTTTGAAGCAAGCCATCGTCGATAAATACCGTTTCTTAATGAAAACCATAGGTTATGTAGGCTGGTCACTGTTCTGGCTCCTGATCTGGGACATAGTGGTCACAGCCGACTTCATGCTGTTCCTGGACCGCAAGATCAGCCTGCCCTCGTTGCCGTTGACCTTGCTGGCGTCTGCGCTGGTAGTGCTCACCAGCTTCCGTAATTCCAGCGCCTATAACCGTTGGTGGGAAGCACGCACCTTGTGGGGCGCGATGGTGAATAACTCCCGCAGCTTCGCCCGTCAGGTGCTGACGCTGGTTGAGGATGACGGCGAGTTGAATCCCGTGAAAGCAGTGTTGCTGCGTCGCCATGTGGCCTTCGTGAAATGCCTGTCTGCGCATCTGAAGGGTGAATCCTGTGGCGACGAAGTACAGTCGTTGATAACCCGCGAGGAATACGCACGCAGGCACGAAACCAACAACTTCCCCAACGACATACTTAATGCGTCCGCTGCACTGTTGGCCAAAGAGTACAAAGCCGGCCGTCTGGACAGCATCCGTCTGGCGCGTCTCGAGTCGACAATGGTGGAACTCTCCAACTGCCAGGGCGGGATGGAGCGTATCGCCAACACGCCGCTGCCTTATCCCTACGTGGCGTTCCCGCGTTTGTTCATCAGCCTGTTCTGCGTGATCCTGCCGATTGGCCTGGTGGACACATTGGGCTGGTATACGCCACTGGCATCGACCGTTGTCGGCTTCATGCTGCTGGCCATCGAAAAGATCGGCACCGACCTGCAAAGCCCGTTCAAAGCCAGCGAACACGAAATCCAGATGACTAAGCTGTGCGAAAACATCGAGCGCAACCTGGATTCGATGCTTCGCGATGCGAAGGTTGAGTGCACGGCTTAGTAATTTTTGACCCAAAACCTGTAGGGGCTCGTGAGCTCTAAGGACAAAGTTTGTTGTAGTCCCCTTCTGATCAGCAGGTAGGTATTCAGAAAGCGTTTTGTCATACGCAATGGAAGCGTTTTGTAAGGGCTAAAGTGAGCGTTGACACGTTCACTATTTATGCCATTATCAGCGCACTACTCAACCCCGTACGCAGCGATTCAGTTCGCTGGCCGTTGGGGTGAAGAAACCGGCCCAGTGCCGGTTTTTTCGTTTCCAAGGACTGAAAGGTCTGCAATTTTGCGCTACGTGCATAGGTCAGCCACGAGATGGATGCGTTGTACCTGCATAAACCAGACTATCGCCTCGCCAACAAGTTGGCTCCTGCAGGATCAGTGTTTGCTGCGAGATTGTGGCTCTGCGCTTAACGCAGCTCCCCGCACAGATCCACTTCAACCAGCCGGCGTACTTCATCAAGTGGCAGGCCTGCACCCAGCAACAGGTGCAGCTTGCCCAGCGTTGCTTCACGGGTCATGCCGCCGCCGGACAACACGCCTGCACCGCGCAGGCGGCTGCCCGCTTCGTAGACGTCCAGTTCGACGCCGCCTTCATGGCACTGCGTGATTGCAACGACGCAGATGCCTTGTTGGTGGGCGCGTTCCAGACTGGTCAGGAAAGCTGGATCATCGCTGGGACCGGTGCCACTGCCAAAGCATTCGAGCACCAGACCCTGAATGCCGCTGTCGATGACGGCGTTCAGCTGTGCTGCACCGATACCGGGAAACAACGGCAGGATGGCAACGCTGGCCGCGACTTTAGGCAGGCGATAATCCAGTGGCGCGGGGTGCGCAACAGAAGTTTCGCCGCTGTGGGCGCGGTTCAGCGCTGCGAACGGATGGCGGCCGAAGCTGCGGATTTTTGCACAACGGGTCGGGGCCAGCAGTTCACCGTGGAAGTACAAATGCACGCCCGGCTTCAGACCTTTGCCCAGCTCGATCAATGAACCGTTGACGTTTTCCCAGGCATCACTGTCCGGGACGCCAGCGGGCAGCATTGAGCCGGTGAACAGCACCGGAGCATCAAGCCCCAGCAACTGGAAGCTCATGGCTGCGGCGCTGTACGCCAGGGTATCAGTCCCGTGAAGGATCAACACCGCGTCGCAACCCTCGACATCGACGGCATCGATGACTGCTTCGCGCAGACGTAGCCAGTAGGCAGGCGTCATGTTGGCGCTGTCGATCAGCGGGGCCATCTCACGAAAGCGCCACTGTGGGACCACCAGATCAGGCAGCTCGGCCAGTTGCCCGGCAATGCGTGCCTCAAAACCCGAGGCCGGGGCCAGGCCGTTGGCGCTGGCCTGCATGCCGATGGTGCCGCCGGTATAAAGAACCATGACTCGCTGAGCGGGTTGTGGCTGTTCATAAGTCATGGTTCTTCTCCGGTATGACGTTAACTATCAGGCTTGAGTAGCGGGCTTTGCCGTGGCATCAACCGGGTTGACCGGTGTCTGGTCAGGGTTGGCAGGCCATGCGGTGCGGTCCAGGTCCAGATCCGGGAACTGGCTTGAATCGAATACTGGAGTCTTGATGCCCGCCTTACGTTGCGCATCGTAGTCACGCAGGATGCGCATGGCGACTTTGAACAACATTGCCAAAGCGATCAAGTTGACGAAGGCCAGCAACGTCATGGTGATGTCGGCGAAGGCGAACACGGTGTTGAGATCAACGACGGCACCCCAGAGGATCAGCACCAATACGAAAACCCGATAGCCGACGATGGCTTTCTTGCTCTCGCCCACCAGGAAACGCAGGCTGTTTTCGCCCAGGTAGTAGTTGTAGAGAATCGAGGTGAAGACGAACAGTGCCAAGGCAACGCTGATGAAGATACGGCCCCAGTCACCGACCACGGCTGCCAGCGAGTTCTGTGCCAGAACAATACCGTTGCCGCTGTAGCCCACGTCGTAAATGCCCGAGAGCAGGATCAGCAGCGCGGTGCAGGTGCAGATCACAAAAGTATCGAGGAACACGCTGAATGCCTGAACCACACCTTGTGAAATCGGGTGCTCGACCTGTGCAACGGCAGCCACGTTCGGCGCACTGCCCAGACCGGCTTCGTTAGCGAACACGCCGCGTTTCACGCCCATGACGATTGCGCTGCCGATCAGGCCGCCAAAAACCGGGTCCAGACCAAATGCGCTTCTGACGATAGTCGCCAGCATGGCTGGAACGTGGTCGATCTGCAGGACGATGACGTAGATGGTCACAGCGATATAGATCAGGGTTTTGACCGGTACCAGAAGGTCGGAAATCGCCGCGATACGCTTGATGCCACCGACGAATGCAAGGCCGAGCAGCACAACCAGACAGATGCCGGTGGTCATGGTGTCGATGCCGAACGCGCCTTTGAGGGAGTCGGTGACTGCGTGGGATTGCAGGCCGTTGAAGGCAAAACCGAAGGTCACCAGCAGCAACAGTGCCATGACCATACCGAGCCAGCGCTTACCCAGACCATGCTGGATGTAATACGCCGGACCACCACGGAACTGGCCTTCGGAGTCCTTGCGTTTGTACAACTGAGCGAGTGAACACTCGATGAAGCTGCTGGCCATGCCCACCAGTGCGGTGACCCACATCCAGAACACGGCGCCCGGGCCGCCCAATGTTACGGCGATACCGACGCCCGCAATGTTGCCTGCGCCGACCCGGCCTGCAAGGCTGAGCATCAATGCCTGGAAGGAACTGAGCTGGCCGGTGCTGTTGCGTAAACTATCCCTGAAAACAGCGAACATGTGGAAAAAGTGGCGAAACTGGACGAAACGCGAACGAATCGTGAAATAACCGCCGAGCCCTACGATCAGTACGATCAGCACTTTGCCCGAAAGGAAGTCGTTAATGACTTCAAGCATTGGAGAATCCTCGCTGTTGTTTTTAGGGGGCGCGCACTATACCGGTGCGCTCGTCTTGCGTCTGCAATACTTTTCCTTTCCAGTGCAGCGATACGTCCTTGTTGTTTTTGGCAGTGGGCGTTTTGCAGGTAAAAAAAAGGGTCCGGAGAGAATCATCTCGGGACCCCCAAAAGGGAGAGGAGTGTCTAGTCCCTCAACCTGGTGAGCGTGTTGCAGTCGTGCAATTCATCAGGCCTTCAACGGGACCAGACGTGGAGCAATCATGTTTTCCGGCCGCAGAATGTCGTCAAGCATGGCGTCGTCGAGCAAGCCTTCTTCGCGAACCAGTTCCAGTACGCCACGGCCGGTTTCCAGCGCGATACGGGCGATACGGGTGGCGTTTTCATAACCGATGTACGGGTTCAGCGCGGTGACCAGGCCGATGGAGTGCTCGACCAGTTCGCGGCAGCGGGTTTCGTTGGCGGTGATGCCGACGATGCAGTGCTCGCGCAACATGTCCATGGCGCGTTGCAGCAGGCGGATCGAATCGAAAATCTTGTAAGCGATCAGCGGTTCCATCACGTTGAGCTGCAACTGACCGCCTTCGGCTGCCATGGTCAGCGCCAGGTCGTTGCCGATGATTTCAAAGGCAACCATGTTGACCGCTTCCGGGATAACCGGGTTGACCTTGCCGGGCATGATCGAGCTGCCTGGCTGGCGCGCTGGCAGGTTGATTTCATTGATGCCGGTGCGTGGGCCGCTGGACAGCAGGCGCAAGTCGTTGCAGATCTTCGACAGTTTGACGGCGGTACGCTTGAGCATGCCGGAGAACAGCACGAAGGCACCCATGTCGGAGGTGGCTTCGATCAGGTCAGCAGCCGGAACCAGCGGTTGACCGCTGATGATCGCCAGACGATCGACGGCGAGTTTCTGGTAGCCAGGGTCGGCGTTGATACCGGTACCGATGGCAGTGCCGCCCAGGTTTACTTCGGTCAGCAGTTCTGGTGCGAGGCTGCGAAGGCGGTTCAGGTCTTCGGTCAGCGTCGTAGCAAAGGCGCGGAATTCCTGGCCGAGGGTCATCGGCACGGCGTCCTGCAATTGGGTACGGCCCATTTTCAGTACGTGGTTGAATTCCTGGCCTTTGGCTGCGAATGCCTGAATCAGGCTGTCGAGGCTGGCCAGCAGGGCGTCGTGACCCAACAGCAGACCCAGACGAATCGCCGTCGGGTACGCATCATTAGTCGACTGTGCCATGTTGACATCGTTATTGGGGTGCAGCTGTTTGTAGTCGCCTTTCTCAAAGCCCATGGCTTCCAGAGCGATGTTGGCGATGACTTCGTTGGCATTCATGTTGGTTGAAGTGCCAGCGCCACCTTGAATCATGTCCACCACGAAGTGCTCGTGGAAATCGCCGCGAATCAGACGTGCACAGGCTTCACTGATAGCCGCATGCTTGGCTGCATTGAGGTGGCCCAACTGGTGGTTTGCGTCAGCGGCCGCCTGTTTGACCATCGCCAGCCCGACAACCAGCTTCGGGTAATGGGAAAGCGGAACGCCGGAAAGGTGAAAATTGTTCACCGCTCGCAACGTTTGAATACCGTAATAGGCGTCAGCGGGTACTTCGAGAACACCAAGCAGGTCTTTTTCGATGCGCGATGATGCAGGCGAGGACATGATAGAGAAAGTCTCAAGAGAGGCACGGACAATGCCGGAACGCTGGTGATACTGGTCCTCTGGCATATTTTTGACCAATGCTGTTACATACTGGGCCATGCCGAAACGGCATAATGCAGGTGTGACGTGATAGGTGTTACTGGCGTGTATATACATTTCCGGCGGTTAGCAGGATCTTTGTGAGCGAATTACAACTATCTGATTTGGAATACTCTTCTGTAGGAGCGCACGAGCACCGCGAGGCC
>NZ_LOHF01000012.1:22687-173082 GCF_002158995.1 Pseudomonas caspiana | reverse complement strand
AGGATGAAGTTCAACCTGAAAGATTAAGTTCTGACTGAGCAGGTCAGGATATCTCGCGCCTGAAAGGAGGCAGTGCATTCAGGATCGCCTTGCCGTAACGCTGCGTTACCACTCGCCGATCCAGCAGGGTGATGGTTCCGCGATCTTCCTCGGTACGCAGCAAACGACCGCAAGCCTGCACCAGCCGCAGCGAAGCATCCGGCACGGCGATTTCCATGAACGGATTGCCACCCCTCGCCTCGATCCACTCGGCCAGAGCCGCCTCGACAGGATCGTCCGGTACGGCAAAAGGAATCTTGGCAATCACCACGTGCTCGCAATACGCGCCAGGCAAGTCGACACCCTCAGCAAAGCTGGCCAGCCCGAACAGCACGCTGGAATCGCCGCCATCGACCCGGGCTTTGTGCTTGTTCAGCGTTTCCTGCTTGGACAGGTTGCCTTGAATGAACACCTGCTTGCGCCAGTCCCGCTCCAGCCCGTCGAAAACGTCCTGCATCTGTTTGCGCGATGAGAACAGCACCAATGTGCCGCGAGAACCTTCCACCAGCCCCGGCAACTCGCGGATGATCGCGGCGGTATGCGCCACAGAATCACGCGGGTCAGCCTTGAGGTCCGGCACACGCAACACGCCTGCGTCGGCGTGATGGAAAGGACTGGGCACGACCGCCGTCACAGCGACTTTGGGCAGACCGGCACGCATGCGGAAGCGGTCGAACTTGCCCAGGGCGGTCAACGTCGCGGAAGTCACCAGCGCCCCGTAAGCCACATTCCACAAGTTACGACGGAGCATTTCCGCCGCGAGGATCGGGCTGGCGTTCACTTCGATATCGAACAGCGCACCGCTGTCGGCCAGGGTCAGCCAACGCGCCATGGGCGGGCTGTCCTCCGGGTCTTCAGCGGTAAAGGCGGTCCACAATTCCCAGTTGCCATGGGCACGAGCCAGCAGGCTGCCAAATAGCGGATACCATTCTTCGGCCTGATGGCTGGCGATGCCGATATTCACTTCGCCATCCATGCCTTCCTTGAGCAGGTCCGCCAGACGGGTGAACAAATCATCAAGGCGGGCAAAGCCTTTCTTCAACTCGATGCCCATTTCGCGAATGTGTTCCGGCACCACGCCACCGATGAAACGATGACGCGGGCGCTCGCGCCCTTGCATATCCTCACCCGCCCGGAAGTCGGCCAATTGCTCGCAGGCACTGAACATGAACTGCTGCTGCGCCTTGATCTCGCGGGCCAGCTCCGGCACTTGTTCGATTAACTTGCCCAGGTCGCCCGGCAGCGGATGTTGCGCCAGCAGCTTGGCGAGGTTCTTGGCAGTCTGTTCCAGCCAGTCCGCTGTAGAACGAAGCCGCGTGTAATGTGCGAAATGGCCAATCGCTTTGTCAGGAAGATGATGTCCTTCGTCGAACACGTACAAAGTGTCACGTGGATCGGGCAATACCGCACCGCCTCCCAAGGCAAGATCCGCCAGCACCATGTCGTGGTTCGTCACGATCACGTCGACTTTTCCCATGCCTTCGCGAGCTTTATAGAAGGCGCATTGTTGAAAGTTCGGACAATGGCGGTTTGTGCACTGGCTATGATCGGTGGTCAGCCGTGCCCAGTCCTGATCTTCCAGCGCCTGGGGCCAGCTGTCCCGGTCACCGTCCCACTTATTGCCGGCGAGCTTCTCAATCATGCTGGTAAATAGCTTCTGGCTGGCTTCATCAACTTCGATCTTGAAGCCTTCTTCTTCGAAAAGCTGTGCGGTGGCGTTGGTTGCATCACCTTCCTGCAGCAGCATGTCGAGCTTGGACAGGCACATGTAGCGGCCACGCCCCTTGGCCAGGGAGAACGTGAAGTTCAGGCCACTGTTGCGCATCAGGTCGGGAAGGTCTTTGTGGACGATCTGCTCTTGCAAGGCAACGGTCGCAGTGGCGATCACCAGACGTTTGCCTGCCAACTTGGCAGTAGGGATCGCGGCAATCGCGTAAGCCACAGTCTTGCCGGTACCGGTGCCCGCTTCCACCGCCACTACGGCGGGGTCACTGGTGCGTCGGCCTTCTTCATCGGTATCGATATCGCCCAGTACTTTGGCGACCTCGGCGATCATCAAACGCTGGCCATAGCGCGGCTTGAGGCTCTTGGCTTCGAGGAAACGCGAGTAGGCGCCCTGAATCTGGGATTTGAGTTCGTTGCTGATCATGGGTTTTGTTGGCTCGGGCGCTACAGGCATCGGTAAAAATTAAAGCGCAAAACGCTGGATATATCTTCAGTAGTTCCAGCAGGCGGCTATCATACCCCGCAAATTCCATCCGCGCAGAACGGAGTACCTGATGACACCCTTTTCCATCGTCTACACCCTGCATGTTTTAGCCGCACTGGTCTGGGTTGGCGGCATGTTTTTCGCCTGGATGGTCCTGCGACCGGCGGTCGTCAGCGCATTACAGGGGCCTGCCCGCCTGAAATTGTGGCTGGAAGTGTTCCCGCGATTTTTTGCCTGGGTGTGGGCAGTGGTCGTGGTCTTGCCGATTACCGGGGTCGGCATGATCAATCTGCAGTTCGTCAGCTTCGAGACCGCGCCGCGCTACGTGCAGGTAATGATGGGGTTGTACGTGGTAATGACGGCGCTGTTCATCCGCATCCAGTCACTGCAACTGCCTGAGCTGCGTCGTGCAGTTGAAGCCGAACAATGGGCTGAAGGTGCAGCGGCACTGGGCCGGATTCGCCGATTGGTGGGGATCAACCTGATGGTCGGCCTGACGGTGGTTGCGATTGCTGCGGCCCGACCTGGCTTCTGAATAAAACTCCGGGACCTGTCGGAGCGCGCTTGCCCGCGATTCGGTCTGTCAGTCGGTGGATATATCGCCTGTGCTGACGCGATCGCGGGCAAGCGCGCTCCTACGGGTAATGAAACATTCCCAATCAGATAGTTGTAGTTGGCTCCTACAAGGTCTAACGGTTGTCGGGCGGGACGTTACAACCGCTGCAACGTCAATGCCCCGGCAGGTCCGGCGGCTCCTGGCTGCCCCGCTTCACCCGCACGTCCAGCCTTGCCGCCATCAGCCCGATACACGAAGCAACCCTTGGATGCGCCGCCTTTACCCGGCTTTCCTCCCGCACCGGCCAAACCTCCGGCACCGCCCTGAACATCAACCTTGATGCGCTCCACGGGGAAATCCTGTGGCAGCTCAAGGCGCACCTGCGCACCGGCGGCGCCATCGTGACCATTACCGCCGTTATCACCGTTGTGACCGCGTCCGGCGCTGCCCCAGGTGCAACCCGGCGCCTTACCGTTTGCGCCATCCAGGCCGACATAACCCGGCGAACCGGCACCGCCCCGAGCGTCGACGAACAGTTCTTCACCTTGCAACTGCTCAACACGCAAGGTCAGATTACGACCCGGCAATGGCGGCTTTTCGTACGTACCCGGCGCACCGCGAGCGGTGATCTGGCTGCCCGTGCCAAGCTGCCCATGGCGAACAACCAGATTGAGCGCCTGACTGCTGGGAACGATGGCGATGCGCGCTTCGTGGCCCAGCACCAGATGATCGACTTTAACTTCAGTCAGCCCGGACGGAATCAGTAAAGTGCCGTAATCCGCGACTTCCAGGCGCTCGAGTTGCAGGACACTGGTCTGGCTCGGCAGACGCATCAGTGAGTGCGATTCGACATTGATGGTCTGGGCCATGGCCAAAGGGCTGCAAAAGGCAGCCAGCAGACAAAGCTTACGCATGAGCGGCCTCCTGGGCTTTTTTCGGGAGAGACAGAACGTGGAAGATGCCAAACAGAAGAATACGCAGCCGGTCGCGCCATGGACGTGGACGCCCGCGCAAGCTGCCGTTGAAGAGCAAAAGCTCAGCGATGTGAATCAGCGCCAGCAGGCCGCCCGCAAGTTTGATCAGAAGAGCAAACGGAGTCGGCAGCACAACCATCAGATTGAATAACACCACCAGCCAGAACGCTGCGGTCAACAGTTTTCCCAATCCCCAAAACACCTTCATTGCCAGAGCCTGTCCATAATTGTTATGTCTGCAAACGCTTATCGTTGCGAGAAAATTCTGCGCGCACAGTAAACGCCTGCGAGGTGAAATATGCCAGCGCACAGCTGAAAATTAATCTGATGCGAGGAACAACCGCCGAACGGCTGAAATCGGAATTGGCCCGGCACGCATGCCGGGCCAACGGTTGGAGGTAAAGCGTTAGCGATTGATCTGGATCTCCACTCGACGGTTAAGGGAGCGGCCGCTGGCGGTCGAGTTATCGGCAACCGGACGCGCTTCACCGTCACCCTCGACAGAAACAAATGCACTGCGTGGAATCCCGGTGCTGACCAGGTAGTCCGTTACCGAAACGGCACGTTTCTGGGAGAGTTTCTGGTTGTAAGTATCGCTGCCTACACTGTCGGTATGCCCGCTGACGCGTAGTTGTGCGCTGGGTGCTTCGCGTTTCAGACGGGTAGAGATGAGATCAAGTTTCGATTTGTCGGCGGCTGTCAGACGCGCAGAGTCGAATTCGAACAGCACGTCATTGATGACGATGACCTCCTCCTTGACGACCACCACCTCTTCAACCACTACGGGCGGCGCTGGCGGAACCAGCGGGCAACCGGTCGCGTCAACGGCGGTACCTTTTGGTGTGTCCGGGCATTTGTCGACGCTGTTTTTCACGCCATCGCCGTCATCGTCGCCATCCCCATGAACCCAGCAATACGCGCCTGCCATAATACCAACCGCGCCCCCCAGCCCCGCGGATACGGCTGCGCTCTGGAATGCACCCGCCGCCGCGCCCGCGACACCGCCGCCCAATGCACAGAGTGGCCAGTCAGTCTTCTGCAGGCCCGCACAACCGGTTAAAACGCTGGTGACCAAAACAAGAGGTAATGCTGTCCGGATTATTCTCATTAGTTTTTCTCCCAAGGTTCGGCCCAATCCGCCGCTCATGGAGTAAAGACAGCAAAGTGCCAGCCCGCCACTTTTAGCCTTGTTTTATTGGGGTTCTCCGATTTTGTAACTTAGATAATGCGGACTTATGTGGGAGCGGTGCTTGGTCTGGGCGGCACCACACGCTAGTCTTGCAGGCCATAAAGAGGATTTTTGATGAGCGAAGGTTTTTCCACTCGCACGCCACAACAGGCTCTGGCTGCCCTGCTCGACCTGCAAGCGCCTAAAAGCCTGCTGTTGATCGGGGCCGAGGCATTTCCTGCGTTACAGGCATTTCAGGAAGCCCATCCAGACACCCGAATAGCTCACGCCAAGCCCGGCGTGCTATCAGCGGAACTGGCCGCGCAACGCTTTGACCTGGCGCTGGTCGTCGATTGCCTCGAGCACATCAACAAGCGTGAAGGTCTGGAGCTGCTCGGCGGCATCCGTAACCTCAACGCCAGCCGCATCGCGGTACTGGCTGACCTGCAAGCCTGCGGCTGGAAAGACACTGACTTCTACTCACTGGCGCTACAGGCCAGCGAACGCTTTACCCGCGATGAACAGGTGCTGACCCTCTACACCTATGATCTACGCGAATACAAACAAGTACCCGACTGGCTCAACGCGAGGTTCTGGGCCAACCCGGAAAATTTCGGCAAATACTGGTGGTAAGCCATGAATAGCGCGATTTGCCCCTGCGGAAGCGGGGATCTGCTGGCAGCCTGTTGCGGACCGTTTCACGCAGGGCAACCCACGCCCTGCGCGGAAAAACTGATGCGCTCACGCTATAGCGCTTACGTGCTTGGCCTGATTGATTACTTGCTCGACACCACGCTGCCAGTGCAGAAGGCCGGGCTGGATCGCGAGTCGATCAGTCAGTGGAGCCTGCAAAGCACCTGGCTAGGGCTGGAAGTGGAAAGCTCCGAGGTATTCGGCGGCAAACCCGAGCACGCCTTCGTCACCTTCACCGCACGCTGGCATGACGGCAGCGGTGAACACAGCCATCGTGAGCGTTCGTCTTTTGTGCAGAATCAAGGGCGTTGGTACTTCATCGACCCGACCGTAGGACTCAAAGCCGGGCGTAACGATGCATGCCCGTGCGGCAGTGAACAGAAGTACAAGAAATGTTGTGCGAGCTACGTCAGTTGAAAAGCAGCCGCCTCATACCAGCTTCAAGTGCGAGGTGTCCGGAACCACGGCGGCATGGTTATTCGGCAATTGACCCAATTCGCTGCCCGCCGGTGCGAGACTGAACTGCGATAAATCCACGGATGGTGCCGTAGGTGCAGGCTTTTGATCCTGCAGGTCGCTGCCCACCTCGAACACCTCCAGATTCGGCGCATCAACGGCAACAAAGGCCGCCATGTAAACGTCCCGAGGAGTAACCTGTAGTCGGCCGGGCCGCAGAGATGGCACGCGGGCTGGGTCTGCCTCGGCGTTAACAGCTGACATTTCCACCACCTCGACCAGCGCTCCGGCGCGCTCCAGCGTGGATCGATATTTTTCCGCCGCTTCACTATCGAGATTGTTTTTCAGAACCAGCCGACGCCCGCTGAACAGCAGCTCCAGCCGTTGCGCGTCGCTCTGGAACAGCTTGCCGAGGTTGGCCTGGACCTTGTCCAGTTGGGCGCCGGGGACCAGTTGGCCAGTGAATACAATTTCATACAGATTCATTGGTCATACTCCAGGTGTACGTGCGAGAAGTATGCCGCAGCTTAATGAAAAAGGAATGGGCAGTCGCTTTGTCAAACGAAGGCCTCAAATGGAGCACCAACATGTTTTCACAGGCGCACGCCATAAGAATCCTGAGCCTGGGTCTGCTGCTGTCGCTGTTGAACGGCTGTTCGTCCGTACGCGTCAGCGACTATCAGGATCCTCAGGTGCACTTGCTCAAGGTGCAAGTGGTCAAGGCCAAGCTGCTGCAACAGGACTTCAAACTGCGCTTTCGGGTCGAAAACCCGAATGATCGGAGCATGCTGGTGCGTAGCCTGCGCTATAAAATCATGCTCAATGACATTGTGCTGGCTGATGGCGAGTCCACCGACTGGTTCGTGGTCGACGGACAAAGCAGCAGGAATTTCGCGGTACCGATCCGGACCAATCTCTGGAAGGACTTGAAGCAGATCGCGAAAATGCTGAAAAAAACCGACCAGCCGATCCATTACCGGCTGGAAGGCAAACTCAAGACCGGCTTTTTGTTTCCGCATAGCGTGCGTATTGGACGCAACGGCGAGATAATGCCCGGCGATTTTATTCCGGAGTAACCCGATGAACCAGCAAGCCCATGTGCATGGCCCCGATTGCAATCACGATCACGACGATCATGGCCACGCCCACCACGACCACCAACATGGCCATGTCCACGGTCCGAATTGCGGCCATGCCCATCAGGAACCGGTGCGTAACGCGTTGAAGGACGTTGGCCGCAACGATCCTTGCCCATGTGGCAGCGACAAGAAGTTCAAGAAGTGCCACGGCGCGTAAGCTGACGTGAAGCTCGAACGGCCTGCCTTGCAGGCCGTTTTCATTTGTGCGGTCGGGGCCTGCGGGAGTAAAACAGGCAGTCCGTTCCATCCAAGAGGAGTTCTTGATGATCGATCTGCATTACTGGACCACACCCAACGGCCACAAAGTATCGCTGTTCCTTGAGGAGGCCGGTCTGCCGTACAAAATCTTCCCGGTCAATATCGGCCAGAACGATCAGTTCAAACCCGACTTCCTGAAAATCTCCCCGAATAACCGCATCCCGGCCATCGTTGACCATGAGCCTGCCGATGGCGGCGAGCCAATCAGCCTGTTCGAGTCCGGCGCGATCCTGCTGTATCTGGCGGAAAAAACCGGCCAGTTCATTCCCAAAGACCTACGCGGTCGGCAAGAAGCACTGCAATGGCTGTTCTGGCAAATGGGTGGACTGGGACCCATGGCGGGGCAAAACCATCACTTCAACCGCTTCGCCAAGGAAAAGATTCCTTACGCCATCAAACGCTACGTCGATGAAACTGCCCGTTTATATAGCGTGCTGGATCGGCGTCTGGCAGATCGAGACTTCGTGGCGGGCAGTGAATACAGCATTGCCGACATGTCGATCTATCCGTGGATCGCACGTCATACCTGGCAAGACCAGAACCTGGAGGACTTCCCACACCTCAAGCGCTGGTTCGATGCCATCAGTGATCGTGAAGCGACCAAGCGGGCGTATGCGCTGGTTGACCAAGTGAATCCACAGATCTGAGCCTCGCGCACAAGTTTGCCCTCATCAAAAAACAGCAAAATACTGGATTGAAATGCATTTCTGTAGGAGCTGCCGAAGGCTGCGAAGCACTTCTTCTGGTACACCGCGATCGCAGCCTTCGGCAGCTCCTACAGGTCCTGTGTTTGCTTCGGCGTCAGCGACGCGGGCGACTCCTACCGAGCAGAGCCGTGTCACGCGGTCCAGGCTGGAGGCAACTTGTTGGCGAGAGGGTCAACCTGACACTGCCTCGTCCCAAGGACTACACGTTCCGGTTGCTCCCACATTTGCCAATAGCCCCACGACCTTTGAAAAATCCTGAAATAAACTCCCTCTCCCCGCTTGCGTGGCGCCTGCGCGCTCTCTAACGTAGCGCCTTTTATACGTTAAGCCCCCGCAGGAGTTTTGCCATGGCCTCACCAGCCCGTTCCAAAGTCGTAAACCGGTTCGGTGCTGCCGCCGCTACGGTGGGTTTGTTGAGTCTTGGCGGTTGCCAGTTGGGCGGTGGCGATAGCGACTCGTTGCTGCCTGCGTCCGGCACTGTGGCGGTCAAGGGCCTGGCCCAGAACGTTTCCCTGCGGCGCACCAACCTCGGTATGCCGCTGATTGAAAGCAGCACCTTTCATGACGCGCTTTTTACCCTGGGTTACGTACACGCCAGCGACCGCATCACACAAATGCTGAGCATGCGCCTGCTGGCACAAGGTCGACTGTCGGAAATGGTCGGCCCAAGCGCACTGGATATCGACCGTTTGATGCGCGCAGCGAATCTGAAAAAGAGCGCGAGCGAGCTGTACAGCGCGTCGACCCCTCGCCTGCAACGCTTCTTTGAAGTCTATGCCCGTGGCGTCAACGCCTACCTGTTCCGCTACCGCGACAAACTGCCCGCTGATCTGGCCAGCTCTGGCTATCGTCCGGATTACTGGAAACCCGAAGACTCGGCGCTGATCTTCAGCCTGCTGAACTTCAGCCAGTCGGCAAACCTGCAAGAAGAACTGTCCTCGCTGCTGCTGGCGCAGAAAGTCGGTATCGACAAGCTGGCCTGGCTGGTGCCGACTTATCCGGACGAAGAACTGCCGTTTTCCGAAGCCGACAAGCTCAAGGGCTTGAACCTTGGCGGGCAGGTTTCAGGTCTGAGCGATCTGAATAAAGTCGCCCAGCAATTGACCGACCTGAACATGCTGGGCATCGCCGCCTCCAGTAACTGGGCCATTGCGCCGCAACGCAGCCGTACCGGCAAAAGCTTGCTGGCCAACGACGTGCAATTGCCTGCCGGGTTGAACTCCGCGTGGAGCTTCGTACAAATCCGCGCCCCTAAATATCAGGCCGCTGGCGCCACGATCGCGGGTCTGCCGCTGATTCTGAGTGGCTTCAACGGCAAGCTGGGCTGGTCGATGGCCTCGGTGATGGGCGACAACCAGGATTTGTTCCTGGAAAAGCTGAAACGCGAAAACAACCGCTTGATGTACCTGGCCGATGGCAAGTGGCTGCCCGCAACAGCCCATGAAGAAACTTTCTTCGTCAAAGGCAGCCGCCCGATTCGTGAGACCGTTTTTGCAACCCGTCATGGCGCGTTGCTCAACAGCAATCCGAGTGAAGGCCAATTGAACAACAGCCTGGGGCTGGCGTTGCAAACCCCGGACTTCAAAGACGATAAGAGTCTGGACGCGTTCTTCGACCTGTCCCGCGCGCCTAACGTCGACAAGGCATTCGATGCCAGCCGTGAAATCCGCGCAATCGCGCTGAACATGGTGTTCGCTGATGCGTCGAACGTCGCATGGCAAGTTACCGGTCGCTATCCAAATCGCCGTGAAGGCCTGGGCTTGCTGCCTTCGCCGGGCTGGGAAGGCCGTTACGACTGGGATGGCTTCGCCGACGCGATGCTGCACCCTTATGATCAAAACCCGCAGCAAGGCTGGATCGCCACCGCCAACCAGCGCACCTTCCCGAAAGGTTACGGCATGCAGCTGTCCAACTCGTGGAAAGCCCCGGAGCGCGCCGAACGTATTGCGGAACTGGCCAACAGTGGCAAGCAGGACACCCGCAGCGTCATTGCCATGCAATACGATCAGAGCACGACCTTCGCCGCCAAACTGAGAAAAATGTTTGAAGCGCCGGGTATGGTCAAACCGTTGAAACAGGCCATCGACGCCTTGCCTGAAGCCGAACGCAGCAAAGCCCGGGAAGCGTTTACCCGGCTGATGGCGTTCGACGGCAAACTCACACCAACGTCTGCCGATGCGGCGCTTTATGAGCTGTTCCTGCAGGAAAGCGCCAAACAGATCTTCCTTGACGAACTTGGTCCTGAAACCAGCCCGGCATGGAAAGCGCTGGTGCAGAACGCCAGCCTGTCGTACTCGGCACAAGCCGATCATTTGCTGGGACGCGAAGACAGCCCGTATTGGGATGACGTGAAAACGCCACAAAAAGAAGACAAGCCCGCGATTCTGGCGCGCAGTCTGGCAGCAGCCATCACTGCCGGTGACAGTCTTATGGGCACTGATCGCAAAGCCTGGCAATGGGGCAAGCTGCATCGCTCGACCCTGCAAAGTAGCGACTTCGCCGCTAACAGTTTCAACCGTGGCCCCAGTGCAACTGGGGGTGACCACAACACGCTGAACATCTCGGCGTATCCATGGGGTCAGAACTTCGACAGCCAGGCTGTACCGAGCATGCGCATGATCATCGACTTCGGCCAAAGCGAACCGATGCTCGGCCTGATCAACATCGGTCAGTCCGGTAACCCGGCCAGCCCGCATTACACCAACAGCATCGAACCCTGGCTCAAGGGCCAGTACCAGACGATCCCGCTGCAAACACAGAATTACGAGCGGGCTTATGGCAGCAAGCGGTTGACGCTGGTGCCAGGGAAATAGAATAAACACCTCTGTAGGAGCTGCCGAAGGCTGCGATTGCGATCTTCCTGAGACACCGCGATCGCAGCCTTCGGCAGCTCCTACAGGTGTGGCCAATCAGCTTCATGTTCTTCGAACTTCCTCCCCCGCCCCGCCCTCATAACTAACAAGCCCATCCAGTCGGTTACTCCATGGATCTTGTTATCGCGCGTCCCGAAGGTTTGTATTGCCCGCCCGGAGATTTCTACATTGACCCGTGGCGCCCTGTGGAGCGCTCGGTCATTACTCACGCCCACGGTGATCATGCGCGAACCGGCAATGAACACTACCTGGCCGCAGCGCCGGGCGAAGGCATTCTTCGTTCGCGACTGGGGCAGGACATCAACCTGCAAACCCTGGCGTACGGCGAAACCCTGTTGCACCACGGCGTAAAACTGAGCCTTCATCCAGCCGGACACGTGCTGGGTTCGGCGCAGGTCCGGCTGGAGTACAAAGGCCAAGTCTGGGTGGCGTCCGGTGATTACAAAGTCGAGCCGGATGGCACCTGCGAACCGTTCGAGCCGGTGCGCTGCCACACCTTTATCACCGAATCGACCTTCGGCCTGCCGATCTATCGCTGGCAGCCGCAGTCGCAGATTTTCGCTGGAATCAACGACTGGTGGCGGGCCAACGCTGCGGTCGGCAAGGCCAGCGTGCTATTCGCCTATTCCTTCGGCAAGGCCCAGCGCATTCTGCACGGCATCGACCCTGAGATCGGGCCGATACTGGTTCATGGTGCGGTCGAGCCCTTGAACCGGGTTTACCGTGAAGCCGGCGTGCGAATTCCCGAGACCCAATACGCCGGCGATTTCAAGAAAACCGATCCGGCCCTGCGTCAGGCGCTGATCCTCGCACCTCCCTCAGCAGGCGGCAGCACCTGGATGAAACGCTTTGGCGAATTCAGTGATGCATTCGCCAGTGGCTGGATGATGCTGCGCGGCACACGCAGACGACGCGGCGTGGATCGCGGCTTTGTGCTATCCGATCACGCCGATTGGCCAGGCCTGCTATGGGCAATCGAGCAGACGGGTGCCGAGCGCGTCATGGTGACCCACGGTTCAGTAGCAGTGCTGGTGCGTTACCTGCGCGAGTCCGGACTCGATGCCCAGGGCTTCGTCACCGAATATGGCGATGAGGAAGACTCGACAACGGCGGAAACAAAACCGGAAGAAACCAAACCTGAAGAATCAACCGAGGCCTCGGCATGAAAGCCTTTGCCGAGCTGTATTCCCGACTCGACGCCACCACCTCAAGTAACGCCAAGCTGGCCGCCATGCGCGACTATTTCGCGAAGGTGCCACCGCAGGATGCTGCGTGGGCAGTGTATTTCCTCTCCGGCGGACGCCCGCGCCAACTGGTGCCCACCAAACTGTTGCGCGAACAAGCCATGACCCTGGGCAAGCTGCCGGAATGGCTGTTCGAAGAAAGCTATCAGGCCGTCGGTGACCTGGCAGAAACTCTGGCGCTGCTATTGCCTAAGGCCGAACACGACTCTGACGAAGGTCTGGCCGTCTGGATGGAAGACAAGCTCCTGCCTTTGCGGGGCTTGCCTCCAGAAGAACTGGCCGAGCGCCTGCCGATATTCTGGGGGCAGTTGGACCGGGTCAGCCTGATGGTCTGCATCAAGCTGATCACTGGCAGCTTCCGGGTCGGCGTCTCAAAACTGTTGGTCACTCGCGCCCTCGCCGCCATGGCCGATATCGATAGCAAACGCGTGGCGCAACGCTTGGTGGGTTACACGGACTTGTCTCACCGGCCCAGCGCCGAAGGTTTCCTTAAACTGATCGCAGCTGAATCGGATGACGAGCACGCCCAGCGCGGCGGTCAGCCTTATCCGTTTTTCCTCGCCCACGCCTTGCAGCAGCCGGTGGATCAGTTCGAAAGTTTGCTGGGGCCAGCGGAAAACTGGCAAGTTGAGTGGAAGTGGGACGGGATTCGCGCACAACTGGTCAAACGCGAAGGTCGCTTGTGGATCTGGTCTCGCGGTGAAGAGCTGGTAACCGATCGCTTCCCGGAATTGCACAGTCTGGTGCAGAGCCTGCCCGACGGGACAGTCATCGACGGTGAAATAGTCGTCTGGAAGACGGCAGAGCTCGCATCAACTGACAGCGCGGAATTTTCACTCAGTACTGAATCGCCGCCAGACGCCGCACCAACCCAGCCATCCGTCCAGCCTTTCGCGCTCCTGCAGCAGCGCATCGGCCGTAAAACCCTGGGCAAGAAAATCCTCGAAGAAGTCCCCGTCGTGGTGCTCGCCTACGACCTGCTGGAATGGCAGGAGCATGACTGGCGCAGCCGCCCGCAACATGAGCGACGCAGCCAATTGGAAAAGGTCATTGAAACCTGCAAAAGCCCTGTGCTGCTGCCCTCCCCGGTCATCAATGGCAAAGACTGGCAGGACTTGAGTGTCCAGCGTGAAGCCTCTCGCAGCCTGGGCGTGGAAGGCATGATGCTCAAATCCCGGGACTCTCTGTATGGCGTCGGTCGCACCAAAGACATGGGCGTCTGGTGGAAATGGAAAGTTGATCCGTTCAGCGTCGATGCGGTGTTGATCTACGCCCAGCGCGGGCACGGCCGGCGCGCCAGCCTGTACAGCGACTACACGTTCGCAGTGTGGGACGGCCCGCCTGAACAAAGCGAGCGCACATTAGTGCCCTTCGCCAAAGCCTATTCAGGCCTGACCGACGAGGAAATGCGCAAGGTCGACGCCATTGTGCGCAAGACCACCGTCGAGAAATTCGGCCCGGTCAGCAGTGTGACGCCAAGCCTGGTGTTCGAACTGGGCTTCGAAGGCATTGCGCTGTCAAAACGCCACAAAAGCGGGATTGCGGTGCGTTTTCCCCGCATGTTGCGCTGGCGGCAGGATAAATCAGTGGCCGAGGCCGATAGCTTGTCGACGTTACAGGACTTGCTGGGGTAGGATGCCGCCCTTTTTTGGGTCGCGCTAATATTGACGCACCTTGTTGGAGCGATAATTGTGGGAGCAGAGCTTGCTTGAGATAAGTGCACCGCGCATTGCAGGTCGATCGCAGTGTCCTTATCGTTGGAATGCCGCCCAGACCAAGCTCTGCTCCCACAGGATTGGGTTTCAAATCAAAACGAAGTGATGGCGCAACACTGGCAGTCAACATTGCGACAACTCCGTACATTTAAAACGCACGTTCGTATCTTTGGTTCGGAAATTGCTATCTTCTGTGGTCTGGCACCCGCCGGTAGCAAGCCTCGCGTGTTCCCAACGCTCAATTTGGTTTTAAGGACTGAACGATGAAAAAAGCATGGCTGACCCTTTCTGCATTGGCTGTTTGTCTCGCCGCAGGCAATGCAATGGCCAAGGAATACAAGGAACTGCGTTTTGGCGTTGATCCTTCTTATGCACCTTTCGAATCAAAAGCCGCTGACGGCAGCCTGGTAGGCTTCGACATCGACCTGGGCAACGCTATCTGCGCCGAGCTGAAAGTTAAATGCAAATGGGTTGAAAGCGATTTCGACGGCATGATTCCAGGCCTGAAAGCCCGTAAATTCGACGGCGTGATCTCGTCGATGACCGTTACTCCGGCGCGTGAAAAAGTCATCGACTTCTCCAACGAGCTGTTTTCCGGCCCGACTTCCCTGGTGTTCAAAAAAGGTGCAGGCCTGACGGCTGACCCGGCAAGCCTGAAAGGCAAAACCGTGGGCTACGAGCAAGGCACCATTCAGGAAGCCTACGCCAAAGCCGTGCTGGACAAGGCTGGCGTGAAAACCCAGGCCTACGCCAACCAGGATCAGGTTTACGCCGACCTGGTTTCCGGTCGTCTTGATGCGTCCATTCAGGACATGCTGCAAGCCGAGCTGGGCTTCCTGAAGTCGCCACAAGGTGCCGATTACGAAGTCAGCCAGCCAATCGACAGCGAATTGTTGCCTTCCAAAACCGCGATCGGTATCGCGAAAGGTAACAAAGAGCTCAAGGCTCTGCTGGATAAAGGTATCAAAGCGTTACACGACGACGGCAAATATGCCGAGATCCAGAAGAAGCACTTCGGCGATCTGAATCTGTATAGCGGTAAATAACACCCCGACGCCCATGGATTTCGGCGATCATCCACCGCCGATTTCCATGGGCGTTTTGTTTTATTGACCGTTAAAGGCTTTACCCATGTTCGATACGCTGCTGCAAACCCTCGGACTCTCCACCTTCAGCCTCAAAGGCTTCGGCCCCCTGCTGCTTGAAGGGACGTGGATGACCGTTAAATTATCGCTGCTGTCGCTGTTCGTGAGCATTGTGCTCGGACTGATCGGCGCCAGTGCAAAACTGTCGGGCGCCGCCATCGTGCGGATGCCGGCACAGCTCTACACCACGCTGATCCGTGGCGTTCCCGACCTTGTGTTGATGTTGCTGATCTTCTACAGCCTGCAAACCTGGCTGAGTCAGCTGACCGACGCAATGGAATGGGACTACATCGAAATTGATCCTTTCAGCGCAGGCGTGATCACCCTCGGCTTTATCTATGGCGCTTACTTCACCGAAACCTTCCGTGGCGCGATCCTTTCCGTGCCACGTGGACAGGTCGAAGCCGCCACCGCTTACGGCCTCAGTCGCGCCCAGCGGTTTCGCTATGTGGTGTTCCCGCAGATGATGCGTTTCGCCCTGCCGGGTATCGGTAACAACTGGCAAGTGCTGCTCAAGGCTACTGCGCTGGTGTCGATCATCGGTCTGGCCGATCTGGTCAAAGCCGCACAGGACGCCGGCAAAAGCACCTACCAACTGTTTTATTTCCTGGTCCTCGCTGCATTGATTTACCTGCTGATCACCAGCGCTTCGAACTTTGCCCTGCGTTGGGCTGAACGGCGGTATTCCGCAGGCAGCCGGGAGGCTCAACGATGATCGAACTGCTTCAGGAATACTGGCGCCCCTTCCTTTATAGCGACGGCGTGCACATCACCGGCCTTGCCATGACCATGTGGCTGCTCAGCGCGTCGATCGCCATCGGCTTTCTGGTCTCGATCCCGCTGTCTATCGCTCGAGTATCCAGCAATTGCTGGGTTCGTTGGCCGGTGCAGTTCTACACCTATCTGTTTCGCGGCACGCCCCTCTATATACAGCTGTTGATTTGCTACACCGGTATCTACAGCCTCGAAGCCGTACGCGCGCAGCCGATTCTCGATTCGTTCTTTCGCGATGCGATGAACTGCACGATCCTGGCGTTCGCCCTTAATACGTGCGCGTACACCACCGAGATTTTCGCAGGCTCGATTCGCAGCATGAACCACGGCGAAGTCGAAGCCGCCAAAGCCTACGGTCTGACCGGCTGGAAGCTTTACGCTTACGTGATCATGCCGTCGGCCCTGCGTCGCTCATTGCCGTTCTACAGCAACGAAGTGATTCTGATGCTGCACTCGACCACTGTGGCCTTCACCGCCACCGTGCCGGACATTCTCAAAGTCGCACGGGACGCCAACTCGGCCACCTTCATGACGTTCCAGTCGTTCGGTATCGCCGCGATTATTTACCTGTGCGTCACGTTCATCCTGGTCGGCCTGTTCCGCCTTGCCGAACGCCGCTGGCTGGCCTTTCTCGGCCCGTCTCACTAGGACCTGCCCATGCGTCATGACACCCACGATCTGCTCGCGCCGGTGCCAGGCACTGCGCGGCATATCCACAGCTTTCACTACGGCCCGAAAGACGGCGTCTGCAAGGTCTATATCCAGGCCTCGCTGCATGCCGACGAGCTACCGGGCATGCTGGTTGCCTGGTACCTCAAGCAACGCCTGAGTGAGCTGGAAAACGCTGGCTTGCTGCTCGGTGAAATCGTCGTCGTGCCGGTGGCCAATCCCATCGGTCTGGAACAGGTCCTGATGGACGTCCCGCTAGGCCGCTACGAGCTGGAAAGCGGACAAAACTTCAACCGCTGGTTTGTCGACCTCGGCGCGCAAGTGGGCGATGAAGTTGAAACACAGCTGAACGATGATCCGCAGCACAACATCCGGCTGATCCGCCGCAGCCTGAGCAAAGCGCTTGAAGCGCAGATCGCATCGACCCAACTGCAATCGCAACGCCTGACCTTGCAACGTCTTGCCTGTGATGCCGACATGGTTCTGGACCTGCATTGCGACTTCGAATCCGTCGAACACCTGTACACCACGCCTGAAGCCTGGCCACAGGTGGAAATGCTCTCGCGCTACCTCGGCGCTCAGGCCAGCCTGCTGGCGACTGACTCCGGCGGCCAGTCGTTCGATGAATGCTTCACGCTGGTCTGGTGGCAGTTGCAACAGCGCTTTGGTGATCGCTTTGCGATTCCCATGGGCAGCTTTTCCGTGACCCTGGAGCTGCGCGGCCAGGGCGATGTGAATCACGCCCTGGCCAGCCGTGACTGCCAGGCAGTGATCAATTACCTGATTCACTTCGGCGCCATTGGCGGCGAAGTCGCACTCGCCCCCGAATTGCTCTATCCAGCCACGCCACTGGCGGCGGTTGAACCCGTCGCTACGCCGGTCGGCGGGCTGCTGGTGTTTTGTGCCCAACCCGGCGAATACGTCGAGGCGGGCCAGTTGATCGCAGAAGTCATCGACCCGATCAGCGACGCCGTCATGCCGATCCACACGCTCAATTCCGGCCTGCTCTATGCGCGCTCGTTACGCCGCATGGCCACCGCCGGCATGGTCATCGCTCACGTCGCAGGCACCGAAGCCTACCGTAGCGGCTACCTACTTTCTCCTTGAGGACTTGCTTGTCATGTACAAACTGACCATCGATGGCCTGCATAAAAGCTACGGCGATAACAAAGTACTCAAAGGTGTTTCGCTCAAAGCCAGCAGCGGCGATGTCATCTGCCTGATCGGCGCCAGTGGCTCCGGCAAAAGCACGTTCCTGCGCTGCATCAACTTCCTCGAACAGCCCAACGACGGCGCCATGAGCCTGGACGGCAAGCAAGTCCGCATGGTGAGCGACAGAGGCCACATGCGCGTCGCCGACCCGGACGAGCTGCAAAGCATCCGCACCCGTCTGGCCATGGTGTTCCAGCATTTCAACCTGTGGGCGCACATGACCGTGCTGGAAAACATCACCATGGCACCGCGCCGTGTGTTGGGTGTTTCGAAAGAAGAAGCCGAAGCCCGCGCCCGCAAGTACCTGGACAAGGTTGGCTTGCCTGAACGTGTTGCTGATCAATATCCGGCGTTTCTTTCCGGCGGTCAGCAGCAGCGCGTAGCCATTGCCCGTGCGTTGGCGATGGAGCCGGAAATCATGCTGTTTGACGAGCCGACCTCGGCGCTCGACCCGGAACTGGTCGGTGAAGTGCTCAAAGTGATTCAGGGTCTGGCTGAAGAAGGCCGGACCATGATCATGGTGACCCACGAAATGAGCTTCGCCCGCAAAGTCGCCAACCAGATCGTGTTCCTGCACCAAGGCCAGATCGAAGAGTCCGGACACCCGGATGAAGTACTGGGCAATCCGAAAAGCGAGCGGCTGCAGCAGTTCTTGAGTGGGAATTTGAAATAACGCCCTATCAGGGAAGCACATTTTTGTAGGAACTGACGAGCACCGCGAGGCAGTGATGGCGTCCTGTCCGATACACCGCTATCGCTGCCTCGCGGTACTCGTGAGCTCCTACAAGACCATTGCAAGTTTCCAACACAACTAATCCCCCATCTGCGCTGTCTCTGAAATACCCCCTTTCAGAGCACACAGCGACGCATGAGCAGACCTACCGATTTCGCTCAGCGATGGTTTTCGGAACGCAGCTGGAAGCCTTTTCCTTTTCAAAAAGAGGTCTGGTCGGCCGTCAAGCAAGGACAATCCGGGTTGCTGCACGCCAGCACAGGCTCGGGTAAAACCTACGCAGTGTGGTTCGCTGCGCTGAACCGGTTCGCACAATCCGCCAAACCGACCACGGAAGGAAAACCACGCAAGCGCAAACCGCCCGCTACACCGCTCAGCGTGTTGTGGATAACCCCAATGCGCGCACTGGCCGCCGACACTGCCCGAGCGCTTGAAGCGCCGCTCGTGGATCTGGATATCCCTTGGAGCGTGGGCTTGCGTACCGGCGATACCAGCAGCAGCGAGCGCGCCCGACAAGGGCGTCGATTGCCGACTGCGCTGATTACCACCCCCGAAAGCCTGACTCTGCTGCAAACCCGCGCCGATGCTCAAAGCACCTTCTCGACCCTGAAAATGGTGGTCGTGGATGAATGGCATGAACTGATCGGTAACAAACGCGGCGTCCAGCTGCAACTCGCGCTGGCCCGCTTGCGCCAATGGAATCCGGATCTGATTGTGTGGGGCGTGTCCGCGACGCTCGGCAATCAACAGCACGCTCAGGAAGTGCTGGTCGGCGAAGGCGGCGTCAGTGTGCAAGGCAAGATCACTAAAGAGCTACGCGTCGATACCCTGTTGCCGCCGTCCATCGAGCGTTTCCCGTGGGCCGGACATATGGGTCTGCGGATGCTGCCGCAAGTACTGGCTGAAGTGGACAGCAGCGCCAGTTGCCTGGTGTTCACCAATACTCGTGCGCAATCGGAGGTCTGGTATCAGGCCTTGCTGGAAGCGCGTCCCGACTGGGCCGGGCTGATCGCCCTGCACCACGGCTCACTGGCGCGGGAAGTGCGCGACTGGGTCGAGCGCGCCCTGAAGGAAGGCCAGCTTAAAGCGGTGGTGTGCACCTCGAGCCTCGATTTGGGCGTGGACTTTCTGCCCGTCGAGCGTGTACTGCAAATCGGCTCGCCCAAAGGCGTCGCACGTCTCATGCAACGCGCCGGGCGCTCAGGCCATGCACCAGGCCGCCCGTCGCGGGTGACGCTGGTGCCAACGCATAGCCTGGAACTGGTTGAGGCCGCCGCAGCCCATGACGCCGTAGCGGCACGAATGATCGAGCCCAGAGAGTCACCACACAAGCCTCTCGACGTGCTGGTCCAGCATTTGGTCAGCATGGCGCTGGGTGGCGGCTTCGATCCGGACGCCCTGTTGCGTGAAGTGCGTACTGCGTGGGCTTATCAGGAGCTGACCGATGAAGAGTGGCAGTGGGCATTGGCCTTCGTTCGTCATGGCGGTCACTCGCTGACGGCCTATCCGGACTATCGCCGCGTCGAGCCTGACGAAAACGGCGTCTGGCGGGTGCCGGACGCTCGCCTGGCCAGACGTCACCGCATGGGCATTGGCACCATCGTCAGCGATGCCAGCATCAACGTGAAGTACTGGAAAAAAGGCGGCGGCGGTGGCTCGCTGGGCAGCGTTGAGGAAGGCTTCATTGCGCGCCTCAAACCCGGCGATGGTTTTCTGTTTGGTGGACGACTGCTCGAACTGGTTCGCGTGGAAAACATGACGGCTTACGTGAAAAGAGCGACCAGCAAAAAGGCTGCAGTGCCACGCTGGAATGGCGGGCGGATGCCACTCTCAAGCGAACTGGCCGATGCGGTGGTGACGAAGTTCGACGCAGCCGCTCACGGAGAATTCAAAAGCCCGGAAATGCAGGCCGTCAAACCCTTGCTTGAGATCCAGCGGCAATGGTCAGCCCTGCCTCAGGAGAAGACACTACTGGCAGAAGTCATGAAGTCCCGCGAGGGTTGGCACCTGTTTCTCTACCCCTTTGCCGGTCGCCATGTACATCTGGGGCTGGCAAGCCTGCTGGCGTGGCGGTTGAGCCGCCACGCCCCTCTGACCTTCTCCATCGCGGTCAACGACTATGGTTTTGAGCTGCTCAGTGCCACCGAGGTGGATTGGCAGACGCAACTGAGTGCCGAGCTGTTCAGTGAGGAACACCTGATGAACGACATCATGGCCAGCCTTAATGCCGGTGAGCTGGCGCTACGACGCTTCAGGGAAATCGCCCGTATTGCCGGGCTGGTATTCTCCGGATATCCGGGTGCGCCAAAGAGCAACCGGCAATTACAAGCGTCGAGTGGATTGTTTTTTGAGGTCTTCAAACAATACGACGCAGGCAACCTGCTGCTTACACAGGCGCAGGAGGAAGTTCTGCGTCAGGAGCTGGACGTCGCGAGACTGGAGCACACCTTGCAACGCATCAATCAACGTACGCTGGATTTACACCTCATCAAACGCGCTACCCCGATGGCTTTTCCGCTGCTGGTGGAGCGTATGCGCGAAAGTCTGAGCTCGGAAAAACTCGCAGACCGGATCGCCCGAATGGTACGCGACCTGGAAAAAGCAGCAGGCCCTGAGGCCACATGAACCCTCACGTCCCGGTAAATCTGGCAAGCGCTGAGCTTTGGTTGCTGGCTGAAAAAGCGATTTACTACCCCGAATATCGGGCCCTGCTGATCGCCGATGTGCATTTCGGTAAAGCAGCAGCTTTTCGCGCGCTTGGGCAGCCGGTCCCACACGGCACGACGCAAAACAATTTGCAGCGCCTGAATGATCTGCTGCAGAGCTATGCCTGTGATCGGCTGATCTTCCTCGGCGACTTCCTGCATGCGAAGCAGTCGCGCACGCTCTCAACGCTACAGGCCCTCAGCGAGTGGCGATCGAAGTATCCGACGCTGGCAATCACGCTGATACGGGGCAACCACGATAAACACGCGGGCGATCCGCCCTCGGACCTGATGATAGAAACCGTGCCGGAACCTCTGCTATTGGGGCCCTTTGCACTACAGCACGAACCCCATCCCCACCCGACCCATCATGTGCTGGCCGGGCATGTTCATCCAGTCTATCACCTGCAAGGACGCGGCCGTCAGCGGCTACGGCTGGCCTGTTTTTATCTCAATGAACGCACAAGCCTGCTGCCCGCTTTCGGTGCTTTTACCGGCGGCTACAACGTAGAACGTGAAGGGGACAGCAGGATTTACGTAGTGGGAGATGGCGCGGTATGGGCTATCAGCTGAAACGATTCAACGGACCATTATCGGCTCGAATCAACACTGAATCGCCATCAGACCAAAACGACAGACACAACGCTGCCGGCCAGTGAATGCGCCAGCAGAGCGGTCGTGGAATTCAGGCAACCGGAGCCGGTGGTGGCTCGTCTGGAACGGTTGGGCTACCAGGCTCGGTAGGTTCGGGAATGTCTCCCGGCCCATCTGGCCCTGGCTGGCCAGGGATACCGCCGCCAACCATGTTGAGCTGCGGATAGGCGAGTAGCGACAAGGCGAGCAGACCCACATGATTCTCTCGCGGGTCAGGCCCTTGGGCGCTGGCATTCGATTGTCTCTTCATAAAGGCACTCCTGAGCGTTATCCCCCTGCCCACATGGCGCGAGAAGGAGGGATTCAGTCAATAGAGTGCCGAAATGAGGACTAATTCAATTTCGCCAGGCTGAACGGTAATAAATATCAGTTAAGCGCGCGGCAGGGTGACGCCGCGCTGACCTTGGTACTTGCCGCCGCGATCTTTGTAAGACACTTCGCACTCTTCGTCGGACTCAAGGAACAGCATCTGGGCCACACCTTCGTTGGCGTAGATTTTCGCTGGCAATGTGGTGGTGTTGGAGAACTCCAGCGTCACATGACCTTCCCATTCCGGCTCAAGCGGGGTCACGTTGACGATGATGCCGCAGCGGGCATAGGTGCTTTTACCCAGACAGATGGTCAAAACATTGCGCGGGATACGGAAATATTCGACGGTGCGAGCCAGAGCGAACGAGTTTGGCGGGATGATGCAAACGTCGCTTTTGACGTCTACAAAGCTTCCCTCGTCGAAGTTCTTGGGATCAACGGTCGCGGAATTGATGTTGGTGAAAACCTTGAATTCATCCGCGCAGCGCACATCGTAGCCGTAGCTGGACACGCCGTAAGAGATAAGGCGGTTGGCACCCTCGCCACGCACCTGACGCTCGACGAAGGGCTCGATCATGCCGTGCTCCTGCGCCATGCGGCGAATCCACTTGTCCGATTTGATGCTCATGGCGATGTCCTGATAGCTGGGTGAAAAAAGATGTCCGGCATCTTACCGGGCCAAGGCGCAGGGTTCAAAGCCTGCGCAAGCCCGCCGACAGATGCTTTGCACACTAATCGAAATAATCCTCAATTGACGGTTGGCACGTTCAAAAAAAAGCGTTAAGGTGGCGTCACTGTGTTGCTTGTGTCACTGAGAATCTCTACACGATGTTGAATTTCGATCCAACCATCTCCAAGAATTTTTCCTGCTCTTTGCACTCAGTCTCGGCCAGGGTTTTTCCTGAGTCGCAGTTAACTTTGTCCAAGGAGATACACCATGTCTAATCGCCAAACTGGTACCGTTAAGTGGTTCAACGATGAAAAAGGCTTCGGCTTCATCACTCCACAATCCGGTGACGACCTGTTCGTGCACTTCAAAGCTATCCAATCTGACGGCTTCAAAAGCCTGAAAGAAGGCCAGCAGGTCTCTTTCATCGCTACCCGCGGTCAGAAAGGCATGCAAGCTGAAGAAGTTCAAGTTATCTAACTTGTACTTATTCGCTTAAAGAACCCCGCTTCGGCGGGGTTTTTTTATGGCTGTAAAAAAGTAGTGCTCCTGTAAGAGCTGCCGAAGGTTGCGAAGATGACCTTCCTTCGACAGTTGCTCCTACAGATCCAGACTCAATCGTCGCTGACGGAAATACTCGGCATCGCCGGGCTGGCCGCTTCTTGCAGCACAATTCGCGCCCCTACATGCCGCGCCAGTTCCTGATAGACCATCGCGATCTGACTTTCCGGCTCGGCAATCACCGTCGGCCTGCCACCATCGGCCTGCTCGCGAATCAGCATCGACAGCGGCAGCGAAGCCAGCAGTTCTACGTCGTACTGCGAAGCAAGCTTCTCACCACCGCCTTCACCAAACAGATGCTCCGCGTGGCCGCAGTTCGAGCAGATGTGCACTGCCATGTTTTCGACGACACCCAGCACCGGAATATTGACCTTGCGGAACATTTCGACGCCTTTCTTCGCGTCCAGCAGTGCAAGATCCTGAGGCGTGGTGACGATCACAGCACCTGCAACCGGAACTTTCTGCGCCAGTGTCAGTTGAATATCGCCAGTGCCTGGCGGCATATCAATCACCAGATAATCCAGATCATTCCACGCCGTTTGCGTAATCAACTGCAGCAACGCACCGGAAACCATAGGACCGCGCCATACCATCGGCGTGTTGTCATCGGTCAGAAAGGCCATGGACATCACTTCAACACCGTGAGCCTCGATCGGCACGAACCATTTCTGATCCTTGATTTTCGGACGTGTGCCTTCGGCGATGCCAAACATCACACCCTGACTCGGACCATAGATATCCGCATCGAGAATACCAACCCGAGCACCTTCACGAGCCAGCGCCAGCGCCAGATTCGCCGCCGTAGTGGATTTGCCTACACCACCTTTACCAGACGCTACGGCAACAATGTTCTTCACATTAGCCAAGCCTGGGATTTGCCCTTGGGCCTTGTGCGGCTCGATGACACAAGCGATATCCACCTTGGCCGAAGTCACACCGTCCAGACCTTCAATAGCAATTTGCAGCATCTGCGCCCAGCCGCTCTTGAACAGCCCTGCTGCATAACCCAGCTCAAGCTGCACACTGACGCGCTCGCCGTGAATCTCAATGGCACGCACGCATCCGGCAGTAACGGGATCCAGATTCAAATAAGGGTCGGTATATTGGCGAAGAACGGCTTCCACCGCTGCGCGATTAACAGCGCTCATGGGCTACTCCCGAATAAAGACTGACTAAAACAGGCGGCTATCCTACCCCTTCTGTCACCTCGAGGCATGGTTTCGCTGGAATCAAGGCATTTACCGTCGCGCAACAATCACAGGCCCCGTAGGAGCGCGCTTGCCCGCGATAGCGTCAGACCCGGCGATAATTTTTTGAATGAACTACCGCAATCGCGGGCAAGCGCGCTCCTACAGTCAATGCTCAACGATTAGGCACGCACATTCCTACAGTCAGCACGGGGTGAAAAAAATCCCTCAGACCTTTATAGTGGCCGACCTCCGTTTCACTTCAAGTAGCCGAGCCCCATGTCCGAGCCACGCAAGATCCTCGTTACCAGCGCCCTGCCCTATGCCAATGGTTCGATCCATCTTGGCCATATGCTTGAGTACATCCAGACCGATATGTGGGTGCGCTTCCAGAAGCACCGCGGCAACCAATGCATTTATGTCTGCGCGGACGACGCTCACGGCTCGGCAATCATGCTGCGCGCAGAAAAGGAAGGCATCACTCCGGAACAACTGATCGACAACGTCAAGGCTGAACACAGCGCCGACTTCAGTGACTTCTTGGTGGACTTCGATAATTTCCACTCGACGCACTCGGATGAAAACCGCGAGCTGTCGAGCATGATCTACACCCGCCTGCGCGATGCCGGGCATATCGCCACCCGCTCGATTACCCAGTACTTCGACCCGGAAAAGAAAATGTTCCTGGCCGACCGCTTCATCAAGGGCACCTGCCCGAAATGCGGCACTGAGGATCAGTACGGCGATAACTGCGAAAAGTGCGGTGCGACTTACGCCCCCACCGATCTGAAGGACCCGAAATCGGCGATTTCCGGCGCCACGCCAGTCCTGAAAGACTCGAAGCATTTCTTCTTCGACCTGCCAGCCTTTGACGCCATGCTCAAAAGCTGGACGCGCAGCGGCACCCTGCAGGATGCCGTAGCAAACAAAATCGCCGAATGGCTGGATTCCGGCTTGCAACAGTGGGACATCTCCCGTGACGCGCCGTATTTCGGTTTCGAAATCCCGGACGAACCGGGCAAGTACTTCTATGTTTGGCTGGACGCTCCTGTCGGCTACATGGCCAGCTTCAAGAACCTGTGCGCACGCCGCCCGGATCTGGACTTCGATGCGTTCTGGGCCAAGGATTCGACGACCGAGCTGTATCACTTCATCGGCAAAGACATCGTCAATTTCCACGCCCTGTTCTGGCCAGCAATGCTCGAAGGTGCCGGCCTGCGCAAGCCAACCGGCATCAACGTACACGGCTACCTGACCGTCAACGGCCAGAAGATGTCGAAATCGCGCGGCACGTTCATCAAGGCCCGTACATACCTGGATCAGTTGTCGCCGGAGTACCTGCGTTATTACTACGCAGCCAAGCTCGGTAAAGGCGTCGATGACCTGGACCTGAACCTCGATGACTTCGTGCAGAAGGTCAACTCCGACCTGATTGGCAAAGTCGTCAATATTGCCAGCCGTTGCGCGGGCTTTATCCACAAGGGCAATGGCGGCGTCATGGTGGCAGAAAATGCTGCTCCGGAACTGACGGACGCATTCCTCGCTGCCGCACCTGGCATTGCAGAAGCCTACGAAGCACGTGATTTCGCCCGAGCCATGCGCGAAATCATGGGGCTGGCGGATCGCGCCAACGCCTACATCGCCGACAAGGCCCCTTGGTCGCTGGCTAAACAAGAAGGCAAACAGGATGAAGTACAAGCGGTTTGCGCGCTGGGCATCAACCTGTTCCGACAACTGGTGATTTTCCTCAAGCCGGTATTGCCGTTGCTGGCTGCCGACGCCGAGAAATTCCTCAACGTTGCGCCACTGACCTGGGATGACCACAAGACGCTGCTGAGCAATCACCAGCTCAACCCGTTCCAGGCACTGATGAACCGCATCGACCCGGCGAAGGTTGAAGCGATGACTGCAGCTTCGAAAGAAGACCTGACGGCCAGCACCACTGATACCGGCGCCGCGCCCGAGGGTAATGGCGAGCTCGCCAAGGATCCTTTGTCCGCAGAGATCGATTTCGATACGTTTGCAGCCGTGGATCTACGAGTCGCGCTGATCCTCAAAGCCGAACATGTTGAAGGCGCAGATAAATTGCTGCGTCTGACCCTGGATATCGGTGATGAGCAGCGCAACGTATTCTCAGGCATCAAAAGTGCCTACCCGAATCCGTCCGAGCTGGAAGGTCGTTTGACGATGATGATCGCCAACCTGAAACCGCGAAAAATGCGCTTCGGCATATCGGAAGGTATGGTGATGGCTGCCGGCCCCGGCGGTGAAGAAATCTATCTGCTTAGCCCTGATAGCGGCGCCAAACCAGGCCAGCGCATCAAGTAAGGCTTGAGACATGCCCGATAACAGCCTGAACCGCTGTTATCGGGTTTGTGCTGTTTGCAGAAGCTGAACTCTCGCTGGAGAGTGTTTACCTATTTCATTGCTCACTGCCCGTTCGCCTATTCGGCAAAACCATGAACCTCATCCAAAGCATCGACGCCCTGCTCCCCCAGACCCAATGCGGAAAATGCGGACATCCTGGCTGCAAGCCCTATGCAGAGGGAATCGCCGAGGGCGAGGCAATCAATAAATGCCCACCGGGCGGCACCGAGACCGTTGCAGCTCTGTCGCGTTTGCTCGGCGTGCCAGCCTTGGACGTTGATCCGGAGCGGGGTTGCGCGCCGGCACAAGTCGCGTTTATTCGTGAGGCTGAATGTATCGGTTGCACCAAGTGCATTCAGGCTTGTCCGGTCGACGCCATCGTCGGCGCGGCGAAATTCATGCATACCGTCATCGTCGATGAATGCACTGGTTGTGACCTGTGTGTAGCGCCCTGCCCGGTGGACTGCATTGACCTGCTGCCGTTGCCCCCTGCCGTAACCCCAATCGTCAGCGGGCTCGCTTTCACTGCGCAGCAGCAGCAGGATCGCAGCCGAAAGCGCAACCAGGCGAGACATCGCTTCGAGTCCCGCAACGCTCGGCTTCGTAGCGAAGAGGAGCGTCGACACACCGAACGCCTCGCCCGAGCGCAAAGGGCCACAGCAGCGCCTGAAGCCCCTCGCTCACCCACACAATCAACAGTGGAGCGCTCAAGTGCGCACAGCTCTGCCGTCGATGACGAAGCATTGAAAAAGGCCCGCATCGACGTAGCAATGAGCAGAGCCCAGCTTAATAAATCCCTGAAAGCGTTCGGTCACCCTCCCATCGCTGAACAGGCAGCACGTCTGGTTCAATTGCAGCAAGAATACGAAACGGCCGAACAAGCCCTTAACAGCCTTCAATCCGCGCAACCCGGCCCAATCACGATAACGATGCCGCGGGTGGACAACAGCGGCGTCAAACGTGCAAAAATCCAACTGGCTATGGCCCGCGCCGCATTGAAAAAAGCACAAACGAGTGAGGCCTCTTCAGAGCAGATCGCGAGCCTGACGACTGAGCTTCAACATGCCGAACAGGCGCTTGAGGCCGCAGAGCGGAGTCTGTCGGCCAACCTGCAAGCCATCGCCCCCAAGGAAAATCTCGGTTCATGAATGCTGCAAAACGCCAGGAAATCTTTCGCCGCCTTCACGAAGACAACCCGGACCCAAAAACCGAGTTGGCCTACACCACCCCCTTTGAACTGCTCATCTCCGTGATCCTTTCAGCGCAGGCGACCGATGTCAGCGTCAACAAGGCAACTGCGCGGCTTTATCCTGTCGCCAATACTCCAAAGGCGATCTACGAGCTCGGTGTGGAAGGTTTGTCCGAGTACATAAAAACCATCGGCCTGTACAACAGCAAAGCCAAAAACGTTATAGAAACCTGCCGGATGCTGATGGAGTTACACGGCGGAGAAGTGCCGCAAACGCGCGAAGCACTTGAGGCTTTGCCCGGCGTTGGCCGCAAGACCGCCAATGTAGTGCTCAATACCGCCTTTCGTCAGATAGCAATGGCGGTGGACACCCATATTTTCCGCGTCAGCAATCGCACCGGTATCGCTCCAGGCAAAAACGTAGTCGAAGTGGAAAAACAGCTGATGAAGTTTGTGCCAAAGGATTACTTACTGGATGCCCATCACTGGCTGATTCTGCTCGGCCGCTATGTTTGCCAGGCTCGCAAGCCGCGCTGCGGCAGTTGCAGGATCGAAGATTTGTGTGATTACAAACACAAAACCTCGGACGATTGAGCGATAGAGACTTAAACGACCGATCGATTGAAAAAATCTTTTTTACCCGCTCGCAGATACTCGCTATAAGGTGCGCCAACGACAGCCTAAGTCTGGAGTCAACTTTATGAGCAGCGACAAAGAGCAATTGGACGTAGACGACGATTTCACTGCAGTTGAATCAGATGACGCGGAGCCCGCACCTGTCGAGCCCGCCAAAACCAATCTCAGCAAACGGCGGACCATCGACAATCTGCTGGATGAAAGACGCCTGCAAAGGCAATTGGCTGATTACGACTACGATCTTTGAACCGCCCTCACCTTCGCGTCGTTCCTCATGACACAAAGCCTCTCATGGGCGAGAGGCTTTAGCGAAAAGCGCTGGATAGACACACAATCCAACGCTTCAAAGTCCTTATCGGTACGCCCTTACACGAGACCATTACGCTGAGCCAGCTCTATAAGGTCGACCAGTGAATGAGCGTTGAGCTTTAGCAGCAGACGAGTCTTGTAGGTACTGACTGTCTTGTTACTCAGAAACATTCCATCTGCAATTTCCTTATTGGTTTTGCCTCGGGCCAACTGTTGCAACACCATCATTTCACGCCCTGAGAGACGATCGACCATATCCGCTTCGCTGGCATTACCCATGCTCGACCGCACGGTGTGCAGCGCCTGATTGGGAAAATAGCTGTAGCCAGACAAGACCGCCTTGATCGCACTCAACAGTTCAGTAAGATCCTGCTGCTTGCAAACATAACCCGCTGCCCCGGCTTGCATGCAGCGCATGGAAAAATGACCGGGTGCCTGAGAGGTGAGAATCAGCTCTTTGAACGGCAGAGTCATGGCAGACAAACGAGCGATGACCTCCAAGCCGTCCAGCTTTGGGATGCCTATGTCGAGAATTACGATATCGGGCAAATGCTCACGAGCCAGTTGCAGGGCATCCACTCCATTATCCGTCTCCGCAATGACCTCATAGCCATGGCGCTCCATTAACATGCGTACGGCAAGGCGAATGACGGGATGATCGTCCACGATCAGCACTTTATTCATGGGCAGTCCAATTTTCGCTATTCGAAGTTTCAGAGCAAGCACAATAGCCTAGTCGTTTAGTGCTTTGCATGGCGCCCCCCCCTTAGGACAGACAGCCAAAGACCAATCCCACATCTACAGCAGAATATTCCTACAAAATTCAGTCTAAATGACGCGACAGTGCAGGCCATCACAAGAGCATCCACTCGGAAAGCGACAAATTAATTGACCTTTTCGGAAGCGAGCAGAAACAGAGCGAATCAATCGATTGAATTATTATGATCGGGTCAAGCATTTTTCAAATACCTCTTTGGACTAATAAATAGACGCTACAGCGATTTAGTTAACCCTGAACGAAGATAGTGGAGCCCGAATTAGAGACTGGTGGACGGGAGTGCATAGCCTCTAGCCATCATCCGGACAATACTGGCGGCTTGAATACCCAGTGTAGTGGGGCATTAATAGTGCGCTCCACGAAACAAAATACGCTGTTACATCTCCGTTACACCAGCACCTGAAGTCGAGACACCGCAGCACGCAACATTTCAGCGCGGCGTGGATTTAAACGCTAGGTCTTGTACCCACTGAGCATTTTCGACACCTATCCCACGACGTTTAAAAACTACACACTTTGCGACGTCTATTTTGCAAATATATATATTTTGCGAAAAATCCTACCTGGGTTTCGGAAGATTCCTATACTACACAGCAAACACAAATAAGGATTTAAAAATTTTTGCGGTATGTATGTACTACATAACTTTAAAACTCAAAAACCTGCAAGGGCATTAAGAGAAGCGCCGTCAAGGCTCGAGATGTCTAAGTCGGCTACACGCAAAAAGATACCCCGCCAAAAGCTAATACTATATTCCTGCACAAATCCATGCTTCCGCCGGCAAACAGGAAATGTACTACAACACTAACAGACGCAAAAAAAATTCATGTAAGAAAAGTTGTTGATCGACAAAACAATCCATGTAACCAACATTTTTTTACTTGCAAATTTTATTACCAGTCGTTACTTTTTCAAGAAATCCCACTCTATACTCAAAAAGATACGCAGGATTACATGAGAATTACATAACAAGTGATGCCACTTTGACCCACTTAAAACAGTGTTGCTTTATATGGACTCTCCTCCAGTAGAGAGCCGAAAGGATTCGGGCAGCATGACATGACCGATCAACCCAGCCTCTCGCTGAACGCGCCCACACGAGCTCGGCGATTCTCCTTGAATTGGCCATGTGTACAACCATGTTCGGAAAGGGATATATCATGAACAATAAAAATTCTGGCGCTCGTCCTCAAGAGGCAGACAGTCTGGATCTGGCGGCAGCCGTTGAACAGTTCGTTGCCCAGGGCGGCATTATTAAAGTGGTCTCGGGAGATGAACAGGAAACATCATCGCTGAATACAGACAATGCAAGATCAAATGATGAACACCTGATGACTGGAAATACCGAAAAGGTAGAGCTGCTGAAGGCATTGGTGGCAAAAGGCGCAGGCATTAGCGCGCTGCAATATTCTTTACGAATGAACAAAAAAGAGATCAAGCAACTCGCCGTTGAACATGGCGTAAAAATCATGTTCAGTCGCCCGATAAATGAAGTGATCAATAGACATCGCTCTGGCACGTCCGATGTAGACGATGTCGTTGCAGGGCATGCCATGCATTACTCCAGCCTGGGATATACAGCGCCCGAAATCGCCAAGATACTGGACTTGAACGTGCGACAAGTATGGAATATAGGAAAAGCCTATCGATTCGAATTCAAGACGGACGAAAACGAACCTTCGTCATGATGAGCAACATTACAGCCAACCAGACCAGTTAGCTCTTGGCTGCTTTCTCGGGAGGTCAATATAAACAGATTATGCCCACCCTGTTTTTTTAATTAACCCTATAACACCACAATCTATTTGCAGAAGGATGACATGAAATTATTACCTCGCCTTATCAACCCTATCAGCATCATCGCGATGTTTGCGGCTCTGTGTGAAGCATCAGCGACCACGGTGCTCCCTCACCTCGACGATGAAAATCGCCAGATCTATATATGGTTTCTTATCGCATTCCCATCGACACTGGTCATATTATTCTTTCTGACCCTCAACTTTAACAGCCGCGTACTTTACCCCCCTACGGAGCCTACCAGCGAACAGTCTAAATCCAGCCAGCAGGCTAATTAGACTGCTGACTGCAAGAAAGCGAATCTGAACATCGTAGCGGAATGATATTAATGTTCGCAGCGGCTCGATCAACGATGAGTGAAGGACCTCACACGCTATTCGGCCACGCAAATCTGTACGCATTAAACAGTACTACTCAAATACTGAATTAATACCCAAACCAAAAAACTCGGCATTGCGACCTACAGGAGCTTATGACGCTGTAGCTATCACTCAATAACTTGGCACTGATATCAAAGCTGCGAGACTATTGTGACGTGCGCAGCAGCCTATTGGAGATCCACAAGCGCTGAATTCATACAATTAGATCAGGTTTACCGAGGAGGTCGAACCCGAGGAAACTCATGAAACTTTTGAGGTTGCCACAGAATATCGTGGAGGACTGATCCATCGTTTCAAGAATTAAGGACGTGTATCAATCCCGGCAGGGATAAGAGTGTCATCAACCGAGTCTGGAAGACGATCGCTATGCAAGTGCAATGCAGGCGGTAAGCAGGCCGGAACCACCTAATCCCGGATGCAGCACCGAAAAGGTGCTGCATCTTCATTTCAGAACCAGCCGTTAGAACAGTTTGCGGCCCTTGTTTGCGGCAATCCGCATGCGCAGTGCGTTGAGCTTGATGAAGCCCGCAGCATCAGCCTGGTTGTAAGCCCCGCCGTCTTCTTCGAAGGTCGCGATATTTGCATCGAACAGCGACTCATCGGACTTGCGACCGGTCACGATCACGTTGCCTTTATAAAGCTTCAAGCGCACAACACCATTCACATGAGCCTGCGATGCGTCGATCATCTGTTGCAGCATCAGACGCTCAGGGCTCCACCAGTAACCGGTGTAGATCAGGCTGGCGTACTTGGGCATCAACTCATCCTTGAGGTGAGCGACTTCGCGGTCCAGAGTAATCGACTCAATGGCGCGGTGAGCACGCAGCATGATGGTGCCGCCAGGCGTCTCGTAGCAGCCGCGGGACTTCATGCCCACGTAACGGTTTTCAACGATGTCCAGACGGCCAATACCGTGCTCACCACCGATACGGTTCAGCGTTGCCAACACAGTGGCAGGCGTCATCTCAACGCCGTCCAGTGCCACGATGTCGCCATTGCGGTAGGTCAGCTCGAGATATTGTGGGGTGTCTGGAGCCTTCTCGGGGGAGACTGTCCAACGCCACATATCTTCTTCGTGCTCAGTCCAGGTGTCTTCCAGCACGCCGCCTTCATAGGAGATGTGAAGCAAGTTGGCATCCATGGAGTACGGGGACTTCTTCTTGCCGTGACGTTCGATCGGGATCGCGTGCTTCTCGGCGTAGTCCATCAGCTTCTCACGGGACAGCAGGTCCCATTCGCGCCAAGGGGCAATCACTTTCACACCAGGCTTGAGTGCGTAGGCACCCAGTTCGAAGCGAACCTGATCGTTACCTTTACCGGTAGCGCCGTGGGAAATGGCATCAGCGCCGGTTTCGTTGGCGATTTCGATCAGACGCTTGGCAATCAGCGGACGAGCGATAGATGTACCCAGCAGGTACTCGCCTTCGTAAACGGTGTTGGCGCGGAACATCGGGAACACGAAATCACGCACGAATTCTTCGCGCAGGTCATCGATGTAGATTTCTTTGACGCCCATGGCTTTTGCCTTGGCGCGTGCTGGTTCGACTTCTTCACCCTGACCCAGGTCAGCGGTAAAGGTCACCACTTCGCAGTTATACGTATCTTGCAGCCACTTGAGGATTACCGAAGTATCCAGGCCACCGGAATACGCGAGAACTACCTTGTTTACGTCCGCCATGCCATTACTCCACCGGGTTGTACGGAAAACCGGTGATTCTACCGTTCAAATGGCGTGATTTACAGTAGCGCGACAGCTTCTGACGATGAAGCGACAGATTATGTCGACCTGGCGACGAGTGGCGACCCGTCGTCAGATCCTTGCAGGTGCGGAGTTTACGGCGACAGGAGCTGGCCTGTCCTCGGGCGCGACGCGCTCCAGATGGACGTTCACCCGGCGGTTTCGGGCACGATTGGCGTTGTTGGTGTTAGGCACCAACGGATACCGCTCGCCATGGAAACGCAGAGTGATCTGCTCTTCTGGAATGCCTTGAGCCTTCAGATAATCCATCACGGCCAGCGCACGACGGCGAGACAGGTCTCGATTGGTCAGGCGGTTACCGCTGTTATCCGAATGCCCATCCAGCTCGATGTGATTGACGGTTGGATCGGCCTTGAGATAGGCCACGATGGTCTGCAGTCGGGCCTTGGCTTGCGCATCAAGATCAATACCACCACCGGGGAAACCGACTTCGCCCTGTTTTACCTGGTCGTAATTCATCGGCAACAGCTTGGTGACGCACAATTGATAGTCGCTGAAGGCTTTGTTGAACCTGACCGGTAACAGACGCACTTCTGTGGTTCCGGACGTATCACGCGAGTAATGGCGGATGACTGGACTGCGGCCCTCCATCAGACCACTTATCAGCCGACCCGCTTGTACCTGAGAACTGCTGAACGGAAACTCGCCGTTATTGACTTTGACTGAACCCAGGTTGATGTCACCGCGCCCAGGCTGCCATGGTGCAGCAGCAGCCAACAGGGTCGCCGAGCCGCCGCCCGGCATGCCTCCGGCCGACTTGATCCGGAATGTCGCCTGCTCACCCGCACGGCGCACGAACTCACCCGCACCGAAATCGGTGATGGGCTGGCTGAGGCGACACTCGAACTGATCGCCTTCCACTTTCCATTCGATGCTTTCCAGACGTGTCTGGAAAGTCATGGCCATGGCCGGGAAGCTGGCGAACACGCTGAGCAGGGCTAGATATCGCTGGCGCACGGGAGGCTCCACTAAAAAATGACCGCATAACAAAAAGACTTCCTACAACGGGCTATCGGTAACTTCCTACAAAACTTGATAGCGGGTGCCTGAGAGAGTCTTTTCCGGTAGCATTCCCAGCGAGTTTGACCCGCCTGGAATCCCCAATGTCCGACCTCCTGACCCTTTTGCGTCCCGACGACTGGCACATTCACCTCCGCGATGGAGCTGTTTTGCCCCACACCGTTGCTGACGTTGCGCGCACTTTTGGCCGCGCAATCATCATGCCTAACCTGGTACCGCCCGTTCGCAATGCTCAGGAAGCCGACGCTTATCGTCAACGCATCCTGGCTGCCCGGCCGGCCGGCAGCCGCTTCGAGCCGCTGATGGTGCTTTACCTGACCGACCTGACGCAGCCGGAAGATATCCGGACGGCCAAGGCCAGCGGTTTTGTCCATGCCGCGAAGTTGTATCCCGCCGGAGCGACCACCAACTCCGACTCGGGCGTGACCAGCATAGACAAGATTTTTCCGGTTCTTGAAGCCATGGCCGAAGTCGGCATGCCGCTTCTGGTCCATGGCGAAGTAACACGCAGCGACATTGACGTGTTCGACCGCGAGAAAATCTTCATTGATGAGCATCTGACCCGCGTGGTTGAGCGCTTTCCGACCCTGAAAGTGGTGTTTGAACACATCACCACCGGCGAGGCCGTACAGTTCGTCAATCAGGCATCGGCCAATGTTGGCGCGACGATCACTGCGCACCATTTGCTCTACAACCGCAATCACATGCTGGTTGGCGGCATACGTCCGCACTTCTATTGCTTGCCGATCCTCAAGCGCAACACGCATCAGACCGCTCTGCTCGATGCCGCCACCAGTGGCAGCACGAAGTTTTTCCTCGGCACCGACTCGGCGCCGCATGCTCAGCACGCCAAGGAAAATGCGTGCGGGTGCGCTGGCTGCTACACCGCCTACGCCGCTATCGAGTTGTACGCTGAAGCTTTTGAGCAACGCAATGCACTGGACAAGCTGGAAGGCTTCGCCAGCCTGCACGGTCCTGCGTTCTACGGCCTGCCACTGCCAAAAGACACCATTACGCTGGTCCGTGAAGAATGGACCGCGCCCACCAGTCTGCCGTTTGGCGAGCTGTCCGTAATACCGCTGCGCGCGGGTGAAAAACTGCGCTGGCGTCTGCTGGAGAAACACGCGTGAGTGAAGATCATTTCGACGACGACCAGGAAGGTCAAGGCGGCGGTTCGCGCCACCCGATGGCCGCCCGCTTTCGCGGCTACCTGCCTGTCGTCATCGATGTAGAAACCGGTGGTTTCAACTGCGCGACCGATGCCCTGCTGGAAATCGCAGCAGTAACCATCGGCATGGACGAAGATGGCTTTGTGTTCCCGGAGCACACGCACTTTTTCCGTGTGGAGCCGTTTGAAGGCGCCAACATCGAAGCGGCTGCGCTTGAGTTCACCGGCATCAAACTCGATCACCCGCTGCGCATGGCGGTCAGTGAAGAGACGGCACTGAATGATATCTTTCGCGGTGTTCGCAAGGCGTTGAAGGCCAATGGCTGCAAGCGCGCGGTGCTGGTCGGCCACAACGCCAGCTTTGACCTGGGCTTTCTGAACGCTGCGGTTGCGCGACTGGACATGAAACGTAATCCATTCCACCCGTTCTCCAGCTTTGATACCGCCACGCTGGCCGGGCTTGCCTATGGCCAGACCGTGCTCGCCAAGGCCTGTCAGGCAGCCGGCATCGATTTCGACGGCCGTGAGGCGCACTCAGCGCGTTACGACACCGAAAAGACCGCTGAACTGTTCTGCGGGATCGTCAACCGCTGGAAACAGATGGGTGGCTGGGAAGACTTCGGCGATTGATTGCGAGGGCCTGCAACGGGTCTTGCCAACTGCAACGTTTGCTTTGAACTGACCGACGCCATTGCGAAAAAGCTCGGCTCTTACAGGAAATACGGTTTTCTGTAGGAGCTCACGAGCACGGCGAGGCAGCGATAGCTTTCTGCCTGAACCCACCGCAATCGCGGCCTCGCGATGCTCGTGCGCTCCTACGGAAATCATTCCATTTCAAATAGCTAATCATGCTGCATAAGGCCACAGCTTGCCCGTGATAGTGATTCAACAGGCAGCCGCGAAGCCGGATGGAGTACCGCAAATCCAACGCACTCAGCGCAGCCGCCCGACGTTGTTTCACCACTCGTCGGCCCCGAGAGAAACCTTCTCAATGAGTTTTGACAAGCATTCTCATTAACATTAGTATCCCCGGCAACGAGAAATTACAGCGACGGTTCTCATTTATGTATGTCTGCCTCTGCCAAGGTGTTACCGACGGTCAAATCCGCGATGCAATTTTCGAGGGTTGCTGCAGCTACAAAGACGTTCGTGAAACGCTGGGTGTTGCCACCAAATGTGGTAAATGCGCCTGTTTAGCCAAAGAAGTGGTACGCGATACCCTTACCGAATTACAGAGTAGCCAGGCTTCATTGGCTTATCCGGCAGAATTTTCAGCCGCCTGATTCAACCGAATTCAAAGAACCGGACCTCGTGTCCGGTTTTTTTATGCCCGTAATTCAAACGCTTAGCGTCAAGATGCGGAACACAAACATTCTTATTACTATTTATTTTCACTTACTATTCAATAACTTAGGTTTGACAGACTAATACGCGCGGCTCAAACTCGCCCTTTATATATACAAACCATTGGCAGGACCTCAAAAATGAAAGGCGACATTACAGTCATCCAGCATCTCAACAGGATCCTCGGAAACGAGCTGGTCGCAATCAATCAGTACTTTCTGCATGCGCGCATGTATGAAGATTGGGGCCTGAACAAACTGGGTAAGCACGAGTATCGCGAATCCATCGACGAGATGAAGCACGCTGACAAGCTCATCAAGCGCATCCTGTTTCTCGAAGGTCTACCTAACCTGCAAGAGCTGGGCAAAATCCTGATCGGCGAACACACCAAGGAAATGCTTGAGTGCGACCTGAAGATCGAGCACAAAGGCCTGGTTGATCTCAAAGCAGCCATCGCTCACTGCGAAGTCATTGGTGACTTCGGTAGTCGCGAAATGCTGGAAGATATCCTGGAGTCCGAGGAAGAACACATCGACTGGCTGGAAACCCAACTGGGCCTGATCGAGAAAGTCGGCATCGAGAACTACCTGCAATCGCAGATGGGCGAAGACTGATTCGTCAGATCTGCTGAAATGGAAAAGCCCCGCTTTCGAGAGAAAGCGGGGCTTTTTTGATCCCGGTGATAATCTGTAGGAGCTGCCAGAGGCTGAGAAATACGGAGCATCATTAGAATGCTATCGCAGCCTTCGGCGGCTCCTACAGGTACACGCAGCCAGTAATCAGGCTTCGGTGTTACCCGCAGCAGCTTTGGCAGCTGCGCCTTTCACCAACTCCTGCAGCGAACCGTCCGCCTGCATTTCAGTGATGATGTCGCTACCGCCTACCAGCTCACCGGCAACCCACAGTTGTGGAAAAGTTGGCCAGTTGGCGTACTTTGGCAGGTTGGCGCGGATTTCAGGATTCTGCAGGATGTCGACGTAGGCGAATTTTTCGCCACAGGCCATCAATGCCTGAGAGGCTTTTGCCGAAAAGCCGCACTGCGGGGCATTCGGAGCACCTTTCATGTAGAGCAGGATGGTGTTGTTGGCAATCTGGTCTTTGATCGTTTCGATGATATCCATGGAGCACCTCGGCTTAACTTTTCCGACTCAGTTGTCGACACGGTGGCGCATTGTAACGGAAACCCGAGCGTGACGCTCTGACTTCCCAGCCCGCCCACCATCATGCCGCCGCGACTTGAACGCTCACACCATTGAGCACCGCATTGCCGGACAGGCTATCAAGTTCTCGCTCATCGGTCAGGTCATTGGCACTCTCCCCCGGCTGATGCGAGGCAATCTCCATCTGTACACCGGGCTTTGCGTGCCCCCAACCATGAGGCAGGCTGACAACACCCGGCATCATGTCCAGACTCGCCATAACCTGCACTTCAATGACACCCACCCGGGAACTGACCCGCACCTGCTGCCCGTCATTCAAGCCCCGACTGGCCAGATCATCGGGGTGCATCAACAGATGATGACGAGGCTTACCCTTAACCAACCGGTGATAGTTATGCATCCATGAATTATTGCTGCGCACATGGCGGCGGCCAATCAGCAGCAGCTCACCATTCCCTGGAGCGCTATCAACAGCGAAACGTGCAATGTCAGCCATCACGACGTCAGGTGCAGCCTGAACGCGACCACTGGCAGTCTTGAGGCGTGAAGCCAGATTAGGCTTCAACGCGCCCAGGTCCAGACCATGAGGATGGTCCCGCAAAGTGTCCAGCGAGAGCTTGTAGTCCGAGCCGTCGCCGTACAATCCACCACGCAAACCGCGATCAATCATCTGCGCCGGGGGCATGGTCGGCTTCAGCTCACGCCCCGCCCTTTCGGCAAAGGCTTTCGCCAGGCCGACGAAAATCTCCCAGTCATGCAGTGCACCCTCGGGCTTCGCCAGAATGGCCCGATTGAATCGTGTGACATTGCGCACTGCAAACGTGTTGAACGTCGTGTCGTAGTGGTCATTTTCCAGCGCGGAGGTAGACGGCAGAATCAGGTCGGCGTGCCGCGTGGTCTCGTTGATATACAGATCGATGCTGAGCATGAATTCCAGACCGTCCAGCGCGTGATCCAGTTGACGGCCATTAGGCGTCGACAACACCGGGTTGCCCGCAACCGTTACCAGTGCCTTGATCTGCCCTTCTCCCTCACTGAGCATTTCCTCGGCCAACGCCGCGACCGGCAACTCACCGGCGTATTCGGGCAACCCGGAAACCCGACTCTGCCACTGATTGAAATGACCACCGGAGGTTGAGCCCACCAGATCCACCGCTGGCTCAGTGCACAGCACACCGCCCACCCGATCCAGATTGCCAGTGACCAGATTGATCAACTGCACCAGCCAATGGCACAGCGTGCCAAACACCTGAGTGGAAATCCCCATGCGGCCGTAGCACGCCGCCTTATCGGCAACCGCGAAGTCTCGGGCCAGTTGGCGGATCTGCTCAGCGGGCACCCCGCAGCGCGGGCTCATGGCTTCGGCGCTGAAGGCCGCGATGGCCGAGCGCACTTGATCCAGACCATCGACCGGTAAATGGCTGTCCCGAGTCAGGCCTTCGTCAAACAGGGTGTTCAGCAGGCCAAACAGCAGCGCCGCATCCCCCCCCGGTCGCACGAACAAATGCTGATCGGCGATAGCGGCCGTTTCAGTACGTCGCGGATCAACGACCACCACTTTGCCGCCTCGTGCCTGGATAGCCTTCAGGCGTTTTTCGACATCCGGTACTGTCATGATGCTGCCGTTGGATGCCAGCGGGTTACCGCCCAGTATCAACATGAAATCAGTGTGATCGATATCGACAATGGGCAGCAGCAGGCCGTGGCCATACATCAGAAAACTGGTCAGATGATGGGGAAGCTGGTCGACTGAGGTCGCCGAATAGCGATTACGGGTTTTCAGCAAACCCAGAAAATAATTGCTGTGGGTCATTAACCCGTAGTTATGCACGCTCGGGTTGCCCTGATACACGGCCACGGCGTTCTGCCCGTGGCGCCGCTGGATGTCCAGCAACCGCTCGGCGACCAGATCGAATGCGGCTTGCCACTCAATGGGCTGCCACTGATTGCCCACGCGCTGCATAGGCTGGCGCAATCGGTCAGGGTCATTCTGGATATCTTGCAGCGCCACGGCCTTGGGGCAAATATGGCCGCGACTAAACGCATCCAGAGGATCGCCCTTGATCGAGGTGATCGACACCTGGTTTTCAGCACTTGTAGTGGTTTCAATGCTCAAGCCGCAAATGGCTTCGCAGAGATGGCAGGCACGGTGATGGAGGGTCTTGGTCATGGCCAGCCTCATGTTTTTGTCGTGACGATCTGAAACGATCGCTCAAACGAAACTATGAGGCGTGCCTTGCGACTGCGCCAGAGACGTTCGTCTCATGAATCGGCGGGCATCAAGCGGGCCGATGGCTGGCTGACTCTAGCCAGGCAAATGACCTGGCATCCGGCGGGCCTGTGCGATGGATCAGCCGCCGATGGGGGTGATTTTGCGCTGCAGCTGAATCTCGTGAACCGTTTCGATCTGCTCTTGAGCCAAGTGAACACCGGTCAGCTCACCGATCAGACGCCAGTGTTCATCAAGACCAGAACTGATCGTAGCCATTCGATCGATCATGTGCCGTCCCGCAGCCCGGGTGACTTCGTCGTTGCTACGCAGGAGTTCGAAAGACATCGATGTCATCGAAGCGGTGAGATGCGTCAGGGTGCGAGCCGTTAGCCCGAGCAGTTCCGTCAGCTGTTTTTCTTTCGATTCCATTCCCCAGACCCCTTGATACACGATGAGCAGTTATACCCTGCGCCGATTATTTATGGAACGGACCACTAGCGCGCCGCGTGAAGCAGATCGCATAAGTGCAACGATATGACCGCTCAACTGCTCAACTGTTGCAGGATCGGCAGTAATTGCAATCTCGCATGAGGGCAGTGTACAAATACTCCCCTCGGGACACCTCTGGCTGGCCAGTTGCCGCCACCTAGAGCATTGCTCAGCTTGATAACTCAGGCAAGCTCCGAATGCAGAAAACTGCCTCTGTTGCGAATAAAAAACATTCGGACATAAGCATCCTATTGGTAAGAGGCGACATTTTTTTATACCATCGCGCCTTTCCTATTCGTCGCCCCGTGCGGCTTCCGCCGCAGGTCTCGCCCGTTTTCCCGATAAAACCCGGCTTTGAGCATCTGCGGTCTGTTGCAAAAAAGGTAGTTAATAATGAACGCCAGGCACTTTCTCTCGATGATGGATTACAAGCCAGAAGAACTCCTGCGCTTGATCCGTCGAGGCGTAGAGCTCAAAGACCTGCGAAACCGAAGCGTGCTTTTCGAACCGCTTAAAAGCCGGGTTCTGGGCATGATCTTCGAGAAATCTTCGACACGTACCCGTGTTTCGTTCGAAGCCGGCATGATCCAGCTGGGTGGTCAGGCCATCTTTTTGTCACCTCGCGACACCCAATTGGGTCGTGGCGAGCCGATTGCCGACTGCGCGAAAGTGCTTTCGAGCATGCTTGATGCCGTGATGATCCGTACATTTGCTCATAGCAACCTGACGGAATTTGCCGCTAATTCTCGTGTGCCCGTCATCAACGGCCTGTCCGATGACTTGCACCCCTGCCAATTGCTGGCCGACATGCAAACCTTCCTCGAGCATCGCGGCTCGATCAAAGGCAAGACCGTTGCCTGGATCGGCGATGGCAACAACATGTGCAACAGCTATATAGAAGCGGCGATCCAGTTCGACTTCCAGTTGCGCGTGGCTTGCCCTGAAGGTTATGAGCCTAATCCCGAGTTTCTGGCGTTGGCCGGTGATCGTGTGACGGTTCTGCGGGACCCGCGCGCGGCAGTGGCTGGCGCCCATCTGGTGAGCACTGATGTCTGGACCTCCATGGGCCAGGAAGAAGAAACCGCCAAGCGCATCGCCTTGTTCACCCCCTTCCAGGTGACCCGCGCACTGCTCGATCTCGCCGACAAAGACGTGCTGTTCATGCACTGCCTGCCAGCCCATCGTGGTGAAGAAATCAGTGTCGACCTGCTTGATGACCCCCGCTCCGTCGCGTGGGATCAGGCTGAGAACCGTCTGCATGCACAGAAAGCGCTGCTGGAATTTCTGGTTGCGCCATCCTGCCAGCCTGCATGAGTTCGCCACTGCTGCTGAACTTGCGCAATCTGGCCTGCGGGTATCAGGAACAACGCGTGGTGCAGGACCTGAACCTGCACCTCAACGCTGGTGATATCGGCTGTTTGCTGGGTTCATCCGGCTGTGGCAAAACTACGACTTTGCGCGCCATTGCCGGTTTCGAGCCGGTTCATGCCGGGGAAATCACTCTGGCGGGCGACGTTATCTCCAAACCAGGGTTCACCCTGCCGCCTGAGAAACGCCGGATCGGCATGGTGTTCCAGGACTACGCACTGTTTCCGCACTTGAGCGTTGCCGAGAACATCGCTTTCGGCATTCGCAAGCATCCACGTCTCCAGCAAGTCACCAACGAGCTGTTGGAGTTGGTCAATCTGGGCGATCTAGGCAAACGCCTGCCCCATGAACTGTCCGGCGGCCAACAGCAGCGCGTTGCGCTGGCGCGAGCCTTGGCACCAGAGCCGCAACTGTTATTGCTCGACGAGCCATTTTCAAATCTGGATGGCGAACTGCGCCGCCGCCTCAGCCATGAAGTCCGCGACATTCTCAAGGCCCGAGGCACCAGCGCAATACTGGTCACCCATGATCAAGAAGAAGCCTTCGCCGTCAGTGACCATGTGGGCGTATTCAAAGAGGGTCGTCTGGAACAATGGGACACGCCCTACAACCTCTATCACGAACCGCTGACACCTTACGTCGCCAGCTTTATCGGTCAGGGGTATTTCATTCGCGGCGTGATGATCGACCCCCAATCGGTGCAGACCGAACTGGGCGTTCTGCTGGGCAACCGCGCCTATCCCGGCACGAAGGGCAGCGCGGTGGATGTGCTACTGCGACCGGATGACATCATCTACGACCCGAACAGTGAGCTGAAAGCCCGGGTGAGCAGTAAAACCTTCCAGGGCGCCGCAACGCTGTATCGCCTGCAACTGCCGACGGGCAGCCAGCTGGAAGCGATCTTCCCCAGCCATGCGGATTATCAAGCCGGTGAGCAGGTGGGTATCCGGGTGTCGGCCGACCATCTGGTGCTGTTCCCCGCTGCTGGCAGCGTGGCGGTGCAGCAGGCGGTTTAGCCTGGATGAATTGAAATGTATTCTCCTGTGGGAGCGCATTCCAACTGGAGGCCGCGTGATTCAGCCCAGGCTAACCATCAACTTACCGCTCGCCACCAACGTGGCATGACCGCCGATTTTCACCCGTTCCCCTTCCAGTCGACAGAACAACGCCCCGCCGCGCTCCGAACATTGGTAGGCATTTAACACATCCTTGCCCAGTCGCCCGGCCCAGTACGGAATCAGCACACAGTGCGTCGATCCGGTTACCGGGTCTTCCGGGATGCCAATCGCCGGGGCGAAGTAACGCGAGACGAAGTCAAACTGTTCGCCCTTGGCGGTCACGATGACACCGGGCCATGGCAGCTTTGCCAAGGCAGCCATGTCAGGCCTGCATTCACGTACCGCCTGTTCGGACTCAAGCACTACCATCAATTCCACTGAGCCGAGCGCATCAACAATGCTGGTGCCCAAGGCACGCTCAAGCTCCAACGTCACCCCGACCTCGTGAGGGATCATCGCCGGGAAATCCAGCATTAATAACCCGTCCTCTCGAGTAACGCTTAACGCACCGGACTTGCAGAAAAAATCGAGCTGTTCCGCAGGCTCGCCGAAAACAGTAAACAGCACATGGGCAGCCGCCAGCGTTGCATGCCCGCACAGTGGCACTTCAGTCTTGGGTGTAAACCAGCGAATGTGCCAGCCGAGCGCTTCGCGCACCACAAACGCGGTTTCCGCCAGATTGTGCTCGGCAGCAATGCGCTGCATCAACTCGTCAGCCAGCCATGCATCAAGGCGATAAACCATCGCCGGATTACCGCTGAACGGACGATCACTGAAGGCATCGACCTGATGAAATTCGAGAAACATAAGTGATGCTCCAGTGCGATTGATGCGTTGCACAATGCATGCCTGCAGCCGTGTTCACCAGAGACAGATGGCCCGATTACCGAGCATACATCCACAGCGCGAGGCGAAAGGTTTGATCCTTTCAAACAAAACGCGCTCTTCCGATATGGCCCAAATCCTGTAGGAGCTCACCGAGGTTACGAGGCCAGCGATCGCGGAGTGTCAGACAAACCGCTATCGCGGCCTCGCGGTGCTCGTGCGCTCCTACAAATCCAATGTTTGCTGCGAGACAGCGCGCAGCTTTCAGCCTCGCCCCACCGACGCAAACATCGCGCCGGTATGTTCAGCAAGTACCGTCGGCGCCAGTTCTACTTCAAGACCACGACGTCCGGCGCTGACGTAAATCGTCGCGAACTGCTCAGCGCTTTGATCAATAAAAGTACGCAACCGCTTCTTCTGACCCAGCGGGCTGATACCGCCCAAGAGATAGCCGGTGGAGCGTTGCGCAGCAGCCGGGTCAGCCATTTCGGTTTTCTTGGCTTTCGCAGCGGTAGCCAGAGCCTTGAGGTCCAGGGTGCCAACAACCGGCACCACAGCGACCAGTAATTCACCTTTTTCGGTACTTGCCAGCAGTGTCTTGAACACCTGCGCCGGTTCGAGCCCCAGTTTTTCCGCCGCCTCAAGGCCGTAGGAAGCAGCTTTCGGGTCATGTTCGTAGCTGTGGATACGGTGTTCAGCGCGAACTTTTTTCAATAGATCCAATGCAGGTGTCATGCAGCGCTCCAAAGGCCAAAGCGGCCAGTTCAGGTGGATTATTCTAGGCGCTCAACCGTCTGTACACCCCGTTTTTACTGGGCAAAACGTGAAACGCGGAAAAAAGCCAAAGAAGGTGTACACAACACCGATCAATCCGCGTAAAAAGCCATGCGCCTGACATCGCCTGCAGGTTCGCTTCTACTTTCAACCACATTCGTTCCTGTCTATTTTTGTTCGTTTACGAATATTCACTGGAACTTTAGTGCCATTTAAGGTCGAATCCTGAGGTCGAGGATGGGGTTTCCTCGAGCTCGTTATAAGACGCGCACTGGTGAATTTCACACAGAGCCGCACAAGAACAAAAAAGAGGTTTTCATGACTAACGCACTGCAAGAACCAACGCTGAAAGGTCAATGTGTGGCCGAATTCATGGGCACTGCCCTGATGATTTTTTTCGGTACCGGCTGTGTCGCAGCGCTCAAGGTTGCGGGTGCCACGTTCGGGCTTTGGGAAATCAGCATCATCTGGGGTCTGGCGGTCGCCATGGCCATTTATCTGAGCGCAGGCGTTTCCGGGGCGCACCTCAATCCGGCAGTCAGCATCGCACTGAGCATTTTCGCCGGTTTTGAAAAACGAAAATTACCCTTCTACATTGCCGCGCAAATCGCAGGAGCTTTTTGCGGTGCCGGTCTTGTTTATCTGCTGTATATCAGCCTGTTCTTCGAATTCGAACAAACGCACCAGATGATTCGTGGCTCGGTTGCCAGCCTCGAACTGGCCTCTGCATTTTCCACTTACCCTAACCCGTCTATTTCTGTAGGCCAGGCGGCGCTGGTGGAGTGTGTGATCACTGCGATTCTGATGTGCGTCATCATGTCCCTGACTGACGACAACAACGGCCTGCCGCGCGGCACCCTCGCGCCACTGCTTATCGGTTTGCTGGTTGCACTGATCGGTGCCTCGACAGCCCCATTGACAGGCTTCGCGATGAATCCGGCCCGTGATTTTGGTCCTAAACTGATGACGTTCCTGGCAGGCTGGGATGAGGTCGCGTTTACCGGTGGCCGTGACATCCCCTACTTTCTGATTCCGATTTTCGCGCCGATTCTCGGTGCGTGCCTCGGTGCCGCTGGCTATCGTGCGCTGATTGCGCGCCATCTGCCGCCCACCGTTCCTGCTGTAGAGACTGCGACTGTAAAAGACGCTGACGTTGTTCCAGGCAAAGCCCAGATTTCATCTTGAATCTCGCGCGTCTGCTTTTAACTTCACCCATTAGCACAAGGCAATCGACATGACCGACTCACAGAACAAGAACTACATCATTGCCCTCGATCAGGGCACGACCAGCTCTCGTGCAATCATCTTTGACCGCGACGCCAATGTCGTCAGCACCGCGCAAAGCGAATTTGTTCAGCACTACCCGCAAGCGGGCTGGGTTGAACATGATCCAATGGAGATCTTCGCCACTCAAACCGCGTGCATGACCAAAGCACTGGCTCAGGCTGATCTGCACCACAACCAGATTGCTGCCATCGGTATCACCAACCAGCGTGAAACCACGGTTATCTGGGAAAAAGAAACCGGTCGCCCTATTTATAACGCCATCGTCTGGCAGTGCCGCCGCAGTACCGAAATCTGCCAGCAGCTCAAGCGTGACGGCATGGAAGAGTACATCAAGGACACGACTGGCCTGGTGATCGACCCGTACTTCTCGGGTACCAAGGTCAAGTGGATTCTCGACCACGTTGAAGGCAGCCGCGAACGCGCCCGCAAAGGCGAGTTGATGTTCGGCACCATTGATAGCTGGCTGATCTGGAAATTCACCGGCGGCAAAGTGCACGTCACCGATTACACCAACGCATCGCGCACCATGCTCTTCAACATCCATACCCTGGAATGGGATCAGCGCATGCTCGAAGTGCTGGATATTCCACGTGAGATGTTGCCGGAAGTGAAAAGCTCTTCCGAGGTTTATGGCCAGAGCAAAAGCGGTATTCCGATTGCCGGTATCGCAGGCGATCAGCAAGCCGCGCTGTTCGGTCAGATGTGCGTTGAGCCAGGCCAGGCCAAAAACACCTATGGCACCGGTTGCTTCCTGCTGATGAACACCGGCAAGAAAGCCGTTAAGTCCGCTCACGGCATGCTGACCACTATCGGTTGCGGCCCGCGCGGCGAAGTCGCCTACGCCCTTGAAGGCGCTGTGTTCAACGGCGGCTCGACCGTGCAATGGTTGCGGGACGAACTGAAAATCATCACCGACGCTGTCGACACCGAATACTTCGCGGGCAAGGTCAAGGACAGCAACGGCGTTTATCTGGTCCCGGCCTTCACCGGTCTGGGCGCTCCGTACTGGGACCCTTATGCCCGTGGCGCATTGTTCGGTCTGACGCGCGGTGTGAAAGTCGATCACATCATTCGCGCAGCGCTGGAATCCATCGCCTACCAGACCCGCGACGTTCTGGACGCCATGCAGCAGGATTCCGGCGAGCGCTTGAAATCGCTGCGGGTTGACGGCGGCGCAGTGGCCAACAACTTCCTCATGCAGTTCCAGGCCGACATCCTCGGCACTACGGTTGAACGCCCGAAAATGCGTGAGACCACAGCACTGGGCGCGGCCTATCTGGCCGGTTTGGCCATCGGCTTCTGGAGCAGCCTGGACGAGTTGAAAAACAAAGCCGTTATCGAGCGCGAGTTCGAGCCGCAATGCGCCGAAGAAGAGAAGGAAAAACTCTACGCCGGTTGGCAGAAGGCTGTAGCGCGCACCCGCGACTGGGAACCGCACGAAAACAACGAGTAACCGTTACGCTTGCGACGGGTAGCAGGATCATGGCTAACGAGTTTCCGGCTGACAGGCAGTACATGCCTGCGGCATCATGGGCCGCATTTGGCAGCCTGTAAGGAAACCCAACAAAAATGAATCTGCCTCCCCGTCAGCAGCAAATCCTCGAACTGGTCCGTGAACGCGGCTACGTCAGCATCGAGGAAATGGCCACGCTGTTCGTCGTGACCCCGCAGACCATCCGCCGCGACATCAATCAGTTGGCGGAATCGAACCTGTTGCGCCGCTACCACGGCGGCGCAGCTTATGACTCAAGCATCGAAAACACCGCCTACGCCATGCGTGCGGACCAGATGCGCGATGAGAAGCAGCGGATTGGCGAAGCCATTGCCGCACAAATCCCCGATCACGCGTCGATATTCATCAACATCGGTACTACCACCGAATCGATCGCGCGCGCCCTGCTCAACCACAACAACCTGAAAATCATCACTAACAACCTTCATGTGGCCTCGATGCTCAGCGCCAAGGAGGACTTCGACGTCCTGCTGGCGGGAGGCAACGTGCGCCGTGACGGCGGTGTGATGGGTCAGGCCAGCGTGGATTTCATCAACCAGTTCAAAGTCGACTTCGCGCTGGTGGGCATCAGCGGGATTGATGAAGACGGCAGCCTGCTGGACTTCGACTATCAAGAAGTACGCGTCTCTCAGGCGATCATTGCCAACGCCCGGCAGGTCATCCTGGCCGCCGACTCCAGCAAGTTCGGCCGCAATGCCATGGTGCGTCTCGGCCCGATCACCCTGATTGACTGTCTGGTAACCGATCAAGCTCCCGCTCCGGCGCTGGTGCAGTTGCTGGCGCAGAACAAGATTCGGCTGGAAGTGGTGTAGTTAACTTTCCTGACAACACACATCTACCCCTGTGGGAGCTGGGTTCGCCCGCGATAAACGATAACGCGGCATGTCTACTGGCTGCGTCTCATGCATCGCGAGCAAGCTCGGCTCCACGAGACCAACGTCCCGCCCCATGTTCACTTTTGTTCTTTTCCCCCTCCCCGATCAGTATTTTCAATGACAACTGACTGGAAGCCCCTGCGTTATTGAGCTATGATTTTCGAAAATGAACATTAATGTTCGAATTCGTTATCCGAACAATAAACTCAGGAGGCCACCGATGCCCCATTCCAACCTGTCTACACCGCCACTTTCCGAGGTCTACGACATCGCCGTCATCGGTGGTGGGATCAACGGTGTCGGGATCGCAGCGGATGCCTCCGGTCGCGGTCTGTCAGTTTTTCTGTGCGAAAAAGACGACCTGGCCAGCCACACCTCTTCTGCCAGCAGCAAATTGATTCACGGTGGCTTGCGCTACCTGGAACATTACGAATTCCGTCTGGTGCGTGAAGCACTGGCTGAACGTGAAGTGCTGTTGGCCAAGGCGCCACACATCGTCAAACCAATGCGCTTTGTCCTGCCACACCGCCCACACCTGCGCCCTGCGTGGATGATCCGCGCTGGCTTGTTCCTTTACGACCACTTGGGCAAACGCGAGAAGCTGCCGGGTTCGCGCAGCCTGCGCTTCGGCAGCGAAAGCCCGCTGAAATCGAATATTACTCACGGTTTCGAATACTCCGACTGCTGGGTCGACGACGCCCGCCTCGTGGTGCTCAACGCCATGGCCGCCCGCGAACAGGGCGCGCACATTCACACCCAGACGCGCTGCCTGAATGCCCGCCGTACTAACGGCCTGTGGCACCTGCACATGGAGCGCGCCGACGGCACGCTGTTCTCGATCCGCGCCAAGGCCCTGGTCAATGCTGCCGGTCCATGGGTGGCCAAGTTCATTCGCGATGATCTGAAGCTGGATTCGCCTTACGGCATTCGCCTGATTCAGGGCAGCCACTTGATCGTGCCGAAACTGTACGAAGGTGAAAACGCTTTCATCCTGCAGAACGAAGACCAGCGCATCGTGTTCGCGATTCCTTATCTGGAGCACTTCACCATCGTCGGCACCACGGACCGCGAGTATCAAGGTGATCCGAATAAGGTCGAGATTACTGATGGCGAGATGGACTACATGCTCAAAGTGGCCAACGACCACTTCAAAAAGCAACTGAGCCGCGATGATGTGATCAGCACATGGTCGGGCGTTCGCCCGCTGTGCAACGATGAATCAGACAATCCCTCGGCCATCACCAGGGACTACACCTTGTCGTTGTCCGGTAGCGCTGATGAAGCCCCTATCCTTTCGGTATTCGGTGGCAAGCTGACCACCTATCGCAAGCTGGCAGAGTCGGCGATGGCTCAATTGGCTCCATTCTTCAAACAGATGAAGCCGAGCTGGACCGCCAAAGCCAGCCTGCCTGGCGGCGAAGACATGACTACCCCAGCCGAGTTGGCCAACCAGTTGACGAGCCGCTTCGTCTGGCTGCCAAGCGAAATCGCGCAACGCTGGGCACGCACTTACGGCAGCCGCACCTGGCGCCTGCTGGAAGGCGTACAGAGCATTGCCGACCTGGGTGATCATTTGGGCGCTGGCTTGTACACACGCGAAGTCGATTACCTGTGCAGCACTGAATGGGCAACGGCCGCCGATGACATTCTGTGGCGCCGCAGCAAACTCGGCCTATTCATGACGGCTGAAGAGCGCGAAGGCGTTCAACAGTATCTGGACACCGTGGCGCGTAACAAAGGTGCTTTCGCAGCGGCTTGATGCGCTGACCCTTGTAGGAGCTGACGAAGGCTGCGATGCGATGTCTCTGTTACACCGCTTTCGCAGCCTTCTCCTACAACATGTGGTCCCGCGCTCCAACCTGATGTATCAGACCCAAAATATCTGCAGTTCTGCCGTTAATGCACCATTCGGATTTCCGAACATCCCTCCCCCATTAGTTCGGCATCCCGGACGCCAGACACTATCCCGCCAAACACAAACACCATATTAAAGCCTTATAAATCATAACGTTAACCTCAAATAAACAGCTTGGCACGCCTCCTGCTCTGTACTAATCAGTCGATCGCTTCGACCGTAGCCTGTCTCCTGTCGGCCGCAGTTGAAGCATGGGCCGAAGAGGCGGGCCGCCAGGTAGCAGGCCCCATAAAAAAAACAATCCGAGGTATAACCGATGCGCATCGTTCCCCATCTTCTGGGCGCAGCAATTACTGCTGCTCTGATCAGCTCTCCAGTTTTCGCCGCCGAATTGACCGGCACTCTGAAGAAAATCAAAGAGTCCGGCACTATCACCCTCGGTCACCGCGACGCTTCGATCCCGTTCTCCTACATCGCTGACGCTTCCGGCGTACCGGTTGGCTACTCCCACGACATCCAGCTGAAAATCGTCGAAGCCATCAAGAAAGACCTGGACATGCCGGACCTGAAGGTCAAGTACAACCTCGTCACTTCGCAAACCCGTATCCCGCTGGTACAGAACGGTACCGTCGACGTTGAGTGTGGTTCGACCACCAACAACGTTGAGCGCCAGCAGCAGGTCGACTTCTCGGTCGGTATCTTCGAAATCGGCACTCGCCTGCTTTCCAAGAAAGATTCGAGCTACAAAGACTTCGACGACCTGAAAGGCAAGAACGTCGTGACCACCGCTGGCACCACGTCCGAGCGCATCCTCAAGGCCATGAACGCTGACAAGCAAATGGGCATGAACGTGATATCGGCCAAAGATCACGGCGAATCCTTCCAGATGCTGGAATCGGGTCGCGCAGTAGCGTTCATGATGGACGACGCGCTGCTGGCCGGTGAAATGGCCAAAGCCAAGAAGCCGACGGACTGGGCCGTTACCGGCACTCCACAGTCGTACGAAATCTACGGTTGCATGGTGCGTAAAGGCGACGAGCCGTTCAAGAAAGCCGTCGATGACGCCATCGTTGCGATCTACAAGTCGAACGAGATCACCAAGATCTACAGCAAGTGGTTCGAACAGCCGATCCCGCCAAAAGGCCTGAACCTCATGTTCCCGATGAGCGACAAGGTCAAAGAGCTGATCACCAATCCGACCGACAAAGCGGCTGACGACAAAAAGGCTTAATTGCCAAAACTGGATCGTCAATAAAAACAGCCTGAGACCGCCCCGTGCGGTTTCAGGATGCCGTGCCTGCATCTGGATCGATCAGAGGGGAGACCCTGATGAATTACAACTGGGACTGGAGCGTTTTCTTCAAGTCCACTGGCGTTGGCAGCGAAACCTATCTGGACTGGTTCATTTCCGGTCTGGGCTGGACTATCGCCATTGCTGTCGTCGCCTGGATTATTGCCTTGCTGCTGGGCTCCGTACTGGGCGTCATGCGCACAGTGCCGAACCGTGTGGTGGCCGGCATTGCCACGGTCTACGTGGAAATCTTCCGTAATGTGCCGCTGCTGGTGCAGCTGTTCATCTGGTACTTTCTGGTGCCGGACCTGCTGCCCGAAGGCATGCAGGAGTGGTACAAGCAAGACCTGAACCCGACGACCTCTGCATTTCTCAGCGTAATCGTCTGTCTGGGCCTGTTCACCGCTGCGCGAGTATGTGAACAAGTGCGCACCGGTATCGAAGCGCTGCCTCGCGGCCAGGAGTCTGCGGCGCGCGCCATGGGTTTCAGCCTGCCGCAGATCTACTGGAACGTGCTGCTGCCGCAGGCGTACCGGATCATTATTCCGCCGCTCACCTCCGAATTTCTCAACGTGTTCAAGAACTCGTCAGTGGCATCGTTGATCGGCCTGATGGAATTGCTTGCGCAGACTAAACAGACCGCCGAGTTCTCCGCCAACCTGTTCGAAGCCTTCACCCTGGCGACGTTGATCTACTTCACCCTGAACATGAGCCTGATGTTGCTGATGCGCCTGGTCGAGAAGAAAGTCGCTGTGCCCGGACTGATCTCCCTGGGGGGCAAATAATGGATATGGACTTCTCAGGAGTCGTGCAAGCCATTCCCGGCATGTGGAACGGCATGGTCATGACTCTGCAACTGATGGTCATGGGCATTATCGGCGGCTTGGTGCTTGGCACCATTCTGGCCTTGATGCGCCTGTCGTCGAGCAAGCTGCTGGCCAGCGTGGCCGGCGCTTACGTCAACTATTTCCGCTCCATTCCGCTGCTGCTGGTCATCACCTGGTTCTATCTGGCAGTGCCGTTCGTGCTGCGCTGGATTACTGGCGAAGACACGCCTATCGGCGCATTCACCTCCTGCGTCGTGGCTTTCATGATGTTCGAGGCGGCCTACTTCTGCGAAATCGTCCGCGCCGGTGTGCAGTCGATTTCCAAGGGCCAGATGGGCGCAGCCCAAGCGCTGGGCATGACCTACGGGCAAATGATGCGGTTGATCATCCTGCCTCAGGCTTTCCGCAAGATGACCCCGCTGCTGTTGCAGCAAAGCATCATTCTGTTTCAGGACACCTCGCTGGTTTACACCGTAGGCCTGGTGGACTTCCTCAACGCCTCGCGGGCCAGTGGCGACATCATTGGCCGTGCCAATGAGTTCCTGATCATCGCCGGTCTGGTGTACTTCACGATCAGCTTTGCCGCCTCGTTGCTGGTGAAGCGTCTGCAAAAAAGGTTCGCCGTATGATTTCCATCAAAAACGTTAACAAGTGGTATGGCGACTTCCAGGTGCTGACTGATTGCAGCACCGAGGTCAAAAAAGGCGAAGTGGTCGTGGTCTGCGGTCCTTCGGGCTCCGGCAAATCGACCCTGATCAAGTGTGTGAACGCCCTGGAACCGTTCCAGAAAGGCGACATCATCGTTGACGGCACTTCGATTGCCGACCCGAAAACCAACCTGCCGCAATTACGCTCCCGGGTTGGCATGGTGTTCCAGCATTTCGAACTGTTCCCACACCTGAGCATCGTTGAAAACCTGACGATTGCGCAGATCAAAGTGTTGGGGCGCAGCAAGGAAGAAGCCACTGAAAAAGGCCTGAAGCTGCTGGATCGCGTTGGTCTTTCCGCCCACGCCAACAAGCATCCCGGCCAACTGTCCGGCGGTCAGCAACAGCGTGTGGCGATTGCCCGCGCACTGGCAATGGACCCGATCGTGATGCTGTTCGACGAGCCGACCTCGGCACTCGATCCGGAAATGGTCAACGAAGTGCTCGACGTGATGGTGCAGCTGGCTCAGGAAGGCATGACCATGATGTGCGTGACCCACGAAATGGGCTTCGCCCGCAAAGTGGCCAACCGCGTGATCTTCATGGATCAGGGCCAGATCGTTGAAGACTGTGAGAAAGAAGAGTTCTTCGGTGATGTCAGCGCCCGCTCCGAACGTGCGCAGCAGTTCCTCGCCAAAATCCTTCAGCACTAAAAGCGACACCTGGCAGCGGCCCGGCTCCTTGAAGCGTCGGGCCGCTGTTCGGCTCAGGACGACTGTGATGAAATGCGACCCCAATCTTTATCGCGCCGCGCCGCCATCACTTGCCGTGAAACCCCGTCTGATACGCCACTTGTTTCTGCCGCCGTTGATCATCGTGCTGATGTTCGGCCTGGGCTACGTCGCCTATTTGATCAGCGAACACTACGGCATTAAAACCCTGAGCGAGAGCGGTGAACGCCAGCTTGAGCTGCATGCCCGCACCCTCGAAAGTGAAATCAACAAATACACGTATCTGCCCAGCGTGCTGGAGCTGGAGTCCAGTGTTTCAGCACTGCTCAACGAACCGACCCCCGAGCTACGCAGCGAGGTCAACGATTACCTTGAAGGCCTGAACCGCCGCAGCCGCAGCCGCGCGATTTATGTGCTCGACACCACCGGTCGGGTATTGGCCACCAGTAACTGGCGCGATGCCGACAGCTATCTGGGTGAAGACCTGTCATTTCGCGCCTATTTCCAGGATGCCGTGCGCGGCTTGCCGGGACGCTTCTACGGCATCGGCAGCACCACCGGCGAGCCCGGTTATTACCTGGCGCACGGCCTGGAAGAGAAAGGCAAAATCGTCGGCGTGGCGGTAATCAAAGTGCAGCTTGAAGCCCTGGAGCAACGCTGGCAACGTGCGCGACTGGAGGCCTTCGTCAGTGACGAGAACGGGATCATCATTCTCTCCAGCGACCCGGCTCGCCGCCTCAAATCGGTACGCCCGCTCACGCCGGAAATCAAAGAGCGTCTGGCCCGCAGCCTGCAATATTACTGGTGGCCACTCAACGAACTGGTGCCACTGGAACGTGAGTTGCTTTCGGAGGGCGTGGAGAAGCTGACCTTCCCGGCCAACGTCAGCGTCGACCTTGAACACAAACAGGTCAGCTATCTGGCCCAGACCCGCCAGCTCAGCGATACACCCTGGCACCTGACATTGCTGACGCCCCTCGAAGATCTGCGCCGCGAAGCCGGTAGCCAGGGCATGCTGGTCGCAGTGGCCTGTGCATTAGTCGCGTTCCTGCTGATCGCCTGGAATGAGCGCCGCAAAGTCCTCTCCACGCGCCTCGCCGCACGTGAAGCCCTGCAAGCCGCCAACGACGAACTGGAGCGCAAGATTGCCGAGCGCACCGAGCATTTGCGCGCCAGTAACGAACGCCTCAAGGGTCAGATTCGCGAACGTCGGCAGGCTGAAGACACCTTGCGCAAAGCGCAGGACGAACTGGTTCAGGCAGGTAAGCTGGCGGCGATCGGGCAGATGTCCACCAGCATTGCCCACGAGCTTAACCAGCCGCTCGCCGCACTGCGCACCTTGTCCGGCAATACCGTGCGTTTCCTCGAACGGGGCGCGCTGGATACCGCCAGCACCAACTTGCGCACCATCAACGATCTGGTCGACCGCATGGGCCGCATCACCGCCAGCCTGCGCGCCTTCGCCCGTCGCGGCGATGACAAGGGCCAGGCGAAGCTGAGCAAAGCCGTTGAGGCGGCGTTGCAATTGCTGGCACCTCGCCTGGAAAACTTCTCTCTTGAGTTACATCAGTTGTATGCCGACGCCGATCTGATGATTGATCAGACTCGACTTGAGCAGATTCTGGTCAATTTGATCGGCAACGCTCTGGACGCCATGCACGCGCAGCCCTTGCCGGAAATCTGGCTTGAGGGCTCGATGATCGAGGGCCGCTATTGCTTACGGGTTCGGGACAACGGCCACGGCATAGACGACGAAACCCGCAAGCATCTGTTCGAACCGTTTTTCACCACCAAACCCGGTGAGCAAGGTCTGGGACTGGGCCTCACCCTCTCCGCCAGCCTCGCTGCAGCAACCGGTGGCAGCCTGAGCGCTGAACAGCCGGAGCATGGCGGTACAGAGTTTGTGTTGTGGTTGCCGGTGGTAAAGGAGCCTAACGTATGACCGGCTCTGCTTTTGTAGGAGCTGCCGCAGGCTGCGAAAGCGATGAACCTGACGCACTGCGGTTCGCAGCCTGCGGCAGCTCCTACAGGGTTAACCACGCCAACGATGAGACCTTCAAATGACCACTGACCTGACCGTACTCATCGTCGAAGACGACCCCCACGTCTTGCTCGGCTGCCAACAGGCGCTGGCGCTGGAGGACATTCCCAGTGAAGGTGTGGGCAGTGCCGAGGAAGCGCTTGAACGGATCGGCGATAACTTTGCCGGGATTGTGATCAGTGACATTCGGCTGCCGGGCATCGACGGCCTGGAGTTGCTCAGCCGTCTCAAATCTCGTGACCGTAGCCTGCCGGTGGTGTTGATCACCGGCCATGGCGACATCTCCATGGCAGTGAATGCCATGCGCGACGGCGCTTATGACTTCATGGAGAAGCCTTTCTCCCCTGAGCGCCTGGTGGAAGTCACCCGTCGTGCACTGGAGCAACGGGGTCTGGCGCGAGAAGTCTGGGCATTGCGCAAGCAACTGGCCGAGCGCGATTCACTCGAAGGCAAAATCATCGGCCGCTCCCCGGCCATGCAGAATCTACGGGCGCTGATTGCCAACGTCGCCGACACCTCAGCCAATGTGCTGATCGAAGGTGAAACCGGCACCGGTAAGGAACTGGTCGCGCGCTGCCTGCACGATTTCAGTCGTCGGCATCAGCAACAGTTCGTCGCGCTCAACTGCGGTGGCCTGCCGGAGACCCTGTTCGAAACCGAGATCTTCGGCCACGAATCCAACGCCTTTACAGGTGCAGGCAAGCGGCGCATCGGCAAGATCGAACATGCGCACAATGGCACGCTGTTCCTTGATGAAGTGGAAAGCATGCCAATCAGTCTGCAGATCAAACTGCTACGGGTATTGCAGGAACGCACGCTAGAACGACTGGGCTCCAATCAGAGTGTCGAAGTCGATTGTCGGGTGATCGCAGCCACCAAATCCGACCTCGATGAGCAAAGTAAAGCCGGACAGTTTCGCAGCGACCTGTATTACCGGCTGAACGTGGTGACGCTGGAGTTGCCGCCTCTACGGGAACGTCGCGAAGACATCCTGCAACTGTTCGAACACTTTCTGCAGCTGTCCGCGCTGCGTTTTGATCGCGAGACACCGCAACTGGACCCGCAAACCTTATCCAGCCTGATGAGCCACGACTGGCCGGGCAACGTGCGCGAGCTGCGCAATGTTGCCGAGCGCTTTGCGTTGGGCCTGCCAGCGTTCAAAAAACCTAATGCAAGCCTTGAAGAAAGCCAGAGCCTGGGCTTTGCCGAGGCAGTAGAAGCCTTCGAGAAAAACCTGCTCAGCGAAGCCCTGCAGCGCAGCGGCGGCAATCTTAGCCAGGCCAGCCAGGAGCTGGGCATGGCCAAGACCACACTGTTTGATAAGGTCAAAAAGTATGGGCTTGGATAATTCACCGAATCTGTACAAGCTCACGAGCACCGCGAGGCAGCGATGGCGGTGTTTCAGGCAGGCCGCTATCGCTGCCTCGCGGTGCTCGTAAGCTCCTACAGGATGCGTATTTCAATTTTAGGAAGGGGATTCTGTGGATTTGTTGTTCAAGGCCCTGCTGGGCGCCGCTGTTGTGGTCATCCTCGCCGCGTTGGCCAAGACCAAAAACTACTACATCGCAGGCCTGGTTCCGCTGTTTCCGACCTTCGCGCTGATCGCTCATTACATCGTTGGCAAAGGCCGCTCACTGGACGACCTGAAGACCACCATCCTGTTTGGCATGTGGTCGATCATTCCCTACTTTGTTTATCTTGCGGCGCTTTACCTGCTGGTCGATCGCTGGCGGCTGGAGGTTTCCCTCGCATTGGCCGCCGTTGCGTGGCTGGTGGCGGCCACGTTGCTGGTGACGGTGTGGGTAAGATTTCACGGTTGATCAGCGACGAAAACTCCAACCACAGGAAGCGAATTCAGTCACGAAGAGGCCAGTACATCCGATAGAAATTCGTCGTTTGTACAAACGCATTCGCGAATAAATTCGCTCTTACAGGCTTTAACCCAGCAATTGCGACTTACTTGCCCTCAGCCACTATCTGCCGAATGGCTCCCACGAACACCTCGACCGGCTGCCCACCTGAGACCGCATATTGGTCATTGAAGACAATCGTCGGCACTGAACTGATGCCCCGTGAAACCCACAATTGCTCCTGCTCGCGAACCTCGGCCGCAAACTGGTCGCTGCTCAGAATCGCCTCGGCCCGAACACGATCAAGACCGACTTTCTGTGCAACATCGGCCAATACGCGATGGTTGGAAGGATCGGCGAGGTCTGTGAAATAAGCCGCGAACAATGCTTCTTTCAGTTCTTTTTGCTTGCCTTCAAGCTCAGCCCAGTGCAGCAGCCGGTGGGCGTCAAACGTGTTGTAGATACGACGGTCACCCTGGGTGAAAGTGAATCCCAGCTCGGCCCCACGCTGACGAATGTTTTCCCGGTTGGCGGCAGACTGCTCAGGCGTAGAACCGTATTTCTCGAAGATGTGCTCGTTCAGGTCCTGACCTTCGGCGGGCATGTTCGGGTTCAGCTCAAAAGGCTGGAAATGAATCTGTGCCCTAACTTCATCGCCCAATTCAGCGAGTGCTTCGTTCAGCGCGCGCAGACCGACGACACACCAAGGGCAAGACACATCAGAAACGAAATCGATTTTTAGCGGAGTGCTCATGGCAGGCTCTCTATGGAAAAGAAAGCCACCACGATACGCCTAAGTTGGAAGATTGTTCAAAGCTGAGCCATGTTCCGGCCGTCGTCGTGCTGCGCTCGCAAGTAGGGCAACACGGCGGCCAGCAAGGGCGCTTTGAAGGCTTCCTGAAAACGGTGCGCCAGGCCCGGAATCAGCCGCAACTGGCTACCCCGAATATGCGCCGCCACATGCACACCGTGCATGACCGGCAACAGTGGATCGGCGGTGCCGTGCACCACCAACACCGGCAGACGAAGACGGTCGAGCAATTCCACCCGGCTAGGCTCGGCCAGAATCGCCAGGATTTGACGCTTCACGCCTTCAGGATTGAACGCCCGGTCGTAGGACGCGGCGGCCTGTTGCAACAACATGGCGCGGTCATCTTTGACTTCCGGGCTACCCAACGCCGCGAGCAAGTCAGCCTGTTGTTCCAGCGCTGCTTCGCGATTTGGCGCACCGCGCTTGGCCAACAATTGCAGCAACGCAGCATTGGGCATCGGTAAACCCTGCGCTCCAGAGCTGGTCATGATCAAAGTCAGGCTTTCAATGCGCTGCGGTGCAAGATCGGCCAGATGCTGCGCAATCATGCCGCCCATACTCGCGCCCAGCACATGGAACTGGCGAATCTGCAGCGCATCCATCAAACCCAGCGCATCGTCTGCCATGTCGGTCAATGAATACGGCGCAGACACCTGCAAGCCAAGCTTGTAGCGCAGCACTTCATAAGTGAGATTGGCGTTGGCTGGCGGGGCAATCCAGGTCGACAGCCCGACGTCACGATTATCGTAGCGGATGACCCGATAACCCTGCTGACACAGCGCTGCCACGACCTCGTCAGGCCAGTGAATCAACTGGCCACCCAGCCCCATGACCAGCAACAAGGCAGGGTCGGATTCGTTGCCGATACTCTGATAAGCCAGCCGCACTTCTTTGAGCGCGGCTATCTGCACAGGAACATTGACATCACATTTGGAGGCCGCAAAAGACGGCAAGCCGCACAAAAGTGCGGCCAGAAAAAGAAGAACGCGCATTAACAAACACCAACAAACAGATCCCCAGTAGGCAACGAGTGTGATGAAGTTTTGCAAAGCGCGCTGCCACAGTTACGTGACAGTTTGATGAAGGGGGCTGAGCGGTCGTTTTCAGGTTGCCGCTGACGTGGGACCGGCTTTAGCCGGGAAGAGGCAATGACATCCAATGCATTTGTTGCGTCAGACATGCCGCCTTCCCGGCTGAAGCCGGTCCCACGAGGTGTGCGGAGCTTGCCTTATGCCAACTCGCTGCGCAGAGCCCGCGCCGCGGCCACCATATTCACCAATGCCGCCTCGGTCTCGGGCCAGGCGCGGGTTTTCAGGCCGCAATCCGGGTTGACCCACAAACGCTCGGCCGGCACGTGCTGCACGGCCTTGCTCATCAACCGCACCATCTCTTCAGTGCCCGGGACTCTGGGCGAGTGAATGTCGTAAACCCCTGGACCGATGTCGTTCGGATAGTCGAACGCCTTGAAGGCCTCCAGCAACTCCATGTCTGAACGCGAGGTTTCGATGGTGATCACATCGGCATCCATCGCCGCTATGGACTCAATCACATCGTTGAATTCGCTGTAGCACATATGGGTATGGATCTGCGTCTCGTCCTGCACGCCGCTGGCGCACAGACGAAACGCTTCAACCGCCCAATCCAGATACTCCTGCCACTGTGCCCGGCGTAGCGGCAGGCCTTCACGAAAGGCGGCTTCGTCGATCTGCACAATCTTGATGCCGGCCGCTTCCAGGTCCACCACTTCATCGCGAATCGCCAGCGCCAGTTGTTGCGCCTGTACCTTGCGGGACACGTCTTCACGTGGGAACGACCACATCAACATGGTCACCGGACCGGTCAGCATGCCCTTCATCAGCTTGTCGGTCAGGCTTTGTGCATAGCTGATCCACTCCACGGTCATGGCCTGCGGGCGGCTCAGATCACCAAAGATCACTGCTGGTTTGACGCACCGAGAACCATAGCTCTGTACCCAGCCAAAGCGGGTGAATGCATAACCGTCCAGTTGCTCGGCGAAGTACTCGACCATATCGTTGCGCTCGGCCTCACCGTGTACCAGTACGTCCAGCCCAAGACGCTCCTGAATCTGCACGGCATGGCGGATCTCATGACGCATCGCGTCGTGGTAATCATTAGCGGACAGCTTGCCCTGCTTGAAAGCCTGTCGCGCCAGACGAATCGACGCAGTCTGTGGGAACGAGCCGATGGTCGTTGTCGGAAAGGCGGGCAAGTTCAGGCGCTGGCGTTGCTGCTCGATACGCTCGGCGAATGCTGACTGGCGCTGGCTGTCCTGCGCTGTGATAGCAGCGATACGTGCCTGGACCTGCGGCTTGTGAATACGCGGCGATTGCAGGCGGCTGGTTTGTACGGCGCGGCTTTCGGCCAACGCATTTTTTATACTGTCTGGATCATTCAAAGCTTTGGTGAGCAGCGAAATTTCGTCGCATTTCTGCACGGCAAACGCCAGCCAGCTCTTGAGTTCGGCATCGAGCTTGTCTTCACGGCTCAGATCAACCGGGCTGTGCAACAAGGAGCAAGAGCCGGCCACCCACAGATTGTCGCCAAAACGCTGCTGCGCTTCACGCAATTGATCCAGTGCTTGCTCAAGATCACAACGCCAGACATTGCGCCCGTTGACCACTCCCAGTGACAGCACTTTATAAGTCGGCAAGCGATCCAGCACCGCAGCCAGTTGGTCCGGCGCGCGCACCAGATCAATGTGCAGACCATCCACGGGCAACGAAGCCGCCAGCCCGAGATTGTCTTCCAGGCCACTGAAGTAGGTCGCGATCAGCTTCTTCAACGGCGAGTATTGCAAGCTGTGATAAGCCCGCTCGAAGGCGTTTTTCCAGTCCTGAGGCAGGTCCAGAGTGAGGATCGGCTCGTCGATCTGTACCCATTCCACACCCTGCCCCGCCAGCCGACCGAGGATTTCCCCATACACCGGCAGCAGGCGTTCCAGCAGCTCCAGCTTGTCGAAGTTGTCGCCCTTGGCTTTGCCCAGCCACAGGTAAGTCAACGGGCCGATTAGCACTGGCTTGACCTTGTGGCCCAGAGCACGGGCTTCGTCCACCTCTTCGAACAACTGCTCCCAGCTCAGTTGGAAGCGCTGATCCTGAGTGAATTCCGGGACCAGATAGTGGTAGTTAGTGTCGAACCACTTGGTCAGCTCCTGAGCGTATTGCTCTTGACCATGGCCGCCGCAGCAGCTTTCGGCACCGCGGGCCATGGCGAACAGGGTATCCAGCGTTGGCAAGCCGCGAGAGTCTTTGGTGCCCGCAAAGCGCTCAGGAACCACACCGAACGCCAGTGAGTGGCCCAGCACTTGGTCGTACCAGGCAAAATCGCCTACCGGCAACAGGTCGATACCCGCGTCTTTTTGCAGCTGCCAATGAGTGGCGCGCAGGTCTTGGCCGACACGGCGTAGCCCGTCCTGATCAAGACTGCCTTTCCAATACGCTTCCAGCGCTTTTTTCAATTCGCGATCAGCACCGATGCGCGGAAAACCAAGATTGTGGGCCAAGGCCATGATGAAGCTCCTGTCGAAATATGACGCTATTGTCGACAGCCGGAGCAACGTGAGACAAACTCATTGTTTTCGCGTTGATCACAAAATCTATTCATGAAGTGCTAATATGCCTGCGAGACGACATGCTTGAGATACGCCATCTGAAAACCCTGCACGCCTTGCGTGAGGCAGACAGCCTTGTAGAAGCCGCCGAGCGCCTGCATCTGACGCAATCAGCGCTATCCCACCAGTTCAAGGAACTGGAGGAGCGGATGGGTATGCCGTTGTTTGTGCGCAAAACCAAACCCGTACGCTTTACTAGCGCCGGCCTGCGCCTGCTGCAACTGGCCGACTCCGTATTGCCGCAATTGCGCGGCGCAGAACGCGACATTGCGCGGCTGGCGGGCGGCACTGCCGGGCGCTTGCACATGGCGATTGAATGCCATAGCTGTTTTCAGTGGCTGATGCCGACTATCGACCAATTCCGCGACGCCTGGCCGGAAGTCGAACTGGACCTCGCCTCAGGCTTTGCCTTTGCGCCCCTGCCTGCCCTGGCCCGTGGCGATCTGGACTTGGTAGTGACGTCAGATCCGCTTGAGCTGGTGGGCATTACCTACGTCCCGTTGTTTACCTATGAGGCCATGCTGGCGGTTGCCAATCAGCACCCATTGGCCAGCAAGCCCTATATCGTGCCAGAAGACCTGATCAAGGAGACCCTGATCACTTACCCGGTGGAGCGTGATCGGCTGGACATCTTCACTCGCTTCCTCGAACCCGCCGACATCGAACCGGCTCAAGTCCGCACATCGGAGCTGACCGTGATGATGATGCAACTGGTCGCCAGCGGCCGCGGCGTGTGCGGGATGCCGCATTGGGCTCTGCATGAATACAGCTCGCGGGGCTATGTGAAAGGCAAGCGCCTGGGCGAAAAAGGATTGTTCGCTACACTCTATGCCGGAGTGCGAACCGACATGCTGGACGCGCCCTATATGCGCGACTTTTTGCTCACCGCAAAAGACACCTCGTTCTCGACACTGGATGGGGTGAGTGCGGTGCGGTAGCGATAGGGGCAAACAAGCTCTCAACTTGGCAATGCGATCCTGTGGGATCGTTGAGCACCACCCTCACTTGTATCGAAATCAATACGACGTAACGATTTCATTACGACATCCGTATATCCATAGCCGCCAAGGCTTTGATCCACCAGGCATTTGTAACGCGATACAAGCTGTATCGATTTCGCTACAGGACAGTGCAAGACCGCCACCCGGAAAACTCTCAAGCCATTGATTAATATAGAAAATTAATTATTGGCCGCATATTTGCTAAGTGATTACGATCAATGATTGCGCCCGCCGCGAGCGCTACGTCACCTTAGGAGTATTTATGAGCGAGTTGCGATTCACTGTCGATCACGAATGGCTGCGAGCCGAAGCCGATGGCAGTGTCACCGTAGGCATCACGCCCTATGCGCAAGAATCTCTGGGTGACGTGGTTTACGTACAACTCCCTGAGCTGCAGACCTACGCCAAAAACGCCGAAGCTTCGGTAGTGGAATCGGTAAAAGCAGCCAGCAGCATCAACATGCCGCTCGATGGCGAAGTGGTTGAAGTCAACCAGGCCCTCGACGCTACTCCAGAACTGGTCAATGAAGACGCCCTTGGCGCTGGCTGGTTCTTCCGCTTCATTCCCCAAGACGCCAGCGCTATCGGTAGCCTGCTTGATCAGGACGCTTACGACCGTCTGATCAAAGCCAACGCCGAAGCCTGAGGAGCAGACCATGACTGACCGCATTCAACTGAGCACCGCCAACGAATTCATCGCCCGTCACATCGGCCCACGTGCTGCTGACGAGCAAGCCATGCTGCAAACCCTGGGCTTTGATTCGCTGGAAGCCTTGAGCGCCAGCGTCATCCCGGAAAGCATCAAAGGCACCAGCGTACTGGGCATGGAGCCGGGCCTGAGCGAAGCCGACGCACTCGCGTCAATCAAAACCATCGCCAGCAAGAACCAGCTGTTCAAGACCTACATCGGTCAGGGCTACTACAACACCCACACGCCTGCGCCGATCCTGCGCAACCTGCTGGAAAACCCGGCGTGGTACACGGCCTACACGCCTTATCAGCCAGAAATTTCCCAAGGCCGTCTGGAGTCGCTGCTGAATTTCCAGACCCTGATCAGCGACCTGACCGGCCTGCCGATCGCCAACGCCTCGCTGCTCGACGAAGCCACCGCTGCTGCCGAAGCCATGACCTTCTGCAAACGCCTCAGCAAGAACAAGAGCAGCCACCAGTTCTTCGCTTCCAGCCATTGCCATCCGCAAACCCTCGACGTGCTGCGCACCCGCGCCGAACCACTGGGCATTACTGTTGTAGTGGCTGACGAAGCAGAACTGACCGATGTCAGCCCGTTCTTCGGCGCCCTGCTGCAATACCCGGCCAGCAATGGCGACCTGTTTGATTACCGCGAACTGGTTGAGCGCTTCCACGCCGCCAACGCACTGGTGGCTGTAGCGGCCGACCTGCTGGCGCTGACTTTGCTGACCCCACCCGGTGAATTCGGCGCAGACGTGGCCATCGGCAGCGCCCAGCGTTTTGGCGTGCCACTGGGTTTTGGCGGCCCGCACGCGGCTTACTTCTCGACTAAAGATGCGTTCAAGCGCGACATGCCAGGCCGACTGGTCGGTGTTTCGGTGGACCGTCACGGCAAGCAGGCATTGCGCCTGGCGATGCAGACCCGCGAACAACATATCCGACGCGAGAAAGCCACCAGCAACATCTGCACCGCCCAGGTGCTGCTGGCCAACATCGCCAGCATGTACGCTGTTTACCACGGCCCGCGCGGCCTGACGCAAATCGCCAACCGCGTGCATCAGTTGACGGCCATTTTCGCCAAAGGCCTGAGCCAGTTGGGTTTGAACGTCGAGCAGCAGTACTTCTTCGACAGCGTGACCGTAAACACCGGCGCCGATACTGCAGCGCTGCATGCCAAGGCTCGCGCCCAGCAGATCAACCTGCGGGAAATCGACGCTCAGCGTCTTGGCCTGTCGCTGGACGAAACCACCTCGCAAGCATCGATAGAAGACCTGTGGGCGATCTTTGCCGGCGAAGGGCAGACCCTGCCGGACTTCGCAGCATTGGAGCAAAATACTGAATCCCGCCTGCCGCAAGCACTGCTGCGTGAATCGGCGATCCTCAGCCACCCGGTATTCAACCGCTACCACTCCGAAACCGAGCTGATGCGCTACCTGCGCAAACTGGCCGACAAGGATCTGGCGCTGGATCGCACCATGATCCCGCTGGGCTCGTGCACCATGAAACTCAACGCTGCCAGCGAAATGATCCCCGTGACCTGGGCTGAATTCGGCAACCTGCACCCGTTCGCCCCTGCCGAACAAAGCGCGGGTTATCAGCAACTGACCGACGAACTGGAAGCAATGCTCTGCGCGGCGACCGGTTACGACTCGATCTCGCTGCAGCCTAACGCCGGTTCTCAAGGCGAATACGCCGGCCTGCTGGCGATCCGCGCCTATCACCAGAGCCGTGGCGACGAACGCCGCGACATCTGCCTGATTCCGCAATCGGCTCACGGCACCAACCCGGCCACCGCCAACATGGCTGGCATGCGCGTTGTTGTGACGGCGTGCGATGCCCGTGGCAACGTCGACATCGAAGACCTGCGCGCCAAAGCCATCGAGCACCGCGATCATCTGGCCGCGATCATGATCACTTACCCGTCGACTCACGGCGTGTTTGAAGAAGGCATCCGCGAAATCTGCGCCATCGTTCACGACAACGGCGGCCAGGTTTACATCGACGGCGCCAACATGAACGCCATGGTTGGCCTCTGCGCACCGGGCAAGTTCGGCGGCGACGTGTCCCACCTGAACCTGCACAAGACTTTCTGCATCCCTCACGGCGGTGGCGGCCCGGGCGTTGGCCCGATTGGCGTCAAGTCGCACCTGACCCCGTTCCTGCCGGGCCACGCCACCATGGCACGCAAGGAAGGCGCGGTCTGCGCAGCGCCATTCGGCAGCGCCAGCATCCTGCCGATCACCTGGATGTACATCAGCATGATGGGCGGCGAAGGTCTCAAACGCGCTTCGCAACTGGCAATCCTCAACGCCAACTACATCTCTCGCCGCCTGGAAGAACACTACCCAGTGCTCTACACCGGTAGCAGCGGTCTGGTGGCTCACGAATGCATCCTTGACCTGCGTCCGTTGAAAGAAACCAGCGGCATCAGCGTTGATGACGTTGCCAAGCGCCTGATCGACTTCGGCTTCCACGCGCCAACCATGTCGTTCCCGGTCGCGGGCACCTTGATGATCGAGCCGACCGAAAGCGAATCCAAAGAGGAACTGGACCGCTTCTGCGACGCCATGATCAAGATCCGCGAAGAAATCCGTGCAGTGGAAAGCGGCGTACTGGACAAGGAAGACAACCCGTTGAAAAACGCCCCGCACACGGCGGCGGAAATCGTTGGCGAGTGGACCCACCCGTACAGCCGCGAACAAGCGGTGTATCCGGTCGAGTCGTTGATCGATGGCAAGTACTGGCCACCGGTTGGCCGCGTCGACAACGTGTTCGGCGACCGCAACCTGATCTGCGCCTGCCCGTCCATCGAGAGCTATCAAGAGGCGTGATTCATTAACCGGGAATCGTCGTGGGACCGGCTTTAGCCGGGAAGAGGCCAGTACATCCTGTGCATTTATTGCGTCAGGAATGCAGCCTTCCCGGCTAAAGCCGGTTCCACGTCCCGGCCATCAGCGCCATCTATTCAAAGGAATCGATCATGACCACCGAACAACTCCTTACCACCCCGCTACACGCCCTGCACCGCGAACTCGGTGCCAAGATGGTGCCTTTCGCGGGCTACGACATGCCAGTGCAATACCCGGCTGGCGTGATGAAAGAACACCTGCACACCCGGGAAAAAGCCGGGCTGTTTGATGTATCGCACATGGGTCAGATTCGCCTGACGGGGGCCGATGCGGCCAAAGCACTGGAAGCGCTGGTACCGGTCGACATCATCGACTTGCCCGTTGGTATGCAGCGTTACGCAATGTTCACCAATGAAAGCGGTGGCATCCTCGACGACTTGATGGTCGCCAACCTGGGCAATGATCAACTGATGCTGGTGGTCAACGCTGCCTGCAAGAACGAAGACCTCGCCCACCTGCGCAAACACCTGGGCAACCATTGCGAAATCCAGCCACTGTTTGAAGAGCGTGCCCTGCTCGCCCTGCAAGGTCCGCAAGCGGTAACAGTGCTGGCGCGCCTGGCTCCGGAAGTCGCAAAAATGACCTTCATGCAGTTCGCCAGCGTGCAGTTGCTGGGCGTTGACTGCTACGTCAGCCGCTCGGGCTACACCGGCGAAGACGGCTACGAAATTTCCGTTCCGGCTGATCAGGCTGAAACACTGGCTCGGCGCCTGTTGGCCGAACCGGAAGTGGCCCCGATTGGCCTGGGTGCACGTGACTCCCTGCGTCTGGAAGCAGGCCTTTGCCTGTACGGCCATGACATGAACACCGAGACAACGCCTGTCGAAGCCAGCCTGCTGTGGGCAATCTCCAAGGTTCGCCGCGCAGATGGCGCACGCGCTGGCGGCTTCCCGGGCGCAGAGCAGATCTTCGCTCAACAGCAAACAGCGCCCTCCCGCAAACGCGTTGGCCTGCTGCCACAAGAACGCACGCCGGTGCGCGAAGGGACAGACATCGTCGATGCCGATGGCAACTCCATTGGTACTGTATGCAGTGGCGGCTTCGGACCAAGTCTTGGCGGCCCTTTGGCGATGGGTTATTTGAAAAGCGCGTTTACGGCACTGGACACTCAAGTCTGGGCGGTAGTGCGCGGCAAGCAAGTACCAATGCTTGTTAGCAAAATGCCTTTCGTCGCACAGCGTTACTTCCGCGGCTGAAACTTCGCGGCTGATTATCGGCGTCAAAAAAATGTGGCGGCTGACACTCATATCGGCCGCCTGTAATACGCGCACTAAACAGCAGCGCAACAATCAACACAGCGCACTCGAAGAGTGCGCCTAACAGTAAAAAACTATCGATTAAGCGCAACTGGTAAATATTTTAAAACGCCGCAAAACCTCCTGAATACAGGCACCGGACAGGGGCTTGTGTTTGTAACAAGAGTTAGCGTAAAGTTTCTCAACTGTGTTTGCATGGGTCGCTGAAACGGGACCTGGGCAGTAGCGCCAAGTTTGCTACAACCCGCTCTACGCTTCTTTATTCCTGCAACCAGCCCAGTACTCTTTCATGTGAATGAGGCTGTCATCAATTCAAGTTCCAGGGAATAAGAAAATGGCTGAACGTCAGAGCGGTACCGTCAAGTGGTTTAACGACGAGAAAGGTTTTGGTTTTATCACTCCAGAAAGCGGTCCGGATCTGTTTGTGCACTTCCGCGCTATTCAGGGCAACGGCTTCAAGAGCCTGAAAGAAGGTCAAAAAGTGACTTTCGTTGCTGTGCAAGGCCAGAAAGGTATGCAGGCTGACGAAGTTCAAGCCGAAGCGTAAGCCTCGGAACATGAAAAGCCCTCTGGTATTGATATCAGAGGGCTTTTTTGTGGGCGCGAGTTAGTAATATGGGCTTTTCGGACCACTGAGAACTGCCGCCATGCCCCGACACATGCTTAGCCCGCAAGGCGACTTCCCTCCCGCCAGCCTGGGCCGCCGCTTCGCTGCGATCTGCTATGACGCGCTGCTGTGCGTTGCCCTGCTGCTGGTGACGGCGTTTATCTACAAGCTTGTGTTGATGGCGTTTTTGGGTGAGGCCCGACTCAAGGTGATGTCCGAGTCCGGCTCGCTGGACGGTGATCCGCTGCTCTCTTCCATTCTGCTGCTGGTGGTGTTCGGGTTCTTCGCCAAGTTCTGGACCCACTCAGGGCAGACGCTGGGCATGCAAGTGTGGGGCATCCGGGTGCAGAACGCCGACGGCAGTGGGATCAGTCTGCTGCAAGCGCTACTGCGGTTTATGGTGTCTATCGCATCCTGGCTGTGTGTCGGCCTGGGGTTCATCTGGGCGCTGTTTGATAAACAGAATCGCAGCTGGCATGACCTGTATTCCAACAGCCAGCTGGTGCGGGTGCCGAAGCAGAGGTAGGGCTTCTCATCTTTGCGTTTGGATATTTCAAGCCCGAGCATTGTGGAGTGCCATTGATTTGTTCGTCGTCTGCGACATCGTCATCGCAGGCAAGCGCCAAGCGCGCAGCTACGTTGAACGACGATCGCATGTAGGAGCGCGCTTGCCCGCGATGGCTTCGATACATTCACAACAGTCTTTAAAAGTGAATGCCGGTCTCGCGCGCACAAAAAAACCGACATGAAGTCGGCTTTTTCACAGCAGCAAACCCTACCCGGCCCTGCGCAACAGCAGCACCCCGGCCAGCGCACAGACACCTGCTGGCACCAGCACGGCAAACAACGGCGAGAAGCCGAACACCAGACTCGATGGCCCCAGCAGGTCCTGCACAATGCGGAAGGTGAAACCCACCAGCACGCCGGTAAACACCCGCTGGCCCAACGTCACGGAACGCAGCGGACCGAAGATGAACGAGATTGCCATCAGCACCAGCGCCACGGTTACCAGTGGCTGCAAAACCTTGGTCCAGAACGCCAGCCAGTAACGGCCATTGCTCAGCCCTTGATCAGCGAGATAGTGCGCGTACTGCCACAAGCCAGTAATCGACAGCGAGTCAGGCGGCATGATGACGGTACTGAGCAATTGCGGGCTCAGCGCTACGTCCCAGCGCTCGTCCGCGGTCTTGATGACTTCGGTACTGCCATCGCGGAAGAAGGTGGTGGAGATGTCATTCAGCGACCAGTGATCTTCGTTGAATTTGGCCTGCCTGGCGAAGCTGGCACTGAGCATGTGCCGTTCATTGTCGAATCGATACCGGGTCACGCCATACAGAATGCCGTTAGGTTGCACCGAGTTGATGTGAATGAACTCATCGCCCTGACGGTGCCACATGCCATGCCGCGCACTCTGTGCGTCACCACTGCCCTGCGCCAGCGAACGGTTGGCCTGAGCCTGATTTTCAGCTGCCGGGGCCACGTATTCGCCGATCAGCACACCAGCAATCATCAGCACCAGCATGGGTTTCATGACCGCCCAGACGATACGACCGATGGAGACACCTGCGGCGCGCATGATGGTCAATTCGCTGCTGCTGGCCAGGCTACCCAGACCAATCAGGCAACCGATGAGTGCCGCCATCGGCAGCATTTCATACACACGCCGTGGCGCCGTCATCAAGACGAAGCTGCTGGCGTCCAGCAAGGTGTAGGTGTCGCTGACATCGCCCATTTCATCGATGAAGGCAAACAGCGAGGCCAGACCGAGAATGATGCCGAGTACTGCAAGGATCGCAACGAAAACACTTTTACCGATGTAACGATCGAGCTTAACCATGAGCCACCTCCGACGCGCTGCGGCGACTCGCCATCTTCAAGCGTAAAGGCTCCCAATACAAAAGCCCCAGGCCGATCAACAGGAACAATACGTGCACCCACCAGATACCGAGTGCCATCGGCAGCTTGCCTTTCTCCAGCGCACCGCGCACAGCAATGAGCATGGTCAGGTAAGCCATATAAAGAAGGATCGCGGGCAACAGCTTCAGATAGCGACCCTGACGCGGATTGACCCGCGACAGCGGCACAGCCATCAAGGTCACGATGAAGACCAGAATCGGAAGCGAGATACGCCATTGCAGTTCAGCCTGATTGCGACGTACATCGCTGCCAAACAGATCGGTTGTCGGGATGGCTTCACGGTCCGTAATTTCGTCGCTGATGTCCGGCTTGGGCAGCATTGCGCCATAAGTGTCGTACTTGATCGCACGATAGTTGGCTTCGCCCGGATTGCCGTCGTAGCGATAACCGTTTTCCAGAATCAGGAAGCGGTTACCGTCGGCCTTGACCTCCTGATGGCCTTTTTCTGCCACCAGAACGGTAATCCCGCGATCCTTGCTCTTGTCGGAAGACATGCGTTTTTCCGAAATGAACACGCCGCTCAGATTCGAGCGATCATCGGAAAGCTCCTGCGTGTAGGTGACACGAGTCCCGTCGCGCAAGGCCTGGAAACGGCCTGGCACCAAGGTATCGAACTCGGTCATTGCGTCTTGCTTGTTGATCAGCAGGGAAAACTGCGTCGCACCTTGTGGGGCCAGACTGAAACTCAACCACGCTACCAACAGCGCCACGACGGTTGCAGGCGCCATCGTCATCCACAGCAAACGCTGCTGGCTCATACCGGTGGCGGCAAGAACGGTCATTTCGCTTTCAAGGTAAAGCCGACCGTAAGCCAGCAGAATCCCCAGAAACAGCCCCAGAGGCAGAATCAGTTGCAGGAAGCCGGGCATACGAAAACCCATGATCATGAACAGCACGCCTGGATCCAGCGCCCCGGACGCGGCCTGCGCGAGGTACTTGATGAAGCGTCCGCTCATGATGATTACCAACAACACGGCGCTCACAGCGCTCAAGGTAACCAGCACTTCTCGGGACAGATAACGAAAGACGATCAAACCAGACACTCCAGGGTCGCCAGGCTCAGGCAGCCAGACAAGAAAAAGGTACTAGCAGTGGCGGCAGACTTAACAGGGCTCTGCCAAAAATATGCGGCATTATCCTGTGAATGGAGTGCTCTGTCACTGCGTGCTCCGGATAGTTCTCACGGAAACGTCCTGCATAGAGCCACATTCGCGTGTTTTACGGGGTTGTCAGCGGTCCCGTGGCGGGGTCAAACTGCGGGCCTTGTCGTTGGCATGTTGATGCGAAGCACCTGCTCCCTGCCACGCACGTCATTCATTTCGCGATAGCTCATCGTTTATTCGGGGACCCCGACATGGAATTGGTTGTTAAAAGCGTAAGCCCAGAAACCTTGAAGACCGCGACCCTGGTAGTCGCCGTAGGCGAAGGTCGCACGCTCAGCGATGCCGCAAAAACCGTAGACGCTCTCAGCGGCGGCGCCATCAGCGCAGTGCTCAAGCGCGGCGATCTGGTCGGCAAAGTGGGTCAAAGTCTGCTGCTGCACGCCCTGCCAAACTTGAAAGCCGAACGCGTTTTGCTGGTCGGCACCGGTAAAGAGCCCGAATTGTCTGACCGTCAATTCAAGAAAATCATCAGCGCTGTGCTGTCGACGCTTAAAGGTCTGGGCGGCAGCGACGCAGCCATCGCTCTGGATCAGGTCGTCGTCAAGAATCGCGACACTTACGGTAAAGCGCGCCTGCTGGTAGAAACACTGGCCGATGGCGAATATGTTTTTGATCGTTTCAAGAGCCAGAAAGCCGAAGCCAAAGCGCTGAAAAAGGTCACGTTGCTGACCGACAAAATCAGCGTCGCCGATGTAGAGCGTGCAGCCACCCACGCCCAGGCCATCGCTACCGGTATGGCCTTGACCCGCGATCTGGGCAACATGCCGCCGAATATCTGCCACCCGACTTATCTGGGCGAACAAGCCAAGGCGTTGGGCAAGGCACACAAGAACCTCAAGGTTGAAGTTCACGACGAGAAGAAACTCGCTGATCTGGGCATGGGTTCGTTCCTCGCCGTGGCACAGGGCAGTGCTCAACCGCCACGCCTGATCGTCATGAACTACTCCGGCGGCAAGAAAAGCGAAAAACCGTTCGTACTGGTCGGTAAAGGCATCACCTTCGACACCGGCGGCATCAGCATCAAGCCTGCTGCGGGCATGGACGAGATGAAGTTCGACATGTGTGGCGCTGCCAGCGTGTTCGGCACCCTGCGCGCCGTGCTGGAACTGCAACTGCCGATCAATCTGGTGTGCGTCATCGCCGCCGCCGAGAACATGCCGAGCGGCACCGCGACTCGTCCTGGCGACATCGTCACCACCATGAGTGGCCAGACCGTGGAAATCCTCAACACCGACGCCGAAGGCCGTCTGGTGCTGTGTGATGCGCTGACCTACGCCGAGCGCTTCAAGCCTCAGGCCGTGATCGACATCGCTACCCTGACCGGCGCTTGCGTCGTCGCATTGGGCGGTCACACGTCCGGCCTGCTGGGCAACAACGATGCGCTAATCAATCAGTTGCTCGACGCGGGCAAGTTCGCCGACGACCGTGCCTGGCAGTTGCCGTTGTTCGATGAGTATCAGGAGCAACTGGACAGCCCGTTCGCCGACATCGCCAACATTGGTGGCCCGAAAGGCGGCACCATTACCGCAGCCTGCTTCCTGTCGCGCTTCACCAAAACCTACGACTGGGCGCACCTGGATATCGCCGGCACAGCCTGGTTGAGCGGCGGCAAGGACAAGGGCGCCACTGGCCGTCCGGTTCCATTGCTGACCCAATACCTGCTCGACCGCGCAGGCGCATAAGGAAAACCGGGGCGGTTGCAGTCATATGGAAAAAAACGCAGCCCTGTAGGAGCTCACGAGCAACGCGAGGCAGCGATGGCGGTTTTCCTGATACACCGCTATCGCGGGCGTCGTAACCTCCGTGCGCTCCTACAGGGATATGCATTTCAAATCCATGATTGATGTGATGTTGATGAGAAACAAGCGCCCCGCGACCTGGAAACTACATGACACAAGTCGACTTTTACATTCTCCCCAGCCCTGATCCGTCAGCGCGCCTGGACTTTGCCTGCAAGCTCACGGAGAAAGCCTGGCGCATGGGTCACCGGATTTACCTGCACTGCAGCGATGCCGCGCAGCGTGAAGAACTGGATGCCCGGCTGTGGCGCTTCAAAGGTGAAACTTTTATTCCCCACGGTGACGCCGAAGATGATCAGGTCGCGCCTGTGGTGCTGGGCCTGGGTGAAGACCCGGGGCAACATCAGGATCTGCTGGTCAATCTGGACCTGCGCATCCCCGAATTTTTCAAACGTTTCGCCCGCGTGGCGGAAATAGTGGTGGAAGACCCCGCCATACGACTGGCCGCACGAGAGAGTTTTCGTTTCTATCGTGAACAGGGCTATCCTCTGCAAGATCACCGACTACAGCGGCTTTGAGCACACGATGGATAATTCAAAACCTCTGAAAGACCCCGCCCACTTGCTGGACGACCTTGAATCAATCCGCCAGTTGCTGGGCGATGACACTCAACAGGCACCGGCTCACGGCGAGGGCCAGATCCCTTTGCTGTTCGACGTCGTGGGTGCAAAACCGGCGCTCAGCCAGGAACTGGATTTCGGCGATGAAGATGATGCCGAGATTCCAACCTTGACGCCCGAGCCAGTCGTGCCGCCTGTGGTGCCAGTCGCTGCAGCAGAACCGGTGCAGGCAAAATCCAAAGAGGACGCGCTGCTCCATCTCGACTCCGAACTGCGCGCTGCTGCACAGCTGATCATGCAAGACGTCATCGACGACTTCGCCCCGCATATCGAAACCGAGATCAAACGCCGCCTTGAAGCGCGGATGGAGCGGTTGCTCAGTCAGTATCAGAATTAACCCCACTCCACAGGACACACTGATGACGTGGGACCGGCTTTAGCCGGGAAGAGGCCAGTACATTCACTAGATATTTGTCGTCAGAAACGCCGCCTTCCCGGCTAAAGCCGGTCCCACGTCAACTTGCGGGCAAACATAGAACCTCCCACATACGACTGCGTTAATTTCACGACAGCGCGGTGTCACAGACACCGCAGCAGTCCGCGCCCGACAATTGCCTTCTAATTTTTACAGCCCATTATCGCCCCGCTCTACGCCCAGCCGTTCATCCCCGCTATACTTGTCGGCTTTCCTGAATTACAGCAATAGGTTCCCGCCGCGCATGGACAAGACCTACCAGCCGCACGCTATTGAAACTTCCTGGTATCAAACCTGGGAATCCGAGAATTACTTCGCCCCGCAAGGCGCTGGTGACTCGTACACCATCATGATCCCGCCGCCGAACGTCACCGGCAGCCTGCACATGGGCCATGGTTTCAATAACGCGATCATGGACGCCTTGATCCGTTTCCGCCGCATGCAGGGCCGTAACACCCTGTGGCAGCCGGGCACCGACCACGCCGGTATCGCCACGCAAATGCTGGTAGAGCGTCAGATCGAAGCTCAAGGCCTGAACCGCCACGATCTGGGCCGCGATAAATTTCTGGAAAAAATCTGGGAATGGAAGGATCAGTCCGGCGGCAACATCAGCCGTCAGATCCGTCGCCTGGGCTCGTCCGTCGACTGGAGCCGTGAGCGTTTCACCATGGACGACGGCCTGTCCGATGCGGTTAAAGAAGCCTTTGTGCGCCTGCATGAAGACGGCCTGATCTATCGTGGCAAGCGTCTGGTCAACTGGGACACCAAGCTGCACACCGCTATTTCCGACCTTGAAGTGGAAAACCACGACGAGAAAGGCTTCCTGTGGAACCTGCGTTATCCACTGGCTGACGGCGCGAAAACTGCTGACGGCCTGGATTACCTGATCGTTGCCACGACTCGCCCGGAAACCATGCTGGGTGATGCCGCCGTTGCCGTTAACCCGGAAGACGAGCGTTACAAAGCACTGATCGGCAAGTTCGTTGAGCTGCCACTGGTTGGCCGCCGCATCCCGATCATCGCGGATGAATACTGCGACCCTGAGTTCGGCACCGGCTGCGTGAAAATCACCCCGGCCCACGACTTCAACGACTACGAGGTGGGCAAGCGCCACAACCTGCCGCTGCTGAACATCTTCGACAAGAACGCAAACGTTCTGGCGACGGCGCAGGTGTTCAATCTCGACGGCACCCTGAACGAAACCGTGGATGGTACTTTGCCTGCCGAATACGCAGGTCTTGACCGTTTCGAAGCGCGCAAACAGATCGTTGCTGCCTTTGACGCCGCCGGCCTGCTGGTCAGCGTTGACGATCACGCTCTGAAAGTCCCGAAAGGCGACCGTTCCGGCACCATCATCGAGCCTTGGCTGACTGACCAGTGGTACGTGTCCACCAAGCCTCTGGCTGAACCGGCCATTGCTGCTGTCGAAGACGGCCGCATCGCCTTCGTGCCCAAGCAGTACGAAAACATGTACTTCTCCTGGATGCGTGACATCCAGGACTGGTGCATCAGCCGTCAGCTCTGGTGGGGCCACCGCATCCCGGCCTGGTACGACGAGTCCGGCAAGGTATACGTCGGTCGCGACGAAGCCGAAGTCCGTGCCAAGAACAACCTGGGCCCCGACGTTGCGCTGCAACAGGACAACGACGTACTCGATACCTGGTTCAGCTCGGGCCTGTGGACGTTCTCCACCCTGGGCTGGCCGGAAAAAACCAAGGCGCTGGAGACCTTCCACTCCACCGATGTGCTGGTCACCGGCTTCGACATCATCTTCTTCTGGGTTGCCCGGATGATCATGCTCACCATGCATTTGGTGAAAGACGAAGACGGCACGCCGCAAGTACCGTTCAAGACTGTTTACGTGCACGGTCTGGTCCGCGATGGCCAAGGCCAGAAGATGTCCAAGTCCAAGGGCAACGTACTGGACCCACTGGACATCATCGACGGCATTGAGCTGGAAGATCTGGTGCAGAAACGCACCTCCGGCATGATGCAGCCGAAACTGGCGAAGAAGATTGAAAAGCAGACCCGCGACGAATTCGCCGACGGCATCGCCAGCTATGGCACCGACGCCCTGCGCTTTACCTTCTGCTCGCTGGCGTCCACCGGTCGTGACATCAAGTTCGACATGGGCCGCGTTGAAGGCTATCGAAACTTCTGCAACAAGATCTGGAACGCCGCGCGCTACGTGCTGGACAAAGGCGAAGACTGCGGCCAGAACGGCGAAGCGGTCGAACTGTCGCTGGCTGATCGCTGGATCATCTCGCAACTGCAACGCACCGAAGCCGAAGTAACCCGTCAACTGGACCAGTTCCGTTTCGACCTCGCCGCGCAAGCGCTGTACGAGTTCATCTGGAACCAGTATTGCGACTGGTACCTGGAACTCTCCAAGCCAGTGCTGTGGGACGAGAATGCCCCGGTTGAACGTCAGCGCGGCACTCGCCGTACGCTGGTTCGCGTGCTGGAAGTTGCGCTGCGTCTGGCGCATCCGTTCATGCCGTTCATCACCGAAGAAATCTGGCAGCGCCTCGCGCCGCTGGCAGGTGCGGAAGGCAAAACCATCATGCTGCAACCTTGGCCAGTGGCCAACGAAGCACGCATCGATCAGGCCGCCGAAGACGACATCGAATGGCTCAAGGGCCTGATGCTCGCCACCCGTAACATCCGTGGCGAAATGAACATCGGTCCGGGCAAGCCGCTGCAACTGTTCCTCAAAAACGTCAACGCCGAAGACTTGCGCCGCCTGCAGGAGAACGATTACCTGCTGAAGAAACTGGCCAAGCTGGAATCCATCACCGTACTGGAAGCAGGCGCTGAAGCGCCGCTGTCAGCGACCGGGCTGGTGGGCGAGATGGAAGTGCTGGTGCCGATGGCGGGGCTGATCGACAAAGATGCCGAGCTGGCACGTCTGGACAAGGAAATTCTGCGTCTGCAAGGCGAAGTGCAACGGGTGGGCGGCAAGCTGTCCAACGCCGCCTTCGTCGACAAGGCACCGCCGGAAGTCATCGCCAAGGAACGCGCCAAAATGGCCGAAGCCGAACAGGCTTTGGGCAAACTGGCCGAGCAGCATGCGCGGATTGCGAGTTTGTAAACACAGCGATGACTAAAAAGGGAGGTCCATCGCGACCTCCCTTTTTTATCGCATATTTTTTGTAGGAGCTGCCGCAGGCTGCGAAGCGGTGGTAGCTTCAAAGGTGCTGCAAGGGTTTAGACCCATTCGCAGCCTTCGGCAGCTCCTACAGGGGTCGCCTTCCTCACAGAATCTGACCCCATGACCATCCCGAACACCCCAAAACCACCCCGCAAGAAGCCCAAACCGGCGCAGCCATCCAAGCCTGCCGAGCCCCGTGAAAAGGCTACTTTGCACCCACGTAACCGCCATCAAGGCCATTACGACTTTCCCAAGCTGATCAAAAGCAGTCCGGAGCTAGGCCAGTTTCTGATCACCAACCCGTACGGCAAAGAAAGCATCGACTTCGCCAACCCTGCCGCCGTACGCGTGTTCAACCGTGCGCTGCTCAAGTCGTTCTACGGCATCGCCCACTGGGATATCCCGGCCGACTACCTGTGCCCGCCGATTCCAGGCCGTGCAGACTACCTGCACTTCCTTGCCGACCTGCTGGCTGAGCGCAATGAAGGCGTAATCCCTCGTGGCGCGTCGATCAAAGCGCTGGACGTCGGCACCGGTGCGAACTGCGTCTATCCACTGATCGGTCATAGCGACTATGGCTGGCAGTTCCTCGGCTCGGAAATCGACACCACAGCCGTTGCCGCCGCCACTGCAATCATCAAGTCCAACAACCTGAGCAAGGCCATCAGCCTGCGCCAGCAAAGCAATCGCAAGCAAATCCTGCTGGACCTGCTCAACAGCGACGAACGCTTCGACGTGAGCCTGTGCAACCCGCCCTTCCATTCCTCACTGGAAGAAGCGCAGCGCGGTAGCCAGCGGAAATGGCGCGCACTGGGCAAGGCTGATCCGAAACGCAAGTTGCCGGTGCTCAACTTTGGCGGACAGTCGCAGGAACTCTGGTGTGAAGGCGGCGAGATCGGCTTCGTCACGCAACTGATCAAAGAAAGCACGCAAGTGGCGAAGCAGGTGCTGTGGTTCAGCACACTGGTGTCGAAGGCATCCAACCTGCCGATGATTCAGAGCACACTGAAGAAAGCAGGCGTGTTTGAGAGTCAGGTGGTCGAGATGGGTCAGGGCCAGAAGCAGAGCCGATTTGTGGCGTGGACGTTTCATGACAAGGCCAAACAAGAGGCATGGCGCCAGGAGCGCTGGGTGTAAACAGACTCTGTTAAAGCTACGCAATCTACGTGGGACCGGCTTTAGCCGGGAAGAGGCCTGTACAGCCACTGAAAATGGGTTGTTAGAAACACCGCCTTCCCGGCTAAAGCCGGTCCCACGTCATGTCTGCGGGGAAGCATAGCCCCCCTACAAGTCCGACATCGCGTTTGCCAGACACAAAAAAGCCGTGCCCGGTTAACCGGTGCACGGCTTTTTCAACAGCAAGCGTGTGCTTACTTGTTGATCGAGTCGTTCAGCACTTTAGCTGGTACGAACTTGATGACTTTCTTGGCAGCGATTTCGATGGCAGCGCCAGTCGAAGGGTTGCGGCCAGTGCGAGCTGGACGCTCGGCTACTTTCAGTTTGCCGATGCCCGGCAGAGTGATTTCAGCGCCGTTTTCCAGTTGGTCGGCAACAATTTGGCCCAATTGCTCAAGAGCATTACGCGCGGTGGTTTTTGGCGCGTCGATAGCTTCTGCGATATCGGCGATCAATTGGTCTTTAGTCAGAGCCATGGTGGTGTTCCTTCCCTATCAAATTCATTTGGATTGCAGAGTGCAGCGTCGGCCTGGAGCCAGATCATGAACCCGACCCTCCAGTAGCAGCCACGATTAATCGCGAAGTGTAGATACTGAAACCGGGCATTGGTTCGGCCCAAACGCACACAAACTGCGGTGCTTGGCGCGCTATGCTGCGCAAGACGGGGCAAAACTAGCACAGAGCCGAGCAAATATCCGCACTAACCTACCCGTTTGGACAGGTTTCTCCCGTTTGAGCCTAAAAAAAACGCCTCGGACACCCCATGAGAGCTAAAACCAAGGGGTACAGCCTCGTTTCACGACTCGGGTGCGTTACACTGCCCGCCGTAAATCGAGCAGCGCCGCTCGTCAGTATCCCGCTCACAACCAGCCGAGAAACCCATGCCGATCCGTCATTGCATCGTCCACCTGATCGACAAGAAACCCGACGGTACGCCCGCAGTTCTCCATGCACGCGACTCCGAACTCGCTGAGTCCCAAGCCATCGAGAACATGCTGGCCGACCTCAACGAGAGCTATAACGCCAAACAAGGCAAGGCCTGGGGTTTCTTCCACGCCGAGTCTGGCGCGCATCCATTCAGCGGCTGGCTGAAGGAATACATGGACGGTGGCAAAGACTTCACGGCATTCAGCCGGGTCGCAGTAGAACACCTGCAAAAGCTGATGGAAGAATCTAATCTCTCCGTCGGTGGTCACGTGCTGTTTGCCCACTACCAACAAGGCATGACTGATTACCTGGTCATCGCCCTGCTGCACCACAGCGAAGGCGTGGCCGTGAGCGAAACCCTCGACGTGACCCCGTCGCGCCATCTGGACCTTGGCCAGCTGCACCTGGCGGCGCGGATCAACGTGTCCGAGTGGCAGAACAACAAGATGTCCAAGCAGTACATCTCGTTCATCAAGGGCAAGAATGGCAAGAAGGTTTCGGAATACTTCCGCGACTTCATCGGCTGCCAGGAAGGCGTCGACGGCCCCGGCGAAACCCGCACCTTGCTCAAAGCGTTCAGCGACTTCGTTGAAAGCGAAGACCTGCCGGAAGATTCCGCCCGCGAGAAAACCAAAACCTTGGTCGACTACGCCAGCAGCCAGAGCAAGATGGGCGAGCCCATGGGCCTGGAAGAACTCTCCGGCCTGATCGACGAAGAACGCCCGCGTGCCTTCTACGAGCACATCCGCAACAAGGACTACGGCCTGTCCCCGGAAATCCCTGCGGATAAGCGCACCCTCAACCAGTTCCGCCGCTTCACAGGCCGCGCTGAAGGCCTGTCGATCAGCTTTGAAGCGCACCTGTTGGGCGACAAGATCGAATACGACGAAGCAGCCGGTACGCTGATCATCAAGGGCCTGCCGACGCAGCTGACTGATCAGCTCAAGCGCCGCTGAGGAAACTCGATCATGCTGCTACGCACATTGAAGAAGTTCGCGCTGATCATGCTGGTCGTCGTGGTTTATCAGAACTGGGGCAAGATCGAGCACTTCTTCAACCCGGCGGATGCGATCCCTGCGCAAACTCAGGCGCAAGCCCGAGTGGTGATGTACGCCACGGAGTGGTGCGGCTATTGCAAACAGACACGGCGTTTTCTCGACAGCAAAGGTATTCCGTTCAAGGAATATGACATTGAGAAGTCAGACGAAGGCCGTAAGGCTTACGAGGCGCTGGGTGGACGTGGCATCCCGTTGATTGATGTGAATGGCACGATCATCAGGGGCTTCAGCGAAGAAGCGATATTGGCGGCGTTGAAGTGATCGCAGAAATCCAGGGCTAAATAAATCCCTGTGGGAACGAGGCTTGCCCGCGATAAAATCGACGCGGTTTACCCTGACCTCCGAGGTGCCAGTATCGCGGGCAAGCCTCGCTCCCACAGATAGATTCAAGCCAAGCTCTCAGCGCTTCTCGATCCGAAACCCCAACCGCGGAAAGTGCACATGCACCACTCCCGCCCGCTCATCTTCACGACGCAGAATCAGCTCTTCGAGCCCATTGAATATCAGCTCACCCTCGACCGCATCAACGCCGTAATCGATGGCTGAAATCGTCACCGAATCCCCCGCCTTGAAGCCATTAGGATCAACAAACTGCTCATCCGGCAATGCAGCAGGCGTTGCATTCAAAGCAATCTCAAGCGCCTCAGCTGAACTCAACTCGCTCGGCGCGCCATGACCAAAGCCCAGCACGCGGCCCAACCAGGCCGACACCTCAGGGTAGGCATCAACCAGCGGTGCAGTCACTGGGGTTTGCTTGAGAAACCACAACGTATGGGCGACCGAGAAATCAGCAATCGACGGCGCACCAAACAGGAAATCGCCATTGCGTGCCAGCTGCAGCTCCAGCCGTGACATCAACGTCGGCCATTGGTGTTTGGCCTGTTCGACAGGCAGACGAGTTGCACTGCCACCCTGAAACAACGCAGCGCGATCAGCGACGAAAGCTTTCACGGCTTCAGGCGGGACTTTGGCAAAACGTACCGCCAGCGATTCAGGCTGAAACACCAGACTCACGGCGTGCATGAACATCACCGAATCCGCCCAGGCCGCAAAGCTGGCCACGGTGAACTCCTGCCCTTGCGGGAAGAACGCAGGGGATGCCTTTTCCTGCTCCAGACGACGAGCCATCAAGGCGGTGTCGCAGTAGATATCAGCGCCGACCTGTAGCACCGGAGTTTTGCGATAGCCACCGGTCAGCGCAGTCAGATCGGGCTTTGGCATGATCGAAGGGATGCTGACCGAGCGCCAGGACAGACCTTTGAAACCCAACATCAAGCGGGCTTTTTCAGCGAACAGCGAGGTGGGGTAATGGTGCAGGATGATGTCGGTCATGTCTGGCTTTCCGGCAGAAGGTAGGCCCGCAGCTTAACCGGGTCCAGGCAGCGAGCCTACCCGGCAGGCCTGATAGCAGATCATCACAGCGATGGATTGATAATCAGCAAACATCGAGGTTTGACTGAAAAAACGCAGATAAACCTGTAGGAGCTCACGAGCAACGCGAGGCAGCGATGGGGTTCTGTCTGATACACCGCAATCGCGGGCCTCGTAAACTCGGTGCGCTCCTACAGAAAACTATCAATTACGGGTGCAATAACTCGCCACCAGACATTCCTTTGCACTCTTCCTCAGCTTCTTGATCAACCGCTCCTGACGCAGTGCCTCCCCCTTGCTGACGCACTGCTCGACATACACCAGCGCCACCGCCGGGCTGGAGTAGAAGTAGCGCGCCCCTTTGCCACTCTGATGGGCGGCGAAACGGCGTTGCGGATCGTCGCTGATGCCGCAGTACAACGAGCCGTTTTCAGCGCGCACGAGATACACGAACCAGGGTTTGCAGACCACTGGCTCGGATGTCTCGGTGACGGATGAGGACAAGGCTTCAGGCATGACGGCAGATCAAATAACGCGAAAGACGCGATTCTATCAGAGGCTCAACGCCCGACCTGAAACGCTTTAAGGCCTTTCTGGGCCTGGGCGCGGATGGCGTTCTGCACAAATGGCGCCCAGCCCAGCAACAGGCCCTTGGCTCCCAACGCCTGTCGGGACCAGCGCCACAGGTCGAAGTCATCATGATGCTCGGCGATCTTGCCGTCGCGAAACACGAAGCGCGCCTGAATGTCGTTAACCACGGTGTTGCCGGTCTGGCTGAACAGATACGTTGCAACCCAGTGCGCCGCGCCGCTGCGTTCGTCAGCACGAACGCTGTCAAAGGTCAGGGAAAAGTCCTTGGCTCGTGAGGTGAGCATGCGCCACATGTCGCAGGCTTGCTGACCACGCAGTTCGCCGAAGACCGGATCGCTGAACAGCACGTCATCGGTGTAGCACGCGGCCATGGCCTCTGCGTCGAGGCGGTTGAAGGCCTCGTAAAAACGGGTAATCAGCGCGTTATTGATCAGGCGTTCGTCTTCGTCGCTCATGCATGCAGGTCCATTGGAGCAAAAGGTGCCTGCACGATAAGCGGCAACCGTTGTTTTTGCCATGGGCATAAGCGAGGCAAATGGCTCGACTCAGACTTTTTCGCTACTGACCTGCACATAAAGCGCTCGCCCGGCACCAAGACCCGCGACGATAGCCGACAAGCCCAGCACTGCGAAGATCCAGCCAATGGAATCCCAACCGCCGGTAACGTCATGCACAATCCCGACGGCAAAAGGACCTATGGAGGCGATGGTGTAACCGATGCCCTGAGCCATACCCGACAGGTTCGACGCCACGTGGGAGTCACGGGATCGCAACACTATCAGCGTCAGCGCGATACTGAAAGCACCACCCTGCCCCAAGCCCAGCAAAATAGCCCAACCCCACAGGCTGTCGATTGGCGCATACAAACAGCCAAACAACCCGGCCAGTGTCATGGACATGACCAACACCACGCCCAGGCGCTGATCCTTCCCGCGAGTCGCCAGCCAAGGAGCGGTCAATGCGCTGATCAACTGGACCATGATCGACCCGGACATCATCAATCCGGCGTCCGTCGGGCTCATGCCCCGGCCGATCAACACCGAAGGCAGCCAGCCGAACACGATGTAGGCCAGCGAAGATTGCAGGCCCATGTACAGGGTAACTTGCCAGGCCAGCCGATCGCGCAACAGGCCGCGCACGCGATAGGTCACCTGGTTTACATCGTGCTTTTGCCGGGTCTGTGGCCACCAGATCAGTGCCGCCAACAGTGCTGGAATCATCCAGAAGCCCAGTCCGATCGCCCAGTTATCGTCGAAGTACTGAGTCAGCGGAACCGTCGAACCTGCCGCCAACGCTGCCCCCAGACACAAGGCCATGGTGTACACGCCGGTCATCGTACCGGCTTGCTTGGGGAAGTCGCGTTTAACGATACCCGGCAGCAGCACGCCAATCACACCGATGCTCGCACCAGCCAGAACACTGCCCGCAAACAGCCCGATCTCACCGAACAGGCTACGCAACACGATACCGGCGGCCAGGGTCAGCAAAATCACCAGCACCACCTGCTCGCTGCCAAAACGTCGTGCCAACCGAGGCGCCAACGGCGCGAACAAACCAAGACACAACACCGGCAGAGTGGTCAGCAGCCCTGCCGAAGCAGATGAAAGCCCAAGACTGCTGGAAACACTGCTGAGCAGCGGCGCCATACTCGCCAGCGCCGGACGCAGGTTCAGCGCCACCAGTACCAGCCCGAGCAGCAACAGCCACGGCCGATTAATTACAGAGGAAGGGTTTTGCGGGGTCGAGCTCGCCGATGGCGCCTTGGTCGTCATTGTTTTCTCAGGGGCAGGTAGTGAAGCGGCGCAGAGCGCCAAAAAGGTGCATCGTGTTGGAGAACACGCACGAATACAAGTTTCGTGCGGATTGAATACAGTTCTGAACTGAAATGCGATCTCCTGTGAGATGTCTCTGACACAGCACTATGGAGCGCTAAACAGAGAACCTGTGGGAGCGAGGCTTGCCCGCGATATGGGCGATAAGGTGTCAAGCCTTACCATGAGTTATCGTTCATCGTCGGAATGCCGCCCAGACCAAGCCCAGCTCCCACAGATTTGCGCGTCACTGGAAACATCATCAGCCCTGACTCTGCCCTGAAGCCACTTGCAGCAACACATTTGCCAGACCTGATCCCTTCCCCTTGCCAGACGTTTCCGAGAAACTTGTCCCTCACTTGCGCCTGTAAATCCGCCTCACTAGGCTGCGTCGGTCGCTGCTCATCAGCGATCGGGTTTAGTCGCCCGGATCAATAGGCGCACAGGTGTTCACCGTTATGGTGGCTGTGCGCAGGGCATCTTCGGGTGCGCCGGTTTCTCCTATTGTCCGGTCGACTAACCTGCTGCACAGCCGCCACCCTTCGTTTAGTCGCGAGGTGTGCTGGCTCCGTATCCAATAGGAGTTGTACATGCTCAACAACAATACTGATTCAGCCAACCAATCCATGACCTATGCCGCCGACCTGCTGCGCTGCGCAGCCGCCACTGCCTATGAGTCCGCCGATCACCTGTGCGGCAGTAAGCGCGACTTGGCGTTTTCGGTGGTGCATTTGATCGAGATGGCGCGAGGGGCGGTGGAGAGATCCCTGCTCAGTACCGAGAAACCTCCGGCAACTCTCATCAAAAAATATAACTAACTGATCTGGAATACTTTTTACTGTAGGAGTGAGCTTGTTCGCGATTGCGTAAGGTCAGGCAATAATTTATCGAAACAAAAATCGAATCGCGAGCAAGCTCACTCCTACAAGGTTCATGCTTGCTTCGCGGCAGCGTGGTGTCAGAAACACCGGGCCGACGCTTACGCGCAACGTCCTTCAAGAATCACAGAAACGCCCTACATAACCCTTGAACCCTCCTCCCTAAACTGATCGGCCATTTATTTCAGGACGATCAATCATGGCTCATCCCATCTACATGACCATCAAGGGCAAAGAACAGGGCGATATCTCCGCCGGTTGTTCAACCCCAGAGTCCATGGGTAACAAATGCCAGGAAGCGCACCTGAATGAAATCATGGTGCTGTCCTATACGCACCAGATGGCCAACGTCGCCAACATCGACCGCGCCACACACATGCCCGTCGTCATTACCAAAAATATCGACAAGTCCTCACCGCTCCTGGCTCAAGCTTTGGCGCAACGCGAATCCATTACCTGCAAGATCGACTTCTACCGCACCACGCCAAACGGCACTCAGGAGAAGTTTTACAGCGTCGAGATCCAGAACGCGGTGATCGAAAACCTGCTCGTTCAAACGCCTCACGTCACCCTCGATAACGATGCCGAACCCGTCGAACAACTCGCCATACGCTACGGCGACATCAGCTGGACCCACCACGCAGCAGGTACTAGCGGTTACAGCTACTGGGGCGAGTCCTGATGGCAGAGCCCAAGTCGAATACGTCCGAGACCAAGCAGCTTAAACAGGCCGCTGTTGCGCTGACGAACCACGCTTGTACGTTGAGCATGCAGCATATTCAGGATGGGATGTTGCGGCTGCAATTTAATCGGGAAGTGGCGTATTACGCGCAGGGGATTGTTCGGGATGTTGAAGGTGGGAGGAAGAGTGTTGCGCAGGGGGTCGAGGCGCTATGGGGCGAGCATGCTGATCTGCGAGAGAAGTCATGGTTTTATTTTAAAAATGGCCTTGGAATGGCTGCCGGAGCTTTACAAATTACGGGTGGGGTCGGCATCTGCTACGGATCCCTTGGCCTAGCCTGTATCCCTGGGGCTGGGATAGCACTACATGGCGCAAACAATGTTTACGAGAACGCGAATAACCTTGTGAACAAAAGATCGGATACAGAAGGTTTTCTCAGACAGGCTTATCAAAAGGCCTTCAGAAGCAAATCCGGCGGAAATATTGCTTATGGATTAATGGACATCTGGGGCTCGGGATACGGGGCATATCGACTTGCCATCTCAAAAAATTCCTGGAAACTGTTCCGCAATATAGATTCCGACTATATCAGGGCTTATAAGGAAACAGCCCCTTGGATACTGACGACTGATGGCCTCTCTACCGGGATAACAACTTACGGGGTAGCAAATGAATTACTTAGGGATGAGAAATGAATTCTCTTCAATTCGGCTTAGCAGCATTCTCAATTTCTTCGCTGGCGCTATCATTATGGGCAAAATCCGCACTTAGAAAAAATAGATTATCCCGCATACTTTTTCCGCTGGCGCTAATCTATAATTTTTCGTTTGGCTGCTTCCACCTCTACTTCCTAGAAACCGGTCGGGTACCGCTGATTGGAACAATAGACAGCCCTATTCTGGCCTGGCTGTCACTGATTATGGTTTTCGCCTATAGTTATGCCATACCTTGGTCTTGGCTAAGCAGGGTGAATTTCGACTTAAATAGGCCGAATGATAATAAAAAGAAGCTTGCCTCAATAATACCCGCTGTAGAGCAGCTACTTCATTTATTGAAAGTCACCCTTGTCATACTAGCTTCTGCATTTTTCTATTCGGTCATAGCTGTCGCGTTATTGAGTCAAGCTATCCCACTGAATGGCATCGAAGACACTTACTACGCCATAGGCTGCGCTGCGCTTTATCTAGTTCTCGTTAGCGTTGGAATTACCCTTTACAAGTTTCGTAATAGAACCACCATACGCGCCACACGTAAACGGGGGAGCGGACATCAAGACTAGCATGACCTTCAATCTCTATTTCGTCATTGGCTGCCTGTTATCCTACCTGCCCGCATTATGGGCAAAATTCTCCTTCAGTGGAGAAAATCATACTCAGGCAACATCAATAGGCGCAGTTATATACAGTATATTTTTTACTTACTTACATTGGCGATTCATCGTCAAGGGAGCGTTGCCATTCCTGGGAGTATACGAGCGAGAGCCTATGGGATGGCTGTCGCTGCTTATGGTGTTAGCACACGCTTATGCGCTCCCGACTGCGGGCAATATTTGGTTTTGGAACCGAAAGAAAAAAGGATAGCCGAGTTCTAAAAACAACAGGCCTATAAAACAGCACACAACGCGCTGTCGCGCAGCAAACACGGTACCTGCAGGAGCGCACGAGCACCGCGAGGCCGCGATAGAGGTGTGTCAGAAAGACCGCCATCGCTGCCTCGCGATGCTCGTGAGCTCCTACAGAAAAGTATTCCAAATCAGATAGTTAAATTTTGTTTGATAGGAGCGAACGTGTTCGCGAAGCAATCGTCCATCCGATATATTCATCGCCTGATACACCGCCTCGCGAACAAGTTCACTCCTACAGGTTTTCTATAAACCCAACCCCCATAAAAAAACCCGAACACAAGGTCCGGGTTTTTCAGTCCATCACTCAGCCAATCAATGCAAAATCTGGCTCAGGAACAGACGCGTACGGTCACTTTGTGGATTGTCGAAGAAGTCGTTCGGCGCAGCCTGTTCGACGATTTCGCCTTTGTCCATGAAGATCACGCGGTTGGCCACGGTGCGGGCGAAGCCCATTTCGTGGGTTACGCAGAGCATGGTCATGCCTTCTTCTGCCAGGCCGACCATGGTGTCCAGAACCTCTTTCACCATTTCCGGGTCGAGTGCCGAAGTCGGCTCGTCGAACAGCATGATTTTCGGCTTCATGCACAGCGCACGGGCGATTGCCACGCGCTGTTGCTGACCGCCGGAAAGCTGGCCCGGGAATTTATGCGCCTGCTCTGGAATGCGTACGCGCTCCAGGTAGTGCATGGCGATTTCTTCGGCCTTTTTCTTCGGCATCTTGCGCACCCACATCGGCGCCAGCGTGCAGTTCTGCAGAATGGTCAGGTGCGGGAACAGGTTGAAGTGCTGGAACACCATGCCGACTTCGCGGCGGATGGTTTCGATCTGCTTCAGGTCCGAGGTCAGTTCGGTGCCATCGACGATGATCTTGCCTTGCTGGTGCTCTTCCAGACGGTTCAGGCAACGAATGGTCGTGGATTTGCCCGAGCCCGAAGGGCCGCACAACACGATACGCTCGCCCTGACGCACGTTCAGGTTGATGTCCTTGAGCACGTGGAACTGGCCGTACCATTTATGGACGCCTTCCATCCGGATCATGCCTTCGGCGCCCAGAGGCTTGGTGATAACTTCACTCATGTCAAAACTCCTAACGCTTGTGGCCTGTGTCCAGCTTACGTTCCAAGTGCATGGAATAGCGGGACATACCGAAACAGAAGATCCAGAACACCAGGGCCGCGAAGACGTAGCCCTCGGTGGCCATACCCAACCACGACGGGTCGGCGGTGGCTTGTTTGACGCTGTTGAGCAGGTCGAACAGGCCGATAATGATCACCAGACTGGTGTCTTTGAACAGGGCAATGAAGGTGTTGACGATGCCGGGAATAACCATCTTCAACGCCTGCGGCAGAATCACCAGGCCCATGCTGCGCCAGTAACCAAGGCCCATGGCCGCGGCCGCTTCGTACTGACCTTTAGGGATTGCCTGCATGCCGCCCCGAACCACTTCAGCGATGTACGCCGACTGGAACAGGATCACGCCGATCAAGGCTCGCAGCAGTTTGTCGAAGTTCATCCCTTCCGGCATGAACAGCGGCAACATCACCGAGGACATGAACAACACGGTGATCAATGGCACGCCGCGCCAGAACTCGATGAACGTCACACACACCACGCGCACCGCAGGCATGTTCGAACGACGACCCAGCGCCAGCAAAATACCCAGAGGCAATGCACCGGCAATACCGACGGTGGCAATCACCAGCGTCAGCATCAGGCCGCCCCACTGGCTGGTAGCCACGTGGGTCAGACCAAACGCGCCGCCGCTCAGCAGGTAGAAAGCAACAATCGGGTAAACAATCAGGAAGCCGATGGCGTAAATCGCTTTACGCGGAAACTTCGAGATAAACAGCGGAGCAGCACCGACGATCGCCAGAATGGCGGTCAGGTCCACCCTCCAGCGCAGTTCGGTCGGGAAGTAGCCGTACATGAACTGGCCAAAGCGCTGTTGGATAAACACCCAGCAGGCGCCTTCCTTGGTGCAGTCAGCTCGTGTGGTACCGATCCAGTTGGCGTCCAGCAATGCCCAGCTCAGGATCGGTGGCACGACGAGGTAGATCAGGTACAGCGAGAACAAGGTCAGCAGCGTGTTGATCCAGCTGGAGAACAGGTTCTGGCGCATCCACGCCACAGGGCCGAACACTTTGCCCGGTGGTGGCATGTCAGGTTTGAAAGTATGAGTTGTCATGCGCGTTTCCTCACCGCTCAATCAGCGCAATGCGCTTGTTGTACCAGTTCATCAGCAGGGAAATGCTGATACTGATCGCCAGGTACACGCTCATGGTGATGGCAATAACTTCAATGGCCTGACCGGTCTGGTTGAGCACCGTACCGGCAAACAGCGAAACCATTTCCGGGTAACCAATCGCGGCTGCCAGCGAGGAGTTCTTCGCCAGGTTCAGGTATTGGCTGGTCAACGGCGGGATGATCACGCGCAGTGCCTGCGGGATGATGACCTTACGCAGGGTCGGCCCGGGGCGCAAGCCCAGGGAGCGAGCTGCTTCTGTCTGACCGTGGCTGACCGACTTGATACCCGAACGCACGATTTCAGCGATGAACGCCGCGGTATAAACCGTCAGTGCCAGGGTCAGAGAGATCAGTTCCGGAATCAGCACCCAGCCGCCAACGAAGTTGAAGCCTCTGAGCTCTGGCACTTCCCAATGCACCGGTGCGCCAAAAATCAACATGCTCAAAGCCGGGATTGCCAGAAACAGCGCCAGACCAGCCCAGAACTTGTGGAACGGCTCGCCAGTGGCTTCAAAGCGCTTGTTGGCCCAACGGGTCATTGCCACGATAGCGACAATGGCCACGATGATGCTGGTCACGAACGGCCAGGCACCTTCAGCGGCAATAGCGCTCGGCATGTTCAGACCGCGGCTGCTGATGAAGAACATGTCGAAGTAACCGTGCGCCTGCCTTGGACCCGGCAGGGTCAGGAAGACAGCGGTGTACCAGAACAGGATCTGCAACAGCGGCGGGATGTTACGGAAGACTTCGACGTAGACCGTCGCCAGCTTGCTGATCATCCAGTTGGGTGACAAGCGTGCGACGCCGATGATGAAGCCCAGGATCGTGGCCAGAAAAATACCGATGACCGACACCAGCAGCGTGTTAAGCAAGCCGATGACAAACACGCGGGCATAGCTGTCCGCTTCCGTGTAGTCGATCAAATGCTGCGCAATGCCAAACCCGGCACTGCGTTCAAGAAATCCGAAACCTGAGGTAATACCACGGTGTTGGAGGTTGGTCTGGGTGTTGTCGAACATGAACCAGCCCAACGAGACCACCGCCAGTACGGTGATGATCTGAAATAACCACGCGCGCACTTTTGGGTCGCTCAAAGAGAGCTTTTGCTTGGGTGCGACGATTTGCTTTTCCATGAAGTGCCCCAGGAAAAATGAAACAAAACGACGCCCGACAGCCGGTTAAAGCTGTCGGGCGCCGGGTCAATCAACGAATTGGTGGAGCGTACTGGATGCCGCCGGCATTCCACAGAGCGTTCTGGCCGCGCTTGATTTTCAGCGGGGTCGATTCGCCCAGGTTGCGTTCGAATACTTCGCCGTAGTTACCGACTTGTTTAACGATCTGAACCACCCAGTCTTTCGGCAGTTTCAGGTCTTTGCCGTATTCACCGTCAGCACCCAACATACGGGCAACGTCCGGGTTCTTGGTGGCTTTGGCTTCAGCTTCAACGTTTTTCGAAGTGATCTTGGCTTCTTCGGCGTTGAGCATTGCGAACAGGGTCCATTTCACAATGGAGAACCACTCTTCGTCGCCTTTACGTACGACTGGGCCCAGAGGCTCTTTGGAGATAACTTCTGGCAGAACCACGTAGTCAGCCGGGCTGGCCAGTTTGCTGCGCTGTGCGTACAGCTGCGACTGGTCGGAGGTCAGTACGTCGCAACGGCCGCCTTCCAGGGATTTGGCGCTTTCGTCGGAAGTGTCGAAAGTGATCGGGGTGTATTTCAGACCGTTCGAACGGAAGTAGTCGGAAACGTTAAGTTCGGTGGTAGTACCAGCCTGGATACAGATGGTTGCACCATCCAGTTCCTTGGCGCTTTTGACGCCCAGCTTGTTGTTTACCAGGAAGCCGATACCGTCGTAGTAAGTCACACCAGCGAACACCAGACCCATGCCCGAATCGCGGGAGCTGGTCCAGGTGGTGTTACGCGACAGGATGTCGATCTCGCCCGATTGCAGCGCGGTGAAACGCTCTTTGGCGTTCAGCTGGCTAAATTTCACTTTGGTGGCGTCACCGAAAACGGCAGCAGCAACAGCGCGGCAGACGTCGGCGTCGATACCGGTGATCTTGCCGGTAGCATCAGGAACGGAGAAACCTGGCAAACCGTCGCTCACACCGCACTGTACGAAGCCTTTCTTCTGAATGGCGTCCAGTGTTGCGCCCGCTTGAGCAAAACTGCTCACGCCGAGTGCTGCTGCAGCGGCTACTACGGCCAGGGTGGATTTCAACATCTTCATTCAAACCTCCAGTTTTGCTCTTTGTTGTTTAGGCGCTTCAATCCCGTCGCACCCTTGTGAGGCATTGACAACCCGTGCTGGCTTATTTTTGGGTCATCCGACTTTAGGCCAGTTCATGAGCCAGGCGTGAGGTCATCTCATCGCTCGCATTCATGATCTTAGACGGCCTACAGGATTCAAGCCCCATGATGTTCCTGAACCAATCCGGTACAGGATGAACCGTGCCGCAAATCCTGATGCATGGACTCCGTGCTTGCCCCCGTTGCGTATCGGTAATAGCACAATAGTGTTACCGATCGAGGTAAGCGCTTCACTCCCCGGTTTTTCATAGCAAACGCCGTACCAGCATGGTGGCGATGTCGAATTAGCGACAGGTCAAGAGAAAAACTTGTAACCTTGCGACATCTTCTTTCATTTTTAACAACTCGCGCACCGCATTAACGCACTGCAAAAGAGCGAGCGCACCCGGATAGAGCACTCATGACTAACCCGCTGATTCTCGAACCTGTAAACACTCCTGATGCATGCGTGATCTGGCTGCATGGCCTTGGCGCAGATCGCTATGACTTCATGCCGGTGGCTGAAGCGCTTCAGGAGTCGTTGCTGAGCACCCGCTTCATCCTGCCTCAGGCACCGACCCAGGCCGTGACGATCAACGGCGGCTATGAGATGCCGAGTTGGTACGACATCAGGGCCATGAGCCCCGCCCGCGCTATTGATCACGACCAATTGGAGGTTTCTGCGCAGACCGTTCTGGACCTTATAGAAGGCCAGCGCAACAGCGGCATCGACCCGGCACGGATCTTCCTCGCAGGGTTTTCTCAAGGCGGAGCGGTTGTATTGCACACCGCATTCAAGCGCTGGCAAGGTCCATTGGGCGGGGTACTTGCCCTGTCTACTTACGCACCGACCTTTGGCGAACAATTACAACTGTCGGACAGCCAGAGAAGCATCCCGGTGTGCTGCTTGCACGGCACTTTCGACAATGTGGTTCAGAAATCCATGGGGCTGGCAGCTTATGAGTTTTTAAAGGCTCAAGGCGTAACCGTTACATGGCAGGAATACCCAATGGAACACCAAGTGTTACCGCAGGAGATTTCTGACATTCGAGCCTGGTTGATCGACAAGCTCGGCTGATTGGTTGCTTGTAAACGGGCAAACACAGCCTGGGTAGTAGCGCACGAGCACCGCGAGGCCGCGATAGCGGTGTGTCCGACAGGACGCTATCGTTGCCCGTGAGCTCTTACAGAAAAGCATCCAATCCTCACCAGAAATGCCGCACGACTTGCTAAAGCCATTCCTTCGGGATTTGGGCCTATGTAGCCCGTTTGGCATGACACTACGCCGCGCATGATTCTTGCTTTACACTGCTCGGCGTACATTCCTTAACCAACTGACGAGATGACCGTGCTCAAAGCACTTAAAAAGATGTTCGGAAAAAGCGAGGCTGAGCCGCTCGCCGCTGGCCCTGTTACTCCTTCCCCTGCCCCGCAAAGCAAGACTGAAGGCCATTCAAGGGATCGCAGCGCTGCAGCCAAAGCACCTGCCCAACCCCGTGCAGACGATAAAGAGCCGAGTGCACAGGCTGAAACGGCAGACCAAACCGTCGTCGCCAAACCCAGGCCCGAGCGCCCACGTCGCGAACGTGCCCCCAAGCCGGTGGTCATTCCCTGGAAGCTGGAAGATTTCGTCGTCGAACCTCAGGAAGGCAAAACCCGCTTCCATGACTTTGCCCTCGCTCCCGAATTGATGCACGCGATTCAAGACCTCGGCTTCCCCTATTGCACGCCGATTCAGGCGCAGGTTCTGGGGTTCACCCTCAAGGGCCAGGACGCCATCGGCCGCGCGCAGACCGGCACTGGCAAAACCGCTGCCTTTCTTATTTCTATCATCTCGCAGTTGACCCAGACGCCTCCCCCCAAAGAACGCTATATGGGCGAGCCTCGCGCACTGATCATCGCCCCGACCCGGGAGTTGGTCGTGCAGATCGCCAAGGACGCTGCTGACCTGACCAAGTACACCAACCTGAACGTCATGACGTTTGTGGGCGGCATGGACTTCGACAAACAGCTCAAACAGCTTGAAGCGCGTCATTGCGACATCCTGGTGGCCACACCAGGCCGTTTGCTGGACTTCAACCAGCGCGGCGAAGTGCATCTGGACATGGTCGAAGTAATGGTCCTCGACGAAGCCGACCGCATGCTCGACATGGGCTTCATCCCGCAGGTTCGCTCGATCATTCGTCAGACGCCACACAAGGGCGAACGCCAGACCTTACTGTTCTCGGCGACTTTCACTGACGATGTGATGAACCTCGCCAAGCAGTGGACCACTGAACCAGCCATTGTCGAAATCGAAGCCGAGAACGTTGCCAGCGAAAACGTCGAACAGCATATCTACGCGGTTGCCGGCGCAGACAAATACAAACTGCTCTACAACCTGGTCAACGACAACGGCTGGGAACGCGTCATGGTCTTCGCCAACCGCAAGGACGAAGTACGCCGCATCGAAGAACGTCTGGTCCGTGATGGTGTGAACGCCGCGCAGTTGTCAGGCGATGTGCCGCAACACAAGCGCATCAAGACGCTGGAAGGCTTCCGCGAAGGCAAGATTCGTGTACTGGTTGCCACTGACGTCGCCGGTCGCGGAATTCACATCGACGGTATCAGTCATGTGATCAACTTCACGCTGCCCGAAGTGCCGGATGATTATGTACACCGCATCGGCCGTACAGGCCGGGCGGGCGCAGCAGGCGTATCGATCAGCTTCGCCGGTGAGGACGACTCTTATCAATTGCCCGCCATTGAAGAGAAACTGGGTCGCAAGATCAGCTGCGAAACACCGCCGACCGAGTTGTTGCGTGCGGTAGTGCGTAAGCCAGCACAAACCATCTGACTCGATGCAATCGACGTGGGACCGGCTTCAGCCGGGAAGAGGCCAGTACAGTCAATGAAATTTCATGGCTAGAAACACCGCCTTCCCGGCTAAAGCCGGTCCCACGTCAGTGTGGATCTGCAGCGCACTATTTCCACCGCCCCGCCGCCGCTTTATCACTCTCGCGCCCCTCGACCCATTTCGGCCCTTCTGAAGTGTTTTCCTTCTTCCAGAACGGCGCACGGGTCTTGAGGTAGTCCATGACGAAATCACAGGCTTCAAATGCGGCCTGACGATGCGCACTGGCAACGCCGACAAACACAATCGGCTCACCCGGCTCCAGCGCGCCAACGCGATGCAGCACTTCCAGCTTGAGCAGCGGCCAGCGCTGTTCAGCCTCGACAACAATCTTGGCCAAGGCTTTTTCAGTCATGCCGGGATAGTGCTCCAGGAACATCCCCGATACTTCCCGCCCCTCATTGAAATCCCGCACGTAGCCGACAAAACTCACCACCGCACCGACGCCAACATTGGCTGCGTGCAACGCGTTGACTTCAAAGCCTGGATCGAACTGTTCTGCCTGAACCCTGATGGCCATAATCAGCCCCCGGTCACGGTGGGGAAAAACGCCACTTCGTCACCAGCCTCCAGCGGCTCATCCAGCTGACACAGCTCTTGATTGCGAGCACACATCAGGTTCTGCTCGGCCAGCACCTGCCAGACACCCTCACGAGTCAGCAACTGCAAGCGCAAGGCGTCGATACTGGCGAACTCACCTTCGACCAGCTCGCTATCAATGCCAAGGGTTTCCCGGTAACGGGCGAAATACTGGACCTTGATGTTCATGGCGTCACCGATGCCTGCTCGTCCGCGATGAAGTGCCCGCTTTTACCGCCGAGCTTTTCCAGCAACCGAACGTTCTCAATGTTCATGCCGCGATCAACCGCCTTGCACATGTCATAGATGGTCAATGCTGCAACACTGGCGGCGGTCAGCGCCTCCATTTCTACACCGGTCTGCCCGGCCAGTTTGCAGCGGGCGATGATGCGTACGGCGTCGTCCCCCTCGGCGCTGAGTTCGACCTTGACGCTGGTCAGCATCAACGGGTGGCACAAAGGGATCAGATCACTGGTTTTCTTCGCCGCCTGAATCCCGGCAATACGCGCCACGGCAAAGACATCCCCTTTGGGATGCCCGCCGCTAACGATCATTTGCAGGGTTGAAGGAAGCATGCGAACCAGCGCTTCGGCCACAGCCTCACGGGACGTCACGGCTTTATCAGTGACGTCGACCATATTGGCGCGACCTTGGGAATCGAGATGAGTGAGCACAGCGTTACTCCTGAACAGGAGCGGGGATTGTAAACCTAAAACACAGCGCGACAGGAATTGTGGCAGATGTATCTGAATGAATACGAAACCTGTAGGAGCCGTCGGAGGTTACGACGCTCGCGATGGCGGTGTATCAGGTAAAACGCCTTCGCAGCCTTCGTGCCTCGGCAGCTCCTACAGTCATCGCCTATTTAAAGATGCGACTCCGCATATTCAGCCAGGATTGAGCGTGGCACGCCTTGCAGCGAGATGTGCACGCCGTTCGGGAAGTCTTTGAAACGCTCCGTCAGGTAGGTCAGCCCCGAACTGGTGGCCGACAGGTATGGAGTATCGATCTGCGCCAGGTTGCCCAGACAGACCACTTTGGAACCTGCGCCCGCACGGGTGATGATGGTTTTCATCTGGTGCGGGGTAAGGTTCTGGCATTCATCAATCAGGATCAGGCTTTGCTGGAAGCTACGGCCCCGAATGTAGTTGAGGGATTTGAATTGCAACGGCACTTTGCTGAGGATGTAATCGACGCTGCCATGGGTGTTTTCGTCGTCCATGTGCAAAGCTTCGAGGTTATCGGTGATGGCGCCGAGCCAAGGCTCCATTTTTTCTGCTTCGGTGCCGGGCAGGAAGCCGATTTCCTGGTCCAGCCCCTGCACGCTACGGGTGGCGATAATCCGCCGATAACGCTTGCTAACCATGGTCTGCTCGATGGCAGCAGCCAGCGCCAGAATGGTTTTACCCGACCCGGCAGCACCGGACAGGTTGACCAGATGGATATCCGGATCAAGCAAGGCAAACAGCGCCAGGCCCTGGTAGATATCACGCGGTTTGAGGCCCCAGGCTTCCTGGTGCAGCAACGGCTCCTGATGCATGTCCAGAATCATCAGCTCGTCGGCCTTGACGCCTTTGACCCAGCCGACAAACCCTTGCTCGTCGATGATGAACTCGTTGATGTGTACCGACGGCAGCATTTCCGTCATTTGCACACGGTGCCAGGTACGACCGTGATCCTGACGGGTGTCGACCTTGCTGACCCGATCCCAGAAGGAGCCGGTCACGTTGTGATAACCGCGGGACAGCATCGATACGTCGTCGACCAACTGGTCGGTGCTGTAATCCTCGGCGGCGATCCCGCAGGCACGCGCCTTGAGGCGCATGTTGATGTCTTTGGTGACCAGCACGAGACGCAAGTCCTTGTCGCGCGCATGCAGGTCGATCAACTGGTTGATGATGATGTTGTCGTTCAGGTGTTCAGGAAGAAGGCTGTTGGGCTCCTCGCGCTTGCTCATCATGATCGACAGGAAGCCTTTGAAGACTCCCGTGCCACGGTCGATAGGCACTCCCTTCTCGACTTCTTCAGGCGTAGCTTCGCCCAGTGTCTTGTCGATCAGGCGGATGGCTTGACGGCATTCGGCAGCGACCGAATGTTTACCGGCTTTGAGCTTGTCCAGCTCTTCCAGCACGGTCATGGGGATGGCGACGCGGTGTTCTTCGAAGTTCAGCAGGGCATTTGGATCGTGGATCAGTACGTTGGTATCGAGCACGTAAAGGATTGGCTGGTTAGAAGAAGGGGTGCGTCCGTGATCATCCATACTCGCTCACCTTTGTAAAAGCCAGGCGACGCAGACTACTCAAAACTGCGCCACGAAAAGGCCGCCGGGCTCTCTCCTTAAGGCAGGAGAGAATTGCTCAAGATGGAGTCTTGGAGGACGCCACCTGTGTTGCAGGTTTCGGCGGTCTGATAGTGGTAATACCGCAAAACACATGACAGAAAAAAGCACTTTGACACTTTTTTGAAGTTTATTTCACAGTATGACGAATAGCCCTTGGCGGCCTGCCCAAGCCCGTTTACAGTCGGAAGTCCGCTCTACCCGAAATCCTCGGAAAATTCGCCTGACTCTCGTCTGAAAATGAACGCTAGCCCTTATTCTGCGGGCCTGTCAGGGATATTGTGGCAATCATCCCAGATCAACTCACTTTGCGCGGTGTTCGCCAGCAGCAACGGCACTGCCGATTGCACTCGGGCGCTTGCGTCATGAAACACCACCGTACCGCGTCGCCAGAGCAACATCAGGTTCACCACCCGGTCCGTGATCTGCTCGGAAGTCAGCCGACCGTTGCTGTCCTGCGCGTCGATAGTCCACAGTGAAACCCGCAGGTTCTGATCTCGGAAGAACTGACCACTGTCCGCACGTCGATGGCCATAAGGTGGACGGAAAAGCGGTATGAAGTTATCCGGCAGCAATTGCTGAGTCAGCGCCTCGCTGCGCAACACAGAGCTCTGCCAGTCGAGCCATTGGCTATGAGAGCGATATTCCCAACCCTGAATGCCAACGCACTGCAGACGATAAAGCGACTGCAACGCAGTACCGTTAGTCGCGGCGAGGCGTTCTTGCAGGTTTTTACCCAACACAAAAAACGTCGCGTTCATCTTTTGCTGGCGCATGAAGTCAGCCAGCCAGTCAGTCCCGCCGTCGGCGCCGGTAGGGCCACTTTCGAAATTCAGCTGGAATGTGCGATCAGGCATTGCATCGCCACTCAACTCATCAGAGTTATAAAGGGCGATTTCGCTGCTGGTCTGCGGGAACAGAGCCGCCAGGTACATCAGCTCGTTGAGGTAGAGCCGATGAAAATTTGCACTCGGTACACCCCAGTTGGCATAGAACGAATCACTGGCGATGGTGAATTCGGCGGCACGCTGGCGCAGTTGCTCCATGTCTTCAACCAACACGCAGAACGATGCGTCCTGCGGGCAGCTCAACTGTGCATTCTGGTAACCCTCCAGCAGACGGTTCCAGAGTCGGTGGCGAAGCAGGTTTACTGAAGGCACATTAATGTACCGAAGCCCGAGACGGCTCTTGAGCCCCTGCTCGTCCAGCTCTTCGCTGGCCAGCAATTCGTGGGCGAAGCCGAGAATCTCTGCACGGGAAGCTACATCGAACAGATCCGGCGACTCCAGCCGTTCAGGCCAGAAGCTACGGTCAATCGTGGCGATCGGAGGCGGAGCCGCCATGGCCTGAACGCTGAACAGACACGCGCACACAGCTAGAAACTTACGCAACACCACTCGCTCCCTGAACATCGAACCCGGTTAAGCGCCGCACTATAGCTGATATGAGTGGCAGGGCTGATTTCCAGGCCGATACAAATTCTTCTGCAGGAGCTCACGCATCAAAACATCTCACCTATCGCCACCATAGCTGGAGTCAGGCAACAACAGCCCCTAGAATCGCCCGACGATTAAAGGAGACGACCCTATGCTGATGGTGATTTCCCCGGCAAAAACCCTCGATTTCGAAACCCCGCCGACAACCGAGCGCTTCACTCAGCCGCAATATCTGGACCATTCCCAGGAACTGATCGAAATACTGCGTGAGCTGACACCCGCACAGATCGGCGAGTTGATGCACCTGTCGGACAAGCTCTCAGGGCTCAATGCCGCACGTTTCGGCAGCTGGACCCCGGCGTTTACCCCGGAGAATGCCAAACAGGCTCTGCTGGCGTTTAAAGGCGACGTGTATACCGGCCTGCAGGCCGAGACCTTCAGTGACGCGGAACTCAGCTATGCCCAAGACCATTTGCGCATGCTGTCCGGCCTTTATGGCCTGCTGCGGCCACTCGATCTGATGCAGCCTTACCGACTGGAAATGGGCACCAGACTGGCAAATGGTCGGGGCAAGGACCTGTACGCATTTTGGGGCACCCGGATAAGCGAGTGGCTCAACGAAGCGCTGGCCGAGCAAGGCGATGACCTGTTACTGAACCTGGCGTCCACTGAGTACTTTTCGGCCGTTAAACGTTCAGCGTTGAATGCACAGATTATCGACACTGAGTTCAAGGACCTGAAAAACGGCCAGTACAAGATCATCAGCTTCTACGCCAAGAAGGCTCGCGGGATGATGAGCCGCTTCGTGATAACGGAAAAAATCAACACGCCCGATGCACTTAAACAGTTCGACGTGGCGGGCTACCGCTACAGCAATGAGCAGTCCACCGCGACCAAGTTAGTCTTCCTGCGGGACACTCCCGAGTCTTGAATCTGCTCTTCAAGGCGCGATCTCCGTCCCCATCGCGCCTTTTCCCACCCCTGAACTATCGTGCAAATTGCGAATTGACAAATTAACGTCGCCAGTTTCATGTCGCATTTTTTAAGCCACTGATTTTCTCAAAAAATTAACAAACTTTTTGTGTACTAGCATTTGGCTTTTCCACATTAGTGGCACTGTCACATTCGCTTCTCGGGAACCCGCGATAATCAAGGGATACAGCGAATGTGACATCAATGTGCAACTACTCAATCTTTGTCGCCAAAAAGAAAAATTCTCGAAAAGAGGACGAGTGGCCAGGAACTTATCCCGAAACCAGACGCTCCTACATCCCGTAACAATTCTCGCCTTCCTTGTGAGAGATCACTTACAAGCGGTGTAGAAGATGTGGAAGTTGCCGTTCATAACACTGGTTCCAGGATCAGAGGCGGTAGGTAGTCAGGAGATTGACTCACACTTATAAAGCTTTAGTCGTTTGGCAAAGCACTGTTCAAGTGCAAAGCGCAATATTGGGGCATGGCAGCCGAGGCTCTGGTCCGGGCCTGTCAGCAACGAGACAGCGTTAGCACTCAAAGGAGTGGTTTACCACATCCCAGAGCGAGGCCCTGTAGCTGTTACAGCCAGGTTACTTGCCGTTCAAGACTCAGCAGTATTTGAGATTGCCTTAGTTACTTCTGGCACTCACCTTTTTTAAATATGCCTGTACTTGTTGTGCGACTTCTTTAAGTCACACTTTAGAGTGCGCGATACCTGCTGGCCAAAATTCAATATCCAGCCAACTTATGGCGTGTAAATCGAGGAGAGTACGATGCGTATCAGCATCTTTGGTTTGGGTTATGTCGGTGCAGTATGTGCCGGTTGCCTTTCTGCGCGGGGTCATGATGTTGTTGGTGTGGATATCTCTAGCGCCAAGATCGACCTTATCAATAACGGCAAATCGCCAATCGTAGAACCCGGTCTGGGCGAACTTCTGGACAAGGGTATTCGCACTGGCAAATTGCGCGGTACCACGGATTTCTCCGAGGCCATTCGCGCCACTGACGTGTCGATGATCTGCGTTGGTACCCCTAGCAAGAAAAACGGCGACCTGGAACTCGATTTCATCGAATCCGTTTGCCGCGAAATCGGCTTCGTACTGCGTGAAAAAGACACTCGTCACACCATCGTTGTGCGTAGCACGGTTCTGCCGGGCACTATTGCCAACGTTGTGATCCCGATCCTCGAAGACTGCTCCGGCAAAAAAGCCGGCGTCGACTTCGGCGTTGCAGTGAACCCTGAGTTCCTGCGCGAAAGCACCGCGATCAAAGACTACGATCACCCGCCAATGACCGTTATCGGCGAGTTCGATAAAGCGTCCGGCGACGTGCTGCAAGCCCTGTACGAAGAACTCGACGCTCCGGTCATCCGCAAGGACATCGCCGTTGCCGAAATGATCAAGTACACCTGCAACGTATGGCACGCCACCAAGGTCACTTTCGCCAACGAAATCGGCAACATTGCCAAAGCGTGCGGTGTCGATGGTCGTGAAGTGATGGAAGTGGTTTGCCAGGACAAACAACTGAACCTGTCTCAGTACTACATGCGTCCAGGCTTCGCTTTCGGCGGCTCTTGCCTGCCAAAAGACGTCCGCGCCCTGACCTACCGTGCTGGTAGCCTCGATGTTGAAGCGCCTCTGCTCAACTCGCTGATGCGCAGCAACGTTTCCCAGGTACAGAACGCTTTCGACATCGTGGCGTCTCATGACACTCGCAAAGTCGCGCTGATGGGTCTGAGCTTCAAGGCCGGTACTGACGACCTGCGTGAAAGCCCGCTGGTAGAGCTGGCTGAAATGCTGATCGGTAAAGGCTTCGAGCTGAGCATCTACGACAGCAACGTTGAGTACGCTCGTGTTCACGGTGCGAACAAAGACTACATCGAATCCAAGATCCCTCACGTTTCGTCCCTGCTCAACTCGGACTTCGACGCTGTGATCAACAACGCCGACGTGATCATCCTGGGTAACCGCGATGAGCGCTTCCGCGCCCTGGCCGACAAGGCTCCAGCGGGCAAGCAGATTGTGGACCTGGTCGGCTTCATGACCACCACCACTGCCGAAAACGCTAGCGCTGAAGGTATCTGCTGGTAACGGCTGTCAGAGCGCCCTTCGGGGCAGGTCAACCGTAGGAGCCAACTTGTTGGTGAGACGACTGACCGGTTTACAAGACCGGTCAATCCTTTCACCGACAAGCTGGCTCCTACCGCGGACGGCTACGGAAAAAGGGCGCTTGTTACACGCCTGCCTAACCCAACTCGGGCCACCTCAAAGGCTCACCCGATACCGAGACGGATGCAGATATGCACAGGCTTAAGCATGGTCTACTACAGGCCGCAGGTTGGTTGTTCTACCTGAGTTTATTAGGGGCACTCGCGACAGCGTTGCCTACCAGTATCTTTGACTCGCAGTCGAAGAACTTTATTTTCCTGATTGGCGCCGTCGGCATCTGGCGCTACTCAATGGGTATCACGCACTTTGTGCGTGGCATGATCTTTCTCTACATCGTCTACCCGCACTTGCGTCGCAAAGTGCGCAAGCTGGGCACATCAGCGGACCCGTCTCACGTGTTCCTGATGGTCACCAGTTTTCGTATCGACGCACTGACCACCGCCCAGGTGTACAGCTCGGTCATTCGCGAAGCCATCGAATGCGGCTTCCCGACCACCGTGGTCTGCTCTCTGGTGGAAATGTCCGACGAGTTGCTGGTCAAGGCGATGTGGGAAAAGGCCAACCCGCCTGAACACGTGAAGCTGGACTTCGTACGTATTGCCGGTACCGGCAAGCGTGACGGTCTGGCCTTTGGTTTCCGTGCAATCTCCCGGCACATGCCCGACGACCGCGCTGTAGTGGCCGTGATCGACGGCGACACCGTGCTGGCTGAAGGCGTAGTGCGCAAAACGGTTCCGTGGTTCCAGCTGTTCGGCAACGTCGGCGGCCTGACCACCAACGAGTTCTGCGAAGTGCGCGGCGGTTACATCATGAGCGAATGGCACAAGCTGCGTTTCGCCCAGCGTCACATCAACATGTGCTCGATGGCTTTGTCCAAACGCGTACTGACCATGACCGGTCGTATGTCGGTGTTCCGCGCAACGGTTGTGACTGACCCTGAGTTCATCGCCGACGTTGAAAGCGATTCGCTGCACCATTGGCGTCTGGGCACTTTCCGGTTCCTGACCGGCGATGACAAATCCAGCTGGTTCAGCCTGATGCGCCTGGGCTACGACACGTTCTACGTGCCGGACGCGGCCATTCACACCGTTGAACACCCGCCGGAAAAAAGCTTCCTGAAAGCCAGCCGCAAGCTGATGTATCGCTGGTACGGCAACAACCTGCGTCAAAACTCGCGTGCATTGGGTCTGGGCGTTCGCCGTCTCGGCGTCTTCACCAGCATCGTGCTGTTCGACCAGCGCGTGTCGATGTGGACCTCCATTCTCGGCCTGACCGTTGCGATCATCGCCAGCTTCAAATACGGCGGCATGTTCATCCTGATGTACCTGCTGTGGATCGGCATTACACGCCTGATCCTGACCCTTCTGCTGTCCTGCTCGGGACACCGGATCGGGCCAGCCTACCCAATGATTCTTTATTACAACCAGATCGTCGGCGCACTGATGAAAATCTACGTTTTCTTCCGCCTGGACCGCCAGTCCTGGACGCGCCAAGACACCAAACTCAGCCGCGACATGGCCAGCTTTCAAGGCTGGTTCAACACCTGGTCGTCTCGGACCATGACTTTCTCGGCTGGCACCATCTTCGTCGCAGTGCTGTTGACGATGGTTTAAACCGGGCCAACGGATTAATCGCTTAAGTAGGAAAATTAGCCATGAATACAGCCGTGAATGCAAACGTCGTACATGAATCCGAAGCCCAGCGCCAACACGCCCGGGTCAAAATCCCCGCCAAGCTGCGCTTGCTCGAAGCCCCGGGTGCCCCGCTGGTCCGCGTAGAAGACCTTTCTGCAGGCGGTCTGAGCTTCGTCGCGCCTGCTCAGCAGCGCCCGACAGCAGGTGAGGTAATCAAGGGTCGTCTGCAGTTCCTGATCGACAACCTTGGCCTGGCCATGGACGTTGAACTGCAAGTGCGCTCCATCGATGCCTCCACCGGCCGTGTCGGCTGCCAGTTCCAGAATCTGGAAGCACAAGACATCGCGACCCTGCGCCACTTGATCACCTCGCACCTGAGCGGCGACATCGTCAGCATGGGTGAAGTACTGGCCACTCTGCAGCGCGACAACTTCACCAAGGCGCGCAAGGTAAAAGGCAGCGGCGATGGCATGACTGCTTTGGGTCGCCTGCGCGCCGTGACCTTCAGCCTCGGCATCTTCATTGTCGGTCTGGCCGCGTTTGGCTTCATCTTCAAGACTGTTTACAGCCTGTACTTCGTCAGCCACTCCTCGGCAGGTCTGGTGACCTTGCCTGCGATGGACGTGACCATGCCGCGCGAAGGTACCGTGCAGAGCCTGGTGGCGGTCAACTCGCCGGTAGCCAAAGGCGCGCCGATGGCTTCGTTCAACACCAGCATGCTGGAAATGCTCAAGGGCAGCCTGAACGGCGATGACCTGCAGCCAGCCAAAATCGAAGAACTGTACGGCAAGCAAATGGCCGGCACCCTGACCAGCCCATGCGATTGCGTAATCGCCAAGCAACTGGTTGCCGATGGTCAGTTCGCTGCCAAAGGCCAAGTGATCTTCCAACTGGTGCCGCGCAACACCGCTGCCAACGTTGAAGCACGCTTTACCTATCGCCAGTTCAACGAAGTCAAACCAGGCACCCGTGTGAACTTCCAGGTGGCAGGTGACGACACCGTACGCACCGGCAAAATCATCAGCAGCACCAACCTGAGCGAAACCGATCTGGCCACTGACATCCGTGTACAGATCAAGCCTGACGAAGTGCTGGACACTTCCCTGGCTGGCCGTCCGGTTGAAGTCACCAGCGATCGTGGTCCATCGATGAACTGGTTGATCGACAAAGCCATGGCCGCGGGTCTCTAACATGCGTAGCCCATTACAAAGATTGTCGAGCCCTACACTGTTGAGCCTGGCCGTTGCCATCGCCCTGACCGGCTGTGCCGGCCTGCCCGATCAACGCCTGGCCAATGAAGCCCTGAAGAACGGTGACACCGCACTGGCAGAGCAGAACTATCGGCAACTGGCGGACCTGGGCTACAGCGATGCACAGGTTGGCCTGGCTGACATTGCTGTGCAGAGCGGTGATCCGCAGCGCATCAAGGAAGCAGAAGCCACTTACCGTGCAGCAGCTGAAACCTCGCCACGTGCTCAGGCTCGCCTGGGTCGCCTGCTGGCCTCCAAGCCTGGGGCAACCGAGGCCGAGCACCACGAAGCCGAAGACCTGCTGAAAAAGGCCTTCGCCAGTGGCGATACCAGCTCGCTGACACCGCTGGCCATGCTCTATCTGCAGTTCCCGCACAGTTTCCCGAACGTGAACGCCCAGCAGAAAATCAGCGAATGGCGTGCACAAGGCTATCCGGAAGCCGGTCTGGCTCAAGTGCTGCTGTATCGCACCCAAGGCACTTACGACCAGCACCTGGATGAAGTGGAAAACATCTGCAAAACCGCATTGGACAAGGTCGACATCTGCTACGTCGAGCTGGTCACGGTCTATCAGAAACGTGGCCAGAACGAGCAGCGCACCGCAGTGGTCGAGCAGCTTAAAAGTGCTTACAGCGTGGGTCGTGTCGGCGCCCAGCGTGTCGACAGCGTAGCCCGTGTTCTGGGTGACGCATCTGTCGGTACTCCGGATGAAAAAACCGCGCAGCAATTGCTGGAACAGGTTGCACCGGGCTACCCCGCTTCGTGGGTGACGCTGGCCAAACTGCTTTACGACTTCCCCGAACTGGGCGACGTCGACAAGATGATGGAGTACCTGGATAACGGCCGTGCTGCGGACCAACCCCGCGCCGAACTGTTGCTGGGTCGCCTGTACTACGAAGGTAAATGGGTACCGGCTGATTCACACAAAGCCGAAGAGCACATGAAAAAAGCCGCCGCCGGTGGTGAGCTCTCCGCGCATTACTACCTGGGTCAGATCTACCGCCGTGGCTACCTGGGCAAGGTCGAATCACAAAAAGCACTGGATGAACTGCTGATCGCTGCTCGTGGCGGCCAGAACAGTGCTGACTTTGCCATTGCCCAGCTGTTCTCCCAAGGCAAGGGCACCATGCCCAATCCGGTCAATGCCTGGGTGTTCAGTCAACTGGCTCTGCAAGCTCCACAGCCGACGCCAGCGGCCACTGAACTTGCGCAGGAAATCAGCACTGCCCTGCCACCTGAAAAACTCGCCACCGCCCAACGGCTGTTGCAGCAAGAGAAAAACGTCCGGGGCATCACCAGCCAAAACGCGCTGGCCATGCAGGCCCTGAAAGAAGAAGACGGCGAGGACGCACCACTATGAAGTTGAATCCCCTGATGGCCGCAGGCCTGGGTCTTGGCTTTACCCTGCTTTGGGCTACGCCGACACTGGCGGCCCTGACCGAAGAAAAGAACTTCGGTCTGGAAGTAAAAATCAGCGGCCAGGCCGAAGACGACCGTGACCTGGGCACTCGCTCCGGTGGCGATGTCAACGGTATTGGTCTGGACCTGCGTCCTTGGGTCTATGGCGAACGTGGCGACTGGAGCGGCTATGCAATGGGCCAGGTGGTAACCGCCACTGACACCATTCAGACTGACCCTCTGGAACAAACCGATTCCGACACCCAGCAAACCACTCAGGCTCGCGGCAACGCCAGCGAACGTGAAGTTGACAAGAGCTATCTGGCCTTGCGCGAATTCTGGATCGGTTACAGCGGTTTCACAGCGTACCCGGGTGAAATACTCAAGGTCGGTCGTCAGCGCCTGCGCAACGACGACGGCCAATGGCACGACACCAACATCGAAGCCGTGAACTGGGTCTTCGACACCACGCTGCTCAAAGCCGACGTGGGCGTGGCTCAACGCTTCAGCGAATACCGCACTGACCTGACTGAACTGTCCCCGCAAGACGAAGACCGCAAGCACATCTTCGGTGACGTCAGCTACCAGTGGATGCCAGGTCAATGGGCTGGAGTGCGTGCGCACCACAGCCAGGATGACGGCAACCTGAAAAGCGCAGGCCGGGAACTCGATGACCTGGACAAAACCTCCAACGGCGAGTTGACCTGGCTGGGTCTGCAGGCCAACAGCGATGCTTACAACCATCGCAATACCAACCAGATCAATTACTGGGGCAGCGTGACCTGGCTGACCGGTGACCGCAGCCAGATCGCAGCCGTGGGGCAGCCTGACGGTACGTTCCAGGCTGGAGACAAGACCAACAGCAACGTCAATGGCTGGGCAACCGATCTGGGTCTGCGTCTACGCCTTGATCCGCAGTGGCAAGTGGGTGCGGCTTATTCGCGCGCCAGCAAGGAATACGAGCAGAACGGTCTGGAATCCAACCGCTCGAACTGGACCGGTACCCGCTCTCGCGTACACCGCTTCGGTGAAGCTTTCCAGGGCGAAATGGCCAACGTGGAAAGCGGCTCGCTGTTCGCTTCCTGGCAGTTGCAGGATGAGTACGACGCATCGTTGATCTACCACAAATTCCGCCGCACCGATGGCAATGCACGCATCGGCACCTCAGGCATCAACGCCGTAGGCGCGGATGAAAGCGGCGTTCTGTCGTCCCTGCCACTGACCACCGACGGCAACAAAGATCTGGGTCAGGAAATGGACTTGGTCGTGACCAAGTACTTCAAAGGCGGCCTGATGCCTGCGGCACTCAGCCAGTCGATGGATGAACCTTCGGCGCTTGTTCGTCTACGCGCCGGTGTCTTCAAACCGGGCGATGCCTATGGCAGCGGAGTCGACAACTACATGCACCGCGCCATCGTCGACGTCATCTGGCGCTTCTGATGCAACCGCGAAAGGAGTGCGATGAGATGAACAGTCAAGCAAGCAGTCTGCGCAACCGCGCATGGCCACATGCACTGCTCGAAAGCGCAGTGCTGAGCGGCGCGCTGTTGCTCGCCAGCTCCGCCATGGCCGCCACCGCGCCGGCCAGCCCGGCTCAGGCGACCACCCCAGGCATGGTCAAAGAGCTGCAAGAAGCCAAGAGCTACACCATCAGCAGCCCGCCGGTGGAAACACTGGCGCTGGACAAACCGCAGTTGCCGGACATTTCGGGCTACACCGCCGAAGCTGCCGCGAAGAAAATCGTGCGCAGCAAGCCTGGCAAGGTTCGCATCACCCGAATCATGGAAGAAGTCGGTCTGAAGGAGTTCGTTGGCGGTGACAACAAGATGGCCGAATGGGTTGCCCGCCAACAAGGCATCCCTCAAGCGATCGTGATTGAAGGCGGCTACATGAACATCCAGGACCTGGCTAAAAAGGTCCCCAAGCAATACCTGAGCGAAGTGTCGCCGGGCGTTTACATTGCCCGCCTGCCGATTCTGGTCAAGGCTGACGCGACCTTCGAGGTGGACAAGAAAGCGCACGAGTTGCGCCTGTCACAGGAAAAGGGCTCGTTCCTGGTCAACGAAGGCAAGCTGTTCATGAGCGACACCCAGCTCAACGGCTGGCGCGAAAAGACCAACAGCCTGTCGACTTTCCGTACGCCCAAGGAATTCCGTCCGTTCCTGCTGTCCTGGGGTGGTTCCGAGACTTACATCATCAACACCAAAATGGCGAGCCTGGGCTACGACCAGAGCAAGTCCTACGGTGTGAGTATTTCTCAGTACACGCCCAACACCGCCAAGCAGATGAACAAGCCCGATCCAACCGGCTGGATCGTCGGTTCGGAGTTCTCTGATATGTGGTACGGCTTCTACTGCTACGAAACCAAAGACTTCGTAGTCAAAAGCAGCACCTACCGCGACAACATTGTTTACGGCATTGACCCGCATGACCGTTCCCACGGTCTGATCATTGCCGAGAACAACGTCTACGGAACCAAGAAAAAGCACGGGATCATTATTTCCCGTGAGGTGAACGACAGCTTCATCTTCAACAACAAGAGCCACGACAACAAATTGTCCGGCCTTGTTCTGGACCGTAACAGCGTCAACAACATCGTCGCTTACAACGAGATCTACAAGAACCACACCGACGGCATCACCCTGTATGAAAGCGGCGACAACCTGCTGTGGGGCAACAAGGTCATTGCCAATCGTCGTCACGGCATCCGCGTACGTAACAGCGTGAACATCAAGCTGTACGAAAACATCGCCATGGCTAACGGTCTACTGGGTGTTTACGGACACATCAAGGACCTGAGCGACACCGACCGCGACATCGCCCTCGACCCGTTCGACACCAAGGTTTCCTTGATCGTGGTCGGTGGCGAGCTGACCGGTAACAGCTCAGGCCCGCTGTCCATCGACTCCCCGCTGAGTATCGAACTCTATCGTGTGGCAATGCTGGCTCCGAGCAAGACCAGCGGCATCAGCTTCAACGGCGTATTGGGTGACCGTCAGGACGAAATCCTCGACCTGCTGGTTCGCCAACAAAAAGCCGTTCTGATTGATCCGGTCGAAAGCCAGAAAGAACTTCAGGACTGAGAAGGTAATTTTTATGCACGCACACATGATCAAGTTACTCAGCCTGTCCGGCCTGACCGCAGCCCTGATCGCAATCAGCGGCGGCGCACGTGCCGACGAGGTGCAGGCGCCGAACTTCACAGCCGAGCCTTGCTGCCAGCTGTGCCCGCAAGCGCATGACGCAAGAAACTACACCACGCGCTATCAGCAGAACTTCACCACGCTGGTACAAGCGCAAGGCGACTGGTTGTTCCGGACCCAGGAAGACCTGCGTACCGAATTCAACACTACGCCTGAAGGCTATCGCCGCATGCAACAGCTGCACGATGCGTTCAAGAGCAAAGGCGTTGAGTTGGTGGTGGTTTACCAACCCACACGTGGCCTGGTAGATCGCAACAAGCTGTTCCCTGCCGAGCGCGACAAGTTCGACTACGAAAAAGCACTGAACAACTACAAGGCCATGCTCGGTCGCTTCGACAAGATGGGCTACTGGGTACCTGATCTGTCGCCGTTGACCAACGAGCAACAGGCGCACGACTTCTACTTCCGTGGCGACCAGCACTGGACGCCATACGGTGCTCAGCGCACAGCAAAAATCGTCGCTGAAACCGTGAAGAAGATTCCGGGCTACGCCGACATTCCAAAGCGTGAATTTGAAAGCCACGTTTCGGGACGCATGGGCAAGACCGGCACCCTGCACAACATGGCGGCGCAATTGTGCGGCAACACCTACGCCATTCAGTACATGGACCAGTTCACCACCGAGCCTAAAGGCGAGGCTGGTGACGGCGACCTGTTCGGTGATTCCGGCAACCCGGAAATCACCCTGGTCGGTACCAGTCACAGCGGCAAGAACTATAACTTCGCCGGCTTCCTGCAAGAGTACATCGGTGCCGACATCCTCAACGTCGCCTTCCCTGGCGGCGGTCTGGAAGGTTCGATGCTGCAGTACCTGGGCAGTGAAGACTTCCAGAAACGTCCACCTAAAATCCTGATCTGGGAATTCTCACCGCTGTACCGCCTGGACCAGGAGACCATTTACCGCCAGATGATGTCGCTGCTCGACAACGGCTGCGAAGGCAAACCCGCAGTGATGAGCGCTAGCACCACGCTGAAAACCGGCACCAACGAAGTGCTGGTCAACGGCAAGAATGGAATCAAGAACATCCGCAACGGCAGCAATCAGATCGACATCCGTTTTGCCGACACTTCGGTCAAAGTCCTGCAAGCCAGGCTCTGGTACATGAACGGTCGTCACGAAGATCTGAAAATCGAAAAACCGGAAACATCCGATACAGACGGGCGCTTCTCCTTCGAACTGCGAACAGATGAAGACTGGGCTGACCAGCAACTGCTCGCACTGGAAATCCAGGGTCCGGAAGCGGGCACTGCACCCCAGAAAGTCGAAGCGAAAGTATGCAAACGCAACGTGTTCCCAGCCACTGCGCAGCAAACCGCGCAAGCCGGGTTATGAGGCTACCTATGCACACTCCGAAACTGATGTTACCTACCCTTCTGTCACTGGCCATCATGGCCGGTGGCGCCGGGGCCGCCAGCGCCGCGAACCTCGTGCCGCCGAAGGGCTACGACGCTCCGATCGAAAAAATGAAAACCGGTGACCACAATTTCAGTTGTGAAGCCATTCCCAAGCCTTACACCGACAAGCTGGTGTTTCGCAGCAAATACGAAGGTTCCGACAAGGCGCGTGCGACCCTGAACGAACAGTCCGAGGAAGCCTTTCGCAGCGCGACCAAAGACATCACCACCCTTGAGCGTGGTGTCAGCAAAGTCGTTATGCAGTACATGCGCGATGGTCGCCCTGAACAGCTCGATTGCGCGCTGAACATGATGACCACTTGGGCCAAGGCCGATGCGCTGGAATCCAAAGACTTCAACCACACCGGCAAGTCGATGCGCAAATGGGCATTGGGCAGTATGTCCTCCGCTTACCTGCGCTTGAAGTTCTCCGATTCGAAGCCTCTGGCCAACCGTCAGGCGGACGCGCAAATCATTGAGGCATGGTTCAGCAAACTGGCTGACCAGGTCATCAGTGACTGGAGCAACCTGCCGCTGGAAAAAATCAACAACCACTCGTACTGGGCCGCATGGTCGGTGATGGCAACGGCTGTCGCCACCAACCGCCAGGACCTGTTCGACTGGGCGATCAAAGAATACAAAGTCGCTGCCAATCAAGTCGATGCGGAAGGCTATCTGCCTAACGAAATGAAGCGTCGTCAGCGTGCCCTTTCCTACCATAACTACGCGTTGCCACCACTGGCGATGATCGCCAGCTTTGCGCAGGCCAACGGCGTGGATGTGCGTCCGGAAAACAATGGTGCTCTGAAGCGTCTGGCTGATCGCGTGCTCTCCGGCGTGAAAAACCCGGAAGCCTTCGCTGCCAAGAACGGTGAGAAACAGGACATGACGGACCTCAAGAAAGATCCGAAATTTGCCTGGCTTGAACCGTACTGCTCGCTCTACACCTGCAGCCCTGAAGTGCTTGAAGAAAAGCATGAAAAACAACCCTTCAAGACTTTCCGCCTGGGCGGTGACCTGACCAAGGTCTACGACCCAGAGCACGAGAAGGGTGACAAAGGCTCGTAAGTAATCCCCTGTAGGAGCGCGCTTGCCCGCGATTGCGGCGTGCCAGACGTCACAAACGTGGACTGAACTGACGCTATCGCGGGCAAGCGCGCTCCTACAGACAGGGTGAAACAGTAAACGCATCAACCTCCATATTTTTATGGGGGGTTTGGGGGGGCTTTAGGCCCTTGACTGATGGATAAACGGAGATATCAGGATGGTGTTCTCATCCAACGTGTTCCTGTTCCTGTTCTTGCCGATCTTCCTCGGCTTGTACTACCTGAGCGGGCAACGCTATCGCAATCTGCTGCTGCTGATTGCCAGTTATGTGTTCTATGCCTGGTGGCGTGTGGACTTCCTCGCGCTGTTCATCGGCGTAACGGTGTGGAACTACTGGATCGGCCTGCAAGTAGGTGCGGCAGGCGTTCGCACCAAGCCGGCACAACGCTGGCTGTTGCTGGGCGTGGTGGTTGACCTCGGTATCCTGGGCTACTTCAAGTACGCTAACTTCGGCGTCGACAGCATCAACGCAATGATGACGTCGGTCGGTCTGGAACCTTTCATCCTGACCCACGTGTTGCTGCCGATCGGTATCTCGTTCTATGTCTTCGAGTCCATCAGCTACATCATTGACGTGTACCGCGGTGATACCCCGGCTACACGTAACCTGATCGACTTTGCTGCGTTTGTGGCGATCTTCCCGCACTTGATTGCAGGCCCCGTGCTGCGTTTCCGTGACCTGGCTGACCAGTTCAACAACCGCACTCACACCCTGGACAAGTTCTCCGAAGGCTGCACGCGCTTCATGCAGGGTTTCATCAAGAAAGTGTTCATCGCCGACACCCTCGCGGTTGTTGCCGATCACTGCTTCGCCCTGCAAAACCCGACCACAGGCGATGCCTGGCTGGGTGCGCTGGCTTACACCGCGCAGCTGTATTTTGACTTCTCCGGTTACAGCGACATGGCGATTGGTCTGGGCCTGATGATGGGTTTCCGCTTTATGGAAAACTTCAAACAGCCTTACATCAGCCAGTCGATCACCGAGTTCTGGCGTCGCTGGCACATCAGCCTCTCCACCTGGTTGCGTGACTACCTGTACATCACCCTGGGCGGCAACCGTGGCGGCAAGTTCGCGACCTATCGCAACCTGTTTCTGACCATGCTGCTGGGTGGTCTGTGGCACGGCGCCAACATCACCTACGTGATCTGGGGTGCATGGCACGGTGTCTGGCTGGCGATCGAAAAAGCCATCGGCCTGAACACCGCTCCACGTACATTCAACGTAATGCGCTGGGCTTTGACCTTCCTGATCGTGGTCACTGGCTGGGTGATCTTCCGCGCAGAAAACCTGCACGTTGCCGGCCGTATGTACGGCGCGATGTTCAGCTTCGGCGACTGGAAACTGTCGGAACTCAACCAGGCAAGCCTCACCGGTCTGCAAGTGGCGACCATGGTCGTGGCTTACGCAACGCTGGCGTTCTTCGGTCTGCGCGACTTCTACACCAACCGTCCTGCCGAAAAAGCTGCCAGCAAGACCAACCCGGATCTGGGCGTTCAGGCTGACGGCCCTGCCACTGCGCAGCCAGGCATGATCAAAGCCGTACCGGGCGACAAACCAGGAAGCATTCACGAGCCAGGCTACATCGTGGGTACTGAAGCTCAGGTACAGCCTGCTTACTGGGTTGCCGACTGGCCACGTTACGCAATGCGTGCAGTGATCCTGCTGCTGTTCATTGCTTCGATTCTCAAACTGTCGGCGCAAAGCTTCTCGCCGTTCCTTTACTTCCAATTCTGAGGACATGCCATGACCCGCTCATTACGCATCCTCTACATCGGCCTGTTTCTGGCTATCCTGCTGATACTGGGTATCTGGTCGCTGCGCAGTTTTGCCAGCTTCTCGACAACCCCTGAAACCACCGTGCTTAACGGCAAGTGGGCCAAGGCTGCGGAAACTCATTACGACGAAGAGTTTCCGATCAAGCGCCTGGGCACCAACCTCTGGGCAGCGCTGGATTACAAGCTGTTCAACGAAGGTCGTCCTGGCGTTGTACTCGGCAAGGATCAGTGGCTGTTCACTGATGAAGAGTTCGATGCCATCGCTAACGGTGACAAGAACGAAGCGGAAAACCTGGCAATCATCCAGGGCGTACGTGACGAACTGAAAGCCAAAGGCACACAGCTGGTACTGGCAATTGTTCCTGCCAAAACCCGCCTGTATCCGGAGCACATTGGCGACAACAAACCCGCCACTTTGCACACCGACCTTTATCAGCAGTTCCACGCACAAGCGGCGCAAGCCGGTCTGGTTGCTCCTGATTTGCTTGCACCGCTGCAAGGTGCAAAGCAACACGGCCAGGTCTTCCTGCGTACCGATACTCACTGGACGCCAATGGGTGCAGAAGTTGTGGCCAAGCAGTTGGGCGAAGTCATCGCCCAGCAGACGCCACTGAGCGGCGAGCCTGAAAAGTTCGTCACTCAGGCCAAGGAAACAACGCCCTACAAAGGCGACCTGACTAACTTCCTGCCGCTTGACCCGTTGTTCAGCAACCTGTTGCCGCAACCTGATCAACTGCAACAGCGCAGTACCGATCCGGTAGCAGCACAAGCCGAAGGCGATGACGCATTGTTCGCCGACAGCGATGTTGCTGTTGGTCTGGTAGGCACCAGCTACAGCGCCAACCCGAACTGGAACTTCGTCGGCGCACTTAAAGAAGCGCTGCACAGTGATGTTGTGAACTACGCAGAAGACGGCCACGGCCCGATCCTGCCGATGCTCAAATACTTGCAAACCGACGCGTTCAAAAACAGCCCGCCGCAAGTCCTGATCTGGGAATTTCCGGAGCGTTATCTGCCCGTTCACAACGACCTTAAAGACTTTGATCAGCAGTGGATTGCACAGCTAAAAAAAGCTGCTCCTGACGCGATCAAAACGCAACAAAACGTCGTTCAGAACGTCAAATCTTCCGACTCGCCAAACCAGGCCCAAAACTGAGAGGACTACCCTTATGACCTTACAGAATTCGAACACTCGCACTGCCAAGAAAAGCCTGCTGAAAACCTGCGCACTGGCTGCCGGTATCAGCCTCTTCACCCTGCAAGCATTCGCCGGTGACTCCGCGCTGTACGGCCCAACCGCACCAAAAGGTTCGACCTTTGTGCGTGTCTACAACGCCAGCAGCTCCGAGATCAGCGCTTCGGTTGGCAACACCAACATGAACGAAGTGGCGCCACAGGGCAGCACTGCATTCAGCTTCATGCCACAAGGTGATTACACCGCCAAACTGGGCAGCCAGAGCGTCCCGGTGAAACTGGCAGGCGACCACTATTACACCCTGGTCAACAACGCCAGCGGCAAGCCACAACTGGTTGAAGAACCACCGTTCAAAAACAAGCAGAAATCCCTGGTTCGCGTACAGAACCTGAGCGACAAGGCACTGACCTTGAAAACTGCTGACGGCAAGACCGAAGTCGTAAAAACCGTTGCCGCCAAAGGCACCGGCGAGCGTGAAATCAACCCGGTAAAAGTCAGCCTGGCGCTGTACGACGGCGACAAGAAAGTCACTGACCTGAAACCGGTTGCCCTGGAGCGTGGCGAAGCTGCCGTGCTGTACATCACCGGTAGCGGCAGTGGCCTGTCTCCGGTGTGGGTAAAACCACCGGTAGCAACTCGCTAATTACGGATTTGTCAGCCGGCCCGATCCATCATCGGGCCGACCGACGCGGAACAAAAACAAGACTGAAACGACAGACCGACGTACAGCCCTATTTCGAAATGCTCTTGGAGAAACAAAATGATTCCAGTGATCTTGTCAGGCGGTAGCGGTTCACGACTCTGGCCGCTTTCGCGTAAGCAATTCCCAAAACAGTTTCTGGCGCTGACCGGGAACCACACCCTCTTCCAGCAAACCCTCGAGCGCCTGAAGTTCGAAGGCATGCAAGACCCGATCGTGGTCTGCAACAAAGAGCACCGCTTCATCGTTAACGAGCAGCTCAATGCACTGGGTCTCGAAACCCAGACTGTGATCATGGAACCGTTTGGCCGCAACACTGCGCCAGCCGTTGCCATCACCGCCATGCTGCTGCTCAGCGAAGGCAACGACGAGCTGATGCTGGTAATGCCCGCTGACCACGTGATCGAAGATCAGAAAGCCCTGCAACGCGCACTGGCTCTGGCCACCGTCGCAGCAGAGCGCGGCGAAATGGTCCTGTTCGGTGTCCCTGCTACCAAGCCGGAAACCGGTTATGGCTACATCAAGTCCACTGCCGATGCGCTGCTGCCAGAAGGCGTGAGCCGCGTGTCGCACTTCGTTGAGAAGCCTGACGAACAGCGCGCTACCGAGTTCGTTGAAGCCGGTGGTTACTACTGGAACAGCGGCATGTTCCTGTTCCGCGCCAGCCGCTTCCTCGAAGAACTGAAAAAGCACGATCCGGACATCTACGACACCTGCATGATGACCCTGGAGCGCAGCAAGCACGAAGGCGACACCATCGACATCGACGAAGCCACCTTCGCCTGCTGCCCGGACAACTCCATCGACTACGCCGTGATGGAAAAAACCCAACGCGCTTGCGTTGTGCCATTGACCGCTGGCTGGAACGACGTTGGCTGCTGGTCCTCGCTGTGGGCTGTGCAACAGAAAGACAGCAATGGCAACGTCACCAAAGGCGACGTGGTTATCCAGGACAGCCGCAACTGCATGATCCACGGCAACGGCAAACTGGTGTCGGTGATCGGTCTGGACAACATCGTCGTGGTCGAAACCAAAGACGCCATGATGATTGCCCACAAGGACAAAGTTCAGGGCGTCAAGCAAATGGTCAACACGCTCAATGAGCAAGGCCGCAGCGAAACCCAGAACCACCTTGAAGTCTATCGTCCATGGGGTTCTTACGACTCCGTCGACATGGGTGGCCGCTTCCAGGTCAAACGCATCTCGGTAAAACCGGGTGCCAGCCTGTCACTGCAAATGCACCACCACCGCGCCGAACACTGGATCGTGGTTTCGGGCACTGCCCAGGTTACCTGCGACGAAAACGTGTTCCTGCTGACCGAAAACCAATCGACCTACATCCCGATTGCCTCGGTTCACCGCCTGAAAAACCCAGGCAAGATCCCGTTGGAAATTATCGAAGTCCAATCGGGCAGCTACCTGGGTGAAGACGACATCGAACGTTATGAAGACGTTTACGGTCGCTCCGCGCAACTGGAAGCTGGCGTCAAGACGCAAACCATTGCACGTTAATTTGCTGTTTTAACTGCAATCGGCAACGAGCAGTACACCTCAACAACCTTTTGCGTACCCCATCCGCAGTAGGTTGTTGAGGTTTTTTTTGGTCTGCGTTTTTTGTAATCGAAATGGATCCTGACTCTTTGAACGGGAATTTATTCGCGGTGAGGGCAGTAAATCCAACACATCTACGGGGCTGATAAAAAGCTCTCGCTAATAGTTCGCTCCGACAGGTTCTACGCCGGACGTCCTACCTTACTCGACTTTCCGCACACCGCTCGCTGTGGGAAAAAGAGACGCAAAACGCAAGTATTTATAACAGCCATCTGTAAGAATTTTATGAGTTCTTTCAGGAGGCGCAGCGCATTTACTTTTAATTACACTTTCAGCATTGACCGCACACCGCACTCGATGATTACGTCACTTCATTAGTTAATCAAACCACCTCATTGTACAAAAGTATGTTTGGCGTATCGCCCGGCACTTACATTCGTGCAAGAAGAAATTATAAAAGGACTTACAATGAACAACTGCACTCTTAAAAAAACACTGCTTGCGACATCAATTTTTCTAGCGCTGAGTGGAATATATGGTTCTACAGCTTTAGCCACACCGGCCTGTGACCCAGACACCCTCCAGCAAGCTAATACCCTCGAAGGCAAGAGTACTCAAGAACCCACAGATGCGTTAACCGATGTCACCGATGTCCAAATCACAGACCTGCCGGATAAAATCAACAGTATTGTTGATAAACTGGAGAGCGCTGGCGATGTTAAATACTACAGTTTCACAGCGTTGCGTGGACAGAAAGTAATGATCAACGACGTTCTGCGAGGGGTTGAAGGCTCGTTTTGGAAAATCGAATATAACATCGCAGGTGATTGGCAACCTCTACCTACGTCAGAACCATTAATTACGCCCCCACTAAACATCGGCCAGAAAGTTCAGCTCAGAATTTCTTACCCGGCCGGAGTACGCTTTCAACCAGATAAATACTTCAACATTGATTTCGGCTCAGCTCCATACGCCCACAACATCAGGATCGAAACAGAAGGCCCGAATACCGAAACCTATTTCTCGACATCAACATTCAGAGACAAAATTATGTGGGCGACGAATATCAGGGACTCAACAGGTCAGCTTTTAGAGGGGGCTACTGTTGAATTTGTCATAAATACCGATGACCAAGATCCCTCCAGAGAGGTTACATCGCGCCGTGTCACCGTCACTGGAGGCATCGTGGAATACGTCAGTTTTCAGGGTTGCAGTGGGCGCCACGTGACCACCCCTTTTATCGGGGTGTATGACTTTATAAGAAAATGGCAAGCAACCTACAATAGCGGTCACTGGCGCGTTTCTGTCCGAGGCAACTCGTCTACTGGCATCAGTCCCGTCTCTATCACACAAATTTGCTCGATGAAAATCATCGGTTGAAATTTGAAGGCTAACGGCATTCCCCGTGCGGTTAGCCTTCTCGCAAACAAGAGTGGGCAAAATGCCGAGCATGGTTGCCTGACAAGCTCTCTATCATGCGCCCTACTAAACCCGCCAACATCCAGATATAGTCTTCTGCCGCCCTCTTGAATTCTGAATGATCATTAAGCAATTCAAAAAGCTGTTTCTCCGCCTTCTCATCGAGTGGACGTAATTTGCTGACCGGTCTAATGGTGCCTGTTTCATCAACTGAGAAACTTAGTTCGTTCAGTAACTCAGGATCAACACCGACAACCGTCTTTTTGACGTCTACCCAGATACTATCCATTTGAGTTGCAACGCACTCGGCAGCGCGCCTGCGGGCATCTATTTTTGAGTGTTCGTAAGCATCCCGCGGGCTCAGTGCTGCCGCAGGGCATACACAACCCTCATGCAAGCGCAGCGTATTAGTAAATCTTACTTCGTCATAAACATAATCGGGCTCCGGCTGACTGATCACAAAGTCGCACTCTCGCGCGGTAGCCTCATCAACTCCCCCCTCCCTTTTGGCTTTCTCATAGGCAATTTCAATTGCGCGTTTATACGAATGATTTTGATCGACGATAAAAGTGAGGTTCATGTTGGGCTCTCATGCCAGTGTACATAAGAGGTGTAACGGCACAACCATGAATTAGCTGACCTGAGTATTGAGACCGAAAAATCCTGTCAGCTTGTATGACGTAGCCTACAGTACCTGACTCTAATCCTTTTCCAGAAGTGCCCGGTATTTATTCTAGCCGCTGATGGTTTGCAGTCCCTTTAGACGTTGTGGAGGCTTCCAACCCTTCCACCTCTACTCATTAGCAGACCTTGGCCTGCTCTCATCAAACAACAGCAAGTACTAGATGCATTTTCTGTAGCTGTTTACTTCGCGACAACGGTGCGTCGTGGACATAAGACTCACGCCTACAGATGATCACCGAACCCATGGGAGTTAGACTATTTCGCAACAATGCCTATCGACGCTCGCAATAAACGATGCGAAGAATCCGACTTAGAGCGGTCGCTTCCGCCCCCAACATTTGTTCTGCATAGATTGTCACTGTCAGTTATGACAGTGACAACGCTCAACGGTCTGGCGCTTAAATATCCACGAAACCTTTAATTTCGAAGAGGTCGTAGAAATGAACACCGATGACCGCCCTGCTTCGCCTGAACAAGCGTCGTTATCCTCGACCACAGAAGACGAAGCTTCACTATCAGGCTCCATAAACCAAGAAGATCTCACGCCGTCTCCCGGCGACAGTGATGAGCAATCAATTGACTCAGGTTGCCCTGGGGGCAGCGCTTCGGGAGGAATTTGCACCCCCTACAATAATCTGCATCGCAGCAGCTGGATGTCTACTTACGATGGGGTTCGAAAGTTGCGAATTGCAGACGCAATATTGCCCGGCACTCATAATGCGGGCTTCGACAAAGAGGCTCCCTACAGCCCTAACTCCAATACCTGCCAGGACGTCTCACCGTACAAGCAGTTGATGACAGGCGTCAGAGTACTGGACTTGAGGGTGCAGTTTTTCGACGGCTATCCCGCAGAGGATCCAAAACGGTTCATGATTTTCCATGATCTGGTTTCACAACGTACTGTCGCCAACGATTTTCTGGGAGAGATTTTGCGCTTCAGGACGCATACGCCTGGTGCAGGCGCTCCCAAACGAGAAATCATTGTTCTGGACTTCCATCAGTTCAAGAACTTCACCGCCGCCGCCCATCTGGAGTTACACCAACTGATAAAGTCCAGATTAAACGATATTTTGATTCCCCCCTGGATGAACGCGCTCACCATCAGCCAGATCTGGGAATATGAAAATCCAGCGGTCGTTATTGCCTATAACGATGGTCAAAGAGACTCTCTATTCTGGCCTGGCGTGAACCATCGCTGGATAGGTTCCAACACGCCTACCACAGATACACTCAAAGCCTTCATGGATCGGGTAGCACAAGAAGATAAACCGTATGAGGAACTCAGATCGATTCAGTGTGCCAAGTACGTTGCGTTCCCGGCCTTTGTCCCAGATGATTTCTCCGATAAAATCCGTCAATGGTTTTATTCAACCAATCAACTTTCTTATATTCAGAAGTTTTTCGTGATCAACACCGACTGGTCGCTGAGGCAACGGCTGATCGACAACTGCATACATGCAAATGTCCAGAAACTTATCCGAATGGGGCCATACGCGGACATTAATGTCCCACAAGTCCCCGACGGCTACATATTACCGAGCGGCAACCGAGCACTGATTGCGCGACTTGGCAATGCCAGCTGGACAAGGATAATTTCTCCCCCCGCCTACCTGACCACAAACTCGACTGTACTGATTATAAGTTCAGCCACCTACTCCACCGAGCTCGTCACGAACCGGATAGACTTTCCGTTTGATTCAATGTTGCTCAACACTGGCGACATGCTCTCATTGAGCGCTATCAACGGAACATTGAGGTACCGCATTCTGGCCACGACCTATCTCGCGGATGAGCCAGAAATTCCGGCGCCGGGTTTACACGACAAGCTCATTCACTATCAACTTGCTGATGGCCATTGGTCGCCCCAAATCAAGCTAGCGCCGCTGGCTCCAGACTCCAGCATTGTGCACATTGCATCCAGCGCATCACTCGCCGCAACGCTGGATGGATCGAACCTGGACTATGGGCTCGACATCCCTATCCCTACCGGCTTTTCGGAGTATTTCATTTTTCATGAATACTCCGGAAAATGGGAAAGAATCGGTGATGAGCCCATACCGCCTCCCGAACTCACGGCACCCACGGGGTTTCGAATAGCCCATAACACTTACCAACCGATAGATTTGAGCTGGAATCGGGTGGCTGCAGCGGTCAAATACAAAGTCTACCGCTGGTGGACGCAGATTGACGAAACAACAGATCTGAGTTTTGTGCGCAACATTGAAGGCTATGGGCGTTATCACGTCCGGGCTGTAGACGCCGCTGGTAATCTTTCACAGAGAACCGATTATTTGTACTTCTTCCCGCCCTCATAAAATCCGTTAATACGTAAAGGGATTGCCTTGAGACAGCAATCCCTGGATGCGTAATCGTCTGACCGACTTATCGCATAGCCATTAGCAAACCCCACCCCGCTTTCGGTACGATGCATCCTCATCTGTTCACGAGGCGCGAATCATGCTGTTTGGCGCACTGCTTATCCTGACCTGGCTGGTATTGCTGCTGCGTTACCCGGCCAAGGCCTTGCCTGTTTCACTCGCGGCTGCCGCTGGCCTGGGGATCGTGGCGATGGTGGTCATCTGGCAAGACAGTCAGGAAACCCGACGCCTGGAACACCTGGGCATCCGCATGGATTACGCCCCCGACCAATGCCCAGTTGGTAAACCGCTATTGGTGCTGATTGATAACACCAACAAGGTTCCCCTCGTAGAATTGCGCTGGCGCGTCGCCGCTTATGCGCCCGGTGATACCGTGAACCTGACCGACGATGCTTATGCAGGCCCTCGATATAGCGGGCCGGGGGATCTGCAGGCCGGTAGTCAATGGCAAGATTGCTTGCCGCTACCACCCTTGCGCCAAGGCTACCGCCCGCAGACGCTGGAGTTTCGCGCGGAGCATTTACAAGGTAGTTTTTCAAACTAATCCAAGGAATAACAAGATGCCCAACGTCCTCATCACTGGCTGCTCCAGCGGCATTGGCCGCGCTTTGGCGGATGCATTCAAAGGTGCGGGTCATGAGGTCTGGGCCACTGCGCGCAAGCCTGAAGACGTTGCCGCGCTGAATGCTGCCGGTTTCACAGGCGTACAACTGGACGTCAACGACAGCGTCGCGCTGGAGCAATTAGCGGCACGCTTTGATGGGCTGGATGTGTTGATCAACAACGCAGGTTATGGCGCCATGGGACCGCTGCTCGATGGCGGCGTCGAGGCGATGCAGCGCCAGTTTGAGACCAATGTGTTTTCGGTGGTGGGCGTGACGCGGGCGTTTTTCCCGGCACTGCGCAGTCGCAAAGGTCTGGTGGTCAATATCGGCAGCGTATCCGGTATTTTGGTTACGCCATTTGCCGGGGCGTATTGCGCGTCGAAGGCCGCGGTGCACGCTTTGAGTGAAGCATTGCGTCTGGAGTTGGCGCCCTTCTCGATCAAGGTGCTGGAGGTTCAGCCCGGTGCCATCGACACGAGTTTTGCGAAAAACGCCAGCCATGAGGCTGAATTGCTGATCAACGAACAATCGCCATGGTGGCCTCTGCGTGAAGGGATTCGAGCAAGGGCCAAGGCCTCGCAAGACAACCCGACCCCCGCCATCGATTTCGCCCAGGATGTGCTGCGCGCCGTGCAACAGACCGAACCGCCACGACTCCTGCGCTCGGGCAATGGCTCAAGGGTGTTGCCGTTGATGAGCTGGTTGTTGCCCAAAGGGTTGCTGGATAAAAAACTGCGCCAGCGGTTTGGGTTGGAAAAGACGCTGTAGTTACACTTCCCGATTGAATACGAGCCCATGTAGGTGCCAACAAACTGGCCCCTACATGGAGACGGAGTTACCTGGACTCAACCCGTGCCAACGAGCGTTCGAGTTCGGCTTTGGCCATACCGATCAGGTGTACCACCGAGAACGCCAAGTCGCGTTTCGGGCCATTGAGGCTATCGCCGGTTTCATAAGCCGTGGCGGCTGCGCAACGTAGCAGGTCGCTGACGTGCAGCAGCGATTCTTCGAGGGTGGGTTGTGGTGGATCTGGCGTTACTTTGATCATCTGATTAGGCCTTTAGCTAGACCACCGAATGATCGCTGCTAAACAAGCAAAGGTGGCGACTTTGATACGGGTTAGCAGACCGGCGACCCAATCCCAAAAACCGGCGCACCCGAAGATGCCCCGCACAAAGCCGCCATAGACGGTACTTGCACCGGAATTGAAGTCAAACAGGCTGCTAAACCCGGTCGCTGATACTCAACGACGGACGCAGCCTAGTGCCCGAAATCACCCTGCGCAAGGGCTGGGGATTTTCTCGGAAACTTCACTCAGAAGAAAGGGAAAAGGCCGCAGGAATGGGGTGTAGGACTGGGTTATTTGGTTAGCTGAAGTTACATGAACGACGCTGGTTCATGTGGCATCACTGATGACGTGGGACCGGCTTCAGCCGGGAATAGGCCGGGACAGGCTCCGAATCTTCATCTGCAAAAATACCGCCTTCCCGGCTAAAGCCGGTCCCACGTCAGCCTGCGGAGCGCAGTGCCTCACGACACGCCTGCATCCCGCGCCTTTACCCCGCGAAAACAAAGAAACGTCCTACAACCGCGCCAAGTCTCAGCCTCTATATTTCATAGCCTGAGCAGAGCAATGGATGCACTGCCTATGACCTGTCAAGGAATGACAAATGAGCACCACAGTTACAGTCCCTGCCGATATCGACCAACTGGCCAGTGAGCTGGCCGATTTGGTTGATGCGGTCTCTCAACCCAGGTTGCTTTCCCCTTTTGCTTTTATCGATGATTTCATTCGCACAGCAGTAAAGCACTCAACGATGTATGAGCCGCATAAGGCACTGGTCACCAGCAACATGAAGATCAATGTCGAATACACCGACTCTCGTCACAGCGGATTGATCGGCGTCAGCCCTCCCCTCCCCAAGATCGCCACCTTTGAACTCCACCAGATAGTCACCGACTTCTTCCGCCACGACCTCAAAGATGCCACACGACTGCGGATCCGCTGGCCCCCTGCGTTTACGCCTGACTTACGCGATCTGTTCGATACGGTGAACCTGCAGGAGCGCTATATCAACGAGGTCGAGGCGCACTTTAATCGCCCTAACGTCAAAGAACTTTCCCTGCTGCTCACGCGACATGAACTGGACAGCATTATTCGTCGATACCTGGAGCACAGAGCCTCAGCCGAAGCGCTCATTGCACTCGCCAATGATTACCTGAGCGGCTGGATTGAACCCCGGCTCGTGCAGTTTGAGGGCACGTCGCGAGTGAAGCTGGAACGGGCGCTGTTCCTGCCAACGCCTGAATACTATGAAGACCAGACAGTTCAAGGCTTACTGGTATTCCTGGGCAATGATCCGCAGCAAAAATCGGTCTACGAAATACCGCGTGATTTCGATCAGTTTCGGGCGCTGATAGAAAGAAACGCCGCACTGCGCAACAAGGTACTGGCGCGCATCCCGCTTTATCAGCGACTCAAGCCCGGCAATGACGAAGTCAAATATGTGCGCAGGTTCGAGACCAAGTATTACTGGGTCGCTCCCATCACATTTCATGCAAGCCCCGACATCGCCAATGCGCTGTTTGATCTGAGTTATCAGCGCCTGCTGTCTGATATCGATACGCTGGTTTCGACGGATACCGAGCGCCTCGCTGATTCGGCTCTTGAGTTCAGCGGTTATCTTCTGGCAGGCCTGTCGCTGGGCATCACGCTGCCGGTCAGTGTCAGTCTGGTGCCCATCAGGCTGGTCGCGGCTTTCCTGCTGGGTATCGCCTCTGCGGCTACCGATGCGGTAAGGGCCGAGCTGGAAGATCTGCCCGAAGTAGCGGCCGATTTGTACCGCGCGGCCATCATCAGCGCTTTGGCAGAAGTCATTGGCCCTCTGGTGTTGAAGGTCGTTGGCAAAGGGCTTTCAGCGCTGGCCAGGACCCAACTCGCACAGAGGCTCAAAGTCATCCTGAACACAAAAAAACTGCCGTCTTCAGCGACGCCTTATCTGATCGATGCGTTGGAACGCTCGAAACACTCGGCAAAGATGCGCTCGCTGGAATTGAAACTGAACGCCGACTTTAAAAAAGGTCCGCAGACGACGCAGCTATGGGTGGAGAACCAAGGGCGGTTTTCACAACAGTTCATTGAGCCGTATGACATCACGGTTTATCGCGGTTTTGTTTTTCGCGGCGACTCACGCACTCCCGACATCATCTTTGAGAAGGGCTTCAGGTTGCGAACAGCGGCCGCTGACTTGCAAAAAGATCTTCATCAAGCGACCGGCGTTCGCGGTGGTTTTGGTGGAGGCCATGACGCCTTGGACCCGGATGGAAGAGGCATCTCGACGTCGGTTTTCTATGACAAGGATCACGTAGGAGCTTTTACCTACGGTGGCGCCAAAGGAGGCCACACTTACCTCGTCGACGCCCGCCAGCTCGATGGTTATCACCTTTATGCCAATGACTTTGCTGCACGCTACCCCCAATCGCCTCGCCTGGACCTGGCTCCGGTCGAGATCAATTACGCAACTGATATACCCGCCTCGGCAATTGTCGGGGCCTACGACAAGAATGGGCTATTCATTCCCAATCTTGACGGGCTGCGCAGAACAGCGAGGATCAACCAGGCAAGACTTGAGCGAGAGCTGACCAAACGCACGTTCAACCGCGCGATTCCGAAAACGGGGCCTGATGAAGCCAGACTGGGGATTGAGGCGACACTCAGGTTGTTCTCCTGAAGCTCATCGCAGACAAGGTCGAGCACCGCCAGGGTTAGATGATCAGCCCGATAGATCCGGGCCCTATCGCGAGCAAGCTCAGCTCCCACAGAATCCAGGCAAATTCGTAGGACTGGCCAGGCGGCGTTCCGCTTTAGCCGGGAGAGCGGTGTTTCTGCCGAAGAACATCCAGCGACTATCCGGACGCCCTCCCGGCTAAAGCCGGTCCTACAGGGCTACGTAGGTTTTGTGGGAGCTGAGCTTGCTCGCGATGCAAACCACTCGGTGTGATGTCTCACGCCGGTTCATCATTCACCGCTCGCTCCCCCAACCTCAGGATTCACAATCACCGTGCATGTAGTGCCCGCCGACAGCAGCACGTCGGCCGGTACTTCATCGAGATGTATCCGCACCGGTACTCGCTGTGCCAGGCGCACCCAGTTGAAGGTCGGGTTGACGTCGGCAATCAGTTCGCGACTTTCCGGGTTGTCACGGTCGTAAATGCCTCGGGCGATGCTTTCCACGTGACCTTTGAGCAACTGGCCGCTCATGAGCTGCATGTCCGCCGGATCACCCACACGGATGTGCGGCAGCTTGGTTTCCTCGAAAAAGCCATAGACCCAGAACGAGTTCATATCCACTACGGCCATTTTCGCCTCACCGATGCGCGCATAGTCGCCGCGATGCACGTTGAGGTTGGTGACGTAACCGTCCACGGCGGCCAACACTCGCGTGCGACGCAGGTTCAGTTCAGCGGCTTCAAGCCCTGCCAGCGCCAATTGATAATCGGCCTGAGCAGAGGTGGCGATGTTGCTCGCGTCGTCGCGACTTTCGGTTGAGATCACCAGATTGTCCATGTCGGCGCGGCGCTTGGCGTTGACCTTGCGCATCTCCCAGGTGGCCTTGCGTGACGCCACCAAGGCCTGAGCCTGCTTGACCGCCACCTGATAATGCTCGGGATCAATCTGCATCAACAGATCGCCCTTTTTCACCTGCTGGTTATCGTGCACCGGCACGTCGACCACTGTGCCGCTGACGTCGGCAGCAACGTTGATGATGTCGGCACGCACCCGGCCATCGCGGGTCCAGGGCGTGTCCATGTAGTTGACCCACAAGGTGCGGCCGATCCAGATGGCCAAAGCCAGGACCAGTAACGTGGCAATCAGGCTGAAGAGCTTTTTCATGAGGGCTACTCGAGAATCAACGGTAAACGGTCAGCGCCATGGCGCCGAAGATGCAGGTAAACAGGCTTAGGCGCAGCAGTGCCGGGTGCCAGAAAAAGCGGTACAGATCAAAGCCTGACAACAGCCGGTCCAGCGCCCAGGCAAGCACCATTGCGATCAAAAACAGGACGGTCAAGCTGGGCATGTACAGGCCATGAAAAGCAATTTCACGAGGCATGAATCAGTCCTTGCCTTTGGCCTTCGCGAGCACGCACGGCCAGGGGTGATTGAGGGTCCAGCAGTGATGAGCGAATGAAGTGCAGGTAGCTCTTCACTCGCCGCAAGGCAGAGGTATCGAAATGCGGCGCAAAGGGTTCGTCACTGTTTTGCACCCGGTTGATGGCGTGATCAACCGCCGCCAACGCGCGCTGCCAGTTACTGTGATCCGGCTGGATGAACAACCGGATCAAAGCGCGCCCCATTACCCGGATCGCCACCCGCCAGGATTGCCAGGGCGCATAAGCTGGATGTACCGGGAGGATGTCCTGCTCGCGACGCAGTTCGATAATTGCGTGGCCGATCTCCAGCACGACGAACATCCAGTGCAGCAATTCACGCTGCACCAACGGTTTGCCTGCTGCCAGACCATAGGCCTGGTGCATGAGGTCGCGGGTCTGGCTTTCGAAACTTGAGCCGAGGCGATTCAGCGGTGCGCTGATGGCAAACACCACCTGACGGCGCAAATCGCCCTCTAGCTGTCGCCACATCCAGCGTGCATTCGGCGGCAGAATGATTGCCCCCGCTGCGGCACACAGCAGCATGCCGATGACCATGGCGATGTAGTCGTTGATGAAGGTGTAAGGGTTGTAGATCGTGAGGTTGTCGGGCACCGAGCCGATGCCGAAGAAAATCAACAATCCCAGGCCATAGCCGGACCACTGCGGCCGCGATCCGAGAAACGCGCCGAGCATGAATACCGGCGCGAGAAAAAGGCACAGCAACGGGAAGCCATCGATGTTCGGGAAAATAAAAAAGGTTTCGATGAACCCCAGCACGGCCCCAAGCAAGGTGCCGCACGCCATCTGAAATGACATGCGGCGCGGGTTGTTGGTGGTGGACGATAACGCCACGGTGGCCGCCGATACGAGGATCATGGTCGCGCCGCTGGGCCAGGCAGTCGCCACCCAGTAAGCACTCATGATCGCCAGAATGAACGTTGCACGAATGCCCGCCGCCGCGGCTGTCATCCAGCTGGTTTTGGGCAGGAATGCTTCTTCCCACTTTTCCCTGATGTGCTTGTGATCGGCCAGTGAGGCATGGGTCTGGGCATAGTCGTGCATGTCGCTGACCAGGCGGTAAAGCAACTCGTAAGCGGTGTGAAAATCCAGCAGCTCGGCTTCGCTGGGCTGAATGTCTTCCAGAGCGGCACGCTCGGCGCGCACACGTTCAGGCAAGTCGGCCTTGAAGTCTTCCAACTGTTGCACCAACTGCCTGGCGTCATCAGGGGTCAGGAAGCGATTAGCGAAACCGTCGAGCAGCGTTGCGAAGGCGGTAAGGCCGGGTTCAGCAGCAATGACGACTCGACTGACGCCGTCACCGCGCACGCGCTCGAGCAACTGGTGCAGCGCGTTGAAGCGAGTGGTGATGGCCATGAATTCGCTGTTCAGGCGATTGAGCCGACCATTGCGCCTGCGCATGTGTGGGTCTTCAAAAACGGTGACACTGCGTAGACCTTCCAGGCCGATGGCTTCGGCGACAAAACGTACGTTGCCGGTTTCAAAGGCGTCCCGTGGAGTAGTGCCGCGCAAACCATCAGCGACGAAGCGAGCGAACACGCCGAAGCGTGAGTACAGCGCGTTACGCATTGCCGCGCTGGAGCTCTGCGGCAGGATCGCGGCGGTGACGGCAGTGGAGCAGACGATGCCGAGGCTGATTTCCAGTACCCGCCAGACCGCCGCCATGAACGAGCCTTCCGGATGTGCCAATGCGGGCAGGCCCACCATCGCCGCGGTGTAGCCTGCCAACACGAAACCGTAGGCGCGAAAGTTGCGATAGCGTGCGGCGCCTGCCGAACAGAAGCCCACCCACAGCGCCAGACTGCCGAGGAACAGTTCGGAGTTCTGAGCGAACAAGGCCATCAGTACGACCATGACCGTAGAACCGGCCAGGGTGCCGAGCAATCGGTAGAAGCTCTTGGCGAACACATGGCCGCTTTGCGGCTGCATGACGATGAACACGGTAATCATCGCCGTGCGCGGCTGAGGTAATTCCAGGCGCAGGGCCAGCCAATAGGTGAGGAACGCAGCGATCAGGACCTTGAAAATATAAATCCAGGTAACACCGTCACTGCGCGCCCAGCTGTTGAATTCCCGCCGCCATGGGAGTTGGGTGAGCTTCATGCCCGTCCAGCCTCTGTAGGAGCCGCTGAAGGCTGCGAAAACGGTATGTCTGACAGAACGCTTCGCAGCCTTCGGCAGCTCCTACAGGGGGCGGGATTTTCTGTAGGAGCCAACTTGTTGGCGAGGCGGTCGAAGCGGCGCGTCAGGTATGAAGCCTCGCGAACAAGTTCGCTCCTACCGAAAAGCATCACCGATCCAACACTGCAGGCGTTTTCGGTGCCTGGGTCTGGCCTTCGGTTGGTGTATCGCTGCCAGCTTCCAGCCCGCCGCCCAGCGCTACGACCAGCTCGGCATGGGCGCTCAAACGGGCGGCCTGGACTTGCTGTTGAATCTGTTGCTGCCGAAACAACAAGGTCTGAGCGTTGAGTACGTTGAGGTAGTCGGTCAGCCCGCGTTGATAAGCGATCATCGCGATGTCATAGGTCTTCTGCGCTGAGGCCACGGATTCGCCGGAGAACACTTGCTGCTTGTCCATGGATTCACGGCGGATCAATTGATCGGAAATGCTCTTGAGCGCATCAACCAGCGTCTGGTTGTACTGCGCCACGGCCAAGTCATAACCGGCTGACGCCTCACCCAGTTGCGAACGCAAACGCCCACCATCGAAGATCGGCAAGCTCACCGCAGGCCCTGCGCTGTAGTTGAATTTTTTACCCGCCAGAAATTCAAGCATGCCGCCGCCCGTGGCCATGTAACCCAGGTTGGCGATCAGGTCCACGTTGGGATAAAAACCTGCATGAGCCACGTCAATGCCTCGGGCCTGAGCCGCAACGGCCCAGCGGCTTGCCACCACGTCAGGACGCTGACCGAGCAATTGCGCGGGTAAAGCCGAAGGTAATTTCAGTGCAGTCTTGAGCGCCAGTGTCGGGCGATGCAGGCTGGCGCCCTCCCCCGGACCTTTGCCCGCCAGCGCGGCCAACTGATTGCGGCTCAGTGCAATGGCTTCGTCCAGTGCATCGATTTGCCGGTGAGTTTCCGGCAGCGGTGTTTCAGCCTGGCTGACTTCAAAGTGAGTACCAATCCCGCCCTGCAAACGACGCTGAGCCAGATCGAGAATCTGTTGCTGCTGGGCGAGCGTCGCTTCAACGATGTCGCGCTGGGCGTAGTTCAGGGACAACTGGATGTAAGCGCGAACAATGTTGTCCTGCAATTCGAGCTGCGCCTGACGAGCCTGGGCAGCGCTCATGTGGGCCAGGTCCAGCGCCCGTTCGGTAGCGTTGCGTTCACGCCCCCAGAAATCCAGCGAGTAGCTCAGACCAAGGGACGCATTGTTGTCCCATGTGGTGGTATTGGCGAGCGCGCCGGGGCCGTAAAACTGATCCGTCGCCCAGTCATGACGTTTGAGGGACGCTTCGCCATTGACGTGCAGCGACTCGGCAGATTCAGCCATGCCCGCCATGGCTTTGGCCTGACGAACCCTGGCGGCAGCCATCGCCAGGCTCGGCGCACCGGCAGCGGCCAGATCAATCCAGTGGTCCAGTTGCGGATCGTTATAAGCGCGCCACCATTGCGCGACGGGCCAATGAGCCTCTTGGTCGGCACTGCGAATGGCAGCGTCGGTGGCCAGGCTTTCAACAGGCAAAGCTTTGCCTTGTGGTGCGATCCCGCCGGTTCCGATGCAGCCGCTGATGACTAACGTTAAAGCCCAGACACTGAAGGGCGCAGCCCTTCTGATGATGCGACGCGGCACGAATGCAACTTCCCGACGTAAGGTGTGATGACTCAGGTGGCGCGATTCTAGGGGCGCGTCAGGTCGCCGATAAGCCGGGGGAATTGTGAATCTTTGTTACAGAATCAGAGATAATCCTTAGGTATGCTGACATGGCTCAGTTACTTCGTGTCACAATTTGCTATCTCTCTAGAGAACTGCCCATGGATACCCTGCAAAACATGCGCGCGTTCAGTTGTGTGGCGCAAGCGGGAAGCTTCACGGCTGCTGCCGTCCAGCTCGACACTACTACCGCCAACGTTTCGCGCGCCGTTTCTAATCTTGAAGCGCATCTGCAAACCCGTCTGCTCAACCGCACCACACGCCGAATCGCGCTCACAGAAGCCGGCAAGCGTTATCTCCTGCGTTGTGAACAGATTCTGGGTTATGTGGAAGAGGCCGAGGCCGAAGCCAGCGATGCTCATGCGCGACCAGCCGGTCAGCTCAAGGTGCATTCGATGTCCAGCGTTGGTCAGCATTACGTGATCGATGCTATTGCCCGCTACCGGCGCAATCACCCGGATGTTTCCTTCGACCTGACCATGGCCAATCGCGTGCCGGATCTGCTCGAAGAAGGCTATGACGTGTCCATCGTGCTGGCCAGTGAGCTGCCGGACTCGGGCTTCGTGTCCCAGCGTCTGGGCATCACCTACAGCATTGCCTGTGCGTCGCCGGAATACGTCAAAAGCTTCGGCATCCCGCTCAAACCCACTGACCTGCTCAACCATGCCTGCCTGCGCCTGGTCAGCCCGGTGTTCCCGCTGGAGAAGTGGCTCTTCGACGGCCCGGAAGGTCAGGAAATGGTCACAATCCATACCTCGCCATTTCTGGTCAATTCCGCAGACGCGATGAAGACGGCGATCAGTAGCGGCATGGGTGTTGGCATCCTGCCGATCTACTCCGCCATCGAAGGCTTGCGCAACGGCACGCTGGTGCGGGTGCTGCCCGAGTACCGCTCGCAGGAGCTGAACCTGTACGCCATCTACCCGTCGCGTCAGTACCTGGATGCCAAGATCAAGACGTGGGTGGAATACCTGCGCGGCTCGCTGCCGGAAATCCTCGCGGCGCATGAGGCTGATCTGCATACACACGCCATGCGGTCGATCGCCTGAACCCTGGAATGCATTCGGTGCCCCTGACACCGCGCTGTCGCGCAGCAAACGGGGACCTGTAGGAGCGCACGAGCACCGCGAGGCCGCGATTGCGGTGTATCAGACACGACCCTATCGCAGCCTCGCGTTGCTCGAGAGCTCCTACAGGCCGATGTTTACGGCTCGACGACGAGAATGTTAGCGTGCTACTCATCTGTAACCCTTTATAAAAAGCGTGCGAGAGTAGCTACCCCATGAAAAAGACCGTACTTGCCTTTAGCCGTGTATCCCCCGAAATGGCCGAACGGCTGGAACAAGACTTCAACGTGATCGTGCCCGACCCGAAGCTGGGCGACATGAATGCGCAGTTCAATGACGCACTGCCCAAGTGTCACGGCATGATTGGGGCGGGTCGCCAGTTGGGGCGCGAGCAACTGGCAGCCGCCACGCAGCTGGAAGTGGTGTCGAGCATTTCAGTGGGTTACGACAACTACGACGTCGGCTACTTTAACGAGCGCGGCATCATGCTCACCAATACCCCGGATGTGCTGACAGAAAGCACCGCAGACCTCGGGTTTTCCCTGATCATGAGCAGCGCCCGCCGGGTTGCCGAACTGGACGCCTGGACCAAGGCCGGTCAGTGGAAGCGCAGTGTTGAGGCCGCGCAATTCGGCACGGATGTGTACGGCAAGACGCTGGGTATCGTCGGCATGGGCAACATCGGCGCAGCGGTTGCACGTCGTGGTCGTCTGGGTTTCAACATGCCGATCCTGTACAGCGGCAACAGCCGCAAGACCGAGCTGGAACAGGAGCTGGGCGCGCAATTTCGCAGCCTTGATCAATTGCTCGCCGAGTCGGACTTCGTTTGCCTGGTGGTGCCGTTGAGCGAGAAGACCAAGCACCTGATCAGCAGCCGTGAACTGGGCTTGATGAAGTCCAGCGCGATCCTGATCAACATTGCCCGAGGCCCGATCGTCGACGAAGCTGCCCTGATCGAAGCCTTGCAGAACGGCACCATTCGCGGCGCCGGGCTGGATGTGTATGAGAAGGAGCCGCTGAGCGAGTCGCCACTGTTCAGCCTGAAAAACGCCGTGACCCTGCCCCACATCGGCTCAGCCACCACGGAAACCCGGCAAGCCATGGCAGACCTTGCCTACACCAACCTGCGCGCTGCGTTGCTGGGTGAGAAGCCGAAGAACCTGGTGAATCCGCAAGTTTGGAAGGATTGATAGCCCTGTAGGATCTGCCGCAGGCTGCGATTGCGGTATACCTGAAAAACGCTTCGCAGCCTGCGGCAGCTCCTACAGATAATGCATTCCACTTACTTCAAGCCAGCTTCGCCCCCACTGGCACCACCGCCTTCGGCTTCCTGAACACCAGAATATTGCCCAGCATGACCAACACCAGCCCCATCAACGCCGGGGCGGTCCATTGGTAGCCTTCCACTAACGCCGAGATGTTCAGCGCCACCACCGGGAACAACACCGTGCAATACGCTGCGCGCTCCGGCCCCATGCGGCCGACCAGCGTCAGGTAGGCGGTGAAGCCAATGACCGAGCCCGGAATCACCAGATACAGCAACGAACTGATGTAGCGGGTCGTCCACTCAAAACCAAACGGCGTACCACTGAGCAAGCAATACAGGCTGAGCATCCCGGCGCCGTAGAGCATGCCCCAGGCATTGGTGGTCAGCGGCCGTAAACCGGCTTTCTGCTGCATGCTGGAAAGCATGTTGCCCGCCGAAAAACACATCGTACCCAGTAACGCCAGGCCAAGGCCCATGAGTGTTTCGCGACTGGCGCTGTGCCCGGACAGCTCAGGCCAGAACATGCATCCCAGCCCGATCAGGCCCAGCGCACCGCCGGTCAATACGCTGCGCGCGATTTTCTGTTTGAAGAAAATCCGGGCATTCAGGGCGTTCCACAACGTCGCGGTGGAAAACACGACTGCGATAAGCCCGCTAGGAATCCACTGACTGGCGGTGAGGAAACACATGAAGTTGATACAAAACAGGCACAGCCCCTGAGCGACGCAGAGCATGTGGCCACGCTGATTGACCTTCTGCAGCTTGCCGCTGAGCAGCAGCATCGCGAACAACACCAGCGCGGCAAGGCCGAATCGATAAACGATGGAGACCGCAATCGCCACTTCGCCAAGCTGCAACTTCAGTGCGATCCAGGTGGTGCCCCAGATCAGGACGGTAAGCAAATAAAGCGAAATGTTCATGATGCGACTCCCGATTTGAGCCATCAGTCTGCGACGAGCATGAACCGGCCATTTGCATAATCTTGCGCATTTGCTTCAGCGGTGGCTGGCAGCGAGTGCTGTAAGGCGTAGGATGCGAGCCATGCCAGCCATCGAATCCATTCAGGTCTTTCAGGCCCTTAACAGTTCACCCCACGCTCAACTTGAGCAGAGCGCGGTGCTGGGCGATGGTTTGGTCGCGGCCTTGTGGAACAATCGCCACGATTCGCAGGAGTATCACGGCCCCAGTCACCACACGCTGTCTTGCTACATCGACGGCGGCACGGGCACGTTTCGTCGCGACCGACCGGATCAGAAAGGCAGCCCCGACAAACTCTGCACCCTGCCCGCCGGGCATGAATCCGCCTGGGTGATCAATGGCGAGATTCGTCTGGCGCATCTTTACATCAGCCCGGAGCAGTTCGCCCTGGGTTGCATTACCCTGCTGGACCGCGAGCCGCGTGAGCTGCAGTTGCGGGAAAACACGTTTCACGATGATCCCGGACAGGCCCAGCGCTTTCGTCAGTTGATCCAGATGAACTGGAATGAGCCCGGCGAGCGTTTGTTGACCAGCAGCCTGGCCCACGAAATGCTCAGCCGCGCCATGTTCGATCAGGTTGGCATGCGTGAAGGTTTGCGTTTGAAAGGTGGGCTGGCTGCGCATCAACGTCGGCAGTTGGTGGAGTTCATCGAAACTCACCTCGCCGAACCGCTGAGCCTTGGGCAACTGGCGGGGCTGTGCGCATTGTCTGAATATCACTTCGCGAGGATGTTCCGCGAAAGCTTCGGCTTGCCGCCCCATCAGTACCTGCTGGCCCGACGCCTCAACCATGCCCGGCAGTTGCTGCGTTCAACGCACATGGCCTTCGGGGCGATTGCGCTTGAGTGCGGTTTTGCCAGCGCCAGCCATTTCAACAATCGCTTCCGGCAAGCAATGGGCGCGACGCCGGGGGAGTATCGGTTGGCGTTTTCCGGACGTTGAATCCAATCCTGTAGGATCAATGGATTTCAGCAAGACAGGTGTCACGCCAGCATCTGATTAATAAAAATCAGCGGCCCCACCAACACCACCGCAGCGGCCAGTACCAAGACCAGTCGTGGCAGGAACGGGATCAGGAACACCAGCAACAACGCGCTGCCCATGAGCGCCGCAAACCATTGCACCAGGCCCACCCCAATCGGGGTGGAAGCCAGCGCGGCCCACAACGAAAGCGCCAGACACAACCAGCCAACGGCCTTGAGCAAACGACTGCGGCTGGCGCTGATTTTACCGTGCAGTAACTCGCCATAGTGTTTGGTCATGGACAGGCACAACGCGGTGAAGCCCACATAACACAGCAAAGTCGCCAGCCACATCAGTGCACCTCCTTTTCAAACCTTGCTGTGCCAATCACCGACGCAGAACGCTGTTCAGCAGCCACTGCAATCGGCGGCACCCGGCGGAATTTCTTTGCGCCCCATGCCATAAACAATCCGGTAAACAAAACGGTCAGGTCAAAGCCGATCAATACCCAGTCCTGATTTTGCAGTGACGCCAGCAGGTACTCGCCACTGGTGACGATATCCAGCAACGGCAACCCGGCAAATAGCACCGCGCCCAGCATCAATTGCTCGCGCCACGCCTGGCGCCCCTTACGCAGCAACGCATGCAGCACTGACAGACCCCAAACGCTGAAGAACAGGTTGATCTCCCAATCGCTACGTTCGGCCAGCCCAATCGGCAGCAGACGGTTAGCCCAGAAGAAGGCCGCGATGGCGACCATCAGACCGGCCATGCCTGCAATGTTCAGTACTTCGACAAGCCTCAATTCGAAAGGCAAAACACCGGTTTTGGCGTGCTTCACCTGACGCTTGACCAGCCACATCACCAGCCCCGTGCCGATCATCGCGGTCCCGGCAATGCCGAACACAAAATACAACCAGCGCAGTAACGGACCGGCGAACTCGCCCAGATGCAAACCGTACATGGCTCCAGATACCAGCAACGGGACGGAGCGCTGAGTCGGTGCAGTCAGCAACTCACCACTCACACCGTTGAACACCACGTTAATACCCGGATCGTGAATGACGCTGCTGCCAGCACCGGGAGACACCACGACCGTTGCCGCTGCATCACCCGGGTTATAGACCACCAAGCGCTCCACCTCTTTATCGGGCCATTGTTGCCCACCCGCGCGCACGATCGGCGCAAGGGGTGCCAGGGCAGCAGCCGCACCGGTTGCCTTGGTTGTGTTGGTATTCGGAAAAACATCGGCAAAGAACGCCTGAGTGTCCTTGCCATAAGAGGCCACGATACTCGCAGGCATGACCAGCGACATGAAAATCACCAGGCTGCTGTAAGTGATCATCAGGTGAAACGGCAACGCCAGCACGCCGATCGCGTTATGCCCGTCCAGCCAGGAGCGCTGCCCCTTGCGCGGCCGGAAGGTAAAGAACTCTTTGAAGATTTTCTTGTGGGTGATGATCCCGGTGATCAGCGCGATAAACATCAGCATCGCCGCGATGGTCGACAGCCAGCGCCCCCACGGATGCGGCATTTGCAGCTGGAAGTGAAAACGATAGAAGAACTCGCCGCCCATGCTGCTGCGCGTCTGGATTTCCTCACCGGTTTGCGGGTCCAGACTCTTGCGGGTAAAGGCCCCGCGTTTGCCTTCTTGCGCAGCGGTCTGCCACATCAGGCCCAGTGCAGGCTCACGCTCATCAGGCAGGTCAATAAACCAGCGTGTGGCGCCCGCAGCATTTTGCTGCAGATAGGCCTGGGCCCGCTCGACACTTGCTTGCGTGTCCACGACTCGCGCCGGAATCTCCGGATGGGTCCAGCGATTAATTTCTTCCTTGAAGTAGGACATGGTCCCGGTCAGGAATATCGCAAACAACAGCCAGCCGAATACCAGGCCGATCCAGGTGTGCAGCCAGGCCATGGCCTGACGGAAACCTTCCTTCATGACAACCACCGTCCCAGACCAAACACCGCGGCAAGAATCGCTGCGGGCAGCAATACACCCGCCCATGCACGCCAGGCCGTCCGGCAGGCAAAGCACCAGATAACCACCAACAGATACGCTACAAAGGACAGCATCATCCCGGTAACGACCGCATCGGCACGGGGCATCGGCACCCACTGGCTAATGCAAACGCTGGTCAGGGCCGCGACCAGATATCCGCCCAGCAGCGCGGCCACAATGCGTGAAGCGACCGCTAGGCGATAAGCCAGGGTCACGCCGGCCGGCTTGGCTTTGCGTAAGCGCTCTTTAACGTCAGGGGCGGTTTGCGGAGCATCCATGGTCGCGTCATTCATCAATGAGCAATCGTCAGTAAAGGACAGCGCACAGTGAACCATTGGCGTTGAAACGGCATGAGAGTTTCCTGATCGGGAGGCTATCGGGCAGGGCATTCTTTGACGCTCTGCACGAACAGAACGCAATATTAATGATAAATATTCTCATACGCAAAAGAGTCTGCCAGAATCCGCGCAATTAAATGGTTCATCCGGACTGCACCCGCTCATGCCCATCGCCCAATACACGCTTAACGAAACTGTCGAAGGCCTGTATCACGCCCATCACAACTGGCTGACGAGCTGGTTGCGGCGGCGCTTGGGTTGCCCGCACAGCGCGGCGGATCTGGCACAGGATACCTTCGTCAAAGTCCTGCTGGCCCGCGATACAACCGAGATCATCGAGCCGAGGGCGTTCCTGACCACCATCGCCAAGCGCGTGCTGTTCAACCACTACCGTCGTCAGGATCTTGAGCGCGCTTATTATCAGACGCTGGCAGAAATGCCGGAGTGTGTCGCCCCTTCGGAGGAAGAGCGGGCGATCATTCTGGAAACCTTGCTGGAGCTGGATCAGTTGCTTGATGGCCTTCCGGTTGTGGTCAAGCAAGCTTTCCTGTTGTCGCAAATCGACGGTCTGAGCCACGGAGAGATCGCCGCACAGCTGGGGATTTCCATCGCCACGGTCAAACGGCATCTCAATAAAGCGCTGTTGCGCTGCTACTTCGCGCTATGAATTCGAATACCGAATCCCTGAACAAATCCGACATCGCGCCTGCCGTGGCCGAGCAGGCGGTGAGCTGGCTGATCGAAATGCAGAGCGGCGCCCTCGCCCCTGTGCGTCAGCAGGCCTGGCAACTCTGGCTGAACAGCAACACCGAGCACCAGCGGGCGTGGGCGCATATTCAGCGGGTCAATCAGCGTTTGAGCGGGCTGTCTTCGCCATTGGCGCATGCGGCGATCAACGCGCCGAGGTCCAGCAGCAGGCGTCAGGCGCTGAAACTGCTGTTGCTGTTGGGCGCGGGCTCGGCTGCCGGTTGGGGGTTACGCGACCAGCTTTCGTTACAGCCGTTGCTTGCCGACTTTCACAACGGTGTTGGCCAGCAGCGCAAGATCGCGCTGGACGACGGCAGCGAAATTCACCTGAACACCGCAAGCGCTATCGACCTGCGCTTTGATGCCCAACAACGCCTGATCAAGCTGCTGCAAGGCGAAATCATGCTGACGGTCGCCGATGATCCACGTCCGCTGAATCTGATCACGGCCGAGGGCAACATTCGTCCGATGTCGGCAGGCAGCCGTTTCGACGTGCGCCAGTTCGACGGTAAAACCCAATTGGCCGTGTTCAGCGGCACGGTACAGATCAATCCGGTCACATTCACTGGCCCAGGCTTGCAGTTGCAGGCCTCGCAGCAGGTGGTATTCAACCGCAATGTCTGGGAACCGGTGAGAGCGCTGGACGCCAACAGCGGCGCGTGGGCCGATGGCATGCTGGTCGCAGCGCACATGCGCCTGCAAGACTTCCTCGCCGAACTGAGCCGCTACCGCCGCGGCCATCTGCAATGTGATGCGAAAGTCGCGGACCTGCTGATTTCGGGCAGTTATCCACTGGCCAACAGCGAGCGGATTCTGGACTTGCTGGAGGTTGCATTGCCAGTCAAGGTCAAGCGATTTACCCGCTATTGGGTGAGTGTCGAGGCGCGGGTTTAGCCCCAAGTTCATTAAACAACACGCATTTGAAATGAGATCCCTGTGGGAGCGAGGCTTGCCCGCGATAAGGCTAGATACGATTCACTTTAGATCGCGTTCAGCCTTATCGCGGGCAAGCCCAGCTCCCACATAGCCTGCATTCCAACTGGAATAATTATTTTTCAAAACCGGTGAGCCGTTTTTGGCTTCTCGCGTGACAGACAGGGAAAGCACCTCAATCCTCTCGCCCAAGGACTCCTGTATGTCAGTTCGCCCCAGCCGTTTGTCTCCCCTGTCTCGCTCGTTGCGGCACATCGTGTTTGGTGCCGGTCTTTCGCTGTGCAGCGTGCCGCTGGTGCTGGCCGCCGATGTCGACAGCAAGTCGTATCACATTGCCCCGAGCGCGCTGGAAAACGCGTTGAACCAGTTCGGTCGCGAAGCAGGCGTGCTGATTTCCTATGGTTCGCAACTGACCAGCGGTTTGCAGAGCCGTGGGCTGGAAGGCCAATACACAACGGAACAAGGGCTGGCGGCATTGCTGGAAGGCACAGGCCTGCAGGCCAATCCAGACGGCCAGAACGGTTTTACCCTGCAGCCGGTCAGCGCGCCGGTCAACGGCCCGATCGAGCTGGGCGTCTCAAACGTCGTCGGAGACTGGTTGGGGGAGGCGCAAGAAACTGACGTCTTCGAACATCCCGGCGCACGGGACGTGATCCGCCGCGAAGAAATCGAGCGCATGGGTGCCAGCACTGCACGTGAAGTGCTCAACCGTATTCCCGGCGTAAACGCTCCGGAAAACAATGGCACCGGCAGCCATGACATGGCGCTGAACTTCGGCATTCGCGGCCTAAACCCGCGTCTGGCGTCGCGCTCGACGGTATTGATGGATGGCATTCCGGTGCCCTTTGCTCCATACGGCCAGCCGCAACTTTCCTTTGCACCGGTCAGCATGGGCAACATGGACGCGGTGGACGTGGTTCGCGGTGGCGGCGCGGTGCGTTACGGCCCGCAGAACGTCGGTGGGGTCGTTAACTTCGTGACCCGTGCCATTCCTGACGAACCCACCCTCAAAGGTGGTTTCCAGACTGAAACCAGCCCGTCCTCCAGCCATGACGGCTTCAAGACCACGGGCAATGTATTGGCCGGGGGCACTGCCGACAATGGTCTGGGCGGCGCGATTCTGTACACCGGCGTGCGCGGTGGCGACTGGCGCGAACACAGCGATACGCAGATCGACGACCTGATCCTCAAGGGCAAGTACCAGATCGATGAAGCCAACAGCGTGAACGCGATGGCTCAGTACTACGAAGGTGAGGCCGAGATGCCGGGAGGCCTGAACGTTGCCGACTACAAGGACGATCCTTATCAGTCGACGCGCTTGAAGGACAAGTTCTGGGGCCGCCGCACCATGGTCAACTTCGGTTATCGCTACGAAGAAGACGCGCGGGTTTTCACTGCCAATACGTTTTTCACCAAGACCCTGCGCAGCGGTTATCTGGACCAAGGCAGCTTTGTTTCCCTGTCACCCCGCGAGTACTGGGTTCGTGGTCTGGAAACGCGCTTCTCCCAAGGTTTTGCGCTGGGTGAAACATGGCATGAAGTCGGCGTCGGTTACCGCTACATCAATGAAGCCGGACACGAACTGCGCTATCGCGAAAACACCGTGAACAATGTGCTGCCGACGACCAGCAGCCGCTTCGACCGCGATACCCGCGGCGCTACCGAAGCCAATGCGATCTACATTGATGACCGCATTGACATCGGCAAGTGGACCATCACGCCGGGCATTCGCTACGAAAGGATCGACACTGCGCAATCCGACAACTTCAACAACCTCAAATACAAGGGCGACTACAACACCGCCCTGCCCGCGTTGAACGTGCTGTATCACCTGACCGATAGCTGGAACCTGTATGCCAACACCGAGGGCTCGTTCGGCAGTGTGCAATACAGCCAGATGTCCAGCCGCATCGCCGGGGGCGAAGTCAAACCCGAGAAGGCCCGTACCTGGGAATTGGGCACGCGTTATGACAACGGCAACTTGCGCGCAGAGATCGGCGCGTTCCTGATCAACTTCGATAACCAGTACGAAACCAACCAGACTGACAGCAGCGTTATTGCCCGCGGCGAAACCCGTCATCAAGGGATCGAGACCAGCGTCAACTATGCATTGGCGGGACTGAATCCGGCGTTGGCAGGTTTTGATGTGTACGCCACGTATGCCTTCGTCGACGCGACCATTCGCGAAGACGGACCGAACAAGGGCAACCGTGTGCCGTTCGCGTCGAAACACAAAGGCACCCTGGGTGTCGCCTATACCGAAGGCCCATGGAAGTTGAATCTGGACAGTTCGTACCAGAGCGATCAATTCGCCGACAACGCCAACACCCGCACAGAAACAGCCAATGGCGCTGCAGGCAAGATCCCCGGCTACATGCTGTTCAGCACACGTGCCGCCTACGATTTTGGCCCGCAATTGTCTGATCTGAACGTCGCGGTCGGGGTGAAAAACATCTTCAACCACGAGTACTTCACCCGCTCGTTTGACGACAACAACCGAGGCAAATACGTCGGCGAACCGCGCACGGTGTATGTGCAGACTTCTGTGGCGTTTTGATCCACCGCGTCGCCTGCATCGCGGGCAAGCCCGGCTCCCACTGGCATGGTGACTCTAAGCCGAACTGTGGGAGCTGAGCTTGCTCGCGATGAACGATGACGCAGTATGGCTACTGGCGGCGTCTCATGCATCGCGGGCAAGCCCGGCTCTCATCAAACAACATGCAACCCACTGGATTGCAATGCATTTTCTGTAGGAGCTGCCGAAGGCTGCGAAGCATTTCTGCTGAAACACCGCGATCGCAGCCTTCGGCAGCTCCTACAGGTCCTATGTTTGCCGCGAGACAGCGTGGTGCCATCGACACCGGGGTGACTCCCACAATGATTGGGTTACGCTCAGTTTCGGTGTTACCACCGATACGTCGCACTCGCCTGCACGGTGCGTTGCGAGCCGTACCAGCACCAGCCGTAACCGCTGCAGGACGCGACGTATTCCTTGTCGGCCAGGTTGGTCACATTCAGCGCCAGCCGCAGGTTGTCCATCGGGTTGTACAGGCTTGGAATATCGTAATGAGCTGATGCGTCGAACAAGGTGTACCCAGGCACTTTCAACGAGTTGGCATCATCACCCCAGGTGGCACCTACATAACGCGCACCACCGCCGACACCGAAGCCTTTCATCTGACCGTCACGGAAGGTGTAATCAACCCAGGCTGAAGCGGTATGGCGTGGGATGGCGATGCTGGTCTTGCCTTCTGCAGGCTCAAGCGGACCGCTGGCGATACCGCTACCCGGTGCCACTCTGACGGTGTTGTTCGACTTAGTGGTCTGGTTGTCCAGGTAGGCATAGGCCGCTGTGATGTCCAGGTTGTCGCTGAGGCTGGCTTTGCCTTCCAGCTCAAAACCTCGCGACTGCACTTCGCCGCTCTGTACCTGACAACGGCTGCCGTTGCACCGAGGCGTGATGTCCGGATCGAGAGTCAGCACATTCGATCTACGCAGATCGAAAATCGATGCGGTAATGAAGCTGTTGCTACCCGGCGGCTGGTACTTGATACCCAGTTCGTATTGCGTGCCTTCGGTGGGATCAAATGGCTTGTTGCCCAAGCCGGTACCCGATTGCGGCTCAAAGGATTCGGAATAGCTGATATACGGCGCCAGGCCGTTATCGAATAGATAGACCAGCCCCAGCCGTCCGGTGAAGGCTTCTGCCTCGGTCGAACTCTTGGTTTTCACCCCCGTGGCAATGCGTTTCGAGCTGTTGGTGCTGTCTGCCCAGTCATAACGTCCACCGGCCAGAAACACCCACTTGTCCCACTTCATCTGCTCTTGCAGGTAAAGGCCCTTTTGCTGGCTGCGACCTGTCGCATCGGTGACATAAGCTGGCACTGTCACAGGGCTGCCGTAGACCGGATTGAAGATATCCAGGGATGCAGTCTGGGGAAATCCGGACGCCTTGGTATCCGTACTCGTGTTTTGATAATCGGCACCGAAGAGCACGGTGTGCTGCAACGGCCCGGTGGCGAATTTAGCCTGGACCTGATTATCAATTGTGTAGGAATCAAGATTTACATCAGTCGCGATAACGCTACGGTCAAGAGTTCTGAAATCTGACCGCAGCGAGCTGTTATAAACACTGCGATAGAGCCCCTCACTGCGCATGTACCGGGCGTTCTGACGGATAGTCCAGACATCGTCCAGATGATGTTCGAACAAGTAACCAACGGAATGGTAATTGCGATCACTCTTCTCGATATCCTTCTCGCCATCATAAAAATCGACATCAATGTCACGACCGGTCGGGCTACGCAGCACTGAACCAAAAGCGGGAACAGCCCCATACGAAGCGCCCTTAGGATCCGCCTGATAATTGGCCAGCAACGTCAGCGACGTATCTTCACTCGGCCGCCAGGTAAACGCCCCAGCGATGGATTGGCGACGGGTTTCCGTGTGTTCAACCTGGCCATCAGCATCGTCGTACAGACCGGAAAGACGATAGGAATAAACACCCTGTTCATCAATCGGACCGCCGAAATCAAAGGTCGTACGCTTCTTGTTGAAAGTGCCGTAAGTCAGGCCGATTTCGTGAAACGGAGTGTCAGTCGGCAATTTGCTGACCATGTTCACCACACCGCTCGGACTGGCCTGGCCATACAGCACGGACGACGGGCCACGCAGGACTTCAACGCGCTCCAGATCGAACGAGTCTTTCTGCGGGGAAGCATCGCGGCTGCCCGGCATGCGCAAGCCGTCCAGATAAGTCGCGGGCGAAAAGCCACGAATACTTAGCTGATCAAGACGCGAAGCGGTCGCGCCGCGAGTCTCTGGCACAACGGCTGCGGTGTAGCGCAGGATCTGGTTCAGGCTCTGTGCACCCTGCGCGGTCATCTGGTCTTTGGTCACCACTGAAATCGATTGCGGGGTTTCAATCAACGCGGTGTCTGTCTTGGTCCCGGTACGGCCACGGGTTGCCACATAACCGGAAACCGGTCCCGATGCCGTCTCGCTACGATAGGCGCCCTGAATATCCGTTGCACCCAACTCCATGGCACCGGCCACTGACTCGGGAGCTGCTTCAATGCGATAACGATTGGCCGACAATGCCGTAGCCCGCAAACCGCTGCCCGCGAGCAAACGTGCCAGAGCGACCTGGGTATCGAAATCGCCCTGCAAGCCGGCGCTGTGCTTGCCACGGGTTAGCGCCGGATCGAAGGCCAGCGCCAGCTTCGCCTGCTCGGCAAGGCTGTTGAGTGCCTGGCTCAAATCACCGGCCGGAATCGAAAAGCTTCGTACAGTGGCCTGCGCGGCCGGTACGGATTCAGCAGCATTGAGCGGCGCGGCGGCGAACGCCATGACGACGGCCAGAGCCAGTGGTTGCAGAGAATGGACAGCGCGTGACATGGACGATCCTTGGCTGGGAAATGAAGTACTCCTAGCCATGACGCACACGCGAAGAAAACAGACAGCGAATGAGATGGATTTCCATTCAAAAAGTGATTTTTTTATTTTTTGCCGCGAAATATTTCTTTCACTGTGGGGTTGAATTGTTTCTCCAGAAGCGCCAACACTGTGACTGAGGCCAGACGAAAATGAACCTCCTGAACAGGAGCCATGTCCGATCTCACAAGAGCAAGCCTTAGAAGGGAACAACTATGCAAATCCAGGTCAATTGCGATAACCACATCGAAAGCAGCATCCGACTGGAGGAGTGGGTACGTACCACTGTTGAAAGCACGCTCGAACGTTACGAAGAGGATCTGACCCGCATCGAAGTCCACATCCGCGATGAAAACGGTGACAAGCCCGGCCCGCATGACATGCGCTGCCAAATGGAAGCCCGGCCAAAAGGTCACCAGCCTATCTCCGTGACTCATAAAGCCGACACCCTGGATCAGGCAGTGGATGGTGCCGCAGTAAAACTCGACCATGCCCTTGAGCATCTATTCGGAAAATTGCGTAAAAAGCGCGCAGGTGCGCCAGTTATTGAAGGCGCAGAGCTGGAATCGGAAAACCCCGACGCTCTGTTGCAAGAGGAGTTTCTGGAGAAGGAGCAGGAAAAAAGCGTCGCCCAACTGGGTTGAGCAACGCATTAACCTGAATCAAATTACGACCTCTTGAACGAAGGGCGGACCTGAAAAACCAGGTCCGCCCTTCTTCGTTTCCGGCCTCAATTGGCGGGCGTGATCCTGACGAACAACGGCGTGAAATGCTCGACCCTGATCGGCAGGTTATCGGCCAGTGTGGCGAGCGCCGCGTCACTGTCATCCAGACGAAACACACCGGAAACACGAATGCCCTGCAGCGCCTGCTCATCGAACTGCAGGACGCCGTGCCGCCAGGATGCGAGCGCTTGCAGGACTTCGACCAGTGGGCGGTCATCCGCTTTGAGCATCCCGCGGGTCCAGGCAGCCGGGTCATCGTTCCCCATGGCTTTCGGTGTCTGTACTACTCCATCCTTCAGCGTCGCACTCTGCCCGGTGTTAACCCGCACGTCGGTCGAGCGATCAGCATTGGCGGCAATCGCCGACTCAAGCACGCTGACCTGAACCGAACCATCCGGCCGTTCACGCACCACAAAGCGCGTACCCAGCGCTGTTATGGTGCCTTGACTGGTCTTGACCACGAACGGACGGTGTAGGTCTTTTGCGACCTGTACCCACATTTCACCGCGGTACAACTCGATGACTCGCTGCCGTTCGTCGAATTCTACGTCCAGTGCCGAGTCGCTGTTGAGCTGTAACTGGCTACCGTCGGTGAGCAAAACTTCACGTCTTTCGCCGGTATTAGTGCGTTCATCAGCGAGCCAGACTGGCCCCTGATCAACACTGAACCAGCCGAAAACCAACATTCCCAACAAGGCAATTACTTGTGCAGGCCGGGACGAAAGCCTGCGTTTGGCCGGGGGAAAAACCTTGCCCAATGCTTTCCTGGCGGGCTTGACGGGCAGCTGCTCGAAACTGCCCATCACCTTCTGCATGCGAGTAATGGCCAAGGCATGTCGCGGGTCAGCGTTGCACCACGCATTGAATGCCTGCCGGTCGGCCGCGCTCACGGCATCGTCGTGCAGCAACGCCAACCACTGCGCAGCCTGACCGATCATGGCGTCGCAGGGTTCTTGTTCTACATTCATGACAAGTGGCCCGAACCATGCAGAGTCTTATAGCAATGCACCAGCACGCTGGCCATGTACTGCTTGACCATGCTGGCTGAGACACCTATCACCTGAGCGATCTCGCTGTAACTCAAGCCGTCCAGGCGGTTGAGCAAAAACGCCTCGCGTGGTTTGGCGGGCAAACCTTCCAGCATCACGGAGATTTTTTCCAGGATCTGCAAGGCAGCATGAATCGCCTCAGGGCTGGGAATACTGCCCTCTTCAGCATTGAGGGCCAATACCTCCAGGTAAGCGTGTTCGATCTTGCGGCGCCGGGCACCATCGATTAGCAGACGGGTGGCAGTAGTGGTCAGAAATGCACGAGGTTCTTTGAGGTTTTGCGGCTCTGCGATTGTCAGCACACGGATGAACGCGTCATGGGCCAGATCGGCCGCACGCTGCGAGCAACCGAGCTTTTTACGCAACCACCCGTGCAACCAGGAATGGTGGTCACTGTAGAGCGCGGTAAATTGCCGGTGACGAAGGATCAAGTCGTCATCGGATGCAGGAATGTCGCGCATGCGGCAATGCTTCTCAAACAAGAAAAATTATCATTAACGCGGAAGATGCCATCATTCAGTAACAACGGCAAGCGTAAGAATTTTCCGATCTTTCACTCATTCGTCGAGAACTAAAGGGTCAAACGCCCAGTCAATTTATGCAGTCCCTACTGGCAGGTACCGAAAATGGATAATCCTTTTCAACAGATTACCGATGCTTTTCATCCTGACTATCGGGTGAATCTGAGCATTCAAGGCCTCGACGGCAGCATTATGCTGACGTTGTCGAACGAAACCGGCGTCGTCGCCAAACGTTTGATCAGCGCCGCTCAGCGCAATGATCCCAAACGCTTGCAACGGCTGATCGAAAGCGTGCAATTCGGCATTGCTATCGAAGAAGGCCACAGCGCGATCAAGATTTTGGCAGCGATGACTGACGGCAACGTGAAGCGACTCGCGCCACCACCGTCAACCCTCGCGAACCTGTTGAGCAACCGTCCAACACTGGCGGTGGGAATTTGATGCAGAGTCATCGTTTTTTTCACGATGGCAGCATCCTTCATTTCAACCTCTTGTCAGGCCCTACTGACGTAATCCGCCAGCGGGCCTGAATCATCACAACATCCAATATCCGGAAGCAACTGCACTCCCTCTTCTGCAGGAGTGAACGTGTTCGCGATGGGTTGGAACTGCGTTTCCTCTCCTGAAAACAAAGCATACCGCCATCGCAGCCTGCGGCAGCTCCTACTAAAGCAGTCAGTGGACTCAGCTTTCCGACTTATCCTTCACCGAAGGAAAGCGCGAGGAGGCAAACCGCACCACCAGAATCGCAAACGCCAGCAGCAGAATCCCGCCACACAGATAGATGATCCCCAGATCAGGCGGAGCATGGTGAGAAACGTCGCTGATCAACAACCGCGTCAGGGCGGTGATCGCTACGTAGATCAAGAACCGGATTGGCATGTGGTTGGTCTTGAAGTAGATCCCCACCATCGCCCCGAGCTCGAGATAGATAAACAGCAACAGGATGTCGTCAACGCTGACACTGCCTTTGCCGATCATCTCGACGAAGGCCAGAATCGCACCGTACGCCGTGATCGCCCCAATCCCGAAAAGCGCCAGGTAATGGAAAGCCTCTACGCACAGATTGCCAAGCGAATCCGCTTGATCGTGCAGGGTCTTGCGCAGCTTTTCAGCCCATTTCAGTTCCGACATTTTCAACTCATCCTGTACAAAAATTGAGCAACACTTCCCGGTCAACATAATGCCGCTTTGTAGGTGAAGCTTTGCCGCGCGTGATTCTCAAGCAGGAACGAGGCCATTAGCCAGAGTTAAGAGCGCGGCGGGTTGTCGCAAGGCACATGAAGGGAGTAAAAAAGATGCGTGTTAGCCACTATTCAAGCCAGAGTGATTGGCTTATGCTTACAACTGTATAAACAACCAGTATTCGTTGCGACCGATTGTGCAGCACCGCAAGTCGGCCGTTCTGACCTGCTTCATAAGCGTTGACCTGTTTCACAAGCACAACCAGGGGCGTGCCCCTCCAATACTGCACCTGATTACGAGGCCTCACATGGCTGTTGAAACCCTATATCGCAGTACCCGCGACTTGGAGACTACATTCGTGGATCGTAAACTCGCCGATGCACACGACCAGATGCTTGAACTGGCAGAGTCGCTGACCGAGATTCTGCTGAAGAACGTCCCGGGACTGACCGAGCAGCAAGCAGAAGACACCAGTATTTTCATGGCTAAAAACCGTGTCGTGTTCGCTGCGGCGTTCAAGAACAACGCAAGTGCGCTGGCGGAGTTGGGGCAGGAAGGCTGAGCGCCTGACACCAAAGCAGGCCTAACCGGCGAACATTGGACGGTAGGAGCTCACCGAGGTTACGAGACCAGCGATAGC
>NZ_LOHF01000012.1:0-21883 GCF_002158995.1 Pseudomonas caspiana | reverse complement strand
CCTCGTAACCTCGGTGAGCTCCTACAGGATTTGGGTCTACTCACAAAATTGCATATTGTTTGATAAGAGCTGCCGAAGGCTGCGAAAGCATTGATCCTGAAACATCGCCATCGCAGCTTTCGGCAACGCCTGCAAAATCCGTTATCACGCAACACTAAAGCAATTGAGAAGCAGTCTCATCCATGGTAGCCTCGCCGGCACATCATATGTGGCTGCCATGGGCGGCGAACTTTGCTTTTCAGAGCGTTTTGCCGTGCCCGATAAAGCCGCCAGGCTTAGCCTCTATCTCGCCCATCGTCCTGCGTTGATCAACTACGCCAAAGGGGTATTGGGGGATCGCGCGAGCGCCGAGGACGTAGTGCAGGATGCCTTCCTGCGTTTCAGCGAGCCGACCAGCGCCGCACTCGAACAACCTGCCGCTTATCTCTATCGAATTGTGCGCAATCTGGCGCTGGATGCCATGCGCCGTCAGAACAGCGAAAACCGTCAGCAGCAAAGCCCTCCGCAGTGGATGCAACCGGGTCAACTGCACTCCCCTGAGCAACAGGTTTTGCATCAGGCTGACATCCGCCAGGTCGCTGCCACCTTTGCTGACCTGCCTGAACAAATGCGCATCGCCGTCGAGATGCATCGTCTGGGTGGTTATACTCTCCAGCAAATCGCCAGCCATCTGAACATAACGCTGTCCATGACTCACCGCCTGGTGCGGGACGCCGTGGTTCAGTTGGCCTCCAGTATCGAGGTTGAACCGCCTGCGCAGGCCGTTCAACGCAAGGAGCGCCCACGTGCATGAGTTGACGCCTTCCAAGGCCAGCCTGGAACAGGCCAGTGACTGGTTACTGGATCTCCAGGCGGAACCTGCGCGCTTCGAAGAGTTTGATCATTGGCTGCACGCGAGTCCGGAACATCTCACGGCGTGGGCCCAGGTCAATCGCGCCTGGTCAGCCATCGAGCAGCCTTCTACTACCGCTCACTGGCCGACACCCACGCAAGCCGTGCCACTCAAATCTTCGCGCCGAAACTGGTCGATGCTGGCGGCGGCCTGTGTCTGCGTCGTGGCGCTGGGAACTGCATGGCTGAACAACCCGGACTGGCAGGCGGACTATCACACGGGCACCGCCGAGACTCGTGTCGTGCAGTTGGCTGACGGCAGCCAGGTGACCCTGGCAGCACGCAGCGCCGTGAATGTGGACTACAGCGGCAATACTCGACAGGTCACCCTGCTCAGCGGCGAAGCGCTGTTCGATGTGGTGCATGACGCCCGACGGCCTTTTCAGGTCGATACCCGCGATGTGGCCGTTCGGGTACTCGGCACCTCGTTTGACGTCGCGAGTACGGACGCCGGCATCAAGGTCGAAGTCCGCGAAGGCGCAGTCGGCGTCAATGCCAACGGCACACCTTATCGTCTCGGGGCTGGTCAACGGCTGTGGCTGGATGCAGCACAGGGCGGCGCTCAACAATCGGAAATCGCACCCGACGACGTGGCTACCTGGGTCAGCGGCCAGCAGTTTTTTGAAAACGCCACAGTGCTCGAAGTCGTTGAGCAATTACGCAAATATCAGCGTGGCTGGATCGTGATCGGCGATGACGCCATTGGGCAAAAGCGGGTGACCGGGCTTTACGATCTGCGCGATACGCAGCGCGCGTTGCAAGCGCTGGCAAAGCCGGTCGGCGGGAAAGTGGAGCAGTATTCGCCGTTGCTGACCGTGCTGAAATAGAAGGTTTGAGGTTGCACGCAATCGCCGCAGATGCGTGGATGTACGGGCCTCTTCCCGGTTGAAGCCGGTCCCGCGAAATTCGCATGATCTACAAAACCAGCCGCCCTACTCCACTCCCAACAAATGCTCCGCCAACATATCCGCCACGCGCGCAGGCGAACGTTTCTCTGCCTGGGCGTGGGCATAGACCTCGGTCAATCGCTGGCCGATGCGTGAAAGATGAGCGGTGATGTTGTTTGGGCTCTCGCCCTTATGCTGCAGTGCAACATAAATAAGCCCGCCCGAGTTGATCACATAGTCAGGAGCATAAAGAATGCCGCGAGCCTCAAGCTGATCAGCCACTTGCAGGCTGCTGAGCTGATTACTGGCCCCGCCAGCCACCGCAGCGCAACGTAACTGAGCCACCGTCTGGCTGTTGAGCACACTGCCTACGCCGCAGGGCGCGAGGATATCACAAGGTGTACTGAGCAACGCTTCACAGGCAATTGGATGAGCACCGAACTGTTCCATGGCCAGTTGCACACGCCCTTGGTCCAGATCGCTGACTAACAGATCGGCACCCGCTGCATGCAGTTGCTCGGCGAGCGAGTAGCCCACATTGCCCAGCCCCTGTATTGCCACCCGCAGACCTTCCAGGTTATCGCTGCCCAATCGAGCCATCGCTGTGGTTCGAATCCCGGCAAAAACGCCCATGGCGGTGTGCAATGAAGGATCACCCGACTCGCTGGTACTGGTGACATGCTGGGTGTGTTGCGCGATGCAATCCATATCAGCGCTGGAGGTGCCACTGTCCAGCGCCGTTATGTAGCGCCCATTGAGGCTTTCGATAAAACGGCCGAACGACTCGAACAGCGCCGCACGACTGGGAATATGGGCCGGACGCATGATCACCGCTTTGCCGCCGCCTAAAGGCAGCCCGGCCAGCACAGCCTTGTAGCTCATGGCTCTCGCCAGCCGAATGGCATCCTCGATCGCGCTCTCCTCATCAGGATAGGAAAGATAGCGACAGCCGCCCAAAGCTGGCCCCCTCTGGCAGTTATCGATAGCGATCACTGCTTTCAGGCCGGTTTCCCGGTCGACGACCAGATGCAGCGACTCGACGCGTGATGTATGCATGAGTGCGAACATCAACGGTGCTCCGGTATGTTTTTTTCTAAAGCGAGTATAGGCGCTGCAAAAAAAAATGATGCACCGCTCGGGACATAGGTGGGAAACGCATGCAATGGTCTATTTGCCGCTGGACGAAAGGCATCTGTGGGGCTAAAACAGGTCATGACTGCCAAGCTCTGCTCGGAGAGCGACATGACACCACGCCAACACTGCCTGGCCTGCCTGCAACAAAAACCGTGCGATGTATTCCAGGCTGCGTTGTGGATAGCGGCCGAGCACGATCAGCAGTTCATACCTGAACAGGCTCTGGGCCATATGGATGAACTGCTGCGCCAGACCAGAGCAGCGCTACCCGATTTACCCGTGTCTGAACTGGCGCAGCCGCTGTTACGACAACTCAACACTCTCGGTTTCGCTCAGGACGACTGGAACCCGCCTAAGCCTCAATCGGCCCTGTTGCACAAGATCATCGAGCGCCGTCGCGGCCAGCCTCTGGGTCTGGCGCTGGTAGCGATGGAGTTAGCCAGACGCCTGGATATCAAACTCGAAGGCGTGAGCTTCCCCGGCCATTTTTTATTGCGTGTACCGGGTGCCGATCACCTGCTGGACCCCTGCGGCGGGCGTAGGCTTTATCCCAAAGACTGTCGCGAATTGCTCACTCGGCAGTTCGGCCCGGATGTGCCATTGCGCGCGGAACACATGGCGCGAGCTTCCGACATCAACATGCTGCAACGTTTGTCGCGCAACTTGAGACATTTGCACCAGATCAACGATGATTTTCTCGCCGCACTCAAGGACGCTAACCGCGTCATGGAACTGGGGCCGGCAACCACGGCTGATTACCTGGCTCGAGCAAGTCTGTACCGAACACTGGAATGCCCGCAGGCCGAACGTTACGACCTGGAGCACGCGCTGATGTTGAGTGACGACGCCGTTCAGCGCTTGAGGCTTACCGAGCGGCTGGGGCAATTACCCCATAGCAAGGCGATTCATTAGGAACATGCGTGTTATGAATCGAACTGGCCGCTACCGTTACACCAGCTGCAATACTCAATATCGCAAACCCCTCTTTTTCAGAAACAGGTCAATCACTATCATCCCGGCCACGTTGATTTTGAAGCTCCTGGATCTACGTAATATTTAGCCGCTGTCTGTGCAGCGGCTTTTTTTTCGCTCACATAATAGGCTTCAATGGTTTTTGTTTAGGAATATCTCCATTGGCTTCGCGCTGCTTGCGCGCAATGCTGTCAAATCCATCGCCGGTGGAGCCGAAGTGTTGAAGGCACTTCATGACATGAACGGCTCTTATGTAATCAGGCAGGAGCATCTTTGCATATCGGTCACCCGCATAGGATTTGTTTTTCATATCACTTATGTGCCGGGCGAAGAACTCCAGCGCATTGAATTCCTCATCAGGCTTTGCGGGTTTACCGTATTTGTCAAACTCGACAGCGGCCCTCGCCATCAAGTCCGCAGTGAGGTTATCAATCAATCCATACGAGTAAAGTTGTTTACCTGCCCTGGAAAGGTTGTCAGGACTGATCTTCTCAGGATCGAAGCCCTTGAACATGGGTTTCAACTGGCCAATTTCCATCCTTATTGTATTGAGCGCAGTACCATTTTCGCCAATTTCCTCCAGCATGCGAGCGACGTCGACGGGTCGATCAGCCGCTGGCTTATGGATAACCACCGGCCTGATTATCATCTCGGGAAGATACCCCCAAATGCTCTTGCTCATATCGATGCTCCTGCAATAAAGAGTCCTGTATCGACAACCCTATCGGAGCACAAACACCAAACTTTATGGACAATGGAGGCCGCTTGAAAAATCAGGAAAGATGCCACAAATACAACTGAAACATCCTACAAAATCTTCAGACCCCGCCCTACGGATAACCGTGTGTAAACGAAAGAACCGAACAAACAAAGAATACTGTTCTCGTTACAGGAATAACTTGAATCACAGTCCATGTTAATACGCTCGATGGGCCCACTCTCCTAAACTATCCAACAGCAAAATTTTTTCTGTGACCTGAAAAAATACGACATTCTCAGTTTCACTGACAAAACAGACTAGACCTACATACCAGGCGATAAATAGCCTATACATAAAGCCGGTCTGGAAACTGACCGGCTTCAATATCCACATGACTCAATTAACTCATACGGTATATTTCTGCAGATTAGCCATCATCTCCTTGAGCGCTTCGACGTTATCCTTTGGATGGACTGCATCGGCGAAATCGCCGATGGCTTGCCATTGACCCGCTACGTCTTCCGGACTGAAGCCTGCGCGGGGGTCGAAATCGGCGCCGAGGCTTCGTTCCCAGCGAACCTTTCCGATCCAGCCGCCACCGACTTCGAACAAGCCAGCCGTGTCCTGGCACTGCTCGCTGCCCAGGTAAACCACCAGTGGGCTGACCAGTTCCGGCTTGAGCAACTCGAAGACCTCAGGCGGCAGCAGCCCTTCAGTCATTCGGGTACCGCCGGTGGGCGCGATGGCATTGACCAGTATGTTGTTTTTACGCCCTTCCAGCGCCAGGGTCCGGGTCAGCCCGTAAAGACCCAGCTTGGCCATCGCATAGTTGGATTGACCAAAGTTGCCGTAAATCCCCGAAGTTGATGACGTAAAGATAACCCTGCCGTAGTTCTGTTCGCGCAGATACGGCCAGGCGGCATGAGTTGTTTTGTAGGCACCTTCAACATGAACCCGGTAAACCAGATCCCAGTCGGCGTTATCCATCTTGGCGAAGGACTTGTCACGCAGAATTCCTGCATTATTGACCAGCACATCGACACGCCCGAAGGCATCAAGGGCGTTCTGGACGATTTTGTCGCCATCGGTCACAGAATCATGGTTGGCTACAGCAGTCCCGCCTGCCTCACGAATTTGCGCCACAACCTGATCAGCCGCCGAAGCATTGGCACCCTCGCCATGAGCCGATCCGCCGAGGTCATTGACGACCACCCGAGCACCATGACGGGCAAACAGTAGCGCATGGGCACGTCCAAGGCCGCCACCGGCCCCCGTGACGATGACAACCTTGTCTTCAAAACGTATGGCGTGATTCATGTTCAACTCCGGCAAAAGGGGGCGAAACGCCAGTGTCATCCACCCTTGCCGCAGTCACAATCAACACCAACGATGCTGAATGGTGCGCAATAACACAGCGGGATTACTTACCGCGCGGCCCCCGCGGCGATCAACCCTGTCAGGCGCGAACGCGCTCAATGAAGGCGGCCAGCCAAGGCTCAGCGTCGGTTTCCGGAGTGACGCTTTCACTGCCGTCCAGGCACAGCATTTCCTGAACTTCATTTATACCCAGCTCAGCCCACAGCTCACGGATCAGTTCGCCGCCGCCGCAAAAGGTATCGCCGTAGCTGGCGTCCCCCAGCGCAATCACGCCTCCTGGCAGCCCGCGCCAACTGGCTGGCAACACGTCGCGAATCTGCGAATAAATGGCCTGAATGTTATCGGGCAGCTCGCCCATGCCAGTGGTCGACGTCACACCCAGCAGCACTTGCGGCTCGAAGGCCTGAAGCTCGGCCAGACTCACCCTGGGGTTCTGCAAAACCTCAAAACCGGCGTCAAGCAGGAGTTTTGCTGCGTGGCGTGCGACTTCTTCTGCCGATCCATAGACAGAACCGGAAATAATGGCGACTTTCATGAATCATCCTGTGGCAGCTTGGAAACGTTTGGCATTATGCCCCAAGTGGCTTGATGACCTAGAATGCGGACTTTGCTTCTTCGCGCCGGATACTTTCATGATCAACGCAAAACTGTTGCAGCTGGTAGTTGACGCTTCCAACGACGGCATTGTCGTTGCCGAGCAGGAAGGTGAGGACAACATCCTCATTTATGCCAATCAGGCATTCGAAACGCTGACGGGCTACGCAGTTGACGACATCCTGTATCAGGATTGCCGCTTTTTGCAGGGCGATGATCGCCAACAACCGGCGCTGGACCTGATTCGCGAAGCCCTGATCAACAAGCGTCCATGCCGCCAGATCCTGCGCAATTATCGTGAGGACGGCAGTCTGTTCTGGAATGAACTGTCAATCACGCCTGTGTTCAACGACGCTGATCAACTGACATATTTCATTGGTATCCAGAAGAATGTGACGAAACAGATCGAAGCCGAGCAACGTGTTCTCCAGCTTGAAGCCGAGCTGAAACAGGCACGCGAGGAAATAGCGTCACTGAGAAATTGACGAGCGGGTGCAACAAAATCCTGAATTTATGGTCTGCTTTTCCAATAACGGGTTCCCTCGAGCTCCATCATGTCCCACGAAACTTTACTCACTCAAGCTGAACTGGATTTCATCCAGAACATGCAGCACAACCCCAAGCTGAACGTGCGCGATGCGACACGCAGCCTCACCGTGAACGGTGGAAGACAGATCCAGGACTTGCTGACGCGTCTTGCGGCACATGAGCAGGTGACGATTCAGGCGCAATTCAATAACCAGCAAATGACCTTTCCGCTGCATCTGGTGGAAGATGAATTTCATGCCCTGCATCTGGAACTGGGTGCGCCCTCGATTTTTGAAGAAGGACCGCGCATTCGTCCATGGCGTTTGACATTACCGGAACCGGTCGCGCTGGAAACCGAAAAAGGCGCGATGACCGCGCTCTGGCTGCATGAGATTTCTTTCAAGGGTGTGCTGCTCGAACATCGAAAAACCACCCGTCCGCCCAAGCTGTTTACCGCCTGGTTTGCCCCAGTGGGACATGCGCCGATTGCCATGCGTGGCACCTTTGAGCGTCTAACTGAATCCGGGCTGGCGGCCTACCGTTTGAGCGACCAGAACAAGGAAGACACCGAGCGGCTGCGTCAGTACATCCTGCAGCAGCACCGCAAGATCTATCCGTCGATGCACCGCTAGCTTCAGGTATCAAGACGCCCCTTCAGGAATAACTGCAACCCACGCTGCATGGAGCGTCCTTCGCTGCCGATACACGCTACAGCCGAACCATCCAGCGACTCACGAGCAATATCGGCACCTTCGCCCGCCAGCAGTAGCGGGCAATCCAGAGCCAGGGCGAGACGCTTCAGGCGTCGGGCAAAATCGACAGCAGGCGGATGATTGCTATACAGCACCACTGCCACCGGATGCACTTTGCCGCACACCAGCGTCAGCTCTTCCAGCGGTTGCCCAAGGGCAAGTACCTGAATATCCAGATCAGGATTGCCGATTAACAGCCCGGCAACCCATAACTCCAGCTCTCTGCACTGCCCGGGTACAGCAGCGAGAATGACCGTGTGCTCGGTCGAACCACGGGTAAATTGCAAGCGCTGCGAGGTTCGCGCACGCAGAAAACTGTCCAGAAACAACCATTCGCTGGTCTGGCCAAACTGGTCGTGATGCAGCAGCAACTCACGCCAGACAGGTAGAAAAATCTCTTCGAATACAACTGCCATCGGGTAGCTGGAAAATAAGCGTCCGTAGAGTTGCTCAAGGCGCGGCTCGTCGAATGCCCCTACCGCCTGTTTGATCAGTTGCTGCGATTGCGCCCAGTCACCCGGCAGAACGTCGCTGTCGAGTGTCGATGCCTTCAGCCTGACGTCATTGGTCTTCGCCAGAATCTTGCCGACCTTGCTCACCGCGACACCACGCTCGATCCAGCCAAGAATGCTACGCACTTCATCAATGTCAGCCTGCGAATACAGGCGATGACCACTTTCGGTGCGGGTTGGCTGAATCAGACCATAGCGCCGCTCCCACGCACGCAACGTCACCGGGTTGATCCCTGTGATGCGCGAAACCTCGCGAATGGGGAAGAGCTCTTCTTGCTTGAGCCCGATGGAGGGCTCAAGGCCAATGGCGGATTCAGTCATGACTAGGATCGCTTGAAAACAATCGGCGCATTGTACGCCTGCACCGGGCTCATTTCGCAAAAACACGACCTGATACGGCTATTCGTCAGGGATTTCCTGATGCGCTATAGCTTATTTACGGATTTCAGGAATAATCCTTGCTTGCTTTAACAACGAAGCTGACACAGCCACTACCCCGCGCTGCGTCATGTGACTTCCTTACCCGGGAATCTCACTCGTTTATCGGAGATACATAATGTCTACCACCCCCGTCACCTTGCTGGTCGCGCGCCGCGTCGCCCATGGGCGCTATCAGGAACTGATTTCCTGGCTGCACGAAGGCGAAAGACTTGCCACCGACTTTCCCGGTTATCTGGGCTCAGGCGTGCTTGCCCCGCCACCCGGAGACGATGAATTCCAGATTATTTTCCGCTTCGCCAATGCTGAGACCATGCACGCCTGGGAGCATTCTGAGTCCCGAAGCTCCTGGTTGGTGCGTGGCAGTGGCTTATTCGCCCAGCCGTCGGAGCATCGCGTCAGTGGTATCGACGGTTGGTTCGGTTCTGTCGGCCAACGTCCGCCACGCTGGAAACAGGCAGTGGCAATCTGGCTGGCGTTCTTCCCTGTTTCATTGTTGTTTAATTTCGTGCTCGGCCCGCTGCTCAACGATCTGCAGCTGGTTCCGCGCATCATGATCAGTACGTTGATCCTCACGCCCCTGATGGTGTTCTGGTTTATCCCGTTGTCGACTCATTTGCTGGCCGGCTGGCTGAACCCGACACAGGCTCCCCCGCGACCTGGGCCTGAATCGGTACGCAGCAACTGAATCACACTGACCCGGAAGCGTTGAGCCACCGGGTCCTGAATGCCCCCGCTGCAACAAACTTCGGTATGCTATGCGCTCTCGTGAGGACATCACTGAACGCATGCCAAACAGTCGCTAATGAATAATCCAATCCTGATTACCGGGGCCAGTCAGCGGGTCGGGCTTGAACTGGCTATTGAACTGGCCAAAGCGGGCCATTTCGTAGTTAACGCCAGCCGCAGCATCGCGCACACGCCCGATTACCCGAACATTGTCTCTTTCCAGACGGACCTGCTGCTTGCAGAGGACCGGATGGCCCTTGTCGATTACCTGAAAAGCAATTACACCGGTCTTCGAGCGGTGATTCACAACGCCTCGCTGTGGCTGGATGACAGCGTCGACAACCTGTACATCATGTTCAAACTGCATATGGAAGCGCCCTACCATCTGAACCATGAGTTGGCGCCATTGCTGGCCAAAAGCGAGAAGTCGGACATCATCCATATCTGCGATGAAACTTCATCACGCGGCAGTAAAAGCCATATCGCGTACGCGGCCACCAAAGCCGCATTGCAGAACATGGTGCTGTCCTTCGCCGAAAAGCTCGCGCCTGATATTCGGGTAAACGCTATCCTGCCGGGCTTGCTGATCCTCAAGGAAAACAGCGACGAGGCTTATCGCAATCAAGCTCTTAAAAAAGCCCTGCTGGAATTCGAGCCAGGTTCTCAGCCTTTGATCGATGCAGTGTTTTATCTGCTCAATAGTCAGTACAGCACTGGAAGCAGCGTGGTCGTCAACGGCGGCCGGCATCTTAAAAAAGGGATTTGAAGAATGAATTCAAATCCCTCATTTAGGCGGAGCTACCAAGCTTCACCTCTCCCAAATTCAACGTGGCAGGAATCAAAATGACTGACCAACAACGCCTTGAACTCGAAGCAGCAGCCTTTCGCAGACTGGTCGCGCATCTGGACAGCCGTAAAGATGTGCAGAATATCGATTTGATGAACCTGTCCGGCTTCTGCCGTAACTGCCTGTCCAAGTGGTACAAGGCAGCGGCCGACGAAAAACACATTGAGGTCAGCCTCGATGAAGCTCGTGAAGTGGTTTACGGCATGCCGTACAGCGAGTGGAAAGCTCAATACCAGAAAGAAGCCAACGCCGAGCAGCAAGCCGCGTTTGCCAAGGAACCCAAGCATGACTGATCTGAACACCCTGCTCGTCAGCCTCGACAGCGGCGAACACCTTTTCGCAGACACCCTGGCATTCATCGCCGCAGGCTATGACTATCAACCACAAGCGTTCACCAATGGCGGTGTGGAAAATGCTGCGGGCCAGAACGAAGGCTCGTGCAAAACTTTGGGCCTGGCGCTGCTGGAAGGCCTGAGCGACAAACAAGCATTGCTGGCTTTCGGCGAGCACTATCGTTCGGTAGTTGCCACACCAGAAGGCAGCGATCACGGCAATATTCGTGCACTGATTGCCAATGGACTGGCGGGTGTGAAGTTCACAGGTGAGCCGCTTACGCGCAAGGCTTAATCGACACACATTTTGTAGGAGCTGCCGAAGGCTGCGAATGACGGAACATCAGGTACACCGTCTTGCAGCCTTCGGCAGCTCCTACAGATAAAGCAGTACGCATAAAAAAACCGGCCGAGGCCGGTTTTTTATTGCAAGGCAAACGCTATCAGAACGAAGCGTCGGCCAGGCCGTCCAGATACCGCTCGGCATCCAGTGCAGCCATGCAGCCTGCGCCAGCAGAGGTGATGGCCTGACGATAAACGTGGTCAGCTACGTCGCCAGCCGCAAACACACCTTCAACGCTGGTAGCAGTGGCATTGCCTTCACGGCCGCCCTGCACAACCATGTAGCCGTCCTTCAATGCCAGTTGGCCTTCGAACAGCGAGGTGTTAGGCGTGTGGCCGATGGCGATGAACACACCATCCACTTTCAGCTCAGAGGTGCTGCCGTCGTTGTTTTTCAAACGTGCGCCCGTCACACCCATGTTATCGCCCAGCACTTCGTCCAGTGTGGCGTTCAGCTTGAGTTCGATCTTGCCTTCGGCAACCCGCGCATGCAGCTTGTCGATCAGGATCTTCTCGGCGCGGAACGTCTCGCGGCGGTGAACCAGAGTCACTTTGCTGGCGATGTTGGCCAGATACAGCGCTTCCTCAACGGCGGTATTACCACCGCCGACCACAGCGACTTCACGGTTGCGGTAGAAGAAACCGTCACAGGTTGCGCAGGCCGAAACGCCTTTGCCCATGAACGCTTCTTCAGATGGCAGGCCCAGGTAGCGAGCACTGGCACCGGTCGCGATGATCAGCGCATCGCACGTGTAAGTACCGCTGTCGCCCTTCAGGCTGAACGGCTTGCCAGCCAGGTCCACGGCATTGATGTGGTCGAAGACGATTTCGGTTTCGAAACGCTCGGCGTGTTCACGCATACGTTCCATAAGCGCCGGGCCGGTCAGCCCGTGCACGTCGCCCGGCCAGTTATCGACTTCGGTAGTCGTGGTCAACTGACCGCCAGCCTGCATACCGGTGATCAGCAGAGGCTTGAGGTTGGCACGTGCGGCATAGACCGCAGCGCTGTAACCGGCTGGGCCGGAGCCGAGAATGATTACTCGGGAATGACGTACATCAGACATGACAGACTCCTATCGACCGACCATTGACGCCGTGGTCGCACCGGCTGGAATAAAAAGGATCGCCGAAAAGCACTTGGGGAAGGCTCAGAAACACGGCAATCCTGGAAATTTTGAAGCTGCGACCGAAGCCGCAGCGACGTGTTACAGGCTAGTAGCGTTTTCGGCCAGGTAATCAGCAACGCCTTTGGCGTCAGCCTTCATACCTTTTTGGCCTGGACGCCAGCCAGCTGGGCAAACTTCGCCGTGTTCTTCGGTGAACTGCAGCGCTTCAACCAGACGGATCATGTCTTCAACGTCACGACCCAGTGGCAGGTTGTTCACAACCTGATGTTGAACCACGCCTTCACGGTCGATCAGGAACGAAGCACGCAGCGCGACGCCTGCATCGTGTTCGATACCGTAAGCACGAGTGATCTCGTGTTTCACGTCAGCAACCATAGTGAACTCGACTTCGCCGATGCCGCCCTTCTCAACCGGGGTGCTGCGCCATGCATAGTGAGTGAATTGCGAATCGATGGAAACGCCAACCACTTCAACACCCAGCTCGCGGAATTTGGCGATGCGGTTGTTGTGGGCAATGATTTCAGACGGGCAGACGAAGGTGAAATCCAGAGGCCAGAAAAACAGTACGACGTATTTGCCACGCAGCGAGGACAGTTTGAAGCTGTCGACGATAGAGCCGTCGCCCAGCACTGCAGCTGAATCGAAATCCGGAGCCTGTTTGTTTACCAGTACGCTCATGATGTCTCCCTAGTATCAAATTTGGAAAGGATAGGTGGAGAAATTGGTGGCCAGCCTATCGGGGCTGCAAAGATTAAGGAAATATCGTTTCACAATCCACCTCATAGGCAGTCCCTATTCGGATAAGTCCTTGATTCAAACCTGTGCACAGATTTTACGCTCATGGGTTTGTTACTGCGAATGTCCGCCGCAACGGGGAAGCCGTCTTTCTGTAGGGCCTGCCGAAGGCTGCGAAAGCATAAAGCCTGACGAACCGCCATCGCAGCCTTTGGCAGCTCCTACAGGTCACTCGTCTGCAGCGCGGCAGGGCCTTGTCAGGGACTAAGGTGATCACCTGCCTGATTCGGCTAGCCATCTTTCGAAAATAGCCAATACACCAGCGCCCAAGTCACTTTCACCGGCCAGACAAAGCCGGTAAGGTCGGCGCGTTTTCCATCATTTGGAGGCTGCCATGCCTGCTCCCGCTCTCTCGGGCCCGCAATACCTGCGCGAAGGCCTGAAACTGGTGCTCAGCCCAGGCTTGCGTCTTTTTGTACTGCTGCCACTGACCATCAACCTGCTGCTGTTCGCAGGCTTGATCTACCTGGCTATGCATCAGTTCGGCATGTGGGTGGATACGTTCATGCCCGAGTTGCCGAGCTGGTTGAGCTTTCTTAGCTATATCCTCTGGCCGCTGTTCGTCGCGCTGGTGATATTCATGGTGTTCTTCACTTTCACCATGCTCGCCAACATCATCGCCGCACCGTTCAACGGCTTTCTCTCGGAAAAGGTTGAAGTGGTGGTACGCGGTACCGATGACTTCCCAGCCTTCAGTTGGGGTGAACTGGTCGCCATGGTGCCACGCACCTTTGGCCGGGAAATGCGCAAGCTGGGCTATTTCCTGCCTCGTGCCCTGGCTCTGTTCATTCTGTCGTTCATCCCGGTGGTCAACCTGATTGCTGCGCCGCTGTGGCTCTTGTTCGGGGTCTGGATGATGGCAATCCAATACATCGACTACCCGGCTGACAACCACAAATTGGGCTGGAACGAGATGCTTGCCTGGCTGCGCGCCAAACGCTGGCAGAGCCTGAGCTTCGGCGGCATCGTTTACGTCGCGCTGCTCATTCCTGTGGTCAACATTCTGATGATGCCCGCTGCTGTCGCCGGAGCGACTTTATTCTGGGTACGGGAACGGGGTGAGGAAGCGTTACTGAAGCAGGAATCCTGAGATTCATAAAAAGGCCCTTGATTGGGCCTTTTTATTACGCCTACAAAATAGCGAGCACGGAGCCAACTTGCTGGAAATTTTTTCAGAAAGAAACAACCTACATTAATATCCGATCGTTCCCACAACCATTTAAAACAACATTAAAACCTGTACGACAAGCTACTGCCCTTCAATGGCAAACATCTGCCATCGTCCTAAAAAGTCCATTCTGTAGGAACTTTATGTAGGAGCATAATTCCGGTTTCCATCTCGCCCTGTTTCATCAGCGCTTATCACTTCCCTATTTCCTACACGAAAGAATATCTTATTGTGAATACCTTTCTGTAGGAGCTCACGAGCACCGCGAGGCAGCGATAGCGGCATGTCTGATACATCGCTATCGCGGCCTCGCGGTGCTCGTGCGCTCCTACAGTTCAATGTTTGCTACGCGACAGCGTGGAGGCTCCTCTAAACACACGCTTCAATTCAACCACCCCGTCATAAATCCATCACCCCACCGCCACATAACCGAAATCATTGCGGCCGACACTGGCTGTCATGAGCCAAATTCTTCACATCACCTTGATTACCGAAACCTTCGCACCCGAGATCAACGGCGTTGCCAATACTCTGGGCCGTTTGTGCGACGGGTTGCGGCAGCGCGGGCATCGCGTGGAGCTGGTACGGCCTCGTCAGCCCAGCGATGCCGGGCTGGCTGCTGATGATTTGATGCTGTGTCGGGGCTGGCCGATTCCGGGTTATCCGGGGCTGCAATGGGGGCAGTCGTCGATGCATAAGCTGCTGCGCCGATGGCAGCGGCAACGTCCGGATGTGCTGTACATCGCCACCGAAGGGCCGCTTGGGCTATCGGCGCTGCGAGCGGCGCGACGCTTGGGGATCACTGTGATCAGCGGTTTCCACACCAACTTTGCGCAGTACACCCAGCAATACGGGATGGGCTTCATGAACCGCCTGCTGACTCATTATCTGCGCTGGTTCCACAACCGCTCCAAGGTCACGCTGGTACCAAGTGTCAGCCAGAAAGTGGCCCTTGAACGAAGGGGTTTCGAACGGATCGAGCTCTTGTCACGAGGGGTAGACAGTGTGCTGTTTCACCCTTCGAAACGTTCACAGGCGCTGCGCGATAGCTGGGGGTTGAGCGCTGGCGATATCGCCGTGTTGCACGTCGGAAGGCTTGCACCGGAGAAAAACCTTTGCCTGCTCCAGTCGAGCTTTGACGCGTTGCGTAGCAAATACCCGCAGCGTCAGTTGAAGTTGGTGATCGTGGGTGACGGCCCGCAGCGCGCTGCACTGCAACAACAACTTCCGGACGCTGTCTTCTGCGGCACCCAGCGCGGTGAGACACTGGCCGAGCATTACGCATCCGGGGATGTTTTTTTGTTCCCGAGCCTGACCGAGACCTTTGGCAACGTCGTATTGGAGGCGCTGGCCTCAGGACTCGGCGTGGTCGCTTATGACGAAGCCGCGGCAGGGCAGCATATTCGCCATGGTCACAACGGAGCGCTGGCCATGCCGGGCGACGAAGCCGCGTTCATTGATGCCGCATGCTGGTTGCTGGAAGACAGTGAGACCTTGCGTCGCGTGCGCCTCAATGCGCGGCAGCACGCCAGTCGCCAGGGCTGGGGGGCAATCATCGACCTGTTTGAACGCAAGATGCTCAATGCCTGCCCAACGCCAGAACCGGCCAAGCCTAAACCGGCTCATGCTGCGCAGCTGAAGCTCAAGCGCTAAACCAGCGTTGTCAGCGCATCGCGACTGAAGGGCAGGATATCCTGCTCACGACCTTCGCGGACTTTCACGGCCCACTCAGGATCCACCAGCAATGCGCGCCCAACGGCGACCAGATCGAACTCTTCATCGCCCAGACGCTGGAGCAGGTTCTCCAGGCTGGCGGGCTGAGCAATCTTGTCAGTGTTGACCATGAACTGCAGAAACTCGCCATCCAGCCCGACACTGCCCACTGTGATAGTCGGCTTGCCGGTCAGTTTGCGAGTCCAACCTGCAAGATTGAGATCAGAGCCTTCAAACTCCGGCTCCCAGAAACGCCGCGTCGAGCAATGAAAGATATCCACTCCAGCGTCAGACAAGGGTTTGAGAAACGCCTCAAGCGCCTCCGGTGTTTCCACCAGCCGCGCGCTGTAATCCTGCTGCTTCCACTGTGAAAAACGGAAGATGATCGGGTAATCAGGACCGACCGCAGCCCGCACCGCTTTGACTAATTCAATAGCGAAGCGCGACCGGTTAGCCGGGCTGCCGCCATATTCATCACTCCGTTGATTGCTGCCTTCCCAGAAGAACTGGTCCACCAGATAGCCGTGGGCACCATGGATTTCCACACCGTCCATGCCGATGCTCTGGGCATCTTTGGCCGCCTGGGCAAACGCGGCAATGACTTCATCAATGTCCTGTTTGCTCATGCCATGGACCACGACCTGTCCATCCTTGAGTTTTTCCGTCGGACCATAAGCCGGAACGCTGGCATCCGGCTCCGTGCCCAGACGGCGAACAGCGCCAACGTGCCACAACTGCGGGACGATCTTGCCGCCTTCGTTGTGCACCGCCTCGACCACTTTCTTCCAGCCGGCCAAGGGCGCGTCGCCAAAGAATTGAGGCACGTTGGGGTAGCCGTTGGAGGCTTTGTGATTGACGGTGGTGCCTTCGGTGATGATCAGCCCCACACCGGCTGCGGCGCGGCGGCGGTAGTATTCAACCACTCTCGAATTGGGCACGTGACCGGGGGAAAACGAACGGGTCATCGGCGCCATGACTACCCGTGACGACAACTCAAGGCTGCCCAGGTGGAAAGGTTTGAACAGGGCTTTGACCGGCATGCGACGCTCCTTGGTGATCATTTCGAATCATCAAGGATAGGGCGGGGTTTCAGGCGGGTGACAGCACTATTGATTTGAGTGATTTGGATTGAGAAGCAACTCAGCGCTTTTGTAACTGCGCCCATGTGCATAGCACCGCGCTGTCGGCCTTAAACACAGGCCTGTGGGACCGGATTCATCCGGGAAGGCGGAATTTCCGACGACGATATGGAGGATGTACCGACCTCTTCCCGAATAAATTCGGTCCCACAGGTTCTTTGTGAGTTCAGATAATCAGGTTTTTAACAGAAGCGCGCGCAGGTCACGACGGCGGGGTGTCATGCAAACCGCTATCGCTGCCTCGCGCTGCTCGTGAGCTCCTACAGATGGCGTGTTCGCGGGATTCAACTCAGCGCTTTTTCGATCGCCAGAATCACAGCTGGATCATCCGGCGCTGTGCGCGGTGAGAAACGTGCCAGGACTGCGCCGTTCTTGCCCACCAGAAACTTTTCGAAATTCCAGGTGATGTCGCCAGGGAACTCAGCGCCTTCACCGGCCAGCAGACGATAAAGCTGATGACGATCGTGACCGTTGACGTCGAGCTTGGTACTCAGTGGAAAGGTCACGCCATAGTTGAGGCTGCAGAAATCCTGGATCTCCTGCTCGGTCCCCGGCTCCTGTCCTGCAAACTGGTTGCACGGCAGACCCAGCACGCTGAAGCCCTGGTCCTTGTATTTTTGATAGAGACTCTCGAGCGCCGCGTACTGAGGCGTCAGCCCACACTTTGAAGCGACATTGACGACCAGAACGACTCGCCCCTTGAAGGTCGCCAGAGAAAGCTCCTGACCATCCAGATCCTTCAATTTAATGTCGTGAAACGCACTCATGAACCACTCCCCCTCAAATCCAGCGGACAAAAAAGGCGCCTTACCAGGCTGCGTGAACCAAGTTGTTCGCGCAGAACCTGCCTGGGCGCCTTTTCAGCTACCTGAGCTTAGCAGCTCAAATCAATGGTGGTGACCACCTTCGCCATGCACGTGACCGTGGGCGATTTCTTCCTGGCTTGCGTCACGGATATCAACGATCTTGACTTCGAAGTTCAAGCGCTGACCCGCCAGTGGGTGATTGCCGTCAACGGTGACATCGTCGCCATCCAGGTCGCGAATGGTCACGATCTGCATGCTGCCGTCCGGGCCGGAAGCGTGGAACTGCATACCCACTTCCAGTTCGTCGACACCTTCGAACATGCTGCGGCTCAGGGTGCTGACCAGTTCAGCGGAGTATTCACCGTAAGCATCTTCCGGCTCGATGGCAACTTTCAGCTCGTCACCAACGTTCTTGCCGTCCAGAGCTTTTTCCAGGCCCGGGATGATGTTGCCTGCGCCTTGCAGGTAGACCAGCGGCGCGCCGCCAGCGGAACTGTCGATGACCTCACCAGCGTCATTGGTCAGGGTATAGTCAATGGAGACAGCCTTATTGGCGGCGATCGGCATGGGGCAAGACCTTTGCTTAAGATTGAAGAACGATCAAGTTTAACCAAGCCAACGCTCGAAAGCGAACGCAACTCTGACAGACGGGGACCGAAAGGCCATATTGAATAACGTGACGATTACAGATTTCCGGCAGGACGATGAAGGTCACTGGGTGGCCATATTGTCTTGCGGGCATACTCAGCACCTGCGCCATCAACCGCCATGGCAATCGCGCGCCTGGGTACTTGATCCACAGCAACGACTGCAAAAAATAGGTGAAGGCTTTCACTGTGGCTGGTGTGCGCAGGCCCCGGATGAAGATAACCTTAGCTCCCGTTGAGACGCTGCGATTCGACAGCGCCCTGTTTTCCGGCCTGCTGGCTGTTCCCTCCCGCCACGGCCCTTGTACTGCTCAAGCGAGAACCCTGAATGCAGACTTTCTTTATTGCCCCCACAGACTTTGGTGTGGGTCTGACATCCATCAGCCTTGGTCTGGTGCGCACCCTTGAGCGTGCCGGGCTGAAAGTCGGCTTCTTCAAGCCCATCGCCCAGCCACACCCCGGTGATCTGGGCCCGGAGCGTTCCACCGAGCTGGTTGCGCGTACCCACGGCCTCAACCCGCCACGACCACTGGCCTTGTCGCATGTTGAGCGTATGCTCGGCGACGGCCAACTGGATGAGTTGCTGGAAGAGATCATCAGCCTCTATCAACAAGCCGCAGTCGGCAAAGACGTGTTGATTGTCGAAGGCATGGTGCCGACCCGGCACGCCAGTTATGCAGCGCGGGTAAACCTGCATCTGGCCAAAAGTCTGGATGCCGATGTCATTCTGGTGTCCGCGCCAGAAAACGAAGTGCTGGCCGAACTTTCGGGCCGGGTCGAATTGCAGGCTCAGCTGTTCGGTGGTCCCAAGGACCCAAAAGTCCTGGGGGTGATTCTCAATAAAGTCCGTACAGACGAAAGCATGGAAGCCTTCGCCGCAAGACTCAAAGAACATTCGCCGTTGTTGCGCAGCGGTGACTTCCGCCTGCTGGGCTGTATTCCGTATCAGGCCGAGCTGAACGCACCGCGAACCCGTGACGTGGCCGAGCTGCTCGGCGCGCAGGTGATCAATGCCGGCGACTATGATCAGCGGCGCATGTCGAAAATCATTATCTGCGCCCGTACCGTGCTCAACACCGTACAGCTGCTCAAACCGGGCGTGCTGGTCGTAACGCCCGGCGACCGTGACGACATCATTCTGGCCGTCAGCCTTGCCGCCATGAATGGCGTGCCGCTGGCGGGCTTGCTGTTGACCAGCGACACCGTGCCGGACCCACGCATCATGGAGCTGTGTCGCGGCGCCTTGCAGGCAGGCCTGCCGGTTCTGTCGGTCAGCACCGGCTCCTATGACACCGCCACTCAGCTCAACCAGTTGAACAAGGAAATCCCCATTGATGACCGCGAGCGAGCCGAGATCATCACTGACTTCGTCGCCAGCCATCTGGACGCCAACTGGCTGCACCAGCGCTGTGGCACGCCACGGGAACTGCGCCTGTCGCCAGCGGTGTTCCGTTATCAGTTGATCCAGCGTGCTCAGGCCGCCAACAAACGCATTGTGTTGCCGGAAGGCAGCGAGCCGTTGACCATTCAGGCTGCGGCGATCTGCCAGGCGCGTGGCATTGCGCGCTGTGTACTGCTGGCCAAACCTGAAGAAGTCCATGCGGTGGCCAAGGCCCAGGGTATCGAACTGCCGCCCGGCCTTGAGATTGTTGATCCCGACGTCATTCGCGAGCGTTACATCGCACCGATGGTCGAGTTGCGCAAAAGCAAAAACCTCAACGCGCCGATGGCTGAACAACAACTGGAAGACACCGTGGTGATCGGCACCATGATGCTGGCCCTGGACGAGGTCGACGGGCTGGTTTCCGGCGTCGTTCACTCCACCGCCAATACCATCCGCCCAGCCTTGCAACTGATCAAGACTGCGCCGGGCTGCACGCTGGTATCGTCAGTATTTTTCATGCTGTTTCCCGACCAGGTTCTGGTCTACGGCGACTGCATCATGAACCCGCATCCAAGCGCCAGTGAGCTGGCAGAAATCGCCCTGCAAAGCGCTGACTCGGCAGTGGCTTTCGGCATTACGCCGCGGGTCGCGATGATCAGCTATTCCAGCGGCAACTCGGCCAGTGGCGAAGAGGTGGAAAAGGTCCGTGAAGCAACGCAACTGGCCCAGGAAACACAACGCAATCTGCTGATCGACGGTCCGCTGCAATACGATGCCGCCGCCAACGAAAACGTCGCCCGCCAACTGGCTCCCGACAGCGCAGTAGCGGGTCGCGCCAACGTGTTTGTGTTCCCTGATCTGAACACTGGCAACACTACCTACAAAGCGGTGCAGCGCAGCGCTGATTGCGTGAGTATCGGCCCGATGCTGCAAGGCCTGCGCAAGCCAGTGAACGATCTGCCCAGAGGTGCACAGGTCGATGACATCGTCTATACCATCGCGTTGACGGCGATTCAGGCCGATAACCTTTCCTGACACACTGTCCGGCCATACTTGTGATGTTGTCGCCTGCGGGGCGACAACATCTGAATAATCTTTTGGAGCCCGTCCGGTATGGATTTCCTGCCTGCACCATTGCGTGGCGTCATTGCCTCGCTGCTATTGGCGCTCAACACCATCATTTGTTGCACGCCGCTGTTTGTCGTCGCCATTTTCAAACTGTGCCTGCCCTTTCCCGCAGCCCAGCGCGTGACCGACTGGCTGATGAGCCACATTCATGAAGCCTGGATCGCCAACAATAACCGCTGGATAAACCTGCTCGGGCACACTCGCTGGCATCTGAGCGGCCTGGAGGGTCTGGATTACGAGCATTCCTATCTCGTGACCAGCAACCACCAGAGTTGGGTCGACATCATGGTTTTGCAGTACGTCTTGAATCGCCGGATCCGCCCGCTGAAGTTTTTCCTCAAGCAGGAGTTGATCTGGGTGCCGGTGATTGGTCTGGCGTGGTGGGCGTTGGGCTTCCCGTTCATGAAGCGTTACTCCAAAGCCTACCTGGCCAAACATCCGGAGAAACGAGGCAAGGACCTGGCAACCACCCGACGCACCTGCGCCAAATTCCGCAACAACCCGGTGGGCATTTTCAACTTCGCGGAAGGCACCCGCTTCACCAGCGGCAAACATGCTGCACAGTCATCACCGTTTCGCTATCTGCTCAAACCCAAGGCAGGCGGAATCGCGTTCGTACTGGATGCGATGGGCGAACAACTGGAGTCGATCATCAACGTCACGATTCATTACCCGCACGGCCGACCGGGTTACTGGGATCTGCTATGCGGCAATGTCAAAGAAGTGGTCGCGCATTTCGAAGAGATCAAGATCCCGCCGCACTTCATTGGCAAGAACTACGATCAGGACGGCGAGTACCGGTTGGAGTTTCAACAGTGGATCAATAAGCTGTGGGAAGAGAAGGATCAGTTGTTGGCGCGGTTGCACGCCGAATATCCGGGTTGAAGCAACGCAGCCCCGACCAACCAAAAATGCAATTAACTGATTTGGAGCGCTTTTCT
>NZ_LOHF01000011.1 GCF_002158995.1 Pseudomonas caspiana | reverse complement strand
GTCAACCCTTAATTACAGCTTTATTCCAAAACCAGCGTAATACGCCCGAATGCCTTCTTGCCAGCCTGGCAAACATGGGTCGCCCCTACTTTAAAGACGAACGAGCGATCCACAACTTCACCATCTATACGCACACCACCGGAAGCAAGCAGATCCCTGGCCATTGCAGAGTTCTTAACCAGGCCTGCCTTATTAAGGACGGCCGAGATGGGCATATCTTCAGGGGCACTTACTGAGATTTCCGGCAAATCGTCCGGCAGCTCACCATCCTTCATACGATTGCCCGCGGAGCGGTGCGCACTGGCAGCTGCCTCTTCGCCATGGAAACGAGCAACGATTTCCTCAGCCAGCTTGATTTTGATGTCGCGCGGGTTTGCACCCTTCTCGCAATCGGCCTTGAAGCCATTGATCTCTTCCATAGAGCGGAAGCTCAGCAGTTCGAAGTAACGCCACATCAGCGCATCAGGAATGGAAACCAGCTTGCTATACATAATGCCCGGCGCTTCCTGAATCCCTACGTAGTTACCCAGAGACTTGGACATCTTCTTCACACCATCCAGACCTTCCAGCAAAGGCATGGTGAGGATGCATTGTGCTTCCTGCCCGTAAGCGCGCTGCAGCTCGCGCCCCATCAGCAAGTTGAACTTCTGGTCGGTGCCGCCCAGCTCAACGTCGGAACGCAGAGCGACAGAGTCGTAGCCCTGCACCAACGGATAGAGGAATTCGTGGATCGCGATCGGCTGACTGCTTTTATAGCGCTTGTCGAAATCATCACGCTCAAGCATCCGGGCCACGGTGTATTGGGACGACAGACGAATGAAATCCGCAGGACTCAGCTTGTCCATCCAGGTGGAGTTGAAAGCCACCTCGGTCTTGGCCGGATCAAGGATCTTGAACACCTGGGACTTGTAGGTTTCTGCGTAGTCGAGAACCTGCTCACGAGTCAGTGGAGGACGCGTCGCGCTCTTGCCGCTCGGATCACCGATCATGCCGGTGAAGTCACCAATCAGGAATATGACGTGGTGACCCAACTCCTGGAATTGACGCAGCTTATTAATAAGCACGGTGTGACCCAGGTGCAGGTCAGGCGCTGTAGGATCGAATCCGGCTTTAATACGCAGTGGCTGACCACGCTTGAGCTTGGCAACAAGCTCGGCCTCAACCAAAAGCTCATCCGCCCCGCGCTTGATCAGCGCCAGCTGCTCTTCAACCGACCTCATATCCATCCCCTATTAATAGCCGTTTTCAAAAGGGGACCAACCATACAAGATCAGCGCCCAATTACAAGTTTTGCCCAGCGCCAAGGGACGAATCGAAAACCGATTCATCCACAGGGTTGCTTCGCACAGGTTTTGGTTATATTTTATACAGTTATTTCATCTTCATCATGTCATTCATCTTTTCCAATTCATCTTTTTTCAAAGTCAAATTACCTATGATAGACACGCCGCCTAAAGCGCCACCGCTTTATCCCAAGACCCACCTGCTCGCAGCCAGCGGCATTGCCGCCCTTCTGAGCCTGGCACTCTTGGTCTTCCCCTCAAGCGAAGTCGAAGCCAAAAAAACTGTTTTGAATCTTGATATGGAAGCGCCTGCTGATCAGAGCGCACCTAACCAAGACGCTCTGGAAACAACTGAAGCCACACAATCGGCAACAGAATCTCCATTCGCCCAGATCGACAATGGCGATGAGCAGGCAGAAGACACCGCGGCGAACGAAGCACAGACATCCGGAGACGTTGCAGCTACTGCCGTTGCAGCTAAAGATCCCAATCACCGGGAAGTCACCGTAGCCAAAGGCGACACCCTGTCCACCCTGTTTGAGAAAGTCGGCCTTCCGGCAGCGACAGTGCACGAGGTCATTGCCAGTAATAAGGAGGCGAAGCAATTCAGCCGACTGCAAAACGGTCAGGTCCTGCAATTTGAGCTGACCCCTGAAGGCCAGCTAAAGCAATTGCACACCAAGCTCAGCCAGCTGGAAAGCATCAGCCTGTCCAGAACGGGCAGCGGCTTCACATTCAATCGTGAAATCAGCAAGCCGGATGTACGCACGGCCTATATACACGGCGTAATCACCAATTCCCTGTCGCAGTCCGCCCAGCGCGCAGGCCTGTCGCACACCATGACGATGGACATGGCCAATATCTTTGGCTACGACATCGACTTCGCTCAGGACATCCGTAAGGGTGACGAATTCGACGTTATCTACGAGCAGAAGGTCATCAACGGCAAAACGGTTGGCACTGGCAATATCCTTTCTGCGCGCTTTACCAATCAGGGCAAGTCCTACTCCGCCATTCGCTACACCAACAAACAAGGCAACACCAATTACTACACCGCCGACGGCAACAGCATGCGCAAAGCGTTCATTCGCACGCCGGTCGACTTCGCCCGTATCAGCTCCATGTTCTCCATGGGCCGCAAGCACCCCATCCTGAACAAGATCCGCGCGCACAAAGGCGTCGATTACGCTGCTCCGCGTGGCACACCGATCAAAGCCACCGGTGACGGTAAGGTCTTACTCGCTGGTCGCCGTGGTGGATACGGCAACACTGTGATCATTCAGCACGGCGAAACCTACCGTACCCTGTACGGTCACATGCAGGGCTTTGCCAAAGGCATTCAGACTGGCGGGACCGTCAAGCAAGGTCAGGTGATCGGCTATATTGGTACTACCGGTCTGTCGACAGGTCCGCACTTGCACTATGAGTTCCAGGTCAATGGCGTGCACGTCGACCCACTAGGTCGCAAATTGCCGATGGCGGATCCGATCGCCAAATCCGAAAAACAGCGGTTCATGCAGCAGAGCCAGCCGTTGATGGCTCGTATGGATCAGGAAAAGGCCACCATGCTGGCCTCGAGCAAACGATAAGCCATGGCGTTCTTTTATATAGGTGTGATGTCCGGCAGCAGTCTCGATGGGATCGATATCGCCCTTGTTGAGCAGGATGACCGGCCAAGACTGTTGGCAACTCACTACATCCCGATGCCGGAAGACTTGCGCGCAGAGTTGCTGGGGCTTTGCTCCAGCGGGCCGGACGAGTTGGCTCGCGCGGCGATTGCCGAGCAGAAGTGGGTTCGTCTGGCAGCGGAAGGTGTGCTTACGCTCCTGACTCAGCAAGGCATGGTTGCCGGGCAGATTCGCGCCATTGGTAGCCATGGTCAGACTATTCGCCATGAGCCCGCTCGCGGTTTCAGCATCCAGATCGGCAACCCGGCCCTGCTTGCGGAGCTGACAGAAATCACCGTGGTCAGCGACTTCCGCCGTCGCGATATTGCTGCGGGCGGTCAGGGCGCACCTCTGGTCCCTGCGTTCCATGAGGCGCTGTTCGACGACAATAAAGACCGTCGCGCCGTCCTCAATATTGGCGGTTTCAGCAACCTGAGCCTGATCGAGCTGGACCGACCGGTAACCGGCTTCGACTGCGGCCCAGGCAACGTGTTGCTTGATGCGTGGATTCAGTCACAGCGTGGTGAAGGTTTTGACCGTGATGGTGCATGGGGCGCGAGCGGTACGGTTGATCCTGCACTGCTGAAAGCGCTGCTCAGCGATCCGTTCTTCCTGACTAAAGGTCCGAAGAGCACAGGCAGAGAGGTGTTCAACCTTGGCTGGCTGCACCACCATCTCTTCCAGTTGCCGACGCTCTCGGCCGAAAACGTACAGGCGACGTTGATGGAGCTGACGGCTCTGGCGATTACCGAGTCCTTGCAATCGGCCCAATCGGAAACCAAAGAACTGCTGATCTGTGGCGGTGGAGCGCACAACGTTGCGCTGACCAATCGTCTGGCCGAGTTGTTGCCCAATACCAAAGTCAGCAGCACCGCTGCTTTCGGCGTTGATCCTGACTGGGTTGAAGCCATGGCGTTTGCGTGGCTCGCTCATTGCTGCCTCGAAGGCGTACCTGCTAATCGCCCGACCGTCACGGGTGCACAAGGTCTGCGAGTGCTGGGCGCTATCTACCCGGCCTGACTCCAGACGAACAAAAACGCCGCGCATTAGCGCGGCGTTTTTATTTGTGCAGAACGATCAGATCGAGAATGAAGACCCGCAGCCGCACGTAGTGGAAGCGTTCGGGTTCTTGATAACGAAACGCGAACCTTCCAGACCTTCCTGATAATCCACTTCAGCACCCGCCAGGTACTGGAAGCTCATCGGGTCGACCACAAGGCTCACGCCTTCGCGCTCAACAATGGTGTCATCGTCGGCAACGTCTTCATCGAAAGTGAAACCATACTGAAAACCTGAACAACCGCCGCCTGTTACAAACACACGCAGCTTCAGGCGATCGTTACCCTCTTCATCGACCAGAGTCTTCACTTTGTGCGCAGCACCATGGGTGAATTGCAAAGCCGTTGGAGTGAAGGATTCGACGCTCATGTTAAATATCTCCCGGCGCTAAGCCGTCATAATGCGTAATGACGCGCATTATCCGCTTCTCCCAGAAAATTGGTCAACTATTCCAGAGCAGCGGCAAGTTTCAAGCCTCAAGCTGCAAGTGGTCGCACCAACCCCTCGAGGCTTGAAGCTTGAAGCTAAAGACCGCTTCTAAGGCATCATCCCGGCATGGGACAGACCCAGCTTCTCGTCCAGCCCGAACATGATGTTCATGTTCTGTACGGCCTGGCCCGACGCGCCCTTGACCAGGTTGTCGATGACCGAAAGCACAACGACCAGATCTCCCCCCTGCGGACGGTGGACCGCAATACGGCAAACGTTGGCCCCACGCACGCTGCGGGTTTCCGGGTGGCTGCCAGCAGGCATCACATCCACAAACGGCTCGTCGGCATAACGCTTCTCGAACAAGGCCTGCAGATCAACCGACTTGTCGACCACTGTGGCGTACAGCGTGGAGTGAATACCGCGAATCATTGGCGTCAGGTGCGGGACGAAGGTTAAACCGACATCGCCGCCAGCCGCGCGACGCAGCCCTTGGGTGATTTCCGGCAAGTGACGATGGCCTTTGACGGCATAAGCCTTGAAGCTTTCATTGGCCTCGGAATACAGCGAGCCGATGCTCAAGCCGCGACCCGCTCCACTGACACCGGATTTACAGTCGGCAATCAAACGCATGTTATCGGCAAGCCCGGCTTCCAGCAATGGCAGGAACCCCAGTTGCGTTGCGGTTGGATAGCAGCCCGGCACAGCGATAAGGCGAGCCTGCTTGATTTGCTCACGGTTAACTTCAGGCAAACCATAAACCGCATCCTTGAGCAGCTCTGGCGCGCCGTGGGGTTGACCGTACCACTTGGCCCACTCCACCGAGTCTTGCAGGCGGAAGTCGGCAGATAGATCGATGACCCGCGTGCCAGCGTTCAATAGTTCGCCCGCCAGGGAATGCGCGACACCATGAGGCGTGGCGAAGAACACTACATCGCATGCCCCCAGGGTAGCGATGTCAGGCACGCTGAACGCCAGACCATCGTAATGACCGCGCAGATTAGGGTACATATCAGCAACAGGAAGACCTGCCTCGGATCGAGAAGTGATAACGACCACTTCAGCTTGCGGATGCTGCGCCAACAGACGCAGCAACTCGACACCGGTGTAACCCGTGCCGCCGACGATACCGACCTTGACCATAACCTGCCCTCTACGTACCAACTGGAAAGCCGTCGATAATATGGGCCTAACGCGTCTGCGACAACCGACAACGTGACGTATGGGCGCTCAAGCCACTACTATTTGCATACCGTGAACCTGGGAATAACTAAAAATGCTTTTATGGATCAAAGCTTTTCATATCATTTCAGTAGTCTGTTGGTTCGCAGGGCTGTTTTACCTGCCAAGACTCTTTGTTTACCACTCGATGAGCGAGGACGCCGTTAGCCGCGAACGTTTCTGCACCATGGAACGCAAGCTGTACCGGGGCATCATGGGCCCGGCGATGATTGCGACGCTGATTTTTGGTATCTGGCTTATTGCCCTGGTACCGGGATACATGAGTCAGGCCTGGATGCATGCCAAGCTCACACTGGTTGTTCTGCTGATCGGCTATCACCATGTGTGTGGCGCACAGGTCAAACGTTTCGCCCGGGGCGAGAATGGCCGTAGCCATGTGTTTTATCGCTGGTTCAACGAAATCCCTGTATTGATCCTGCTGGCAATCGTCATTCTGGTGGTGGTCAAGCCCTTCTAACTAATGACTGGACCGACCGCACCTTACATCGGTCCACGTCGCCTTTTTGTTGTGACAAGGAAGCCAAGCATGACCACCCCGCTGTTCAAGATTGTGTTCGAAGGTCAGTTGCGCAACGGTGTTGAGTTGCAGACGGCCAAGCTCAATCTTGCTCGACTGTTCAAAAGTGAAGTCACCGCCGTAGACAAGCTGTTCAATGGCAAGCCCGTTGCACTCAAGCGCGGACTGACTCAGGCCGACGCTCAGGTCTATCTCAATGCGCTCAATGATGCTGGGGTTGAAGCGCGCATCGAAACCGACCCCCTCATAAGCTTGAACATCGAAGAAGTTGAAGAAAGCTCACCGGCGCCTTATGCCGCTCAATCACAACCGAACTCCCCTTACGCGCCCCCCCGCGCAAGTGTGATTGATGCCGAGACAGAGCACTCAGACCTGAAGATCTTCAGCTTTCAGGGTCGGATTGGTCGCGTGCGTTATCTGGCGTGGATCTCAGTGCTAGTGGTGACAGGGTTTATTGCTGCCGGCATATGTTCAGTCATCATGAGCGCCTCACTGGTCGGAGGCGGCCTACTGCTGGCGGTCGTCGGAGCTGCGTTCTTTTTGGTCGGTCTCCAGATAGGTGCTCAAAGGCTGCACGACGCAGGATGGTCCGCCTGGTTGCTGTGTTTGTACGTGGTGCCCTACATAGGTTTCGTCCTGCCTCTGCTGCTTGTTCTCGCACCGGGCAATAAAACCACTAACCGCTATGGCCCGCCGCCGCCCCCTAATAACCGCGGCGTCATCCTGCTGGCCTGCATGTGGATCTTCTTCATTGGCATCTCTGTGATTTCCAGCCTGACTGGGGGAGTCCATTTACTCAAAGAAGAGCTATCTGACGTCACAACTCAATACGAGCAGTCGCTGCCTGATGACGATCAATAGCCTGATGTCTACGCCCCGGACTAAACTCCGCGGCTCGCAATACGTCCAACGGAGAACCGCATGACCCGTTACGCCTTGATCACCGGGGCAACCAGCGGAATTGGCCTGGCCATGGCCGAAGCCTTGGCACGCAGAGGGCGCAGCCTGTTACTGGTTGCCCGCCAGCGCGACCTGCTGGAGACGATCGCTATCGAACTGACCCAGCGCTTCGGCGTAGAGGTGCTCATTCGCGCCTGTGACCTGGGCGAGCCATTGCGCCTGTCGGGTTTTCTGCTGGAACTGGAAGAAGGTGCACACCAGATCGATCTGCTGGTCAATTGCGCCGGTATCGGAACGTCCGGTCCATTTCTGGCTCAGGACTGGGGACAGGAGCAGGACTTGATCGACTTGAACATTCTGGCCCTCACGCGCCTGTGCCACACGGTCGGAAACCTGATGGCGCTGCAGGGTGGCGGGCAGATTCTCAACGTCGCATCCGTGGCGGCGTTCAGCCCCGGGCCATGGATGAGCACCTACTACGCCAGCAAAGCCTACGTGCTGCATTTCTCGGAAGGGTTGCGCGAAGAGGTCAAGAAAAACGGGATCAAGGTTTCGGTCCTGTGCCCTGGCCCTACACGCACCGGCTTTTTCCGTACAGCCCAGCTTCAAGTAGGTAAAAGCGGCGATCAGAAAATGATGAGCCCCGAAGAAGTCGCGCTGTATACCGTTCGCGCTCTGGCTAAAAACCGAGCAGTGATCATTCCAGGATGGCGTAACAGACTGATCGCGTTCAGCCCACGGATGGTTTCGCGCTGGATGAGTCGCTGCATTGCCGGGCTGATCAACAAGTCCGTGTGTTCGCGCTAACCGACAAATGCTGGGCGCGGGCCAATCCCCTCAGTACACTCGGGGCGGTCCATTCATCTGCACGTTCCATCCACCACAAGGAGCAAATGGCTGTGGATACTTTGTTCACCAAGATCATTAACCGCGAGATACCGGCCAAGATCATCTACGAAGATGATCAAGTGCTGGCCTTTCACGATATTGCCCCCCAGGCACCGGTTCATTTTCTGGTCATCCCGAAAAAACCGATTCGCACCCTCAATGACCTGACAGAAGAAGACAAGGGCCTCGCCGGTCACATCCTCTTCACTGCACAACGTCTGGCCAAAGAGCTGGGCTGCGACGACGGATTTCGCGTCGTCATGAACTGCAACGAGCTGGGCGGGCAGACCGTCTATCACATTCACATGCATGTTCTGGGTCAGCGTCAGATGAACTGGCCGCCGGGTTAATCACGATATTCAAATACTTGCAGCACGGCTGGAGTCCGAAGGGCTCTAGCCAGCTGATCCAGCTCAAGCCTCACACGGCTGATTGGGGTAGACTGGCCCCAATGGTTTTTCCGGAGGTGCCCATGGCTACCGAACGTCACTACTCCCCTATCGACCGTATCCTTTTGCAAGCCGACGCAGCGATGCGCACACTGTTGCCGTCCAAGGGATACTCCCAACGCCCCTCGCCTGCCCTCGTTCAACCTGAAGTCAAAATGAACGATGAAGAAACCCGGCACGTTGCGGGTCTGATGCGCATTAATCATACCGGCGAAGTCTGCGCCCAAGCGCTGTATCAGGGGCAGGCGCTCACTGCCAAACTGCCTGATGTACGCGCATCCATGGAGCATGCCGCCGAGGAAGAAATCGACCATCTGGTCTGGTGCGAGCAACGTATTCATCAGTTGGGCAGCCACACCAGCGTGCTCAATCCGTTGTTTTACGGGCTGTCCTTCGGCATTGGTGCCGCAGCGGGGTTGATCAGCGACAAGGTCAGCCTGGGCTTCGTTGCAGCCACTGAAGATCAGGTGTGCAAACACCTGGATGAACACCTTGAGCAAATTCCCGCCGAAGACGAAAAATCTCGCGCGATCCTCGAGCAGATGCGCGCTGACGAAGAGCACCATGCGCAAAGCGCGCTGGATGCAGGCGGCTTCCGCTTCCCTGCACCGGTCAGATTTGGCATGAGCGTGCTGGCCAAGGTCATGACCAAAAGCACTTACCGGATCTGAATCCAGTAAATTGCGAGCACAAAAAAGGCGCCCTCATCGGGCGCCTTTCTTTTGCGTGGAAAGTTAAACGGCGACGTTAACGTTGCGACCGTAAAAGATTTCCAGCATTTCGTGTTTGACCTTGGAGGTCACCTGATCACGCTGCACAGGGGACAGATTGCTGGTCGCATCACCGAACAGGTAATTATCCAGTTCGAAGTTCTTGAGCAGCATCTTGGTGTGGAACAGGTTTTCCTGATACACGTTTACGTCAGTCATCTGGTAACTGTCGCGCGTGTCTTCAGAAAGGTAGTTCTGAATCGAGTTGATCTCGTGGTCGATGAAGTGCTTCTTGCCTTCAACGTCACGAGTAAAGCCGCGCACACGATAGTCGACCGTCACGATGTCCGATTCGAACTTGTGAATCAGATAGTTCAGCGCTTTAAGCGGTGAAATCACCCCACAGGTTGACACGTCGATGTCCACACGGAACGTCGCGATACCGTCCACCGGGTGAATTTCCGGATAGGTATGGACAGTGATGTGGCTCTTGTCGAGGTGCGCCAGAATGGTTTCCGGCAATGGGCCTGGCGACTCTTCGATCTGGCTTTCGGTAGGTGTTACCGGCTGCTCGGAAATCAGAATCGTCACACTGGCGCCTTGAGGATCGTAATCCTGGCGGGCAATGTTGAGGATGTTGGCGCCAATGATATCGACGACATCAGTCAAAATCCGCGTCAGGCGTTCTGCGTCGTACACACTATTGATGTACTCGACGTAGGCCTGCTGGTCCTGCGGGGTTTCCGCATAGCAGATGTCGTAGATGTTGAAGCTCAAGGTCTTTGTCAGGTTATTGAACCCGTGGAGCTTGAGTTTGCTTTTCACCGTTAAAAACTCTCTATATATGTGCGGCCCAGGCCACGTGATCAAGCATGCCCGTCAGTTGAGCGAAGCTCAGCTGCGTAGGACGGTTAACACCTCTTCGCGGTGGCGATTTTGGTTGTCTGTTCGGGAGCGGCCGCAAACAACCTGCGCATCCTGCTCCCTGAAAAAGGGGCGCATTATGCAGACGTCAGGAGCTGTCTGCCAGAGTGTGCGCCGCTTTTATGATAATTGGGTGTCTTAGCCCAACTCGATGATTTCGTAGTCGTGAGTAATCTCGACGCCGGCGTTGCCCAGCATGATCGAAGCCGAGCAGTATTTCTCGGCGGACAACTCGATGGCGCGCTTGACCTGAGCTTCTTTCAAGCCGCGACCCTTGACGACAAAATGTAGATGAATCTTGGTGAACACCTTCGGATCTTCAGTGGCGCGCTCGGCTTCCAGAAAAGCCTCGCAGCTTTCGACCGGCTGGCGCGACTTCTTCAGAATGCTGACCACATCGAAGTTGCTGCAACCGCCAAGGCCGATCAACACCATCTCCATAGGGCGCACGCCCAGGTTACGACCACCGCTCTCGGGCGGACCATCCATCACAACCACGTGACCACTGCCGGATTCGCCGAGGAACATGGCTTCACCAGCCCATTGAATGCGTGCTTTCATCGCCTGGGGCTCCACTGCTAAAAAGGCGGCCAGCTTAGCACAGCGACAGCCGCGCTCTGAGCACGCCTATAGATTCCATTTCACGACTAACGTGTAGGAAATTTCGGAAATGGACTCAAATGAGGTCCAAAAAGCTGGCTAAATGCAATCTGCTGCCGATAACGCTAAGAATGCCTCCGGCGATGTACTTTTTCAGGACTAAAGAATGCTAGCTATTCCCCTGTCATCCAAGACCAAGCATTTGGAAAAGTTTCTGGCTCACGCACAGCGCCGGCGCGTTTCGGCGAAGTCCAACATCATTTGTGCGGGGGATCGTTCCGAGTCCCTGTTCTACATCATCAAAGGCTCTGTCACTGTCTTGATCGAAGACGATGAAGGTCGGGAAATGATCGTTGCCTACCTTAACTCAGGCGATTTTTGCGGCGAGCTCGGGCTGTTTGAGCCTGCCGGAAAAGAAAGAGAACGTAGTGCGTGGGTACGCGCCAAGACCGAATGCGAAATCGCCGAAATCAGCTACAGCAAATTTCGTGAGATATCCCTGCTGGAACCTGAAATCCTCTACGCACTTGGCGGCCAGATGGCTGAGCGGCTTCGCAACACCACCCGCAAAGTCGGCGATCTGGCATTTCTCGATGTCACAGGCCGGGTAGCCCGCACATTGCTGGATTTGTGCAAGCAGCCGGATGCAATGACTCATCCTGATGGCATGCAGATCAAGATCACGCGTCAGGAGATCGGACGCATCGTAGGATGTTCACGTGAAATGGTGGGCCGGGTGTTAAAGGCCCTGGAAGAACAGAAGCTGGTCCACGTCAAAGGCAAGACGATGGTGGTGTTCGGAACGCGTTGAGGCGCCTCGTGCAGCAGTTATGCGCCGGACAAATGTGGGAGCGGTGCTTGCCCGCGATCTGGCTGGACACGATTCGCCTTAGATCACGTTAGTTGACCTTGTCGCGGGCAAGCACCGCTCCCACAGGAACGCGTTTCAACTCAATTATTTGTATATTTTGCTAGAGGCCACGCCCCAAATCCGACAGGTCTGTCTGATAAGTGCTCGACAACCTCTCCAACACACCCTCAACCGCAAACGCCTCGCACAACGCGATATGGCTGTCCGCTCTCACTCGCTGGTCAAGCTCGCAGATTTCATTGAAACGGTTAACGGCGGCAACCATTTCATGCCGTTCGTTATCGACCAGCAATGCACCGTGGGCCAGCACGACCGGCCTCAGCCCACCCTGGCTCTGGCGCCAGCGCTGGGCAGTGCCGACCATCTTGCGGCCATCGAGGTTAACGTTGAAGCGGCCATCACAGAACGCACCGTCCACCTCCCCCAACGACGCCGCGCCACCCAGTTCATTCAAGACATCCAGAATCGGCTGACACAACCGGCGGTAGGCAATTTCAATACGGTCACGATCAGGATCACTTTTAGGCTGAGCGTAAACCAGGGCGATATTCACGGTGGCGGATGATTGCGGCACCGGCTCGCCACCGGTCTCCCGCAACAGAATCGGCCAGCCACTGTCTGCAAGCGTTTCGCTGGCCTCGACAAAGCCAGGCAGGCGACTCATACGGCGAGGCATCACCAGCGCCCGATCATTCGGGCGCCAGAGCAGCAGAGCGAAATCGGTCTCCCCGGCGCAGACCGAGGCGAGCAGATCCTGTTCGGCTTTCAGGCCAGCTTCGACGCAGATATCAATGACTGAATCAGACATGTTGATCCTCTGTAACACCTGTCGAAGCAACGCCCAAAATGATCAGTCCAGCGTAGAGCTGCGCACCGGCGGTGTACCGCGCTCAGGGAAGAACAAGCGCTGCAATTCATCACCTGGATGTTCGGCACGCATGAAGGCTTCGCCCACCAGGAAAGAATACACATCGCTGATTTCCATCAACTCGACATCGGCACGGTTAAGAATGCCGCTTTCAGTGATGACCAGACGATCACGAGGAATACGCGGGAGCAGATCAAGCGTGGTTTCCAGGCTCACTTCGAAGGTATGCAGGTTACGGTTGTTGACGCCGACCAATGGAGTGTCGAGGGTTTTCAAGGCGCGTTCCAGCTCGTCGCCGTCGTGCACTTCGACCAGTACATCCAGCCCGACGCTTTTCGCCACCGAGGCCAGCTCTGCCATCTTGACGTCGTCCAGAGCAGAAACGATCAACAGCACACAGTCAGCACCCAAGGCACGGGCTTCGATGATTTGATAAGGATCAATCATGAAATCCTTACGAATCACCGGCAGCTTGGACGCGGCACGCGCCTGCTGCAGATAAGCATCGGCACCCTGAAAATAATCGATATCGGTCAACACCGAGAGGCAGGTCGCGCCGCCCTTTTCGTAGCTCTTGGCGATGTCGGCAGGTACGAAGTTCTCGCGGATCACGCCCTTGCTCGGCGACGCTTTTTTGATTTCGGCAATGACCGCCGGCTGCTTGCTCTTGGCCTGTTTAATCAGTGCGTCGGCAAAGCCGCGGACTGGATCAGCCGCCGCAGCCAGTTTTTCGACTTCAGCGAGACTGACTGCCGCACTGCGAGCCGTGACTTCCACGGCCTTGCGGGCGAGGATGTTCTCCAGAACTGTAGGCACGCTCATCCTTCATTCTCCTGCTTGAATACCGCGGTAAAGGCACCCAACTCTTCAAGCTTCTCCCGGGCCAGCCCGGTATGAAGCGCATCGTGAGCCAACTCGACACCTTCTTTGAGCGTGTAGGCATGATCAGCAGCATAGAGGGCTGCGCCTGCATTGAGCACAATCATTTCAGCCGCTTTCTGGCCCTGTTCGGTTTTGCGGCGACCCAGCGCGTCGCGGATCAATACCAGCGAAGCCTCAGGGCCATCAACGCTCAAACCAAACAGACTCTGGCTTTTCATCCCCAAGTCTTCAGGCTGCACCCAGTATTCGGTCACTTCACCATTTTTAAGTTCAGCCACAAACGTTGGCGCCGCCAGACTGAATTCATCCAGCCCGTCCTGAGAATGGACCACCAACACATGCTTGCTACCCAGACGAAGCAGGACTTCGGCCAACGGGCGGCACAAAGCCTGACTGAATACGCCAACTACTTGGTGGCGGACACCGGCCGGATTCGTAAGCGGGCCGAGCATATTGAATAGAGTACGCAGGCCGAGATCACGACGCGGACCTGCAGCATGCTTCATCGCACCATGGTGAGCCTGGGCGAACATGAAACCGATGCCCACGCTGTCAATGCAGCGCGCCACTTGTACGGGGGTCAGGTTCAGGTAGACGCCCGCGGCTTCGAGCAGGTCGGCACTACCGCTTTTGCCAGAGACCGCACGATTACCGTGCTTGGCAACCGTGCATCCGGCTGCGGCAACTACAAAAGAAGAGGCCGTCGAAACATTGAAGATGTTTGCGCCGTCGCCGCCAGTACCGACAACGTCAACTACACCATCAAGAGTCTTCAACTCAACCTTGTCAGCCAGCTCACGCATGACCGAAACCGCACCGACGATTTCATCGATGCTCTCGCTCTTCATGCGCATGCCCATCATGAAAGCGCCGATCTGCGCCTCTGTGCACTGGCCGGTCATGATGGCGCGCATGACGTCGCTCATCTCGGCAGTGCTCAAATCCAGGTTATCGACAACACGCCCCAAAGCGGTCTTGATGTCCATTGGCTTAGTCATAAAAGAATCCTTAACCCTGACGGGTGCCGCCGGTTTGCTTGAGGAAGTTGGCGAACAGCTCATGGCCCTGTTCGGTCAGAATCGATTCGGGATGGAACTGGATCCCCTCGATATTCAGCGTCTTGTGGCGCAGGCCCATGATTTCGTCCTTGGAGCCATCTTCCAGCGCAGTCCAGGCCGTCACTTCAAGGCACTCAGGCAACGTATCGAGCTTGACCACCAGCGAGTGATAACGGGTAACGGTGAGGGGGTGATTCAACCCTTCGAACACGCCGTGATCCTCATGAACCACCGGGCTGGTCTTGCCATGCATGACCTGACGGGCACGCACCACATCACCGCCGAAAGCCTGACCGATCGACTGATGGCCCAGGCATACACCCAGAATCGGCAGTTTACCCGCGAAGTGCTTGATCACTTCCAGCGAGACGCCCGCTTCATTAGGGGTACAAGGACCGGGCGATACGACGATGCGCTCAGGCTTGAGGGCTTCGATCTCGGCGACAGTCAATTCGTCGTTGCGGATCACCTTGACGTCGGCACCCAGCTCACCGAAGTACTGCACGACGTTGTAGGTAAAGGAATCATAGTTATCGATCATCAGCAGCATTTGGCTTAAACCCATTGAATTACTGACTATTTTTTCAACCTTCAAAATCGCTGCCGATTGAGTGCCCGCTAGTTTAACGACCGGGGAGAGACCCGGAAAAGCGGCAGGGCAGAGTTTTAAAGGCGTATCAGGAGGTCCGGACAGGCCGGAAGAGAATAAGTCAGGCGCGCCAACGCCAACGGGCGTGAGCCTTGATAACACGCATCAAGAGTTTGCTGACGATCAACACAGGGGAGGTCTCATTTCTACGTCCCGGCACATTAGCGTACCGGGGAGTGGCGTGCAATATCACATAGCCTAAGCATGAAGAGCAAAATCCATACTTTGAGTCATTAAATCGCCAGCACTGTAAAGCCGCGGATACAAATCGATCGCAAAAATCACCGTCGGGCGGTTAATGACTTTTTGGCCTATCGTTCGTGGTCCAGCTAGCTACTTTTTTCGTAAAGCCATAAAAACAACAAATAGGAATCCGACAATGTTCAGCCCCCGACGGTTTACGGCGCTCGCCGCCTGCCTGCTTGTTTACACTTGCCCTTCCAGCTGGGCAGCGCCCTCGCCCTATTCAACCATGGTGGTGTTCGGTGACAGCCTGGCCGATGCCGGGCAATTTCCCGATGCTGACGGCCCAAACGGAGCGACGTTACGCTTCACCAACCGCACCGGCCCCACCTATCAGGACGGAAGCGGTGAGTTTTTCGGTTTGAACTCATCGACCTTACTGGGCCTGAAACTCAATATTGCGCCAGGCGACCTCGCGGCATCCACGTCCCCGGTCAACGCTGCGCTGGGTGTGGCGGACGGAAACAACTGGGCGGTCGGCGGCGACCGCACAGATCAGATCTACGAGGCGATCACGTCGCAGTCCAACATCGTCGATCCGGATGACGGGACTGTTTATCGGACGCGACCGGGCTATCTGGTGGCCAATAACTTTCGTGCAGACCCTAACGCGCTGTATTACCTGACCGGTGGAGGTAACGACTTTCTACAAGGTCGGGTGTTGAGTCTGTCGCAATCCCGGGACGCTGCCAACAGGCTGGCGGACAGCGCACAGGTCCTGCAACAGGCTGGGGCGAAGTACATCATGGTCTGGCTGCTGCCGGACATCGGCCAGACGCCAGCAGTGTCGGGCACCATCCTTGAGCCCATCACCTCAATCCTCAGCGGGACGTTCAACGCGCAGCTGGTAAGCCGACTTGCGCAAATCGACGCCGAGATTATCCCGCTGAACATTCCACGCTTCTTATCCGAAACCCTGGATAACCCGGCGCGCTTCGGCCTGGCAGCCGATCAGGATCTGGTAGGGACTTGTTTCAACGGTAACAGCTGTCAAGAGAACAGCGCTTATGGCCTGAACAGCGGCACGCCAGATCCTAGCAAGTTGTTGTTCAATGACGGTGTACACCCAACAGTAACAGGGCAGCGCCTTATTGCCGACTATGCCTACTCGCTGTTAGCAGCGCCTTGGGAAATAAGCCTGCTGCCGGAAATGGCCACCGGCACGTTGCGTTCACAACAGGATGAATTGCGCAGCCAATGGCTCGCGGATTGGGGAAACTGGCAAGGCGTCGGCCAGTGGCGTGCCATTGTCGCGGCGGGTGGTCAGAAAATGGACTTTGATGCGCAGGACAACTCAGCAGAAGCGGATGGCAAAGGCTACAACATGACCCTCGGCGGAAGTTATCGCCTCGCTGATCATTGGCGAGTCGGCATGGTGGGTGGAGCTTATCGACAACAACTGGATGCCGGGGATCGGGATTCGGACTACAAACTCAATAGCTATCTGGCGACTGCCTTTGTCCAGTATCAGGCTAACCATTGGTGGGGTGATTTTGCAGCTTCAGGTGGATATCTGGATTACGAGAACGCTGAGCGCAAGTTCGCACTCGGTGTCAGTCAAGGTAATGAGAAAGGCGATACCGATGGCGAAATCTGGGGAGCCAGTGCGCGGCTAGGGTTTGATATTGCTGGCGCAAGCAGTAGCTGGCATTTATCGCCCTTTATCAGTGCCGACTACGCACATGTGAGCGTGAATGGTTATTCAGAAAAGGGCACTCGCTCAACGGCGCTGACCTTTGATGACCAGACTCGTAAGTCTCGACGTCTGGGCGCGGGTTTACAAGGCAAGTTTCAGGTCACCCCCACAACGCAGTTGTTCGCCGAAGTAGCCCATGAGCGGGAGTTTGAAACGGATCAACAGCAGGTGACCATCGCCTTGAACAGCCTGCCGTTCAATGACTTCACCCTTGAAGGCCACACGCCGCAGCGAGACCTGAACCGCGCCACTCTTGGCATCAGCCAGAAACTGACCCAAGACTTGAGCCTGCGGGCCGATTACAACTGGCGCAAGAATGATGACGTGACGCAGCAAGGGGTGAATCTGGCGGTGAGTCTGGACTTTTAAAACTCGTACTTGGCCGACAAAGTAAAGTTACGCGGCGCGCCATACACGCTGCGGCCACCAAATGGAGCGCTAGCCAGGCCTTCGTAGTAAACCTTGTCGAACACATTGTTGAGACTCAGTTGGGTCGAAAGATTCGGGTTGACCTGATAGCGAGTCATCAGGTCAACCAGCGTGAACGCGTCCTGCTCGACTGTAGTCGGCTGGTTCAGATAAGTACCGACGTTGTAGGTGCGTGTCTGACTATAGACCGCACCGCCAACATGCCATTTGTTCAGATCGCCCGGCAGCCGGTAGTTGGTTGAAAGCTTGAACAAGTGGCGAGGCAGGTCGGTGTCAAACAGGCGCCCCACATTGGCCGGATCGGAATCGCTCTTGTACTTGGCTTCGGTAAATGTGTAACCGGCACCCACCTGCCAATTCGGCGTGAGTGCACCATTGACCTCCAGATCAATGCCCTGGCTGCGTACTTTTCCGGAAGCCTCGTAACACGAAATGCCCGGATACGTCGGACAGGTCAGCGCAGGGTTGTCTACTTCACGCGCGCGGTTCATTTGATCGATCTGGAATACCGCAGCGCTGGCGTTCAACGTGCCGTCGAAGTATTCGCCCTTGATGCCGACCTCATAGTTCTTGCCCGTGATGGGCTCCAATATCTTGCCACTGGTATCTTGAGAGGTTTGCGGCTGGAAGATATCCGTGTAGCTGACATACACCGAGTGGTTGGCATTGAGGTCGTAGATCAACCCGGCATAACGGGTCACATTTCGAGTGACCTTAAAGTTGGTGCTTGGGTTATTGAGGATGTCCTGGTTGTAGTCATACCAGTCAAGGCGCCCCCCAAGGATTAGCTTGAGCGGGTCGGCCAGGCTCCAGCGGGTGGTGACATAGACGCTTTTCTGTTCAATATCGGTGAGCGTGCCATAGGTGTGAGTCACACTAGGCCGAGGATTGGCGCTGGGATCCCACTGACCAAGGACGATGCCGTTCACGTTTGGCGCGTACCCTCCATTGGTTTCCTTGAGTGACTTACGCCAGCTGCTGCCCAGCACCAGCTCATGTTCGCGCCCCAGCATCTGGAAGGGACCGCTGGCAAACGCGTCATAGCTGGTCTGTTCGTACTCGGAGTTTTGCTCGACGATACGCTGCTGCCAGGTGTTGCCCACAGGTCGCAGGAACGAGGCGAGAATGTCAGAGTCAGTCCAGTTCTTGATCGCCGCCAGACGCAAGTTCCAGCCGTTATCGAAACGATGGTCCAGTTCGGTAAATACGCTTCTGGTGTCCTTGTCCCAATATTCCCAGTCGTTGCCGAAATAGGAAGAACGTGACAGATGAAGGTCGCCGCCATCAGCGTCCACCGGAATACCGCCCCAAGTGGTGTTGTTATTGTCGTTCTGATACGAGCTACCGAAGGTCAGCGTCGTATTGTCGTTAAGGTCGGCCTCGCCAATAGCGTAGAAAAGGCCCAGCTCGTTTGACTCAACATCCCGAAAACTGTTCTTGTCGTTGTAGCTGCCGACTACCCGCCCGCGCACTGTACCTTCTTCGTTAAGCGCCCCCGAGGCATCCAGTTCGGTACGGTAGTTATCCCAACTGCCGACGCTGCCACTGACGCTGACTTTGGTTTCTCGGGTCGGACGCTTTCTGACCAGATTTATCGCCGCCGACGGCGTACCGGCACCTTGCATCAAGCCCGTTGCACCACGCACGATCTCTACCCGGTCGTACATCGCCAGATCAGGTGATGGCACGAAGTCGCCGTCATAGGCCGTGGCAAGCCCGTCGTATATCAGGTTTTCTACCTGAAACCCCCGGGAATAAATCAACGGGCGCACCGCGCTGAATTTCTGCACCGTAACGCCGGGGGTGTTCTTCAGTGCATCTTCCAGGTTGACCATCGCCTGATCATCCATGCGCTGGCGGGTGATGACCGTGACCGATTGCGGCGTCTCGCGCATGGTCAAAGGTAATTTGGTTGCTGTCTGCATTGCACCGGTGCTGTAGGAACCCGAGTCCTCGGTAGTGCTGCCCAAGCCCAGACCGCGAATGCTTGTAGCCCCCAACTCCAATGCCGAACCCGTTGCAGCCGGCACCAGCACGTAACCACCATTGGCCTGACGCTGAGCTTGCAGGCCGCTGCCTGCCAAAAGCCGCGCCAACCCGTCCTCTACAGAATAAGTACCCACCAACCCCTGGGACTTCAGACCCTGAGTGTGTGCCGCGTCAAATGACAGAGTGACGTTGGCCTCAGTGGCGAACAGACTGAGCGCCGTACCCAAAGGACCGGCTGCGATCTGATAGCTGATGTTCTGGCTTTGCGCCGTGGCCTGTGCAGGCAAAAGCAGCGCCACAGCAAACGGCATCAAGGTCAGGCCATACAACGCCAAAGGTGCCATACGGGTAAATGCACTGGCTGTCTTGGGGGGCAATCGGGTCATGGATTTACATTCCGTCGGCTGGCAAATATGCGGCTCTGTTCGCCGCTTCAGTGATTGGCCGTATGAGAATGAAAATCGGCAACCCGATCAGACGATTTATTTACAGCGGTTCACACCGCCTCAATGCTGACCCAATAACGCGTCAGGTACTTCACCTTCACGGGCAAAGATACCCTGAGGTTTTCCAATATCGTGTCGGTGTCGTCTACGCGAAATGCACCTGACAGTCGCAAATCCGCAATGCTGTCGGCACAACGTACGAAGCCGTGGCGATACCGCGATAGTTCGGTAATGAAGTCCCCCAGACGCCACTCGATCACAGTGAGCATGCCTTGGGTCCATGCGTCCGCCCCGGGTGGCACGGGCATGGGCGTAGTGATTTTGTCACGGGTAAATCCCACGCGCTGACCCGCCTCAAGGCGAAATGGTACCGACGGATTGCTACTGGCACGCACCTCTACAGCATGCTCCATCACGCTGACCTCAGAGGTCGATCCATCGCTGCGCACGCTGAAGCGAGTTCCCAAAGCGCGCACCTGCCCTTCGGAGGTATGCACCACAAAGGGTCTATTGGCAGGATCGCTCGCTGTCTGGATGAGGATTTCCCCGCGACGCAGGCGAATCAGCCGCAAACCCGGGTCATAGCTGATATCCACAGCGCTGTCGGTATTCATATTCAGGGTACTGCCATCGCTCAGGCGCAGTTCCCGGCGTTGACCCTTGCTGGTGTGGTATTGCGCCAAGGCGCCTTGTACAGCGGTTGAATCCTTGAGGGTCCAGCCCGCTGTTCCGGTGGCCAGTAGTAGCGCGAGGGTTTTGAGCACCGCCCGGCGACGGGCACGCACACCCAACAGAGTCGGTAATGCAACTTCCTGAGGCAGGCTAGAGAACTGACTTTGTAGTCTTTCGACGCGCGCCCAGGCTTGGGCATGCGCCGGGCTCGCCGCGACCCAATCGCTCCACGCCTGACGTTGTGCAGCGTTTGGTTTCGAAGAGTTGAGCTGCACATACCAAGTGGCGGCTGCTTCCAGCGTCTTGTGGTCAAGGACAACCATTCAGTCGTCCATCAGCGCGAGGCAATGGGTCATGGCTCGAATCATATGATTCTTCACCGTGGTGACCGAAACACCATGTCGCTCGGCGACAGCAACGTAGGACAAACCTTCAAGCTGCACCGCGAGAAACAATTGCCGGGTACGCTCACCTAGCCCATCCAGCATCAGATCAACCGCTGTCAGGGTTTCCAGAATCAGCAAACGTGTTTCAGGGGAAATATCCAAAGGTTCCGGGCGCATCGCCAAGGCCTCGATATAGGCCTGCTCCACTGCACGGCGGCGAAACTTGTCAATCATCAGCGCCCGGGCCACCGAGCTCAAATAAGTGCGTGGCTCACGGATCGCTTCGACATTACGTGCCGTCAGTACCCGCAGGAATGTGTCCTGGGCCAGGTCAGCGGCCTCGTTGGCACAACCCAGACGAACCCTCAACCAGCCCTTGAGCCAGCCGTTGTATTCGTTATAAAGGGAACCGAGCGCGCAATGATCCGATGCAGACATGGAAGATACGACCAGAGCAGTTAATGATAATGACTCGCATTATTCGTTAATATCTGATCGTAACGCAAGGGATGAATCCTGGGGGTGGGCCTGGATTTCTGAAGACCCACGGGAGGCGCTCTCGAATATTGGCGCGATGTCCTGGGAACGGCTTTAGCCGGGAAGACAGGGTTCATGACGACAAAAATGCTTCGTCTGGAGCCGCCTCTTCCCGGCTAAAGCCGGTCCCACGTCGCACACCATCTCCTACACAATCTTCGCCCCTTTCAATCAGAGCGATTACTGCTGCTCAGCCAACGCCACTGCGCGAAACATCGCGCGGCGTTTGTTCAGGGTTTCTTCCCATTCCAGCGCTGGCACCGAGTCAGCCACGATACCGCCACCGGCCTGCACATGCAGCTCGCCGTTTTTGATGACAGCGGTACGAATCGCAATCGCGGTGTCCATGTTGCCGTTCCAGGCCAGATAACCCACCGCGCCACCGTAGACGCCACGCTTCACGGGTTCAAGCTCGTCGATAATTTCCATGGCGCGGATTTTCGGTGCGCCGGACAACGTGCCCGCTGGCAGAATCGCTCGCAGAGCGTCCATCGCGGTGAGGCCGCTTTTCAGTTGGCCGGTGACGTTGGAAACAATGTGCATCACGTTGGAGTAACGCTCAATGACCATTTTTTCCGTGAGCCGGACCGAACCGATTTCCGAAACACGGCCAGTGTCGTTACGGCCAAGGTCGATCAGCATCAAGTGCTCGGCGATTTCCTTGTCATCGGACAGCAGGTCTTCTTCCAGCGCCAGATCAGCTTCTTCGTTCGCACCGCGAGGACGGGTGCCGGCAATCGGGCGAACGGTGATCAGATTGTCTTCAACCCGCACCAGAACTTCCGGTGAGCTGCCAACCACATGGAAGTCGCCGAAATTGAAGAAATACATGTAGGGCGTAGGGTTGAAGCAACGCAGCGCACGATATAGATCAATCGGCGCAGCCTTGAAGTCGATGGACATGCGCTGCGACGGAACCACCTGCATGACGTCGCCCGCCAGGATGTACTCCTTGATGGTGTCGACTGCCCGCTCGTAATCGTCCTGCGTGAAACTGGAGCGGAATACCGGATCAGCCGCTTGCGGACGGGTCAGGTCCAGACCGCGACGTGGCGTGATCGGCTGACGCAACTTCTCCATCAGCTCATCGAGACGTGCCAGGCCGCTTTCATACGCATCCGGTTGCGCCGGATCGACCAGAACGATGGCGTGCATCTTGCCCGCCAGGTTATCGAAGACGACGACGGCATCAGACACCATCAACAGGATGTCCGGCACGCCCAGCGGATCAGGATTCGGACATTTGCCGAGGCGTTTCTCGACATAGCGTACGCAGTCGTAACCAAAGTAACCCACCAGCCCGCCGTTGAAACGTGGCAGGCCTGGAATGGTCGGCACGTTGTAGCGTGCCTTGAAGGTTTCGACGAACGCCAGTGGATCTTCGGCCTCCAGATGCTCGATCTCGACGCCATCGTGAGTGACACGAACATCGTGATCATGCACTCGCAACACGGTGCGGCACGGCAAACCAATGATCGAGTAACGGCCCCATTTCTCGCCGCCCTGCACCGACTCCAGCAAATAGGAGTTTGGTTGGTCGGCAAGCTTGAGGTAGATCGACAGCGGCGTGTCGAAGTCGGCCAGGGTTTCGTAGGCCAAAGGGATACGGTTGTAGCCAGCAGCAGCCAAGCGCAAGAATTCTTCGCGATTCATCATCAGCCTCATCGGTGAGGGTTAGCAGTCAGGTAAGCAAACGGTGCCGGATTCAATCTCCGGCCGGATTCAAGTCAGGCGCGCCAACGCCAGCGGGCCAAGGCCTTGATGACTTTCATCCAGAGTTTGCGAGTGACCACCACGATGGAATCTCTAAAGGAGGGATCTTTGATTTCCGGCAACAGTATCCCAGCGTCCAGATCCAGGCAACCGGGAATCAGACGCCGCAGATCATCAATGACCAACGCCGGGGATTCCTCCTCAATCGGCCGACCATGGTTATAACCATAGCTCATGGCAACGCAGGGCACGCCAGCGGCTTTCGCCGCTTGCACATCACTGCGCGAGTCACCGACGAACAGCGACTGCGAGGCTGGAATATTGGTCATCTTCATGACAAAAAACAGCGCGGCCGGGTCAGGCTTTTTCGTCGGCATGGTGTCGCCACCAATGATCAGACGGAAAAAACGTCCTAGCTTCATCTCATCCAGCAACGGCGCGACAAAGCGTTCCGGCTTGTTGGTGATCAGCGCCATCTCCACGCCCATCTTCTGCAGCCACTTCAGGGTTTCGCGTACGCCAGGATAGACCGCCGTGAATTCATGCTTTTCGGCATAGAAATTCATGAAGATTTCCAGTGCCTGCTCGGCCTGGGCATCATCGACGCCGCTGTGGTCCAGGTCATTGGCCAAGGCACGGCGAACCAGAACAGGCGCACCGTTGCCGATCCAGTTCCGTACCTGCGCCAATCCAGCCGCAGGACGGCCCAGTTCGAGCAGCATTTTGTCCACTGCAACAGCCAGATCGGGTACCGAATCCACCAGGGTACCGTCCAGATCAAACATGATCAGCTTTGGCAGGCGCCCCGGAAACAGTTGCTCGAAGCCGCTCATGCGCGAGACAACGCCAGTTCTGCGCGCATTTTGTCGATGACTTGCTTGTAGTCCGGCGTGTTGAAAATGGCTGAACCGGCAACAAAGGTGTCAGCACCGGCTGCCGCGATCTCACGAATGTTGTTCACGTTCACGCCCCCGTCGATTTCCAGACGGATGTCCAGCCCCGAGGCATCGATCAAGGCACGCGCTTCACGCAGCTTGTTCAAGGTGCCGGGAATGAACTTCTGACCGCCAAAGCCCGGGTTAACGCTCATGAGCAGGATCATGTCGACCTTGTCCATCACGTACTCCAACAGGTTCAGTGGGGTCGCCGGGTTGAATACCAGACCCGCCTTGCAGCCGCCTTCTTTGATCAACTGCAATGAGCGATCAATGTGCTGCGTTGCTTCCGGGTGGAAGGTGATGTAGCTGGCACCCGCTTCGATGAAGTCGCCGATGATGCGGTCCACCGGGCTGACCATCAGGTGCACATCAATGGGTGCCGTCACGCCATATTTACGCAAAGCCGAGCACACCATCGGACCGATGGTCAGGTTCGGCACGTAGTGGTTATCCATCACATCGAAGTGAACAATGTCGGCGCCAGCGGCCAGCACAGAGTCAACTTCCTGGCCTAGACGGGCGAAGTCGGCGGAGAGAATCGATGGAGCAATGAGGAAGGGCTGCATGACGCACCTTTTTGAGCAGAATCACGGTGGCGCGCATTGTACTCCAAGCGTTTCCGGAAAACTCCAACCCCTGTAGGCGCTGCCGAAAGCTGCGAAGGCAGTTTGTCTGCCCCACCTCTATTCGCAGCCTTCGGCGGCGCCTACAGGATTGCATCAGTGCAGAAAGTCTCAATACGCAGCGCGATAGATCTTCTCGATATCCGCCGCCGTCAGCTTGCGTGGGTTATTGCGCATCAGGCGGTCGATCTTGCTAGCCTCTTCGGCCATCGCGGGGATCGCGTCTTCCGGCACATTAAAGCTGCGCATGCCCTTGGGGATATCCACGGCTTCGCACAAATCCGCCATGGCTTGCACGGCCTGGTTGGCCGCGTCTTCATCGCTCATATGCTCGACCCGCAACCCCATGGCTTCGGCAATGTCGCGAAAGCGCTCCACACACGCCATTTTGTTCCAGGCCATCACATACGGCAGTAACAACGCATTGCTCACACCATGTGCAATATTGAACCGTCCGCCCAACGGATAGGCCAACGCGTGCACCGCGCCCACTCCGGCATTACCAAACGCCATCCCCGCCATCAGACTGGCGGTAGCCATATGTTCACGAGCGATGAGATCAGCCGGATTGGCATACGCCTTGGGCAGCGACTTGACGATCAGCTTGATCGCCCCCAGCGCCAGCGAGTCAGTGATTAACGAGCGGTTGACTGACAGATACGACTCGATGGCATGCACCAACGCATCCACACCACTGGCAGCCGTGACACTGCGCGGACAAGTCAGCGTCATGACCGGGCTGACCAGCGCTACGTCCGGCAGTAAGTAGTCGCTGACGATGCCCTTCTTCAGCTGCGCCAGCTTGTCAGAGAAAATCGCCACGTTGGTTACTTCCGATCCCGTGCCAGCCGTGGTCGGGATAGCGATAAGCGGCGGCCCTTTGCGCTTCACCTGATCTACACCGAACAGCTCGGCAAGCGGCCCGTCATGGCCGACGAATGCGCCAACGCCTTTGGCGATATCAATGGCACTGCCGCCGCCCAGCCCGATCAGACCGTCATGGCCACCCTGCCGGTAAGCATGGGTGCAGTCCTCAACAATGGAGATTTCAGGCTCAGGTTTGACCTGATCGAAGATGCCATATGCACGCCCGCCCAATTGCGCCAACGCAAGGTCGACCGTGCCGCTCTTGACCAGAATCGCATCGGTGACGATCAGGGGGTTCTTTATATTCAGGCGGGTCAGCTCAGCGGCTAGCTGCTCAATGGCAGCAGCGCCGGTGATCAGTTTATTGGCGATTTTGAATGCAGCAATACTCATCAGCTCGGCCCTTTGGAATTGTTTTGGCGAGGGAGGATGAGAAGAATAGATGAAATGACCAGAACGGCCCTGTAGGAGCTGCCGAAGGCTGCGAAATCAGTATGTCTGATACACCGCTATTCGCAGCCTTCGGCAGCTCCTACAGGGGGCATTGTTATTCCACAGCGGTACGCAGCTTCTCGCTACGCCCACGCAACCACTCCAGCACCAGCAGCAAGACCACTGAGAAACCAATCAGCAACGTCGCGGCGGCGGCGATGGTCGGGCTGAGGTTTTCCCGGATGCCGCTGAACATCTGCCTTGGCAGCGTCGCTTGCTCGGGACCAGCGAGAAACAGCGTTACAACCACTTCATCAAAAGACGTTGCGAAGGCAAACAGCGCACCGGAGATCACACCCGGCGCAATCAACGGCAAGGTCACCCGACGAAACGCCGTCAGCGGTGACGCTCCCAGGCTGGCAGCCGCCCGCACCAGGTTGTAGTTGAAGCCTTGCAACGTCGCCGACACAGTAATGATCACGAACGGCACTCCCAGCACCGCATGAACCAGAATCAACGACAGAAAGCTGTTACCCATGCCCAGCGGCGCGAAGAACAGGTAGCTCGCCACACCAATAATCACCACCGGCACCACCATCGGCGAAATCACCAAGGCCATGACCAGTGCTTTACCGGGGAAGTTGCCGCGGGTCAGGCCAATCGCCGCCAATGTGCCGAAGACCATGGCCAGCACGGTGGCAGCTGGAGCGATGAGCAGGCTGTTTTTCAGCGCACGCATCCACTCATTGGAGTTGAAGAAGTCCTGATACCAATGCAGCGAAAAGCCTTGCAGCGGGTAGACCAGAAAACTGCCGGAGTTGAACGACAAGGGAATGATCACCAGCACCGGCAACACCAGGAACAACAGAATCAGGCCGCACAGAATGCGTAGTGCGTAATACCAGACACGTTCCAGCGGCGAAGAGTATGAACTCAACATGGTAATTCTCCTCAGCTCAAACGCAGGCGGCTGGCGCCGACCAGCCAGCTATAGATCAGATAAAGCACGATGGTCGCCAACAGCAGCAGACCGCCCAGCGCCGTGGCCATGCCCCAATTGATGCTGGTATTGGTATAGAAGGCGACAAAGTAGCTGACCATCTGGTCATTCGGGCTGCCCAGCAAAGCCGGGGTGATGTAGTAACCAATCGCCAGAATGAACACCAACAGGCAACCCGCGCCGATCCCGGCATAGGTTTGCGGGAAGTACACGCGCCAGAAACTGGCAAACGGGTTGCAACCCAGAGAGATAGCAGCACGCATATAGGTGGGCGAGATGCCTTTCATGACGCTGTAGATCGGCAGGATCATGAACGGCAGCATGATGTGCACCATCGAGATGTAAACGCCGACCCGGTTGAACACCAGCTCCAACGGTTTATCGATGATGCCCATGGCCATGAGCGCGCCATTGATCAGGCCGCTGGATTGCAACAAGACGATCCACGCAGCGACCCGGACCAGAATCGACGTCCAGAACGGCAGCAAGACCAGAATCATCAACAAGTTGCTCTGCCGCGCAGGCAGATTGGCGAGCAGGTACGCCAGCGGGTAAGCCAGCACCAGACAGATCAGGGTAATGACAAAGCCCATCCAGAAGGTGCGGGCGAAGATGTCCAGATAGATCGCTTGATCAGGGGTCGCAGGCGCCACTTCACCGAGGTCATCAACGCGGTGATCTACTGCGGCCAGCAAATAATAAGGGGTGACGCTGCTGGTATTACGGCGGATCACCTGCCAATAGGCCGGATCACCCCAACGCTCATCCAGTGCCTCGAGTGCATCTTTATAAGAGGCGGGTTCTTCTTTGAATGGCAGCGCACGCGCGGTGCTCGTCAGGAGGCTGCGATAGCCAGCCAGTTCCATGTTCAGACGCTTGGACAAATCGCCCAACGTCGAATTTTTGCGGGTTTGTGCCAAGTCCATGCTCAGCGCCTTGTAGACCGGCTCCGAGGGCAAACCCTTGCCGTCCCACTTGGCAACTTCGATCACGGTAGTTGGTAAAGCATTGACCACTTCCGGGTTGCCGACGCTCTTGTAGAGCAGCGCCACGATTGGCACCAGAAACACCAGCAGCAAGAAGATCACTAACGGCGCGATCAAGGCTTGAGCCTTCCAGCGGTTGACCCGCTCGGCACGAGCCAGGCGTTGCTTCAAGTTGGGGCTGGCGCCTTCAGTCAGGGGCACGGCGGTGGCCATAGCGAACTCCGAAATCTTTAAACGAGGGGCGCATTCCCTACTCTAGGGAACGCGCCCGGATCACACTCAACTTGATGCGCTTACTTGGCAGCCCAAGAGTTGAAGCGCTGTTCCAGTTGCTCACCGTTGTCGTTCCAGAACTCTACGTCGATCTGCACCTGATCCTTGATGTTCTCAGGGGTAGTCGGCATGTTCTGCAGAGTTTCAGCGCTCAACAGTTTGACGGCATCGGTATTGGCGGGACCGTAAGCGATGTTTTCCGAGAAGGTCTTCTGCTGCTCAGGCTCCAGGGTGTAAGCGATGAATTTCTTCGCCGCTTCGGCGTTTTTCGAGCCCTTCGGAATGGCCCATGCGTCGAAGTCGTAAACGCCGCCGGTCCATACCACTTTGAGTTTGCTTTCTTTGGCGACCGCTGCGATCCGACCGTTGTAGGCCGAGCTCATGACCACGTCACCCGATTGCAGGAACTGCGGCGGCTGTGCGCCCGCTTCCCACCACTGAATGCTTGGCTTGAGCTTGTCGAGCATCTTGAACGCGCGGTCCTGACCGTCTTTGCTGGCCAGCACTTTGTAGACATCTTTTGGCGCAACGCCGTCAGCCATCAGGGCGAATTCCAAGGTGTACTTGGCGCCTTTACGCAGGCCGCGCTTGCCCGGGAATTTTTCAGTGTTCCAGAAATCAGCCCAGCCGGTCGGAGCTGTAGCCAGTTTGTCGGCGTTGTAAGCCAGCACGGTGGACCAGACGAAGAAGCCCGCACCGCAATGAGAGATCGCGCCCGGTACGTATTTCGACTTGCCACCGAACTCAGCCGGGTCCAGTTCTTCGAACATGTCCTCGTCGCAGCCGCGCGCCAGCTCTGGCGATTCAACTTCTACCAGGTCCCAATTAACACTTTTGGTGTCGACCATGGCTTTGACTTTGGCCATTTCGCCGTTGTACTCGCCAGCGATGATCTTGCCGTTGCCGGCCTTTTCCCACGGGGCGTAGAAAGCTTTTTCCTGTGCTGCCTTGTTGGCGCCACCAAACGAGATGACGGTCAGGTCAGCGGCCATGGCTTGCGCGGCGCACATCATGCCCAGCGTAATTGCGGTGAGTTTCAAAGATTTGAGCATTTGATTGTTTTCTCCACGAGCAGTGTTGGTATATGCGTATGGGCGATGGGTTCGCCTCTGGCTGATGCCTTTTTATTTGTAGATCAATGCACGTGCTGCAAGGGATCGAGCGCGCGAACATGCTCGACTTGCCATCCAATTGGCACAACGTCGCCAACGCTCAGGGCCGGGTCCAGCTCGGCGATGGGCTGCTTGACGAAGAAGTCGGTTTTGCCTGCCACTTCCAGGCGCACACGAACGTGGTCGCCCAAATACACAAACTCTGCAACGCGACCGGAGAAACGGTTTACGCAGCTCTCGCTGTTGCCATTCAAACTGATGCGTTCAGGGCGGATTGACAGGGTTACCGCTTCGCCGACCTGACCGACATTGACCGCCAGCGCCTCAACCTTCTCGCCCCGCTCCAGTTCAACGACGCAACGCTCGCCGGTTTGGCTGAGCAGCTTGCCGTTGAGGCGATTGTTTTCGCCGATGAAGTTGGCCACGAACGTATTTTTCGGCTCTTCATACAGATTGCGCGGTGGCGCGATCTGCTGGATTTCGCCTTGGTGAAACACTGCCACGCGGTCGGACATGGTCAGCGCTTCGCCCTGATCGTGAGTCACATACACCACGGTGACACCGAGGCGCTGGTGCAGATGCTTTATTTCCATCTGCATGTGTTCACGCAATTGCTTGTCCAGTGCGCCCAACGGTTCATCCATCAAAACCAGTTGCGGTTCGAACACTAAGGCGCGAGCCAGAGCCACGCGCTGCTGCTGACCGCCGGACAATTGCGCAGGATAGCGATGGGCGAAAGTGCCGAGCTGAACCATGTCCAATGCACGTTTGACCTTCTCACTGACGTCGGTTTTGCTCATACCGCGGACGGTCAGCGGAAAAGCCAGGTTTTCGGCGACAGTCATGTGCGGGAACAAGGCGTAGTTCTGAAACACCATGCCGATATCGCGCTTGTGCGGCGGCACGTTGTTGATGGCGCGCCCTGCCAGGAGGATTTCGCCTGCGGTCGGTGTTTCGAAACCGGCCAGCATCATCAGACTGGTGGTCTTGCCAGAGCCTGACGGGCCGAGCAAGGTCAGGAATTCGCCTTTGCGGATGTCCAGATTAAGGTCTTTGACGATAAGGGCTTCGCCGTCGTAGCTCTTCTGCACACCACGGAAGCTGACCAGAACATCATTAGCCCCAGCGCTTGAATCGACGTTGCTCATTACCCACACCTTTGTTTTGTCTGCGTGCGGTCAGCCTAGTTTAGGCCGGGAGCCGCGCAAATCGGGGGGTAGGAGAGATTGGGGTAAGGATTGCCCTACACGGATGGCGGGGATAGGTATGTCAGTATTTAGGCATTTGAGGGCCCAATCGCGAGCAAGCTCACTCCTACAAGGGATTGCGATCATCTGTAGGAGTGAGCTTGCTCGCGATTGCGGTTTCAGAGCTGAGCACGGATGTCGTTTTCAGATCACAACAACTTATGCTCCATCGCATATTTCACCAGGTCAGCCAGGGAATGCAGGTTCATCTTCTGCATCAGCCGCGCTTTATGAGTACTGATGGTCTTGCTGCTCAGGTTCAACTGCTGCGCGATGTCATTGACGTTGACGCCTTGGGCGAGTCGCTCGAACACCGAGAACTCGCGCTCAGATAACAATGAGTGCAGCGGCCGGTTATCTGTAAGACCAACTTCGAAGACCATGCGGTCGGCAAGGTCCGGATCAATGTAACGACCGCCCGCTGCTACCCGCCTGATCGCAGTCAAGAGCAGCGCCGGGTCACTGTCTTTGGTCGCATAACCGGCGGCCCCGACTTTCAAGGCCCGCGCCGCCATCTGCGCTTCATCATGCATCGACAGCACGAGTATTGCGGGCGGGTTGGTCAGCGCGCGAATCCGCGGGATCGCTTCAAGGCCATTCACACCGGGCATGGAGATATCCAGCAGCACCACTTCGCACTCGGTCTGGCGAAGAGTTTCCAGCAACTGCTCACCGTTACTGGCTTCGCCCACCACCAGCAAATCCTTGGCGAGGCCGATCAACTGCTTGATGCCTTCACGAACAATAGTGTGGTCTTCAGCTACCAGTACACGAATCACGTTTGCTGCTCCTGCCCGGTTTGACGCAACGGAATATAGACGCGCAAGGTTGTGCCTTCACCTGACTCGCTGTCCAGTTCCAATCTGCCGCCGAGCATCAACACTCGCTCGCGCATGCCTACCAGACCGAACGAAACGACCTTACCCTGTGGCTGGACAAAGCCGATGCCGTCGTCGGCAATGGTCAGGCACATTACGCCCTCATCCAGCGTCAGACTCACGTCTACGGTGTGCGCCTGAGCGTGACGCATAACGTTAGTCAGCGCCTCCTGCAGAATCCGGAACATGCCAATGGCCAAGGCATCGCTGAGCGTCGGCAAATTATCAGGCACGTCCACCAGACACGGAATTTGAGTGCGCGCTTCGAACCGTTGCGCCTGCCATTCGATGGCCGAAGCGATACCCGCATCGAGGATCGGCGGGCGAAGCGCGGTCGCCACATCACGTACCAGCTGGAACAGCTGGGATATCAAACGCTTCATGCTGTTGAGTCGATCCCGAAGACCTGGATCAAGGTCGGCGTAGGCCAGTTCGCACATGGACGTTTCCAGCTTGAGCACGGTCAGCATCTGACCCAACTCGTCGTGAACTTCCCGCGCGATGCGGGCCTTTTCTTCTTCGCGCACGCTCTCCAGGTGCGCCGACAGTTCACGCAATTGTTCGTGATAACGGCGGCGCTCGGTCACGTCGGTGAGGAAAACCACCAGATACTCGGACTCCTCGAAGCGCAGGAAACTCAAGGAGACGTCAGCCGGCAGAACGCTGCCATCGGCGCGCACACAATTGGTTTCGAACGTCTGAGCAATGCCTTCGCTGGAGCGCGCGCTTTTCCATAGGCCCAGCCAGCGATCCATGTGCAAGGTAGGTTCGAAATCAATCAACGGGCGATTAACCACGCCGCCGCTGACGTATCCCAACATGGTCTCTGCTGCCTGATTGGCGTAGCGCACACGGCTGTCCCAATTGACCCAGAGTATCCCTACCGTGCTTTGATCGATGGAAAACTGCGCCAGGCGCAGCGCCTCTTCCCCCGCAGCCCGCAACGCCAGCTCCTCACGAGCCGCAAGCACTTCGCGCTCCAGTACCTGTTGCTGACGCCGTTGCCAGATAACGATGGCGAAACTGGCCAGCAGCAATACCAGCAGCAACAGACAAATGTTTTGCCAGAAGCCTGGCGACTCGCTGGCTTTTACCGCATTAAGTGGCAGCCAGCGTGCATGCAGTTGATCAAGCTCCTTGGCCGGAATAGCGTGCAGAGCGGCACTGACAATCTCGGCCAACTCAGGCGCATCACGACGGGTAGCGACGCGAAGCAATTGGGGAAACCCGATATCACCAACAATATTCAGCCCTGCAAACTCCGGTTCCCGAGACAAACGGCTGAGCTGTGCCTCATCAAGCACGGCATAGCGCGCCTGCTGGCTCAGCAACAATTGCAGCGCTTGCCGATCCAGTGGCACGCCTTGCAAATTGATATGGGGATAGGTGTTGCGCAAATAGTCGGCGGTCACGCTGGGCATACGAATCACCACCCGCGTGCGGCTGTCGAGCTTCTCCAGATCCACGACTCCAGAACCGTCGCGCTCGCCCACCACCAGTTGCGAAACCCTCATGTAGGGATCCGAAAACAGCCAGACACGAAGGCCGGCCGGGGTTTGCGTCAGGCCGGGGGCGATGTCTACCATGCCTTGCGCCAAAGCTTCTTCCAAAGCGGCCTGATCAGGAAAGTTACGCCACAGCAGTTCAGTTTGCAGGCTTCTGCCGAGCAGGTTCATGAGATCAACGTTGGCACCGGAAAGCTGCTGCTGGCGACGATCAAGCTGAGCATAAGGTGCCTGCATCACCAGCCCGACTCGCAACGGGCCACGCTTTGCAAGCCACGCGCGTTGCTCTGTCGACAGCGGCGTCGACACGGCAGGCTCCGAATCAGCCCAAGCGATGGTGTTGAAAATCATCAAGAGCAGGGCCAGACAGCCGATAACTCCAGTGCGCAGCAGAACCATCATCAAGGTGTCGTTCCCATGAGTTCCATGTAGTCGTTTGAAGCGAGGCGCAGCTCAAGCATGGGCCTGACAAATCCTTACCAACCCATTAGGCTGCCGGGATAGTTTCTGGCCTGGAATATCCAATGTCCTACACATTTCGCGCAACGCTTCCTTCGCTCTGCCTGGCGCTGATACTACCTTGCGCGTTGCCTGTCATGGCGGCTGAACCCGCTCCTGCAAAAGATGCTGCAACCGAACCTGCGGTAGAACGTGCGCCACTGTTACCGCGCACCCAAGAAGACGCGCTGGCCCTTGAAGGGCGTTTGCCCGTTGCAGATCAGCAGCAGTTACAGGCCGGCGAAGACAGTTTCCTCGCCTTGTGGAAACCCGCCAACACTGAAGACCCCAAAGGCGCGGTGATTATTATTCCCGGTGCGGACGAGTCGGCAGACTCACCGGATACAGTAGGCCCGCTACGTCGCAAGTTTCCGGATATCGGTTGGGCCAGCCTGAGCCTGACCATGCCCGATCAACTGGCTGACTACAACCAGGCACGTGAAGCGGAGTCTGCGCCCACCGATGCCAGCGCGGCCGAAAAACCTAAAGAAGCTCCCAAGGACGCAGCGGCCAGCGAAGCTGACAAGGCAGCAGCGGCAGAAAAAGAAGCCGCTGCCGCAACCGCAAGAGCCGCCGCGGCTGAAGAACAGGCAAACGCCCAGGCCGAACGCATTTTCGCCCGTATTGAAAGCGGCATCAGCTTCGCTCAACAGAACAAGGCCCGCAGCATCGTGCTGCTCGGTCATGGCAGCGGCGCCTACTGGGCAGCACGCTATCTGAGCGAACGCCCGGCGCCACTGGTACAGAAATTCGCCATGGTCACGGCGCGAGAGCCTGCGGACGCCAAGCCGCTGCTGACCGAACTGATACCGAGCCTTAAAGTGAAAACCTCTGACTTCATTTATAAGGACGCCACCCACAAAGCAGCTGTTGAACGCTTGCAGATTAGCAAGCGGACAAAAGGGCCGGGGTATAGCCAGATTCCGCTTACTGCAATTCCAGGCAACTTCGCGGCCGAACAGGAACAAATGTTCCGCAGAGTTCGCGGATGGGTTGAGGCGCAGTAAAGATGATTGACGGAGCGCAAATGCTGCACCTGTGGGAGCGGTGCTTGGTCTGGGCGGCATTCCGACGATAAACGATAACGCGGTGTGTCGTCTTACTGCGTCTCATGTATCGCTAGCAAGCACCGCTCCCACAGAATAAAGCACAACACCATGATCAAAACCCGCGCCGCGCCCTGATCACTTTATAAGCGTTATGCAAATCCTGAGTCCGGTCAGTCGCATCACGCACCAGTACCTGACTCGCGCCTGAACCAGCCACTTTATCCGGGTGATGCCGACTGAGCAGACGGCGATAGGCGCGCTTTACATGCGCAGGCTCGGTATCGGCCTGCACACCGAGCAGCTTCAAAGCCGCCTGGTAATCGTTACCGTTGTTACCCAGCGGTTTTCGGGGAGCGTCCTCGTGCTCGGCGGCCAAAGAGTCAACCCTGGCTGCCGACCAGCCTAGCCATTTACCCCACCAAATGATCAGGTCTCGTTCGCCCCGTGAAGGTTTACCGTTGGCCCACGCCATGCGCCAACAGGCTCGCAGCAGACCTTCAGCCGTATGAGGCTGAGGCGCCAGCCGACGCAGATAACCGCGAAGATTATCGCCCCCCTCCTTGCCACGATTGAAAGCTGCAATAGCCCTGCGCTGAGCAGGTTCGCTCATGCCCATGCGACGCATTTCAACGCGGGCTTGCTGAATGTGCTGCTCCACCACCCGGCCGTCACTTTTGGCCAGTCGCCCCAGCAACACGAACAGCAACTCATCATCGCGCAGCGCAACTCGCCCCCTCATCCGTTCACGCAGTTGCGCCCAGCTTTGCAGCGCCAGACGTCGATCCAGCGCCTGACCCAACAATGCACCCAGCAAAGCACCCGGAATACTGGCAATGGCGAACCCGGCTCCGGCACCTAAAAGAGTGGATGGCCAAAGCATTCAGCGGCCCGCCGCGAGCAACTGCTCGACCTGAGCAAGACGCTCGTGGGTGCCGACATCTACCCAGCGTCCGGTGAAGTGCTCACCGGTCACCTGCCCCCGGTCCATCGCTTCGCGCAGCAGCGGCGCGAGCTTGAAAGCCCCTTCCCGGCAGCCAGCAAACAGTTTCGGATGAAGAACGGCGATGCCGCTGTAGGTAAGCCTGGTACCGGCATCGCTGGAATTACGAACCTGCCCGTCGATCAACGAAAAGTCGCCCTCCGGGTGGTGCGCCGGATTATCGATCAATACCAAATGAGCCAGACCGGCAAGAGGGACACGCAACGCATTGAAGTCGTAGTCGGTCCATACATCCGCACTCACAACCACAAAAGGCTGGTCACCCAGCAGCGGCAACGCGCGCAAAATTCCGCCTCCCGTTTCCAGCGGCTCGCCTTCAGGCGAATAAGCAATGCGCAGCCCTAAACGCTGACCGTCACCCAGATAATCTTCAATCTGCTGCCCGAGCCACGCGTGGTTGATCACCACGTCATGAAACCCTGCATCGCGCAAGGCTTGAAGGTGGTACTCAATCAGCGGCACGCCGCCTGCCCTGACCAACGGCTTGGGTGTGTGCAGTGTCAGCGGGCGCATTCGCTCGCCTTTTCCTGCTGCGAGAATCATCGCTTTCATGCCAGTCTCTTCAACACAATCGATAACCTTATTTTAGTAACGACTCTAATTTCGCGAAGCGATTCAGACTGATCCGCCTACCGGTCGCTGAAGGCTGCTCAGCAGATCTGCCAATTCAGCCAATTCGGGACGCCGCTTCAGTACGGCCTCTATATAAGCGAAGAAGCGCGGGACATCCGTCAGATAGCGAGGTTTGCCGTCACGATGGCAAATACGGGCGAAGATACCGATGACTTTCAAATGCCGCTGCACGCCCATCAGATCGCTAGCACGCATGAATGCCTCGAAATCGTCCTGAACGGGAATGCCCAGCCCACGCGCCTTGTCCCAGTAACTCTTCAGCCACGCGTGGACACGCTCCTCAGGCCAGCTCAGAAATGCGTCTTTGAACAGGCATGTCACGTCGTAAGTGACCGGCCCGTAGACCGCATCCTGGAAATCCAGCACTCCCGGATTGGGTTCGCTGAGCATCAGATTCCGAGGCATAAAGTCGCGATGCACCAGCACTTTGGGCTGCGCCAGCGCGCTCTCGATCAACAGGTCACTGACACGCTGCCAGCTCGCGAGCTGTTGTTGGTCAAACTCGATTCCAAGATGCTTGCGGACATACCACTCAGGAAACAACTCAAGTTCGCGACGTAGCAAGGCGACGTCATAACTGGGTAGCGGCGCATCCATCGGCAACTGCTGATAAGCCAGCAGCGCATCAAAAGCATCGGCAAACAGCGAGTCCGCATTGTGCTCGTCAATAACGTCGAGATAGGTTTTTCGTCCGAGATCGTTCAGCAGTAAAAAGCCTTGAGCGAGATCTTCGGCATAAATTTCAGGAACATTAATCCCTGATCTGGCTAACAAATGAGCGATATCTACAAACGGTTTACAGTTTTCCTGAGGTGGAGGAGCGTCCATCACAATAAAAGTTCGCTCACCGCCCTCCCAACGAAAATAACGTCGGAAACTGGCATCGCTACTGGCCGCAGTCAATGTGGCCGGGGGTATCGCGCCCCATCCTTGAGCCAGGAAGAGCGCAGGAAGCTGCTCATCGAGCCAAGTTTTCAGGTGTTGCAGGCGTACATCTTGATCTGGCATTGCAAGGGTCTCCGACGGCGCTAGCCGTCAAGCGGGTCATGCTTTATTATCCGACATCTTTTTCAGCCCATCGAGAGGCGTGCGGCCCCCCCGCGGGCAGATGGCGCGCAGGAAGCCCGGACTAATAAGATGGCATTGAAATCCCCCGCGTTTCGTAAAAAATTTCCGTTGCTCGTAACCGGCAGTTTGCTGGCGATGCAACCTCTAGCCACTCAGTTCGTGGTTGCCGCGGAACAGTATGACTGCTCAGTCTCTGCTTCGGGTGCCTGGAATTGTGCGCCGAAAACCAATGCAGTCGAGCTGCCTCCGCGTCCAGTGCATAGCGCTACGTCGGTCAGCTCCAATGGCACGGTTACGTCGGACAGTAGCTCCACCAGCGAACCGGCCGTGGCCAAGACCCAGTTGGTGACCGAAGCCAAAGGGCGCGGCCTCAAGTCGCGTAGTGCTGACTACAGCCACCTGGACTGGGTTCCTCGCGAAAGCCTGACGCCTGCGCAGCTGGCAGAAACCGGGCCTTACTGCTCCGGGGCCTATGTCGAGCCGATCCGTCCTGGCATGGATGACAAGACGCCAATGAAAGAGGCTCCGATGTTCATCGGTGCCAAGGCCTCTCGTTATCAGCAAGAAGAACAGATCGCCTCGCTGGCCGGTGACGTCGTCATGCGCCAGGGCAGCATGCAGGTACAGGCCCAGGAGGCCAACCTGTATCAGGCTGAGAACCGCGGCGAGTTGAACGGTGATGTTCGCATGCGCGACAACGGCGCACTCATCGTCGGCGACCGTGCCCAGTTGCAGCTGGACACCGGCGAAGCGCAGATCGATAACGCCGAGTACGTGCTGCACAAGTCGAACGTGCGCGGTAACGCCCTGTACGCCAAGCGTGCCGAGAACGCGATTATTCGCCTCAAGGACGGTACGTACACCACGTGCGAACCGAGCAGCAATGCCTGGACGCTCAAAGGTAACAACATCACGCTGAACCCGGCCACCGGTTTCGGTACTGCGACCAACGCCACCCTTCGGGTTAAAGACATACCGGTGTTCTACACCCCGTATATCTACTTCCCGATCGATGACCGTCGTCAGTCAGGCTTCCTGCCGCCGTCCATCGGCACCAGCAGCGACACCGGCCTGATGCTGGTCACGCCTTACTACTTCAACCTGGCACCGAACTACGATGCCACGCTCTATCCTCGTTACATGTCCAAGCGTGGCATGTTGATGGAAGGCGAATTCCGCTACCTGACCAAAACCAGCGAAGGTCAGTTTGGCGGCGCGTACCTCAATGACGATGATGACGAGCGTAAACTGCAAACAGATTACGAAGACACTCGCTGGATGCTCAACTGGCAGCACAAGGGTGGCCTGGATTCCCGTTGGCTGACCGAAGTTGACTACACCGACATCAGTGATCCGTATTACTTCCAGGATCTGGAAACCGATCAGATCGGTGTTGAGTCCCGCAACTACCTCAACCAGCAGGGCGCTCTGACCTACCGTGGCGATACCTTCACGGCTCGGCTCAATGCCCAGGCCTACAAGCTGGCGACGATTTCGGATATCACACCGTACAACCGCTTGCCGCAGATCACCTTCAAAGGTTCTCTGCCGTACCACCCGGCAGGCTTGCAGTTTGACTATGAGACTGAAGCCGTACGTTTTGACCGGGACCTTGAAACCGGCAATTTCGTGAACAGAGATGGAAACATCGAACGCCGTCTCGACCAAAACGTACAAGGTCTTGCGCGCGCCAACGGTGATCGCCTGAATCTGGCACCGTCAGTCAGCCTGCCCATGAACTGGTCGTATGGCTTCCTGACGCCAAAACTGAAATACGTCTATACCCAGTACGATCTGGATCTGGACGGCAGGGGCAAGCAAAGCCTGCTGGCTGATGAGGAATACAACAGCAGCGAAAGCCGTAGCGTTCCTGTATTCAGTGTCGACAGCGGCCTGTACTTCGACCGCAACACCCAGTTGTTCGGCACAAACTATCGCCAGACCCTGGAGCCGCGCCTTTTCTATCTCTATGTTCCCGAGAAAGACCAGACCGATATCCCGGTGTTCGACAGCTCTGAGACCACGTTCAATTATGGCTCGCTGTTCCGCGACAACCGCTTTGTAGGCTCTGACCGCATCGGTGACGAGAACAAACTGTCGCTGGGCGTAACTAATCGCTGGATTGAAGACAACGGTTTCGAACGTCAGCGTTTCAGCATCGGCCAAGCGCTCTACTTCAAGGATCGTCGCGTTCAGCTTCCAGGCGTCGACTGGAGAACCCGCGACGACGCCCAGGCAAATGTGTCGCCATACGCGCTGGAATATGAATACCGTTTCAACCGCGACTGGCGCTTCAATTCCGACTTCAACTGGGATCCGGATAGCCACAGCACTCGCTCCGGCAGTGCCATGTTCCACTACCAGCCAGAAGACAACGTAAACAAGGTTGTCAACCTGGGCTACCGCTACCGTAATGACCTGGTCCGCTATGACCAGAACACCGGTCGGTGGAACGTGGGTGGTGGGGATTACGGCACTCCGGGACAACCGGGCTACGTGAAGGACTACTACAAGATCCAGCAACATGACTTCTCGGTCATCTGGCCAATCGTTCCTCAGTGGAACGCAATCAGCCGCTGGCAGTTTGATTACAACCGCAATCGCACGATCGATGCTTTTGGCGGCTTCGAATATGACAACTGCTGCTGGAAACTACGCCTGATCAGCCGTTACTGGATTGATTACGACGAATACAGCCAGAACGAGCCAGAGAACGAAAAAGGCGACCATGGCGTATTCCTACAAATTGTGTTGAAGGGACTTGGTGGCGTTACCGGCGCCAAAGTAGAAAGTTTCCTCGACAAAGGCATCGAAGGTTATCGTGAACGTGAAGACCAAGCTTTCTGATTGTCTGCGCCCGCTGTTGCTGGGCGCGTTGTTCCTGGGGACTGCAGCGAATGCTGCAGTCCAGCAACTGGACAGTGTGGCGGCCATCGTCGATAACGACGTGATCATGAAGAGCCAAGTAGACCAACGTGTCCGCGAAGTTCAACAGACCATCGCCAAACGCGGCTCGGGTGTTCCGCCCGCCGAGGCACTGCAGCCACAGGTTCTGGAACGTCTGATTCTGGAAAACCTGCAACTGCAACTGGGCGACCGCGCCGGTATTCGCATCACTGATGAAGAGCTGAACCAGGCGATCGGCACCATTGCTGAACGTAACAACATGAGCGTGGAACAATTCCGCGCCGCGTTGGCCCATGACGGTCTCTCCTATAACGACGCTCGCGAGCAGGTTCGTCGGGAAATGATCATCAGCCGGGTACGTCAACGCCGTGTAGCCGAGCGTATTCAGGTGTCGGAGCAGGAAGTAAAAAACTTCCTCGCTTCCGACTTGGGCAAGGCTCAGTTGTCCGAAGAGTTTCATTTGGCAAACATCCTGATTCCTACACCCGACAGCGCATCGTCGGATCAGATTCAGGCGGCAGCTCGCAAGGCACAGGATCTGTACAGCAAGCTCAAGCAAGGCGCTGACTTCGGTCAGGCGGCAATTGCCAACTCAGCCAGCGAAAGCGCACTTGAAGGCGGCGACATGGGCTGGCGTAAAGCAGCTCAACTGCCACCTCCATTTGGCGACATGCTGGGTTCGATGCCGGTTGGCGACATTACGCCTCCGGCCCGAACTCCTGGCGGCTTCATTATCCTCAAGCTACTGGAAAAACGTGGCGGCCAGGGTCAGGCACAGATGCGCGACGAAGTACACGTGCGTCATATCCTGATCAAGCCGAGCGAAATTCGTAGCGAAGAAGAGACCAGGCGTCTGGCGCAAAAAATCTACGACCGCATAGAGAATGGCGATAACTTCGCCGATCTTGCAAAAAGCTTTTCGGAAGATCCAGGCTCGGCACTCAACGGTGGCGACCTGAACTGGGTAGACCCGAACTCGTTGGTTCCGGAGTTTCGTCAGGTCATGAACGACACGCCACAAGGCACCTTGTCCAAGCCGTTCAAGACTGCCTATGGCTGGCACGTACTGGAAGTTCTGGGCCGTCGCGCCACGGACGCTACCAGTCAGGCACGCGACCAGCAGGCCCTGATGGTATTGCGCAACCGCAAGTATGACGAAGAGCTGCAAACCTGGTTGCGTCAGATCCGTGACGAAGCCTACGTCGAGATCAAACTCCCTGGCGCAGCCCAGGCTGCTCAGTGAAACCCAAGCGTTTTGCACTGACACCCGGCGAGCCGGCCGGCATTGGTCCCGACCTTTGCCTGCTGCTCGCCACGCAGCCTCAGCCATACCCCCTTATTGCAATCACCAACCGTGACCTGCTCTCCGAGCGGGCCACGCAGTTAGGCGTGGCTGTTGATCTGATCAACGTAACGCCAGATGCGTTCCCGGACACAGCAGCTCCCGCTGGCAGCCTTTACGTCTGGGATACGCCACTGCAGGAACCGGTGATCGCAGGTCAACTGAACAAAGCCAATGGCGCGTTCGTCCTGCAAACCCTGACCCGCGCGGGCCAAGGCTGCATGGACGGCCTCTTCGCCGGGATGATCACCGCCCCGGTGCACAAAGGCGTGATCAACGAAAGCGGCATCGCCTTTTCAGGCCATACCGAGTTTCTTGCTGAACTGACCGAGACCGAGCAAGTGGTGATGATGCTGGCGACCGGCAATCTGCGTGTTGCACTGGTCACCACTCACCTTCCACTGCGCGAAGTAGCCGACGCCATTACCGCTGAACGCCTGGAGCGCGTGACACGCATCCTGCACGCGGATCTGGTACACAAGTTCGGCATTGCCCGTCCGCGCATTCTGGTCTGCGGGCTAAACCCCCATGCAGGCGAAAGCGGGCATCTGGGGCGCGAAGAAATCGACATCATTGAACCTGCTTTGGAGCGTCTGCGCAGCGAGGGCCTGGATCTACGCGGGCCACTGCCAGCCGACACTCTATTTACCCCCAAATATCTGGAGCACTGCGACGCAGTGCTGGCGATGTACCACGACCAAGGCTTGCCTGTACTCAAATACAAAGGCTTCGGCGCTGCCGTCAATGTGACCCTCGGCCTGCCGATTGTTCGTACTTCTGTCGATCACGGCACTGCGCTGGATCTGGCAGGTACCGGCAACATCGACACTGGCAGTCTGCGAGTCGCTCTGGAAACCGCCTACCAGATGGCCGAGACTCATTCATGACCGAGCAATTCCAACACAAGGCGCGCAAGCGCTTCGGACAAAACTTTCTGCATGATGCGGGTGTGATCGACAAGATCCTGCGAGCCATCCGTGCTCGCCCGGAAGATCGCCTCCTTGAGATCGGGCCTGGGCAGGGAGCCCTGACTCAGGGCCTGCTCGGCAGCGGCGCACAACTGGACGTCGTGGAACTGGACAAAGACCTGATCCCGATCCTGATCCACCAGTTTGGCAACAAGCCCAACTTCAACCTGCATCAGGGCGATGCACTGAAGTTCGACTTCACCAGCCTCAACGCGCCGGCCAACAGCCTGCGCGTGGTCGGTAACCTGCCATACAACATCTCCACGCCATTGATTTTCCACCTGCTGCACAACGCGAACCTGATTCGTGACATGCACTTCATGTTGCAGAAGGAAGTAGTTGAGCGGATGGCTGCGGTGCCTGGTGGCGGTGACTACGGTCGCCTTTCGATCATGGTTCAGTACCACTGCCGGGTAGAGCATCTGTTCAATGTCGGTCCGGGCGCTTTCAACCCCCCGCCTAAAGTCGACTCGGCGATTGTTCGCCTGGTGCCTCATGAAACACTGCCGCACCCGGCCAAGGATCACCGCCTGCTTGAGCGCGTAGTGCGTGAAGCGTTCAACCAGCGCCGCAAGACACTGCGTAACACACTCAAGCTGCTGCTCAGCAGCGATGAAATTACCGCCGCTGGCGTCGATGGCAGCTTGCGCCCCGAGCAACTGGATCTGGCCGCGTTCGTTCGCCTTGCGGACAAGCTCAGCGAGAAACCGGACCAGGCCTAAGCTTGCAGGGCATGTAGATGATCAAAGTCCGATTGGTCATTTATCGTTTACATGTCCTAGACTGATTCCACCGGCTTTCCGATTTTATCCGCATCCGCTTCCAAGGCCTAACGCATGCCCGATCCCCGATACCAGGTCGACGTCAGTGTCGTCACCCGCTTCCTGGCAGAGCAGTCACAACCCGAACAGAATCGCTTTGCCTTTGCCTACACCGTCACCGTGCACAACAGTGGCGATCTCCCTGCCAAACTGATGTCCCGACACTGGGTCATCACCGATGGCGATGGCCACGTCGAAGAAGTCCGCGGCGAGGGCGTTGTAGGGCAACAGCCGTTGATTGATGCAGGTAAGAGCCATACCTACAGCAGCGGCACCGTCATGACGACCAAAGTCGGCAACATGCAGGGCACGTATCAAATGCTCGCTGACGACGGCAAACGCTTTGATGCGGTCATCGCACCGTTTCGCCTAGCGGTACCAGGGTCTCTTCACTGATGGCGGTATATGCCGTTGGTGACCTGCAAGGTTGCCTCGAACCGCTGCAATGCCTGCTGGAACATGTGAATTTCGACCCGGCCAGGGATCGTCTATGGCTGGTGGGCGATCTGGTCAACCGCGGGCCTCAGTCACTGGAAACCCTGCGCTTTCTGTACAGCATCCGCGACTCAGTCACCTGCGTGCTCGGCAACCACGATCTGCATATGCTCGCTGCTTCACGCAGTATCGAGCGCCTGAAGAAAGGCGATACCCTGCGCGACATTCTCCAGGCACCTGATCGCGACGATCTGCTGCAATGGGTGCGTCAGCAGAAACTGCTGCACTACGATGCCGAGCGCAACGTTGCAATGGCCCACGCAGGGATCCCTCCACAGTGGTCATTGAAGAAAGCCCTAAAGCTCGCCGCTGAGGTTGAAGCTGCTTTGCTCGATGATGCCCTCTATCAGCCTTTCCTTGACGGAATGTATGGCAACGAGCCAAACAAGTGGGACAGCGACCTGCATGGCGTTGCCCGACTGCGGGTCATCACCAATTATTTCACCCGCATGCGATTCTGCACCAGCGACGGCAAGCTGGACCTCAAAGGCAAGGAAGGCGTCGAGACCGCCCTGCCCGGCTATGCACCATGGTTCAAGCATCAGGACCGCAGGACACGCGATGTGAAAATCATCTTCGGTCACTGGGCCGCGCTGGAGGGCCGTTGCGATGAGCCCAATGTTTACGCCCTGGACACCGGCTGTGTATGGGGCTCGGCGATGACGATGCTTAACGTCGATACCCTGGAGCGGTATCTTTGCGACTGCGATGATCACGGCAATGCCGAATCCGGGGCGACCCGGACCATTCTGCATGACCCGACGGGCGTGATCAGGCGCTAAACTTAATGCAACTAACTGTAGGAGCCGCTGAAGGCTGCGAAAGCGGCATATCTGCACACCCCCATTCCCAGCCTTCGACAGCGCCTGCAGAATCAGCCCCCAGACAACCTTCAAAGGAGCCAACCATGACCGAATTCAAACGCATCCCGCCAGAACAGGCTCAAGCTCTGCGCGAGCAAGGTGCAGTGCTGGTGGACGTTCGCGATCCACAAGCTTTCGCAGGTAACCACATCCCCGACTCCCAGCATCTGGATAACCATTCCATTGCCGACTTCATTCGCAATGCAGATCTGGATAAACCCGTCGTGGTGGTCTGCTACCACGGCAACTCCAGCCAGAGCGCTGCTGCCTATCTGGTGAACCAGGGTTTCTCAGACGTTTACAGCATGGACGGTGGTTTTGAGCTGTGGCGCAGCACCTTTCCGAGCGAAACAGCCCAAGGCTGACAGAAAAATTTTTTATTTCAGTTGATCCCGCGTCCTGCGCGGGTTCGCGGCCTAACTGACAGACGGTCAGCCAGTCTTTCTGCTCATCCCTTCTTTATCTTTCCGATTCCGAACTATCCTTAGCCTCAGGCCATCCGTAATCAGGGGAGAGCCGGTACACCGGCGCGTGGGTCATCGGTAGTTACTTTTATGGTGTTTGGGGGGTAAACGGCATCTGGATCCTCAGCTGCTGCCAACATCGACTGACGATCCGCCGCCGGCTCTACGTATCGAGCGAGGTGACGTCATGAGTATCTTTAGCCACTTCCAACAACGCTTTGAATCGACACGGCAGGAGGAGCTCTCCTTACAGGAGTATCTAGAGCTCTGTAAGCAGGATCGCAGCGCCTATGCGTCTGCGGCAGAAAGACTGTTGCTTGCTATCGGCGAGCCAGAGTTGGTTGATACCTCGACCAACTCCAGGCTATCGAGGATCTTTTCCAACAAGGTTATCCGCCGTTACCCGGCCTTTGCCGACTTCCATGGGATGGAAGAGTGCATTGACCAGATCGTCTCGTACTTCCGCCATGCCGCTCAGGGCCTGGAAGAGAAGAAACAGATCCTTTATCTGCTCGGCCCGGTGGGTGGCGGTAAGTCATCGCTGGCTGAAAAACTCAAACAACTGATCGAAAAAGTCCCGTTCTACGCGATCAAGGGCTCGCCGGTCTTCGAATCTCCGCTCGGGCTGTTCAATGCAACCGAAGACGGTGCGATTCTCGAAGAAGACTTTGGCATCCCGCGTCGCTATCTGAGCACCATCATGTCGCCATGGGCGACCAAACGTCTGGCTGAGTTCGGGGGCGACATCAGCCAGTTCAAAGTGGTCAAACTCTATCCATCGATTCTCAACCAGATCGCCGTAGCCAAAACCGAGCCTGGCGACGAGAACAACCAGGACATTTCCGCTCTGGTGGGTAAAGTCGATATCCGCAAACTTGAGGAGTACCCACAGAACGACGCCGACGCTTACAGCTACTCTGGCGCGCTGTGCCGGGCCAACCAGGGCCTGATGGAATTCGTCGAAATGTTCAAAGCGCCGATCAAGGTGCTTCACCCCCTGCTCACCGCCACCCAGGAAGGTAACTACAACAGTACCGAAGGCCTGGGCGCGATTCCGTTTACCGGCATTCTGCTGGCCCACTCCAACGAATCGGAATGGCACAGCTTCCGCAACAACAAGAACAACGAAGCCTTTATCGACCGGATCTACATCGTCAAGGTGCCGTACTGCCTGCGTGTGAGCGATGAGATCAAGATTTACGACAAGCTTCTGTTCAACAGCTCGCTGTCCAAAGCCCATTGCGCGCCCGACACACTGAAAATGCTGGCGCAGTTCACCACCCTGTCGCGCCTCAAGGAGCCGGACAACTCCAACATCTATTCCAAGATGCGTGTGTATGACGGAGAGAACCTCAAGGATACCGATCCAAAGGCCAAGTCGATTCAGGAGTACCGCGACAGCGCAGGCGTCGACGAAGGCATGAACGGCTTGTCCACGCGCTTTGCGTTCAAGATCCTCTCCAAGGTGTTCAACTTCGACCCCCATGAGGTCGCCGCCAACCCGGTGCACTTGCTCTACGTGCTGGAGCAGCAGATTGAGCAAGAGCAATTCCAGGCTGAAACCCGCGAGCGCTATCTGCGCTTCATCAAGGAATACCTGGCACCGCGCTACATCGAGTTCATCGGTAAGGAAATCCAGACCGCGTACCTGGAGTCCTACAGCGAATACGGACAAAACATCTTTGACCGCTACGTGCTGTACGCGGACTTCTGGATTCAGGATCAGGAGTATCGCGATCCGGAAACAGGAGAGATCCTCAATCGGGTAGCCCTGAACGAAGAACTGGAAAAAATCGAGAAGCCAGCAGGCATCAGCAATCCGAAGGATTTCCGTAACGAGATCGTGAACTTCGTATTGCGTGCCCGCGCCAACAACAACGGCAAAAACCCAACCTGGCTCAGCTACGAGAAGCTGCGTGTAGTCATCGAGAAGAAAATGTTCTCCAACACCGAGGACCTGCTTCCGGTTATCAGCTTCAACGCGAAAGCCAGCAAGGAGGATCAACAGAAACATAACGACTTCGTTACCAGAATGGTCGAGCGGGGCTACACCGACAAACAGGTACGGCTTCTTTCCGAATGGTACCTACGGGTCCGGAAGTCGCAGTAGAGCAGCCACAAGCGTCAAGCTACAGGCTGCAAGACAGAGGCGTGTGAACCTGATATCCGGGATTGCTTCTACTTGCAGCTTGCAGCTCATAACTTGAAGCTGCCCGGAGGGCTCCAGATGAGCTATGTGATCGACCGACGTCTCAATGGCAAGAACAAGAGCACGGTAAACCGCCAGCGTTTTTTGCGGCGTTACCGTGACCACATCAAAAAAGCAGTCGAAGAAGCCGTCAGCCGCCGCTCCATCACCGATATGGAACATGGCGAGCAAATCAGCATTCCCGGTCGCGACATCGACGAACCGGTGCTTCATCACGGTCGTGGCGGCAAGCAGACCGTGGTTCACCCTGGTAACAAGGAATTCACCTCAGGTGAGCACATTGCGCGCCCGCAAGGTGGCGGTGGAGGAAAAGGGCCGGGCAAAGCCAGTAACTCCGGCGAAGGCATGGATGAGTTCGTTTTTCAGATTACTCAGGAAGAGTTTCTGGAATTCATGTTCGAAGACCTCGAACTGCCCAACCTGGTCAAACGCAATCTGACCGGCACCGATACATTCAAGACAGTGCGCGCCGGGATCAGCAACGAGGGCAACCCCTCGCGCATCAATATCATCCGCACTCTGCGTTCCGCTCACGCGCGTCGCATTGCCCTGTCCGGCAGCAGCCGGGCCAAACTCAAAGAGGCGATCAGCGAACTTGATCGACTCAAGCGTGAAGAGCCCGACAACTTCGGCGACATTCAGGAGCTTGAAGTCGAGATCGATCGCCTGAAGGCCCGTATCCGGCGCGTGCCGTATCTGGACACCTTCGACCTCAAGTACAACCTGCTGGTCAAACAACCCAACCCCAGCTCCAAAGCGGTGATGTTCTGCCTGATGGACGTCTCCGGCTCCATGACACAGGCGACCAAAGATATCGCCAAACGCTTCTTCATCCTGTTGTACCTGTTCCTCAAACGTAACTACGACAAGATCGAAGTTGTGTTCATCCGCCATCACACCAGCGCCCGGGAAGTCGACGAAGAAGAGTTCTTCTATTCGCGGGAAACCGGCGGCACCATCGTATCCAGCGCCCTCAAGCTGATGCAGGAAATCATGGCGGAGCGTTATCCCACCAACGAGTGGAATATCTACGCTGCTCAGGCATCCGACGGCGACAACTGGAACGACGACTCGCCCATTTGCCGCGACATCCTGATCAAGCAGATCATGCCGTTTGTGCAGTACTACACGTACGTGGAAATCACACCACGTGAACATCAGGCCTTGTGGTTCGAATATGAGCGGATCGGTGAAGCGTTCGCCGACACGTTTGCCCAGCAGCAGCTGGTCTCTGCCGGTGATATCTATCCGGTATTCCGTGAACTCTTCCAGCGCAGGTTAGTGACATGACCGCTAGAGAGCAGAAGCGCCAACCCCTGTCCACGGGCTCAGAGTGGACGTTCGAACTTATCCAGGCTTACGACCGCGAAATCAGCCGCATCGCGGAGCGCTATGCCCTGGATACCTATCCCAACCAGATTGAAGTCATCACGGCTGAACAGATGATGGATGCCTATGCTTCAGTGGGTATGCCCTTGGGCTATCACCACTGGTCCTACGGCAAACACTTTCTGAGCACAGAGAAATCCTACTCTCGGGGACAGATGGGTCTGGCCTACGAAATCGTCATCAACTCTGACCCGTGTATCGCTTACCTGATGGAAGAGAACACCATCTGCATGCAGGCACTGGTAGTGGCCCACGCTTGCTATGGGCACAACAGTTTCTTCAAGGGTAACTACCTGTTCAGGACCTGGACCGACGCCAGCTCGATCATCGATTACCTGGTGTTTGCCAAGCAGTACATCATGCAATGCGAAGAGCGCCACGGCATCGACGCGGTCGAAGACCTGCTCGACTCCTGCCACGCGCTGATGAACTACGGCGTGGATCGCTACAAGCGCCCTTACCCGATCTCTGCCGAAGAGGAACGCCGTCGTCAGAAAGATCGGGAAGAGCACTTACAGAAACAGATCAATGATCTGTGGCGCACTATTCCTAAAAACGCCGACAAGAACAGTAAAGAGGACAACGCTCGCTTCCCCGCCGAACCGCAGGAAAACATCCTGTACTTCATCGAAAAACACGCACCGCTGCTGGAGCCATGGCAGCGTGAAATCGTACGCATCGTGCGCAAGATTGCGCAGTACTTCTACCCGCAGCGCCAGACTCAGGTCATGAACGAAGGCTGGGCGACGTTCTGGCACTACACGTTGATGAACGACCTGTATGACGAAGGCCTGGTCACCGACGGCTTCATGATGGAGTTCCTGACCTCACATACCAGCGTCATCTATCAGCCGGGTTTCGACAGCCCTTACTACAGCGGCATCAACCCCTACACGCTGGGGTTTGCCATGTACCGCGACATACGCCGTATGTGCGAGGAGCCTACCGAGGAAGATTACCGCTGGTTCCCCGAGATTGCTGGCACAGACTGGCTCACGGCAGTGAAGTTCGCCATGAGCAGTTTCAAGGACGAGAGCTTTATTCTGCAGTACCTGTCACCCAAGGTAATCCGTGATCTGAAACTGTTCAGCATCATGGACGACGATCAGAAGGACGACTTGCTGGTGCCTGCAATACATGACGAACCGGGCTACCGGATCATTCGTGAAACCCTTGCCGCACAGTACAACCTGGGCAATCGCGAACCCAACGTGCAGATTTACAGCATCGACCGCCGCGGCGACCGCTCACTCACCCTTCGCCATCAACAGCACGACCGCAAGCCGCTGGGTGAATCTACCGATGAGGTACTTAAACATCTGCACCGGCTTTGGGGCTTTGATATCCATCTGGAAACCCTGCAAGGTGACCAGGTCATGAAAACTCATCATGTCCCGCCCAAAGGCGAACATGCTGACAGTGAATATCCCCGGCTCGATTTGGCGGTAGTGCATCTCTAGCAAGCGGGCGTCATGGGGGTATTTATTTAACACCCCGTGACTATTGATTCGTTTTTACCTCCGCAAGAGCGATGCAAGGTTTATCCTGTCGCGCTTACGGAGGTTTTTTATGCAGATCTATAAAGTCGGTGGCGCCGTGCGCGACCGCCTGCTGGGCAAACCGGTTACCGATGTCGATTGGGTGGTTGTTGGCGCAACTACCGACGAAATGCTGATCAAGGGCTATCGCCCTGTGGGTACAGACTTCCCGGTTTTTCTCCATCCACTGACGGGCGAGGAATACGCCCTGGCCCGCACCGAACGTAAAAGCGGACGCGGCTACGGCGGATTTGTATTTCATGCCAGCCCGGACGTGACCCTCGAGGATGACCTGATCCGTCGGGATCTGACCATCAACGCTATCGCCGAAGACAGGGAAGGCAACCTGACCGATCCCTATGGCGGTCAGCGCGACCTTGAAGCGCGGATATTACGCCACGTTTCACCCGCTTTCGCCGAAGATCCGCTCAGAGTACTGCGCGTTGCCCGCTTCGCCGCACGCTACGCACCTGAAGGCTTCAGCATCGCCCCTGAAACCCTGGAATTGATGCGCCAGCTCAGCGAATCAGGCGAGCTTGACGCGCTGACGCCGGAGCGCAGCTGGAAGGAAATTTCCCGCGCCCTCGTGGAAAGCCAGCCACAAGTGTTCATCAAGGTACTGCGTGATTGCGCAGCCCTGAAAGAGCTTATGCCGGAAGTGGACGCACTGTTCGGCGTCCCTCAGCCGCCCGCCCATCACCCGGAAATCGACACCGGCGAGCATGTGCTGAGCGTTCTGCAACAGGCGGCCCTCCATCAACAACCGCTGAGCGTGCGCTGGGCCTGTTTGCTACACGACTTGGGGAAAGGCCTGACGCCTGAAGAAGAGTGGCCGAGACATATCGCCCACGAACACACTGGCTTGCGCTTGATCAAGGAAGTAAATACTCGCTTCAAGGTGCCGCGCGACTGTCAGGAGTTGGCGTTGCTCGTTGGCCAGTACCACACCCATGGACACCGGGCATTAGAGCTGAAGCCTTCGACAGTGCTCGACTTGCTGCACAGTTTTGACGTCTATCGTCGACCTCAGCGCTTCGAGGATTTCATCATCGCCTGCGAAATGGACGCCCGAGGCCGCCACGGCTTTGAGCAACGCGATTACCCGCAAGCAAACTACCTGCGTGGCGCGGCTGAAGCGGCGCGAGCGGTGTCGGTACAGCCGCTGATCGAGAAGGGTTTGAAAGGACAGGAGCTGGGTGAAGCTCTCAAAGGCGAACGCCTGGATGCGCTGAAGGTTTACAAGGCGCAGTACAACAGTTGAGATTGATTTGATCTTCTGTAGGGGCTGCCGAAGGCTGCGAAAACGATATACCTGATCCATCGCGTTCGCGGCCTCGGCAGCTCCTACAACATTCAGCTATCCAGCAAGCTCTGCGGCGTCAGCTGTGTTTCGCGCCACTCAAACGCCACCGGCCACAGCTGCTGCTTGATCTGCGCATTAGCCCAAAGCTGCTTGAAAGAAACTCCAGCCTCAGGATGCACACGATCCGGGGCGATCAGCGAGAGCGGCCACAGCACGAAAGCGTTCTTGAGAATCTCGGCACGAGGCAGGATCAAACCGTCGAAGCTACCCACCTGATCGCCATACAGCAGCACGTCGATATCCAGCGGAAGACCCTTGCGATCAGGGGCATAACGGCCGTTATCGGCTTCGATAAATTTCAGACGGCGGTCCAGCTCCATCAACGGCAGCGCAGTCAATCCGGTTACCACCAGATTGAAGAACAGACCGCTCTTGATTCCAACAGGCTGACTTTCAAAAACCGGGGAACAGACGATTTCACTGACGAAGCCATCCAGCGCTTCCAGCCCCGCGGTCAGGTGCTTCTCGCGCTCGATGTTACTGCCTAAACCAAGGTAAACCCGTGTCAGCGACATCCGCGCTCGATCTCCACGCCGACACCAGCAGCGGCCGCAACAGCGCCGGGCTTGGTCAGCTTCAAGTGCAGCCAGGGAATCTGAAACTCATGCATGAGCACTTCCGCCAACCGCTCGGCAAAGGTCTCTACCAGTTGAAATTGCGCCTTTTCGGCAAAGTCCAGAATGCGCGTGGATACACTGGCGTAGTCGAGTGCCTTGCTCAGGTCGTCCCCAGCAGCAGCCGGCCGATTGTCCCAGGCAAAGCTCAGGTCCAGACGCAGGCACTGACGAATGCCCCGCTCCCAGTCGTAAGCACCGATAACGGTATCGACTTCCAGACCCTCAATGAAAACTCTGTCCAAACACCACTCTCCACTGCACGACAAGGGCGCGATGCGCCGTTAGAATCAGGGCTTCCCAGCCCGGAATAGTTAGCATGTTTTGGTTACTGGCGATTTTCGCCTACCTGCTTGGCTCACTGTCCTTCGCCATTCTCCTGAGCCGCCTCACTGGCAGCCCGGACCCGCGCGCCAGCGGTTCTGGCAATGCAGGCGCGACCAACATGTTGCGACTGGCCGGTAAAAAACTCGCGATACTGACCCTGCTCGGCGACCTGTGCAAAGGCTTACTGCCTGTACTGATCGCCAATCTGGACGGGATGGACCCCAGAGCGCAGGCCTGGATTGGACTCTGCGCGGTATTGGGCCATCTATTCCCGCTTTACTTTCGCTTCCGCGGTGGCAAAGGCGTCGCCACCGCTGCCGGAATGTTGCTGGGCCTGTATCCGCCCGCAGCCGCCCTGGCAATCTGCGCATGGGCATTGGTGTTCTACTTGACCCGCACCAGCTCGATCGCTGCGCTGATCGCCACTCCGCTGACGTTGCCACTGCTGGCCTGGCAGGAACCAAGGGCACTGCTGCCGATGACCCTGCTTACCTTACTGATTGTGTGGCGTCATCGGGGCAATCTACGCGACCTGTTTGCCGGGCGCGAACGGCATTTCTGAATCACAGAGGTGAATCCGCTTCACGTTGGCGCGTGCAACCCCTGTAGCTGCTCCATCGGCCAGCGAGCCTGGACGCTGATGCTCAGATCTTCCTTCTGCCCAGCCTGCAAGCGCTGACATCCGGCAAAAGCGATCATCGCGCCGTTATCAGTACAGAATTCAGGACGAGCATAGAAAACATTGCCTTTAAGCTCGCCCAGCATTTTCTCCAGCGAAGCCCGCAAAGACTTGTTGGCGCTCACACCACCAGCAATGACCAGACGCTTCATACCCGTCTGTTTCAATGCCCGCTTGCACTTGATGGTCAAAGTCTCCACCACTGCCTGCTGGAAGGCCAGCGAGATGTCGCAACGAGTCTGCTCGCTGTCGTCTCCAGTGCTTTGGCATTGCTGCCAGGTCGTCAGCGTGGAGGTTTTCAGGCCACTGAAACTGAAATCCAGCCCTGGGCGGTCAGTCATCGGGCGCGGAAAGACGAAACGCCCTGCCACACCTTTAGTCGCCAGTGCCGCAATCTCGGGTCCGCCTGGATACTGCAAGCCCATCATCTTTGCAGTTTTGTCGAAAGCTTCGCCCGCAGCGTCATCAAGCGTCTCGCCCAACAACTCATAAAGGCCAATGCCGTCGACCCGAACCAGTTGCGTGTGCCCACCGGACACCAACAAAGCGACGAACGGAAACTCGGGCGGTTGCGCTTCCAGCATCGGGGCCAGCAAGTGGCCTTCCATGTGGTGCACACCGAGCGCAGGAATGTCCCACGCGAACGCCAGAGCCTGGGCGCACGATGCACCGACCAACAATGCACCTACAAGGCCCGGCCCTGCTGTGTATGCGATAGCATCAATGTCTGTAGTGACAACGCCGGCGTCGGCTATGACCTGACGAATCAGGGGCAACATGCGCTTCACGTGATCACGGGACGCAAGCTCCGGTACCACACCGCCGTAAGCGCGATGCAGGTCGATTTGGCTGAACAATGCATCGGCCAGCAGCCCGCGCTCACTGTCATAAAGCGCGACGCCGGTTTCGTCGCAAGAGGTTTCTAATCCCAGTACTAGCATGGATTTGCGCCTTGTAGAGGCTGAATTCGAAGGCGCGCATAATAGTCGCCACCTGATGCGCCGACCAGCGGTTTTCGATCAGAGGCTTTGCATTCCTCTCAATGAGGGGTTAACATCCGCAACCCTTAAAAACCGACGTACTTATGTGCAGTCTTTGCACGAGACGTTGACCCCGGTAATGAATGAAGGTAGCTCTGGATGCCAGCCGTCAAAGTTAAAGAGAACGAACCCTTCGACGTAGCTCTGCGTCGTTTCAAGCGCTCCTGCGAAAAAGCCGGTGTTCTGGCTGAAGTTCGTAGCCGCGAATTTTACGAGAAGCCTACTTCTGAGCGTAAGCGTAAAGCAGCAGCCGCTGTTAAGCGTCACGCCAAGAAAGTACAGCGCGAACAGCGCCGCGCCGTTCGTCTGTATTAATTTACAGACGTCTGTCGCAAGCTTCTGCAATGCCCGGCCTCAAAGCCGGGCTAGCGGCAGTTAAGGCACAGCATAAGCTACATCGAAGAAGCATACAGATCGCACATGCGCATCTGAAACTTCCTCAAAGCACGTCCCGCCTGAGATTCAGGCCACGTTGATCATGTCTTACGACGAATGCATCAAGGTGAATGACGAGTATGCCTTGATGACCTTCGCAAGAAGTTCAGCCAAGGCTGCGTCGCCCTCGACATGCTGAGCACAGCGAATCCGTAACGGACATTCGACTTGCTACGAACAGCAACACGCTACAAAGCCGTCACTGCCTGGTTTCCCACAGGTAGATTGCTGGCAGCTACCATTCCAGATAATGATGAGCAGCCGCGCTGAGATCAGGTTGTGCATGCCTTATGGCATTACAGAAAGACCTGCTGCAGCCGTTACATCCTGGATTCGCCACGAACCTCATGGCGAAACGCTTGATACGAGAACGATATGGCCGGGCTGATTCCCCAAGGCTTCATTGACGACCTCCTGAACCGCACCGACATCGTCGATGTTGTCAGCTCACGTCTGCAATTGAAGAAAACCGGGAAGAACTTCAGCGCCTGCTGTCCGTTCCACAAAGAAAAGACTCCGTCTTTCAGTGTCAGCCCCGACAAACAGTTTTACTACTGCTTTGGTTGCGGCGCAGGCGGTAACGCCCTCGGCTTCATCATGGACCACGACAACCTGGATTTCGTCCAGGCCGTCGAGGATCTGGCGAAATCAGCAGGCATGGAAGTCCCCCGAGAACAGGGCATCAAAGGGCAAAAGCCCCGCCAGCCAGTGGACTCGCCGCTTTACCCGCTGCTCACCGCCGCCGCCGAGTATTACCGCCTCGCGTTGAAGAACCATCCATCGCGCAGAGCCGCAGTGGAATACCTCAAAGGTCGCGGCCTTTCAGGTGAAATTGCTCGTGACTTCGGTCTTGGCTTCGCCCCGCCCGGCTGGGACAACCTGCACAAGCACCTGAGCAGCGACACACTTCAGCAGAAGGCCATGATCGATGCCGGCCTGCTGATTGAGAATGCCGAAACAGGTAAGCGCTACGATCGGTTCCGCGACCGGGTGATGTTTCCAATCCGCGACAGTCGCGGCCGGGTCATCGCTTTTGGCGGACGAGTACTGGGTGACGACAAGCCCAAGTACCTTAACTCGCCGGAAACACCGGTGTTCCATAAAGGCCAAGAGCTATATGGCCTGTTTGAAGCACGTAAATTCAACCGCAACCTCGATGAAATCATCGTGGTTGAAGGCTACATGGACGTCATTGCTCTCGCCCAGCAAGGCTTGCGCAATGCCGTCGCCACATTGGGTACCGCGACCAGCGAAGAACACCTGAAGCGCCTGTTCCGGGTCGTGCCCAACGTGTTGTTCTGTTTTGACGGCGACCAGGCAGGTCGCAACGCCGCATGGCGCGCACTGGAGGCCACACTTTCCAGCCTGCAGGACGGACGCCGGGCACGATTTCTGTTTCTGCCTGAAGGCGAAGACCCGGACACTCTGGTTCGCGCCGAAGGCACTGACGCTTTCAAGGCTCGCATCCATCAACATGCGCAGCCGCTGGCAGACTATTTTTTTGAACAGCTGACCAAGGAAGCCGACCCGCGCTCCCTCGAAGGCAAGGCCCACATGGCCACCCTCGCAGCACCGCTGATCGACAAAGTACCCGGCGCCAACCTGCGCACGCTGATGCGTCAACGATTGACGCAGATAACCGGCCTGACCAACGAAACAGTCAGCCAACTGGTCCAAAGCGCACCTGCTGAAGCGCCACCCAGTTATGACCCCGGCTTCGATTACGACGCCATGCCTGACTACGCTGATTACCAGCCACAGGGCGGATACGAACAACCCCCTCAGCAGGAATGGACGCCGAAAAAATCCGGCGGCCAGGGCCAGAAAAAGTGGGAAAAGAAGCCGTGGGACAAAAAAGGTAAGCGTGGAGATGACGAACCACGTGCCCCGCGCACGCCGGCGACCGTCGAACCACCAACGTTGACAGCATTACGAACACTTTTGCATCACCCGGAGCTGGCTGAAAAAGTTGAAGATGCCAGCCACTTCGCTGCAGAAGATCACATTTATGCGCAGCTATTGGTCGCTTTGCTCGAAGCTTTGCAAAAAAATCCAAAGCTGCGTTCGCTGCAACTGATTGCCCGCTGGCACGGCACCGAACAGGGCCGCTTGCTACGCGCATTAGCGGAAAAGGAATGGTTGATCTCGGCCGATAACCTTGAACAACAGTTTTTCGACACTATAACTAGGTTATCCGCCCGCCAACGCGAGCGCAGCCTGGAGCAATTAATCAGGAAGGAACGCCAGTCAGGCCTGGACGCAGATGAAAAACTTCTGCTGCTCAAGCTGTTAAATCGGAATGTTCCTGCACAAACCCCGACCTCAACTGGCGCGTGAGGTCATAGCTCGGGTATAATCCTCGGCTTGTTTTTTGCCCGCCAAGACCTTCAGTGGATAGGGTGTTATGTCCGGAAAAGCGCAACAGCAGTCTCGTATCAAAGAGTTGATCACCCTGGGTCGTGAGCAGAAGTATCTGACTTACGCAGAGGTCAACGACCACCTGCCTGAGGATATTTCAGATCCTGAGCAGGTGGAAGACATCATCCGCATGATTAACGACATGGGGATCCCGGTACACGAGAGTGCCCCGGATGCCGACGCCCTGATGCTGGCCGACGCCGATACCGACGAAGCAGCCGCAGAAGAAGCGGCAGCAGCGTTGGCAGCGGTTGAGACCGATATCGGTCGCACCACTGACCCTGTGCGCATGTATATGCGCGAAATGGGTACGGTCGAGCTTCTGACCCGTGAAGGCGAAATTGAAATCGCCAAACGTATCGAAGAAGGCATTCGTGAAGTGATGAGCGCAATTGCGCACTTCCCTGGCACGGTTGACCACATTCTCTCCGAGTACACCCGTGTCACGACGGAAGGCGGTCGCCTGTCTGACGTACTGAGCGGCTACATCGACCCGGATGACGGCATTGCGCCGCCAGCTGAAGTCCCGCCGCCTGTTGACCCGAAAACAGCCAAGGCTGCCGAAGGCGACGATGACGAGGAAGAGAAAGACGAGTCTTCCGACGACGAAGAAGAAGTCGAAAGCGGTCCCGATCCGATCATCGCCCAGCAGCGCTTCGGTGCAGTTTCCGATCAAATGGAAATCACCCGCAAAGCCCTGAAAAAGCATGGCCGCGACAGCAAGCAGGCAATTGCCGAGCTGGTTGCACTGGCCGAGCTGTTCATGCCGATCAAACTGGTTCCTAAACAGTTTGAAGGTTTGGTTGAGCGTGTTCGCAGCGCACTTGAGCGCCTGCGTGCTCAGGAACGCGCAATCATGCAGCTGTGTGTACGTGATGCACGTATGCCGCGCGCTGACTTCCTTCGCCAGTTCCCAGGCAACGAAGTTGACGAAAGCTGGACTGATGCACTGGCCAAAGGCAAAAGCAAATACGCTGAAGCCATTGCCCGCCTGCAGCCTGATATCCAGCGTTGCCAGCAGAAGCTGACCGCGCTGCAGACCGAAACCGGTCTGACGATTGCTGAAATCAAAGACATCAACCGTCGCATGTCGATCGGCGAGGCCAAGGCCCGTCGCGCGAAGAAAGAGATGGTTGAAGCGAACTTGCGTCTGGTTATCTCGATCGCCAAGAAGTACACCAACCGTGGTCTGCAATTCCTCGATCTGATCCAGGAAGGCAACATCGGTTTGATGAAGGCGGTGGACAAGTTCGAATACCGTCGCGGTTACAAGTTCTCGACGTACGCCACATGGTGGATTCGTCAGGCCATCACTCGCTCGATCGCCGACCAGGCACGCACCATCCGTATTCCGGTGCACATGATCGAGACGATCAACAAGCTCAACCGTATTTCCCGGCAGATGCTGCAGGAAATGGGTCGCGAACCGACCCCGGAAGAGCTGGGTGAGCGCATGGAAATGCCTGAGGACAAGATCCGTAAGGTATTGAAGATCGCTAAAGAACCGATCTCCATGGAAACACCGATCGGTGATGACGAAGACTCCCATCTGGGCGACTTCATCGAAGACTCGACTATGCAGTCGCCAATCGATGTCGCTACGGTTGAAAGCCTGAAAGAAGCCACTCGCGAAGTGCTGTCGGGCCTGACCGCCCGTGAAGCTAAAGTTCTACGTATGCGCTTCGGTATTGATATGAATACCGACCATACTCTGGAAGAAGTCGGCAAACAGTTCGACGTAACCCGTGAGCGTATTCGTCAGATCGAAGCCAAGGCACTGCGCAAGCTGCGTCACCCGACAAGAAGCGAGCATTTGCGCTCGTTCCTTGACGAGTAAGCTAGCGACGCTACACACAAAACCCCCGGCCCTGCCGGGGGTTTTGCGTTATGGATCAGAAGTTTTCAACTTCAGGCGACGGTTTTCTCAGTACGGCTACACTCGTCTCATTGCCATCCGCCATCATGAGACTGCCATGTTACAACTGCCGGCCATTTTCCTAGCGTACGTAATAGGTTCTCCGGCGGCCGCCGCATATTCAGAAAACCTCTCCGCACCGGCACAGGGGGAGATTTCAGCTGCGTACCGGGCAAGTTCCGAACCTCGAAACCTATACGCGGCTGCCTCCGGGGCCCCGGCCAATGCAGAACAACCCCAGCCCATTACCCAGGTAACAGACCTTGAATCGGAGTCCGAGCTAAAGCAGCGAAACGGCAACGCCCCCCTAAAGGAAACCTTCCTGCTTTACGGCCTTCCAGGGCTTCTGCTGCTTTTCACCGTGCTGATTATCATGATTCGCGTCAACCGACAACTGAGCTCGGAAATCACCCGAAGGATGGAGCTCGAACAGGAGCTGCGCAGTAGCGAATATCACTATCGAGGAATGGTTGAAAGCCTTTCAGCAATTGCCTGGGAGGCCAACCCGGAAGATTACCGCTACAGCTATGTATCACCTCAGGCCGAAAGCCTGCTTGGCTACCCACTCCAGCAATGGAGGGAGCCAGGGTTCTGGCGCACGATTGTCCATCCTCAGGACCTGCTCAGAACTGAAGCGATCTGCATCCTGGAGGCCAGCAACGGTAAAGATCACAGTGTCGATTACCGGGTCATCAGCGCCGACGGCCGAACACTTTGGGTGCGAGACATCATCAGTTTGAGCAAGCACGGTCGTACGCCGGTTATGCGCGGGCTGATGATCGACATTAGCGAAACGAAACAAACCGAAGAAGCTCTGAAACTATCGGAAGGCAAGTTCGCCTCAGTGTTTGCTCAGTGCCCGGACATTCTGCTGATCGCGAGCCTGGTCGACGGCACCGTCCTGGAAGCCAACACCGCATTCGTCGAGCAAATAGGCTTGCCGGTGGAAGACATCATTGGCAGGACGCCGACCGAACTCGACGTCTGGGGCATTCCAGGCGTGGGCCCCGGAATACTGGAGCGCCTGCAGAAGGGCAGCATTCGTAACCTGGAGATGCCTTTTCGACGCAAAGACGGCCGTACGTTCTCCGGACTGGTTTCCGCCGAACCGTTTGACCTGAACTCCATTCCAGCTGTTGTCGTCGTGGTTCGGGATATCACCCAACTCAAAAAGGCTCAGCAAGAACTCCAGCTGTCTGAGGAGAAGTTCGCCAAATCATTCCACTCATCACCGGACGGCCTGTTGATTACCCGACAACGAGACGGCGTGATGGTCGAGGTCAACGAGGGATTCAGTCGCATGACGGGTTACGACAGTGCGACCTCGCTGGATCAATCCACCCTCACTCTTGGAATCTGGGCGAACCCAACGGAGCGCGAAAAGCTGCTGGAACAACTGAACCGCGACGGTTTCGTGCGTGATTTCCGCAGCCATATCAGACGTAAGGATGGCCAGATTCGACTGTGTGAAGTCTCGTCACGGCCACTGCTTATAGCAGGCGAAGACTGCATGCTGACCATCGCCCGGGACATCACCGAGCGTCATCAGATGCAGGAAAAATTGCAACTCGCAGCCACTGTATTTGAAAGCACCGCCGAAGGTGTTCTGATTACCGATACCCGCCAGCGCATCAACGCCGTAAACCGGGCATTCAGTGAAATTACCGGCTACAGCGAGCAAGAATCCTTGGGACAGACTCCGCGGCTGCTCGCCTCAGGCCTGCATGACAGCGCGTTCTACGCAGCCATGTGGTATCAGTTGACCGCCGAAGGGCATTGGCAGGGGGAGATCAGTAATCGAAGAAAAAACGGGGAGATTTACCCAAGCTGGCTGACGATCAGCGCTGTAAGAAACAAGGAACAGTTCATCACCCACTTCGTTGCGGTCTTCGCCGACATATCCAGCCTCAAACATGCGCAGGCGCGCCTGGACTATCAGGCCCATCACGACCCGCTCACAGGTCTTCCCAACCGAACGCTGTTCGAAAGCCGCCTGCAAGCAGCCCTGCTGCACAGCGTGGAATCCAACAGCCTTGGTGCTGTACTGTTTCTCGATCTGGACCGCTTCAAACACATCAACGACAGCCTCGGCCACCCAGTGGGCGACCTGCTGCTCAAAGGCATCGCACAACGCCTGAAAGAAACCCTGCGCGATATCGACACCGTCGCACGCCTGGGCGGGGACGAATTCATCATCCTGCTGCCTGGCCTGCTTCATCCTGGCGATGCGGAAGCCATCGCCACCAAACTACTGGCCTGTTTCACAGCCCCCTTTCAAGCGGATGAACACGAGTTTTTCATGAGCGCCAGCATTGGCAGCTGTCTGTTCCCCACCGATGGTCACGATGTGGCCACCGTCGTGAAAAACGCCGATGCCGCCATGTACCGCTCCAAAGCCAAGGGTCGCAACCGGGTCGAAAGCTATACGCAAGACCTGACGTCCCAGGCCAGCGCCCGAATCGCCCTTGAACACGAACTGCGCAGAGCTATCGAGCGTAATGAATTCAGCCTCTGCTATCAGCCGAAAATCAGTCTGGTCAGCCAGCGACTGGTCGGTGCAGAAGCCTTGCTGCGCTGGACGCATCCGACGCTAGGTGAAGTACCGCCCGAGCACTTCATACCGCTGGCTGAAGAGAACGGCATGATCCTGCAGATCGGCGACTGGGTGCTCGAACATGCCTGCCAGCAAATGCACGACTGGAACCAGCTCTACAAATCCTTTGGCGCGCTGTCGGTGAACCTGGCTGGCGCTCAGTTACGTCAGCCGAACCTACTGAGCCGCATTCAACAACTGCTCTCAGACCACCACCTGGCTCCGGATTGCCTGCAACTGGAGATCACCGAAAACTTCATCATGAGCCAGGCCGAGGAAGCCCTCGCTGTCCTGCACAAACTCAAAGCTCTGGGTGTCCAACTGGCCATCGACGACTTCGGCACGGGCTACTCATCCCTGAGCTATCTGAAACGCTTGCCGCTGGACATCCTGAAAATCGACCAGTCATTCGTGCGCAGCCTGCCCGAAGACCCACACGACGTCGCTATCGTGCGCGCCATCATCGCCCTGGGCCGCAGCATGCAACTGACCGTCATCGCCGAAGGCGTGGAGAACAATGAACAACAGCAATTCCTCGCGAACGAAGGTTGCGAACAGATCCAGGGCTACATCGTCAGCCTCCCTCTCCCACCCGATGAATTCAGCGCGAAATTTCTTCGTACGACTCTTTCGGACTTTTCGGATAGCACAGCATCGAAACCGCCGTTATAATCCGCGACCTACTGAGGGCCTATAGCTCAGTTGGTTAGAGCAGGGGACTCATAATCCCTTGGTCCACGGTTCGAGTCCGTGTGGGCCCACCAAATTAAAAAGCCGCGCTAATGCGCGGCTTTTTTGGTTTTGGGTAGAAGGCTTTCATGCCACCGAACGCTTGAAAGGTCCTTAATAGGGACTTATCGGTCCCTTTTTAGGACCGATCGATTTTATATGCCACCTCTACCCTTAAGGTACTACCACGCCGCGCAGCAACGGGCGGCAAAGCCTATGTTCCACTGCAACACTATCTGCGCCGGAACGGACGCCATCGCGAGCAAGCTCACTCCTACAGGAGGTCGGTAGTTCCCGTAAAGATCTGTCGCCTGTTATGCCGCATTCGCGAATGAATTCGCACACAGGTATACCGCGTTTGCAGTTTCGCCCTCTCAATCCACCACAACATGCGGCAAAAACCGGCTGCTGTCCTTGGTGATCAAGCTGTCGTCTTCACGAATACCAATACCTGAAGCCAGGTCGCCCACGACCCATGAACCGATGAGCGTGTAGCTGTCGCCGAAGCGTGGCAGCGGGGCGAACTGTTGCAGGATGTAGGGCGCGTCGTTGTAGGGACCGTCTTCGAAAATAACTTCGTCACCCGGGGTGCGGATTTCGATGTTGGCGCCTTCACGGGAGAAGTAGGGTTTGCGGACCCAGCCTTTCGGGACAGGCGCTCGTGGGTCTTTGTCGACGAAGGTCGGCAGCAGGTTCGGATGCCCTTCGTTGAATTTCCAGAGCAGCGGCAGGATGCCTTTGTTGGAGATGATGGACTTCCACGCAGGTTCGATGAATTGCGTGTCGCATTGCGGGACTGCCTGGCCATGGGGTTCGTGGAACACGTGCTCCCAGGCATGCAGTTTGAAAATACGCTCGATCCAGCGGCCCTCAAGATCGACGAAGCGGCCCTGTGAATTCAGACCAATGTCTTCGATATCGATGTGCCGGGTTTCGATGCCGACATGCTCGGCCATCTTGCGCAGGAATTCAGTGGTGCCTCGGTCCTCGGCTGAACCTGACATCGAGGAGAAGTAGAATGGCCCGCCCTCTCTGATAGCCGCGAAGGCTCGAACCAGATCCTCTGCCAACGAGTTGAACTGCGAAGCGTGTGCAGGCAATACGCCTCGGGCGATCTGCTCTTCCAGCCAGATGAGCTGAAATGCGCCAGCCTCATAGGCAGAGGTTGGCGTATCCATATTGCCTTCCAGGAGTTTCGCCGGATTTACACCGTCGTAACTGAAGTCGAAGCGCCCGTACAAATGCGGGTGCCCCTCCTTCCAGGACGTCCGGACCAGATCGAAGAACGCTGGCGGGATTGCCAGTTCGGTCAGTAGCTCCTCGCTCTCTACCACCCGCTCAACGGCATCCATACACATGGCATGAAGCTCCTGAGTCGGTGCTTCAATGTCGCGGGTTATCTGAGCTTCGCTGAACTGATAGTAGGCGCGCTCATCCCAGTAGCGCTCACCGTCGATGGTGTGGAAATCGAAGCCCTCACGCTCGGCGGTTTCGCGCCAGTCAGGCCGCTCTTCGACACTGATTTTCTTCATGGCTGGCGCTCCCGTTAGCCGCCGAAGCCGCTGCTTTTGCCGCCCCAACCGCTGCGAGCAGTTGCCTGACTGCCAAACCCGCCACGAGAAACCGACGACGAGACTGACGAGTTACGGCCCAGCGTGCTCTTGGTGTAGGCACCAGTTGAGCTGGTGCGCGCCTGAGTGGAATTGCCGAACGTCTTGCCGCGCTCGATCTGACGGGACAGCGTCGAGGACTGATAGCCGCCGCGCCCATCACGCTCCTGATAAACCGGTTGAGAATTGTAGCGACCACCACCGCCAAGGTTGCTGACCATATTGCTGACCAACATGCCCATCAGGAATCCATTGACGCCTGAGCTGGCGAAACCAGAGCCCCCCGACTGACCGGCCTGAGCGTTGGCCGCATCGACCTGCTCTTTGGGTAACTGACCGGAAAGCTCCAGCTGGAAGCCGCCGAGTTTTGGCGTGAACTTGCCATCAGAGTTCTGCTGGCAGTAATCAGGGACAAAGTCTGCCTCACATGCGGCCGCACTGTCGTACGTTGGCGCAATGCGCCGGTGATCCGCCAAGGCCGTCATGTAGGCATCCGAGCAGACGTCGACAGGAACCTTCTGATCCACGCAGGCTTGTACTGTCGGAAATGTCTGTTGCGCCGTGACGTCGACGGTGTCGGACTTGCCGCACGCACTGAGTGCAAGCGGCAACGTGCTGGCCAGGACCAGCTTCAAAGAACTACGTCTCATCGAATACTCCTTTCGATCACAGGCAATCAGGTCGACGGCGTCATGCAGGCCGAATTGAGGAAGCCGACACTGATCGAAACGCTGGCCGCGTAAATGGCAGCGGCCAGTTCGCCACGGGTGATGCGAGCCGAGAGGTCCTTAAGAACAAAATTGGTCGCGGTGAACGCCAGCAATTGCACAACAGCTGCAATGACCGCCCAGATCACCACGTCCAGCACGCTGATGCTGTAAGTGATCACGTTGCTGGCAGGCAGAGCGAAGCCGATCAACGCACCGCCCAGTGCAACAGCGGCAGCGACATTGCCTTCGCGAATCTGCACGAACTCTTTGTGCGGAGTCAGGCGGGTGTAGGCCATCTGGAACAGACAGAACAAACCACCCGCCACAATGATGTAGATAACGAAGCTCAGCACCGACTGAAAGCTGAGGGACAAACTAAGCGCATCAAGCATTTTTACTTCCTTTTAGATGACGGTGAAGTCAGTGGACTGCAGCGTGACGCCAACCGAAGTAGTGAGAGAAACGATGCCCTCTTCATCCTCCTCAACCGACAACAGCAAAAACTCACGACGATCAATCAAGCCCGTGTCGCGGGCGTACAGCATACTCAAATGCTCGATCCGGTAGCTGCCTTCGGGGTTGGCAACCTCTTCGGTCATGGGGGTCAATTCAGTTTGACCTTCTTCCGTGCCCCACTGCCGCTCGTACTCCCAGCCGTCGTGCTCGTACAACGGCAAACCGATTTTGGATTCGGGGCCTACCAGACGCTTCAATTCCGACTCGCTGTTGATGGTCACAACGCTGCTGTAGCCGAACAGGATAACGTCCTGCACATCTTCGGCGGCTGGGCCATTCATCATGACCTGCATCCAGTAGTCTTCATCTTCGAAGTAGAAGCGCACCAGCCGAATGGATTGCCCAAGGTCCACGTGACCCACAGACCAGACCACCTCTTCATTGGGTACAACCAGTTCCGAATGCCCATCAAGCAGCAACTTGAGCGAGTCATCAAGATCCAGCATGCGTCCGCTTGCCAGGCCAAACGGCGTGAGCAACGCTGCACTATTTAACGGCGCGACCGCTGCGGGTGGCTTTGGCGGCGCCAATCCCAAGGCTCGTTTGATCCAACTCATAATGCGTTTCCTTTCATTGGCGCCGAAGCGATGCTCAGCGCGAAAATTGCTCACACCGACGGATTTTCAACCAGCCCTTTTGCGTGCATCAGCCAGGCCACGACAATACCGGCAAGCGCGCCCGCAATGTGTGATTCAACCGAGACGCCCGGCACCGGTATGAAGCCCACGATCAATCCGCTGTAGCCGACCAATGTAACCAATGCGACGGCGAAGCTGATCAGACTGCGCTGAAACCAGGCGCGCGCCAAGAGATAAGCCCACAACCCAAAGATCAATCCACTGGCCCCGACATGAATCGTCGACCGCCCCACTGCCCAGACCAACAGCCCACCCAGTAGCGTTACCAGCAACACTACACGGACATAACGCTGCAAACCTTCGGTCGCCACCAGCCAGCTCAGCACGATAAAGGGCAGCAGGTTACTCAGCAGATGACGAACAGAACCGTGCAGAAACGGGGAAAAAATAACGCCTTGCAGCCCCGACCAGGTTCTGGGGACCAGACCATGATTCAGCAGGCTGTTTGCGGTCAGCGAGTTAATCACCTGAACTGCAATCATCAAAGCAGCGAGGCCAAGAATAACGCGTAGTCCGCTTCCGACTTTCATGTAGGCACCGTTCGAACCAGTAAAAGCAACCAAACAAAAAAAGGGACAAACGGATTTCCGCTTGCCCCTTTTTTCAGACCTTACTGACCCGCGTTGCCGCCTTGGCTCTGCGCTTTTAGACGAGCCAGAACGTCAGCAGCACCACCGGTTTTCGCACCGATACCGGCATCCTGCAAACGACGCTCCAGATCACCACCGTTCGCCGCGTTGTCCAGTTCCTCTGCGGCTTCGAGCTTGGCGTCCTGTTCATCCTGACGCTGCTTGATGCGCGCCAGCGAACCCACGGCAGTTTCCAGACGGCCATTGGCACCGCCTGTGGCCGCGGCGGCGTTGATCTGCGCTTTCTGTACGCTGTCACGCGCCTTGGCCATGTCGGCTTGCTGACGCAGGCCTTTGATCTGGCTTTCGGCCTTGGTGACCTGAGCGGTCAACTTAGTGACCTGAATGCCGAACTGGTCAGCGGCGGCTTTTTCCTGATCACGCAGTGCGGTCAGTTCGGAAACCTTTTCCGCACACTCCAGAGCCAGACCTTCTTCGCCCTTGTTCATGGCGGCGATGGCTTTCTGTTCCCAGTTGGCGATGTTCTTGTCGTGTTCATCCACACGCTGTACGGACAGCTTGTGCTTGGCTTTTATCTGAATCAGCTGGTTACGGGCGGCGAGCATCGAAGCGTCGGCGTCACGGATTTCCTGATCCAGAATTCGTAGGGCTTGAGCGTCGACGATTGCCTCACCGACCTCGGAGGCGCCGCCACGCATAGCGGTAACCATTTTCTTCCAAAGGCTCATTGATTTGTCTCCCGATTACTGTGAGTCAACTGTTAAAAAATCTTCGTAGGCATCAGCGGCGCGGATCACGTTGTCTGCCAGGGTAAACACTTCCTGGACAATGACGGTCAGTGAAGAAGCCGCGCTCAGTGCGCCAAACATGCTGTAGACGGTCTCGCCGTTGGGCATGGTTTCGATACCGATGGACGACAGCGGGAAGATGTCCCGGCTGCGCAATACGGTGTCGTTGAATGCCGCGACGTCTTTTACCTGGGAGGCGTAAACCAGTACGCAATCCACAAGAATCTGGTCGCCCGCAATTGCAATGATGATCGGCAGGCCGCCGAAGTTATTCATCGTCACGCTCAAGCTTGGCTCGGCCCCCTGGACCAGCGTCAACTCGACTTCATTACTCTTTACCACGTCCAGCTCAACGAGCGCCGAGTGCAGCGTGTCGATGGTCCAGTTGGTATTTTCGCTCATGAATTCCTCCAGTTTGATGCGGTTACCCAAATAGGGCTGGCGTAACACTTTTTCGACGTTTCTCAAGACTTCAGCGTTTTCAGGAAGCACATACAGCTCTCTTTTGACGTACCCGGCCGCCGTCAGCCGTGCACGCATTTCACGCATGTAGTCGGTTGAAGTTTTTCGAGCCATCCAAGCGCCTTCCAGAACATCACATGTGATAGGCCAGCAAGCTACGCCGATAAAATCTCACATGCAACACCTCACATGTGATGAAACATTTCATCGCGACTGTGGCTTAGTGACGTCATCCCGCGTCTCTTCCGGGATCGATTCCCAAACCGCGCGGTCTTTAAACGCATGACCAATACCCGCTCTCTCCGTTTGCCTTTCTGGTTGCGTCGCGTTTTGCGGCCCTTGCTGGATCCTTACCGCCGCTATCGCCATGCTCGCCTGATCCATGCGGCGCGGATTGCGGTCGGGTTGCTGGTGACGATTCTATTGACCACGGGGCTGAATCTGCCTCACGGCGAGTGGGCATCGGTCACCATGCTGATCGTGATTGGCGGTCTGCAGCATCACGGCAATATCCGCAAAAAGTCCGTCGAGCGTGCCTACGGAACATTGATTGGTGCGGGGCTTGGGTTGCTGGTCGTTGTGCAGCAGGGTTATCTGGAGATGCCGTTGCTGACGTACGCGATGATGTCGGTGATGTGCGGATTCTTTGCGTATCACGCGATCGGCAAGGGCGGGTATACCGCGTTGCTTTCGGCCATTACGCTATTCATCGTTGCAGGCCATGGTTACAACCCGATCAGCGACGGGTTGTGGCGTACGGTCGACATTCTTATCGGTATCGCGCTGGCGTTGGCGTTCTCCTTCGCCCTACCGCTTTATGCAGTGTTCTCCTGGCGCTACAACCTGGCCAGCGGTTTGCGTGACTGCGCCAAAGTGTATGGCCGCATTATCCATGGCCAACCCGTAGCGGCTGACGAGCATCTGAAGCTAATGGCGCGCCTGAACGCCACCATGTTACAGCTGCGCTCGCTGCTGCCTTCAGTGTCCAAGGAAGTGCGAATATCCATGGTCGAGCTTGATGCGATTCAAGGGCACTTCCGCATGTGCCTGAGCACGTTGGAAATCCTCGCCAACATTCGCCCGGAAGATCTGGATCAAGCGGCCGGCCCGGAATGGCGTGCACGCCTGGATACGGAGTTCCGGCAAACCCGCCGTCAGTTGATCGGTATGGCTCGTGCGTTGCAAACAGGTGCGACGGAGCGCCTGCAGCGTACATCCGAAACGAACCTGCCAGACCTGGGTTACCCGATCCCCGTGCAACTCACCGGGTATCACCTGCTGATGCTGCAGCTGGCGAGCAATATCGACGGCTTGCAACAGCGACTGGCGAAAACTTCAAGACGCTGGAAAATCTGATCAGTCCAGGCAAACGGTAGCGCCCTGCGCGCATTCATACCGGCAGATGACAGACCACCGAAACTGCGATAGCTTGCCTAAAGACACGGTGACATCAGCCGATGACCAAAAAGGAAGTTCAAACTTCCGCACTCCAAGGGGCAATCAATAGCCCCTTTTTCTGTACCTTTTTTTGCACATTGTTTATGTGAAGGCTGCCGCCTCCTATAACTTTTTGAAGCAGAAAGCACATGATCGAACCCGAACGGATAGTCACTCTCTCCCGAGAAGTGGAAGCGTTAGCGAATCGAGGTGTCAGCGACATACAAATGATCACGCGGCAAACTCGACTCTTGGCGATCAATGCACTGATTGAAGCGGCGCATGCGGGTAAAGCCGGATTGGGATTTTCCGTCGTGGCGGAAGAGGTCAAGGACATATCCGAACGGATTTCGAAAATCGCCAGTGGCCTGACCCAGGATTTGCAGGCATCAGTCAATGAACTGACTGATCTGGGCCGAGGCATGTGCTTTGACGTACGCGGTCAGCGGCTGGCGGATCTGTCGCTGAACATGATCGAGATCATCGACCGCAACCTTTATGAGCGTACGTGCGATGTCCGTTGGTGGGCGACCGATGCTTCGCTGGTCGATGCATTAACCACAACCACGCCGGAAACCAGCGCTCACGCCAGCGGGCGGTTGGGAATCATCCTCGACAGCTACACCGTGTATCTGGATATCTGGGTTGCAGACACCAAAGGACGCGTCATCGCCTCGGGTCGGCCTGACACTTTCGGCAAGGTCATCGGTGCCAACGTGGCAGAGGCACCATGGTTCAAGCAGGCCGTGCGGCACTCATCCGGTGATCAGTATTTTGCCGGGGAAGTGGCGGTGGAACCGTTACTTAAAGGCTCGCAAACCTGCGCATTCAGTGCGGCTGTACGCAGCAAGGCCGGCAAGCAAACGCCGGTAATTGGTGTGATCGGGATTTTCTTCGACTGGAAAAATCAGGCGGACTCGATCATCAACGGCGTGCGCTTGAGTGACGAAGAGCGCGCTCGAAGCCGGGTGATTCTGGTCGACGCCAAGCACAACGTCATCGCCAGCTCCGACGCCCAGAGCCATTTGGGGCAGAACGTTGATTTGCAGATCAAAGCCGGACAGGCCAGCGGTTATAGCACCCAGCCCAACAATGTCATCCAGGGCTACTCGATGACGCCTGGATTCGAGACCTATCCCGGCATGGGCTGGCTGGGTGTGATTGAGCAGCAATTGCCAGCGATAGAGGGGTAGCGCGGCGTAGCTCAAGCGAACTGCCTGAAATGCACTCCTGTAGGAGCTGCCGAAGGCTGCGATTTAATTATCCTGAAACACCGCCTTCGCAGCCTTCGGCAGCTCCTACAGGGGCCGTGTTGTTGCGTGATTACACTCAATACCCCGCCGCCGCCCCATTACTACGCGGATCAAACGCACCTTCGAAAGAACCATTTGGCAAGCGTACTGCCGCTGCCGCATGCCCCATGGTTTCGGTAAAGGGCGCGAGTATCTCGACCTCATGACCGAGGGCTTTCAGTTGTTCGATCACTTCGGGCGCGATACGCGACTCCAGCTTCAACGTGTCGCTGCTGTCGCCCCAGGTTCTGCCCAGCAACCAACGCGGCGCGGTGACGGCCTGCTGCAATGATTGATTGAACACCGCATACCGACTGAACACGGCAGCCTGGGTTTGGGGCTGGCCGTCGCCACCCATGGTGCCGTAAACCAGCGTGCGCCCGTCACTCAACCGCGCCGCCGCAGGGTTCAACGTGTGGAACGGTTTCTTGCCCGGCTTCAGCGCCAACAGATGATCGGGATCGAGACTGAATGAGGCGCCTCGGTTCTGCCAGTTCAGGCCGCTTTCCGGCAACACTACGCCGCTGCCGAACTCGTGATAGATGCTCTGGATAAACGACACCGCCAAGCCATTGTTGTCGATGATGCCCATCCAGATCGTATCGCCCGGCCCCTTGCCCTCGCCCCACGCCGCTGCGTGCTGCGGATCGATTCGCTCGGCCAGAGTGTGCAGGTAATCCGCTTCGAGACAGGCCTGCGGCTCGATGGTCATGTGCTCGGGATCAGTAATGTGTTCATCGCGCACAGCGAAGGCCAGTTTGGTGGCTTCCACCAGCGTGTGAATGTGCTCGGCGCTGTCGGCCGTGCATTGGCTCAGACCGGCATGATTTGCGATGCCGAGGATCAATTGCGACACCAACCCCTGACTTGGGGGCGGCATATTGAACACGGTGCCAGCGCTGTGCTGGAGCGCCAAAGCCCGAACACGCTTGGCGCGATATCCCTCCAGGTCGCTACGCGTGACCGGAGCACCCACCCGCTCTAAATCCTTGGCGATGGAGTCCGCCAGCGAACCGCGATAGAAACTGTCCAGCCCCTCTTCTGCCAGCGTTCGCAGGGTCCCGGCGAGGCGAGTCTGTTTGAACAGGCTGCCCGCTCCGGGCGCTTGTCCGTCGTGCAGAAAGGTTTCGGCAAAGCCCGGAATATCCTGTAATTCAGCCTTCTTGCTGGCGGTTGCCATGTGCTGGGACGGGGTGACCGGGATGCCGGATTGCGCATAGAAAATCGCATCAGCCAACAGCCGGGGCAGTGGCAGACGACCGTCCCTTTCAGCGCTGACTTGCAACGCTTCTTGCCAACCGCCGACAGTACCGGCAACTGTCAGCGCCGCGTCAGGGCCGCGAACCGGGATGCGCGTCATGCCCGCGTAGCGCTCCATCGTCGCAAGGCTGCCGGCCGGGCCGCTCGCATCAATGGCAATTGGCTCGCCTTCGGGTGGGACAATCAACCAGAAGCCATCGCCACCCAAGCTGTTCATGTGCGGATACACCACCGCAATCGTAGCGGCCGCCGCGACCATCGCCTCAATCGCGTTGCCGCCCTCGCGCAATATGGCCAATGCCGATTGAGCAGCAAGGCTATGAGGCGCGACGGCAATGCCACGGGCTGCGAGCGTTGTATTAAGCATTCAGACTCCTTGGTTGACAGGCTGCGGGGCATTCTTCGCCAGCCAGTTGATACGCATGCGTTTGAGGACGAAAAAGGCCAGTGCGGCGGTAATAATGTCGAAGCTGATCGCGACGGCAAACACCGGAACCCAACTGTCGGTGTATTGGTGCAGCAATGCCGCCACCGGACCGCCGAAGATTGAGCCAATGCCCTGCGCCATGTACAAAAAGCCGTAGTTGGTCGTCGCGTTTTTGCTGCCGAAGGTATCCGTCAGCGTCGAAGGGAACAGCGAGAAAATCTCACCCCAACCGAGAAATACCACGCCCGACAGCAGTACGAAAAGCACCGGGTTGTCGATGGTCAGAAACCACAACGTCATAGCGACGCCTTCAAAAAAGAAGGCGAAGGCCATGGTGTTTTCCCGGCCCCAATGATCAGAGATCCAGCCAAACAATGGCCGGGTCAGGCCGTTGCAGATGCGGTCGATGGTCAACGCAAGGGGCAAGGCAGCCATGCCCATGACCATCACGTTGGTCATGCCGAAGTCCTTGGCGAAACTGGCCATCTGCGAGGTGACCATCAAGCCCGAAGTGGACATCATGGTGAACATCGCGAACATCAGCCAGAAAAGCGGTGTTTTAAGCATCTGACGGGGCGCCACATCGGCCACCACTCTGCCCACAATCGGCACAGGCTGTTCGGCAAGTTGCGCGGGCGGTTGACGCAAGAACTGAGAAGCGACAAAACCCACGACGCCGAGGATCAGGCCGAAGGTCATCAGCGTCGACTCCATGCCGACATCCTTGAGGCTGTTGCTGATCGGGAAGGTCGTGAGCATTGCGCCCATGCCATAACCCGCCGCGACAGCACCCGCCGCCAGACCACGACGATCCGGGAACCAGCGCACCATCAAACCGACGATGCCGACATACACGATGCCAGTCCCCAGCCCACCCAGCAGGCCATAACTCAGGTACAACGCCGTCAATGAAGTCGCCTGACTGGCCAGCACCCAACTCAAACCGGATAGCACGCAGCCCGTAGCGATCAACTTGCGCAGACCAAAACGATCAATCAACCAGCCTTGGGCCGGTGAAAAGAATGTCTGCAGAATAATTAACAGGGAGAAAGTTATTTGCACCTGAGCCAGTGAAACACCCAACTTCTGTGTTAATGGGCCGGTGAATAAAGTCCACACATACTGCGGACTGGAAATGGCCATCATACAAACCATGCCGATAACCAGCTGATACCAGCGCGAACTGAAAGCCCCGACAGCTGGCTGCTCTAGCGTAAGCGTCTTGCTGACCATAACGATTCTCACTGTGCAAGTGGGTTATGCGTCTTGTTCAGCAAGTGACATGCCAACTCAACTTGAGCGCTCATGGATATAGATGATGGACTTTATATACGCCAGGCAACGTTATGAAAAACAGTCGCCCGCACTTTAAACTTCCGAGGCAAGAGTCGAAATAACGGCATTAATAGTGTTCAGATTAAATTGAGACATTACTTATTAACGACCTTCACTCTACGCCTACCCTCCGGACTCATCTAACGCTAGCCAGACACAAGACATCGCTTAACGGACACATTGCCTTTTTAGTTCAAGAATCGGCTCATGGCGAGCGCACCAGAATGATTCTTCTTGCTTCGTTTTAGCTCGTGGCAACCCATTGGCAGCCACCACAGGTAATATGCCCGCAGCCTTGAAGGAGAGAAGCTTGTCCACAACCCGCCAGCCCGTCCTCGATGAAATCGACCGCCAGTTGATCGCGGCCCTGCAGCTCAATGCTCGCGAAAGCGTTGCGATGCTCGCACGGCAACTGGGTATCGCCCGCACCACGGTCACGTCCAGGCTGGCACGGCTGGAAAGCGCCAAGGTCATCACCGGCTATGGCGTACGCCTGAGTCAGCGTGTAGTCGACGGCGGTCTGCAGGCGTATGTCGGGATCACCGTGCAACCGCGTTCAGGCAAGGAAGTGCTGCGCCGCCTTAGCAGCCTGGCTCAGGTTCAGCAGCTGTGTGCTGTGAGTGGCGAATTCGATTACGTGGCCTGGCTTCGTACCGACTCCCCCGAGCAACTGGACCAACTGCTGGATTTGATCGGCAGCGTTGATGGCGTCGAGAAAACCACGACCTCAATAATCCTCAGCAGCAAGATTGATCGCGGGCAGCCTGTTTAAAACACCGCGCCCCCTGTAGGAGCTGCCGAAGGCTGCGATGCATTTATCCTGAACACCGCCATCGCAGCCTTCGGCAGCTCCTACAGAAAATGTATTTCAATCCAAATTGACCGATACTTTCGTCATATCGCACAAAATCACTCCATAACGACGACACTTTGCGTCTTATCTACGTTCCTGCGCTTGTCTAGACTGTGCCTTTCGCGTTCCAGCCAGGTCAGTCATGAAAAACAATCGCCATCCCGCAGACGGTAAGAAGCCGATCACTATTTTCGGCCCGGACTTCCCCTTCGCTTTCGACGACTGGATTGAGCATCCCGCCGGGCTGGGCAGTATTCCGGCCGAAAATCACGGTCAGGAAGTGGCGATTGTCGGCGCGGGCATCGCCGGGCTGGTGGCGGCCTATGAACTGATGAAGCTGGGCCTCAAGCCCGTCGTCTACGAGGCATCAAAGATGGGCGGCCGTCTGCGCTCCCAGGCTTTCGAAGGGACGGAAGGCATCATCGCGGAGCTGGGCGGCATGCGTTTTCCGGTGTCCTCCACGGCGTTCTACCACTATGTCGACAAGCTTGGCCTGGAATCGAAGCCCTTTCCAAACCCGCTGACCGCTGCCTCGGGCAGTACCGTTATCGATCTGGAAGGCGTGACCTATTACGCGCAGAAACTCTCGGATCTCCCCGCGATGTTTCAGGAAGTGGCCGACGCCTGGGCCGATGCGCTGGAAGAAGGCTCGGGCTTCAAGGATATTCAGCAAGCGATCCGCGACCGGGATGTGCCGCGCCTCAAAGAGCTATGGAACACCTTGGTGCCGTTGTGGGATGACCGCACGTTCTATGATTTCGTCGCCACCTCCAAAGCGTTCGCCAAGCTGTCGTTCTACCACCGCGAAGTTTTCGGCCAGGTCGGTTTCGGCACCGGCGGCTGGGATTCGGATTTCCCCAACTCGATGCTGGAAATTTTTCGCGTGGTCATGACCAACTGCGACGACCACCAGCACCTGATCGTTGGTGGCGTCGAGCAAGTGCCGCTGGGCATCTGGCGGCATGTTCCGGAGCGCTGTGCCCACTGGCCTGAAGGCACCAGCCTTGCCTCATTGCACCATGGCGCGCCACGTACCGGCGTAAAGCGAATTGCCCGCGCCGAAGACGGTCTGCTGGCCGTCACGGATAACTGGGGCGATACCCGCCACTATGCTGCCGTGCTGACCACCTGCCAGAGCTGGTTGTTGACCACCCAGATCGAGTGCGAAGAGTCGTTGTTCTCGCAAAAAATGTGGATGGCGCTGGACCGTACGCGCTACATGCAATCGTCGAAAACTTTCGTGATGGTCGACCGTCCATTCTGGAAAGACAAAGACCCCGAGACCGGCCGCGACCTGATGAGCATGACCCTCACGGACCGCCTGACCCGCGGCACTTACCTGTTCGATAACGGCGACGACAAGCCCGGCGTGATCTGCCTGTCTTACTCGTGGATGAGCGACGCGCTGAAGATGTTGCCGCAGCCCATCGAGAAACGGGTCAAACTGGCACTCGATGCGCTGAAGAAGATCTACCCTAAAGTCGACATCGCGGCGCGGATCATTGGCGACCCGATAACCGTTTCCTGGGAAGCGGACCCGCATTTCCTCGGTGCCTTTAAGGGTGCATTGCCAGGGCATTACCGCTATAACCAGCGGATGTACGCGCACTTCATGCAGCAAGACATGCCCGTCGAGCAGCGCGGCATGTTTATCGCTGGAGACGACGTCTCCTGGACACCCGCCTGGGTCGAAGGCGCAGTTCAGACCTCACTGAACGCAGTGTGGGGCATCATGACCCACTTCGGCGGCAAGACCCACGCCGACAACCCTGGCCCCGGTGATGTGTTCCACGAGATTGGTCCCATCACCCTGACCGACTGAACAAAAGGCTGAATCATGCGCATCGCCCTGTACCAATGCCCGCCCCTGCCACTGGATATCGGCGGCAACCTGCAACGGCTGGATGATAAGGCGCGAGAGGCGGCAGCGCTCGGTGCGGAGCTGCTGGTTTGCCCGGAAATGTTCCTTACCGGCTACAACATCGGTGCCGAGGCGGCGCGTACATTGGCGCAACCCAGTGATGGCTTCGCCGCGGGGGATATCGCCGCGATCGCCAAGGGTTACGGCATCGCGATCCTCTATGGATACCCGGAGTTGGGCGTCGACGATCTGATCTACAACTCAGTGCAGCTGATCGACGGCCACGGCAAAACCCTTTGCAACTATCGCAAGACGCACCTGTACGGCGAACTGGACAAGGCGATGTTCAGCCCGGGCGAGGACCGCTTCCCGATTGTGGAATTAAACGGTTGGCGGCTGGGCTTTCTGATCTGCTACGACGTTGAGTTTCCAGAGAACACCCGACGACTGGCGCTGGAAGGTGCCGAGTTGATTCTGGTGCCGACGGCTAACATGGCGCCTTATGACTTTGTCGCCGAAGTGACCGTTCGCGCCCGAGCTTACGAGAATCAGTGCTACGTGGTTTACGCCAACTATTGCGGCAGCGAAGACGACATCCATTACTGCGGCCTGAGCAGCCTCTGCGCCCCTGACGGCAGCCGCCTGGCCGTGGCACAACAGGATGAAGTGCTGATCTGGGGCACGCTGGACCGAGAGTTGATGGAGCAGTCGCGGTCGATCAATACCTACTTCAATGATCGGCGGCCGGGGTTGTATGTGGGGTTGGGTCAGGGTTGAACTGTAGCCTCTAACGATTTACAAATCACTGAATTGAAATGCACTTTCTGTAGGAGCTCACGAGCACCGCGAGGCCGCGATGGCGTCTTGTCTGATATACCGCCATCGCGGCCTCGCGGTGCTCGTGCGCTCCTACAGGTCTATGGTTTACCGCGAAGCCGCGCGGTGCCATGCACAACCAATTCCGCTAGCATGCCCTGATCACGCCACCCGGAACGCCCATGCCTGCCTCCCCCGCCACCGAACATCTGACGCTCGCCAACGGCCTGAATGTCGTGTTGTGCCATGCGCCGCGGCTCAAGCGCTGCGCCGCTTCGTTGCGGGTTGCGGCGGGTAGTCATGATGTGTCGGCGGCATGGCCGGGGCTTGCGCATTTTCTGGAGCATCTGTTCTTCCTCGGCACCGATCGGTTTGCCGGGGATGAAAAGCTAATGACTTTCGTCCAGCGTCATGGCGGGCAGATCAACGCCAGCACCCGCGAGCGAACCACTGATTTCTTTTTCGAGCTCCCCGAACCGGTCTTTGCTCAGGGATTGGAACGTCTCTGCGACATGCTCGCTCACCCGCGCATGACGCTGGCCGACCAACTGCGCGAGCGGGAAGTCCTGCATGCCGAGTTCATCGCCTGGTCTCGAGACGCCACTGCGCGCCAGCACATACAGATGCTGGAAGGCATCTCTGCCCGCCATCCCCTACGCGCATTTCACGCAGGCAACCGCTACAGCTTGCCGGTGCCACGTCCGGCGTTTCAGCAGGCGTTACAGGCTTTCTATCAGCGGTTTTATCAGGCCGGGCAAATGACCTTGTGCCTGGCGGGACCGCAGTCAATGGACGAGCTAAAACAGCTGGCGACGCGTTATGGCGCAGGGCTGGTCAGTGGCGTGAAGGTCACGCAAGCACACCCGCCTAAGCTGGTGGATGACGAGCGTCGAATACTCGTCAGCCCCGATCAGCAACTGCTGCTGGTCTGTGAGGATTTGCCTGAGGGAGCGGATGAAGCTGCCGCGTTTTTGTGTCATTGCCTGAATGGCAGTCGAGCGGAGGGGGTGGTTGAGGCGTTAAAGGCGGAGGTGGTTTATGAGTTTGCTGGTCAGATTTTGATCAAAGTCGACACCATCGCGAGCAAGCTCACTCCTACAGGAAATGGTGATTCATCTGTAGGAGTGAGCTTGCTCGCGATGGCGTCAACGCTGATTCTGGATTGGATCTGCGCTTTCAAAACCCATTGGTCATCCCTGCGCGACGACTACAACCGCCTTCAGCAACGGCACCTGGATGTCAGCTCCCCTCTTGAGCTAGCGCACTACCACGCCCGCAACCTGCCAAAAGGCCTGTCCAAGAAAGGCTGTACAGCGCTGATCGCTTTGCTGGAGCAGATTCAACCGAACACACGACCTCCAGAAACCCATTGGCAGTTCCCGAAACCCAACCCATTCCTGAACGTACCGAGCAATGGCCACGAAGGCGCGCTTTACCTGCGCTGGTTACTGCCCGCCCCACAGCCGACGCTGTGGCGGATGTTTGATCAAAGCCTGAAGGCTCTCGCTCGAGATGCCAAGCAATCAGGCGTCAGTCTTGAGCTCAGTGCTTACGGCCGTTACTGGCAACTCAAGCTGACCGGCCTAGACGCTCCCATGCCGGATATCCTGAAGCATGCGTTACAACGGCTGAGCGCTCCGGACGATTCGGCACTGGCGTACCTGAGCCAGCCGAGCGATGAACCCGCTCTGATTCCCATTCGACAGTTGCTCAAAGCGCTGCCCGATTGCTTTCTGAACGCAGCCCCCGCCTGTGAAACCACCGATGTTCAAGCTTTCTGGCCAGCGACGCAGTGGATCAGCTTCACCTCAGGCCTTGCACAGGAAACGATCCACGCGCTGAACACCGTATTACTCAGTACGCCGGGCCAGCGCGACGAGCAAACACTGCAAGCGCCAGCACTGGCACCCGGTAAACATTGGCAAGCCGCCGCGCCACACGCCTCGGAAGCCGCCGTGCTGCTGTTCTGCCCCGCGCCCTCTTCGTCCATCGTCGACGAAGCCGCCTGGCGATTATTGGCGCATCTGGCACAAGGCCCGTTCTACCAGCGCCTAAGGGTCGAGCTGCAACTGGGTTATGCGGTATTCAGCGGCCTGCGACAGATCGCCGGACGAACGGGAATACTTTTCGGCGCCCAGTCACCTAACGCCTCGGTGCCGCAGTTGGTCGAGCACATTGAACAATTCCTGAACGATCTACCGCGCTGGATAAACGAAGTGGATATGGCCGCTCAAACTGACGCCCTTATCGCACAACTGGACATCAACGCCATGGAAGCCCCGCAAGCCGCAGAGCTACGCTGGCAGGCGCATCTGGCGGGCCGCGACGAACGATTTATGTCGGCGCTGCATGAAACATTAAGAAACCTCGGCAGGCACACTGTGTTGCAGGCCGCTGCTAGCCTTCAGCATGCAATCGGCGGCTGGCTCTGCCTGACCAACAGCCCGAAAAAACCATGGCACGCCGCGTGATCGTTACCAAAGCTGCAAAAGCTTTGTTCACTAATCCGACAGCCAGAATTTGTTAAATTAAGTAACATAGCTTCCTAACCATCGAACGTATGCCGTCGCAGGTGTACTAACGATTTACCACCCACCGCTGCAATCACCCAGAAGGAGTCTTTTATGTGGACTAAACCTGCTTACACTGATCTGCGTATCGGTTTCGAAGTCACCATGTACTTCGCTAGCCGTTGATTACAACGCGGTGCAAAGCCTCGGTTCGCCGGGGCTTTTTTTATTGGTGAGCTGTTTTTTCTTTTTAGATCCTCCTTTCCATGCCTCGCCCCAGGGAGCTGACATGTACATCCAGATTCTAGGTTCCGCTGCTGGCGGCGGTTTTCCGCAGTGGAACTGCAATTGCGCGAACTGCGCCGGTTTTCGCGACGGTAGCCTGCGGGCTCATGCCCGGACCCAATCGTCCATCGCGCTCTCTGACGATGGCATCAACTGGGTGTTGTGCAACGCCTCTCCAGACATTCGCGCACAGCTTGCTGGCTTTGGTCCTATGCAACCGGGCCGCGCCCTGCGGGACACCGGGATCAGCGCAATCATCCTGATGGACAGCCAGATCGACCACACCACCGGCCTGCTCAGCTTGCGCGAAGGTTGCCCGCATCAGGTCTGGTGTACCGACATGGTTCACGAAGACCTGAGCACTGGCTTCCCGTTGTTCAACATGCTCAAGCACTGGAACGGCGGTCTGATCTGGAACCGGATCGAGCTGGAAGGCAGTTTCGTGATTCCTGCATGCCCTAACCTGCGCTTCACGCCATTCCCGCTGCGCAGCGCCGCGCCGCCCTATTCGCCGCATCGCTTCGATCCGCATCCGGGTGACAACATCGGCCTGATGGTTGAAGACCTCAAGACCGGCGGCAAGCTGTTCTATGCGCCGGGGCTGGGCAAGGTTGATGATGCGCTGATGGAAAAAATGGTCGCCGCTGACTGCTTGCTGGTGGACGGCACGATGTGGGACGACGATGAGATGCAGCGTCGTGGCGTCGGTACGCGAACGGGTACTGAAATGGGCCATCTGGCACAAAACGGCCCTGGCGGCATGCTTGAAGTGCTGGAGCATCTGCCGAAACAGCGCAAGGTGCTTATCCACATCAATAACACTAACCCGATCCTCGACGAAGACTCGCCCGAGCGCGCGGAGCTTGCTCGGCGTAACGTTGAAGTGGCGTTTGATGGGATGAGTATTGAGTTGTAAGAGCTTTGAATACTGACCTGTGGGAGCGGTGCTTGGTCTGGGCGGCATTCCGACGATAAAGACACCTCGATTAAAGTGAACCGCGTCCAGCCTTATCGCGGGCAAGCACCGCTCCCACAGGTCGAGTCATTCAGAAAGAGATGTATTGTTACAGGAGCCAAAATGAGCGAAGCAACGCCGCTGTCCCCCGCTGAATTCGAACAGGCTTTGCGTGCCAAAGGCGCGTACTACCACATCCATCACCCGTACCACGTGGCGATGTATGAAGGCCGTGCGACCCGCGAACAGATTCAGGGCTGGGTCGCCAACCGTTTTTACTACCAGGTCAACATCCCGCTCAAGGATGCCGCCATTCTTGCCAACTGCCCGGACCGTGAAATTCGTCGTGAGTGGATTCAGCGCCTGCTGGATCACGACGGTGCGCCCGGCGAAGACGGTGGCATTGAAGCCTGGTTGCGTTTGGGCCAGGCCGTTGGCCTGGACCCGGATCAGTTGCGCTCCCAGGAACTGGTCCTGCCCGGCGTACGTTTCGCCGTAGACGCCTACGTCAACTTTGCTCGCCGCGCCAACTGGCAGGAAGCCGCCAGCAGCTCGCTAACAGAGCTGTTCGCCCCGCAGATCCACCAGTCACGTCTGGACAGCTGGCCGCAGCATTACCCGTGGATCGATCCAGCCGGCTACGAGTATTTCCGTACCCGGCTGAGCCAGGCGCGTCGCGATGTGGAGCACGGCCTGACCATCACCCTGCAGCACTACACGACTTATGAAGGCCAGCAGCGCATGCTGGAAATCCTGCAGTTCAAACTCGACATTTTGTGGAGCATGCTGGACGCCATGAGCATGGCCTACGAGCTGAACCGCCCGCCTTATCACAGCGTGACCGACCAACGGGTCTGGCATAAGGGGATTGCCCTATGAGCTTTGATCGACAACAAGTCCCAAGCTGGCGTCGGGGCTACCGCTACCAGTTTGAACCGGCGCAAAACGGCCACGTGCTGCTCTACCCGGAAGGCATGATTAAACTCAATGAAAGTGCCAGCGCGATTGGTGGCCTGATCGATGGCCAGCGCAATGTGGCGGCCATCATTGAAGCCCTGAACCAGCAGTTTCCGGGCTTTCCCGAGCTCGGCAGCGATGTCGAGCAATTCATGGAGGTCGCCCGTGGCGAACACTGGATCGAACTTGCCTGAGTCGACCCCGGTCGAGTCAGCCATCAAGATTCCGCCCAAGCCCGCGGTCGGTCTGCCGCTTTGGCTGCTGGCCGAACTGACCTATCGCTGCCCGCTGCAATGCCCGTATTGCTCGAACCCATTGGACTTCGCCAAGCAAGGTCAGGAGCTGACCACCGAGCAATGGTTCAAGGTCATGGCCGAAGCGCGGCAGATGGGGGCGGCGCAGATTGGCTTCTCAGGCGGCGAACCGCTGGTGCGTCAGGATCTGGCTGAGCTTATCCGCGAAGCCCGGCGGCTCGGTTACTACACCAACCTGATTACCTCGGGTATTGGTCTGACCGAACAGAAGATCATCGACTTCAAGGACGCCGGGCTCGACCACATCCAGATCAGTTTCCAGGCCAGCGATGAGCAAGTGAACAACATGCTCGCAGGCTCGAAAAAAGCTTTTGCGCAAAAGCTGGAAATGGCTCGTGCGGTCAAGAAGCACGGCTACCCGATGGTGCTGAATTTCGTCACCCACCGGCACAACATCGACAAGATCGATAAAATTATCGAGCTGTGCATCGCCCTCGAAGCGGACTTCGTCGAGCTGGCGACCTGTCAGTTCTACGGCTGGGCGCACCTGAACCGCCAAGGCTTACTGCCCACCAAGGATCAACTGGTTCGTGCCGAGCGTGTCACCAATGAATACCGCGACAAGCTCGCCGCCGAAAACCATCCCTGCAAACTGATCTTCGTCACCCCGGATTACTACGAGGAACGTCCCAAAGCCTGCATGAACGGCTGGGGCAATATCTTCCTCACCGTGACCCCGGATGGCACCGCCCTGCCGTGCCATGGTGCGCGGCAAATGCCGGTGCAGTTCCCCAACGTTCGCGACCATACGATGCAGCACATCTGGTACGACTCGTTCGGTTTCAACCGTTTCCGTGGTTACGACTGGATGCCTGAACCGTGCCGCTCCTGCGATGAAAAAGAAAAGGATTTCGGCGGCTGCCGTTGTCAGGCATTCATGCTCACCGGCGACGCCGCCAATGCCGATCCGGTGTGCAGTAAATCGCCTCATCACGGGATGATTGTGCAGGCTCGAAAAGAAGCCGAATATGCTACCCAAACAATTGAGCAGCTGGCCTTTCGCAATGACAGAAACTCGCGCCTCATCGCCAAATCCTGACACGTTCACCGCAGCCCAGGCGGTCGCCGCCGGAGTCGACTTCGCCGAGCTGGCAGTCAACCCGCTGGGCTTGTTCTGGAATGAATACCGGCCTGAGGATGGCGCGAGCCGCATCTGGCGCTGGTTTGAGGGCAATAAAACCTGCCTGACACCCGATGGCTTCAGCGTGCGCAGCCGAGTGTATGAATACGGCGGTGGCTCGTTCTGCCTGACTGACGATGCGTTGGTGTTCGTCAACGAAAGCGATCAGCAGCTCTATCGCCAGCCCTTGGTGTTTGATGAGTTCGAAGGCGAGGGTCTGCCTGAAGCCATCACCACCGGCAAGAAACGCTACGGTGACCTGGTGTTCGCCAGCGGGCAGATTCTTGCTGTTGAAGAAGATAAGGACATCCACCAACTGGTCAGCATTGACGTCGCCAATGGCAAGCGTCTGGTACTGGCGCGTGGGGCGGATTTCTATGCGTCGCCGACCCTCAGCCCTGACGGTCAGCGTCTGGCCTGGATTGAATGGCAGAAGCCGCACCAGCCCTGGACCAGCACGTTGTTGATGAGCAGCAAGCGTCAGGCGGCGGGCGGTTGGTCCGAGCCACGCTGTCTGGCGGGCGACCGGGATGAGGAGTCCATTCAGCAAGCGCGTTTTGACGCCACGGGACGTTTGTATTGTCTGAGCGATCAAGGCGGTTTCTGGCAGCCTTGTGTGGAAGGCTCATTCGGCCTGACCCACCTCAAGGCGTCCGACGCCGATCATGCGCCAGCGCCGTGGCAGCTAGGCGGTCGCAGTTGGTTGCCGCTGCCCCACGGTGCCTACCTTGGCACTTGGTCCGAGAATGGAACCGGAGTGTTGGGAATGCGCGACTCCCACGGCACGCTGGAGGACTTCAGCGGTGAGTACAGCCGCTTCCGCAGCCTGGCGCTGGATGATCAATACGTCTATTGCATCGCGGCCTCAGCGACCAGCCCTTCCGCGGTGCTGGCGATCAGTCGCAAAGATCATAGCGTTCAGGTCCTGGCCGGTGGTGTTGCCCCCCTGCCGGCCGAACAGATCAGCCGTCCGCAAGCCCTGAGCTACAAGAGTGGCGACGGTGAAGCTCACGGTTATTTCTATCCGGCCATGAATGCTGTCGGCGCGCCGCCGCTGGTGGTGTTTGTCCACGGCGGACCGACCTCGGCCTGCTACCCGGTGCTTGATCCGAAAATCCAGTACTGGACCCAGCGCGGCTTTGCCGTGGCGGACCTCAACTATCGCGGCAGCACCGGTTACGGCCGGGAATATCGCCAGAGCCTGCACCTGAACTGGGGTGTGGCCGATGTGGAAGATGCCTGCGCGGTGGTTGCTCACCTGGCGGGACGTGGACTGATCAATCCGGATCAAGCGTTTATCCGCGGCGGCAGTGCCGGGGGTTATACGACCCTGTGCGCGCTGGCGTTCAAGAAAGTCTTCCGCGCCGGTGCCAGCCTGTATGGCGTCAGCGATCCACTGGCGCTGGCCAAAGCCACGCATAAATTCGAAAGCGATTATCTGGATTGGCTGATCGGCGATCCGGAAGAGGACATCGACCGCTATCACGCTCGCACGCCGCTGCTACATGCCGCCGAGATTCAGGTGCCGGTGATTTTCTTCCAGGGCGAGCTCGACGCCGTGGTCGTCCCTGAACAAACCCGCGCCATGCTGATGGCCCTGAAATCCCGAGGCGTTGTGGCTGAAGGGCATTTTTACGCCGACGAACACCACGGCTTCCGCAAGGCGATCAACCAGGCAGATGCATTGACGAAGGAGTGGGCGTTTTATCGCAAGGTGATTGATGGGTGATCAACGCTGATTGACTCACCTGACTCTGGCATCGCGGTGTACCTGCAGGAGCTCACCGAGGTTACGAGGCCAGCGATAGTGGAGTGGCAGAAATACCGCTATCGCTGGCCTCGTAACCTCGGTGAGCTCCTACAGATTGGGGTCAACTTATCGGTTCCTTCAAACCGAAGGCTGGGTCGCCTGCATCGACGGTCTCTGGCTGACTTCAAAGTACCAGTTGGCCAAACGCGGATAGCGGCTGCGCCAAGCCAGGTCCGGCTGGCGGAAGTCGATGTAACCTAGCGCCGCGGCGACGCTGATGGATGCCACGTCAAAAGAGGTGCTGAGTTCAGTTATCGCTTCCTGCTCGAAATAGCTGAGGCTGCGCTCGATCTTCTCTTGCTGATTATCAAGCCAGACGTCCCAGTGCTTTTCCGCCGGGCGTAACGCTTGCTCGTACCGAATCAGTAACGCAGCATCCATCAAAGCGTCGGCCAGCGAAGCGAGGGTCAGACGCCGCCAGCGCGACGACCCTTCACGAGGGATCAACGGATTGCCTACATGCTGGTGATCGAGGTAATCGAGAATGACCCGGCTGTCGTGGATGACGTTGCCATCAGCCAGTCTTAACGCCGGTATCTTGCCCGCCGGATTGTCGTTATTCAGCTCTTCAACCGGGGCGACGGGCGTCAGAAGAGTCGGTTGCAGCGTCACCCGGCTCAGTTGTCCGGTTTCATGCAGTACAAGCATCACCTTGCGGGCAAACGGCGAAGCAGCGTTGTAGTACAACGTCATGGTCGGCGCGGACATGGATGTTCCTCGAATAAGACAGTCCATCAGACTAGCCAGCGCCACAGCGGTCCGCAATATTTGCTTTCAGGACTTGCGAGCCAGCAAGCCTCTGATGCTGAACGCTGCGGCTACGCCCATGCCCAGCCAGGCCAGTGCATCCCACCAGCCATCCCCCAACAACGCAGCAAAAAGCCCCAGCCCGGTCAGCAAGGCAATGACTCCCGGCGCGGCAAAGGTCTTCCAGAATGTGGAACGCTTCATTGCAGCGTCTCTTGTGGCAGCGCATCGACTGGCCGTGCCGCCCTTCTGCGTACCCACCAAAGATACAGCCCGCTGGACAGGACAATGATCGTCAGCACATCGAGCACCGCCCACAGCACTTTCATCGGCATGCCGCCGTAATCACCAAAGTGCAGCGGCTGGGACATGCCCAACGCATCCATATACCAAGGCCGCTCGACCACCGCCGTAACGTCCAGGGTTTGCGCATCGATCAGCACCGGCGTCATCAAGTGCGCCGTCAGATGCGTATTCCCTTTCATGAACACCCCATAGTGGTGCTCGCTGGAGAAGCGCGTTCCGGGGAAGGCAATGAAGTCGATCTGCATACCGGGCGCTGCGGATTCGGCGATCTCCCCCAGACGCGTTGCGGGGGCAAGTTGAGTCAGCGGCGGCGCACCGCGATAAGGTTCGATCATGGCGGCCAGCGTGTCGTTGCGCCACGAGGCGATCAACAGGTCGGCGCAGGCACTGATGACTCCGGTCACGCCCACCACCAATGCCCAGGTCAGGGTGACGACGCCGATCAGGTTGTGCAGATCAAGCCAGCGCATGCGCATTGATTTTTCGACGCGCACGGTGGCGAATTTGAGTTTGCGCATGAACGGCGCGTAAAGCACCGTCCCGGAAACAATCGCCAACACGAACATCAGCCCCATGAACGCCAGCAGTAACTTGCCGGGCAGCTCCGCGTACATGTCCACATGCAGACGCAACATGACCATCATGAAACCGCCATTGGCAGATGGCGTCTCCAGGGCTTCGCCGGTGCGTGAATCGAGCATGAACGAGTGTGAATCGTTGGGCTCTGTCCCAGCCGTTTTGGCCATGATCGCCCACACACCGTTCGGGTCGTCGTCCTCCCAACCGAAATACTGCATGACCTCGCCCGGACGATGGGCCTCGGCAGCCACGACCAGTTGCTGCAGATTCAGGTGCGGTGTGTCGGCCGGCATTTCCTTGAATTCCGGCGAATTGCCCAGCAGGTGATCGATTTCATGGCTGAATACCAAAGGCAGCCCGGTCAGCGCCAGCATCAACAGAAACAGGGTGCAGATCAGGCTCGTCCAGGTATGGATAAAGGACCAGCGGCGCACGGTTTGGCTTTTCATGCTCTTCTTCTCGAAAACCTTAATCCAAAACAAAAAGGCCGCTGATCAGCAGCGGCCCTTCAAGGCAAATGAAAAATAACAAGAACGATTCGCGATTCTGTCAGAGCCAATGATTACTGGCAAATGCTGACTGTCGGATGGAATTCTTTGGTAAAACTTTGAGAGAGGTACGCCGTGTCGCTGACGCCGTGGGACCGGCTTTAGCCGGGAAGACTGCATTACTGACGATGGATATGCAGCGGCTGTACCGGCCCTTTCCCGGCTAAAGCCGGTCCCACGTCAAATTGCAGATAAACATAGATCTCCCACTGGTTTACCTCACCACGCCTTCCTCAATCAACAACTTGAGGATCGCCTCTGCACCCGCCTCTGGCGTCACACCCTTGAGCACTTGCCCGCCGCCACCGCTGGCTTTGGCCGTTGCGGCCTTCATCCGGTCCGCGCCGCTTTTGGCCTTGATGACTTTCAGGCGTTTGGGCCGGGGTTTGGCCGGTTGCAGGACTGAGCCGCTGAAAAGTTCGTCGCTGACAATTTCCACCTGTTCGGCTGCAAGTGTGCCGCGCTGCGCAGGGCCGTAGGCGCTTTGCCGGGGCTTGGGCGCGGCGTTGTCCACCGTCGCCAGAAACGGCAGCCGTACTTTCAAGCGCCGACGCTGACCACGAGGTAATGCCTGCAATACAAGCGCGGTGCCGTTATCCAGCGACTCCACTTCAGCCAGGCCCACCACCAGCGGCCATCCGAGCTTTTCCGCCAGTAGAAATGGCAACATGCCAGAGCCTTCTCCGGTTTCTGCCTGGCTTCCAGTGAGCACCATTTGCACACCAGACTCCCGAATGTAATCCGTCAAAGCAGGCAGCGCGTCGGCGTTTTCCGGTTGCTCCAGCACATGCAACTCGTCCAGGCCCATGCCCAGATAAGCACGCAACGCAGGCTCTGCTGCGCTCCCCGCGTGCAGCACGTGCAAGTTATCCCCAGCCAGTTGCAAGCCCAACTCAACGGCGCGGGCATCCTGCTCAGCGCGACGCGCGCGGCCGGATGTAGGATGCGCGCCGATGGAGACCAAGCTGATGACGTGCACCGCAGCGCTACCCACAGAGGAAGCAGTTGGCTCAGGCCGCATCTTGTTTCGCTCCATGACGATAGGTTTCCACTGCGTCGATCAGCGCCGCGAGGATTGCCGCGCTGTCGCCGATCACAGAAAGGTCGGCGCGTTTGATCATGTCGCAACCCGGATCAAGGTTGATTGCCACCACCTTGTCGCACGCACCAATGCCCTGCAGATGCTGGATCGCGCCGGAAATACCCACCGCCACGTACACCCGCGCCGTGACCCAAGTGCCGCTCGCGCCGACCTGTCGATCACGGCCCATGAAGCCGTCATCCACTGCCACGCGGGACGCACCTTCAGTCGCGCCAAGGGCCGCAGCAGTGCGGTGAAACAAATCCCAATCCTTGACGCCGTTGCCGCCGGAGAAGATGAACTCCGCTTCCGCCATTGGAATCATGGCCGGGTCGACGGCGACAGCGCCGAGGTCTTCAATGCGCGGCAGGCTGCGCGCTACGCTTGTGGATAACTCAACCGGCAGAGCCTCATGGCGGGTTTCGCTGACCGGCTCAGCGCATTCGGCAGCAGCGAGAATCAGGCGCGCCAATGGTCTTGCGAGATCCTCCTGGCCCGCACCGGCGCGACCAATGCATTGCTCATCCTTGACTTGCCAGACACGCGTGGCAGGACGCTCGCCCAAACTGGCCGCGAAGCGACGACCCAATTCACCGCCACCGCTGCGACTGTCCGGCAGCAGCCAGTGACGAGGGCTGAACTGGTTATCCACAGCCCGCAGGCCCTGGACACGTTGCTCCGGTGAGTAACCGCTGAACTCGCTACCTTCCAGAACCAGCAAGCGATCAACGCCTGCCGTCGTGAAAGCACTCTCTTTATGCTCGCCAAACACCACCGCGAGTACAGCGCCACTCTGACCGGCAAGTTGATGAGCCAGGCCCAGCAGATCACGGTCGTGGCTGCTCAAGCGCCCACCAACCATGTCCGGCGCAACGCAAATATAGAAAGCCGGTTGCGGCACTTGATGCAGCGGTAACTGCACTTCGGCAGCGGCCGAGCGTTTCACCGCCCCGCCTTGCTGAGCGCCACTGCGGTCGATTCGTTTGATGCCGTTGGGACCGATAAACCCTACGCCATGCACATTCTTGCGCATCAGGCCGTTGGGGCCCATCCAGCTGGATTGTGCCGGTTGCATGGCAGCGTGCAGCGGGTGCAGGCGGTTGCGGGCGATCCATTCAGCGCGAGGATCACGACGGATAATGTCGCTCATCAGTGCACCTCCGCAGGTTCACGTTTGACTGGCGCAGGTTTGCTGGGGATAACTTCTTCCACCAATGCGTCAGCCACTAATTCAGCAATGTCTTTGATCATCGGTCGCGGCTCGACCACGCCTTCGAGCATCGCGGTGCATTGCGGGCAACCGACGGCCACCAGTTCGGCACCGGTTTCGCGGATGTCTTCCATGCGCATGTCAGGAATCCGTTGCTTGCCGGGAATATCCGTAATCGGCGCACCGCCACCACCACCGCAGCAACGGGAGCGGAAACCGGAACGCTGCATTTCCTTGACATCGATTCCCAACGCACGCAATACATCACGCGGTGCTTCGTACTCGCCGTTGTAGCGGCCCAGATAGCACGGGTCGTGATAGGTGACGCTGGAGCCTTTGTGCTGACCCAGATTCAGCGCGCCACCTTGAATCAACTCCGCCATGTAAGTGCTGTGGTGCTGCACCAGGTAATTGCCATCGAACGCGCCGTACTCGTTTTTCAGCACATGGAAGCTATGCGGGTCGCAGGTGACGATGCGCTTGAAGCTGTATTTGCTCAGGGTCTGAATATTGCGTCTGGCGAGCATCTGGAAAGTCGCTTCGTCACCAAGACGCCGCGCTACGTCGCCGCTGTCACGCTCTTCAAGTCCAAGCACGGCGAAGTCGACTTTGGCTGCCTTCAGGACTTTGACGAAGGCGCGCAAAGTACGTTGATTGCGCATGTCGAAAGCGCCGTCGCCGACCCAGAACAGCACGTCGACAGATTTTTTGTCGGAGAGCAGATTCAAACTCAAATCCGCGGCCCAGTTCATCCGTCCGCCCGGTGCGAAACCGCCGGGGTTGTCGGTGGCGATGAGGTTTTCCAGCACTTCAGCGCCCTTGTTTGGCGTCGCGCCTTTTTCCAGAGTCAGGTGGCGGCGCATGTCGACGATGGCGTCCACGTGCTCGATCATCATTGGGCATTCTTCGACGCAGGCACGGCAAGTGGTGCAGGACCACAAGGTCTCAGCGTCTACCAAACCGTTGACGATGGGTTGATGCGGATTGCCGCCGTGCAGACCGATCTCTTTGCCGGGATACGGGCTACCGGCAAATTTGGCGTCAGTGCCGCCGGCCAGGCCAACGACCATGTCCTGAATCAGTTTTTTCGGGTTCAACGGCTGACCGGCTGCAAACGCCGGGCATGCGGCTTCGCACTTGCCGCATTGCACGCAGGCGTCAAAACCCAGTAGTTGGTTCCAAGTGAAATCCTTGGGTTTTTCTACGCCAAGCGGAGCGGTCTTGTCGGCCAGATCCAGTGGCTTGAGGCCCGTCGAGCGACCACCGCCAAAACGTTCGGCGCGACGGTGCCAGGCCAGATGCAACGCACCGGCGAAGGCGTGCTTCATCGGTCCACCCCAAGTCATGCCGAAGAACATTTCCGACACGCCCCACAGGCAAGCCAGGCCCAGCAACGCGACCAGCACCCAGCCGCCGAAGTCCTGCGGCAGGATACCCGCCACTGGCAGCGTGACCAGAAAGAAGCTGACGGAAAACGCCATGAGGCTTTTCGGCAGGCGCATCCATGGGCCTTTGGACAGGCGTGCTGGTGGATTGCGACGGCGCAGGAACATGAAGATTGCGCCGACGAACATCAAGGTCGATGCCAGTAACAGGGCATAACCGAGGATGCGGCTGTGCAAACCAAAACCGTGTACGACGATGGCCAGCAACGCTGAAAGCACAAACCCAAGCGCTGTCGCGACGTGGGTATTGGCGATGTATTTATCCCGAGCCACGACATGGTGCAGATCGACCATATAGCGCTTGGGCATGGCCAGCAGCCCGCCGATCAGGTCGACTTTAGAGGCCCGGCCGTTGCGCCACATATTCATCCGCCGCACAGCCCCCAGGGCAGCAAGGCCCAGAGCAGCGAACAGCAGGATGGGAAGCAAGGTGTTCAACATGTGAAGCTCCTACGGCACGCGGTCCGACAGAGGTCATCGGTCTCCTGAAGGAGTGAGCTTGCTCGCGATAAGGGCGCTGCGGTTCATCAGGACAACCGCGTCATCGTTCATCGCGAGCAAGCTCGGCTCCTACAGGGGTACTCGTTTCTCCTGTGGGAGTTGGGCTTGCCCTCGATAAGGACGCTGCGGTTCATCAGGACAACCGCGTCATCGTTCATCGCGAGCAAGCTCGGCTCCTACAGGGGTACTCGTTTCTTCTGTGGGAGCTGGGCTTGCCCGCGATTTAGGCGCTGCGGTTCATCAGGACAACCGCGTCATCGTTTATCGCGAGCAAGCTCGGCTCCTACAGGGGTACTCGTTTGTTCTGTGGGAGCTGGGCTTGCCCGCGATAATGGCATGCGGTGTATCAGGCAAACCTCGTCATCGTTTATCGCGGGCAAGCGCGCTCCTACAGCGGGTAATCGATCGTCAGAAATCCTTACAAAGACGCAAGCCGTCATAGATCGCCGCATGGGTATTACGTTGTGCCACGCAGTCACCGATACGGAACAACAGGTAGCCGTCACCCGGCTCGCTCAGACACGGTTGCGGCTGAATGGCGAACAGCGCTTCGATGTCGATCTGGCCTTTGTTACGCGAGTCGGCTTTAAGGGCGTAGTAGAGTTCTTCGTCCGGGCGCACGCCGTTTTCGACGACCACCTGATCCACCACGCGCTCTTCTTTGGCGCCGGTGTATTCGTTCTCCAGCACCGCCACCAGCTTGTCGCCTTCGCGGTAGACCTTCTCCAGCATCATGTCGCCGGTCATGATCACTTCTTTCGGATACATGCTGCGGTAGTAAGTCGGGAACGATGTCCCGCCAATCGCCACGCCCGGTTTGATATCGTCAGTGACGATCTCCACCTGGCTGCCTTTGTCGGCCAGGAAATCAGCCGCCGACATCCCGGTGAATTCACAGATGGTGTCGTAAACCAGCACGTTCTTGCCCGGCGCGACCTTGCCGTCGAGGATGTCCCAACTGCTGACCACCAAACCTTCCGCCGCGCCCCAATGTTCGTTCTGCTCTAGAAACGGATGACCGCCCACCGCCAGCACGACGATGTCCGGACGCAGATCCATGATGGTGGCCGGGTCCGCAGCCGTGCCCAGACGCAGATCGACTTTCAAGCGCGCCAGCTCCAGCTGGAACCAGCGGGTGATACCGGCAATCTGGTCACGCTGCGGCGCTTTCGAAGCAGTAGTGATTTGCCCGCCGATAAATTCCTTCTTCTCGAACAGCGTTACGTCATGGCCACGCTCGGCCGAAACCCGCGCGGCTTCCATGCCTGCAGGCCCGGCTCCAACGATCACCACCTTGCGTTTCGGCCCGGTGGATTTTTCGATGATGTGCGGCACGCCCATGTATTCACGGGAGGTCGCGGCGTTCTGAATGCACAGAACGTCGAGGCCCTGGTATTGACGGTCGATGCAGTAGTTGGCACCGACGCACTGTTTGATCTGGTCGATCTGGCCCATCTTGATCTTGGCGATCAGGTGCGGATCAGCGATGTGCGCACGAGTCATGCCGACCATGTCGACGTAACCGCCCTCGAGAATCCGCGTAGCCTGGTTCGGGTCCTTGATGTTCTGCGCGTGCAGCACCGGCGCCTTGACCACTTCCTTGATACCGGCTGCCAGATGCAGAAATGGCTCCGGTGGATAACTCATGTTCGGAATAACGTTGGCCAAGGTGTTGTGGGTGTCGCAACCCGAGCCGACGACGCCGATGAAGTCGATCATGCCGGTCTGGTCGTAATACTTGGCGATCTCCTTCATGTCTTCATGGCTGAGACCGTCAGGGTGAAACTCGTCGCCACAGATACGCAGGCCGACGCAGAAGTCAGGACCGACCTCTTTACGCACCGCCTTGATGACTTCAAGGCCAAAACGCATGCGGTTTTCGAAGCTGCCGCCCCATTCGTCTGTGCGTTTGTTGACCCGCGGGCTCCAGAACTGGTCGATCATGTGCTGGTGCACAGCCGACAGTTCGACACCGTCCAGGCCACCGGCCTTGGCCCGCGCCGCAGCGCTGGCGTAGTTGCCGATCACGCGCCAGATTTCTTCCGGCTCGATAGTTTTGCAGGTTGCGCGGTGTACTGGCTCGCGGATGCCCGAAGGCGACATCAGGGTCGGCCAGTGATCACCATCCCAACGGGAGCGACGGCCCATGTGGGTAATCTGAATCATGATCTTGGCGCCGTGCTTATGCATGGCGTCAGCAAGGTTCTGGAAGTGCGGGATGATTTTGTCGGTCGCCAGGTTGACCGACTTCCACCAGCCTTGCGGGCTGTCGATAGCGACGCTGGAAGAGCCACCACAAATCGCCAGACCAATCCCGCCCTTGGCCTTTTCTTCGTAGTACTTCACGTAACGATCGGTGGTCATGCCGCCATCAGTGGCGTAGACCTCGGCGTGCGCAGTACTCAGTACGCGGTTGCGGATCGTGAGCTTGCCGATTTGAATCGGCTGAAACATCGCTTCGAAAGCCATAACACGATCCTCGACTTACAGCGGCTTGACGATGAACAGGCCGTCGTCGTGGCCTTCTTCCGAACCACCGTAAACCTGCTCGGCGACGGTACGAATCGGGCTGCCCGCTGCGGCGAGAATCTGGTCCATGGCACCGGCAAACCAACCGGTGAACATGTAATCAACCTTGCGGCCGACTTTGCCGTAGACGTACACAAAGCAGGAGTGCTCAAGTTTGATGCTAGCGGTGCCTTTCTCCAGGTCGATGTCCTGAATCTTGAACAGCCCCCAGCCACGCTGCGACAGACGCTTCATGTAATGCTCGAACACCGCAACGCCTTCCAGACCGTGACATTCGGCTTCTTTCTCGCACCAGTGCCAGGCAGATTTGTAGCCCGCCTTGTAGAGAATTTCGGCGTAGGCATCAGCGCCCAACACTTCTTCAATGCCCATGTGGTTGTTCACGAAAAAGTGGCGCGGCACGTAGAGCATCGGCAATGCGTCGGAGGTCCAGACGCCGGTTTCGCTGTCGACTTCGATAGGCAGTTGCGGGGCGATTTTAGCCATGGGGTCAAACTCCAGATGTTCGGGTTACGCCCACTGCGCGAAATGGCAGTGGGGTGATCAATTCAGTAAAGGTTTTGCTCGTGATCGGGGTATTACTCGCCCCAGACATCCTTGAGCACATTCACCCAGTTCTCGCCCATGATCTTGCGCACTACGCGCTCGGAGTGGCCGCGTTTGAGCAAGGTCTCGGTCAGGTTCGGGAACTCGCCAACCGTGCGGATACCCAGCGGGTTGATGATCTTGCCGAAGCTGGTCAGGCGGCGGGCGTAGCCCTTGTCATGGGTCAGGTATTCGAAGAAGTCCTGACCATGGCCCTGTGTGAAGTCGGTGCCAATCCCGATGGCGTCTTCGCCGACGATGTTCATGGTGTATTCGATGGCTTCGGCGTAATCGTCGATGGTCGACTCAATGCCTTTGGCGAGGAACGGCGCAAACATGGTCACGCCGACAAAACCGCCGTGATCGGCGATGAACTTGAGTTCTTCGTCGGACTTGTTGCGTGGATGCTCTTTAAGGCCGGAAGGCAGGCAGTGGGAGTAGCAGACTGGTTTTTTCGATTCCAGGATGACTTCTTCTGAAGTCTTGGAACCCACGTGGGACAAGTCGCACATAACGCCGACGCGGTTCATTTCAGCGACGATTTCGCGACCGAAACCCGACAGCCCGCCATCACGTTCGTAGCAGCCGGTGCCCACCAGATTCTGGGTGTTGTAGCACATCTGCACGATGCCAACGCCGAGCTGTTTGAAGATCTCGACGTAGCCGATCTGGTCTTCATAAGCATGTGCATTCTGAAAGCCGAAGAGGATGCCGGTCTTGCCCAGCTCTTTCGCCTTGCGGATGTCGGCGGTGGTCCGTACCGGCATTACCAGGTCGCTGTTTTCGCGCATTAGCTTCTGGCTTTTGCAGATGCTGTCGATAGTCGCCTGGAAACCTTCCCACACCGAGACGGTGCAGTTGGCCATGGTCAGGCCGCCTTTGCGCATGTCTTCAAACAGCTCACGGTTCCACTTGGCGATGATCAGCCCGTCAATAACGATGCTGTCGGCGTGTAATTCGGCTGGGCTCATCAGGCTGTCCCCTTATTAGGTGCTTGTGCGCCGAATCGTATGCCGACGCTATTGAGGCCAGCATATGCCTGAGGGTCGGCCGAGCCGGGTGCAAAAACGACAGGGGGTTTGCCGAAAGCGTCAAGAAACGACAAAGGGCGACAGGACGCTGCCGGCGTGTATCTCGCCAACCTGTTATTTAGGGCGCGCTTAGGCCAGAATCCAGCTCATCAAATGGAGTGGAGAGACTCGATGAACAAGGTTTTCCTGGCTTTGGTTCTTTTAGCGACCGGCATTGCGGGCGCTCATGCAGCACAAAACCCTGATGTCTCGCCATGTGACGGCGTCGAAGAGGACCAGCAGACCCTTGAGTGCTCCAAGTACAGCCGCGACACGGCTGAGGAGTTGCTGAAAGAGAACTTCCAGAACCTGTTACAGCGGGTTAACACCCAGTTCGGGGCCAATAAGTCGCAGGCCAATGCCTTCGCGGAAAAACTCAAAGCAGCCCAGCTAGCCTGGGAGAAGCTTCGCGACGCCGATTGTGCCGTGGAAGTGTTCCCGGCAGCGGCTGGCAGCAAGGCGTTCAACATCGCCCAGAACGATTGCCTGGCGCGTACCAGCGATGAGCGCTCCGAGTATCTGGAATCGATCGCGCAGGAATGAACACCTGAATGAGCTATGGTGTCTGCCTTTTAACCAAGGCTGTAACGTAAAGGCTCATTCATGATCATTTGTGGTGTAGAAATCAAAGGCAGCGAGGCTATTTTTGCGTTGGCGACCCGCCAGCAAGGTGGCCTCGAACATTTGCCGCTGGCGACCAAGAAGCTGGCCCTTGAAGATGATGACGAGTCGGCCAATGTCAAAACCTTCGCGACCCAGATCGCCAGCTTCGTGCGTGAAAACGGCATCAGCCATGTCGTCATCAAGAAGCGCAGCAAAAAAGGCGAGTTCGCAGGCGGCCCGACGACGTTCAAGATCGAAACGGTTTTCCAGTTGCTGCGCGATTGCGAAGTGACCCTGTTGTCGCCGCAAACCATCAACGCGCAGAACAAGAAACACAACTTCGACCTGCCTGCTTCGCTGAACAAGTATCAGCACGAGGCGTACAAGGCGGCGTGCTCGGGACTAATGAAAACCAAATAAATGCATTCCCTGTAGGAGCTGCCGAAGGCTGCGAAGCATTCATCCTGACACACCGCCATCGCAGCCTTCGGCAGCTCCTACAAGTCCAACGCTTGCCCGAGACAGCGTGATGCCTTACATCCCGAGGCGGCCCCCCACAGAAACATCCCCTCACTCCAACAAAAACGGCCGCGATCATTGCTGATCGCGGCCGTTTTGTTTGCTGCGCGTCAATCGGTCAATTCAACACAGCCTTGCCGGCTCGTTCACCCTTGCGACGACGGGCCACCAGGACACCAGTGGCAATCACCAGAATACTCAGCAAGCCGGTCGCGATGATCTCCACGCGGTGCGACTCCTGGACCAGCATGACGCCCAACACACCGACGATGAACACGATCACCAACCAGGTCAGGTACGGGAACAGCCACATGCGGAACGACAGGGTTTCACCTGCAGCGATGCTCTTCTGGCGCATGCGCAGTTGGGAAACCGCGATCACCAGGTACACCAACAGTGCGATCGCACCGGAGCTGGCGAGCAGGAATTCGAACACGGCAGCCGGGGCTACGTAGTTGGCAAATACCGTCAGGAACGCGGCCGCTGTAGACAGAATGACCGCCCAGTAAGGGGTGCCGCTTTTGCTGGTGCGCGTCGCAACCGCTGGTGCGTCGCCGCGCTTACCCAGCGAGTAAAGCATGCGCGAGGCGGTGTACAGCGCCGAGTTCAGGCAGCTTGTGACTGCGATCAGAACTACGATGTCCACAATCAGCTTGGCGTTAGGGATGCCCATCATGTCCAGCACGGTCTGATAGGAACCCACTTCAGCCAGACGCGGGTCATTCCACGGTACAAGCGAAACAACGATGAAGATCGATACCAGATAGAACAGGCAGATACGCCAGATCACCGAATTGGTGGCCTTGGTGATCTGCTTTTCCGGATTTTTCGATTCAGACGCGGCGATGGTGACGATTTCGGTGCCCATGAACGAGAACATGGTGGTCAGCATCGCCGCCAGCACAGCGCCCATGCCATTCGGCAAAAAGCCCTGAGTATCGAACAGATGGCTGACACCGCTGACCTGGCTATTGGGCAGCAGGCCGAATATAGCCGCAACGCCCAAAGCAACGAAACCGATGATCGCCAGCACTTTGATCAACGCGAACCAGAACTCGAACTCGCCGTAGTTCTTCACGCTGAACAGGTTGGTGATGGTGAGCAGCAAGGTGATCACCAACGTGAACACCCAGATAGCGATGTTCGGGAACCAGGCATGCAGAATGGTTGCGGCGGCGTTGGCTTCCAGGGGAATTACCAACACCCAGAACCACCAGTACAACCAACCAATGGTGAAACCGGCCCAATGCCCGATCGCACGATCGGCATAGGTCGAAAACGATCCGGTGTCCGGCGACGCAACCGCCATCTCAGCCAACATGCGCATGACCAGAACCACCAACGTACCGGCTGCAGCGTAAGCCAGGAGTACCGCCGGGCCCGCTTCGGCAATCGCATGCCCGGAACCTACGAACAGACCGGCACCGATGACACCGGCGATGGACAACATCGTGATGTGCCGAGGTTTGAGCCCCTGATCGAGCTCTGAAGCGTTAGGGATACTGCTCATTCAAAAACTACCTTTGCGTGGTAATCGACTGCCTGACCGTCTTCGTAAAAAGAAAAAAACGGGGCGTTTTTTATTATTTACGCAAATTCTGCGCCAAAATGATTCAAAAACGACGTCGCTCAGGGAAACGCTGGCGCTAGAGCTCAAGGATTAGCGACAAGAAGAATCGTTTCAGCGAACAGGTGACATGTTTTGTTACCGATGTGCACAGCCCCGTCCGCAGAAAACGCACCAAAAATACACAGGACGTTTAAGCGCGCACTATTGAAGTGCTCTGGATCGGTGGTACGGAAACAGCACAAAGCTGCAGGACGACGTAGTGAGCTAGTGGCTATCTTGCGACATGTACAGACATCTATGGCACCACGCTGTCGCGAAGCAAACACTAGACCTGTAGGAGCTGCCGAAGGCTGCGATGACCGCGTGTTCAGGATGAGTGCTTCGCAGCCTTCGGCAGCTCCTACAGAAAGTGCATTTCAATTCAGCGCTCTTATGTGTGTATTGATGCGCAAATGCTGAACCCCGCCGATACATGGCTTAACAAATGCTTCAGGCGACCAGCGACATTTTGCGGTAACTCATGTCCAACAGCAGTCGTCCCCACAGCAGCCCAATAAGTCCCGCAATTGCAACGGAGCAACACCCATGCAGATGTACAAAAAATTCCTGCTGGTCGCAGCCGCCACACTGGCTATCACGACCAGTGCTTTTGCTGTGGAGAAATTGAAATTCGGTGTCGAGGGCGCTTATCCACCGTTCAACGGTAAAGACGCCAGCGGTCAGGCGGTAGGCTTTGACGTCGAAATCGGTCACGCACTGTGCGCAAAAATGAAAGTCGAGTGCGAGGTAGTTACCACCGAATGGGAAGGCATCATCCCGGCGCTCAATGACAATAAGTTCGACTTCCTGATTTCATCAATGTCGATTACCAAAGAGCGCGCTGAGCTGGTGGACTTCACCGAGCCGTACTACTCCAACAAATTGCAGTTTGTGGCGGCGAAAGGCAGCGAGCTCAAAACCGACAAGGCCTCCATTCGAGACTCACTGTTAGGCAAGACAATTGGTGCTCAGGCGTCGACGTTGTCAGCCTCGTGGCTGCAGGAAAATCTGGGCATGGATATCACCCTGAAGCTCTATGACACTCAGGAAAGTGCTTTCACTGATCTGGCCGAAGGGCATGTGGATGCGATCCTCGCCGATAAATATGTCAGCTATGAATGGCTCAAAGGCCAGGCCGGCTCGAGCTTCGAGTTCAAAGGTGACCCTGTTGTGGATAACGACAAAATTGGCATCGCCGTACGCCTGAACGACCCACTGCGCGCTCGACTGAACCTGGCGATCAAGGAAATCATCGAAGACGGCAGCTACAAGAAGATCAACGACAAGTACTTCCCGTTCAACATTCTGTGATCCAAATCGCCTGGCCAACACTTAAGTATTAATATTTTTCTGAGTTCAGACGTCCTTTACGCGTAGACGCCCGATCAGGGCGCTGTTATGAAGAGGGCTGGCGTTTTTCCGCCAGCCCTTTTACGCGTTTGAACCCGACAGCTGACCATGGCCAACGACCTCGCTTTGCACGACGAACAGCTCCGCAGTCGATTCCGGGCCCTGGACAGTTTCCTGTTTGCCTGGCAGCCGCTGTGGCGTCCCCGACCGTTCACTCACTTGCATTTGCCTTGGGAGCGTCAATATCCCGAGCTCGCAGGCTGGCTACGCCAACGCACGTTAAGCGAGGCCGAAGCGGCCCATAATCATCCGGAACAACTCGCAGCGCCGTTCCCGTTTCCACAACTGGCGGCTGAGGCTCAGGCACTGAGTCAAGTACAAACGCTGCCCGCCTTCGACCTTGCTCCGGTAGAGCCGCGCATGAGCGTCGACGTCCCTGGCCGCAAATGGCAACAGATCGAAGCCTTCGCCAGTTGCCTGAGTTTTGAACACAAACCGGCACACTGGCTGGACTGGTGTTCGGGCAAAGGCCATCTGGGGCGACGTTTACTCGAGCCAGACCAGACACTGACCTGCCTGGAACGCGACCCGACGCTGGTCGAAGCCGGACGTCAACTCAGCTCGCGCCTGAACGCCGAGGCCACACATGTACAACAAGACGTCATGGCAGACGATGCCTGGCGCCGACTTCAAGCTCATCACTCACCGGTAGCGCTGCATGCCTGCGGGGATCTGCACGTCCAGTTGATGCGCCTCGCCAGCCAGGTCGGCTGCACTCAGCTGGCTGTTGCACCATGCTGTTACAACCGCATTGAAGCGGAGCATTATCAGCCGCTCTCCGGTGAGGGCCAAACATCTGCCCTGAAACTGTCCCGGGACGATCTCGGCTTGCCGCTAAGCGAAACAGTAACCGCTGGAGCCCGTGTCCGTCGCCAGCGCGACCAGTCCATGGCTCGCCGCCTGGCCTTTGACTTGCTGCAACGACAGTTGCAAAACAGCGACGAATATCTACCCACGCCGTCACTGCCCAGTGCCTGGCTGGATAAACCTTTTGCCGATTATTGTCGTGATCTGGCAGCGCTCAAGGGCCTGCCTGCGGTGGGCGAACAACATTGGTCCACCCTTGAAGCAGCGGGCTGGGAGCGCTTGGCTCAAGTGCGAAATCTGGAATTGGTTCGCAACTTGTTCCGTCGGCCACTGGAGCTGTGGCTGGTGCTCGACAAAGCCCTGTATCTGCAAGAACAGCATTATCGCGTGAGCGTTGGCACCTTCTGCGAAAGCCGTATCACGCCTCGCAATTTGCTCTTGATCGCTCAGTTAAACTGACTTTCGCTACCTGAATAGCCTGTGGATAACTCTGTTGATGAAAATCCGATTGTCGCGCTATTTGCTTAGCAAGCTACTTATCCAAACGGTCAGATCCTAGCCCGCCGACCAAACAAAACACCTTATAAAACATTTAGTTATCTGAAAATTCAAAGATTTCCAGAAATTTCATTCCATTTGGTTATTTTCGCTCACCGCTTGTGCATAAAGATTTGAGCACAAGCGGTACAGAGAGCCGCAGTAACCCATGCTGCAATGTCATCAGGATGCTCACTCGCATCGCCCGTTACGCCGACCGACTACTTGAGGAAGGAAACGTCTGATGAAAAATCTTGAAGCTGCCAAAGAACTGCGCAAAGCCGACTTGCACACGCCCAACAGCCTGGGGGAAGAGGCCCGCCGTAATCTGTCAGCGGAACTCAACACCTTGCTCGCTGATATCTTCGGCCTGTACCTGAAAACCAAGAACTTCCACTGGCATATGTCCGGCCCGTACTTCCGCGACTATCACTTGCTGCTCGACGACCAGGCTGATCAGATTTTCGCAACCACCGACGCCATCGCCGAGCGCGTACGTAAACTGGGCGGCACCACTTTGCGCTCCACCGGGCACATCCAGCGCCTGCAACGCATTGCCGACAACGATGCCGACTTCGTCACCCCGGCCGACATGCTCGCCGAACTGCGTGAAGACAACATGCAACTGGCCAACTACATGCGTGAAACTCACGCACTGTGCGACGAACATAACGACGTCGCCACCGCCAGCCTGCTGGAAAACTGGATCGACGAAGCCGAACGGCGTATCTGGTTCCTGTTTGAGTCTGGGCGTACGGCCTGAGGGAGACGCCATGTTGGCGTGATGTCGTGGGACCGGCTTTAGCCGGGAAGAGGCCAGTACAGTCGCTACATTTTCGTCGTCAGAAATGCCGCCTTCCCGGCTAAAGCCGGTCCCACGTCACCTTGCGGACACACATGATATCTTCCACAAAATTCTGGATATCCAGAAGAACCACCACACCCAACAACTCCTCTGTTGCCCCTCCCCCCCGTGGTCATTAGACTTACGCCTCATTTAAGCGAGAGCAGGGTCGATGTCCACGGTCTTTCCCGAAGATTCTGTCGGTCTAGTCACGCCGCAAACGGCACATTTCAGCGAGCCTCTGGCACTGGCCTGTGGCCGCTCGTTGCCTGCCTACGATCTGATCTACGAAACCTATGGCCAACTCAACGCCGCACGCAGCAATGCCGTGTTGATCTGCCATGCCCTTTCCGGTCACCACCACGCGGCGGGCTATAACAGCGTCGATGACCGCAAACCCGGTTGGTGGGACAGTTGCATCGGTCCCGGCAAGCCTATCGATACCAATCGGTTCTTCGTCGTCAGCCTGAATAATCTGGGCGGCTGCAATGGCTCAACAGGCCCGAGCAGTATCAACCCGGAAACCGGCAAACCCTTCGGTGCCAACTTCCCGGTCCTGACGGTTGAGGACTGGGTCCACAGCCAGGCGCGCCTGGCTGATTTGCTGGGTGTCCAGCAATGGGCAGCAGTAGTCGGCGGCAGTCTGGGCGGCATGCAAGCGCTGCAATGGACCATGACTTACCCGGACCGAGTGCGCCACTGCCTGGCGATTGCCTCGGCTCCTAAACTGTCGGCGCAAAACATCGCGTTCAACGAGGTGGCCCGTCAGGCAATCCTGTCAGACCCGGAATTCCATGGCGGCGACTTCCAGGAGTTCGGTGTCATCCCCAAACGCGGCCTGATGCTGGCGCGCATGGTCGGGCACATCACTTATCTGTCCGATGACTCAATGGGTGAAAAATTTGGCCGCGGCCTGAAGAGCGAGAAACTCAACTACGACTTCCACAGTGTGGAATTCCAGGTTGAAAGCTACCTGCGCTATCAGGGCGAAGAGTTCTCCGGCCGCTTCGATGCCAACACTTACCTGTTGATGACCAAAGCGCTGGACTACTTCGACCCGGCAGGCGCGTTCAACGACAATCTGGCCGCGACCTTCGCCAATGTGACCGCAGACTTCTGTGTCATGTCGTTCACCACCGACTGGCGCTTCTCACCTGCCCGCTCCCGGGAACTGGTAGACGCACTGATGGCAGCGAAAAAGAACGTCTGCTACCTGGAGATCGACGCGCCTCAGGGCCACGATGCGTTCCTGATTCCGATCCCGCGCTACTTGCAGGCGTTCTCCAGCTACATGAACCGAATTGTAATTTGAGGACGCCATGAGAGCCGATCTGGAAATCATCCAAGAATGGATCCCTGCGGGCAGCCGCGTGCTCGACCTTGGTTGCGGCGACGGCGAACTGCTGGCCTGGCTGCGCGATAACAAGCAAGTCACTGGTTATGGCCTGGAAAACGACGCCGACAATATTGCCCGCTGCATCAGCAAGGGCGTCAACGTCATCGAGCAGGACCTGGACAAGGGCTTGGGTAACTTCGCCAGCGACAGCTTCGACATCGTGGTCATGACCCAGGCGTTGCAAGCCGTGCATTACCCGGACAAGATCCTCGACGAAATGCTGCGCGTGGGCCGCCAGTGCATCATTACCTTCCCGAACTTCGGTCACTGGCGCTGCCGCTGGTACCTGGCGACCAAGGGCCGGATGCCGGTGTCGGATTTCCTGCCTTACACTTGGTACAACACGCCGAACATCCACTTCTGCACCTTCGAGGACTTCGAAGAGCTGTGCCGTGGCCGCCACGCCAAGGTCATTGATCGGCTGGCAGTGGATCAACAGCATCGGCACGGCTGGGCCAGCAAACAATGGCCTAACCTGTTAGGTGAGATCGGTATCTACCGGGTCAGCAGTCCGGGTTTGCAGGAACACAAGATCGCGGTTTGAAGCAAACCTGAAACCGGAATCTGTAGGAGTGAGCTTGCTCGCGATTCGGTTTCACTGGCACTAAATTACCGTCTGAACAGACGCTATCGCGAGCAAGCTCACTCCTACAGGATCGTATTTTTCAATTCATAGACAGGAGAAAGATGATGCGTCGCCTGGCAATCATCTTGATGTGCGCCCTGAGCCTGTCGGCATTTGCTGCTGACTACGCCAAGCCCAACCGGCAGGAAACGTTTGGCGACGTGACCGTTTACTACAACGCGTTTGCCTCGACCACGTTGTCAGCGGACGTGGCGAAATCATCCGGCCTGATCCGCAGCAAACAGCTGAATGTATTGAACATCACCGTTCTAAAGACGGGCAAACCAGCGCCGTCCGTGGTGGCAGGCACCTACAAAGACCTGACCGGACGCCCAGAGCCTCTGACCTTCAAGCAAGTCACAGACAAAGGCTGGATCAGCTACATTGCGCAGTTCCCGGTTGAACAAGCCGGAACCTACACCTTCAACATCGATGTGAAAGCCGGGAATCAAGACAACCATTCCTTCAGCTTCAATCAAGAACTCTATCCAGGCGAATGATGACTTTCCCGCAGCTCGTACTGGCCAGCCACAACGCTGGCAAACTCAAAGAACTCCAGGCCATGCTCGGCGACAGCGTGCAACTGCGCTCTATCGGCGAGTTCAGCAGCGTGGAGCCTGAAGAAACCGGTTTGTCGTTCGTTGAGAACGCGATTCTCAAAGCCCGCAACGCGGCACGCATTTCCGGCTTGCCAGCGCTGGCTGACGACTCGGGGCTGGCGGTGGATTTCCTGGGCGGCGCACCGGGTATCTATTCCGCGCGCTATGCCGATGGAAAAGGCGATGCCGCCAACAACGCCAAGCTGCTCGAAGCCCTTAAAGACGTCCCGCAAGAGCAACGTGGCGCCCAGTTCGTTTGCGTACTGGCGTTGGTGCGTCACGCTGATGATCCATTGCCGATCCTCTGCGAAGGCCTGTGGCACGGGCGCATACTGACCGCCGCCAGCGGCGAGCACGGTTTCGGTTACGATCCATTGTTCTGGGTGCCGGAGCGGGACTGCTCCAGCGCCGAACTGAGCCCCGCCGAGAAGAACCAGCTCAGCCACCGCGCCCGCGCCATGGCCATCTTGCGTCAACGCCTGGCTTTGAAATGACCCACGAAACGCCTGCAACACCGCTGTTCCTCGGCACCACCGGCTTCTCATCGACCGAGCCGAGGACAGCCTTGCCGCAACTGCCGCCGCTGTCGTTGTACATCCACATCCCGTGGTGCGTACGCAAATGCCCGTACTGCGACTTCAATTCCCACACCGCCAGCCCTGTGCTGCCGGAAGCGGAGTACATCGACGCACTGCTGGCCGATCTGGATCTGGACCTGCCTTACGTTTATGGTCGCGAGCTCAGTTCGATCTTTTTCGGCGGCGGCACGCCAAGCCTGTTCAGTGCAGACGCCCTGGGCCGTTTGCTCAAAGGTGTCGAGCAACGCATTCGCTTCGCCAGTGACATCGAAATCACCCTGGAGGCCAATCCCGGCACCTTCGAGCAGGTCAAGTTCAGCGCCTATCGCGGTCTGGGCATCAATCGCCTGTCCATCGGCATCCAGAGTTTCCAGGAAGCCAAACTCAAGGCACTGGGCCGCATCCATAACGGCGATGAAGCCATTCGGGCCGCCGACATGGCGCGTCAGGCGGGCTTCGACAACTTCAATATGGACTTGATGCACGGCTTGCCTGACCAGTCACCTGAGGATGCATTGGGCGATCTGCAACAAGCCATCGACCTGAAACCGACGCATTTGTCCTGGTATCAGCTAACGCTGGAGCCGAACACGGTGTTCTGGAACCAGCCGCCGACGCTGCCAGAAGACGACATCCTGTGGGACATTCAGGAAGCCGGGCAGTTGTTGCTGGCGCAGAACGGTTACGCACAGTACGAAGTCTCGGCTTATGCGCACCCCGGCAGACCGGCGCGGCATAACCTGAATTACTGGAGCTTCGGCGACTTCATCGGTATTGGTGCCGGAGCCCATGGCAAACTCAGCCATCCGGACGGGCGCATTGCGCGCACCTGGAAGACTCGTTTGCCGAAGGATTATCTGAATCCGGCCAAGCCGTTCAAGGCCGGTGAGAAGTTGCTCAGTGTCGAAGAATTGCCCTTCGAATTCCTGATGAACGCGCTGCGCCTGACAAATGGCGTGGACGCTGCATTATTTCGCGAACGCACCGGTCTAAGCCTCGATTCGCTGGCCAGTGCGCGCCAGCAAGCAGAGCAACGTGGGCTGCTGCAAGCTGATCCGACCCGATTGGTCGCAACGCCGCAAGGCCAGTTGTTTCTCAACGACCTGCTGCAATATTTTCTGATCTAAGGACCCTGCATGGATTTGATACTCGACCTGCTCGCCACCATCTCCCGCTGGAGCCGCAGCAACCTCTCGGAAATATCCCTCGCCCTGGTGGGCTGTTTGCTGGTGTTGTTTGGCGCTGACTTCAAAGGCTGGGTCGAACAACGCATCAGCAGCTTCGCAGGTGCCTTGCGCATCCCTTTGATGGCGTTACTGGTTACCATCGGCAGCGGCGCGGCGTTGATCTACGCCACGCCGTGGGTGATCCGCGGCCTGAGCCAGTTCAACAACTACAGCCTGGCGCCGGTATTGGTGGTGGTGCTGGTGTTGATCGGGGTTGTTGCGGATCGTAAGTAAACTCACCCTGTAGGAGCTGCCGAAGGCTGCGAATGACCGGGAACCGGTCGCTGCGGTTTCGCCATGCTCGCAGCCTTCGGCAGCTCCTACAGAGGGATTGGTGTCAGTTAATCCACCTTCTCGAATTTCAAATCCCAAACCCCATGCCCCAAACGCTCACCACGGCGTTCGAACTTGGTGATTGGACGCTCGGCCGGGCGCGGTACGCATTTGCCGTCTTCGGCCTGGTTGCGATAGCCCGGCGCGACGTTCATCACTTCCAGCATGAATTCGGCATACGGTTCCCAATCGGTAGCCATGTGCAGAACACCGCCGACCTTGAGTTTGCTGCGCACCAGTTCGGCAAAAGCAGGCTGCACGATACGGCGCTTATGGTGGCGGCTCTTGTGCCAAGGATCCGGGAAAAACAGCATCAGACGATCGAGGCTGTTATCGGCGATGCAACGGTTGAGCACTTCAATCGCGTCGCAGTCGTAGACCCGTACGTTGGTCAGGCCCTGAGTCAGCACGCCGTTAAGCAATGCGCCGACACCCGGATAGTGAACTTCAACCCCGATGAAATCCTGATCCGGCGCAGCCGCTGCCATTTCCAGCAGCGAGTGGCCCATGCCGAAACCAATTTCCAGCGTGCGCGGCGCGGAGCGACCGAATACCTGATCGTAATCCACCGGTGCGTCGGTCAATGGCAGCACATACAGTGGACGGCCCTGGTCCAGACCACGCTGCTGGCCTTCAGTCATGCGACCGGCGCGCATCACGAAACTCTTGATACGGCGGTGCTGGCGCTCTTCGCCTTCTTCGGCAACAGGCAGCTCTGGGTTTGGAACGTCTGGATCAGTCATCAACAAAGTCTCATCAAACAACACGTACTATCTGAATTAGTGCTTTCCTGTAGGAGCTCACGAGCAACGCGAGGCAGCGATAGCGGTGTGTCAGGCAAACCGCTATCGCTGCCTCGCGTTGCTCGAGCTCCTACATAGTTACTGTTTTACCGGATCAACCCATCCAGCGGCGAAGACGCACTGGCATAAAGTTTTCTGGGCATACGGCCGGCAAGGTAAGCCATGCGACCGGCAATCACCGCGTGCTTCATGGCTGAGCCCATCAGGATCGGGTCCTGGGCATGAGCGATGGCCGAGTTCATCAGCACCGCTTCGCAACCCAGCTCCATGGCGATGGTAGCGTCGGACGCAGTGCCGACACCGGCATCCACCAGCACCGGCACTTTGGTTTCTTCCAGGATGATCTGCAGGTTGTACGGGTTGCAGATCCCCAGACCGCTGCCAATCAAGCCAGCCAACGGCATGATCGCGATACAGCCGATTTCAGCCAGCTGACGCGCAATGATCGGGTCATCGCTGGTGTAAACCATCACGTCGAAACCTTCCTTGACCAGCACTTCGGCGGCCTTGAGGGTTTCGATGACGTTAGGGAACAGGGTTTTCTGGTCGGCCAGAACTTCCAGCTTGACCAGATTCTTGCCGTCGAGCAGTTCTCGGGCCAGGCGGCAGGTACGCACCGCCTCGATAGCGTCAAAGCAGCCCGCCGTGTTCGGCAGGATGGTGTAGCGATCCGGCGGCAGGACATCCAGCAGATTCGGCTCACCCGGGTTCTGGCCCAGGTTGGTACGACGTACCGCGACAGTGACGATCTCGGCACCCGACGCTTCGATGGCCAGACGGGTCTGCTCCATATCCACATACTTGCCGGTACCCACCAGCAGGCGCGACTCGAAAGTCCGACCGGCCAGGACAAACGGCTTGTCGCTGCGAACATTGCTCATTGGAAATCCTCTTGGAAGTTGAGGTCTTGCAGTTGAATCAGAAAACGTCGAAGCCTAGCCGCCGCCAATCGCGTGGACGACTTCGACCTGATCGCCTTCGCTCAGGGCCGTGGATTCATGCTGGCTGCGCGGCACGATATCCAGGTTCAGCTCGACTGCGACACGACGCCCGACAAGATCAAGGCGGGTCAGCAATGCCAGAACGGTCGCGCCGTCCGGCAATTCAAAGGGTTCACCGTTCAACTGAATGTGCATGCGCGGGAGCAGCCATCATTTTTGGGGGCGAGCATTCTAGCCCGATCAGCCGGTATGACCAAGGTAAAGCGATGTGTGGGAGCAGAGCTTGCTCGCGATAGGAACGCCATAGATATCAGGTCCACTGCGTGCAGGCCTATCGCGAGCAAGCTCGGCTCCCACATTGACATCATTTCAATTCAAAAATGGACGATCAAACCCCGCCCAACCGCCAAGCGGTCAAGCCCAGCAACGCCCAACCCACCAGAAACGCTAGCCCACCGAACGGTGTAATGATGCCCAGTTTGCTGATGCCGGTCAGGGTCAGCAGGTACAGGCTGCCGGAAAACAGCACAATCCCCAGCGCGAAAGAGAAGCCCGCCCAGGTCATGAGCCTGCCCGGAAGCTGAGCGGCCAGCACCGCCACGCCCAGAATCGCTAACGCGTGGATCAGTTGATAAAGCACGCCGGTATGGAAAATCGCCAGATACTCCGGGCTCAGGCGGTTCTTGAGGGCATGCGCAGCGAAGGCTCCCAGCGCTACGCCGGTGAAACCAAAGAACGCTGCCAACATTAAAAAGCTACGAACCATAACTAACTCCGTTCAAAAATCGTCCAAAGGCGCACGGTCTGTATAATGGCCCGCTCAACGGGTTCGGCCAAGCCATCTCTATGCTGCGTTCACTAGTACGTCTTCTCATTAAAGCCCTGCTCTGGTTTGCAGCGGGCAGCGTGTTGCTGGTCCTGATCTTTCGCTTCGTGCCGCCACCGGGCACGGCGCTGATGGTTGAGCGCAAGATTGAATCATGGGTCGATGGCAAGCCGATTGATCTGCAGCGCACCTGGCAGCCATGGGACAAGATTTCCAACGACCTCAAAGTCGCGGTCATCGCGGGTGAAGATCAGAAGTTCGCCGAGCATTGGGGCTTTGATGTGGAAGCTATTCAGGCCGCCATTGCTCACAACGAGATGGGTGGTTCGATTCGCGGTGCCAGCACCCTGAGCCAACAAGTCTCCAAGAACCTGTTCCTGTGGTCGGGTCGTAGCTATCTGCGCAAAGGCCTTGAGGCGTGGTTTACCGGACTGATTGAAGTCCTCTGGTCCAAACAGCGGATCCTTGAGGTATACCTGAACAGCGTCGAGTGGGATGACGGTGTCTTCGGTGCCCAGGCGGCGGCGCAGCATCACTTCGGCGTGAACGCCAGTGCGCTTTCGGCGCAGCAAGCCAGCTATCTGGCCGCCGTACTGCCTAACCCTCGAGTCTGGAGCGCCAGCCGTCCGACCAGTTACGTCGCAGGCCGCGCCAGCTGGATTCGCCGGCAGATGCAGCAGTTGGGTGGGGATGATTACTTGCTGGGTTTGAATAACAGCCGCAAGTTTTAGCGGGCGGACTCAGTATCACGACCTAATGAACTGCAACGCTACTTCTGTGGGAGCCGAGCTTGCTCGCGATGGGGACGACTCGATCCGAAACCGCGCCGCCCTTATCGCGAGCAAGCTCGGCTCCCACATAAGATCGTATTTCACCACCCGGCTTTAAAACGCTGGCACCACATCCCCGTGGTATTTCTCCAGGATGAACGCTTTCACTTCAGGTGAATTCAGCGCGGCACCCAGCTTTTTCACAGCAGGCAGGTCTGCCTTGTCACGGCGCACATACAGATAGTTGGCGTAAGGCGATTCAGAGCTTTCGATGAATAGCGCATCTTTATGCGGCTCAAGCTTGGCTTCCAAAGCGTAGTTGGCATTGATCAGCGCCAGATCAACCTGGCCAAGGGCACGAGGCAGCATCGCCGCTTCCAGCTCTTTGAACTTCAGGTTTTTCGGGTTGCTGGTGATGTCCTGACGGGTTGCCATGATATTGCCTGGGTCTTTCAGGGTGATCAGGCCTTGTTTGGCGATCAACAACAGCGCACGCCCGGAGTTGGTCGGGTCGTTGGGGATGGCGATAGTTGCGCCATCCTTAAGCTCGGCAATAGATTTGATCTTCTTCGAATAAGCACCGAACGGTTCGATATGCACCGCAACCACCGGCACTTGATCACTGCCCGGATGGCTCTTTTTGTAGGCGTCGTAATACGGCTTGCTCTGGAAATAATTGGCATCCAGCAAACCTTCATCCACCTGACGATCCGGCTGTACGTAATCCGAAAACACTTTCACATCCAGGGTCACGCCTTCCTTGGCCAGTGTCGGCTTAAGGAATTCTAGGATTTCCGCATGGGGCACAGGTACCACTGCGATTTTCAGGGTGTCGGCATAAGCAGAACCTACAGCGGCGACCAATAGCGCCAAGGACAGAGCAACACGTTTCACGATACTTCACCTTTCAAAGTGGGCAGATAAATACAGGAATCGGGGGTTTCAACGCTGATCGTCGAAACGCTTCAAGGAAAAGGCCGACAGGTCCACATCGCTTTTGCCGTTGATGCACCACTGCGCGAGTGCTTCGCCCAGCCCGGCTGAATGCTTGAAGCCGTGGCCCGAGCAGGCGGAAACAACCAGCACGTTTTTCATGGCCGGATGTTCGTCGATGATGAAGTTGTAATCGGGAGTGACGGTATAAGCGCACACCGAGGATTTGACGACCCGCGAGGTCACGCCCGCGATCTTGCCGCGAACCTGAGCGTTGAACATGTCCTGCTCTTCTGCGGTACTGATGGTTCTGTCCAGTGAACCTGCCGAAGAGGCATCACGATACTGCTCAGTGGCGACCTTCATGCTGCCCTCACCCGGCAGGGGCGGAAAACCGTAGTTGATGTCCACCTCACCGGGACCATGCGTCAGGATGAAGCTCGGTGACTGCGGTGCAAAACTCGCGTCCTCCTCCAGCTCGAACCAGAACAGCTTTTGTCGACAGACCCTCAACAATTGATTGAACGGAGCGCCCAGCAAATCCGCCGACCACATGCCCGCGCTGACAACGACTTTATCGGCGTGGATTGTGCGCTTATCTGTGGCGATCGTGACGCCCTGCTTGGTTGAACTGATGCCGGTCACGATCTCACCGGTCAGCAACGTCGCGCCATGCTCTCGTGCCAGCTTTAGCTGCACATCGATGCAGCGCTCTGGTCGCACGTAGCCGCCGTCTGGTTCGAAATAGCCAATAGCAGTGTCCAGCACTGGAGCAAACTGCGGAAAGCATTGGCGAATCTGCTCCGCATTGAGCACTTCGTGATCGATGCCGTAAGTCTTGGCGAGGTGAATGGTGCGATGGGTGAAATCGTTTTCGTCTTGAGGGTCATAAGCAGGACTTGACGTCATCACCAGGACGCCACACTGCTCAAACAACGACTCCCCTGTCAGCGCCTCAAGTTCGCGCCAGATACGGTGAGAGTTGTGGACGATCGGCACATACTCAGCGCCTTCACCCACGGCCAGACGGGTGATACGGGTGTCGCCGTGGCTGGAGCCTTCAGTGTGGGGCGGATTGAAGCGGTCAACGCCGATGACATCAATCCCGGCTTTAGCCAGTTGATACACCGTCGCAGCGCCCATCGCGCCAAGGCCTAACACCGCTACTTCACACCGCTCGTCCATCGACTCATTCGCCCAAAAAGCGAACATTTGAGTATTTATGCTTATGCGAGGCAACGATCAAAAAGCCATAAGCTTATGCCGGAAAAAGCACACCCCTACCTGCGTAAATCAGATAGCGAGTGGTGTTTTACAAGAGGTGCCCAATGTCTCTGAGACCACGCTATTGCGAGCAAACGGGTGACCTGTAGGAGCCGAGCTTGCTCGCGATGAACGATGACGCGATGGACCTGAGAGGCAGCAGCGCCTGCATCGCGAGCAAGCTCGGCTCCTACAGAAGATCATCGGTCGCTACAAAACAAAAACGCCCCAACCGGTTTCCCGGTCAGGGCGTTTCTTTGTCGATGAACCGATGTTACGCGGCTATCGACAATTTGAGCTTGTTCATCGCGCTCTTTTCAAGCTGACGAATACGCTCGGCGGAGACGTTGTACTTCTGCGCCAGGTCATGCAGCGTAGCTTTTTCTTCCGCCAGCCAGCGCTGGTAGAGGATGTCACGGCTGCGGTCGTCCAGCACTTCCAGAGCCTGATGCAGATTGGCAGTGGAGTTGTCAGTCCAGTCGGAATCTTCCAGCTGACGTGCTGGATCGTAACGATGGTCTTCCAGGTAATTCGCTGGCGACTGGAATGCACTGTCGTCGTCGGCTTCAGCAGCCGGGTCGAACGCCATGTCGTGACCGGTCAGACGGCTTTCCATCTCGCGCACTTCACGCGGCTCGACGCCAAGGCTTTCAGCCACGCGATGAACTTCTTCATTGTTCAGCCACGCCAGACGTTTCTTCTGGCCGCGCAGGTTGAAGAACAGCTTGCGCTGGGCCTTGGTGGTCGCGACTTTCACGATGCGCCAGTTACGCAGGATGAACTCGTGAATTTCCGCCTTGATCCAGTGAACAGCGAACGAAACCAGACGCACACCCATTTCCGGGTTGAAGCGTTTAACGGCCTTCATCAGGCCAACGTTACCTTCCTGAATCAGATCTGATTGAGCCAGGCCGTAACCGGAATAACTGCGTGCGATGTGCACGACAAAACGCAGGTGGGCGAGGACCATCTGCCGAGCCGCCCCCAGATCCTGCTCATAATAGAGACTCTCAGCCAGTTCACGCTCCTGCTCAGGGGTCAGCAAAGGAATGCTGTTCACCGTGTGCACATAGGCTTCCAGGTTCGCACCCGGGACTAAGGCATACGCAGGTTGCAAAGAAGTGGTCATACGAAATGTTACCTCCGTCACATGACTCGTGCAGTTCAGCACTGCGAAATTGACCCAGGAACCGCTAAACAAGTTCCCTGTATGAAAAAGTCAATACATGAAGAAAAATTTACCGAGGTGCCAGCTCTCTCAAATGGCGTGCTACTGCAATCCAGGCACCGATATACCCTAACAACACCGCTCCAAGCAAGAGTGATAGACCATCGGACGCCGGAACGCCAGCCAGAGAAAAATCACTTCCATACAATCCGGCAAGACCGATTACCGCATCGTTGAGCCAGTCGAGCCCGAAGGCCAACACGCCCCAAGACAGAAATCCTGCCCCAAGGCCATACAGTGCGCCCATATAAAGGAAAGGACGCCGTACATAACTATCGGTGCCGCCTACCAGTTTAATGACTTCGATCTCAGTGCGACGGTTCTCGATGTGCAGACGAATGGTGTTACCAATCACCAGCAGCAACGCCGCAACCAGCAGCACAGTGAGACCAAAAACAAAGCGGTCGCCCAACTTGAGAATCGCCGCCAGACGCTCAACCCAGACCAGGTCCAGCTGAGCCTGCTCGACGTTTGGCATGCCTGCAAGCTGAGTACGCAAGGCCTCTAGCGCAGGCTTGTCCACCTCATCAGGAGTGACCAGCACAACGCCCGGCAATGGGTTTTCCGGCAATTCCTTGAGGGCCTCGCCCAGGCCTGACTGCTGCTGGAACTCGGCCAGCGCCTGCTCGCGACTGATGTATTCAGCTTCGGCTACACCCGGCATCAGACGAATTTCGTTACGTAATTTTTCGCCTTGGCTGGCACTGGTATCCAGCTTCAGGTAAATCGAAATCTGCGCAGCGCGCTGCCAGGAACCACCCAACCGCTCTACGTTGTTAAGCAACAACGACAAGCCCATGGGCAGACTCAAAGCAATCGCCATCACCAGACAGGTGAAAAAGCTGCCGATTGGTTGCTTGCCCAGGCGCCGCAAGCTGTCGATCAAGCTTGAGCGGTGCGCTTCCAGCCAGGCGTTGAACAGCGTACCGAAATCCGGGCCGTCATCGTCATGGCTGTTTTTTGACTTTTTCGGAGCAGGATCAGCGGCTTTCGGCGATACGCGCTCGGAAACTTTAGGGGAACGTGTAGCACTCATACCCCAGCCTCCCCGTCACCGATGAGGCGACCGCGTTGCAGCGTGAGCATTCGGTGACGCATACGCGCAATCAGCGCCAGATCGTGACTGGCAATCAGCACACTGGTGCCCAAGCGATTGATGTCTTCGAACACTCCCATGATCTCTGCTGCGAGGCGTGGATCGAGGTTACCGGTGGGCTCATCCGCCAGCAGCAAAGCAGGGCGATGGACGATGGCGCGAGCAATGCCGACCCGTTGTTGCTGACCGGTAGACAAATCGCCGGGGTACAGCTCGGCTTTGTCCGACAGTGCTACGCGCTCCAAAGCGGAATCCACACGCTTGGTGACTTCCAGCTTGGACAACCCAAGAATTTGCAGCGGCAAAGCGACGTTGTTGAACACCGTGCGATCAAACAGCAACTGGTGGTTCTGGAACACAACGCCGATCTGCCGACGCAGGAACGGGATCTGTGCATTGCTGATCTGACCGAGGTCCTGCCCCGCCAGCAGAAGTTTGCCGGTGGTCGGGCGCTCCATGGCCAGCAGCAGGCGCAGCAAAGTGCTTTTGCCCGCGCCGGAGTGCCCGGTCACGAACAGAAATTCGCCACGACGCACTCGAAAGCTCAGCTCATGCAAGCCGACGTGTCCGTTCGGATAGCGTTTACCGACCTGTTCGAAACGAATCATGTGCGCTCGCGCTCCGCAAACAGGGCCTGAACAAACGGCTCGGCTTCAAAGGTACGTAGATCATCGATGCCTTCACCCACGCCGATGTAGCGGATAGGCAGGTCGAATTGTTTGGCGAGCGCAAAGATCACGCCGCCTTTGGCCGTACCGTCCAGCTTGGTCAGTGCCAGGCCGGTCAACGAGACAGCCTGGTGGAAATGCTTGGCCTGACTGATCGCGTTCTGCCCGGTACCGGCGTCCAGCACCAGCAGAACCTCGTGAGGCGCGTCCGCGTCCAGCTTGCCGATCACCCGGCGAACCTTCTTCAACTCTTCCATCAGGTTGTCTTTGGTTTGCAGACGACCGGCGGTATCAGCGATCAACACGTCGATACCTCGCGCCTTGGCGGCCTGCACGGCGTCGAAGATCACCGAGGCGGAGTCCGCGCCAGTGTGCTGCGCGATGACCGGAATCTTGTTGCGCTCACCCCAAACCTGCAATTGCTCGACGGCAGCGGCACGGAAGGTATCACCGGCAGCCAGCATGACTTTCTTGCCTTCCAGTTGCAGCTTCTTCGCCAGCTTGCCAATCGTCGTGGTTTTGCCTGCGCCGTTGACGCCGACGACCAGGATCACAAAGGGCTTGCGCGAAGCGTCGATGATCAGCGGCTGTTCGACCGGTTTGAGCATCGTCGCCAGTTCGCCTTGCAGCGAGGTGTACAACGCCTGCGCATCGGTGAGCTGCTTGCGCGCAACCTTTTGCGTCAAGCTCTGAATGATGACACCCGTTGCCTCGACGCCGACGTCGGCGGTCAGCAGACGCGTCTCGATTTCCTCGAGCAGATCATCGTCGATGGCCTTCTTGCCCAGAAACAGGCTGGCCATACCTTCGCCGATGCTGGCGCTGGTCTTGGACAAACCTTGTTTGAGGCGGGCAAAGAAACCGGCTTTGGTCGCTTCAGGCTGAGCAGCAGGTGCTGCCGGGGTTTCGATGATCGGTGCAACGGCTGCAGCAGCCGCAGGCGCCATGGCAGCAACCACTGGCGGAACAACCGGCTCAGGTTGCGGCTCTGGCTCTGGCTCTGGCTCTGGAGTGATGGTCGATTCCGGCTCGGCAATCGGCACGTCAATACGTGCCAATTCGGGCTCTGGCTCAACCGGAGCAGCAACAGGCGCAATCGGCGGCGTGACGTGCAGCTCGTACTCATTGACCAGCGCCACCGGCTCTTCAGCGACCGGCAAGGTGAGCCACGGCTCTGGCGTAGGCTCGCCCGGTTGAACCTGTTCCACGACAGGTTCAACAGCGATTTCGTGCGCAGGCTCGGGCGTCAATGCCGGAGCAGGCTGCGACTCAGCCGTCAACGGAGCCGATTCAATCACTGGCTCCGGCGCTGCTGTAGATAAGTCTTGTGGCTGTTCGGCAGCGGTTTCCTGCGGCTTCTTGCGCAGCCATCCGAACAGGCCTTTCTTCTCGCCAGCCGGGGCTGGGGTCTTCTTGTCGTCGTTGGAACCAAACATGGAGGACGGCTATCTCAAGGTAGCGACGCGCCAGAGCGGCGCCTCTGAAAAATTCTGGTATGCGAAACAGACTGCATTTCAGTCTGCTTGTTCATCTGCTCGCTGAGCATAATCCGAAGTTTCCTGTAGGAGTGAGCTTGCTCGCGATAAGGCTGGAACAGCCTTCTGGCTGATTTGAATTCAAATCCTTTATGCCAGCGCTGCGCACTGGATCGCGAGCAAGCTCACTCCTACAGAGGTCTTTGCCGATCTCCGACCCGAGCGTTCCTGCATCTTTGTCATGGTCGCAGAGCACACAGGCCGCTATCCTAACACCCCCGCGCCCGTGGACGCTAAGTTCAAACGGGCCGTCTTACAGGTTCAAATTACGAATGAATGCTCTAGCCCGCCGTGCCGCAGGCCTGCTGTTCGGCACAATTTGTCTGCCATTCGGTGCAATGGCCGCCGACCCGCAACCTACCCATGAATTCACCCTCGCCAATGGCCTGAAGGTCATCGTCCGCGAAGATCACCGCGCACCGGTTGTGGTGTCGCAGGTCTGGTACAAAGTGGGGTCCAGTTACGAGACCCCGGGCCAGACCGGTTTGTCACACGCCCTTGAACACATGATGTTCAAAGGCAGCTCCAAAACCGGCCCCGGCGAAGCTTCGCTCATCCTGCGGGATCTGGGCGCTGAAGAAAACGCTTTCACCAGTGACGACTACACCGCCTACTACCAGGTATTGGCGCGTGATCGCCTGGCGGTGGCGTTCGAGCTGGAAGCCGATCGCATGGCCAGCCTGACGCTACCTGCCGACGAGTTCAGCCGCGAGATCGAAGTGATCAAGGAAGAACGCCGTCTGCGTACCGATGACAAACCGACATCGAAAGCCTACGAGCGCTTCAAGGCCATGGCTTACCCGGCCAGCGGTTATCACACGCCAACCATTGGCTGGATGGCTGACCTTGACCGCATGAAGGTCGAGGAACTGCGCCACTGGTATCAGTCCTGGTACGTACCCAACAACGCCACACTGGTTGTAGTGGGAGACGTCAAGCCCGACGAAGTCAAAGCCCTGGCTGAACGCTTCTTCGGCCCGATTGCGCGCCGTGACGTACCACCTTCGAAAAAACCACTGGAGCTGGCCGAACCTGGCGAGCGTCGCATCACCCTGCATGTACAGACTCAACTGCCAAGCCTGATGTATGGCTTTAACGTACCAAGTCTGGCGACCGCCGAGGACCCGCGCTCGGTCAACGCGCTGCGCCTGATCGCGGCCTTGCTGGATGGCGGGTACAGCGCACGCATCCCGACGCGTCTGGAGCGTGGCGAAGAGCTGGTTTCCGGTGCGGGTTCGAACTACGACGCTTTCGCCCGCGGCGACAGCCTGTTCATGATCAGCGCCACGCCCAACACCCAGAAGAAGAAAACCCTCGCTGACGTTGAAGCCGGTATCTGGCGTTTGCTCGACGAGCTGAAGACCAAGCCGCCAACCAACGAAGAGCTGGAACGCGTACGTGCTCAGGTGATTGCGAGCCTGGTTTATGAGCGCGACTCGATCACGAGTCAGGCCAGCACCATTGGCGAACTGGAAACCGTGGGCCTGTCGTGGAAGTTGATCGACGAGGAACTGGCCGCTCTGCAAAGCGTGACTCCGGCAGACATTCAGAAAGCCGCCAGCACCTACTTCACCCGTGAGCGCCTCAGCGTTGCGCACGTTCTGCCTGAGGAGAAAGCAAAATGAGTGAGCGCAACGGCCCACGTAAAATGCTGTTTGGCCTGCTGTTGACCACCAGCCTCAGTGTTTTCGCTACACAATCGGCGCTGGCTGAAGAAGCTGCCAGCAACGCCGCGCCCGCCCGCCCTGCTCTGGAGTCCTTGAAAGAACTCGACGGCAAGGCTCCGGCGCGCCGCTCGCTGGACATTCAGACCTGGCAAACCGCCGAAGGCGCTAAAGTCCTGTTCGTCGAAGCTCACGAGCTACCGATGTTTGATATGCGCCTGACCTTCGCAGCGGGCAGCAGTCAGGATCAAAACCTGCCGGGCATTGCCGTGCTGACCAACGCCATGCTCAACGAAGGCGTGAAAGGCAAGGACGTGACCGCAATCGCTCAAGGCTTTGAAGGCCTTGGCGCGGATTTCAGCAACGGTGCTTATCGCGACATGGCAGTGGCTTCGATTCGCAGCCTGAGCGCAACGGACAAGCGCGAGCCTGCGCTGAAGTTGTTCTCAGAAGTCGTGGGCAAGCCGACCTTCCCTGCCGACTCGCTGACGCGTATCAAGAACCAGCTGCTGGCCAGCTTCGAGTACAAGAAGCAGAATCCAGGTTCGCTGGCAGGCGAAGAGCTGTTCAAGCGCCTTTACGGCAAACATCCTTACGGTCATCCGAGCGAAGGCACTGCCGAGTCCATCAAACCGATCACCCTCGCACAGCTCAAAGCGTTTCACGCCAAGGCTTATGCAGCTGGCAACGCGGTAATTGCGCTGGTCGGAGATCTGTCCCGCGACGAAGCTCAGGCAGTCGCTGCGCAAGTCTCGGCATCGTTGCCTAAAGGCCCGGCATTGGCCAAGCTGCCAACCCCTGCCGAACCCAAGGCTGGCGAAACCCACATCGAGTTTCCTTCCAAGCAGACCCACCTGATGCTCGCGCAACTGGGCATCAAGCGTAACGACCCGGACTACGCAGCGCTGTCGTTGGGCAACTCGGTACTCGGCGGTGGCGGCTTCGGCAGCCGCTTGATGACTGAAGTCCGTGAAAAACGCGGCCTGACTTACGGAGTGTCATCGGGCTTCACGCCAATGCAGACTCAAGGTCCGTTCATGATCGGCCTGCAGACACGTGCAGAACTGAGCGAAAACACCCTGAAGCTGGTGCAGGACATCGTTCGCGATTTCCTTGCCAATGGCCCGACCCAAAAAGAACTGGACGACGCCAAGCGTGAACTGGCCGGTAGCTTCCCGCTGACCGCCGCCAGTAACTCGTCCATCGTCGCGCAACTGGGCGCTATCGGTTTCTACGACTTGCCGCTGACGTTCCTCGAAGACTTCATGACCCAATCGCAAAGCGTGACAGTCGAGCAAGTCAAAGAGGTGATGAACAAGCACTTGAGCGCTGACAAGATGGTCATCGTCACCGCCGGGCCGACCGTAGCGCAGAAGCCGCTGCCGCCGCCCACCGACAAACCTGCTGAACGCCCTCTTGGGGTCCCGGAGCATTAATGGCCAATCCACGCCCGAAGGGCCATAACGGCTTGGGCCAACTGCGCATCATTGGTGGCGAATGGGGCAGTCGCAAACTGACGTTCCCTGACGCCCCCGGCCTGCGCCCGACGCCGGATCGTGTCCGCGAAACGCTGTTCAACTGGCTGGCGATGGATATCGCTGGTGCCAAGGTGCTGGATGTCTTCACCGGCAGCGGCGCGCTGTTTTTCGAAGCGCTGTCCCGTGGCGCCAGCAAGGGCCTGGCGCTGGACAACAGTGCCGCAGCCATCGCGAGCCTGCGCCAGAACCTGAGCATGTTGAACTGCACCACTGGCCAGGTCACACAGGCCGACTCGCTGCGCCATCTGGAAACCCAGACCGCCGAGCCATTCGACGTGGTGTTCCTCGACCCGCCGTTCCACCAGAATCTGCTGGCCTCGGCCTGCGCGCTGCTGGAATCCCACGGCTGGTTGGCGGACAACGCCTGGATCTACACCGAAAGCGAAACCCCGCCATCGACCACCGGCTTGCCGGGTAGCTGGCGTCTGCACCGGGAGAAGAAAGCCGGGCAGGTGTATTACGCGCTTTGGCAGCGTGGGTGAATCTGATCCAACGCTGGTAAGGCTTCGCCTGGGCGGGATTCAATATTTGCTCGCCATCTGATGTTAACGACGTGGGACCGGCTTTAGCCGGGAAGGCTCCATTCCTGACACTGCATATGTGTCGGCTGTAAGGGCCTCTTCCCGGCTAAAGCCGGTCCCACGACATTGCGCCGATTCTGTGGGAGCGGTGTCGAACTCACGGCATTGCAATGCATGGGAATAGAGCTAGACCCAACTACCCCCCACCTATCCCTCGCCCATACCGCTGAGCAAAAAATCTGCTCACCGCGCCTATCACTTGTGGCAACGTACGCCTGATACACAATCACAATCTGCCGAGAGAGGACGACCGTGCTCACACGCCCTGCTAAATCCTCCTTTGCTAACCGCTTCGTTCCCGCATCCGGGCTGGGCAATCCCCATCTGCAAACGTTATGGGGGCCGCTATGGCGAAGGAAAATATCCATCGAACGGCAACGCGAGCGCGTCTGGCTGGCCGATGGGGACTTTCTCGATCTTGACTGGTTTGGCCCGCATGAGCTGAACACGCCTCTTGTGCTGGTGCTGCACGGCCTGACCGGTTCATCGAACTCCCCTTATGTGGTCGGCTTGCAACAGGCGATCGTTCAGGAAGGCTGGGCCAGTGTCGCGCTCAACTGGCGAGGTTGTTCCGGCGAGCCGAATCTGCTGTCGCGCAGCTATCACTCCGGCGCCAGCGAAGATCTCGCGTCAGTCATTGCCCACCTCAGGGCCAAGCGTCCATTGGCACCGCTGTACGCTGTCGGTTACTCGCTGGGCGGCAACGTACTGCTCAAATATCTGGGTGAATCAGGCGTGAACAGCGACCTGCAAGGCGCAGTGGCGGTGTCTGTGCCGTTCCGGCTGGATGAATGCGCTGACCGTATCGGCATGGGCTTTTCCAGGGTCTACCAACGGCATTTCATGCGCGAGATGGTCACCTATATCAAAGACAAACAGCGTCACTTCAAGGACGAAGGGATCAGCGAAGGGCTTGCTGAGTTGTCAGCATTGGGCTCGCTGGAAAACATGCGCACGTTTTGGGATTTCGATGGCCGGATAACCGCGCCGCTGCACGGCTTCGCTGATGCCAAGGATTACTACCGGCGCGCGTCCAGCCGCTATTACCTGGGAGACATCCGTACGCCGACACTGATTATCCAGGCGGCAGACGATCCGTTCGTGTTCAAGCACAGCCTGCCAGAACCTGAGGAGCTGTCTGCCAGCACAGAATTCGAGCTACAGGAAAAAGGCGGGCACGTAGGGTTCGTCGATGGATCGCTGAAAAATCCCGGGTATTACCTGGAACGGCGGATTCCGCTGTGGCTGACGAGTGCGCATGGGGCAGTGGTTTAGTTTTATTACATTAACCACATGTCCTGTAGGAGCTGCCGAAGGCTGCGAAAGCTTTCTGTCTGAAACACCGAGGATCGCAGCCTTCGGCAGCTCCTACAGGGCAAATATTTGCCGCGATACAGCGCGATGCCCTGGACACAGAGGCAGCTCATCTCAACTGGAGGAGATTACGCTCAAGCCCCCGTCGCAACCTCTCGCCCCGGATCGGTAATCCACTCACTCCACGACCCCGCGTACAACGCCCCCAGCGGATACCCCGCCAGACACAACGCAAACAGGTTGTGACACGCCGTCACGCCAGACCCGCAATAAGCGACCAGGCTTTCTGGCGGGCGGCCCTGAAGCTTTTCAGTGAAGCGCTGCTTGAGTTGCTCAGCCGGTAAAAGGCGTCCGTCCGGGCCGAGATTTTCGTTGAATGCCGCACATTGCGCGCCAGGAATGTGTCCGGCAACCGGGTCAATGGGCTCCACTTCACCGCGAAAGCGAGCTTCGGCGCGGGCATCAATCAAGGTCAGCGATGGTTCGCCAAGACGCGCCTGCAATTGCTCCGCGGTCAGCACCAGCGAGTCATCCGGCTGACCGGTGAAATTCCCGGGTTCCTTGCCAGGCGGATCAAGACTCAACGGCAAACCCGCCGCGTGCCAGGCCTTTAGCCCACCATCGAGAATGAACACGCCGTCGCGCTTACCCAACCAGGCCAGCAACCACCACGCCCGAGCGGCGTAGACGCCCGGACCATCGTCATAAAGCACGACATCGCTGTCGGCGTTGATGCCCCAATACTGCAAACGCTCAACCAGCTTCTGCGGGTCCGGCAAAGGATGGCGACCGGTTTTCCCTCTGCTGATCGGGCCGCTGAGATCACGCTCCAGATCGGCAAAGGACGAGCCGTCGATGTGCCCGTCGGCATAGCTGCGCTGGCCGTAGGAGGTATCTTCGAGAGCAAAACGACAATCGAGAATCACCAGCCCCGGCTGCCGCTGGCGATCTGCCAACTGCTGCGGGCTGATCAGTTGCGCGATGGACATGACGAGCTCCTGTAGACAATTGAAAGGTTCAGCATCTTCTCTGACCGTTGCCGCTGACGATGTTCAGACTCCATTTGCCAGCGCTTGATGCAACGGAACATAAAATTCTTCGCACAGCGCGTTCACTTCCTGCTGCGCCTGCGGGGTTACATAGCCTGACTCAAGCATCAGAACCTGATAAACGCCACGGCGAATGGCATCTTCACTCAGGTGTGTGCTGTTTTCCCGTGTGGTGCAGAGAAAACGTACCCAGGACGTCAGGATGATCCAGGTGTTGAGCGTCAGCGATTCAATCTGCACTTTGTTCATTTGCAGGATGCCAGCCTCAACAAACCCACCATAAATGGCCATGGCCTGAATCAGACAATGCTGGGAAAAGCGTCGATAACGCGCGGCCAGTTCGGGGTCGCAATCGAGCAGATGCTCCAGATCACGATGCAGGAAGCGATAGCGCCACATCCCGTCGAGGATCTCCAACAAGTAAAAACGCTTGTCTTCAACGCTAGGCAGGCGACCTTTGGGCGGGCGCAGGAAGGTGTTCACCAGGGTTTCATACTCGGTGAACAGTTCGGCGATGATCGCCTGCTTGTTGGGGAAGTGGTAATACAGATTACCCGGCGACATCTCCAGATGCGCCGCGATGTGATTAGTGCTGACGCTGCGTTCGCCCTGCTGGTTAAACAGCTCCAGACTGTTCAGCACGATCCGTTCACGGGTTTTGATACGCGGGGTCAGGCTCACACTTGATCGCTCGGGTTTTATTGGTATCGAGCGATCTTAACGCAAGCGAACGATAAAGCGTGATGTCCGGGTCAACCAATCGGCCCCGGACATCACAAGCCTCAAGGGCGCTTGCCCACTTCAACCTGTTGCGCCGTCCAGGGTTTGACCTGCTCGCTTAGCGTCAAGCCCAATCCCGGACGCGTCGGTACCAGCATGCGACCATCGCGGGTTTCCAGACGCTCATTGAACAACGGCTCCAGCCACTCGAAATGCTCGACCCATGGCTCGGTCGGGTAAGCCGCTGCCAGGTGAACATGCAGCTCCATGGCGAAGTGCGGTGCCAGCATCAACCCGGCCTGTTCTGCCATGGCCGCTACCTTTAGATAAGGCGTAATACCGCCTACACGTGGCGCGTCCGGCATCAGGAAGTCGGCGCCACGCAATTTGATGAACTCCGCATGCTCGGCCACGCTGGTGAGCATTTCTCCGGTAGCGATTGGCGTATCGAATTGCTGAGCCAGCGCCGCATGGCCTTCAGCGTCATAGCAATCGAGTGGCTCTTCGATCCAGATCAGGTTGTACTCTTCGAACTTGCGGCACATGCGCTGGGCCGTAGGGCGATCCCATTGCTGATTGGCATCGACCATCAGCGGGAAGTTATCCCCAAGGTGTCTACGAATGGTGCTGACGCGCTCGATATCCACCGCCCAGTCCGGCTGACCGACTTTCAGTTTGATACCGCCGATGCCCTTCTCCCGCGACAAATCAGTGTTCTTCATCAACTGATCCAGCGGGGTATGCAGGAAGCCGCCAGAAGTGTTGTAGCAGCGCACCGAATCACGCTGCGCACCCAGCAAGCGAGCCAGGGAAAGGTTGGCGCGTTTGGCTTTCAGGTCCCACAACGCTACATCGAAAGCGCCAATGGCTTGAGTCGACATACCGCTGCGACCCACCGAAGCGCCCGCCCAGCAGAGTTTGGTCCATAACTTGGCGATATCGCTCGGGTTCTCACCGATGAGCGCCGGAGCGATTTCCTGAGCGTGAGCAAACTGGCCGGGGCCACCGGCGCGCTTGGAGTAACTGAAGCCCAAGCCACTGTGGCCGTCGACCGTTTCGATTTCCACAAACAGCATGGCGATTTCAGTCATGGGTTTCTGCCGACCGGTCAGCACCTTGGCATCGCTGATCGGATTGGCCAACGGCAGGAATACCGATGAGACCTTCACCCAGGCAATCTGGTCGTGATCGGAGGACTTGATGTTTTCTTGTTGGATTTGCATAAGTGCTTCCTGAGTTCAGCTCGAAAAAAGGGTTCGCGACTTAAATCACGTAGAGATAGCTCAACGAATGATTGCGCAATCATTTAAGGATCAAAAAAAGCTCCACGCCTGAGATACGACGGGAGGCCTTGGAGCGATACTACTATGATTGCGCAATCATTCAACAGCGCCACTCATCAACTTCGGGCAATTGACTCAGGTGGTGGCGCGGTCGATGAGGGTAAAACCGGTATCGATCCGCAAGGGATCTTCGGCGCCAGCGGGACAGTTAAAGCGTTCCAGAAGTGCCTGAGCGGCCATTTGACCAATACGAGAGCCATCAACCTTGACCGTCGACAGTGCTGGATAGACCTGCGCTGCGCTGCTCAAATCACCGAAGCCCATCACCGCCAGATCCTCCGGGACGCGCAGGCCTCGGCTAGCCGCTTCTGCCAATACACCCTGAGCGATGGTGTCCGAGCTGCAGATCACAATTTCAGGGCGTTCTTGCTGATCCAGCAGGCGGCGCAGACCTTCTCGACCGATCTCCAGCGTGGCGGGCGGCGCAAGCACTTCAACCGGTACATCATGAACGCCATGGCGCTCCAGCTCGGCCAACAGACTTTTGCAGCGACGCATGCCTCGAGGATCGCTGATGGTGACGACAGAGAAGCGCCGGTAATTTTTGTCCAACAGATGCCGCGCCACCGCCTCGCCCACCGCCTCATGGGAAAACCCTACCAGCATGTCGATAGGCGCCTCACTCAAGTCCCAGGCTTCCACGACAGGAATGCCGGCCTGGGCCAGCCGTATCCGGCTAGCTTCGGTGTGCAGCGTGCCGGTGAGCACAATGCCGTCTGGCCGCCGCCCCAGAACCGCCTCAAGCAATGTTTCTTCTTGCTCGGCGGAGTAGCCAGTCAACCCCAACAGCGTCTGATAACCCGCTTTGGTCAGGGAATCCATCAGCGCCTGAACCGTATCGGCAAAGATCGAGTTGGCAATCGTCGGCAGGAAAATCGCCACCAATCGGCTTTTGTTGCTGGCCAGCCCACCGGCCAACATGTTCGACACATAACCCGTCGCGCGCACTGCTTCGCGCACCTTGTCGCGGGTCTTCTCGCTGACCAGCTCAGGCCGATGCAACGCCCGGGAAACCGTCATGGGCGAAACGCCCGCCACCTTGGCGACATCAATCAGCGTCAGGCTCGCGCCTTTGGGCGGGGATGGGATGGTAGATCCCGAAGGACCGCCATCTGATGGTTTCGACATGAGTGTTTCCGGACGGCTGCGCTAGACCGGCAAAGATACCGCTTCCGGGGAGACAAATGTAGCCGGGGCGTGAAGTGCTGGTGTATGCCTATAGGGCATGACACAGCGCTGTTGCGCAGCAAACAAAGCCTGTAGGAGCGCACGAGCACCGCGAGGCCGCGATAGCGGTGTATCAGAAAGGTCGCTATCGCTGCCTCGCGGTGCTCGTGAGCTCCTATAGAAAAGCACTCCAAATCAATTAGTTGAATCTTTTTGATCGGAGGCTGCCCTGAATCGCTGACACTACTTGCCTATGGTCATCCGGCCTGAAAAACACTGCAGTCCACCGCGGAATTTGACTTTATAGAGCAACAACTCTAAAACCAGCGGATAACTCCAAAAGGAATTGCCCACATGCCCGCCGAACTCGCCTGGTTACCGGACCTTTCACAACCGCCAAGCGAACTTGAGCGGGTGTTTGCCGAGCAGCGTAAAGCCTTTTCCGCCAACTCGATGCCCACCGCAGGGCAGCGCCTGCAATGGCTTGCCAGCCTGCATGACCTGCTGTGCACCGAGCAACAGGCTTTGATCGAGGCAATCAGCAGTGACTTCAGCCATCGCAGCGCCGATGAGACGCTGCTGGCCGAAATGATGCCTAGCCTGTTTGGCATCAAGGACGCCCGTAAACACCTGAAAAAATGGATGAAGCCTTCAAGACGAAAAGTAGGCATCGCTTTCCAGCCCGCATCGGCCAAGGTGGTGTATCAACCATTGGGCGTAGTTGGCGTTATCGTGCCTTGGAATTACCCGCTGTTTCTGGCCATCGGGCCGATGATTGGAGCGTTGGCGGCGGGTAACCGGGTGATGCTCAAACTCAGCGAATCAACACCCGCCACCGGCGAACTGCTCAAGCGTCTGTTCGCTCGGGTGTTCCCGGAGGATCTGGTAGCGGTGGTGCTGGGCGAAGCCGACGTAGGCATTGCGTTTTCAAAGCTGCCGTTCGACCACTTGCTGTTTACCGGCGCAACCAGCGTTGGCAAGCACGTGATGCGTGCCGCAGCGGAAAACCTCACGCCGGTCACGCTGGAGCTGGGCGGCAAGTCTCCGGCCATTGTTTCCCATGATGTGCCGCTCAAGGACGCGGCCGAGCGCATCGCTTTTGGCAAGACGCTCAACGCCGGGCAAACCTGCGTCGCGCCTGATTACGTGTTGGTGCCGGAGGATCGCGTTGAGGAGTTCGTCGACGCTTACAGGTCCGCCGTGCTCGGGTTTTATCCCGCGCTGGCTGACAATCCTGATTACACGGCAATCATCAATCAACACCAGCTCGCTCGCCTCAACCACTATCTGACCGACGCGACTGAAAAAGGCGCGAAGGTTATTAACCTCTACGAAAGCGGGCAGGATCGACGCATGCCGTTCAGCCTGCTGCTTAACGTCAGCGACGACATGTTGGTGATGCAGGACGAGATCTTCGGCCCGCTGCTGCCTATCGTGCCCTACTCACGAATTGACCAGGCGCTCGCCTACGTTAACCAGCGCCCTCGCCCACTGGCCTTGTATTACTTCGGCTACGACAAAGCCGAACAGCAGCGTGTGCTGGAACAGACCCATTCCGGCGGCGTGTGCCTGAATGACACCCTGTTGCATGTCGCTCAGGACGATTTACCGTTCGGCGGCATCGGCCCTTCAGGCATGGGGCATTACCACGGGCATGAAGGCTTCATGACGTTCAGTAAAGCCAAGAGCGTGTTGATCAAGCAGCGCTTTAACGCTGCGAGGCTGATCTATCCACCTTACGGGAAAGCGATTCAGAGGCTGGTTTACAAGCTGTTTATTCGGTGATGGCGGGGATCTGTCTAGTGCATACGAATCGACACCGCACTGCAGGAGCTCACGAGCAACGCGAGGCAGCGATGGCGTTATACCTGATACATCGCTATCGCGGCCTCGCGGTACTCGTGCGCTCCTACAGAACGCATCCCCATGCAAACCACTGGATTGAAATGCAGCTCCACAGGTCCTATGTTTGCCGCGAAACAGCGGGGTGCCATCGACACCGGGCAGTTCCTGCAAATCTACCGCTTGGCGCGCAATAGCGCGGACTCCCGCAGAAATACGGGATACACCGCTTTAACACTCAATTTTGATAGCAATACGACCTTAGCCTTCAGCACTCCGACTTGGCCCACCGGGAATGCTGCGCTACCATCCGACTCCCCAAAGGACTCCGACCAGGACGACGCGATGAACCGAGTGTTGTATCCAGGCACCTTCGACCCTATTACCAAGGGCCACGGCGATCTGGTCGAGCGCGCATCGCGCCTGTTCGATCATGTGATCATCGCCGTTGCCGCCAGCCCGAAGAAAAACCCGCTTTTCCCTCTGGAACAGCGCGTGGAGCTGGCCCGGGAGGTCACTAAACACCTGCCGAATGTCGAAGTGGTAGGTTTTTCGACGCTGCTTGCGCACTTTGCCAAAGAACAGAACGCGAACGTGTTTCTGCGAGGCCTGCGTGCCGTTTCTGACTTCGAATACGAGTTCCAGCTGGCCAACATGAACCGCCAACTGGCACCGGACGTCGAAAGTCTGTTCCTTACGCCATCCGAACGGTATTCGTTCATTTCCTCGACGCTGGTCCGTGAAATCGCGGCATTGGGCGGGGATATCACCAAGTTCGTCCATCCGGCTGTCGCTGAAGCGCTGACTGAACGCTTCAAACGCTGAGTTTTACGGCAACGTCCGGGTGCAACGAAACGACTAATGCGGCACAATTCGCCGCATTGGATTTCATATGCCCCGGCATCGACCGCGGCAGGAGTGTTTCATGTCCCTGATCATCACTGACGATTGCATCAATTGCGACGTCTGCGAACCCGAGTGCCCGAACGAGGCGATTTCTCAAGGCGAGGAGATCTACGTGATCAACCCGAGCCTGTGCACTGAATGCGTTGGCCACTACGACGAGCCGCAATGTCAGCAAGTCTGCCCCGTGGATTGCATCCCGCTGGATGAAAACCGCGTTGAAAGCAAAGACGAACTGATGAGCAAATACCTGATCATTACCGGCAAGGCTTGAACCGTCGGCGTCGTTGAATCGCCGACATCAAGCTCATCTTGTCGGCCGACCAAAGCGAGCCCGGCATGATCCTCAAGCACGTTCTGTCCAGCGTTTTGCTGCTCTGCGCCATGTCCGCGCAGACCATTGTCGCTGCTGAAACACCGTTTCCCCGCCCTGCACACTCCGCCATCGCCAGTCCGCATCCGCAAGCCAGCGCCGCTGGTCGGGAAATCATGGTGGCGGGCGGCAACGCTTTCGATGCCGCAGTAGCCGTCAGCGCTGCACTCGCCGTGGTTGAACCCTACGGCTCCGGATTGGGCGGCGGCGGGTTCTTTCTGCTACGCCAAAGTGGCCCGCAGCCTGGCTATGTGTTTCTGGATGCGCGAGAAAAAGCCCCGATCAAAGCGACTTATGACATCTATCGCCGCGATGGCAAGGTTCAACCCAGCCTTTCCCTGAACGGACCGCTGGCCGCTGCCATTCCAGGCCTGCCCGCAGCATTGGTCGAGCTGGCAGAGCGCTATGGCAAGCTACCGCTGAATATCTCCATGGCGCCGGCCATTCGCTTGGCCTATCAAGGTTTTCCGGTCGACCGAATTTATCAGCAACGCGCTACGGCTCGCCTTTCAGCACTGCGCGACGATCCGGAAAGTGCTCGGCTGTTTCTGCGTGACGGCGAAGTCCCGGCGATGGGCACGATCATCCAGCAGCCGGACCTGGCCGTGACACTCAAACGACTGGCCAACAACGGTCGCGATGGTTTCTACGCTGGCCTGACCGCTCAATCGATGGTTAATGGCGTAAAAGCAGCAGGAGGCATCTGGAAGTCAGAAGATCTGGATCAATACCAGGTCGCGACGCGCGCACCTTTGCGCTTTCGCCTGGATGACCAGCGGGAGCTGATCAGCGCCCCGCCACCCTCGGCAGGTGGCGTTGCGTTAGCCCAAAGCCTGACGATGCTGCAGCAACTGCCGTGGCAACAGTCAGACAAAGTCCAACGCGCCCACTATGTGCTGGAAGTCCTGCGTCGTGCCTATCGTGACCGTGGTTTGCTGGGCGATCCGGACTTCGTCGCCAATCCCCTTGATCACCTGCTTGATCGTGAGTATTTGGTGCACTTGGCGGGCAGCATCGACCCGCACAAAGCAACGCCGAGCAGCAGCCTGGAGCCTTCACCGCGCTGGCGTGAGGGCGAACACACCACCCACTTTGCCGTGCTGGACACTGACGGCAATGCGGTCGCGGCGACGCTCTCGGTCAATTTACCGTTCGGCGCAGCGTTCACCGTACCGGGCACGGGCGTTGTGCTGAACGATGAGATGGATGATTTTGCCGCCGACCCGCAAGGCAGCAACGCATACGGACTGGCAGGCAGCAAAGCCAACTCCATTGCGGCAGGCAAACGTCCGCTGTCGAGCATGAGCCCAAGCTTTCTGGAAAGTCCTGATGAGTTCGCTGCATTCGGTACGCCGGGCGGCAGCCGCATCCCGAGCATGGTGCTGCTGTCGATGCTGGAGTATCTGGATGATCAACCGATTGCCAGGTGGCCTGCCGTGCCGCGTTACCATCATCAGTACTTGCCGGATGTGGTCGAGCACGAGCCGGGAGCGTTCAGTCAGGAAGATATGAAAGCGCTGCGATCGCGTGGTTATGACTTCAAGGAAGTTTCCCGCGGCTATGGCAATCAGCAAGTGTTGCTATGGGACAAGACCGGGAAGCGTATCGAAGCGGCCAGCGATCCGAGAGGCCTTGGAGTGTCAGAGACCTTCGATCCGAAGGTCAGACAAATCGCGCCCTGAGCGGACAGGTCCTACTCCTGTTTGGCGTAGCCATCGCCCGTACATCCAAGGCAACGCACGAAAGCGGCTTTGCCAGGATCGACCACCAATGCTTTGCCAGTTGCGCCGAGGTTTCCGCCAGCAGCGGCGAATGGAGAGGCAATGACAAACAGACCGGCGCCGACAATGGTGGCGGCGATTAACAAAGGCCGGGCGATCAACAAGTCGCCGATCATGGCGTAGGCCGGTGGGTTCTGAATGCTGTAAACCGGATCTCCGCTGCCGTGATTCACCGGCTCGTTGGCCAATACAGGCATTGCCTGCATGCCGAAAATCAAAGCCAGGCTGGCGGCGATCAGTCGAAACGGCTTCATGGCATGGTCCTTCACGTACAGCGGGATGGGATTGGGTTAACTATAAACAGCGATGACGGTTAAGCAAGTGAGGCAGTATTGCGGATCATTTTGGGCCCACCAATATCCGATTCAACCGATGCCCCTGTAGGAGCTCACGAGCAACGCGAGGCAGCGATGGCGGTGCATCAGACAGAACGCTATCGCTGCCTCGCGTTGCTCGTGAGTGCCTACAAAAAACCGGAATTACCGGACTACTTCTGACATTTGGGGCAATACACACTCGCCCGCTGCCCCAGCTTGATTTCACGCAACGTAGTGCCACAGACCTTGCAGGGCTGCTCGCCACGCCCGTAGGCAAACAACTCTTGCTGAAAGTACCCGGGCTGACCATCGCCACCAATGAAATCACGCAGTGTCGTACCGCCACGCTCGATGGCGGCTGCCAGGATGCGCTTGATCTCAATCGCCAATCGCAAATAACGGGCACGAGAAATGGTTTTCGCCTCACGGCGCGGATCGATACCGGCGGCAAACAAGGCTTCGGTGGCGTAGATATTCCCCACACCAACCACGACAGCGTTGTCCATGATGAACGGCTTGACCGCCATGGACTTGCCCCGCGAACGCTCGAACAGGCGCTGACCATCAAACAGGTCGGTCAACGGCTCAGGCCCGAGGCGTATCAATAGTTCGTGGTTGAGCGGGTCCAGACTCCAGAGCATCGCGCCAAACCGACGCGGATCGGTATAGCGCAGCGCCAGCCCGGACTCAAGCTCGATATCCACATGTTCATGCTTGAGCGCTGGCAAGCCCGCTTCCACCAGACGCAAGTTGCCCGACATACCCAAGTGGCTGATCAACGTCCCCACTTCGGCCTGAATAAGCAAATACTTGGCGCGCCGCTCGACCACTACAATCTTCTGGCCTGAAAGGCGCACATCCAGATCTTCAGGGATCGGCCAGCGTAGACGCCGGTCACGGACAATGACGCGGCTGACCCGTTGACCTTCGAGGTGAGGCGCGATGCCCCGGCGGGTAGTTTCAACTTCGGGTAATTCAGGCATGGGTAACTCGGTAATGCGCGAAGCGACACAACTGCGCGCGGGATCAGCGCGCGGACAGCTCGCGAATGCTCTCTTTGAGGTTTTCGAAATCGTAGTCGGACAGCCCGACGTAATCGAGAATCAGATGCCCGATGGCGTTCCACTCATGATCTTCATCTTCATTGCCAAGCACTTTGTGTGATGCGCAGATGTGCTCGGCCATTTTCAGCACCGCCAAGAGATTTTTCAGCGGAGCATTGCGGTTGGAGTCGTCCTGAAAAATCGCCAGCGCATTGTGGTGATTGGCGATGGCATTGGTGACATGTTCGGGCAAACGCCAGGACTTGGCAGTGAAATAACCGACAACGGCGTGGTTTGTATCAAACCTCTCGTTCTCGGTATCCACGACACGATGTTCCGCACTTGCATTGGTATAGGCCTGCTCAAGCACGTCCATATAGTCCGGAAAACGCTTGAGCATCAGCGGAATGCCGCAGTCGTGGAACAGACCCAACGCGTAGGATTCATCCACCGTTTGCGAGCCAATGCGCTTGGCCAGCGTCAGGCTGGTCATCGCCACGTCCTGAGTCGAATCCCAGAAACGATTCAACGTCACGATGGTTTCGTCGCTCATTTCGCCCTTGATCGACTGCGCATTGATCAGGTTGATCACTGAGCGAATCCCCAACAGATTGACCGCCTTCTGGATCGAGGCAATCTTGTTGGCAAGTCCATAGTGAGCCGAGTTGACGATTTTCAGCAACGCCCCGGACAGGCCGGGGTCCTGAGAAATCAGCTTTGCAATCACATCAAGATCAGGGTCTGGCATGTACTGCTCCATCTGCAAATCCACCATGATTTGCGGTTGCGGAGGCACACTGATGCCCTGCAGGACTTGCTGAATCTGCTCGGACGTAAGCTCTTCGGACATAGGTAAACACTCAAGGACAGATCTGGATTCTACTCCTTCATACCTGTCGCTTTACAGTCACCGACGCATACGGCAAGCGCTTTAGAGGCGTCAATTAACCCGCTACTGAACCGGCAGCTCTCGCAAGCCGTTAAAAGATATCGAGATGTGAAGCAATTTTCGTCCGTGATGATTCTGTAGAAATTCATTTCAGACGCAAGCCTTGCGCAACTTCCAGAGGGCCATCTAACCACTAGCCGGTTAATTCACATCATCGCGGCCTCTGAATGAAATGACGCGCTATAATCCCGCTCTTTTTTCCGGAGCGACGTCATGTCCCTGCCTAGCTTGCGCCTCAAAGCCAACGCCGACCGTCGCCTGCGCGCCGGCCACTTGTGGGTCTACAGCAACGAAATCGACGTAGCCGCGACCCCACTGCACGGCTTTGCCGCAGGTGATCAAGCCGTGCTGGAAGCCGCAGGCGGCAAACCGCTGGGCATCGTCGCCATGAGCCCGAACAACCTGATCTGCGCCCGCCTGCTGTCGCGGGACGTCAAGTTGCCGCTGGACAAGTCGTTGCTGGTGCATCGCCTGAACGTGGCTTTGTCTCTGCGTGAGCGCCTGTTCGACAAGCCGTTCTACCGTCTGGTGTACGGCGATTCGGACTTGTTGCCGGGTCTGGTTGTTGATCGCTTCGGCGACATTCTGGTGGTCCAGCTGGCTTCCGCCACCATGGAAAACCATAAAGAAGACGTGCTTGCAGCTTTGGTTCAAGTGCTCAAGCCAAGCGGCATTCTGTTCAAGAACGACTCGGCTGCCCGTGATGCAGAAGGCCTGAACCGTTACGTGGAAACGGCATTCGGTCTGGTCCCGGAATGGGTTGCTCTGGAAGAGAACGGCGTGAAGTTCGAAGCGCCGGTCATGGAAGGCCAGAAAACCGGCTGGTTCTACGACCACCGCATGAACCGCGCGCGCATTGCTCCGTACGTCAAAGGCAAACGCGTTCTGGACCTCTACAGCTACATCGGCGGCTGGGGCATTCAGGCGGCAGCGTTCGGCGCAACTGACGTGACCTGCGTCGACGCCTCTGCATTTGCGCTGGACGGTGTAGAACGTAACGCGGCCCTGAACGGCTTTGCGGAAAAGCTAACCTGCATTGAAGGCGACGTGTTTGCTGCGCTGAAAGAACTGAAAGCGGGCGAAGAGCGTTTCGACGTGATCGTTGCCGACCCTCCAGCCTTCATCAAACGAAAGAAAGACCTGAAAAACGGCGAAGCCGGATACCGTCGCCTGAACGAGCAAGCCATGCGTTTGCTCAGCAAGGACGGCATCCTGATCAGCGCGTCGTGCTCGATGCACTTGCCGGAAGATGACCTGCAAAACATCTTGCTGACCAGTGCCCGCCATCTGGATCGCAACATCCAGTTGCTTGAACGCGGCGGCCAAGGCCCGGATCACCCGGTACACCCGGCGATCGCTGAAACGCGCTACATCAAGAGCATCACCTGCCGCTTGCTGCCGAATAGCTAACCGGAAGCGCGTTTGCTTGCTGCAATGGCAGGCAAACTCGGCTTTTTGTAGGAGCCAACTTGTTGGCGAGGCGTAATCATTGCTTACGCAGACCCATGACTCGCCAACAAGTTGGCTCCTACAGGCTCTCCGTTTACATCGCGTCATTGCGTCTATGCAAGACCGTATGCACCTACCGCAAGTCAGAAAACCGTCACCGTCCCACCCTCGCAATGAACCCGAACGATTTCTGACGGTCAGTGTGTGGGGATAAAAAAGGATGGCGTTGCTGGCGTTGAGCCCCAAAAGGCTCATGTATTCCCCTTCTCGCCCATGCCGATCATCCATCGCAGTTGCAGTGCTTTTGCGCTGTAGATCACTGCCCCATCTTTACCGGCCCGACCATCGGCGCCTTTATCTTTCCTTTTATCGAAGATAACCATGTCTATGTCTCGTCATCTTTCAGCATTCATTTCTCGTCTTCCTCGTGTTTTCAACTACCGCACTCTGGGCGCTGGCTTGCTGATTGCCGCTTGCAGCACTGTGCATGCAGCAGAATCCAAACCTAATGATCGCTGGGTCAGTGACAGCCTCAATACTTATGTGCGCAGCGGCCCCACCGACGGCTATCGTATTGTCGGCACCCTCAAGTCCGGCCAGAAGGTTGAATTGATCAGCACCCAAGGCGAGTACAGCCAGGTGCGCGAGGGTGGCAACTCGGTATGGATTCCGACTGCTGACCTGCAGAGTGAGCCCGGCCAGGCTGAGCGCTTGCCGGAACTGACTCAACAGGTGGCCGACCTGAGCGGCCAGCTCAAGACCATCGATGACGGCTGGAAGGTTCGCGTGCAAGGCATGCAGGAAACCCTGGATACCCGTAAAAAGCTGATCGATGAGCTCGAAGCCCGCAGTAAAGGCCTCAACGAGCAACTCACCGCGGCCCAGTCAGAACTGCGCACGACCCAAGCCAAACTCGGCGATGAGAACAACCTCGTCCTGATGCGCTACATGGTCTACGGCGGCAGCATCGCCGGTGCCGGCCTGCTGATCGGCCTGATCATCCCGGCCATGACCCGTGGGCGTAAGAAGAATGATGGTTGGGTTTAACCTGCGTAGCGGCAACTGACGTTATCGCGGGGAATCGCGCTCCTACAGGATCACAACCAAACGCATTATCAACCCTGAATTTTGCGTTGCTGCACATGACGCTATCGCGAGCAAGCTCACTCCTACAGTTGGAATGCGTTCCCCTGTAGGAGTGAGCTTGCTCGCGATGACGGACTCAAAGCCAACAGCATCCCAGAGCGGATAATCCCCAACGCGCCTTACCAGCCTTGCTCTTAGCGGGTTCGCGATGATATAGCGAGCGGCCGTCAGTAAATCCTCGTCATAGCGCAGAGCACGGTCGTGAAATCCTCGTTGCCAAAGCTGTTCGCTACATCCCCTCATACGATTGACCGCAATCGCACTACGGGATTTTGTGCTCTGCATCAACGCTTTCAATGTTCCAGACCTTAGCTCGACAAGCCAATGGAAGTGATCTGGCATGATGACCCAGGCCAGGGAGTTAGCCAGCCCCTGTTCTTGCGCCCATCGAAATTCTTTTACGACTAATCGGCCCAGCCTCCAGTCCACGAAAACAGGCCGTCGGCTCTGAACCACCGATGTAAGTAAATAGGGGCGGCCCGTCTCGGAATATCGCCCCGCCCGTGCTTGTTCACTACGATGCAAATCTGGCAATCCATTGCACTCCGCTGAAAGCTTAAAACGCTAGCCCTTCGGCGCTGATATTGCCGCAAGGTAAGTGATGCCGAATGTATAGGCCCAGGCATTCATCCATAAATCCCCCGCTTAACATCCCTTCTGCCCCTCACAGGTGTAGAATCGCGCTATTCATCGCCAGTCATCCCCGGCGGGTTTATGAGCTCAGGCCGAGCGCACGGCGATCCCGTGGCGTCGGTTTCCCTCGCAGCAAGCGGTCACTGCCGCTGGCTCTGTGAAGACAGGGGACTGTATGAAAAGTCGGCGAGCGCAGCCACTTTACGTACAGAACCAAGAAGCTCACTCCCCCATACTTACCTGATTAGCCGCCCGGAGTGCTCCATGCCTGATTACCGCTCGAAAACGTCCACCCACGGCCGCAACATGGCCGGCGCTCGTGCCTTGTGGCGCGCCACCGGGATGAAGGACGCGGACTTCAAGAAACCGATCATCGCCGTTGCCAACTCGTTCACCCAGTTCGTACCGGGCCACGTCCACCTCAAAGACATGGGCCAACTGGTCGCCCGTGAAATCGAGCGGGCCGGTGGCGTCGCCAAAGAATTCAACACCATCGCCGTGGATGACGGCATCGCCATGGGCCACGACGGCATGCTGTATTCGCTGCCGAGCCGCGAGATCATCGCCGACTCCGTGGAATACATGGTCAACGCCCACTGCGCTGACGCCATTGTCTGCATCTCTAACTGCGACAAGATCACCCCAGGCATGTTGATGGCCGCTTTGCGCCTGAACATCCCGGTTATCTTCGTTTCCGGCGGCCCGATGGAAGCCGGCAAGACCAAGCTCGCCTCCCACGGTCTGGACCTGGTCGATGCCATGGTGATCGCAGCTGACTCGACAGCCAGCGACGAAAAAGTCGCCGAGTACGAGCGCAGCGCCTGCCCGACCTGCGGCTCGTGCTCCGGCATGTTCACCGCCAACTCGATGAACTGCCTGACCGAAGCACTGGGTCTGGCACTGCCGGGCAACGGCTCGACACTGGCGACGCACAGCGACCGTGAGCAACTGTTCCTGCAGGCTGGCCGCACCATCGTCGACCTGTGCCGTCAGTACTACATCGAAAACAACGACGCCGTGCTGCCGCGCAACATCGCCAACTTCAAGGCGTTCGAAAACGCGATGATGCTCGACATCGCCATGGGCGGCTCGACCAACACCATCCTGCACTTGCTGGCAGCCGCTCAGGAAGCCGAGATCGCTTTCGACCTGCGTGACATTGATCGTCTGTCCCGCAAGGTTCCTCAGCTGTGCAAAGTGGCGCCGAACATCCAGAAGTACCACATGGAAGATGTGCACCGCGCAGGCGGTATCTTCAGTATCCTCGGCTCGCTGGCCCGCGGCGGTCTGTTGCACACCGACCTGCCGACCGTCCACAGCCCGTCCATGGCCGAAGCCATCGCCAAATGGGACATCACCCAGACTGACGACGAAGCCGTGCACACGTTCTTCCGTGCAGGCCCGGCCGGTATTCCGACGCAGACGGCGTTCAGCCAGTCGACTCGCTGGGAAACCGTAGATGATGACCGTGAAAACGGCTGCATCCGTAGCTTCGAGCACGCCTATTCACAGGAAGGCGGTCTCGCCGTGCTGTACGGCAATATCGCGCTGGACGGCTGCGTCGTTAAAACCGCAGGCGTTGACGAATCGATCCATGTATTCGAAGGCAACGCCAAGATCTTCGAAAGCCAGGACAGCGCAGTTCGCGGCATCCTCGCTGACGAGGTCAAAGCAGGCGACATCGTGATCATCCGCTACGAAGGCCCGAAAGGCGGCCCGGGCATGCAGGAGATGCTGTACCCGACGTCTTACCTGAAATCCAAAGGTCTGGGCAAAGCGTGTGCATTGCTCACCGACGGCCGTTTCTCGGGGGGTACTTCAGGCCTGTCCATCGGCCATGCGTCGCCGGAAGCAGCCGCTGGCGGCGCGATCGGTCTGGTGCGTGATGGCGACAAGGTGCTGATCGACATCCCGAACCGCTCGATCAACCTGTTGATCGACGACGCAGAAATGGCCGCACGCCGCGCCGAACAAGACCAGAAAGGCTGGAAGCCGGTTGAAGTACGCCCACGTAAAGTGACGACTGCCCTGAAAGCCTACGCTCTGCTTGCCACCAGCGCCGACAAAGGCGCTGTGCGCGACAAGGCGTTGCTGGACAAGCTGGTGCCTTAAGCTTTCTCAGCGACCACAAAAAACCCGGCAGCGATGCCGGGTTTTTTATTACTCACGAACATGTTTCTAAACGAGGGACGCCGACATCCCAGCCACAGCGATTGGCTCGCAAAAAGCATTGGACCTGTAGGAGCTTACGAGCACCGCGAGGCAGCGATAGCGGTGCATCAGACAGAACGCCATCGCTGCCTCGCGTCGCTCGTGAGCTCCTACAGAAAATATTCCAAATCAGATAGTTGTGAGTCTTTTGATAAGCACTCTATTTACTGAATCTCATCCGGCTTGACGATCACCCAGTTCTTGTCCGCCGTCACAGGCAAACCTTCTTTGGCCTGAGCCTCGGCATTGCTTTTGATCATGCCGTTCAACTGGGTCATGTATTTGTCTTTGCGGTTGATCCACAGGTGCACGCCGCCTTTGCTGACGTCTACTCCGTGGAACAGCATGTAGCCATCGCTTGTAGGCGTATCGCCGCCGACCAGCACCGGCTTTTTCCATTGATCGATGTAGGTCAGGATCGCTGCCTGCTTGCCCGCCATCCAGGTCGCAGGCGTCCAGAGATAAGGCGTCAACTCCAGACCGAGGTTAGCCTTCTCGTCGTACTTGCCCGCCGTGATCTGCTTGCGCGCGGTAGTCAGCTCGCCGGTCTTCTTGTCCTTGAGTAGCAGGGTCACGCCAATCACGTTCTGCGGTTTTACGTTGTAGCCGTACTTGGGATCGGAGGCGACCATCCGCACCAGCTCTTCGGATGCGGCTGTCATCACGTAAACCTCAATGCCGTTTTCCATCAGCTTGTTGAACAGCTCTTTCTGGCCGGTGAAGATACGTGGCGGCTCAACGTCGAGCTTCTTGACCACATCGCCATCGTAGTAAGTCGCCGGGATCGGTTTACCCAAGGCCATCAGCTCATCGACATAGCCTTTGAGTTCTTTGAGGGTAAAGCCTGAGAACACCTGAGCGACCCATGGGTAGCAAACCATGTCGTCGACTTCACACAGGCGGTAGTAATAGCTGAACAGGCTTTCCTTGTGGTCAGCCGTGTCCTTGAAAGGCATGAGCTTGAGGGACGGATCGAGTTTCTCTCGGGTGATCAGCCCTTTGCTTTCCATGTACGGCAGCAGCGACTCTTCGAGGTCGAAGCGGTAGCTGGTGTTGTCCATGTCGAAAACCGCGTAATTGCCCTTGTTGGCATTGGCAGCAATCATCGCGTCGAGTGCTTTTGCGGCGGGCTCAGGCCAGTGCTTCAACTCGGTGGCAGCGAACGCCTGCCCGGCCAGACCAAGGCAGAGCGCAGCGGCAAGCAATCGTGGAGCGAACTTCATCGTGGTATCCCCCTGAAAGTTAAGAGGATCGACCGTAACAAATTATGATGACTGATTGGGGATGCCAGCGACTGTGTACGTCCCGAGGGCGTCACACTGGAAGCGATTCGCGACGGAGATTTCCGATTGCGACACTTTTGTGGAGGATTTCAAACCGCTATCGCGAGCAAGCTCACTCCTACAGCTGACCGTATTTTTCTGTAGGAGTGAGCTTGCTCGCGATAGTAATTTAACGGCGCTCCCAAACCTCAAAGCTATACGCAGGCTTGTTATCCACCGCCGGATTCAACACCTCGGACACCAAGGCCCACTCCGCCAGATCAAACTCCGGAAACCACGCGTCGCCTTCGGGACTCAACGCCACACGGGTCAGATACAAACGATCTGCCTGAGCCAGACCCTGGGCGTACAACTGCGCGCCGCCGATCAGCATCACCTCCGCAACGCCCTGCTCCAACGCCCATTCCTCGGCGCGGGCAACAGCGGACTCCAGCGATGTGAAAACCTCGGCGCCCTCCAGTTGCAGGTCCGCCTGACGCGTGACCACCAGATTCAAGCGACCGGGCAGCGGCCGACCCAGCGAATCCCAGGTCTTGCGCCCCATGATGATGGGCTTGCCCAAAGTCGTGGCTTTGAAATATTTGAAATCCCCCGGCAAGTGCCAGGGCATGGAATTGTCGACGCCAATCACTCGGTTCTCACCAAGAGCGGCAATCAGGCTGAGCGGAAGTTGATTTTTCATGGCGGCGAGAATAACAGACGCTGACACTGAATTCGTAGCGGCCGAACTGCTCGAATGTATGGCGCAAAGGTTATGCTCCTTTCCTGATTCATTCGACGAGACGCTGTGTGACTGCTCTGACTCCCCTCGATACCCTCTGGCTGACCGAAGCCGTGCGCCTGCGCGAAGAACAGGCCGGCCCGCTGGAAGACCTTGAAGCCAACCGTCGCGCCCGGGCCAACGGTGGCGACCTGACGAGCCGCGTGCAAAGCCGCGCCCTGTGGCTGGCCGAACGCGACGGCATGCGCGCCGCGCTTCCACACTGGAAACAAGGCGCCCGACTGGCGCTGATCGCACTGGCGATTTTCTCGGTGTTCAGCGGTGCGGGGCTGGCATTCGCGGCACTGGGCGACGGCCAGACTCCGGTCAATGTGTTTTGGGCGCTGGGCAGTCTGCTCGGGCTGAACCTGATTCTGCTGCTCAGTTGGGCGATGAGTTTTGGCGTCGCCGGACAAAACACGGCGAGCCTTGGACGCCTCTGGCTATGGCTCAGTGAAAAACTCGCCCGCGACGCCCAGGCCGCACAGCTCGCCCCCGCGTTGATTGTGCTGTTGCAGCGCCGACGGCTTAATCGATGGGTACTGGGCGCGTTGATCCATGGCTTGTGGCTGCTGGCACTGGTCAGCGCACTGGTGCTGTTACTGCTGCTAATGGCGACGCGACGTTATGGCTTTGTGTGGGAAACCACTATTTTAGGCAGCGACACTTTCGTCAGCCTGACCCAGACGCTCGGCATACTCCCCGCTTTGCTGGGTTTCACTGTCCCGGACGAGTCCATGATCCGCGCCAGCGGCGACAGCGCCGTGGTTGTTGAATCAGGTCGCCAGGCCTGGGCCGCGTGGCTGGTCGGCGTGCTATTGGTTTATGGAATTGTGCCGCGGCTGATTCTTGCGTTGGTCTGCCTGTGGCGCTGGCGCATCGGCCGGGCTGCGCTAAGTCTGGACCTGACCTTGCCCGGTTACAGCCAGCTTCGCGAACGGCTTATGCCCAGCAGCGAACGACTTGGGGTCAGCGACGCAGCGCCAGAGCAACTGCATCAAGTACTGCCCAATGGCGCGGCACAACACAGTGACGGCGCAGTGCTGGTCGCTATCGAGCTGGACGATGAACAGCCCTGGCCGCCTCTATTGCCGCAAGGCGTGGTCGATGCCGGCATTCTCGACAGTCGGGAATCCCGGCAAAAACTGCTCGATCAACTGACCCGCTTTCCACCCGCACGACTGGTTATTGCCTGCGATCCGCGTCGCTCACCTGATCGCGGCAGCCTTGCACTGGTTGCCGAACTGGCTCGCTGTGCAGGCGCAACGCGGGTCTGGTTGCTACCAGCACCCGACGGGCAACATCTGAACCCTGAGCGAGTCGGCGACTGGCAGGCAGCGTTGCAGCAGCTGGATCTAGCGTGGAGCAACAGCGCGCCACTGAACTGGCTGGAGGCAGGCCATGACTGACAAGGACAAGATTCGCCCGCTGAAACTGGCGGTGGTCGGCCACACCAATGTCGGCAAGACCTCGCTACTACGAACGTTGACTCGCGATGTGGGCTTTGGGGAAGTCTCCCACCGGCCAAGCACGACGCGCCATGTAGAAGGTGCGCGGCTGTCCGTGGATGGTCAGGCGCTGCTTGAACTGTACGATACACCAGGCCTGGAAGACGCCATCGCGCTGCTGGATTTTCTCGAACGCCAGGATCGACCGGGCGAGCGCCTGGACGGCCCCGCACGACTGGCGCGCTTTCTGGAAGGCAGCGAGGCGCGGCAGCGCTTTGAGCAGGAAGCCAAAGTCATGCGCCAGTTACTGGCATCCGACGCAGGGCTGTACATCATCGACGCCCGTGAGCCGGTGCTGGCCAAGTACCGTGACGAGTTGACGATTCTGGCCAGCTGCGGCAAACCGCTACTGCCGGTCCTGAATTTTGTCAGCAGCGCGGATCATCGTGAACCCGCGTGGCGTGAGGCGCTTGCACGCCTGGGCCTGCATGCCTTGGTGCGTTTTGACAGCGTTGCACCGCCAGAGGATGGCGAACGGCGCCTGTATGAAAGCCTTGCGCTGCTGCTGGAAAACTCCCGCGATCAACTGGAACGGCTGATTCTGGATCTGGAAGCCCAGCGTGACGCGCGTCAGCAAAGCGCCAGCCGTTTGATCGCGCAGTTGCTTATCGACTGTGCGGCCTGCCGACGCAGCGTTTCCACTGAGTCGGGCCATGAACAACAAGCCATTGATGAACTGCGCAAAGCCGTGCGTCAGCGTGAACAGCGCTGCGTGGAGGAACTGCTCAAGCTTTACGCGTTTCGCGTTCAGGACGCTGCGGCCGGTGATCTGCCCTTGCTGGACGGGCGTTGGGGCGACGACTTGTTCAATCCCGAAACCCTCAAGCAATTGGGCGTACGAGTCGGCGGCGGGATTGCGGCAGGCGCGGCAGCGGGTGCGGGAGTCGATTTGCTGGTGGGTGGCATCACCATGGGCGCGGCGGCCTTGGCCGGGGCTATAGCGGGCGGGGCACTACAGACGGTGCGCAGCTACGGCGGGCGGTTGCTCGGCAAACTCAAAGGCCAGCGCGAACTGACGGTGGACGATGCGGTGTTGCGGCTGCTAGCGCTGCGTCAGCGTCATTTGCTGATGGCCTTGGCCGCACGAGGCCATGCCGCCATGGACAGCATTCAGCTGAGCACTCCGCAGGACAAAACCTGGCGCGAGGGTAAACTGCCTGAAGCTCTGCATAAGGCCCGTGCTCATCCGCAATGGTCGTCGCTGAATCCTGGGGCGAAGCTGAGTCAGGCCGAGCGCCAGGAGCAGATTGAAGAATTGGCGAAAGTGTTGGTAAAAACCTGACTGTATGAATGCTTGGGGATCACACCGCGAACCCTGCCCCCCACAGGAACCACTAAGGACGTGGGACCGGCTTTAGCCGGGAAGAGGCCAGCTCATTCACTACATCTTTATCGTCAGGAATGCCGCCTTCCCGGCTAAAGCCGGTCCCACGTCAACTTGCAGACATAGAATCTCCCACAGAGGTGCAGCGCCGTTTGCAAATGTCCGGCAGTCGCATTCGTGATTTTTGATTACTCGATTTCCCCGGACACCGGTATCATCGCGCGCCCGATACACCCGGAACCGTATTGCTCATGAAACCGACCTTGATCGCCGCCGCAGAAATCGACCGTATCGATACCTGGGCCAAATACTCCAGTCACATGTGCGGAGGCTGCATTTCCAGCTGCTGCACGCTGCCTGTGGAAGTGAAGATCAAGGACTTGATCCGCATCGGCATCGTCGATGAATTCGAACGGGGCGAACCGGCGAAGAACATCGCCAAGCGTTTGCAGAAGGAAGGGATCGTCGAGCGTTACAACCAGAAGTCAGAAATCTTCACCTTGCAGCGCATGAGCAACAATGACTGCCTGTATCTGGACCGCAAGAGCCGCTTGTGCACCATCTACGACAAACGTCCGGACACGTGCCGCAACCACCCCAAGGTTGGCCCGCGTCCCGGCTACTGCGCTTACAAGCCTAAAGATGTGGTTCGCCAGGCGAGCGGCACGCTGAAGAACAACACCAGCACGCCGTTTCCGAAGTTCTAAGGGAGTACAGGCGCGAATCCTGGTAGGAGCGAACTTGTTCGCGAGGCGACATTTCTGATCAAGCAGGACCGAAGCCTCGCCAACAAGTTGGCTCCTACCAAGACAAGTGCTGGTCCCGCACCACACAAACAAAAACGCCCCCGACCTTGCGGTCGGGGGCGTTTTTTCAAGCCTGATTAAAAACTAATCAGTTCTTGGCTTTCTTGGCAGCGCGGGTACGCTCGCTTTCGTCCAGGATCTTCTTGCGAAGACGGATGGACTTAGGAGTTACTTCGCACAGCTCGTCGTCCTGGATGAATTCCAGAGCCTGTTCAAGGGTGAACTTGACAGGTGGAACCAGAGCGATGGTCTCGTCTTTACCCGAAGCACGCATGTTGTCGAGCTTCTTGCCTTTGGTTGGGTTAACACCCAGGTCGTTGTCGCGGCTGTTCAAGCCAACGATTTGACCACCGTAGATTTCCTGACCGTGCTCAACGAACAGCTTGCCGCGAGCCTGCAGGGTTTCCAGGGAGTAAGTCAGAGCCTTGCCGGTTTCAACCGAAACCAGAACGCCGTTCTGACGGCCGGACATGTCGCCGGACTTCATCACGTCGTAACGGTCGAAGATCGAAGTCAGGATGCCAGCACCGGAGGTGAGGGTCAGGAACTCGTTACGGAAACCGATCAGACCACGAGCCGGGATGTTGTACTCGAGACGTACACGGCCTTTGCCATCCGGAACCATGTTGGTCAGGTCGCCTTTACGCAGACCCATTTGCTCCATGATCGCGCCTTGCGCTTCTTCAGGCAGGTCGATGGTCACGTTTTCGTACGGTTCGTGCTTCACGTCACCTACGCGACGGATGATCACTTCCGGACGGCCTACGGCCATTTCGAAGCCTTCGCGACGCATGGTTTCGATCAGAACCGAAAGGTGCAGCTCACCACGACCGGAAACCTTGAACTTGTCAGCCGAGTCGCCTTCTTCAACGCGCAGAGCAACGTTGTACAGCAGCTCTTTGTCCAGACGTTCCTTGATGTTACGGCTGGTGACGAACTTGCCTTCTTTACCGCAGAAAGGCGAATCGTTTACCTGGAAGGTCATGGAAACGGTTGGCTCGTCAACGGTCAGTGGCTTCATCGCCTCAACGTTGTTTGGATCGCAAAGCGTGTCGGAGATGAACAGCTCTTCGAAGCCGCTGATGCAGACGATGTCGCCCGCTGCTGCTTCTTCAACGTCGATGCGGTGCAGACCGTGGTGACCCATCAGCTTCAGGATACGGCCATTGCGCTTTTTGCCATCAACGTCGATAGCCACAACCGGAGTGTTCGGCTTGACGCGACCACGAGCGATACGGCCAACGCCGATAACACCCAGGAAGCTGTTGTAGTCCAGAGCAGAGATCTGCATCTGGAAAGGACCGTCACGGTCAACAGCCGGCGCAGGTACGTTGTCGACGATCGACTGGTACAGCGGGGTCATGTCTTCAGCCATGTCGGTGTGGTCCAGACCGGCAATACCGTTCAGGGCCGAGGCGTAAACAACTTTGAAGTCCAGCTGTTCTTCGGTAGCACCCAGGTTGTCGAACAGGTCGAAGATCTGGTCCAGAACCCAGTCCGGACGCGCGCCTGGACGGTCAACCTTGTTGATGACCACGATCGGACGCAGGCCGGCTTCGAAAGCCTTCTTGGTCACGAAACGGGTTTGCGGCATAGGGCCGTCTTGAGCGTCAACCAGCAGCAGCACGGAGTCAACCATCGACATTACGCGCTCAACTTCACCACCGAAGTCGGCGTGGCCCGGGGTGTCCACGATGTTGATGTGGTAGCCGTTCCAGTTGATGGCGGTGTTTTTCGCCAGAATGGTAATACCGCGCTCTTTCTCCTGGTCGTTGGAGTCCATCACGCGCTCGTCGTTGAGCTCGTTACGCTCCAGAGTGCCGGATTGACGCAAGAGTTTGTCTACCAGGGTGGTTTTACCGTGGTCAACGTGAGCAATGATGGCGATGTTGCGTAGATTTTCGATCACTTGTGTATCTCGATCAGAGGATTCGGTTAGCTGAATACTGCTAAACAGCTATTTATAACGTCAGAGTCGGCCAAAGCCGTTACGGCTAGACGACTGGCGTCGGGGGGCCGGTGACGCAAGCCACAGGCAAACAGCCCCGGGCACTTAGCTCGGTCTATAAACGCGCACATTGGCATACCCCTCACTGAGCAAATGGTGAGCATGCAGGCGACTCATGACGCCTTTGTCGCAATACAACAGGTACTGGCGCGTGTTATCCAGTTCCTTGAAGCGGCTGTTCAGTGCATAGAACGGCAGCGCCTGTATTTCAATGCCAGGCAATACCAGCGGCTGATCTTCCTGGGCATCCGGGTGACGGATGTCGACGATGACCTGCCCTGCCAGTGCCTGACTGACTTCTTCTATCTCGACACTCTGGCTCAGATCGTCAATCACTCGATCGATCGAAACCAGTTTGGCGTTCTCCAGCGCTCGCTCGAGAACCGCCATGTCGAACTGTTGCTCTTCGTACTCAACGCGGTTGCGCTTTGCGTTGGTCTTGGGGTTGATCGAAATCACCCCGCAATACTCAGGCATGTGCCGGGCGAAATCGGCAGTACCAATTTCAACCGCCTGATCGACGATATCCTGCTTGTGGCTGGTGATCAGCGGACGCAAGACAAGCTTGTCAGTCGCGGCGTCAATCAACGACAGGTTCGGCAACGTCTGGCTGGCAACCTGTGAAATCGCTTCGCCGGTAACCAGCACATCGATATCAAGACGGTCAGCGATAGAGGATGCAGCGCGTAACATCATACGCTTCAAAACTACACCCATATGACTGTTATCGACTTTCTGCAGGATTTCTCCGAGAACTTCCTCGAAAGGCACGCTGATAAACAGCACGCGCTGGGAGCTGCCGTACTTCTTCCAGATGAAATGCGCGACTTCCATCACGCCCAGTTCATGTGCACGACCGCCCAGATTGAAGAAGCAAAAATGCGCCATCAGCCCGCGACGCATGACCTGATAGGCCGCCACCGTCGAATCGAAACCGCCGGACATCAATACCAGGGTCTGTTCCAGGGCGCCTAACGGGTATCCGCCGACACTGTTGTGCTGGCTGTGGATCACGAATAACCGTTTGTCGCGAATTTCCATTCGCACCACGATTTCCGGCTTTTTCAGCTCGATACCAGCCGCACCGCACTGCTTGCGCAGCTGGCTGCCGACGTATTTTTCGACATCCATAGAGCTGAATGCATGCTTGCCCGCCCGCTTGCAGCGCACTGAAAACATCTTGCCCGGCAGCAAGTCGGCGTAGTGCAGTTTGCACTTCGCGACAATGTCGTCCATGTCGCCCAGCGGGTATTCGGCCACCTGAAGGAAATTGGCGATGCCCGGCATGCAGCTCAGGCGATCGGTCATGTCCTGCAGGGCCTTGGGGTCGGTCAGTTTCGTCTGAACCTCGAGGTTGTCCCACGAGCCATCCACCACCAGCACCGGATCCAGATCACGGAGCACGGTACGGATGTTCTTGGCCAGCTGGCGGATGAATTGCTTACGCACCGGCGGGCTTTTGATGATGATCTCGGGGAAGACTTTTACGATTAGTTTCATGAAAACAGCGCGCGAGGTGCCAGCCGAAAAAGAGGGGGCGGGATTATAGCGGAAATTGCTCAAGGTTTAACCAGTTATCGTGCAACCAATCATCGACGCACCAAAAAAGACCTTACGCACAATATCGAGCATCATTAAGGTGCACCAAATTTTCAAATAACCGTTTTTTATCCCGAAATAGCGAGCGTTTGGGGCATAAAACCCAACTCGGGGCACTGGCATGCAATTTGCTCCCTTGTGAGGCAGGTTGCCTTGGCAGAGTATCTGCGCCGGCATCACCCAAATTCTAAGGGCCCAAACCATTAAATAGGCCCGAAGCCACCCGGAGGACACCATGTCGAAGTCGGTTCAACTCATCAAAGATCATGACGTTAAGTGGATTGATCTGCGCTTCACGGACACTAAAGGTACACAGCACCACGTGACCATGCCGGCTCGCGATGCGCTGGAAGACGACTTCTTTGAAGTCGGCAAGATGTTCGACGGTTCCTCCATCTCTGGCTGGAAAGGCATCGAAGCCTCCGACATGATCCTGCTGCCGGACGATGAAACCGCAGTACTGGACCCGTTCACCGAAGAGCCAACCCTGATCCTGGTTTGCGACATCATCGAACCTTCGACCATGCAAGGTTACGATCGCGACCCACGCGCTATTGCTCACCGCGCTGAGGAATACCTGAAGTCGACCGGTATCGGTGACACGGTATTCGCCGGCCCAGAGCCAGAATTCTTCATCTTCGACGAAGTGAAATTCAAATCCGACATCTCCGGTTCCATGTTCAAGATCTACTCCGAACAAGGTTCGTGGATGTCCGACGCCGACATCGAAGGCGGTAACAAGGGCCACCGTCCAGGCATCAAAGGCGGTTACTTCCCGGTTCCACCATTCGACCATGACCACGAAATCCGCACCGCAATGTGCAACGCTCTGGAAGAAATGGGCCAGACCGTAGAAGTTCACCACCACGAAGTGGCAACTGCTGGCCAGAACGAAATCGGCGTTAAATTCAACACGCTGGTTAAAAAGGCTGACGAAGTTCAGACCCTGAAGTACGTTGTTCACAACGTTGCTGACGCTTACGGCCGCACCGCTACTTTCATGCCTAAGCCGCTGTACGGCGATAACGGTTCGGGTATGCACGTTCACATGTCCATCTCCAAAGATGGCAAGAACACCTTCGCAGGCGAAGGCTATGCCGGCCTGTCCGATACCGCTCTGTACTTCATCGGCGGCATCATCAAGCACGGTAAAGCACTGAACGGCTTCACCAACCCTGCTACCAACTCCTACAAGCGTCTGGTTCCAGGCTTCGAAGCTCCAGTAATGCTGGCGTACTCGGCTCGTAACCGCTCCGCTTCGATCCGTATTCCTTACGTCAACAGCCCTAAAGGCCGTCGTATCGAAGCTCGCTTCCCGGATCCAGCAGCCAACCCGTACCTGGCTTTCGCAGCACTGCTGATGGCTGGCCTGGACGGTATCCAGAACAAGATCCACCCTGGCGACGCAGCTGACAAAAACCTGTATGACCTGCCGCCTGAAGAGGCCAAAGAGATCCCACAAGTTTGCGGCAGCCTGAAAGAAGCCCTGGAAGAGCTGGACAAAGGTCGTGCGTTCCTGACCAAAGGCGGCGTTTTCAGCGACGACTTCATCGACGCTTATATCGCTCTGAAAAGCGAAGAAGAAATCAAAGTACGTACCTTCGTACACCCACTGGAATACGAGCTGTACTACAGCTGCTAATCCAGTCGCGTCAGCAACTTTGACGCACCAAAGAGGCCTCCTTCGGGAGGCCTTTTTTATGGGCGGGATTTAATAGCCGGTAAATAGTTGTTGCCTGAAGCGCTGTGCGCGAGTGCATGCTGTCGTATCGCGAACGCCGCCCCTGTAAGAGCGCACGAGCACCGCGAGGCGCGATAGCAGTGCATCAGACAGAACGCTATCGCGGCCTCGCGGTGCTCGTGCGCTCCTACAGATTCAGCACCAATGCCCCGATCAACATAAGAGAAGAAGAGATATGTGCAATCCAACACGCTTGCTTTTCCTCTGCGCAGTGCTCACCAGCCTGACCGCCTGCGCAGGCGCACCCCAGACCTCAACCGCCCCTGCGCCGCTGGCACCTTTGCTGGCAACAATCAGCGAACGCCTTGCCGTCGCAGATCAGGTTGCGCTGACCAAATGGGACAGCGGGAAACCGATTCAGGACAGCTCTCGCGAAGCACAGGTCATCGCCGCAGCAGCAAAGCTCGCCCCGACCTATAGCCTGGACGCACAGGAAGTCAGCCAATTCCTCGCCGCGCAGATTGAAGCGAACAAGCTGGTGCAGTACGCACTTCTTGCCAAATGGCACGAGACCGGCAAGGCGCCAGACACACCAAGGCCGGATCTGGTCGGGCAAATTCGCCCGCATCTGGACCAACTGCAAACGCGGCTGCTGCGTGAATACTCAGCCTTTGCGATGTATCGCCAGGATCCAGAATGCCCAAACTGGCTGATTCAACAGTCCCGTCTGCAAGCAAAGGATCCCATTCATGATCTGGCGCTGACACGCGCAGTGGGCGAGCTGTGCATAATCCGTAAATGATCGTAAGCCGCTCAGGCTGATTTATGTTCTATGCTGCGCCCATAACACTGCCAACCGCATCAAAGCCACGGAGCCTGCATGCGCCGAAGTCTCATCTGTCTGCTGCTGTTGATCGCTTTGCCCGCAGCGGCGCAGATCTATAAATACACCGACGCAAACGGTAATACCGCGTTCAGTAATCAGCCACCTGACGGGGTCAAGGCCAAGGTAGTGGAATTGCCGCCACTCAACAGCGTCGACACCCAGAAAATGGCCACCCCTGTGACGCCAGCGCAAACCCCACCGGCCCCGGCTCAGGCACAAACCGGCTACCAAACCCTTGAGCTGACTGACCTGCCTGCAGACGAAGCATTACGCGCCAACAATGGCACCTTCACCGTGGGCGTAGCGATAAAGCCAAGGCTGATACAGGGGCATCTGCTGCAATTACTGGTCGACGGCAACCTTTATGGCCAACCCGGTAATGTGCCGCGCCTGCAAGTGGTCAACATTGAGCGCGGCGAACACAGCTTTGCGGTCGTGGTGCTGGATAAAGGCCGCATCATCCAGCAGAGTCCGACCATTACCCTGACGGTGCAGCGCGTTCATGTCGGCAAACCTTAAATCCCCAGGACTGCTCAGCGCGCTGTTTTGCCTGCTGATCACGCTGCCCGCTTTAGCATTGGCGGAGGTTTACACCTACACAGACGCCGAAGGTAATCGGGTTTTCACCGATCAGCCTCACAAGAACGCCAAGCGCGTGGAGATCCTGCCCAGCAACAACACCAGCGGATCGCCACCAAAACGTACCGTCCACCAAAGCGCGCCACCCAAGGCAAAACCCAAGGCGATATTTCGTTACGACTTGCTAAGGATTCTGGTGCCAGAACCGGACGCGACAGTGCGCAGCGCTCCAGGCGAACTGATTGTCACCGTCACCAGCGACCCAGCCCTGCAGCCCGGTCATAGCTATCGACTCCTGGTAGATGGCAAGCCTTACGCCCAGGCCGGACGCAGCCCTGTGTTTCCGTTAACGAATGTTGATCGAGGCACTCATCAGCTTGCGGTAGAGATTCTCGATGAAGCAGGACGCGTGCTGGAAAAGACACCTAACCAGCCCTTCCATATGCTGCGCATTTCACTGGCGCAAAAGCGCACGGCCAATCCCTGCAAAACCGCCGAATACGGCGTGCGCCCCGAGTGCCCTCTGAAAGACAAGCCAGAAGAAGAAAGCAGCATCCTGCCTTTCTTTTGATTCACCCCCCGCCCTCCGAACACCAAAGCCCTATATTGGTGCAAGATATTACGAGTCGACAGCAAGTCGAGCCCATTTTGGGTCGAAAACAACCCAAACCAATGAACCAATCAAACGCACTGTCCAAAAAAAGCCCGATTTTGCAGATTAAACGCTTCTTTTCGGAGCCTTGGTTTGGTTTTTGCAACTTGGCCATAACAGCATCTTTATCTGCACTGGATACAAACGTATCAGTGGCGTTACCCACGCTGGAGAAGACCAACCAGCGCCTGTGATCCGAGGCTCGCCTGGAATCGCAATGAGCCAAAAGAGGTCAACGACTTTAATGACTATCAGCGACGCGCTGCACCGTTTGTTACTCGACAACCTGACCACTGCCACCATTCTGCTCAATGCTGATCTGCGCCTTGAGTACATGAACCCGGCAGCGGAAATGCTGCTGGCCATCAGCGGTCAGCGCAGCCATGGGCAATTCATCAGCGAGCTGTTTACTGAGTCGGCAGAAGCCCTGAGTTCCCTGCGTCAGGCGGTAGAACAAGCGCACCCGTTCACCAAGCGTGAAGCCATGCTCACTGCCCTCACAGGTCAGACTCTGACTGTTGATTACGCTGTGACCCCCATCCTCAGCCAGGGCGAGACCTTGCTGTTGCTGGAGGTCCACCCGCGTGACCGCTTGCTACGCATCACCAAAGAAGAAGCCCAGTTGTCCAAGCAGGAAACCACCAAAATGCTGGTGCGTGGCCTCGCTCACGAAATAAAGAATCCGCTAGGCGGCATTCGCGGCGCAGCGCAATTGCTGGCCCGCGAGCTGCCTGAAGAGAGCTTGAAGGACTACACCAACGTCATCATCGAGGAAGCCGACCGCCTGAGAAATCTGGTGGATCGTATGCTCGGATCGAACAAGCTGCCTTCACTGGCCATGACCAACGTGCACGAAGTGCTCGAACGCGTCTGCAGTCTGGTCGAAGCAGAAAGCCAAGGGTGCATCACTCTGGTGCGCGACTATGATCCAAGTATTCCCGACGTATTGATCGACCGCGAACAAATGATCCAGGCCGTGCTCAATATCGTGCGTAACGCGATGCAAGCCATCAGCAGTCAAAACGAACTGCGCCTTGGCCGGATAAGCCTGCGCACCCGTGCGATGCGTCAGTTCACCATCGGCCATGTGCGTCACCGGCTGGTCAGCAAAATCGAAATCATCGACAACGGCCCCGGTATTCCGGCCGAGCTTCAGGAAACCATTTTCTACCCGATGGTCAGCGGCCGCCCTGACGGCACTGGGCTCGGCCTTGCGATAACGCAGAACATCATTAGTCAGCACCAGGGGCTGATCGAGTGTGACAGCCATCCTGGCCACACCACCTTCTCGATATTCCTGCCGCTGGAACAAGGAGCAGCTTCGACATGAGCCGTAGTGAAACTGTCTGGATCGTAGATGACGATCGTTCCATTCGTTGGGTTCTGGAAAAGGCCTTACAGCAAGAAGGCATGACCACACAAAGTTTCGATAGCGCCGATGGCGTGATGAGCCGCCTGGCTCGTCAGCAACCGGACGTGATTATCTCTGACATCCGCATGCCGGGCGCCAGTGGTCTGGACCTGCTGGCGCGTATTCGCGAACAGCATCCGCGCCTGCCGGTCATCATCATGACCGCCCACTCGGACCTGGACAGCGCTGTTGCCTCTTATCAAGGCGGCGCGTTCGAATACCTGCCAAAACCATTTGACGTCGATGAAGCCGTTTCCCTGGTCAAGCGTGCCAACCTGCACGCTCAAGAACAGCAAGGCATGGACGTTGCGCCAACGCTGACCCGCACACCTGAAATCATTGGCGAAGCGCCAGCGATGCAGGAAGTGTTTCGGGCCATCGGCCGCCTGAGCCACTCCAACATCACCGTGCTGATCAACGGCGAGTCGGGCACCGGTAAAGAACTGGTTGCCCACGCCCTGCACCGCCACAGCCCACGTTCGGCATCGCCATTCATAGCGCTGAATATGGCTGCGATTCCGAAAGACTTGATGGAATCGGAACTGTTCGGCCACGAAAAAGGCGCGTTCACCGGCGCAGCAAACCTGCGTCGCGGTCGCTTTGAACAAGCGGACGGCGGCACCCTGTTCCTCGACGAAATCGGCGACATGCCTGCCGACACCCAAACCCGTCTGCTGCGGGTTCTGGCTGACGGCGAGTTCTATCGCGTGGGCGGCCACACGCCGGTCAAAGTCGACGTGCGTATCATCGCGGCGACTCACCAGAATCTGGAAACCCTGGTGCAGGCTGGCAAATTCCGGGAAGACTTGTTTCACCGCCTGAACGTGATCCGCATCCACATCCCGCGCATGTCGGATCGTCGTGAAGACATTCCGACACTGGCCAAGCACTTCCTCAGCCGTGCGGCTCAGGAGCTTGCGGTCGAACCGAAACTGCTCAAAGCGGAAACCGAGGAATACCTCAAACACCTGCCTTGGCCGGGTAACGTGCGCCAGCTGGAAAATACCTGTCGCTGGATCACCGTCATGGCATCCGGCCGTGAAGTGCACATCAGCGACTTGCCACCCGAGCTGCTGAGCTTGCCGCAAGATGCAGCGCCAGTGACCAACTGGGAACAGGCGCTGCGCCAATGGGCCGATCAGGCGCTGGCACGCGGTCAATCCAGCCTGCTGGACAGCGCCGTGCCGACCTTCGAGCGCATCATGATCGAAACCGCCCTCAAGCATACCGCTGGCCGTCGTCGCGACGCCGCGGTTCTGCTGGGCTGGGGCCGCAACACCTTGACTCGCAAGATCAAGGAGCTGGGCATGAAGATCGATGGTGGTGACGATGACGAGGGCGATGAAGGCTGATTAAAGCCTTCACCAAAGAGCCCAGGGTTGCGTATGCAGCCCTGGGCTTTTTATTGCCTTGCAGGCTTGTTGCCACTGTCATTTGTGACAGTTTACAGACCCGTGCTCCAGTGATTAGCTGCTTGCGAAACCTCTAATACGAGGCCACAAGGAGCTAATGGTTATGGATAACTCTTTCACTGAAACACGGCAATTTACTCCCGAAGAGCAGGCCAATAACGCCCGGCTTTTGGCTGCACTTCCGATAGCTTCATCCGTTCCCAGACGCGAGCGCATCGTGGATTACGAAGTCGTCGAGATGGCCGCGCTACTTCGTTCAGGCGACCTGACCTCCACCGAGATCACGGGCGCCTATATAAATCGCATAGACCTGTTCAACGGCGACTTTGAAACCTATGACGAAAACGGAGGCTATAACGCCTTCGTTCGCATCGATACAGAGCAATCGCTGGAACAGGCCCGGCTCGCTGATCTCTGGCTGCAAAACCCCGACGACGAACGCGGGCCGGCACCACCGTTATGCGGTATCCCAATGGGAGTCAAGGATTCGATCGGCATTGAAGGACGCAAGAGCACCAATGGCTCGGAAGCGTTCAGCTTGAACATCGCGCTCAAAGACGCCACGTGCGTGGCCAAACTCCGGGCACAAGGAGCTGTGCTGCTAGGGCACAATACCTGCTCGGCCTACTCCGGGAGCACGACAGGAACCTTTGCCGGAAATGCCTGGGATCCGGACCGGATTCCCGGCGGATCCAGTCAAGGCTCAGGTGTCGCCCCGATAGCGCGCCTTGCCGCTGCATCACTTGGCGAAGAAACGGGAGGTTCGCTGATTGTTCCGACGGCCGCCAACGGAGCAAGCGGCATCAAACCTTCGCTTGGCCTCGTATCTGTCGCAGGCTTGATGCCAGGGCAAAACGGGCTTGATGTCATTGGTCCTGTTTGCCGTTCAATGCGCGACGCATCAATGATTCTTTCCGTGATTTCGGGCACCGATCAAATCAACGATCCCCACACGTTGTCTGCCCCGATACCACTTCCCGAGTTACCCATTACCCCTCAGGATCACCCACAACCGCTACAGGGATTGACCATCGGCATACCGCAAAAAGACTGGATGCGCGAATGGAAGGTCCCTCCCGCCGATACCTATGATGTGGATTACAAAGCCGCGTTTGATCGATTCAAAGAGCAACTGACACAGCTTGGCGCGACACTCGTGAGCTTCCCTTTTCTGGACTTGAGTGACAATCAGGACGCACCTTTCTCCGCCTTTGAAGTGCTAGGGACGCTTCCAGACAAAGACGCATATGACGTCACGATCACTCCCATGTCTGCTGTGTTTTTGTCCAACCTGTATGAGACGAGACAAGGGCCAGCAATCGAAGCTTTCTCAGTGGATATCAGCCCTGAACACAGGGCAGAACTTCTATTGCGCTACGATCCGGAAAACTTCTTGAAAGTTAACGGCTCCATCCCGATAGCATGGCGAGCAGAGGGTGAACGCCGTCGACGCCTGGAGCAAGCTGGCTGTCAGCAAGCACTGGACGAAAAGGGGGTGGATTTCATGATGGTGATGCCGCTGGGTGCCCATATCGGGCAGAGATTTGAAGGGGAGGGACTGCCAAACCAGCGTGCCAATTACCCTTCACCCAATCTCCAGGGTTGGCCGATGTTGAGCTTCCCTATCGGTTATGGCGAAACCGGCGTGCCTCTGAAATTGCCCATAAACGCAGCGTTCTGGGGGCCACGATTTAGCGAGGCTTTGATCATTCAGGCGGCAATCGACTTTCAGCACCACTTCCCTGATTACCATAACGACGCGCCGCCTGATCCTGTGTTCAGCACTCGGCGTCCAGCGAATGTGCCTCGTGTACAACCTGAAACCCCGGAAACCACGACCGACCCGCTCATCAGACAAAGGGCGCGCTCATGAGCCTTATCAGCAGCACGCCATTTTTTACCGTCAGGTGGGAGCCACCAGTGGCCCCGGGCCTTTTACCCACGCATCCATCCAGAGAAGAGCAGCCTCTTATGACTATTGCATGGAGAGCCAGGCTCGGACCAACTTACTATCCGTATCGCCGACTTGATCAAGGACGCGGGCCCGGCTTTAGCCGGGAAAGCAGCAGTACTGACGCCGCAAACGCATCAGATAACCACCGCCTCCCAACTCAAGCGAATCAAACCCCCTAGCGCACCAAATGCAGGAACTGCATATGGCGCTCGTACTGGTCGAGGATGTCGTTGATGACCTGCTCTTTGGTGTAACCCACCAGGTCGTAATCCTGACTGCCTTCGCTCAGATGTACTTCGGCGCGGTAATAGCGACGATTGTTCAACTGCTTGGAGCCCATTCCTCCACGCGCGAACGACGGCGTGAAGAAGCCCTTCATCATCACCTGATAAATGAACGGACGTTCTTCGCCATGGCCGATTTCCAGGCTGACGCTGTCGTTGGCCGGATCAGGCTGACTGACTACGTTCAGGCCTTTCTCGGCAAACACCGCCGTGACGTCTTCGATAGCCGGGCGCACGGTTTGGTCGAGGAAGCGATACACCTCGTCTCGCGACGGATAATGCACGGCCTGGCTCAAGCGCTGACGCCAGCCGCCACGTCTCGCACCCGACACCGGGGCCAAGGAGTACAGCTGCGCGATCTGTCGCTGGGACTCCATGAAGAATGCTTTATGCAGACCCCACATCATCAACAGCAGAATCAGCGAGAACGGCAACGACGTCAGCACCACCGCTGATTTCAGCGCATCGATACTGCCAGAGAACAGCAAGCCACTGGTCACCAGCGCAGTCGCCACACCCCAGAACACCCGCAGCCACTTGGGACCGTCTTCATCAGCGTTACCGCCTTTGGCCGACAGCGTCGAAAGCACCACTGTGCCCGAGTCTGCCGAGGTGACGAAGAACACAAAGCTGATGAACACCGTCACCGCAATAACGGTTTTGCTCCATGGATAGGTTTCCAGCAGCAAATAAAGCGTGCGTGACGGATCATCAATGGCCGATTGACCCAGCGCGACCATGCCGTGATTAAGCACCTGATCGATGGCGCTGTTACCGAAAATAGACATCCACGCCAAGGTAAAGCCCAGCGGAATCAGCAGTACACCGAACACGAACTCACGAATGGTCCGGCCCCGGGAAATGCGCGCAATGAACAGACCTACAAACGGCGACCAGGCAATCCACCAGGCCCAGTAAAACACCGTCCAGCCGCCCAGCCATTCGCTCGGCTTGTCGTAGGCATACACATCAAAACTCTTGGTAGTGATCGCCCCAAGGTAATCACCGATGTTCTGCACCAACGTGTTGAGCAGATGCTGCGTCGGGCCAGCAAACAGCACAAACAGCAGCAGCGCACAGGCCAGCAGCATGTTGATGTCCGACATGACGCGCACGCCCTTGTCGACACCCGCCACGGCCACCAGAATCGCCGCGCCCATCATCAGCGTGATCAGCCCGACCTGAATCCATTGGGTATGGGGAATATCAAACAGGTAATCGAGCCCGGAATTGAGGTGCAAGACCCCAAAGCCCATGTCGGCACCGAGACCGAAGATAGTCGCGATGATGCCGAAGCCATCCACCGCATAACCGATAGGACCGTTGATACGTTTGCCGATCAGCGGGTACAGCGCGGAGCGCAGCGCCAACGGCAGGTTATGGCGATACGCAAAATACGCCAGCGCCATACCAACAAACGCAAACACGCCCCAGCCATGCAGGCCCCAGTGCAGAAACAGCAACTGCATCGCCTGACGCGCCGCCTCAGTCGTGCCCGCCTCGCCTTGTGGCGGCTGCAGCATGTGAGTCAGTGGTTCCGAGACGCAGAAGAAGAACAGCGTGATACTGATCCCGGCAGCGAACAGCATCCCCGCCCAGGACAGATAACTGAATTCGGGTTCGTCGTGGTCGGCACCGAGCTTGATCTTGCCGTAGCCAGACAAGGCGGTGACCACCACGAAGACCAGATAAATCGTCATCGCCAGCATGTAATACCAGCCGACCGTATTGGCCGCCCAGTTCTGCGCTGCCAGCAACCACTGGCCAGCCGTCTCAGGGAAGGAAATGACCAACACACCGAACAGCAAAATAACCGTTGCCGCGAAATAAAACACCGGCGGATTCATGCGAACCATACCGCTGGATTGGCTAGCAGGTGCACTCATGAGCCATGCACCTCAAGGTCGTAGGCAAAGACGGCAACAAACGGATTAAACAAAGGTAAGCCTCCTGTAATGAGCGGGCAGCGAACCACCGGTTTTAGTTGAACAAGCGTTCAATTAAAACATGTAAGCCCCGCAGAGACTAATTGCGAGGCCGATGGATGCTGGCTCAAGGGAGGTTATGACGCCCGGTTCACGGGAATCGTTCCCGTTTGTCGGGTTAAAGAATAGAGCTTCTTCCTACCTGCTAAGCCCGCTGTTTCTGATGGCCATCTTAGGAGCGCATACCTCCTTTCCCGGCCACTGGGAGCAAAAAATCTTTTTGGGGAAATACCCTTCAATCTTTATAGCCATTAAAACTAAAACACTGAGAAGCCGGGCTATCTAGCCCGGCACCCGTTAAACGCTCTGATTAGCGCGCTGCCCCTTTTATCTCAAGCCCTGTCAGAGACTGATCAATAACACTCCGGGCCATATCGATCAGGTGCAATACCGACATTGCTAGAAGCCGGTCCGAACCGCTCAGGCGATCGCCGCTTTCATAGGCTGTGACGGCTGCGCATTGCAGCAGGTGAGAAGCGTGATTCAAGGACTCCTCGATATTTGAAGGAGAAACGTCTGTGAGTTGGATCATGATTGAATTCCCTGACTCTATAAAAAACTGACCGCCAGGTATCGCTACTAAACGATAAGGGTGGCAGCTGTGCGAAGGTTAGTAGACCGGGAGTCAGCACCGGCGCGCTCGAAAGCGCCCTGCGCACAGCCGCCATAAAATGGACGTGAAAAAACGTCTGTTTCAAGGTTGAGTGCTGCACGACTGACTACCTGGGCTACTAAACCCAATCGCTGACATTGCAGCGACCGAGGCACCTTAGTAGCCGAATTCGTCAGCCGCAAGTGGGCGAGATTGTCTAGGAAATTTCACTCAAGAAAAAGAGAAATGTAGCGCAGGCATCGTGGGCGATTGCCTGCAAATTCGACTAATGCGCTCGCCCGCTTACCTCAAGCGAAGATGCCTAGCTCAATAAAACGTTTCCGAGAAACATCCTTCAATCCTTTGAGATTCGCCCTACATAGCCATCCGTAACTTTCGTTTAGCGTCGGTCCACTCGCAGTGGCCACCAGTCACGCAGATATCGTTAAACCAAAGAATCAGGATGAATGATATGAGCACCGCCGCACTTCAGTCGTACACCAACGAGTTCACACCAGAATTGCTTCGCTCTCTGGACGTATCGCCCTTCTCCGAGCAACAGCTAGCCGAGCTCAGCGAAGAGGCCTTGAACTGCATTCGCGAGCAACAGGCATATCGAAAAGCACATCCTCCCATCGCGATTTACCGGTTTGCAACAGAAGGAAGCCAAACCCGCGATGGCGGCGTGATCGAGCAGACGGAATCAGCCATGACGATTGGGGTGAACAACAGCAAACAAGTTCGAGTCGCCCACAAAGGTGATTACGCCGTATACCCCGATGGCCGCAGAGCGCAGATCGTGACGAGCGCGGGGCGCGGGGCGCGCAAACAGCGATATTGCGCTGGTCGGCAGCGTTCTGAGTAATGGCGACATGATCATCAATACACCACAAAATACCGCCTTGTTTCTGCAACGGGACGGCGAATCGATAGAAGAAGATTTCCTTCCGGTTGTGGAGGCCTGACTCATGGCTAGAGGTTATTTCATCCGAGAGGGCGACAAGACCTCATGTGGTGGAGTCGTACTAGCAGGAGACGGCCGCACCACCATGATGGGTTTCAATCATGCTCGGGAAGGCGATCCTGTTACATGCGGCATAAACGGCCAAGCCTACGAAATCGTAGGCGGTATTGGATTCATCGACAGCAACGGTAGGTCTCCAGCAGGAACACTGGACAGCACTAGTTCGTGCCCTTGCCGTTCTCAGCTCATTAACTCGCTAGGTCACTCTTACGAAAAAGCAAACAAGCCCACGGCCCGAGCACCTGCTAGAGCTTCGGCTCAACCGCAGCCCCGCGCGGACAGTCAGCCTGCATCTGCGCCTCAGATAATTGACCCCGTCCCCCCGCCTCCTACGAACCCCATAACCTGCAATCACCCGGATCGCATGGAGGAACTGGCTGCTTATATTGCTGATGAGATGAATCGCAATATTAGCCATCCCTCGGTTCTGGAAATGAAGGAACTGAATAGCTATGACGCTGAGGCAGAAACCAGAGAATACATGGCACTGCCGTTTTATAAGAGGCTGGGGACGCAGCCAGACTTCCATGCTTTTGCCTTGGCCAAACAAGCTAGGGCGTTTGCGTTATGGACTGAGCGGGTTGGGCAGAATAGGCCTTGGGATCATAAGCCCATGATCAAATCGAAATTTGACGGTGCTTGGCAGAAGCAAGGGGCACACGACTACTTTCACGATATTTGGTCGAATATTCACTACGGGTACGTAGGGATCGCAAGCGGGTTTTCGGAGAGCGTACTTTTTGATGGCGCGGGTGCAGAGCAAATAATTTCAGATACGGTTAGAAGAATTCAACATGGGGAAAAATATCCGGGACCAAGCAAAACGCCCAATGTAGAGGGATTGAGGGCTTGGGATGACGCCCCCGATAGGGAGTCAATACAAATAGGAGTAAACCTTTACCACCGTTACCCTCAAGGTGGGATTAGATCCAAAATAATTATGGAAAAAGTACTTGAGATACACCCTGCTCGCTGGATGAAGGGGATACGACCACATGAGTGCGAGTAAACCTTGGTATCGTTCAGTCTGGCGAGTTCTACTGCTCACGCTAACTGCCTTGTACAGCTTTTGGTACATGGCAACGCCAAGAGTAGCTGTTTACTACTCAGTCAAGGCCGTGGGGCAGTTGGACTTCATCTGGGATACTCAACATAGTATTTATAAAGGAGAAATATCTCCTGGCGGCACAACAGGAGACATAGGAGATATATTCCCGAATGACAGGTTTTTCATGGATTTTCATTGGACTGCGTCAAGGAAAAATAACTGCATAAGGATTAGTCCTAAATGGCCAACGACAAGTATCTATATCGGCCCAGACGGTAATATTGACATGAGTGAAGGAAGTGGCACTGACGTCGACCGGCTGTATAAATGCTCATGGAACTAGCGAGCCATTCGAGTTAAAGCAGGTTTCGCTAAGCCGGACTAGTTTAGCACGGCCAGATTGCCCTACCGGCCCTGCGGCTATTACACCCAACGACTTATCGATATAGAGTCCGCGTCTATGATTACCAATAAAACTCAAAAAGGGCTTATAAAATGGTGGCTCATTCCGCTGCTACCCGTAATGGCCTTTATTCTATGGCGCACCGCATTACCCGGAGTAACCGTGCATTACCCCGAAGAAGCCCAGGAAGAATTGAGCTACATATGGAATGTTCAAGACCGAATATATAAGGGACGCACGACGCCTGGAGGTGGAGCATTTGATACTGGACTTCTATTTCCGAACGAGGATTTTTTCATGGTATTTGATTGGCGGACTAGAAAGGGCAACGGACGACATTGCGTTAACATAAATCCGAAGTGGCCTAATACTGACATCTACCTTAATGCAGACGGCAGTATTGACCTGAGCGAAGGAGGCGGAACCGACGTAGATAGATTTAGTAAATGTCCATGGGATTAACGCAGCACTAAGCTAGGTGCCCATTCGCGAAAGTACCTAAAAATCTAGGTCCAGTCAGATCAGGCAGTGCAGTAGCCGGTTGTTTTTTCATGGGAAAGCAGAAAACCTATACAAAATCGCCCCAACCATATGTCGGGGCGAACTGGTCAGACATCAGCAACTCGCCACTGCAACGTCGCCTACTTCTGACTCCCATCATCCTGCTGCAACAAATTAGCCTGCGTCAGGTTGCAACCCGCTGGCACGCTGCGCGTCAGCCACACGTTGCCGCCGATGGTCGAGCCTTTACCAATCGTGATGCGGCCCAGAATCGTCGCGCCAGCGTAGATCACGACGTCGTCTTCGACGATGGGGTGGCGGGCGTGGCCTTTTTGCAGTTGGCCGTCTTCGTCTGCCGGGAAGCGTTTGGCGCCCAGAGTGACGGCCTGGTAGATCCGCACGCCCTCGCCGATGATGGCGGTTTCGCCTATGACGACACCCGTACCGTGGTCGATAAAGAAGCTCGGGCCAATCTGTGCGCCGGGGTGGATGTCGATGCCGGTGGCGGAGTGGGCGATTTCCGAGCTGATTCGGGCCAGCAGCGGTAAGCCTGCGCGGTACAGATGATGCGCGATACGGTGGTGGATGACGGCGAGAATTCCGGGATAGCACAGCAGCACTTCATCAACGCTGCGGGCCGCGGGGTCACCGTGATAAGCGGCCAGCACGTCAGTGTCGAGCAGCTTGCGCATCTCAGGCAATGCACGGGCAAAGCCCTGAATCAGGTCCAGTGCCTGCTTATCGAGCGCACGAACGTCTTCGGAGCGTTGATGCGCCACGTAGCGCAGCTCCAGCCGAGCCTGCGCCAGCAGCGCATTAAGTGCGACGTCGAGGGTATGACCGACATAAAAGTCTTCACTTTCTTCGCGCAGATCTACCGGCCCCAGACGCATGGGGAACAGCGCGCCGCAGAGCGCTTCAAGAATGTCGCGCATGGCAGCTCTGGAGGGCAGCTCTCGGCCGCCGTGCTCACCACTGACCCGCTTGTTACGTGCCCGCCAATCATCACGCGCGGTACGCAGCTCACTGACGATCTGCTGTAACTGCCAGTGACTGGATCGGCCTTCGGCGGATGCCTCTGGGATATCACTCACGCTGACTTCTCCTCGGTTCGGGGTACGGCCTTATCGCGCTGGCCGCTGATGCGGCCACTCTACGGCAAACATTTCAGGCTAAAAAATAACAATTTGAGTAGGTGTTCTCCTCTGAGGGCATAAGCAGTGAGAAGTTGCCCTGTAGGAAGCGTCTGCTTATAGTCCTGCGACTCTTTACACGGCTTACCTATCCTCATGATCAAACAACAGCTCGCTCAATTTAATCGCCTGGACTTGATCGGTGCTCCCACAGCACTGGAAAAACTGGAGCGCCTGTCGGTCTGGGCGGGCCGCGACATCTATATCAAGCGCGATGACACCACGACGCTGGCCCTGGGCGGCAATAAGGTTCGCAAGCTGGAATACCTCGCCGCCGATGCGCTGGCGCAGGGCGCTGACACCCTGATTACAGCGGGCGCGATTCAATCCAACCATGTGCGTCAGACCGCTGCCCTGGCCGCCCGTCTGGGCCTGAGCTGTGTGGCGCTACTGGAAAACCCGATCGCCACCGAAGACAGCAACTACCTGCACAACGGCAACCGACTGCTGCTGGACCTGTTCGACGCCAAGGTCGAGATCGTGGAAAACCTCGACAACGCCGACGAGCAGTTGCACGCATTGGCCGCGCGTCTGCGTGCCAGCGGCAAAAAACCTTACTTGGTGCCGATTGGGGGCTCCAGCCCGGTGGGCGCACTGGGTTATGTGCGGGCAGGCCTTGAGCTGGCCGAGCAGATCAAACAGACCGGGCTGGATTTCGCGGCTGTCGTGCTGGCCTCCGGTAGCGCCGGTACGCATAGCGGGCTGGCCCTTGCCTTGGCTGAGGCCTTGCCGCAGTTGCCCGTGATTGGCGTAACCGTGTCGCGCCCTGAAGAAACTCAACGCCCGAAAGTGCAAAGCCTGGCCGAACGCACCGCCGAGTTGCTAGGAATAGCGCTGCCCGACGCTTTTAACGTGGAACTGTGGGACGAGTACTTCGGCCCGCGCTATGGCGAACCGAATGCGGGCACCTTGTCTGCGATAAAACTAGTAGCCAGTCACGAAGGTCTGTTGCTGGACCCGGTCTACACCGGTAAGGCCATGGCCGGATTGCTGGACGGAATCGGCCGTGGTCGCTTTGATGACGGCCCGCTGATTTTTCTGCACACCGGTGGTGCACCCGCACTGTTTGCTTATCCGGGTGTGTTTGCTTGAGCTCAATACCTGACGCTATTTGTAGGCGTTGGGTCCTGACACCACGCAATGTTTGACTGAAAAGATCGGTAGGAGCCAACTTGTTGGCGAGGCTGTTGCTTGAGACACCGCGTCAGAGCAGCTCGCGAACAAGTTCGCTCCTACCGAACCAGATGTATATTCCATAAAAGACTATAAAATTATTTTTAATTATTTTGAGCCATAACCAGCTGCTCTTATGATCGCCGCCAGCACGGATCAAAGCGTTGAAAAAGCTGGATAAACATTCGCTGCCAACGTAGCGTTCGTCAGGTCCGATTCTTGCCTGAAACCAAACAACTTAAATGGGGCTTGTCATGATTATTTCTGCCATTCGGCGCACCGTTCTTCTTTCCACTCTGGGCCTGGTGCTCGGTTCCAGCTTGATGGGTCAAGCGGTTGCGGGTGAGCAACTGGATCAAATCAAAAAAGCCGGCACGATCAAGGTCGGCCTTGAAGGCACTTATCCTCCTTTCAGCTTCGTGGATGAGAGCGGCAAACTGACCGGTTTCGAAGTCGAGTTTTCCGAAGCGCTGGCCAAAGAGCTGGGCGTGAAGGTGCAACTGCAAGCCACTCCATGGGCAGGCATCCTCGCGGCGCTGGAGTCCAAGCGTCTGGACGTGGTGGTCAACCAGGTCACGATCTCCGAAGAGCGCAAGAAGAAGTATGACTTCTCCGAGCCGTACACCATCTCCGGTATTCAGGCGCTGGTGCAGAAGAAAAACGCAGCCAAGTTCAAAACCGCAGCAGACCTCAAAGGCGCCAAAGTGGGTGTAGGTCTGGGTACTAACTACGAGCAATGGCTCAAAGAAAACGTACCGGACGCCACTGTCAAAACCTACGACGATGATCCAACCAAATACCAGGACCTGCGTGTCGGCCGCATCGACGCCATTCTGGTTGACCGTTTGGCTGCACTGGAGCTGATCGCCAAAACCAAGGACAGCCTTGCAGTTTCCGGCGAACCCTTCTCCCGTCAGGAATCAGGTATTGCCATTCGCAAAGGCGAGCCTGAACTGGTTGCGGCCATCAACAAGGCGATCGACAAACTGCGCGCTGACGGCACTCTGGCCAAACTGTCGGAGAAGTACTTCCAGGCTGACGTGACCAAATGATTGAAGAGGGTCTAAAGCTTGCGCTGGACTCCGCGCCCTTTCTGATAAAGGGCGCGTACTACACGGTCTTCCTGAGCCTGGGCGGTATGTTCTTCGGCCTGCTGCTGGGCTTCGGGCTGGCGCTCATGCGCCTGTCACCGCTGATGCTGCTGCGCGGCATCGCCCGGGTTTACGTATCGTTCTTTCGTGGCACGCCGCTGCTGGTTCAACTGTTCATGATCTATTACGGCCTGCCGGAACTAGGCATCGAACTGGAACCGCTGACCGCTGCGCTGATCGGTTTCTCGCTGAACATGGGTGCTTATGCCTGTGAAATCCTGCGCGCCGCTATCGCATCCGTGGATCGCGGCCAATGGGAGGCCGGTGCAAGTATCGGCATGACCCGCGCGCAAATCATGCGGCGGGCCATTCTGCCTCAAGCCGCACGCACTGCATTGCCGCCACTGGGCAACAGCTTTATCTCGCTGGTCAAAGACACCGCGCTGGCGGCCACTATTCAGGTGCCGGAACTGTTCCGTCAGGCACAACTGATCACCGCCCGCACCTTCGAAATTTTCACCATGTACCTGGCGGCCGCCTTGATCTACTGGATCCTGGCCACGGCGCTTTCGTACCTGCAGAACCGTCTGGAAGAGAGAGTCAACCGCCATGATGTGGAGTCCTGAAGCATGATCGTGGTTGAAAAACTGACCAAGGAATTCAAAGGTCAGCAAGTGCTCAAAGGCATCGACCTGAAGGTTGAGGCCGGCGAGGTCGTAGCGATCATCGGTCCTAGCGGTTCGGGTAAAACCACCCTGCTGCGCTGCCTGAATTTCCTGGAAGAGCCCACCAGCGGCAAGATCATCGTGGGCAACATTGAAATCGACGGCAACCGTCCGCTGAGCAAGCAGCAAGGCCTGATCCGAGAGCTTCGTCAGCACGTGGGTTTTGTGTTCCAGAACTTCAATCTGTTCCCGCACCGCACCGCGCTGGAGAACGTCATTGAAGGCCCGGTCGTGGTCAAGAAGATGCCGCGTGAAAAAGCCTCCGAACTGGGTCGACAACTGCTGGCCAAAGTGGGTCTGGCAGGCAAGGAAGACGCCTACCCACGGCGCTTGTCGGGCGGTCAGCAGCAACGCGTGGCTATCGCCCGTGCCTTGGCCATGGAGCCGGAAGTGATTCTGTTCGACGAACCCACCTCTGCTCTGGATCCTGAGTTGGTGGGCGAAGTGCTAACGGCTATTCGCGCGTTGGCTGAAGAAAACCGCACCATGGTCATCGTCACCCACGAAATGAACTTCGCCCGAGACGTAGCCAACCGCGTGGTATTCATCGATAAGGGCGTAATCGTCGAGCAGGGCGACGCGAAAGAGCTGTTCGCCAACCCTCGTGAAGAAAGAACGCGGCAATTTCTGGAGCGCAGCCGCTCCTGATCCTACAAGGTACTTTCCGGAAACTGGCGCCTTCTGGCGCTGTTTCCGCTCGCCTTACATTTGTACATCAATCAATTGATCAATCTAGCCGTTGATCGCTGCCTAAAGCCCCCGCAAAAAACATCTAAAAAACTGAACGCAAAGCCTGTCTCGATTGCCATCCATTACAGGGCAAGGCGAGTCTGTGAGGATTTGAGTTCTTACCAGCTTTGTCAGCTAGCAGGTTTCCTTGCGCAATAAACATAACCCGATATTTCAACAAGTAGGACGGACCAAGTCGTTACGGTCAACAGTTCGATCATTTCATGTAGGAATAATCTTATTTACTCAAACAACTAACATTCAATCCATTAGCGCCTTGACAGATATGCGCAAACGACATTAGCTCAAGAACAACAGAAAACCTCATCACCTTCGGACAGTTACAAGCGGAATTTACCGACACTTTGTAATGCTTCCCATAAACCGAATCTATACGTTAACTATCCACAGGCTGAACTCGAGGTGCTTATCAATGATGTCACTTACAACTTTGTTACAACTATCAATGACCAACTCAATTATGACGGGCATTCAGACATGACTCACACACTTGGCAAAACCAGCGGTCAAAAACTGTTCCCACCGTATGTCCCGCAGGCTCACAGACATGGCGTAGGCATCCGTGCCGCGGCCCACCTGCTGGTCAACATTGATCCCTATCCGGACATGGACGCAGGCGATCTGATCGAATTATTTTGGGGCGGCAGCTACGTCGCATCGAAATTACTTGATGAGTCCGACGTCGGTTACACCATGGTCCTACGGGTGCCGGAGAGCTTCCTGCAAAGCGGCACGATCAAGACCTACTACCGGCTCATGAAGGTCGGCGGAGCGCCCATTACCTCACCTTGCCGTAGGCTGAGAGTGAAGCTGGACATGCCCGGCGGGCTGTTGATCAACGACAGCGACGAAGAGAATCAGGGGCTCGCACCGGTTTCACTGCCCGATACCGTGATCCGCAACGGCCTGATCACCAGCGACGTCAAGAAAGGCCTGCCACTGTCCATCGAGCCTTACCTGAACATGGCGCCCTGCGACGAAATCACCCTGCGCTGGGGCGATGTGCGCATGGATCTGGAGCCGCTGGAGGCCGCTAACGTAGGCAAACCCGTCAAGCTGATCGTACCTGCCACTTTGATTCTGGAAGCTGGCGATGAACCGCAACTGGAGGTGACCTATTGCGTTATTGATCGAGTTGGCAACAATTCTCGATGGGCTCCCCCACGGGCAATTAACGTCAGCACCCTGGATATTCACCAAGGGTATGAGTGAACAGTTTTTAATTCACGCCGATATGCGAAGGCATAAATACTTCGTATATCGGCTTACGTATCAGAAACCGAGAACTGACTCACAGCCAGGCCACTCCCAAGAATAATCCTACAAACATTTACATATTTACCTACGCCTCCCGGCATAACCTTTACAGACAACTGACTAGGCTTCCCTGAACAAGCTATTGCCATTCAGGACACTCCTCATGAAAGTAAGCAAGCCCGTCAAACTATGCATTCTAATTGTTCTGCTCGGCTCCTGCCTGACCTACGCTCAGACCGCATGAGCAGCCGTGATGCCGTGATTTAGCCTTCTATGCTTATTCCAAAAAATTCGTATATTTAATTTTTTAGTCGCCTTAGGGTATATGCACCGGACCACCGGACATCGTGTTTTTTCTTCGCCTTCTCTGGACGGCGTTTTTGCGAGGTTTGAATGGTCGTTTCAACGTCTCACACCACCCTGATTGATAAAGACGCGGATATCGCGCCGCCTTTGCATCCTGCGCGGATATTACAAAATGACGCCCAGGCAATCGAAGCCGCCCACGCATTGGCTGCACAAGCCCGCCTGCAGGCTGCAGAGCGTGATGCTCAACGTTTGCTTCCCTGGCAGCAAATCGAAGCGTTCACCCGAAGTGGCTTGGGCAGTATTTCCATTCCGCGCGCGTATGGCGGGCCTCAAGTATCGTTCGTCACCATCGCTGAAGTATTCAAGATCATCTCTGCCGCTGACCCGGCGCTGGGCCAGATCCCGCAAAACCAGTTCGGCATCATCCACTTGTTGCTGGGCAGCGCCAACGAGCAGCAGAAAAAGGTGTTGCTCAAGAGCGTGCTCGACGGCTGGCGGATCGGCAATGCCGGACCTGAACGCGGCACTAAAAACACTCTGGAGCTCAAGGCTCGCATCACCCATCACAAAGGGCGTCTGGTCATCAACGGCCAGAAGTTCTACTCCACGGGCGCATTGTTCGCACACTGGGTCGCAGTCAAGGCGCTGAACGATCAAGGCCAGCAGATCATGGCCTTTGTGCCACGGGGTAGCGCGGGCCTGCGAATCGTCGACGACTGGTCGGGATTCGGCCAGCGCACCACCGCGAGCGGAACCGTACTGCTCGACAACGTGCCGGTTGACGCCGAACAGGTGGTCGAAAACTGGCGTCTGTCGCTGACACCCAATATTCAGGGCGCAGTCTCTCAACTGATCCAGGCGGCCATCGACGCAGGCATCGCCCGTGGTGCCATCGACGACACCATCTCGTTCGTGCGTGAGCGTTCCCGACCCTGGGTCGACGCTCAGGTCGAGCGCGCCGGTGACGACCTCTACGTGATCGCCGACATCGGCAAACTCAAACTGGAACTGCACGCGGCTGAAGCGCTGTTGCGCGAAGCGGCCAAAGTCCTTGATGAAGTCAACGCCAGCCCCATCGACGAATACGCCGCTGCACGCGCCTCGATAGCCGTTGCCCGCGCCAAGGTGCTGACTACTGAAGTATCACTGCTAGCCAGCGAAAAACTGTTCGAGCTGGCTGGCAGCCGCGCCACCCTGGCCGAGTTCAACCTCGACCGACATTGGCGCAACGCCCGCGTTCACACCCTCCATGACCCCGTGCGCTGGAAATACCACGCCGTCGGCGCGTGGCACCTCAACGGCACCCTGCCCGCCCGCCATTCGTGGATTTAAACCAGACCACTGGAGTACAGCGTTATGAGTTTGCCATCCCCGTTACGGGACCGTGCTGCCGTTATCGAAAACGATGAACAGGCCCTGCACATCGCTCAGGAACTGGCCGCCCACTTCAAACGTGAAAGCGCCGTACGTGATCAGGAGCGTCGGCTACCCCATGCTGAACTGGATCTGTTCAGCGCCTCGGGCCTTTGGGGCATCAGCGTGCCCAAGGTATATGGCGGCGCGGGCGTTTCAAATGTCACCCTCGCCAAAGTCATCCGTCTGATCGCCGAAGCGGATGGGTCTTTGGGGCAAATTCCTCAGAACCACTTCTATGCTCTGGAAGTACTGCGCGTTAACGGCAGCCCGCAACAGCAGGAGCGTCTGTATGCCGAAGCATTGGCAGGTTTGCGCTTCGGTAATGCACTCGCCGAACTGGGTACCAAGACAGCCCACGATCGCACTACTCGCCTGAGTCGCGACGGCGACGGCTATCGCATCAACGGCCGCAAGTTTTACTCGACTGGCGCACTGTATGCCCAGCGTATTCCGACTTCGGTCATCGACGAAAACGGCGTTCAACAATTGGCGTTCGTGCCTGCTGACAGCGACGGCCTGACCGTCATCGACGACTGGAGCGGCTTCGGCCAGCGCACCACCGGCAGCGGCTCGGTGGTCTTTGAAAACGTCTACGTGGACGCTCGCGACGTCGTGGCATTCCAAAGCGCGTTCGAGCGCCCGACCACCGTCGGGCCATTGGCACAAATCCTCCATGCAGCCATCGATACCGGCATCGCCCGCGCTGCTTTCGAAGACGCTCTGCACTTCGTTCGTACGCGCACCCGCCCTTGGATCGACTCAGGCATCGAAAAGGCCGTGGACGACCCGCTGACCTTGAGCAGCTTCGGCAAACTGAGCATTCGTCTGTATGCCGCCGAAGCGCTGCTGGACCGGGCCGGGCAGTATCTGGATATTGCCCAGGCAGACACTAACGCCGAGACCGTGGCCGCCGCATCAATTGCCGTCGCCGAAGCCCGCGCCATCAGCACTGAAATCTCACTGGCGGCGGGGAGCACGCTGTTCGAACTCGCTGGTAGTCAGGCGACTCTGGCCGAGCATGACCTTGACCGGCACTGGCGCAACGCCCGCGTCCACACGCTGCACGACCCGGTACGCTGGAAGTATCACGCCATCGGCAATTACTACCTCAATGACAAAAATCCTCCACTGCGGGGGACGATTTGATGGCGAAGAAAAAGATCCTGCTCAATGCCTTCAACATGAACTGCATTGGCCACATCAATCATGGTTTGTGGACTCATCCACGGGATAACTCCACGCAGTACAACACACTCGAATACTGGACCGAACTGGCACAGCTGCTGGAGCGGGGCCTGTTCGATGGCTTGTTCATCGCCGATATCGTCGGCGTGTATGACGTTTATCAAAACTCGGTGGACGTGACGCTCAAAGAGTCCATTCAGTTGCCGGTCAATGATCCGCTGCTGCTGGTATCAGCCATGGCCGCCGTCACCAAAAACCTCGGCTTCGGTCTGACCGCCAACCTCACGTACGAAGCACCGTATTTGTTTGCCCGGCGCATGTCGACGCTGGATCACCTGAGTCGTGGACGGGTGGGCTGGAACATCGTCACCGGTTATCTGGACAGCGCTGCGCGGGCCATGGGCCTGACTGAGCAAGTCGAACATGACCGCCGCTACGATCAGGCCGATGAATACCTGCAAGTGCTCTACAAACTCTGGGAAGGCAGTTGGGAGGACGACGCAGTCATCAACGACCGCGAGCAGCGGGTTTACGCGCAGCCGGACAAGGTTCACAAGGTCAGCCACACAGGCGAGTTTTACCAGGTTGAGGGATATCACCTGTGTGAACCCTCCGCTCAACGTACCCCGGTGCTGTTCCAGGCCGGCAGCTCGGATCGCGGCCTGCAGTTTGCCGGGCAACATGCCGAATGCGTGTTTATCAGCGGCCAGAACAAAGCCGCGACCCGGGAGCAAGTCGACAAGGTCCGCGCCAGTGCCGTCGCGGCAGGGCGCAACCCGCAAGACATCAAAGTATTCATGGGCCTGAACGTGATCGTCGGCAAGACCGAAGCCGACGCGCAGGCCAAACTTGCGGAGTATCGCGAGTTCGCCAGCGCCGAAGCCGGCGTCGCGCACTTCGCCGCTTCAACCGGCATCGATTTCTCCCAGTACGAGCTGGATGAACCGATCCAGTACGTGAAGAGCAACGCCATTCAATCGGCGACCAAGAACCTCAAGAACAACGACTGGACCCGGCAAAAACTGCTCGACCAGCACGCCTTGGGCGGGCGCTACATCACCTTGGTGGGTTCACCTGAACAGGTCGCCGACGAGCTGGAATCGTGGATCGCCGAAACCGGTCTGGACGGCTTCAACCTGACACGCATCGTCACCCCGGAAAGCTACGTGGACTTCATTGACCTGGTGATCCCCGAGCTGCAACGCCGAGGCTCCTACAAAACCGCTTACGACAGCGGCAGCCTGCGGGAAAAGCTGTTTCCAGAGGGCGGCGCGCGGTTGCCAGAGCAGCATGTCGGAGCGAGCTACAGATCCCGCTGATGGCGTAGATCCTGTGGGGGCGGTGCTTGCCCGCGATGGCGTGGAAACCCAATCGCAGGCAAGCCTGGCTACCACAATTGAATGCGATCAAACCCAACAAACAACACAACTAACTCCTGCAACACATCGGACATCCACCATGAAAAAACTCATCAGCACCTTGGCACTCAGCCTCGTAGCCCTCACCGCCCATGCAGCGGACGCGCCTCTGAAAGTTGGCACCACCGCCGCTTTCGCCATCCCGCTGGAAGCCGCTGTCCAGGAAGCAGCCAAGCAAGGCCTGAAGGTCGAGCTGGTGGAATTCACCGACTGGATCGCGCCCAACGTCAGCCTCGCGGCGGGCGATATCGACGTGAACTACTTCCAGCACATTCCGTTTCTGACCAACGCCAAAGAAGCGGCCGGGTTTGATCTGGTGCCATACGCGCCGGGGATCATCAACAACGTCGGCCTGTACTCCAAGAAGTACAAAAGCTTCGATGAACTGCCAACCGGCGCCACCGTGGCCATCGCCAACGACCCGATCAACAGCGGTCGCGGTCTGCAACTGCTGGCCAAGGCCGGTTTGATTACCCTCAAGCAAGGCGTGGGCTACAAGGCCACCGAGGAAGACATCGTCGCCAACCCGAAGAAGCTCAAACTGATTCAGGTCGAGGCCGTGCAACTGGTTCGCGCTTATGACGACGCTGATCTGGTTCAGGGCTACCCCGCCTACATTCGCCTGTCGAAAACCTTCGACGCCGAATCGGCCATCCTCTTTGACGGTCTTGATCACCCGGAATATGTCATCCAGTTCGTGATCAAGCCGCAGAGCAAAGATGATCCACGCCTGGCCAAATTCATCGACATCTACCAGCACTCGCCAGTCGTGCGCGCCACGCTGGACAAGGTTAACGGCAAGCTCTACCAAGCCGGCTGGGAAGGTTGATATGAATGCATCCGTGCAACGCCAACTGCCACTCGAACCCACGGGCGCAGCGCATTCGGCAGATCATTCGACAACCAAGGCCGAACTGCACGCCGACCTGAACCGCGCGCACGTGCGGTTCATTAATCTGGGCAAAACCTATCAGGGTCAGCAAGGCCCGGTAGATGCGCTGCAAAACATCGACCTGGCGATCCAGAAAGGCGAGATTTTCGGCATCATCGGCCGCAGCGGCGCGGGCAAATCCTCGCTGATCCGCACCATCAACCGCCTGGAACAACCCAGCAGCGGCCGGGTGCTGATCGAGCAGACAGACATTGGCGAACTCAATGAAGACAAGCTGGTGGAGCTGCGCCGTCGCATCGGCATGATCTTCCAGCACTTCAACCTGATGTCGGCCAAAACCGTATGGCAAAACGTCGAGCTGCCGCTCAAGGTGGCGGGCGTGCCCAAGGAACAGCGCCAGCGCAAAGTCACTGAACTGCTGGAACTGGTGGGCCTGCAAGACAAGCACAAGGCATACCCGGCGCAATTGTCCGGCGGCCAGAAACAGCGCGTGGGCATTGCCCGCTCGCTGGTGCATGACCCGGCGATTCTGCTCTGCGACGAAGCCACTTCAGCGCTGGACCCTGAGACCACCCAGTCGATCCTAGGTCTGCTGCGCGAGATCAATCAACGCCTGGGCCTGACGATCATTTTGATCACCCATGAAATGGCCGTGATTCGCGATATCTGCGACCGCGTTGTGGTGCTCGAACAAGGCCGCGTCGTCGAGCAGGGCCCGGTCTGGCAAGTGTTTGGCAACCCGCAGCATGAGGTCAGCAAAACTCTGCTCGCACCTCTGCAGCATGGCTTGCCGGAAGACCTTCAAGCGCGATTGGCTGCCCAGCCGCAAACCCCTGATGCCAAAGTCGTGCTGGACCTGCACTTCACGGGCGACAGCGGTGAAGAGCCGGATCTGGCTGCGCTGTTCGCGGCACTCGGTGGCCGCGTCAGCTTGCTGCAAGGCGGTGTTGAACGGATTCAAGGGCGTGCGCTGGGCCACTTGCTGCTGTCAGTGGCGGGCTCACCGCACAGTATCGACACCCTGTTGAGCCAGGCGCGCAAACAAGCGCAACACGCGGAGGTTCTGGGCTATGTGGTTTGATCGTTTGCTGCAGGGCGCCATTGATACCTTCCTGATGGTCGGCGTCTCATCGTTTATCGCACTGGTGTTGGGCATTCCGCTGGCAGTGATTCTGGTCACCAGCGGCAAAGGCGGGATTTATGAAGCGCCTGCACTCAATCAGGTCTTGGGCGGCTTCGTGAACCTGCTCCGCTCCATTCCGTTTCTGATCCTGATGGTGGCGCTGATTCCGTTCACCCGAATGATCGTCGGCACTACCTATGGCGTTTGGGCTGCGGTGGTACCGCTGACCATTGCCGCCACGCCATTCTTTGCGCGGATCGCCGAAGTCAGCTTGCGTGAGGTCGATCACGGATTGATCGAAGCGGCGCAGGCCATGGGTTGCCGCCGCTGGCACATCATCTGGCACGTGCTGCTGCCTGAAGCACTGCCGGGCATCGTCGGTGGTTTCACCATCACACTGGTGACCATGATCAACTCCTCGGCCATGGCCGGCGCGATTGGCGCGGGCGGGTTGGGAGACATCGCCTACCGCTACGGCTATCAGCGCTTCGATAGCCAGATCATGCTGACCGTGATCGTGCTGTTGGTGATTCTCGTTGCAGTCATTCAACTGGGCGGCGATCGTCTGGCCAGAGGTCTGAACAAGCGCTAAGTGAGTTATATTTGGCGCCTCACTGCTCAGACAGAGTCGCCATGAAGCTCCAAGCGCAAGACCTCGCACAGATCACCGACAAAACCCTTGGCCACTACAACCAGGTGGCCGAGGACTTCCGCGAAGGCACCCGCGACCACGACGTCAGCCAGAACATTGCCGCGTTGTTGCGCCACATTGAAGGTCAGGCGCCGTGGCAGATTCTGGATTTCGGCTGCGGGCCGGGCCGTGATCTGCAGACGTTCAGCGGTATGGGCCATGTGCCGGTGGGCCTGGACGGCTCCGAGCGCTTTGCCGAAATGGCCCGCGCTGAAACGGGCTGCGAGGTGTGGCAGCAGAACTTCCTTGAGCTGGACCTGCCTGCTGAACGCTTCGATGGCATCTTCGCCAACGCCGTGCTGTTTCACATCCCCAAACAGGAACTGCCGCGCGTGCTGAGCGAACTGCACGCCACACTGAAACCGGGCGGCGTCCTCTTCAGCTCCAACCCTCGTGGCGACAACCGCGAAGGCTGGAACGGCCCCCGGTATGGCTCATATCACGACC
>NZ_LOHF01000010.1:13804-194944 GCF_002158995.1 Pseudomonas caspiana | reverse complement strand
TCTTGCCTGAACGTGTTGCGAGACAAACGTTGAATTTATGGATAACCGAAGCTTCTGCGACCAGCCCGCTGCTCTGTACATATGCGACCGCAGGTTTGAGCACCGGCAATTGAATCGGGTCGTCCGCAAACACCAGCAGATGCGCGCCTGGGCTGTGCTGGAAGTGAAAGTGGATGCCCTCTTCTTCACATAACCTGCGCACGAAATGCAGGTCGGTTTCCTGATACTGGGTGCAGTAGTCGCGAGGCTTGCAGGATTCGCGCAACCTGAAAGCAAACGCATTACTGAAAATGGCGTGATCCTTGAGGACCAGCGCGATGATGTCCGGGACCGTCTTGCCCTGGAAAATACGGTGATTGCGGCGGTATTCCAGCCGCTTGAGGCAAGGGACCAGCTGGATGAAATAGTGGGTAAAGCGCTTGCCGGAGTCACCCTGGGCAATTTCGCCAATCTGCCCGTGAAAACCATGACCGTCAGCGTCGAACCTCAGAAATGCCAGGCGGTGTAGCAATTCTTCCAGTTTAAGGTTGGCGGGTTCGCTGACCAGCTCGATGCGTACGCTGAACGGACGACTGATGGACTCTTTGGCGGTGAAAGCCAGCACTCGTAAGTCATGCTCAAGCCCGTCGATTTCCAGCGTGAACGAGGCGCGATTGGCGGGGTTGAACATGGGCGAGTCCTTGGCCTGAGTAAAGGGCGGGACTTTGCCGAAAGGCGCTCGATACGTCAGTCAGCCGATGCAGAGCAGGTTTGTAGGAGGCTTCCGAAACAAGGGAAGTCTCAGTTATCGGATTACAGCCTGCCAGGACGTCTCTTATGGATAAGTAGGTAGCCGACACATTGCTTGTTCCCCCAGAAAAAGCGATGCTCCACTGCATAGAAATCACTGGTACTTATAAGAAGGAAACATCATGGCCCTGAACAAGCCAACCCAGGAGCTCAAGCGTCACCTGAAAGGGACCGCTGAAAACCTTGAAAGCACGGCCAACGAAATACTCAAACTTGCTGAACAAATGACCGATGTCGACGTCACGGCCATTCTGCAATTGGTCAACCGGCTGTATGGCGATGCCGACCAGCTCAAAGCCTATGCCGATGAGATCAAAGCCAAGCGAATCGTTCGCGCCAAGGCACTTTAAGCGTTGCAATGTTCGCGTCTGAATCAGTGATCAATGCGGGGACCTTCGATGCTTCCTTCTACCGCCAGTGCCAGCGCTAATCTGAAGCATCTGCACATGCAGAAATGGCGCGGGCGCGTAGGTATGTCATTGGCTGCGAGCCTTTCGGTGCTGGCAGGCATGACCGATGCCATCGGTTTTATGGCGACCGGTGACTACGTGTCCTTCATGAGCGGCAACACTACTCGCCTGGCGGTGGCGATCAGCGATGGAGACCTCAGCACCACGTCTCGTCTGGCGCTGGCAATTATCACGTTCGTGGTCGGTAACGCACTGGGGGTGATCGTCGCCCGATTGAGTGGCCGACGCGCCCTGCCCTTGCTGCTGAGCATAGGCATGCTGCTCTGCGCAGCCGCAGCCTGGCCATTGGGCTCGCAGATTCTGACCGTCATGGCGGCGATTCTGGCCATGGGCATGCTCAATGCCGCCGTCGAACAGGTCAACGGTCTGCCGGTGGGGCTGACGTATGTCACGGGCGCACTTTCGCGATTTGGCCGAGGCCTTGGGCGCTGGATGCTCGGCGAACGCCGTGACGGCTGGCGGATACAACTGGTGCCTTGGGCTGGCATGTGCGCAGGAGCGGTCATCGGCGCGCTTCTGGAAAGTCGACTCGGGCCCAATGCGCTATTGATAAGCGGTGCATTCGCCGCACTGCTGGGGCTTCTGACCCTGTTGATCCCCTATCGCTGGCAGCGTCGTTATATCCCACGCTAAGTCTTTAAACTGTCACCTTTGCGTCATGGAGGCTGATTAACATCTGAGGACTTTTCCTACAGGTGAGCGCCCGACATGTCTCCTACCCACGAAAATCTCGCGCGTCGCATCCATCGTGAACTGCTCGACCATAACGACGAAGAGCTGGAACTTGAACTGGCTGAAGACGAGTACAGCCTGGACAAGCTGTTCGAAAGCGATATCAGTGACAACGATGAGAAGAAAGCCCGCCACCTGTATTTCAGTGAGCTGTTCCGCCTGCAGGGTGAACTGGTCAAGTTACAAAGCTGGGTCGTGAAAACCGGGCACAAAGTCGTGATCCTTTTCGAGGGTCGCGATGCCGCCGGTAAGGGCGGCGTCATCAAACGTATCACGCAGCGCCTCAACCCTCGGGTCTGCCGTGTCGCCGCGCTGCCCGCCCCCAATGACCGTGAACGCACCCAGTGGTATTTCCAGCGCTACGTTTCGCACCTGCCAGCCGCCGGTGAAATCGTCCTGTTCGACCGCAGTTGGTATAACCGCGCAGGCGTGGAAAAGGTCATGGGTTTTTGCGATGACGATCAGTACGAAGAGTTCTTCCGTACCGTACCCGAGTTTGAACGCATGCTCGCCCGCTCCGGCATTCAGTTGATCAAGTACTGGTTCTCGATCTCCGATCAGGAACAGCACTTGCGCTTTCTCAGCCGTATCCATGATCCGCTCAAGCAATGGAAGCTCAGCCCAATGGACCTCGAGTCGCGTCGTCGCTGGGAGGATTACACCAAAGCCAAGGAAATCATGCTTGAGCGTACTCACATCGCTGAAGCGCCGTGGTGGGTCGTGCAGGCGGACGACAAGAAAACTGCACGTCTGAACTGCATCCATCATTTGCTCGGTCAGATGCCCTACGAAGAGGTCGAGCAACCGGCAATTGAGCTGCCAGAGCGTCAGCGCCGTGAGGACTACAGCCGCGTGCCGACGCCCAGTGAGCTGATCATCCCGCAAATTTATTGAGCACAGCCCGAAGAGCGTCTGGACCAGAGTCCAGGCGTTCGGAGGGCTCAGGCGTTCAGCTCGGCGACACTCAGCTTGCGCAGCAAGTCGCGCTTTTTGCTGCGATGCCCCTGCATACGCACCAATAAATCGTCCAGCGTACCCATGGCCTCCAGAATGTGCGGGCCTTTATTGAGCATCACACATTCAGCTCGCACTCCCATCGCCGCATCAGTAATTTCGGCACGGGTTGCAGCGCCAGTCTTGGCCAGGGTGTCCAGCACTTGAGTCGCCCAGATCACAGGGACATGGGCCGCCTCGCAAATACACAGGATTTCTTCCTGCAACTCTGCAGTTCGCTCGAAACCGTTTTCTACCGCCAGATCTCCCCGGGCAATCATCACGCCCAGCCGCGGATTCTGCATGCCTGCCAGTAACAACGCAGCGAGGCTTTCGAATCCGCGTCGTGTTTCAATTTTCAACACGACCCCCAGATGCTCGGCATCAAGACGCTTCAAATGCGCCAGAAGTGATTTGACGTCTTCAGGGCTGTTCACGAACGACAACTCCACCACATCCGCGTGCTGGCTGGCGAACGCAAGCGCTTCCAGGTCTTCGGGCGACAGCGCGTCGAGTTGCAGCTCGCTGTCGGGCAGATTGATACCCTTGTCGCTTTTCAGTTTGGCGCCGCCCGGCGCATGAGTAATACGGACGGTAACGACGTCGGCCTGCACTGACTGAATGCGCCCACCGATTTTCCCATCGTCAAACCATATCGGTTCGTTGGCGCGCAGGTCCTTGAACACCTCAGGCAACGTACACCCGATACGCGCCGGGGTCAGGACCTTGCCGTTGCAGTCCATCACTGCAGGATGGCCGTGACTGGCATCGGCGCTCAGCAGTAAAACATCCCCTTCGTTGAGGACAATGCTTTGCTCCCGAGGTGGCACGCCGGTGATGCGTTCTGACTTTGGCCGCCCCCTATGTTTTTTCAGGTGCAGCTCTATACCGGGAATCATATAGGCCGTCTTGCGCAGCTCCGCCCGACAGCCTTGCCCCGTGACTTCAACGATAGACAATGAACGACTTGAATCCCTCGCGTCCCTGAACGCGAGCTCATCACCGACCTGCAACTGCGTTAACCATTTTCCCGGCATCTGCAAACAATAGTCATCGCCTGAAAAGGCCTCCGGTTCTTCGGCAAGCCAGACTTGAGCGGGGGTCACGATGCGTCCGAAATCATCGCGTTGCGGGCGGATTTTCAACACCGCGGGGCCGGGCTGTATCTGCCCCGTGCGCAACTTCGGCCCTGCCAGGTCCATCATGACCTGACAGGTTCTGCCGACCTTGGCTGCGGCGCTGCGACCATGCTCAATCATTTTCAGCCAGGTAGCCGGGTCATCGTGAGCGCAGTTGATGCGTTGACAATCCATGCCCGCCCGCACCAGTTCGCCGACCATGGAAGGATTGGTCGCTGCCTCATGAGGCATGGTCACCATGATGCGCACGCCCCGCTCTGGCGATGGCCCGCCGAATAACTGGTCCGCGTGCAGGTTCAAGAGCTTTTCCCCTGTCTGGTTCACCACGCTGCCCGAGTTCTCTTCAAGCTCCGCGCGGGGGAGCAAGCGCTTCAAGACATCGATGACCCTGTCGACCGATGCGAGCGTATTGGCTTCACAGCGCCCCAGGGAGGAAAGGCCAAGCCCGGACAACTGCTGTTGCAGAGGGCGAATATCATGGCGGCGCAACGCGAGATAGCCCAACAAGTTGCGGGCGCTGTCCAGATAATCAGGATGTACTTGCATGCTCTCGATGGGCGTGCGGGCAGCAGCCTCCATCTTGACTCGCAAAAAAGAAAGACGCTTGAGCGCGGCTCGTATTTGTTGCTCATCCAACACGTTGAAGTCGGTTTCTATAATCGTCATGGCGGGCACTCGCTTCGAATGGAGACCATTGCGGTCCGTCAGACAAGCACCTGGACCAGCGCAATGTGCGGACTTAAAGGCTAAGACTCGATTGTGACGATCTGCTTACCGTGGACGGCCAGCAGATGGACGGGCCTGCGCAGCAAGGAAAAAATAGATTGGACGCTAACGATTTTCGTGCTTAACCTTGCCCGCCTGTTTGCGCGCAACGGGTCTGGCCTGAATGTTTGCTGTTCTCAATGTATTGCTGCCGATTTTCGCCCTGATCCTGCTGGGGTTCATCTGCCGTCGCACGAACCGCCTGGGCCCCAATGCCGCGTCGGAAATCAACCGGATGGTGGTCTGGCTGTGTTTACCGGCGCTGCTCTTCAGCGTTACCGCGACATCGACCTGGGAGCAGATCTGGCACCCCGGTTTCGTTATCGGCTTTACCTTGAGCACCTTATCGGTGTTCGTCGTCACCCTGCTCCTGCGCTGGAAGAAAGGCACTAATCTGGCCGACGCCAGCATCGATGCACTCGGTGGTTCCTATGCCAACGCGGGTTATATCGGTATCCCGCTGTGCGTGATGGTGCTCGGCCAGGAAGGACTGCAACCGGCGTTGGTCGGCGCACTACTGGTGGTTTGCGTTTTATTTGGCCTGGCACTGGTTTGTGTCGAAGTCGGACTGCAAACCGAGCGCCGACCGCACCGCATTGCCTTGAAAGTACTTCTGGCGCTGGCGAAAAATCCTCTTGTGGTGTCTCCGATCCTCGGCGCGTTATGGGCTAGCACCAGCACGCCCCTGCCCGGCGCGCTGGAAAAACTGCTCAGCCTGCTGGGTGCGGCCACCAGTCCCTGCGCGTTAGTCGCGCTTGGCCTGTTCCTCGCCGAAAAACAGCAAGGTACACGTGAGGGAACGTCGCTGTTGGTCCTGATCAAGCTGATCGGCCACCCGCTGCTGACCTGGGTGCTGGTGTTTCATGTATTCGACGTGCCGCTTCTATGGGCCAATGCCGCCTTGCTGCTCAGTGCACTGCCAACCGGCACTGGCCCTTTCATGCTCGCGGAATACTACAAGCGCGAAGCGTCACTGGTCTCGAGCACGATTCTGGTGTCGACCCTCGGCTCGCTCGTAACGCTTTCGATCTGTCTGTACCTGATCAGTCATCCCGGTTGACGTTGCTGCCCGTCCGGCGTCGATAACGTTTAACATGTCGCGCCTTTTCGCCACTGATTGCCCGTCATGACCCCAGAAGCACTCGCCGTCCTGAACCAGCATCTGCTGGATGCCCTGCAAACCGCACCCGATGAAACACGCCGTCTGTTTCACGGCCGAGGCCGCGTATGGCCGGGACTTGAACAGGTGACGGTCGACTGGATGCAGGGCGTGGTGCTGGTGTCGCTCTTTCGCGAGCCCGCAAAGGCCGAGCTTGAAGCACTGACTCAATTGCTGCTGGAACTGACCCGTACGCCCCAATGGCTGAACAGCAAGGCGCATACCTTGTTGCTGCAACATCGCTATCTGCCCGAAAGCACCACTGAATGGCTACTGGGTGAGCGGGTCGAAGAATGGCAAATCACTGAAAGCGGCCTGCACTTCAGGGTGGATCTGGGCAGGAAGCAAAACTGTGGTCTGTTTCTGGACATGCGTTACGGGCGCGACTGGGTGCGTGCGCAGGCGCAAGGCAAGCGGGTATTGAATCTGTTTGCCTACACCTGTGGTTTTTCGGTGGCGGCCATCGCAGGCGGTGCCGAACATGTGGTCAATCTGGACATGTCCCGCGCCGCACTTACTCGCGGACGGGAGAACCACCGCCTGAATCAGCACGATTTGCGCAAAGTCAGCTTTCTGGACCACGAGCTGTTCAAGTCCTGGGGCAAAGTGAAAAAATCCGGCCCTTATGATTTGGTCATCATTGATCCGCCCTCCTTCCAGCGCGGCAGCTTCCTGCTCGACAAGGATTACCAGAAAGTCCTGCGACGGATGCCCGAACTACTGATTCCCGGCGGTCAGGTGCTGGCCTGCATGAACGAGCCAAGCCTGGGTTCCGACTTCCTGATTAACCACACCGCCACCGAAGCACCTGGCCTGCGCTTCGAACAACGCCTGCCCAATCCGCCTGAGTTCCCGGATGCCGAAGTCGAGGGCGGGCTTAAAGCACTGCTCTTTACCAACACTTTTCAAGCCTCAGGCGCTGTAACATAACAGCGATCGTTAGTTAGCTTCGCAACTTTAAAGTCACGAAGTGGATCCAATTAATATTTAATGGCGCCAAATAAACATCTATTTGACGCCCTTAAAGTTTGCGCTATAAACGCCGATGGACTTTGATAACCAACCCTGTGTAAACAACAAAACTTTTTTATGCAGATGATGGTTTTTTCACATCCAGGCGGCTAGATTGATATCAAGTCGCCACTAGGTAGATCAGTTGAATCACAGCTATCGCAGCGTGGCGATTCGAGGTATCTCGGCATGAAAACAAGAAATATAAAACTGACCACCAGAGCCCTGTTCAGCTTCGGCATCATTTGTCTCCTATTGATCGGCCTTGGCGTCGCCTCGTTGCTGAAGATGGATGACATCCATGACTCCGCCTCCGACCTGCAGAACAACTGGCTGCCCAGTGTCAGACAGGCCAGCAGGATAGAGACCGCCATGCTCCTATACCGTCTGGATGCCAGGCGTTTTGTCATGGACGATGCCAGGCTGGGCGAGGCATCGATCAAGAAAATCAATCAACTTAAAGCTAACTTGAGCACCGCCACACAAGACTATGCACCGTTGGTTTCCGACGCGACCGAGAAAGAGCTGTTCAATAAGGTCGCGAGTAACGTCAGTGCCTATCAAAGCAAAATCGACGAACTGATGGAGCTAAGTAAAACCCGCACCTATCAGGAAATGGCGGTGTTCATTCAAGACACTTCCAAGCCTCAAGCCGTGGCACTGCAAGCCGCCATCGAGGCATTGATCAGTATTAATGAAAAAGGCGCATTGCAATCCGGATCAATCGCCGATGAAAGTTTTACCAGTGGGCGCTACATCTCAATGATATTCATTGTTATCGCCGTTATCGTAACGATCTTTGTCGCCGTCGCATTTACGCGAAGTATTACCCAGCCCATTCAAACCTTACTGGTCACCACCCGCAAGATTGCCGACGGTGATCTGCGCACCACGGTAGAAATCAGCGGCGCAGATGAAATGACCGAGCTGCAGACCGCCACCGCGACCATGCTGGCGAGCCTGAAAGGAACGATCCAGCACATATCTGATTCATCAGGGCAACTTGCCTCCGCAGCGGAGGAAATGAGCTCGATCACCAAAGAGTCTAATGCCGGCATTCAGCGTCAAAGCATGGAAACCGAACAAGCGGCTACGGCGGTTAACGAGATGACCGCTGCTGTTGAAGAGGTCGCACGCAACGCGGTATCGGCCTCGCAATCAACCCAGGCGTCCGAGCGCTCGGCCCAGACTGGACAAGAACGTGTGAGCCAGACCATCGCCTCGCTGGAAAAACTCAGCACAACGGTCGAGCGTACCGGTGTTGAAGTCGAAGGCCTGGCGAACCAGGCACAGCACATCGCTAAAGTGCTGGACGTGATTGGCTCCATTGCCGAACAAACCAACCTGCTGGCTTTGAACGCAGCGATCGAAGCAGCCCGCGCGGGCGAGCAAGGCCGCGGTTTTGCCGTGGTAGCGGATGAAGTCCGCGCACTGGCCCACAGAACCCAGACGTCTACCCGGGAAATCGAGCAGATGATCCAGGGCATTCAGAAAGATTCGACGCTGGCGGTGCAGTCGATGAAACAAAGCTCGCTTGAAGCCGGATCGACATTGCAGATTGCCCATGAAGCCGGCATCGCAATCAAACAAATCACCGCGGCGATTTCCGACATCAATGAGCGGAATCTACTGATAGCCACCGCTTCAGAGCAGCAGGCACAAGTCGCCCGTTCGGTTGACCAGAACCTGGTGAGTATTCGCGACTTGTCTTCACAAAGCTCATCTGCCGCCAGCCAGACTTCACTGGCAAGCAATGAGCTGTCGCAACTGGCCGTGGGCCTCAATCGTCTGGTAGCGAGGTTTTCGATATAGCCAAATGCAGGAAAAAACGCGATCAGTTCCGAATGCCTGATCGCGAACTTCAGCCATAAAAAAGCGAGTAACTATCGTGCTGAAACATATCTCTGTGGCCGAGCTGCGCCTCGGTATGTACGTACACGAATTCTGTGGCTCAGGGATAGAGCAGTCATTCTGGAAAAACGGATTCATGCTTTCGAACGAGCATGATCTGCAGCGCATACTCGACGCTAAAGTCGCAGAACTCTGGATCGATGACAGCCGAGGTGTCGGCCCGATACCGGCGCAGTCTCTGCAAGCAGATCCTGCCTTGCCGACCAACCTGCAAACCATCGCCAACCGACCGATCCCGCACAGGGTCGCATTGAATCAGGAGATTTCCCGGTCGCTGAAGCTGTGCGCTCATTCCAGAGCTGCGGTGGAGAAGATGTTCAGTGATTTACGCATGGGCCAGGTCATTGAAGTGGAGCAGGTCAGCGAATTGGTAGAGGAGATCTCCGACTCGCTAGCTCGGCACCCCGATGCCTTGATCAGTCTTGCGCGACTGAAAACCTGTGACGAATACACCTACATGCATTCGGTCGCGGTCTGTGCGCTGATGATCGCCCTCGCCCGCCAGCTTGGGCTGCCGCCAGCTCTGGTTCATGAGGCGGGCATTGCAGGCCTGATGCATGACGTGGGCAAAGTCGTGATCCCGTTGACCATCCTCAACAAGCCAGGTGCGCTGAGCGATGAGGAATTCGCGACCATGCGCAGCCATTCGCAGTGCGGGGCCACTATGCTGATGCAGAGCCAGCATTTCAGCGTTCGCGTCATGGACGTCTGCCTGCATCACCATGAAAAGATCGATGGCACGGGCTATCCCCACAGGCTGGCCGGTACTCAGATCAGCCTGTTCGCAAGAATGGGTGCGGTGTGTGATGTCTATGACGCGGTGACTTCGGATCGCCCCTACAAGGAGGCTTGGGGTCCCGCCGAAGCCATCCATCGTATGGCCCAATGGCAGGGGCATTTTGATGAAAAGGTATTTCAGGCCTTCGTCAAGTGCGTCGGCATTTACCCGGTGGGTGCGCTGGTTCGCCTGCAGAGCGGCCGTATTGGTGTCGTCACCGAACAGCACGAAAAATCACTGCTTACGCCCAAGGTCCGGGTGTTCTTTTGTGCCAATAACAATAAGCCCATTGCGCATGCCACTATCAACCTCGCGGCACTGTTGGGCCAGGACCGGATCGTGGGTCTTGAGTCAGCGAAGGAATGGGGATTCAGCAACCTGGATGAGCTGTGGTTAGAGACGAACGCGGCGAGTAAGTCGAGTTGTAGCCAGTAACAAATCTTGTAGGAGCTGCCGAAGGCTGCGAAACCAATTGCCCTGTTGGAGCAAGGCTTGCCCGCTAAGCGTTCGATGAGGTCTGTCAGGCAGATCGCGTCATCGTTCTTCGCGGGCAAGCCTCGCTCCAACGGACAGTGCAGTCATGAGAGCGGTGCTTACACTCACATCAGAACTTGAATGCCTGACGCCCGATCAGCAGCCACTTGCCGTCCTGCTTCTGCCAGATCTGGAAGTTTTCGATTTCAGTCGGCACAACCTTGCCGCTGTTCACCGCCTCAGCGGAGAAGTGGTTGCGCACCAGAGCGGTATCGCCTGACAGGGTGACCTGCTGCTTCTGCATCTCAAGCCGGTTGAATGCGCTTTTGCCAGTTTCGATATCGGCGATAAAGGCCTTCTTGTCCTGAATGTTGCCGCTGGAATGACCGTAAGTGAGGTTGTCAGCAGTCAACGCCTGCAGTTGCGCAATATCCTTGTGCCACATGGCCTGAGTAAGTTTATCGACAGCCTTTTCAACATCGGCTTGATCCGAAGCGTGAGCAGTAGCCGTATAACCGCCGAACAGGCAGAGAAATGCAACGAGCAGCTTGAAACTCTTGTTCATGGTTGTTCCTTGTTATTGTTTATTGGCGATGGAATACGCGTATAGATCGAGTTGTCTTATACGACGTCTTACAACATAGCTTATTTATCAAGCCAGGCAAACGTGATTTTCAAACCAGACGCTTTAGCTGATTAAACCCATAATTATTTGTGGCTATTAGTACTCGGTTTTAAATCTGTCGTGCGCTGAAACGCAAAAACCCGACACTGCCGCTAAAGCAGTGCCGGGTTTTCTGTTCGGGTTTCAAATGGCCATTGCTGACCGCCTGAACCCGATGCGTTTGACGATAAAGCTTATTACAGAGCCATATCCGCAGCCGGATTGCTTGGCTGTGGCTTTGCAGGCTTGGCCGGAGCAGCGCTTGCAGCAGGATAAGCTGCCGGGTCAATTACCGGCGGCTTGGTCAGCTGCAGAACTTCAGCGGTGTAATCCCACGACTGCTGAACGCGCTCAGGCGAGCCATTGAGCTTGGTGCCGTAGCTCGGAACGATCTGGCGCATACGGGCTTGCCACTCTGGAGTAGCAACCTTGTCCTTGAAGGCTTTTTCAAGCACATCGATCATGATCGGAGGTGCAGTCGAAGCACCTGGCGAGGCGCCCAGCAGACCAGCGATAGAGCGATCCTGGGAGAAAACAACCTCGGTACCCAGCTTCAACACGCCGCCTTTTTCAGCGTCGCGCTTGATGATCTGCACACGCTGACCAGCTTGCCACAAGCGCCAGTCTTCTTTCTTGGCGTGCGGGAAGTACTCTTTCAGCGCAGCGAAGCGGTCGTCATCCGACATCATCAACTGGCCTGCCAGGTACTCGATCAGCGGATACTGCTCAACGCCAACCTTGGTCATCGGCCACACGTTATGGGTCGTGGTGGTCGACAGCAGGTCAAGGTAAGAACCTTCCTTGAGGAACTTGGTGGAGAAGGTCGCGAATGGTCCGAACAGAATCATGCGCTTACCGTCCAGGACACGAGTATCCAGGTGCGGCACGGACATGGGTGGCGCGCCAGTCGAGGCGATGCCGTAGGCCTTGGCCATGTGCTGCAGAGCGATGTCCTGATTTTCAGTCACCAGGAACGAGCCACCAACCGGGAAGCCACCGTATTCACGGGCTTCAGGGATATCAGCTTTTTGCAGCAGCTTCAGAGCCCCGCCGCCAGCACCGACAAACACGAACTTCGCGTCTGTACCGTGGCTGGTACCGTCTTTCAGGTTTTTGTATTCAACGTGCCAGCTGCCGTCCTTGTTGCGCGTGATTTCCTGGACTTCGCTCGACAATTTCAGGTCAAACACAGGCTTGGTCTGCAGGTTGGCAACGTACTGGCGAGTGACTTCGCCCCAGTTCGCATCAGTACCGAGCGGCGACCAGGTAGCGGCGATTTTCTGGTTTGGGTCACGCCCTTCCATCATCAGTGGAACCCACTGTTTGATCTGAGCCTGATCTTCGCTGTACTGCATGCCGGCAAACAGTGGGCTGGTTTTCAGCGCTTCGTAGCGGGCCTTGAGGAACTTCACGTTATCGTCACCCCACATGAAGCTCATGTGCGGAGTCGAATTGATGAACGAATGCGGGTTTTTCAATACGCCGTTCTTGACCTGCCACGCCATGAACTGACGGGTGACCTGGAACGCTTCGTTGATCTCGATGGCCTTGGCGATCTCGATCTTGCCGTCTTTACCGTACGGGGTGTAGTTGGACTCGGCCAGGGCAGAGTGACCGGTACCGGCGTTGTTCCAGCCGTTGGAGCTTTCTTCGGCGACTTTGTCGAGACGCTCGACCATTTCCATGGTCCAGGTCGGCTCCAGCTCGTTGAGCCAGGTGCCCAGAGTGGCGCTCATGATGCCGCCGCCGATCAACAATACGTCAACTTTTTTTGCTTCAGCTGCATGCAAGGGCGAAAGTCCCATCGACATCGCCAGGCCCAGAAGGGCTGTGTTCACTTTTTTTAACATACTGTGATTTCCAGGATAGAACGTCATCCCTTCGTCAGTCTGAGCAATAGCTGCCCGGTTACACGCATGCGACGTGGCATCTCGTGAACTGCGGCAATCGGCAGGACCAACGACTGGACATACAAGGCTGATTTACTGCTACCAACCTCACTCTCTTGTCTCTCCTGAGCTGACTTCTTGTTTGCCATTGTTTTCAGCTGCTGAGTGACATTGAATCTCTTGGTACATCGTCAGAACAAAGCTGCTCCGACAACCTCGTTACAACCAGCACCCAGGTCTTTCACGGAACAACATCTGCTACTTGCGTAACAAAGGGTCATGCGTTGTGAAGCACATATGTACACGTGTGTCGGGAACCGCGAACGGTAATTGTAATCGGATACAGGTTCTGGAGCGAACTTTTACCGATAATCAAACGCGCATTTAATCGATAGTCTCGTTCGAAGCGGGCCTCTGACGCGCATCGACCAGCGCTTTCGCCTGTCTTGCTAGTTGATCCAGATGTCGATCACGCTGTTTCTCGGCCTCTATCATCGGCCGTTTTCCGTGCTGCTGAAGTAAATAAGCGTGAATTTGCCGAATCTCCAGCGAATTGTAGATCGGTGCGACATCCAGGACCGCCACAAGGCCATCAGTGCCGTGATCCCAAGTATTCATTAATACCTGCGGACCGCGAGCGGCCAGTACCTGAAAACCCATCGCCTCGAAACGCGGAACCGCCGCAGCGCGACAGGCCAGCTCGGCATGCGGATAGCGACCGGTCATCTTCTTCAACATGGCCCTCGCCACGCCTTTACGGCGCTGTCTCGTCTGTACTGCCATGAACGCCACCGCGCACGCTTCGGGATCGTCCTTGACGGGCAGATACAGCAAGAAACCGATAACGGTGTCGGGCTCATCGGCATCCAGCGCGACGATCAATTCAACGGGGATCCCTTTTGACCCATCCATGGCATCGATATAGAGGTGAACCTCGTAGCCGACGCCATATTGATAAAGGCTGTAAAGAGGGTTGCTGGGCGCAATATTGACCATGCTGATATCAGTGACGTAGTCGACCACCATCTTCATGATCTGGCTTTTGATCGACTCGGGTGGCGGGTTTTCAAGGCGGGTGACGGTGAACATCGAGGTGGCGACTCCAGACTTTAAGGCATCCCCGGACCGGCATGCTCGGCCCGAAGGGGCGCCATCATACCCGCTCTTGCCAGCAGAACAGAGCACACAACGCACAATCTATCTGCCGGCACGCTCGCTCTCATCAAACAAGAAAAAGGACTATCCGAGTTGGAATGCTTTTTCTGGAGCTCACGAGCACCGCGAAGCAACGATGGCATCCTGTCTGATACATCGCTATCGCGGCCTCGCGCTGCTCGTGCGCTCCTACAGGAATCGTGTTTGCTGCAAAACAGCGGTGTGTCACCCATTTGCCTCACCGGCAAAGACTGCTTTAATCAGCCGACTCACCGAAGAAGGAGCGAACAGATGGAGCGTCTCACCGCGAAAGATTTTTCCCCGGAATTGCTTGAGTTGTACGACTACTACGCCCACGGCAAGATCAACAGGCGTGAATTCCTTGATCGCGCGGCGGCTTTCACCGTGTTCGGCCTGACCGCCAGCGCTGTTCTTGCTTCGTTGAGCCCGAACTACGCAATGGCCCAACAGGTAGAGTTCACCGACCCGGACATCGTCGCCGAGTACGTCACCTACCCCTCCCCCAAAGGTCACGGCCAGGTGCGCGGCTATTGGGTTCGCCCGGCAAAAGCCACCGGCAAACTACCCGCCGTGGTGGTGGCGCATGAGAATCGCGGGCTGAACCCCTATATCGAAGACGTTGCCCGCCGCGTAGCAAAAGCCGGTTTCATCGCACTCGCCCCTGACGGCCTGAGCTCGGTGGGCGGCTACCCCGGCAATGATGACAAAGGTCGAGAATTGCAGCAGACGGTAGACCCGGAAAAACTCATGAACGACTTCTTCGCCGCCATCGAGTGGATGATGAAGCATGACGCAACGACCGGAAAAGTCGGCATCACCGGTTTCTGCTATGGCGGCGGTGTCGCCAACGCCGCAGCGGTTGCCTATCCCGAACTGGCCGCCGCGGTGCCCTTTTATGGACGTCAGGCCAAAGCTGAAGACGTGCCCAGAATCAAGGCCCCGCTACTGATCCATTACGGCGAACTGGACACCCGCATCAACGAAGGCGCAGCGGCTTATGAGCAGGCACTGAAAGCGGCTGGCAAAACGTATCAGGCGTATGTTTATCCCGGCGCCAACCATGGCTTTCATAACGACTCCACTCCGCGCTACGACGAAGCGGCTGCCAAGCTTGCATGGGACAGGACGCTGGAGTGGTTTAACAAGTATCTGGTTTGACATCTGGCTGGATCTCACCATTCCGAAACTGCCGGACCTGGATTTCATCTTGTAGGACCGGCTTCAGCCGTGAGGGCTTCGAGAAAGTCGCTTGATTGCCTTCGGCAAAAATACCGGTCTCCCGACCAAAGCCAGTCCTACAAGTTGAGCGTAGGGGCAAGCTTGCGGGCAGTTTGCAGCACCGCAAGCGACCGCCATCCAGAGTTGCGAAAAAAGCAACAGAGCTGCAGCCCCGAAAGGATTGATAGCGCCCCCTTTGCCTGCCCATACTCGGACCACCCCAAAAAGGAGAACGCCATGGATGCCCTTTGGCAGCGTCTGCAAGATCAGGCCCGGCAGTTGGCTGATCGTAACCCTGTCTTGAGCCAGTATGTGGAACAAGGGATTCTGTCGCAGCCCTCCTTCGCCACCGCCCTGGCGGCAAACCTCTCCCGGCAACTCAAAGAGCAGGCCGACGACGCCGATCTGACGAGCTGGTTCGCCGACATCATTCGGGCCAATCCCGATATTGCATCCAACGCAGCGGCGGATATCAACCATCTGGTCATCGTCAACCCGGCCTGTCCTGATCACCTGACTGCTTTCCTGACTTTCCGCGGCATCCTGGCGGTTCAGGCTTATCGTCTCGGCCACGCTTTGTGGAACGACGGCGATGTGCAGAGCGCAGTACTGTTGCAGAACTGGGCAGCCAATACCTGGAGCATTGATATTCACCCGGCAGCGCGATTGGGCAAGGCACTGTTTGTCGATCACGGCATCGGCCTGGTTATTGGCGAGACCGCCGTAGTAGAAGATGAAGTCAGCCTTTGGCATGGCGTGACCTTGGGCAGCACGCTGGCAGAAGTCGGCGATCGCCATCCAAAGATCCGCCGTGGCGCGTTGATCTGCGCGGGTGCGACCGTGCTGGGCAACATTGAAGTCGGTGCCAAAGCTATCGTCGCTGCCAATGCGGTAGTGCTCAAACCAGTGCCTGCAGGCGCCGTAGTCGCGGGCACACCGGCAAAGGTTGTCGGTAGCGCACCGCAGTCGCTCGCGACCCTGACCTCGAAGACCATAACCGAACGGGAGCAATGATATGGCCGCAGCAGCCCAATCCACTCAAGGTATCGATCATCCGCTGGTGACCGTACGCGACCATCCGCAGACCCTGGAGTTGTACCGCAAGATGGGCTTTGAACCGTCGCCGGTCAGCTACCACCCATGGGGCACGGTCACGACACTGGTGATGTTCCCGAGCAACTTCATCGAAATCATCGCAGTAGATGACGCCTCGAAATTCGGCACCAACTCAGTCGATGGCTTCTGCTTCGGCCGCCAATTGGGCAAGTTTCTGGATCGTGGCGAAGAAGGCGTCTCGCTGGTGGCCCTGCACAGCAAGGATGCCGATGCTGACTATTCACGCCTGACAAAAGCAGGGCTGGCCAGCCAGGGCCGTATCGACTTCCGACGCAAAATGACCTTGCCCGATGGCAGCCCGGACGAAGCCGTCGTGTCGTTGGGTTTGTTCATGGACGAAGAGCACCCGGATGTTTCCAATTTCATATGCCATCAACACCGCCCGGAACTGATCTGGGTGCCTGGATGGCAGAACCACCCAAACAGTGCCGACGGCATCCTCGCGGTGACTTACCTGGCAGACCCTGCTCAGCTCGAGGCTCGCTGGAAAGGTCTGTACGGCGATTCAGTTCGCTACGACGGCGATGTGCTGGAGGCCGACACGGGCTGCGGACTGCTACGCGCCATGTCGCTCACGACCGCGCAAACCGAGTTTGCCGGGGTCGACTTACCGAAGGCCGCCAGACAACGACCCCACGCGATCGCACTGCGCATCAACACTAAAGATCTGGATGCGGCGCGAGCCATTATCCAAAGCAACAAAGTGCCGCATCTAGCGGGTTCACAGCGCCTGCTGATCGAGCCGCAAGCGGCGGGGAATGTGATTCTGGAGCTGGTGCAAACCCGTTGAGAGTCGGACTGTCAGGAGGGTCATGGTCCTGTGGGAGATTCCATGTTTGCCCGCAAGCCAACGTGGGACCGGCTTTAGCCGGGAAGGCGGTATTTCTGACGATAAAGATGGACTGAATGTATTGGCCTCTTCCCGGCTAAAGCCGGTCCCACGTCATCAGTGAATCCTGTGGGAACCGGGCTTGCCCGCGATGAGCTGCTCGGACCACATGAAACCCCGTTTTTCCCGGATAAATTCGTTCCCACGAAATTGCAGGAGCCTGAGGAACATTTGCCGTCTGTCGTCTGCGCACTCGCCATCAGCCCAACGGCTATCAACCAAACGCCTGGCTTGCCGTTAAAGCACGCAGCGTCCCGGGACTGGTCGGGCGCATTGCCCGTGCGAGAGCCCCATGATCGACCTCAGTGTCTGGAACCTTACCCTGCCCATCGAAACGCCAGCGCTCACCGTGGCGACGGCGCGTGTCAGCAGCATTAATAACCCTTACTTCAAAGTCAGCAGCAACGGTATCGTGATGTGGGCGCCCGTGACCGGCTCGCACTCCGGCACCAGTGACTTCCCTCGCACGGAATTGCGCGAAACCCTGCCCAATGGCACCGCACGGAACTGGTTGTACAACAGCGGGACCAACACCATGATCGGCGCACTGACGGTCAATCAGGTACCGTCGACGGGCAAGATTGTGGTGGCGCAGATCCATGCCAAGAACGCGCCGACGCCCTTGCTGAAAATGGTCTACCGCTACACCGCCAAAGGCGGTTTCGTCGACCTGGAATATCGCGTCAAACCGGCGGACGATAAAAGCCCGGTGATGTACAGCACTCCCATGCCCATGAACAAGGCCTTCACCTACTCGATCCAGATGGCGCCCACCGGCAAGCTTACGGTGCTGATCAACGACGTCGCCGCGCAGACCACCCTGAACCCCGCGTGGTATGGCTACGATTTTTACTTCAAGGCCGGGGTATACACCCTGGACAACGTCGGCTACCCCACCGAAGGCGGGAAAGTCACCTACAGCAACCTCTCCACCAGTCACGTCGTGAAAAAGTGACAGCCCGCGATACTGCGTTCTCTATTGAACGGCAGTAACTCCAGCTTTGTCCGCCATGCAGGCTTCTGCATGGCGTATTGCACGCATCATTTCTCGTCTGCAACCTCAACATCCAGCGCGTCACCAATCGCATAAAAGTGCCCACCCGCGATGTAATGCAAACTGCGCCACGCCGGGTCGGCTGTTTCAAAGTGCCAGTGTCCGTCTTTGAACACACGGGTGTCAGCCCACGCGCCAATGACTTCGCCGATGAATAAATCATAGGTCGACTGATTGTGCGGCTCGGGTATCAGGCGACACGCCAACCAGGCGGAACATCCAGCCACGAACGGCAGGTCGTGCCCAGGGATACGGAACAGCTCCACGCCTGAGCGCTGCAGTTTATCAGCCTCGTCGGAGAGGCTGCGCGTGCCCACATCGTGGGTGAGCCGCAACTGCGCCGCCGTTGGCACCTGAATCACGAAGACACCGCTTTGCTCAACCAGCTCACGAGTCTTGGCGATTTTGTCGAGGACCACGGTGAGTTTGGCGGGCATGAAATCCAGCGCGCAGGCCCAGGCAGCGGCCATGACATTGTCAACTCCGTCATGCCGGGCCGAAACCAATACCGTAGGCCCGTGGTTGAGCAAGCGATAGGCCTTGGCCGGGTCCACTGGAGCAATAAATTCGTTCACAAAATACCTCTCAAGACTTGGCGAGCGTGCCGACGAACGACTTGATTCGCACACACGCACGCGCCAGTTGGTCATCACTTACGGTAAATGAAAGCCGCACGAAACCCTGGGCAGGCTCACCGAAAGCGGCTGCGTCGAGCACCGACACACCCGCCTCGCGGAACAGGCGCCAGGCGAAGTCCAGCGAGCTAAGGCCGGTGCCGCGCACATCGAGCAGGACGAACATGCCGGCATCCGGGCTGCGTACTTCGATACCCGGACAGTGACTCAATCCGGCCACCACCAGATCGCGCCTGCGCTGATAGATATCGAGCATGCCTGACGTCACTTGATCATGAGCAAGCACCGCAGCCATCGCGCCCGCCATGACAAAACCGGGCAAACCATAGAGCATGCTCAACGACAGGTTTTCCGCGTGCCTGACCAACTGCGCGTCCGCGACGATCCAGCCGACCCGCCAACCGGTCATGGCATGGGATTTGGACAAACTGCCGACGATCACACAGCGCTCGGCCATACCCGGCAAGCTGGCCAGGCTGACGTGCTCTCGCTCGTAACAAAGACTTTCGTAGACCTCATCGACGACCACCCACAGATCATGAGCGATGGCCACTTCGGCAATCCCTTGCAGTTCCTCGACAGTGAGCACTACGCCAGTAGGGTTGTTCGGGTTGGAGAGAAAAATAGCCCGGGTACGTGGGGTGATGGCAGCGCTGATACGGCTGATGTCTGGACGAAAACCCACATCGGCGTCACAACTTACCCGAACCAGCGTCGCGCCGCTTGCCCTGAGCGTGGCCTCGTAAGTCACGTACATCGGGTCCAGGGCCAAAACTTCATTACCGGCTTGCAACAGACACAGGGCGCTCGCGAACAAAGCATTCTGCGCACCGGCCAGGGTAATTACATTGGTCGCCTCTACCGGTCGACCCAGACGTTTGGCGTAACGCTCGGCGATGGCTTCTCGTAACGCAGGGCGTCCGGGGATCTCGGTGTAATGGCTGTCCCCTGCTCTCAATGCGCCGACCGCCGCCTCGGTAATGAAGTCCGGGGTAGCGAAATCTGGATCGCCAATGCTGAGGATAATGACGTCTTCCCCTCGACAATGAGCCTGCCAGGCGGCGAAGTGAATGTCCCAGGCGGCTGCACCCTGCCCGGCTATTCGTTCGACAAAAGGGGAAAAGCGCATACCACGGCCTCTCGAATACGAATAAAAAACGCCACCATAACGCGACGTTCTTCTGAAAGGCCAGTTTGAGGTCGATTCCAGCATTAATGATTGGCGCAAACACAACGCTGTAGGAGCTGCCGAAGGCTGCGACCGCAGTGCATCAGGGAAAAAGCATTGGCAGCCTTCGGCAGTTCCTGCATAAGGCATCCGGACCGCGCCCTTTTCAGCCAATCAAGCCTTCGCAATCTCCGGCGCCAGCAACCACTCGGCGCTGTCATTCCAGACGTCCATGTGAGTGATCTTGCCGTCGCGCACTTCAAAGCGGTCCAGATAACGATTGCCGGAAAAGCTGCTGCCATCCGGCCACTCGCCGTACAGCGTGCCGTTGGAATAAACCACGGTGTGGTCGCCGCGATCCATCCAGTCGAAATTACCCAGAGCTTTCTTGACCCAGGCATAGCGCGAGCCGTTGAACGCGGTGATGTCCTGCGGGGTGGGCATGACGCGACCGCCTGTGAAAGTGATCCTCACGTCTTCGCTCATGAAGGTTGCAGCCCGGACCGGATCGGGGGCCATGGACGCTTCTAGAAAATTGCTAACAATCTGTACATCTTTATTACTTTCCGACATCTCTGAATCTCCTGACTCACGAGTTAAGTAAATTGCCTAAACGCCTCTACATGGTGCGAGCCGCCTTAATTTGGCGCGTAAATACGAGGCAAAAATGCTAAGAACCATCATTTAGCGGGTCGTTACGACTGGCATCCTACTTGCTAGCAATAAATATGCAACTGCTAGCAATCAGGAGAACGACCTATGGCCATCCGGCTTCCAAACCTGCAACGTCTGCTCTTTCCCGTGGCTGCGGCAGTCACGCTCAATATGGCTATGTTCGGCGGCGCGCAAGCCGCTGAGCCGCCGATCAAGGTTGGCCTGGTGGCCGCTCTTTCAGGTCAGTCAGCCAAATCCGGCGAAGCCCTGACCCGTGGCTTGACCATGGCTATTAACGAAGTCAACGCCAAGGGCGGTGTACTGGGTCGTCAACTGGAGCTGGTACGCCGTGACGACGAAAGCAATCCGTCCAAAGGCATGCTGGCGGCTCGCGAACTGGTCCAGCGGGAGAAAGTCACTGTGCTGTTCGGTGGCCTCGATACGCCGGTGTCGCTGGCAATCGTCCCATTGGCCAATCAGATGAAAGTACCGTTCATGGGGATTTGGGCTGCGGGGACAAAGATCACCGAAAACGGCGCTGCTGATAACTACGTGTTCCGGGTCTCGGCTGTCGACGAACTGGTCGACGAAGCGCTGGTGAAGTACGGCGTCGATAACGGCATGAAAAAGCCGGGCATGATCCTCATCAATAACCCGTGGGGCGAGTCCAACGAAGCCGGCTTCAAGCGTGCTCTGGAAAAACGCGGCCTGGCCAACGCCGGTGTTGAACGTATTCAGGACAGCGACCTCGATGTGGTGCCGCAACTGACCCGTCTGAAAAACGCCGGGGCCGATACTTTGTTGATGGTCGGTAACGTTGGTCCTTCGGCGCAAGTAGTCAAATCGCTGGATCGCATGGGCTGGGACGTGCCGGTGGTTTCGCACTGGGGTCCGGCCGGCGGTCGTTTCGGTGAGCTGGCTGGCCCGAATGCCTCCCGCGTGCACTTCATCCAGACCTACGTGTTCACCGAGCACAACAGTCCGAAAGGCGATGCTCTGCTCGCAGCACTGAAAAGCGCTTACCCACAAATCAAAACTCTGGCTGACGTAACGCCTGCGGTGGGCATCGCCAATGCCTACGACGCGCTGCATCTGGCTGCGCTGGCCATCGAGAAAGCCGGCAGCACAGACGGCAAGGCCGTGCGTGACGGTTTCTACGCCATCAACGAATACGACGGTCTGATCAAGCACTACAAACAACCGTTCACGGTGCAGAAACACGATGCATTGGGGCCGGACGATTATCTGTTCACGCACTTCGTCAATGACCAGATCGTACCGTTGAAGCCTTAAGGAGCCGCCATGTTCACCGCCGCCATCGTCACCGGCCTCGGCCTGGGCAGCATGTACGCTTTGCTGGCGCTGGGTTTTCACCTGACCTACGTCGTCTCGCGCACCGTCAACTTTGCTCAGGGCAGCGCCATGATGGTCGGCGCGGTGCTGGGTTACACCTTCTGCATCAACTGGGGCTGGTCACTTTGGCTGGCCTTGCCACTGACGCTGATCCTCTGTGCGCTGTATGGCCTGGCGATCGAGCGCTGGCTGGTGCGGCCGTTCCATAGCCGTGGCTCACAGGCCTGGCTGATGGCGACGGTGGCGGGTGGCATTCTGGTGGACAACCTGGCGCTGTTCACTTTCGGCAAGGAGCCTCGTCAGTTCGAAAGCAGTCTGGTCAATCTCAATGTCGAGCTGTTTGGCAGCAGCGTCGGTGCATTGCAGTTGCTGATTCCTCTGGCGGGGGCAGCCATTGCCCTCGCGCTGTATCTGGTGCGGCGCTACACCCGACTGGGCAAGGTCCTGGAGGCCTGCGTGCAAAATCCGCGCGCGGCAATGTTGATGGGCATCAACGTCAATCGAGTAGTGGCGATCGCATTTGCTGTTTCCACGGTATTCGCGGCGGTAGCAGGTTTGTTGATCGCACCGTTGTTCAGCGTCAACGCCGAGATGGGCATGTTGTTTGGCCTGAAAGCTTTTGCGGTAGCGATTCTGGGCGGCATCGGCAGCGCCGGGGGCGTGTTCGCGGCCGGACTGTTGTTCGGTCTGGCTGAAGCCTTGATCACCCTGTATTTCGGCTCCGCCTTTACCCAGATATTCACGTTTGCGCTGGTCATTCTTGCCTTGGCGATTCGTCCCGATGGCCTGTTCGGCAGCAAGGCTCTGGTAAAAGTATGAAAGACATAAAAACCCTCGCTGCTCCGGTTTTCATCGCCTTGCTCGCCGTCGTGTGCGGCGTCATGGCTTTCACGCTAGACAGCTATTCACTGCTGGTTTTTACCCTCTGCGCCCTGGCGGCGGTGGTGGGTGTCGGCCTGAATATTCTGATTGGCCTGAGTGGGCAAATCTCCTTCGGGCACATCGCGTTCTACGCCATTGGTGCGTACGTGTCGGCACTGCTGACCATGGCCGGTTGGCCGCTATGGCTGGCGTTGCCCTTGGCGGGCATCGTGGCAGGTTTGGTCGGCGCGCTGCTGGCGATCCCGGCGCTGCGAGTCAGCGGCCCGTATCTGGCGATGATCACCATTGCCTTTGCGTTCGTCGTGCATCACAGCCTGATCGAATGGCGTGACGTGACCGGCGGCTCCAATGGCTTGATGGGCATTCCGCTGCCTGAATTTGCCGGTCTCGATCCCGCAATACTGCTCGCCCTGCTGGCTGGCGCATTGATGATTGGCGCATTGCTGTTCTATCAACGCCTGAGTCACAGCACCTGGGGCAAGGCCATGCGTGCCGTGAAAGCCTCTGAAATTGCCGCGCGCTCTCTGGGTTTCAATCCGGTCCTGAGCAAGACCCTGGCCTTCGCCCTTTCGGCCGCTTTGACCGGGTTGGCAGGCGGTCTGCTTGCGCCACTGTTGATGTTCATCAACCCGGAATCCTTTCCGTTTTCGCAGTCGATCCTGTTTGTCCTGGCGGTGATCGTCGGTGGCAGTGGCATGCTGTTTGGCCCATTGATTGGCGCTTTGCTGATCGTGCTGGTGCCGGAATTACTGTCGGACTTCGCCGAATACCGTCTGCTGATTTTCTCGGTGCTTTTGCTACTGGTGTTGTGGGTTGCGCCAAACGGCCTGCTGGGTGCCCTCGCCCGTCGCTGGATCAACCCAACCCGTTTGCTGCCTCCGACTGCGAGCAACACACAGCGTATCGCCGCGCATTTGCGCAGCCGTGGCCCGTCAACCGGTTTGCGCGTGACCGATATCGGTATTCGCTTCGGCGGTGTGCAGGCGGCGCAACACGTCAGCCTGCATGCGCCGGCTGGAAGCATCACCAGCATCATCGGCCCCAATGGCGCGGGTAAAACAACGGTGCTGAACATGATCAGCGGTTTCTACGCGCCGGACAGTGGCCAGATCGAACTGCAACAACCTTTGGCCGGTTTGCCCGCCTGGAAAAGCGCCCGAGCGGGTGTCGCCCGCACCTATCAAACCACCCTGCTGTTCGGTGAAATGTCGGTGCTGGATAACCTCTTGGTGGCGATGCAGAACGGTCGCCTCGGCCTGCCCTTCAGCCTGTCGACCACTGAGCAACGCAGCCTCGCCTTGGACTTGCTGGCACTGGTGGGCTATCGCGGTGAGGTGAACATTGCCGCCGAGGACTTGCCCCACGTTGATCGGCGTCTGGTAGAGATCGCACGGGCACTGGCGACCGCGCCTGCAGTGCTGTTGCTGGATGAACCCGCAGCGGGCCTGAGTCGTCGCGACACGGACGACCTGGCAGTGCTGCTGCGCAAACTGGCGGACTTTGGCCTGACAGTGATTCTGGTCGAGCACGACATGTCGCTGGTGATGTCAGTGTCCGAACACTTGCTGGTGCTGGACGCAGGCAAGCCGATCGCGTCCGGGCCGCCTGCCGAGATTCGTCAGAACCACCAGGTGATCGCGGCGTATCTGGGCGGTACCGATTATCAGGCAACGCCACGTGATCAAGCCTGGGACGGCAGTCGCGATGCGCGGCTGTACGTCAAGGATCTGGTCATCGACTATGGCGCTGCGGCAGTGGTCAATAAAGTCAATTTGCTGGTCAATCCCGGCGAGCTGGTGGCGATTCTGGGTGCCAACGGCGCGGGCAAATCCAGCATCCTGCAATGCTTGGCGGGCCTGCATCGGGCCACCAACGGCAGCATCCTGCTGGACAACGAAAGCATTGAACAGGCCAGCGCCAGCAGCATCGCGGGCAAAGGTCTGGCCTTGGTGCCGGAAGGTCGTCAGGTGTTCCCGTACCTGAGCGTGCGCGACAACTTGTTGCTGGGCGGCTATTCCCGACGCGAAGCATTTGACGCCGAAGCTGAAGTCGAGGCGATCCTGAAACGCTTCCCGCGTTTGCGCGACCGCATCGATAACCCGGCGGGCATGTTGTCCGGCGGTGAACAACAGATGGTCGCGGTCGGTCGCGGGCTGATGGCAAAACCGAAAATCCTGCTGCTGGACGAGCCGTCTCTGGGCTTGTCACCGGCCATGATCGGCGAGCTGTACGAAGCACTCGCCGCCCTGCGCGATGAAGGCGTCACGATCCTGCTGGTGGATCAAATGGCCAACCTCGCGCTGCAGGTCGCGGATCGTGCTTACGTACTGGAAACCGGCTGCATCATCAAATCCGCCAGTGCTGCCGAGTTGCGTGACGACAAGGAACTGGCTGCGGCCTATCTGGGTGAAAGCGCCGACAGCGGCCAGGAGGTCAACGCTTGAACACTCTAAAAATCATCAATGCGCGGCTGGGCGATTCCAGCGCCAATTCCGACACCGTGCTGTACGTGGAAAACGGCTATTACGTTGAGGCTTTCAGTCCATCAGTCACTGAATGGGCAACCCTTGATCTACAAGGCCGGTTGTTGATGCCAGGCCTGATCGAAACCCATATTCATCTGGACAAGGCCTGCATCATGCAGCGCTGCCATTTGCATGAAGGCACCCTTGCCGAGGCGGTCGCCCAGACCCGCGCCGCCAAAGCCGGTTTCACTGAAGAAGACGTGTATAGACGCGGTGCGCTGGTGTTGGATAAGGCGATCCTGCAAGGCACCACCCACATGCGTACCCATGTGGAGCTTGATCCGCAAATCGGTCTGACCGGCTTCAATGCCATTCGCCGCTTGCAGACTGACTACGCCTGGGCGATTAGCCTGGAAATCTGTGTCTTTCCTCAGGAAGGCCTGCTAAACAATCCCGGAACGGAAGAATTGCTGTGTGAAGCGCTGGAGAATGGCGCGACGGTGCTGGGCGGTTGCCCTTACATGGACAGCGATCCCGACGGGCAGATCCAGCGTCTGTTCGAACTGGCGGTCAAATACGACTGCGATCTGGACCTGCACCTGGATTTCGATCTGAACCCGGAAGGCATGACGGTCATGGAAGTTGCGCGCTGCACGCAGCTGCATGGCTGGGCCGGACGCGTGACCATCGGCCACGTAACCAAGCTCTCGACACTGCCCAAAGAGCAAATGACCGTGCTGGGCCTGCACCTTGCCAAGGCCGGCGTGCAGGTGACCTGTCTGCCGTCTACCGATCTGTTTCTGATGGGCCGCGAGTCGTTTTACAACAAGCCCCGCGGGCTGGCGCCGCTGGAGCATCTGCATGCCTGTGGCGTGACGTGCTCGGTGTCCACCAACAACATCGGCAATCCATTTACGCCGTATGGCGACGCATCGCTGATCCGTCAGGCCAACCTGTTCGCCAACGTCAGCCAGATGGGCACCGTGCCGCAATTGCTGCAATGCCTGGCGTGGGTGTCCAGCGAATCAGCGCGCATGTTGCGGTTGACTGATTACGGCGTGCGACCCGGCTGTCGCGCCGATTTCATCGTCTTCGACGCGCCCTCGCCTGCAGCGGTGATCGCCGAAATCAGCGCGCCGTTGATGGGCTTCAAGGGTGGGAGGCAGACGTTTAGCCGCCCGGTTGGGAAGCTGTTGAGGCCGGACAGTTAGGCACGCTTTACGCATAACCCTGTGGGAGCAGAGCTTGCTCGCGATAAGCCGGACCAGGTTCACTTTAGATCGCGTCCAGCCTTATCGCGAGCAAGCTCTGCTCCCACAAGTTCTGCGCCATGCCGGATCTTGCGCGATGACGTAGGACTGATCGTCTCAATCACTCAACGCCTGCCGCAAATTGAATTCCTCCGGCGCGCTTTCCTCCAGAGCAAGCTGCCCTTCCAGCTCGTCCAGGTGTTCAAGCATGACCGCCACGGCGCGCTCGTTATTGCCGGTTTCCAGTGCAGTAATGATTTCCTGATGCTCGTCCGACGCGCAGGATGGCACGTCGTTACGCTGATACAGCGCCACGATCAGCGAGCTGCGCACCATCAGGTTGGCGAGGATGTCACTCAGAACGGTGTTGCCGCTGATCTCGCCGAGCATCAAGTGAAACTCGCTCAATTCGCGCACGATGGCACGGCGGTCCGTGTCGTTGGTGGCCTTGCGTTCATTGTTCATGTGCGTCGCAATCCGCTGACGCTGCTTGCGCATGATCGCCGGAGTGATGCCTTCAACAATCGCCCGTTCGATGGCGCGACGAGCGCTGAAAATATCCCGGGCTTCCTTGGCAGTAGGCTGGGCAACCATGGCGCCGCGATTGGCCTCGATGGTCACTACCTTCTGCATCGCCAGGCGTTGCAACGCGACCTGCACATGGTTGCGGTTGGCCTGCAGGGTTTCCACGATTTGCGCTTCGATCAGTCGCGTGCCAGGCGGCAGACGATGTTGGGCGATAGCCTTGAACAACGCATCGACGATACGTTGCACCTCAAGCTGTTTGGCAGTGACAGTGCTCAGGCCCATCCTTTCCTCTATTTTTCAAAACGCTTGGTGCCAGCCAGCAGGACTGCCAGTGACGGGCGATCGGCGGCATTATCCGCCAGCAACCGCGCACCGGCAAACCCCGTCTGCAATGGTCTTGACGATCAGTTTGGCTGACCCAGCGCGAGGCCTTCGCCACGGGGATCATGCATGGCGCTGCGCCGTCCGGTTTCATCAATGGCAATGATCCCGGCATGCCCGGTCATGGGGCTGCGTGCCGGGATGATTTCCACCTCGTGCCCGAGCGCGGCAAGACCCTCGACAGTCGCCGTACTCATGTCACCTTCAAGCTTCAGATTGTCGGTGCTGTCGAAGAAACTGCGCCCCAGCAGGAAGCGTGGCGTCTCCAGTGCCAGATCAATCGGCTGCTGAAAGTCGACCAATTGCGTCGCCAGGACCATTTGCGTCTGCGGCTGACCGTCGCCACCCTGCGTGCCGAAGAACCAGCGACGGCCGTCGTCCGCCAGATAGCAGGACGGATTCAGGGTATGCGCCGGGCGCTTGCCCGGTGCCCAGCCGTTGGCGTGGTGCATATCGGCATTGAAACCGGCAGCGCGGTTCTGCCACAACACACCTGTGTCACCGAGGATGCAGCCCGAGCCGAAATCGTGAAACAGGCTCTGAATCAAGCACGCGGTTCGCCCTTGAGCATCAGTGGCAGCCATCCAGATGGTGTCGGCAGGCCGACCCGGTTCATTCCACGGGGCAGCACGCTGGTCGTTGATGGCATCGGCGTAAGCCTTGATCTGCGCATCCTCCAGGCTGGCGAGGAAATCCCATGAGGTGCTGAGCGGATCGCATAACTGCGCATTACGGCGCAGCAAGCCCTGTTTAATGGCTTCCACCAGATAGTGGTAATACTGCGCGCTGCCATTATCCATCTGTGCCAATGGCTTGTGTTGCAGTGCGGCCATGGCTTGCAAGGTGTAAAGCCCCTGACAGGGCGGTGCGACGTTATAGAGTCGACCCTGGCGATAACGCACCGAAATCGGTGCAGCCTCAAGCGCACGGGTGGCAGCCAGATCAGCGGCCGTAAGGCCACATCCAAGCCGGTCAAAAGCCGCACCGAAAGCCTCGGCCAGCTCACCTCGATAGAAGTCCTCGACGCCATGCCTGGCCAGATGACGCAGGGTATTGGCCAACTCCGGCTGACGCAAGGTATCGCCCTCGCCCTTCCAGCGCCCCTCGGTCTTGCACAGACGATGCAGGTCCGGTAACTGCTCGATCAGCGGTTGGCGCAAGGTCTGCCAGAACAATTGCGACTGCGAAATGGCGACGCCACGATCCGCCATGACAGCGGCGTCTTCCAGCAGGTCGCTCCAGCCAAGTTTCGACCCCCAGTCATGACGACTGATATTCGCGGCGATTTGCCAACTGGCCAGGGCGCCTGCGGTGCTAGCAACCGAAGCCGGGCCACGCACGGTGATCTTTCCGCCCTCGGGCAAGTGCTGACCGGCACGCCCAATCCCCACGATGGTGCGTACCTTGCTGTCATGGATCATCCACAGGGCATCGCCGCCCAACCCGGTCATATGCGGAAAAACCGCCGCAAGCATCGCGCTGGCGGCCAGCATCGCATCAATGGCCGTGCCGCCGGCCTCAAGAATCCGCATCCCTGCGGCACTGGCTTCGGCATGGGGCGTACAAATGACGGCACGAGTTGAGGTAGCGATCATGATCAAAGGCTCTCTATTTTTTGCTAGCTATCAATAGTTTTATTGTTAGCAAAGCAAGAAATGTGCCTTGGATATTTCTGACTGAATGAAGACATATGTGGGAGCTGAGCTTGCTCGCGATAAGGTTGAATGCGGTTTACTTTAGATCGCGTCCAGCCTTATCGCGAGCAAGCTCAGCTCCCACAAAAGCCTAGCTATCACAAGAGATCATCGCCAAGGCTACACCGCCGCAGCCTGCGCCCTTCTCATGCTCCACATCGCAATCACAGCAATCAATGCAACAAGAGCGCTGAAGAATTCACCCACATGGCGCAAGCCAAACACCGGCGCGCTGACGCCAACGGCGATCACCGGTAATGACATGGACAGGTACAACACCACAAACAGCGCCGAGGCGACTGCGGCCTTCTGATGTGGCGGGCTGGCCGCCGTGACGGCGCCCATGCCTGCACGAAACACCATGCCCTGGCCGATACCTGCAGTAATGCCCGCGATGATCAGCAACAGCATTTGTTCGGTGGCGATGCTCAGGCCCAACGTCAGCATGCCGAGGATCAGCGCGACGCAACCCATGGTCATGTGCTGGCGCGATGGCAGCCATTGCAGCAGCGCCTGACCGACTACCGAGGCGGCGAAGAACGAACCTACAACCGCACCGATCACGATGCCACTGGATTGCTCCATGACCTGGCGCATGATCGACGGCACCATGCTGGTGAACAGCCCGGCAACGCTGAAACCTGCCAGACCGGCGATGGCTGCGGGAATAAACAGACCGCGCACCTGGGCAGGAATCGAAGGCCGCATGACTCGCAGACGGGGCACTGCCGGACGCGTGACCGTTTCCCGCGCAATCAAGACGCCCACCAGTGCGATCGCAAGAAAGCCCAGATGCAGCCAGAAGACGAGTTGCAGCGGATGCGGCAGGTGCTGAGACGTCAGGCCCGCCAGCAACGGCCCGAGCCCGAGGCCGAACATGTTGGCGGCCGTGGCCACCAGCGTTGAGCGCTTGCTCCAGGACTTGGGAGCCAGTTCGATGACGGCCACCGTTGCGGTGCCGGTCATGATCCCGGCAGAGAACCCGGAAAACAGTCGTCCCAGCAACAGGCCACCGATGGAATCGCAGTACAGAAAAATGACCGCACTGATCGCGCCCATCAACAGACCCGCGCACAGCATCGGACGACGTCCGACCTGATCGGACCAACTGCCCACTGCCAGCAACGCTGCAATCACTCCGGCGGCGTAGATCGAAAAGATCAGCGTCACCCAGGTTTCGCCGAAGCCCATCTGCTGTTGGTAATAAACATACAGCGGCGTAGGCAGCGTGGTGCCAACCATGACGATCAGCAATGCGCAGGCCACCAGAATGAAATCTCTGCTGGAGGTTGAAACAGAATCGGTCATGCGGGGCATCCGGTGAGGAAATTCATGGTCATGCTTCGGCATCGATAGCCGGGTAGCCATGTTACAGAGAGGCGAGAAAGATCGGCAGCGAAGGTTTCAAGAAATTTCAGATTCCAGGCAGAGGAGATATCGCGCCGCAGGACCAGAGCCCAACTGATCACAGCCGTCTGAGCTGGAATATTTTTTGTAGGAGCTGCCGAAGGCTGCGAATGGCGGCGAGTCAGGATTAATGTCTCGCAGCCTTCGGCAGCTCCTACAGGTTCTTCTACAGGTTTCTATTGCTTACGAAAGAAAAACGTCACCTGTCCCAGCTCCACACCCAATTTGCTCATGTACGAGCGATTGGCCAGAGTCTTGTCGTCCAGCAGGTACATCCAGTCATCGAAATGCACTTTGTACGTGGTGCCATCCACCGGCAGGTTCAGCACGTAGCGCCAGTGGAAGGCATTGCCGGACACTTCTCCGAACGCCTCGCCATCGACATCCCCCGCCGTGCCCTTCCATCGGCCTGGCCCGTCAGGAACAAGCGTCCATATCCGGGTTTCTTTTTTACCGTCGCTGTAGGTGAAGTCTTCATGCAGGATCAGCGCATCGCCTTCGCTGCGACCATTGATCACCACGTCCATGCGTTTGGTGACCTCTCCCGAGCGCTTCTGGAAAATACCCTGCGCCACGACGCGGCCGGTGAAGTATTCGCGCAGATCCAGCTTGGGCTGTTCCTGGCTGTACTGCTTCACGTCCACGCCGCTACAGGCAGCCAAACCGATACATGCAGCGATGATCAAGGCCTTCAACATGTCGCAGCTCCCAACAGAAAATGAATTACTTGGCGGCGCGTCCCATCAGTTGCTCACGCAGCTCCGGGTTGCGGGTTTTCGGGCTCAGCCAGATGTCGAAGAAAGCTTTGGCGAACTGCGGATCCTGTACAACGTGCTGCAGCTTGTCACCGACGTAAAAGCGCGCTTCGCGGCCAGGGAAATACACCCCGGTGATCTTCATGCCCTCTTCAACATCGACAAACGCCTGCGCCATTTGCTCACGCCACGCGACCAGCTGCTTCTCGGGAATCGCCTTGGGGGAAGTACGCTTGATCTCGACGATACTGGCCTCGACCAGATCGTCCCGGGAAATCGTCCGGTGGTAAGTCAGCTCCAGCGCCAGCGGCTGATCGGCCTTGAAAGGCTTGTCTGCACTCAATAGGCGTGCGGTATAGACACGAAAGCCGAACACCCGCAGATCGCCACCGCCGACCACTTGGGCGTTGGGTAGCGACTCTTGCCAGGAAGCGCTCGCCACCTGGCTGAACACCTGACTGAACAGCAGGAAAACCACTAACCATAGTCGTGCCATACAGCGCCTCTCGTCCGGGACTTCAGGGCAAGAACAAAAAAAGGTCAGCAACCCGGTGCAAGGTCAAAGACCACAACAACACCGGGAAGCTGACCCTTCAGACTTAAAAGCTATACGACGATCGACGCTTTGTACAATTTTTAGCGAAGTTTTTATTCAAACGCTTGATTGCTGACCACGTCCTGTCACAACCCCTTGTAAACCGGCTCGCCCAGATTGAGCATCAGACGGTTGGCCCAGGCAAAAATCGAGATCGCGTGGATCAGGTCAAGAATCTGCGCATCGTCCAGGCCCTGCGCACGTAGCGGCTGAATGTGCTCGGCACCCAGCGCAGACGGATCAAGGGTCAGGTCGATGGAAAAGCGCACGATGGCTTTTTCCCGGTCGGTCGTGCCGGCCGTCTCAGGGTCGGTGAAGATTTCGGCAATCACGTCGTTGCGCTTGGCCAGTTGCTCAAAGCGCTGGGCATGCACCGAAGCGCAATACACACACTGATTGATGCGCGAAACCACTGTACTCGCCAGTTCGCGTTCGGCACGCGACAGGCCACCAGGGGCATACATGATGGCGTTGAAAGCCAGAGAACGCTGGCGCAGCACCTCGGGCTGATGGGCCAGGGTCAGGTAATAATCGGACACTTTGGCCTGCGGATGACTTTCCTCCAGCACGGCGACCTGTTCGGGTGTCGCGCTGTCGAGTTTGATGGTCGGCAGCCATGCTTTCCACCCCAGCACTTCGCTGGTGAAACCGTTGATACGGATTGGCTCACTCATCACGCGGCTCCTGCGGCTGACAATGCGGCAAGTCCGGCAGCGAGCCTGACCTGATAAGACAGATACGCAATCAACTGCGCGAGCACGACGATCTCCGCAGTGGACAATCCAGCTTGCTGTAGTACGAGTAAAGCCTGCTGATCACCTTCCACTGGGCGTTCGATCAAGGTTTGGGTAAAGCCGAGAATGGCTTGCAGCCGCGCACTTTCAAGACGCTCAAGAACACCAGCGTCAATGGCCCCGACCAGCGACAGATCAACGTCCAGCGCCTGCAACTGCTCAAGATAGTAGTCTGCCAACAGCTGATTCGGGGTCAGACGACTGGCAAAATACGCGACCGCCAAACGCTCGATCAGGGACAGATTGTCTGCAAGCAGCGGATCGAAAAACTGTGCGTGGCTGCCCTGAGTCGCGGCCAGCACTTTGTCACGGGCATGACGGACCTGATACAGATGTGTGCCGGGCGAAAGGCCCAGCAATTCATCCAGGACATCCGGCGATTGAGCGGTGGAATTCATTACAGCTCCTCTGAATGGATCGGGCTGAGCCTGCCGCTGGTATGGCGGCAGGCTCCGGGCGTCAAGGCAGTTTGGTGACCATGCTCGCCGCAGTGCGGTCGCTGACCAGCGGCTCAACTTTCAGGTCTTTACGCGCAGCCCAGATGTTCTGGTAATGAAACAGCGGGATGATGCCGACGTCGTCAGTCACGACCTTGGCCGACTGCTCCAGAATTGCGCGGCGCTTGGCTTCATCGAATTCCGAGGTCGCGTTGGCCAGGGCTTGATCCACCAACGGGTTGCTGTAGTGCCCCCAGTTGGAAGCGCCGAGACCTTTGGTGCTGTCAACGGTTGCCAGGATGTTGGTCAAGGCATAAGCCGCTTCGCCAGTGCCGTTACCCCAACCGATCACACTGATCGCCAGTTCGTTCTTGTTCGCCTTGCCGGCGTAAACCGCCCAAGGCAGAACTTCCAGCTGCACCTTGACGCCAATCCGCGACCAGAACTGTGCCACGGCCTGCATGGTTTCCGGTGCTTGCGGGTAACGGTCACCCGGCACATGCACGGTCAACTGGAAGCCATCCGGGAAGCCCGCTTCTTTGAGCAGCTCCTTGGCCTGTTTCGGGTCGTACGGGATGTTTTTCAGATCGTTGTTGTAGCCAAACGTCTTGGCTGGCATCCACTGGTTGGCCTCGGTCACGGTGCCTTGCATGATGCGCTCGACAATCGCCTGGCGATTGATCGCCAGCGACAGCGCCTTGCGCACCTTCACATCACGCAGCGGGTTCTGCTCCAGAGGCTTGCCCGCGTTGTCACGGATGTATTCGTTCGGACCTTCACGGAAGCTCGGTTGAACAATCAGCGCACGCAGACCGGAGTAAGCGTAAACCTTCACATTCGGGCTTTGACGCAGACGCGCCACGTCGGTTGGCGAGACCTTGTCGATCACGTCCACGTCACCCGCCAGCAAGGCTGCAGTGCGGCTCGCGGCATTGGCGATGTAACGATAATCAACGCTGTCCCACAGCGGTTTCTCGCCCCAATACTCGGTATTGCGCTCGAAAATCGTGCGGTCGCCCGGCACAAAGGAAACAAAACGATAAGGCCCGGTGCCGACCATCGCTTTGCCGGAGTTGTAATCGGCACTGGCAGCACCTGCACCGACATGTCGGCTGACGATGTAGATCGAATCGACATCCGGCAGCAGGTTGGCGTTAGGTGAGCGGGTCTTGATGATCAGGGTGTGATCATCCTTGGCCTGGATCGACTCGACGGTGCGCATGGCACCCGCGTAAGACGCCACGGAGCCTGGCACGGCGCGGGCGCGCTCGAAGGAGAACACGAAATCATCGGCGGTCAGCGGTTTGCCGTCCTGCCACTTGACGTCGTCGCGCAGGTTGAACTCCCAAGTCTTGTCGTCCAGCACCTTCCAGCTTTTGGCCAGACCCGGCAGGGTCTTGTCGTCGCGACGATTGACCAGCGACTCGAAGGCATGCAGCGCCACCGATCGGTCCCCGGCATAGTTGTTCAGTTGTGGATCAAGGGATGAGACCGGGTCGGCGTAACCGATACGCAAGGCTTCAGCCGAGGCACTGCCGCTGGCCAGAATCAGGGCCGAAGCCAACAGTGAACGAACAAGAGGTTTCATGTGTTGTTTCCTTGTACGCAATGGCAATAAGAAAGACAGGCGATCAAGCGCCCGTTCAGGCTGTTTCGTTGAGGTGGCAAGCGCTCAGGTGGTTCGGCGAAACCTCCCTGAGCGGTGGAACTTCCACGCGACAGCGCGCCATGGCGTGCGGGCAACGAGGATGGAAATGACACCCGGCAGGCGGGTTCAGCGGGCTGGGGATTTCCCCTTTGATCGCGTCATAACGGGCACTGCGAATATCGAAACGCGGGATCTGCGCCAACAAGGCCTGGGTGTAAGGATGGTTAGCGCGACTGAACAAGTCATCGACGTCGGCGCTCTCCACGACCCGCCCCAGGTACATCACCACCACGCGATCGCACAGATGCTCGACCACGCCGAGGTCATGGCTGATGAACAGATAGGTCAGGCCAAGCTCGTCGCGCAGGTCCATGAACAGGTTGAGAATCTGCGCCTGAATCGACACGTCCAGCGCCGCCACTGACTCATCGCAGACCAGCAGCTCAGGCTGCACCGCCAACGCACGAGCGATACCAATGCGCTGACGCTGGCCGCCGCTGAACTGGTGTGGATAGCGCTGGCGCAACTGCGGGCTGAGCCCGGCACGTTGCAGTTGAGCACTGACGTAATCGTCGAAACCCGCCTTGTCGGTCAGGCCATGCAGCAACGCGCCCTCCCCGACGATACGGTCCACACGAAGGCGCGGGTTGAGGCTGGCGGACGGGTCCTGAAAGATCATCTGGATTTTCAGCCGCGACGCCTGACGCTCTTCATGGGTGAAGTCTTCAATGGATTTGCCGTCAATGGACGCCGTGCCGGAAGACACCGGCAGCAAGCCCGCGACCATTCGGCCAAGGGTCGACTTGCCACAGCCGGACTCGCCGACCAGCCCCACCACTTCGCCCCGCACAATGCGCAGATCAACCCGGTCGACAGCGTGTGTCACTGACGTCGGCCGCGTCAGTTGCAGGCGCTGCAACAGATGCTGCAGCCCGGTCTCAGGGCTGGCTTTGCCGAATGTCTTGCTGACATCGCGCAGCTCGATGATTGGCGTCGATTCATTGCTCATCGGCGGCTCCCGGGTGAAAACAGCGGACCAGTCGGCCCGGCTCTATCGCTTGACTGGGCGGATCCTGCTCGCACACCGAAGTCGCTCGGGTGCAACGCGCAGCGAAGGCGCAACCTGTTGGCATCGACAGCAGATCCGGTGCCATGCCGGGAATCTGCCGTAACCGCTGACCGCGTTTGTTACGGCTCGGCAAGCTGTCGATCAGGCCTTGGGTGTAAGGGTGTTGCGGGCGATCCAGCACCGCCGCGACGGTGCCTTGCTCGACGATGCGCCCGGCGTACATCACCGCAATATCGTCCGCCAGACCGGCGACTACCGACAGATCGTGAGTAATCCAGATCAGCGAAGTGCCCTGCTGACGGACCAGCTTCTGCACCTCACTGAGAATCTGCGCCTGAATGGTCACGTCCAGTGCTGTAGTCGGTTCATCGGCAATGATCAGGTCCGGCGAATGCAGCAAGGCAATGGCAATCGCTACCCGCTGACGCATGCCCCCGGACAGTTGGTGCGGGTAGGCGCGCAGACGCTCATCGGGGCTGGCGATACCCAACAGCGCCAACGTACGGCTGGCATGTTCACGAGCCTCCGTGCGACTGAGTGGCTGGTGTGCTTGCACCGCCTCGATCATTTGCGTATCGACGCGCAGCACTGGATTGAGGGTCATCATCGGGTCCTGAAAAATCATCGCGATGCGATTGCCTTGCAGGTGACGCAATTCCTTAGCGGACAAACGCGTCAGGTCGCGACCTTTAAACAGTACTTCCCCGCCACTGATCCGCCCCGGCTCATCCACCAGACCGAGGATGGAGAAACCGGTGACTGACTTGCCGGAACCGGACTCGCCCACCAGTCCAAGTATTCGCCCCGGCTGAATGCTCAGGGACACATCACGCACCGCAGGCAGCACCCCGGCGCGGGTGTAGAAAGAAGTGCACAGCCCGCGCACATCCAGCGTCGGCTGCACGCTTGCCGCTTGTTCGACGGCCAACGACTCGGCAGAACTGTTTGGCAGGCTCATCGTTGCAACCTCGGGTTCAGCACATCACGCAGACGGTCGCCCACCAGGTTGATGGCAACGATGGTGATCAGCAGCGCCACACCGGGATAGAAGCTGATCCAGTATTCATCGCTGAGCATGTACTGAAAGCCATTGGCAATCAGCAGGCCCAGCGAAGGTTCGGTGATCGGCACGCCAAGTCCGAGAAACGACAGGGTTGCTTCCAGAGTGATAGCCCGGGCGATCTGCAACGCGCCGATAACGATCAGCGGTGGCAGGCAGTTGGGCAGAATGTGCCCGACCACAATGCGCCACGAACCGATGCCCTGCCCGCGCGCGGCATCGACGTATTCGCGGCGGCTTTCAGTCAGCGCCTGACCACGGGCGGTACGCGCGTAATAGGCCCATTCCAGCACCACCAGCGTCAGCATCACATTGCCGACGCCCTTGCCCAGCCAGGCGAGAATCATCAACGCCATGAGGATCACCGGGAACGACAACAGCAAATCCACCAGACGCATCAACAACGCATCGACCCAACCACCCGCATACGCGGACAACAAACCGAGCATGGTGCCGAGTACCGCCGCGATCAGCGCCGAACCAATACCGACCCAAAGGCTGATACGCAGGCCGTAAATAATCGCCGACAGCAAATCGCGCCCCTGGCCATCGGTGCCCAGCCAATAGATGTACCCCTCATCAACGTTTTCCGTCCCCGGAGGCAGGCGCGCATCCAGAACGTTGAGCTGCATCAGGTCATAGGGATTCTGATGAACAATCCACGGCGCCAGCGCCGCGACACCGACGATAAACACCAACACCAGCAAACCGAGCATCGCTGTCGGCGAAGTCTTGAACTCGGAGATGCCGCGCCGCCATGGCGATTGCGCCTTGAAAGTCGCTAAGGGGACCTGGCTCATCGTTTCCCCTCCACACGCACACGCGGGTCGAGGAAGTAATACAGCGCATCGACAATCAGATTGAGCACCACAAAAATCACCACAACCACCATCAGATAAGCCACCACCACCGGGCGGTCTAGCATGTTGATGCTGTCCAGAATCAGCTTGCCTGCACCGGGCCAGGCAAAAATGCTTTCGGTCACCACGGCATACGCGATCGTCGACCCCAGCTCCATGGCCAACACCGTGACCAGCGGAATCATGGTGTTGCGCATTACATGCATGCACATCACCCGCACCGGCGACAGGCCTTTGGCGCGGGCAAACTTCACGTATTCCTGCGGCAGCACTTCACGCACGCCAGCACGGGTCAGGCGCAGCACCAGAGATATCTTGAACAGCGCCAGATTGAGTGCAGGCAAAATCAGGTGCTGCAAACCGTCGAGGGTCAGGAAGGACCACTGAATGCCGAACAGTTCACGGGTTTCACCCCGGCCGCTGGCGGGCAGCCAGCCAAGCTTGATGGAGAACAGCATGATCATCATCAACGCCACCCAGAACGCGGGCAGCGAAAAACCGACAATGCTGGAGGCCATCAACATGCGTGACAACGGGTGATCGGGATAGCTGCCGGCGAACATGCCCAGCGGCACGCCAAGCACGACAGCGAGAAACATCGCGCTAAAAGCCAGTTCAAACGTCGCGGGCAGGCGCTGCACGATCAGGCGCATGGCGTCTTCGTGGTAAACAAAGCTCTGACCGAGATTGCCTTGCACAGCGCCCTTGAGGAACAACAGGTATTGCTGCCATAACGGCTTATCCAGCCCCAGATGAGCAATGGCTGCCAGACGTTCGGCCTGGTTGAGGTCCTCGCCGACCAGAATGTCCATCGGATTGCCGATGGCGTTCAGGCCAATGAAAACCACCAGGGTCATCAGCAGTACCACCAACAGCGACTGACTCAGGCGCCGCACCAGCCAGCCGATCATCCGCGTAACTCTTGAGCCGTCGGCTCGCTGGCGACCCATTCATCACCGAGCAACTCAGGTTCGGCGTAGTTCTGCATCGCTTCAAAATGCAGCTCGATGTCTTCGTTGAATAACTGGCCTGCCAGCCCTTGAGCGAGACGCTTGGCGCCTTCGCTGATGGCCGGGATATCACCCGACACCGCGCCGTAGCTCAGGGCTGCCGGATAGTTGAAGCAATGAATCTGACCGATGCCGGGGCATGCTCCGGGGGTCTTTTCCTGAAATTCGAAGCACAGACCCAGGTCCGGCAAGTCCTCCAGTTCGTTATCCGGCTCGCCGCCGGGTGGTGTGAAGCTGTCGCTCCAGGCGCGGACATGCGAGGCAAAACTGGCGAACTCGGGACGCAGCTGGAAGTTGGTGCGAAAGCCGGTAGCGAATACCAGAAAATCCACCTCGATCCGCGCCTTCGGCGTATCCACCCACAGGCCACCGGCCGGGTTTTCCTGAACGGCAACGACCGGGCTGTTCAGCAGAAAACGGGAGTTGGGGGAGCGGGAAACACGCTGTGTACTGCCCCTCGGCGGTGGGACTTGCTGAGTGTTCAGGTATTTGCGAATTCGCCATTTCCAGGTATCCGGCAGGCGCCAGTAACCGTGGGTCATGCCTGGATTGCCAGCGCCCTTGCCTTTGTTGACCCGCGGCAGCTCGGCCCGACGAATCAGCAGATCGACCCGCTGCGCACCAGCTTCCAGCGCGGTGGCAGCACTGTCCATCGCCGATGCACCACCACCGATCACAGCAACGCGCTTGCCGACGAACCAATCGTCCTGCAACCCGTCAGCCGAATGCGCCCAGAAATGCCGGGGCAAACTGTGGGCAAAATCAGGCACCCAAGGACCACCCAGACCATCGCGACCAGTGGCCAACACCACGTGGCGGGCCACAATAGTTTGAAGCTGCCCGGCATGCTGGACATCCAGCTCAACCAGACCGTCCGCACGAGGCTGGACCCGGCTCACCCGATGCTCGTTGCGCACGTCCAGCTTGAGTGCTTTGCGATACCAGCGCAGGTAATCCGCCCATTGCAGACGCGGGATCTTGTCCAGCGCATTCCACGCCGCCAGACCGAACTGTGCCTCGAACCAGGCTCTGAATGTCAGGGCAGGCAGGCCCAATGCGGGACCCGTCAGTTGTTTGGGCGAACGCAACGTTTCCATGCGCGCGGTAGTCGCCCACGGGCCTTCGAAACCGGCTGGCGATTGATCGTAAATGCGCGCGATCACACCCATGTTGCGTAGCTCGGCGGCCAGTGCCAGGCCCGCCATGCCGCCACCGATAATGGCCACATCCAACACCGCCTGCCCGTCATTGACCCGCGGTTTTACCCAGGGTGAAGCAGGCAGATCCAGCCATTGCAAATCCTGCTGCAGGCGAGCTTCCAGCGCAGCAAGACCACTGGCGGTGTTCAAATCGGACATTTTCAATACTCGGCATTCGAGAAAAGGTGGTCACTTGCTATACAAGAAGCATTCCACACTCATACATTTTCGAATTCATAAGGCTCATGAATTCGTAAAGCGAATAGTAGAAGCCGTGAAATATTCCTTCAACGATGATTATTGAATATTGATATTCCAGAAAGGTATTAGTGGCAGCAATGGTGCAGCTGATGCATTCCCCCTGTGGAAGCCGCCCAGACCAAGCTCTGCTCCCACAGGAAACCGCATTTCAGATCAAGACAGGGTTGAGCTCTGGTGTGGGGTACGCGCACCGCCACCGCTCAAAACCTGCGACTACCCCGCATAAATGCTCTGCAGCAAAGCGTCGTGTTCGCTTGGGTCGTGCATGATCATCGACGGCAGAAGCGCCTGAGCGGACCTGGCAAGTTCGTCGACCAGTGCCACCGCCACATCGGATAGCGGGCTGGCAAAGGCAGAAATCAAGCCGAAGAAGAACGGGATGTTGCACTCGATAGGTCGCACTACAACACCATTGATCGGTACACCCAGTGCCGTGAACGGGTCCACCAGGGCGATACCCAACCCGACCCGAGCCATCTGCATGGCGACCAGAGAGGTGTTGGTATCGAGCATATGCGGCGTCCTGCCACCTGCATCCTGAAACGCCTTGTCGATACGACGACGGAAACGGAACGGGTTGGACATGGTGATTAACGGGTGCGCCGCCAGCACCTCCATGGGCAGTACGTCGTAGCGAGCCAGTTCTGAATCTGCGGGCAGCACGGCCACGCACGGCGACTCGCCGATCCAGTGGATGTCCAGGCCACGATGCTCCAGCGGCAGACTCACTGCCCCCAGGTCCATGGTCTTGGAAAGGACTGCCTGAACGACGTTTTCCGGAGACATGCTGTGCAATTGAATGTGCTGCGGTTGCAGAGGCTGCGGCAGCCGGGACAAAGCCGCAGGCAGTAAACCGGCGGCCAGTGCCGGGATTGCGACGAGCTTGATCTGGCGGTTTTCATCCTGAGCAATATGCAAGGCGCGCTGGCGAATGTTACGGATGCCCAGCAAGGCACTTTCCACCTCGGCGTACATCATGAACGCTTTCTGGGTCGGCGTGACCTTGGGCCCGCTGCGTTCGAACAGAGCAAAGCCAAGCTCCTGCTCAAGCTCCTGAATGACCCGCGTGACCGAGGGTTGTGAACGACCGAGCATCTTGCCCGCCGCCGTGACACTGCCAGCCGACATAACCGCCGCGAACGCTTCCAGTTGCCGCAAATCCATACACGCGCCTTGTCATGAACGATGAAGATCAGATACTGCCCGGCGCTAACGTCGGGAAGCGGCCAAGCCTAACCTATCGAACAGAACAAGCCTACTTGAGGGTTGCAGGGACTATCTATGTAAATGAAATGGCTATGTAGATGACATGGCTATGTAGATGCCATGAAGTCAATTGCATCGCCGTTTCTCGCGGCATATGAACTGTAGGAGTGAGTTTGCTCGCGATTCAATATTCATCACAACAACTTGTCGTGAGACCTGATGCAATCGTGAGCAAGCTCACGCCTACAGGAATGCGGTTCAACTCTGTTACTTGTATCTATTAAGAAAACATGAACGCGTTCGCGAAACAATTGCCCTGACACACCGCCTCGCCAACAAGTTGGCGCCCACGAAGACAATGCACAACATACATCCCCTGTAGGAGCGAACTTGTTCGCGAAGCAATGCGACTGTCACTACGCTTCGCGAATGAATTCGCGCCTACAGGGGATTACTGCGAACTCAACTTAATACGACCGCTCAGCAACCCGCGCGTCAGGCTGACGCTGGGCTTGACTCCACACATCCTGCAGTGTTTGCAGCACATCACTCATGAATTGCTTGTCGGCGGCGGCCTTCTTGCCTACCCAGCCATGACCACGGCGGTACATCGACAGGCGAGTACGCAAGTTAGGGCGACTGGCAACGAACTGCTCTTCCGGCACGCCTGAAGCAAGAGGATCAATACGCACTTCCCCCTCTTCGCATACCCACAGAATATGGTTATCCAGACTGTCTTTACGCGCAGCAAACAGTTCGGAAAGCTCATCAATCGTTGGTTGCTTATTCAAGTTCATGTGTAACTCCTTGACCGCTCGTTATCTGATTAATTAGTTAGCTCAAACACATCATCAAATCGGCCAATTAATTCGTATTGCTGCAGATGAACGAAACGATGAAACACTCGTTATCGTTCACACCCTTGCAGAACCGGCCCTTGACTAGATGCATGTAGCCTTGATGAAAAGCTGCTACGCGGCAGCGTCTCAACGAGAGGAGAAGTAGCGAAACATCCGAAACCAACGGCAACTTGACAGCTGTCAGCCACAAGCCTCATGAGGACGTATCGCCAGCATCTTCACGTCAGACGACGCTCATGCCGGGTCAGCTTCATCAATCTGCCTTGTGGGCAGCACACATCCGGGAACATCACGACGGCTCGTCGTGCATGTCAAGAACACCCTTTGCAACTCTCCCGATCAGGGAGACAGCTGCATAATGCAAGTCGAAAAGGGCTTCGTCAAGAATTATGTAGTGATATTTTTAGAGCACTACATATTTCTGGTTGTGACTGTGCAGTCACTGAAAACTGGCGGGCGATCAGCTGTTTCAGGGCTGCGACTCAAGCATGGTGTCGACTTTCTCGAGTAAAGCGCCCAGTTTGAAGGGCTTGATAATCATGTCCATGCCCTCCCCCAGAAAGCTCTGCCGGTTCACCGCGTTCTCGGCATAACCGGTCATGAACAGTACCGGCAAGCAAGGTCGCCAGGCCCTGGCCCGATCCGCCAGTTCTCGCCCGTTCATATGCGGCAAGCCGACATCTGTGAGGAGCAGGTCGATGGATGCATCGTTTTCAAGTATCGACAATGCCGTAGCGACGTCACCTGCCTGAGTGCAGCGATAGCCGGTATCGACCAGCAACTCGTTGACGAACATCCGCACTGACGCCGTGTCCTCAACGATCAGAATGTGCTGCCCCGCGCCTTCCCGTGGAGCAGCACTTGGCGCATCCTCCACCGGCACAGAATCAATCCCGGCTGGCAGCATCAGGGTCACTTCGGTGCCGTGGCCTACAACGCTGCGAATGACTACGTCGCCTCGCGACTGCCGAGCGAAGCCATAGATGGTCGATAGCCCCAGCCCGGTGCCCTCACCAATAGGCTTGGTGGTGAAGAACGGATCAAACACCTTGTCGATGACACTGTGCTCGATGCCGATGCCGTCATCCTTGACCGACAGCGCCAGGTAAGCGCCATCCGCCAGCCTGGCATCGCCGCTTGAATGCGCGGCGAAAGTGGTCACACGAATCGTGCCGCCGTTAGGTAACGCGTCGCGCGCGTTGATGACCAGATTCAGCAATGCACTTTCCAGCTGACTGCCATCCACCAGCGCAATGGCCGATTGCGAAGTCAGGTCCAGGGTCAACGCAATGCGTTTGCCAATGGTGCGGCGCAGCAAATCCTCCAGCGAACGGATGTGCTTGTTGATATCGATGGGTCGCGCATCAAGCGGTTGCTGACGAGCAAATGCCAGTAAGCGATGGGTCAGAGCCGCCGCGCTGGAAGCGGATGCCAGCGCGGCCTCGGCGTAGCGCATGATTTTCTCGGGGCGGTTTTCCTGGGTGCGCTTCTTGATCAACTCGATGCCGGTAATGATACCTGTCAGCAAGTTGTTGAAGTCATGGGCGATGCCGCCGGTCAGCTTGCCAATCGCATCCATTTTCTGCGCCTGAAGCAACTGCGCTTCGGTGCGGGCACGTTCGGCCACTTCATGGGCAAGCTTGGTGTTGACGCTGTCGAGCTGCTTGAGGTGTGATTGCTCACGCTGCCGGTGCTCGGTCACGTCCTCGACGAACACGAGGCTCAGCTCTGGCGTGCGGTAAGGTGACACCTGCCACTCGGTCTCGCGCAATTCGCCTCTGACCAGCATGCGCAAAGTACCTTGCCAGCGCTCGCCGGCCAACAAGCCTGCACGCAGCTCCTGAATGACTTCATCCTGATCATCCGCCAGAGAGCCCAGCATGGTTTCCTGGGCAAGGCTTTGATGGGTCAGCAGCGCAAACGCGTGGTTGCACTCGTGGACCTTGAGCTGAGCGTCCATCACCGCAATCGGTGCGGAAATATTGACGAATATCTCCCTGAAACGCGCTTCACTCTCACGTAACGCGTATTCGGTGTCTCGCACCCGCAGCAGCGTTCGCAAGGTCGCCAGCAATACATCAGGGTCCACCGGATGCACCAGATAGGCGTCAGCACCGGCTTCGAGACCGGTGACAATGTCGGCGGTCTGGATCGACGCGGCAGACACATGCACCACGGGCAGCAAGGCAGTGCGTGGTTCGGCTCGCAACAGACGTACGATATCGAAGCCGCTCATGTCCGGCAGGTTCACATCGAGGATCAGCGCATCCGGAACCTGCGCAGCAATCTGCTCAAGCCCGTCAGTGCCGGTGCCCGCTTCGCTGACAATAAAATCGTGACGTTCCATGCGCCGACGCAGCGCATAGCGTGTCGCTGCGTTGTCATCAACAATCAGCAGCCGAAGTTCACGCTTCATCCGCATGCCCCGAGGCGATTGCCAATGGAATGATCACGAAAAATGTCGATCCGTGGCCGGGTTCGCTTTCCAGCCCTACTCGCCCGCCCAGCAACTCGGCAAATCGTTTGCACAATGACAGACCCAGGCCAGTACCGCGCAAACGCTTTTGCAGGGGCGAGTCGATCTGCGAGAAGTCTTCGAACAAAGCGCCATGCATTTCCTGAGGAATACCCACGCCGGTATCCGCGACCGCAAAGCGGATTTCGCGATCGTTTTCCAGGCGCGCAGACACTCGCACCTCACCACGCTGGGTGAACTTGAGGGAATTGGAGATGAAATTGCGCAGGATCTGCGCAAGCTTCTTGTCGTCGGTATAGAGGCGCGGCAAGCCCACAGGCTCCTCAAAAATGAGATCCACCGAGGAGGCATTGACGATTGGCCGGAACATGCCACGCAACGCCGAGAACAAGTCGAACATGTCGAACCATGCGGGGGAAATGGAGATGCGCCCGGCTTCGATCTTGGCCAGATCAAGCAGGTCATCGACCATGTCGCTCAGCTCACGGGCCGCACCACTGACAAACCCCACCTGCCTGTGCTGCTCTTCGCTCAACGGCCCGTCGATTTCATCCTGAAGCAGACTGGTGATACTCAGAATCGACCCCAGCGGCGTACGGAATTCGTGGCTCATGTAAGACAGAAAGCGGCTCTTCAAATCAGAGGCCTGACGCAACTCCTCCGCCTGATTATCCAGCTCGGCGTACAGCGCCAGTACGCCCTGATTGGTTTCTTCAAGCTCGGCACGCAACGCGTCTGCTTCATCGCGCAACATCTGCAGCTCAACGGACTGATCGGCAACAATCGGTTCAGGCACTGAACGCCTCCAGGGTAATGACCAACACAGTGACGTCATCGCGACCGCGGCAATAATCGCGGTGCAGTACAGCAGCGATAACTGCCGGATGACGATAGATCAGACCCGGATAATCACGCAGGTTCCAACGAGATTGCAGGCCATCGCTGTACATCACCAGCAACTGGCCCGCTACTTGAGCATGCTCGAATGCCTGAGCCTTTCTGAACTGCAGACCGACGATACCCGGGTGCGATACGAGCCCTCTGACTTTATCTTCACCAATCAGAGTGGCCCCGATATTGCCGATCCCGACAAAGCGTAGCGCATCGCTTTCGGCATCGAAGTTAACCAACGCCGCCGCACCGCCACGGGTGCCCTTCATTGAATGGTGCATGTCGTCAAACAGGTGCTCGGCCGAATCAAAGGGCCGCTGCTGGAACACCGCTTCGCCAGCACGTGCGGCGACTTCAGCGTCCTCGCCGTGACCAAGGCCGTCGATGATCAGCGCACTGATTCGTCGACCTTCAATTGCCAGCGACCAGACATCACCGCAAGCAGGATCATCGTGCAGAGAGTGCTGACTGATACCCACGCGCAGGTCGCGGGTCTTGCCTTTACGTGAGTAAAAACGGGTCAGGACTACAGCACCACGGGCATCCGTGTGCGCATCAAAGACATCAGCCTGACGTTCGATTGCCCCCAGGCCAATACCTTGGGTGCCTCCCGTAGAAAAGCCATCGCGCATGCAATCATGCATATCGAAGCCTTTGCCACGATCCACCGCGATGATCTCGACGCCGGACAACGCGGTCGAATTGAAAACGCGCAGGTGCAACTCGCCACGCACCGCGTGTTTGAGAATATTGCTGGCCAACTCGGTGGCGACCAACGCAACACGTCCGGCATCCACCTCACCAAACGCGAGGCTCTCCGCCAACTGCTGAGCGGTGCGTCTTGCGTGGCCTACCTGGCTGCTGTCCTCAATCAACAAAACCTGCGTCAGGGTACTGCGCAGGTTCACGTCCATCGGGTGATCGTTATGCGGGTTCCGGCACCGGGAGCGGTGTCCAGTTCGAACTCTTCCACCAGGCGCTTGGCGCCGGTCAGACCAAGGCCCATGCCGTTACCGGAGGTCCAGCCATCGGTCATCGCCAGTTTCAGGTCAGGAATGCCTGGGCCTTCGTCGCGAAAGGTGATCCGCAAACCGGTGCGCATGCCCTCTTCGAGGATCTGCCAGTCCATGTCCCCGCCGCCGCCATAGACCATGGTGTTACGCGCCAGCTCGCTTACAGCGGTTACCATTTTGGTCAGATCAATCAGACGCATGCCGCACTCCTGAGCCAGCTTGCGCGCGGTCTGTCGCGCAAGTACGACGTCCTGTTCGATCAGCACGGGTTGCGTGCCGCTGCTGCGTACGGTCATTGCGCAAGCACTCGCTCTTGAAGCAGTTTCATGCCGCGCTCGACGTTCAGCGCTGTGCTCACGCCCGGCAGGGTCATGCCCAGCTCAACCAGCGTGATCGCAACGGCAGGCTGCATGCCCACCAGCACGGTCTCGGCATCCATGATCCGCGACAAGCCGGAAATGGTGCCGATCATGCGCCCGACAAAAGAGTCGACGATGTCCAGCGCAGAGATATCGATCAGAACACCCCGTGCCGAGGTTTTGCTGATGCGCTCGGAAAGATCATCCTGCAGCGTCAGGGCGAGCTGATCGTGCATATCGACCTGGATCGTGACGAGCAGATAAGCGCCCATCTGCAGAATAGGAATACGTTCCATGAACTTATACCGCCTTGGTGACGGTCAGCCCCAGACGCTTGAGTGACAGCGCCAACGCATCGGCCAGGTTGGCTTTGGTGACGACGCCCTGCAGGTCCAGACCCAAGTGAACGATGGTCTGAGCGATTTGCGGACGCACGCCACTGATGATGCAGTCTGCGCCCATCAAACGGATCGCGGTCACGGTTTTCAGCAAGTGCTGGGCCACCAGAGTGTCTACGGTTGGCACCCCGGTAATGTCGATGATGGCGATTTCCGAACCGGTGTCGACGATGCGCTGCAACAGGGACTCCATCACCACTTGGGTACGCTGGGAGTCAAGGGTGCCGATCATCGGCAGAGCAAGTACGCCATCCCACAGCTTGACGACCGGGGTCGACAGTTCCAGCAGTTCTTCCTGCTGACGCTTGATCACGCTTTCACGCGACTTCTGGAACGTACGGATGGTGTGCATCGCCAAAGCATCAAGTAACTCGGACAGTTCCAGTAGTTGCCCGGCGTAGAGCTCTGGATCAGCCTGATACTTGCGTTGCAGCAAGGCAAACAACGGGCCCTTGAGCGCAAAAACGAAGCTGGCAGTCTGTTGCGAGTCCTGGCCCACCGAAGCGCGGCTTTGCGAAAGCTTTTCGAGGAATTGGCGAATCTCGTCCCAATCACTGCCCGCCAGGGATTGATGGCGCCCCTTCTCTGCAACCGAAGCCACCAGACTCAGAAACTCGACCATCTGTTGTTTCAGTTCATCGTCCTTGAGGTTACGAGTGGCACCGTTGGCCTCCAGCGCTGCAAGCCATGCGGCTGTCAGCTCGGTCTGGGACGTCTTGATCGCGTCAACGGTCTGCTGCTGCACTGCTGCCATCTTGTTTTAACTCCTGAGAAATCCCGACAAACCTGATCGCTCAGGCATGCAATAAAAGTAGAAATGAGGGCTTACGAGGCTCGTGATGCTGCGATTCTCAACAATCTGCATCGAAATGCAAGCAGCCTCTAATGGCACATTGCTAATAGATTTTAGTCAAGTGATATAGACGCTATATTTACCCGCCAAAACCACTGAAAAAGGGGCTTTTAGACGGACTGCACACCCATTCGGATGTCAGCATCGCGCTACCCGATTTCATCGAACACACTAACGATCTCATCGATCACCGCTCTCACGCGCGCGGTGTGCCGCAAGTCCTCGTGAGTCACTAACCATACGTCGTAGGTTTCCTGCCGCTGTCGGTCAGGCCACAGCCGGGTCAACCCGTCACGCTCGCCCAGGCAAACCGGAATTTCGCCGATGCCAATTCCGGCAGCAATTGAACGCCTCATCATCAAGCCGGAGTTAACCGTCGCTGCCAGGCGCCCGTGAGTGACCGGTTCGGAAACAATAGTCGGTTCGCGCCCACTTTCCAGATAGGGCTGAAACATAATCAGGTCATGGCCGGCAAAAGCCGAACCAGGCTGCGGCTCGTCGTGTTGCTGCGCGTACGCCGGCGAAGCAAACAACCCCACCGGCCAACGGGCAATGCAGCGAGCAATCAAATCAGGGTTTTCCGGCTTGACGTTCCTGACCGCAATATCGGCTTCACGCCGGGAAAGGCTGAGCATCTGAATTGACGCATCAAGACGGACTTTCACATCCGGATGCTGTTGGTGCACCCTGGCGATCGCTGGAATCAGAAAGTCGACGGCCAGCGAATCGGTCGAGGTGATACGCACCTCGCCTTTGAGTCGATCATCCAGCCCCTGAATCTGTCGCTGCAGCTCGAGCGCCGAGCGCTCCATTTTTTCCGCTGACTTGTACGCCGCTTCCCCTGCAGCGGTCAGCACATAGCCTTCGGATGTGCGCAGAAACACCGTAGTGCCCAGTGCCTTCTCAAGCGCCGCAATCCGGCGGCCGACCGTGGCCTGATCCACATTCAACAAGCGCGCGGCGCCGCGCAATGTGGATTTTCTGCAGACCGCCAGAAAAATTCGCGTGTCGTCCCAGTTCAAAGGTCACCCGAGTGATGCATTTATGCATCTGACTAAAGAGAATTAACTGCAAGTTTGCATCAATCATCGCCGTTACTATGGACTCAGCCAAGCACTTTGCAGTGCTCACTCTGATTTCCATGATTCTATGGGGAAGGACATTCCACCATGCACATCTCAACTGATCCTCGTGTAACCCCGCGCAGCAACGTCTGGCTGCATATTCTGGCGGGCCTTAGTGCCAGCCTGGTCAGCATCGGCCTGGCGCGATTTGCCTATACGCCGTTGATACCATCCTTGATTGAGGCCCACTGGTTTTCGGCTTCGGATGTCATTTATCTGAGTGCCGCGAACCTGATCGGCTATCTGATTGGTGCCCTCACCGGCCGCCCCATTGCCGCCCGACTGTCCAATGGGCATTCGCTGCGATTGATGATGTTGATTGCCACCGCGTCTTTCTTTGCGTGTGCCTACCCGCTGTCCATTACGTGGTTCTTCAGTTGGCGTCTGCTGTCAGGTATCGCTGGCGGCGCGATCATGGTTGTGGTGGCCGCTACTGTAATTCCTCACGTACCGGTTGCTCGTAGAGGGTTGGCCAGCGGCGCAATCTTCATCGGCGTGGGTCTGGGCATTGCCGGATCCGGGACGCTGGTGCCGTTCCTGCTGTCGCTAGGCCTGCGAGATGCCTGGATTGGCCTGGGCCTGGCATCCCTGATGCTGACTGCAGTGAGCTGGTTCGGCTGGCCATCGGCAAGCGCTGCCGCCGCAGTTTCTGCCCCCAGCCAAGCACCTCATGAAACGCAGCACACCCGTATGGGTTCAGGTATTTACCTGTTGTTTGGTCAGTACGCGCTGATGGCGGTCGGCCTGGTGCCGGCCATGGTATTCCTGGTGGATTACGTGACACGCGGACTTGGCCTCAGCGCCCATGCCGGTGCCGTGATCTGGGTCATGTACGGCGTCGGCGCGATTCTCGGCCCGGTCGCCTACGGTTTTCTGGCTGACCGTCTGGGAGCCCGCACGTCGATCCGGGTTGTGCTTGCCGTACAAGCGGTGACCGTCGCGCTGTTGTGCTCCACCAGTAACTTTGCGTTGTTAGCGGTGCTGGCGATCATCATTGGCTCGTTCCCACCCGGCATCGTGCCGCTGGCGCTGAGCAGGATCCACGAACTGGTGCCCCGCCATGACATGCAGCAAGTGGCCTGGAGCCGTGCCACCGTTTCGTTCGCGACCTTCCAGGCGTTGGGCGGTTATGGCTATTCGGCGATCTTCAACGCCAACGGCGGCCATCACGTGATGCTGTTTGTGATAGCGGCGTCGGCGATTGCTGTGGCGTTGCTGGCTGACTTTGTTGCTGCGTTGATTTCCGGAAAGTAATCGACTTTTATCGACACCAAACTTCCCGGATTGGAATGCATTCTAACTGTGGGAGCGAGGCTTGCCCGCGATAGGGTTCGCAAATTATCGCGGGCAAGCCTCGCCCCCACAGGAGACCGTATTTTAATTCAGGCAGTTGATTAACTACCCTACAAAACGTTAAAACGCCTTGATCACCTGCCGCTGCTGCCCAAGCCCTTCAACTCCCAAGGTCACCACATCACCCGGCTTAAGGAACAACGGCTCAGGCTTGTGACCCAACCCCACGCCAGCAGGTGTGCCGGTGCAGATCAGGTCGCCGGATTCCAGCTCGATAAACTGCGACACGTAGCTCACGACAGTTGCCACATCAAAGACCTGATTGGCGGTGTTGCCGTCCTGATGGCGTGTCCCGTTGACCTCCAGCCACAACGCCAGCTTGCCTGAGTCAGCGACTTCATCGGCGGTTACCAGCCACGGTCCTACAGGGGCAAAACCGGGGAAGCTCTTGCCTTTGGTCCATTGCCCGCCGCGTTCCATCTGGTAGCTGCGCTCGGAAAAGTCATTCACTACGCAGTAACCGGCGACATGCTTCAAGGCATCTGCCTTGTCGATGTACAAGCCTTTGGTGCCGATCACGACGCCCAACTCCACCTCCCAGTCAGCCTTCTGCGAGCCGATTGGCAAGCGGATATCGTCGTTGGGGCCCGTGGGGTGACACGCCTTGAGAAACATCACCGGCTCGGCAGGGATTGGCAAATTGGTTTCAGCAGCGTGGTCGGTGTAGTTCAGCCCGATGCAGATGACACGCCCGCCTCTGCTGATCGGCGGCCCGATACGCACAGTTGCGTCAACCAACGGTAACGAGGAACTGTCGATGGCGCTCAGGCGCGACAGGCTTTCGGCTGAAAGCGCCGTGCCGTCGATATCATCGACATAGGCAGACAAATCACGAATGCCACCGGTGGAATCAATGACACCCGGTTTTTCAGCACCGGGCAAACCGTAGCGAACCAGCTTCATGAGGCTATTCCTTGTCAGTAGATAAGCGGGGGCATCATGGCATAGCTTCTGACCTTACATAAAAGTGTGATCTCAAAAGCTTGATGCGATGTCGTGTGGAACCGGTATAAGCAAAAAACGGCGCCCCACCAAAGGCTGGGCGCCGTTTTTTTTGTGCGGCAAACTTACTTGGCAGTCAGCGCCGAGTAGCTGTTCATCAGGTTGCGATAGTTAGGAATGCGTGGCGACAGCAGGTTCGCCAGGCCTTCCATATCGTTACGCCAGTCAACTTGCAGCTCGCACGCTACGGAGAACCAGTTCACCAGTTGCGCACCGGCAGCAGTCATGCGCGACCATGCAGCCTGTTGCACGGTTTCGTTGAAGGTGCCCGACGCGTCGGTCACGACGAACACTTCAAAACCTTCAGCCAATGCAGACAGCGTAGGGAACGCCACGCAGACGTCAGTCACCACACCGGCAATGATCAGCTGCTTGCGGCCAGTCGCCTTCACCGCCTTGACGAAGTCTTCGTTATCCCAGGCGTTGATCTGGCCTGGACGCGGGATATACGGCGCGTCCGGGAACAGCTCTTTGAGCTCAGGCACCATCGGGCCGTTAGGACCGTTTTCAAAGCTGGTGGTCAGGATAGTCGGCAGTTTGAAGAACTTGGCCAGATCAGCCAGCGCCAGCACGTTGTTCTTGAACTCGTTAGGCTGAAAATCCTGTACCAGCGAGATCAGACCTGTCTGGTGGTCAACCAGCAGCACAACGGCGTCGTCTTTGTTCAAACGCTTCCAGGGGGTAGCAGTACTCATGGGGTAACTCCTTCAGGTTTTCAGAGTAACGTCATCGCCGTAGTGGCAGATGATCAGAATGCGAAACATGAACAGCCAAACGCGCCCCAGAAACCCTGGAAGTCGCTGACCGGTACGCTGGACATACGAGCGCGCTCGTGGCTGTGGGAGTGCACGACACAAGGGCCGCTGCACTGGTGAACCTGAGCAACCAAAGGCGAGTCAGGACGCCAGTGGCCCGGCACCTTGACCACTGGCGACCAGTCCGGCAGAACAGGAACCTGCGGCGGTGCGAGCTTCTCGAAATCGCCGCTGCCGTACACCACCTTGCCGTCCACAACAGTCATCACCGACTCGATCCACTTGATCGACTCTTCATCAACACTGAAGTAGTCCGCCGACAGGGCTACCAGATCAGCCAGTTGACCGACTTTGATCATGCCCTTCTTGCCCTGCTCGGATGAGAACCAGGCGCTGCCGTGGGTGAACAGTTCGAGTGCGGTTTCGCGGGACAGGCCTTCCGGATACAGCTCCAGACCACCGACCGTGCGACCGCTGACCATCCAGTACAACGAGGTCCACGGGTTATAGCTGGAAACCCGGGTCGCATCGGTACCGGCACCCACCGGCACACCTTCGGCCAGCATGCGTTTGATCGGCGGCGTGTATTCGGCAGCCTTGGCGCCGTAGCGCTCGACGAAGTATTCGCCCTGGAACGCCATCCGGTCCTGAATCGCGATACCGCCATTCAAGGCACGAACCCGCTCGATATTTTTTGGTGAGATGGTTTCGCAGTGGTCGAAGAACCACGGCAGGTTGTTGAACGGAATATCACGGTTAACCTTCTCGAACACGTCGAGCATCCGCGAGATGGACTCGTCGTAAGTCGCGTGCAAGCGGAACGGCCAGCGATTTTCGACCAGATGGCGCACCACAGGCTCCAGATCCTGCTCCATACCCGGCGGCAAATCCGGGCGTGGCTCGAGGAAGTCTTCGAAGTCCGCTGCCGAGAAGGCCAGCATTTCCCCGGCACCGTTATGGCGCAGGAAATCGTCGCCCTGATGCAACTTGACCGAGCTGGTCCAGTTCTTGAAGTCCGCCAGTTCTTCTTTCGGCTTCTGAGTAAACAGGTTGTAAGCGATGCGCACGGTAAGGTGCTTCTCGCGAGCCAACTGTTCGATTACTGCGTAGTCATCCGGGTAATTCTGGAAACCACCGCCGGCATCAATGGCGCTGGTTACACCCAGACGGTTCAACTCACGCATGAACTGACGCGTCGAGTTGACCTGATACTCCAGTGGCAACTTCGGCCCTTTGGCCAGCGTCGAGTAAAGAATCATCGCGTTAGGCTTGGCCACCAGCATGCCGGTCGGATCGCCATTGGAGTCACGAACAATCTCGCCACCCGGCGGGTTCGGCGTGTTGCGGGTGTACCCGGCGACGCGCAGCGCGGCACGGTTGAGCAAGGCACGGTCGTACAAGTGCAGAACGAATACCGGGGTATCCGGTGCGGCCTGGTTGAGTTCTTCCAGCGTCGGCATGCGTTTTTCAGCGAACTGGAATTCGTTCCAGCCACCTACCACACGCACCCATTGCGGAGTCGGCGTGCGGTCAGCCTGATCCTTGAGCATGCGCAGCGCGTCGGCCAACGAAGGTACACCCTCCCAACGCAGCTCAAGGTTGTAGTTCAGACCGCCACGAATCAAGTGCAGGTGGGAGTCATTAAGGCCCGGGATCACCGTGCGTTTTTGCAAGTCGATGACCTGGGTTGCACTGCCACGCAGCGCCATGACTTCAGCGTCAGTACCGACAGCCACGAAACGACCACCGCTGATGGCGACAGCGCTAGCCTTGGGTTTTTCACGATCGACAGTATGCAGTTGACCGTTGTAGAGAATCAGTTCGACGTTCATTGCAGTTCCTTCGACAGATTTTTGAGAGGCACCGGCATAGCCAGCGAAGGGAAAAGACGGAAGGATTGCCGCAGCGGCACTGAGCAACGTGCCTTTGGCCAGAAAGCGGCGGCGTTCCTGATCGGGGTCTTTGTCGTTGCTCATGGCATCACTCCACAGGAGGTTGTTTTTGCGCGGCGTTCAGCCACGGTGCGAACAAACGGGTTGCGGCGGGCATCATCAAATAGCAGACCAACAGAACGATGGTCACGGTGACCAGTGCGGTGCTTACAACGTAGTTGGCAAGCAACGGGCTCAGGGCGAAAACCGGCCCCCAGATCAGCGGGATCAGCAGGGTCAGCGGACAGATCACCAGGAACGTCACACATGCCTGCTTCCAGCGTGGTGGCTGCGGCGCGGACGCCTCCGAACCGGGCGTGAACCAGAATTCGTTATGTGGATTGACTTCGGTCTGGTCGCCGTCGGCCAGCATCGGAGCCGCCTGCTCAACCAACTGGCGGCGCTCTTCAGAATCCAGCCAGCGCTGCATGGCATCGGTGGAGTGAAAGCGGAGTACGCAGGTGAACAAATGCAGGCCGCCGGACTTGCTGCGGATCACGTCTACGCCCAGATGTCCTGGATAACCGGCAGCGATGCTGACAATACGGCGCAGCCAGGCTTCGTAATCCTCTTCCCGGCCGGCGCGGATGCGGTGCTTGATCACCAGCGTCACAACCTCGTTGAATGCCGGCTGGCTGACCACGACCGCTTCATCGGCCAGAGAATTTGCATCAGACATAACGTACCGCTCCGTTGAAACGTGCGTTGAGCGCGAGCCGTCCCGGCCCGGCGATGAACACGGTGGTAAAAATAATCAGTAACAGCCAGCCAAACTGGCCCTGCTCCAGTGTCCATTCCGGGTGAACCACAATCAGGGCCACCAACAGCAGGAACAGAATCGGCAGGCAGGAAAGACGCACGAAGATCCCGGCCGCAATCAACAGCGGGCAGAGGACTTCGGCAAAGATCGCGAGAATCAGCGTCAACTGCGCCCCCATATGGAACGGGTCTTCGATAAGCGTCAGTTGATGGTTGAAATCGAGCAGTTTGGGCAGGCCATGAACGGCCAGTAGAAAAGCGGCGGCACTCAGCCTGAGGAACAGAAGACCGAAGTCGCGGGCCCGATTTTCAAGGGATAAATTTTCTACTGTCGAAGGATTCATCGCACACCAACCAGATTTGGGAATGGCCAAGACAGCGGGTCTGCATGTACTGGCCAACTCTGGAATTGATAGTGCGACGTTAGAGCTAAATGATAATTGAATGCTTGTGCTTTATTGGTCCAGTCGTGCGCAAAAGCGCGGCTGGATGGTGGTGCGGCGGTAATCGCCTACCCCACCACTTGCGCCGCTCATACGGGAGCAGCGCTTGGTTTTCGCGGCATCCCGACGATGCAGGCACCGCAGTGTTTCAGGCAGACGGCATCATCGTTCATCGCGAGCAAGCTCAGCTCCCACTAGTGGTCGGCAGTCAGCGCGGTCTACGAAACGCCTCAAGTCACATCAGGTGTCTTGGACATATGCTGGCTGATGCGTGAGCGCAGCCAGCGCTCGGCGGGATCGTTGTCGTGCACCCCGCTCCAGACCATCGACAACTCAGCCGGGACAATCGGGAATGGCGGATCATCAGCACGCAAGGCGCATCCTTCTACCAGCGCGCAGGCAGCATAATCAGGCACGGTGGCGATCAGTTCGGTGCCCGCGAGCAAGGCACGCAAACCGTTGAACTGCGGCACACCCAACACGACTTTGCGGGTGCGCCCGACTTTGGCCAGATCCATGTCAATGTTGCCGGATAGATCGCCGGAGAATGACACCATCGCGTGAGGTCGTTCGCAGTATTCGTCGAGCGTCAACGCGCCAGGTCGGGAATCGCCGCGCAACACCTTGCAGTCGATATCACGCAGCTTCTTGCGCTTGGCATTGGCGGGCAGGTCAGTGGTGTAGCTGACGCCAACTGAAATTTCCCCCGAAGCCAGCAGCGCTGGCATCAATAGATAGTTGGCGCGGCGAACCACCACGATGATACCCGGTGCTTCTTCACGCAACTGGTGCAGCAACGGTGGCAGCAAGCCGAACTCGGCGTCATCAGACAGGCCGATCCGGAACACATCACAACTGGTCGACGGATCGAAATCCTTGGCCCGGCTCACCGCGCCGGAAATAGTATCCAGCGCGGGCTGGATTTCCTTGAGGATATCCAGTGCCCGCGCCGTGGGCTCCATGCCGCGACCGTTGCGTAATAACAGCGGATCATCGAACAGATCGCGCAGCCGAGACAATGCAGCACTGACTGCGGGCTGGCCCATGAACAGTTTTTCCGCGACCCGAGTCAGGTTGCGCTCGAACATCAGCGCCTCAAAGATCACCAGCAAATTCAAATCGACTCGGCGCAGGTCATTGCGATTCATGGAGTAGGTCCGGTACTGAAGGAATGAAAAGGCCGCGAGGCGCGTCTGCTGGTCAAGTAGGCACTGTTATTGACGGGCTGCCTTGTATTTTTGTGCTGTTGATTGCCTCGCGCAGCAAACACTTGATCCGCCAGGAGTGCGCGAGCACTGCGAGGCCGCGATTGTGAACTGTCTGATACACCGCCATCGCGGCCTCGCGGTGCTCGTGCGCTCCTACAGGTTCGCCGAAATGCCGCGAGGCCGCGATTGTGAACTGTCTGATACGCCGCCATCGTGGCCTCTCGGTGCTCGTGCGCTCCTACAGGTTCTGAAATGCCGCGAGGCCGCGCGATGATGGGCGATGGTTTGCGCACACCTGATCAATCCCGCACCGCCCTCACCTGTCAGCCTGACGTTTTTCCTGATGAAGGGCCGACTTATGCAAAACCGTCTCACGCTGGCTGCCGCTCTGGCACTTGTCGGTGCCTCGCAAGCAATGAATGCCAACGCACAAGAGCAGGGTTTTCTCGAAGACACTACCCTGAACCTGCTGTCGCGCAATTTCTTCCTGCACAACGACTACCGCACCGACCACAACGGACAAAGCTATCGCCAGGAATGGGCACAGGGGTTTATCGCAAACCTGAAATCGGGCTTTACTCAGGGAGACGTCGGCGTCGGCATAGATGCTCACGCTTTTTATGGCCTGAAACTTGATGGTGGTCGCGGCCATGCAGGTACCGGTCTGCTGCCGCTGGACAGCCAGGGCCGCGCCGACAATGAATACTCCAGCGCAGGCGCTGCGCTCAAGTTGCGCTACTCGAAAACCGTTCTCAAGTTCGGTGAAATGGAAGTAGAAACACCGGTATTCGACACTGCCGACAAACGCCTGCAACCGGAGTACGCCAGCGGATTTTTTCTCGACAGTCAGGAGCTCGACGGCGTTCGGCTGGTCGCCGGGCACTTCACCGCATTCAAGAATCAGAACGCCTCCAGCAGCCATGACGATTTTGATGGCTACGGTGCAAGCACACGCAACGCCAGCATCAGCCTGGCGGGTATCGAACTTTCTGGCGACGCGCCCTTGGGAGGCTCTGTTTATGCGTCGCAGCTGTCCGACACATGGCGTCAGTACTACGGCAATCTGCACCTGAACCAGCAGCTTTCGGCTGACAGTTCTCTGCTACTGGACAGCAATCTGTATCGAACCCTGGACTACGGCAGCGCCCAGGCGGGCTCGATCAATAACACTGCCTACAGCCTGTCCGCGAAATACCGTTTTGGCAGCCAGGCACTTACTCTCGCCTGGCAGAAAATCGACGGCGATACACCTTTTGATTTTGTCGGCGGTGACTCCATTTACCTGTCCAACTCCATCAAGTACGCAGACTTCAACGGTGCTCATGAGCAGTCGTGGCAAGCACGATACGACCTGGATTTCATGGCGCTGGGAGTACCGGGACTCAAGTTCATGACCCGCTACGTCACCGGTGACCGGATCGATGGCACTCACGCGGCTCAAAACGGAGCGTACAACCCGTTCGACAGCGATACAGGACGCTACCAGCCCATTCAGGGCAAGGGTGGTCGGCATTGGGAGCGCGACATTGACCTCAAATACATTGTGCAGTCAGGCCCGGCCAAAGACCTGTCACTAAACGTGTCGCATGTTTCTCATCGAGGCAATACAGCGCAGGCTGGCGACGATATCGACCGGTTGTATCTGGTCGTCGAATACCCGCTGGACCTTCTCAAGTAGTCAGCCTGCACGACGAGCTTCGGTGGACCGGGAGCGTCTCCAGTTGAACGGCGTCTGGCCTACGACACGAGTAAACACGCGGGTGAAATGCGATTGATCGGCAAAGCCACAATCGAGGCTGATTCGCGAGATAGAAACACTGGACTCGGTCAACAGCGCCTTGGCCTTGTCCAGACGGACTTGCAGGAACCAGTCACGCGGAGAAAAACCGGTGTTCTTTTTGAATGCGCGAGAAAAATGGCTGCGCGACAGGGAACACTCGGTAGCGATCTGCGCTATAGACAGCCCGCGATCCATATGGCTGGACATCATTTCCTTGGCACGGCGTTCCTGCCAGGGCGACAAGGCGACTTTTTCGCAAGGCTTCGGCTCAGCCTTGGGCATTTCGAAGCGGGTCGACAGGTGCGAGCACAGCACCAGCATCGCACGCTCTACGAAGTCGTCATGATCGGCCTGACGGTCGCGCAACGCAGGCAACAGCGAGCAGATCAACTGATAGGCCAAAGGATCAATGCCGGGGGTTGCAACGCTGCTTTCGAGCAGTTTCAGGTTTGCTTCACTGACGCCATCAAGCGACCGGGACTTCATCAGTTCTTCTACGGCACACGACAACGTATCGAAAGATGGCACCTGAGTAACGCCGGCTTGATTGATATCACGTACGGACAAAGGGCTGAACGCATTCATTACAGACTCTCCTGCTCAGAGGTGTATGGCAGGGATCGAGTCTGGTGAGAGTGGTCCTTAAAGTCCTTTGCAAAACATTAAACGTTCTGAAGCGCAGGTTAACGGTTCTTGCAAAAAACAGCCGTTTCTCAGACAGCTTAATAACGCTTCAGGCACCGCCAAGGACTTGAGGGCCCAAGGCACTTAACCTGGAGGCTCAGCTTATAAACCTTTGTATAGCCCTGTGGAGAACACCATGCCTACGATTACTACGACTGACGGCACCCAGATTTACTACAAGGACTGGGGCAGCGGTCAGCCCATCGTTCTATGCCATGGCTGGCCTCTGAATGCTGACATGTGGGAATACCAGATGAACTTCCTTGCCGACCACGGCTTTCGGGTCATCGCCCATGACCGTCGCGGTTTTGGCAGGTCCAGCCAGCCATGGAAAGGTTACGACTACGACACCTTCGCCGACGATCTGCAAACTCTGATCACCTCGTTGAACCTGACCGATGTAATGCTGGTGGGCTTCTCGATGGGCGGTGGCGAAGTTGCGCGCTACCTCGGTCGTCACGGCAGCAAACATATCTCCAAAGCAGTATTGGTGAGTGCAGTAACGCCGCTGATGATTCGTCGCGAGGATCACCCGGAAGGTATGGACCCGGCGATTTTCGACGGCATTCGCGCAGGTGTACTGAATGATCGGGCAGCCTTCCTTGACGCATTTGGTCCGATCTTCACTGGCAGTAATCAGCCAGGCTCGCCAGTGGGCAAGCCGATGCTGGACTGGACTCAATCCATGGCACTGCAGGCCGGTATCAAAGGCACGCTGGATTGTATTGCGGCATTCTCGGAAACAGACTTCCGCTCAGACCTGGCGCGCTTCGATGTGCCGACGCTGGTCATCCATGGCGACGGCGATGCCGTAGTGAATTTTGATGTGACGGGCAAGGCTGCTGCGGCACTGGTCAGCGGCGCGCAGCTCAAGGTTTATCCGGGCGCACCCCATGCGGTGTATTTCACGCACAAGGATGAGCTGAACAAGGATCTGCTGGAGTTCGCCCGGGGTTGAATCAGCCAGGAATCTGATGACCGCACCGCCGCTATCGCGAGCAAGCTCGACTCCTGCACGGGAATGAAGTCTCATGTGGAAGCGGTGCTTGCCCGCGATACAGGCGCTAAATTCTCACTGCTCCCCTCTAGCAACCACTGGCAACGTAAACACAAATACCGCCCCGCTCGATCGTCCGGAAAATGCCCGCAACATTCCACCATGCGCATCTATGATCGACCTGCAAATTGCCAGCCCCATCCCCATGCCTTTTTCCTTGGTCGTGAAGAACGCATCGAACACTCGCTCGATATGCTCAGGATCAATCCCGTAGCCATTGTCCTGAACACTCACCACCACGTACTCATCGGCCACCGTATCGCACGTGATCGCCAATCGACGCGGTCTGTCATGCAGGTCACTCATCGCATCCACAGCATTCATGATCAAATTCAGGATCACCTGCTGCAACTGCACTGCATCACCCTCCACGCTCAACTGTGGCTCGTGGACTTTCTTGTGAAGTAATACCTGACGCTGTTCGATCTCGCTGGCAGTCAGCAAAACCACTCGCTGGATGACTTCATTGATGTACAACCGTTCACGATTGAGCGGTGCCTGTCTGGCCAGCGATTGCAGCGCACGTACGATCCCGGCTGCGCGTTTACCGTCATTGACGATGTCATCCAGCCCCGCGAGCGCCTCGTCCACCACGGGCACTGCCCGGTTTAACCAGCGCACACTGGCGCTGGCGTTGGAAACAATCGAGGCCAGCGGCTGATTGATTTCATGCGCAATGGAGGCTGCCAGCTCACCCATGATGTTGGCCTGAGACACCCTTCCCAGTTCGGCCCGGGCGGTGCGCAATGCGGTTTCGGTGTTTTTGCGCTCAGTCACATCACTGACGACACCGACGAAAAACTGATCGCCGTCCGGCTCTCCAAGTAATTCGATATGGCGAATCAGCCCATTCGGTCTGATTATCCGAAACGTATGTTCAAAGGCACTTGAGTGACGCAGAGCATGGGACAGCATTGATGAGAAGGCTTGCAGGTCTTCTGGATGAATCATCTTTTCCAGCACCGGCAATGAAGGCGCAACCGTCGTTACCGGCAGTCCCCAGACGGCAAACAACTCGTCGGACCATTGCGACTCGTCGGTGTCCGGATCCCAGCGAAAACTGCCGGACTGGCTGATGCGTTGCCCCAATGCCAGGGTTGCTTTGCTGGTGCGCAACGCCGCCTCGATCTCTTTGCGACGCGCGTTCTCTTCAGTCAGTTCGGCATACAGGCGAGCGTTTTCCAGCGAAATCGCTGCCTGTCCGGCGAGCAGTTCAAGCACCGCCGTACGGCTTGACGTGAAGACCCCAGGCGCCAGATTGTTTTCCAGATACAGAACGCCAATCACCTCACCCTGCTTGACCAGCGGCAGGCACAGCACCGAGCGTATCAAGCGATCACGGAAGTACTCGTCACCGGCATAGACATGAGGCTGCATGGCGTTATCCAGCACAATCAATTGCCGGGTGCGGATTACCGTGTAGAGCAGCGACAGTGGCAGATGCCAGGCCGAAGGCGGCGTCACCGACAGGTCGGTGGTAATACCGGACTCATGCACTTTACCCACCGCCCGAACCTGCGGCACATCATCATCGACGAGCAGCAACAGGGCCTGCTGGGCACCCGCATGAACGATCGTATTGGTCAGCAAAATGCCTATCAGCCGGTCCAGGACGATTTCCTGGGACAGCGCCTGAGACGCCTTCATAACCGACACCAGATCCAGCGACTCCTGGCCCACGGAAATACTGATCGAGGGTCGCGACAAGGAAGCCTGGGCCCGAAGAATACCGCCTCGAGCCTCAAGCCCGGCCACCTTGCCTTGCGCGCCCCAGCGTTGATAACAATCGCGGGCGTTGCGGTAGTGACTGCGTGCAGAGGTGAACAGCCCGCAAACATGGTGGTGTTCGCCTGCCAGCTCATGGGCCAGCGCCTGAACATGGACGAAACCGCCATTGGCTGCGGACGTGACCGCCTCTTCATACAAGCCCATGGCGGCCAGACCATCGCCTTGCAGACGCGCCGCCTCGGCGCGGACCAGCAACGCTTTAGCCTTGAAGTTATACGGATTGAGTTCGGCCCAGCGCTCGAGCTTTTCCATGTGCGGGGCCATGCGCCCCAGCACCTCAGCCGCCCCCTCACCCTTGCGACAAGTCGCGGCCAGATTCAGCGCGCTGAAGAAATGCAGATCGAAGACATGAATATGTGCCGGAGTCGACCACGCGAGACTCGCCGCATGCTCCAGACACTGCGCCGCGCCCGAAAAGTCGCGATACATGTACTTGGCGATGCCTTCAAACAACCACCACCAGAACGCCACAGGCGTCATCGCACTGTCCCGGGCATCGTGATTGCCGATCAGGAACTGCCTGGCTCCTTCAATCGAACGGTCGCTATCCGGCAGGTTGCTGCCACGCAACGCATGGATCAAACCGCGTAGGGTCAACAGCGCCGCTTCGACGTCCCGAAAACGAACACGCCCGGCAAAATCCAGTCCCTTGTCGATTTCTTCCTCAACGCGTTCCAGATACTCGCCCATCACCAACAAGTTAATGACGATGTGCAAAGAGGCGTAGCAACTCATGGTCAAATTGCCCGCGTTATAACTGCTGGCAAAGGCTGATCGCGCATACTCCAGTGCGTGCTCCAGCGGTTGCGTCCAGACACAGACCTGATCCAGAGCCACCAGAGTCGCACTCTCTGAACTGACATAACCGTGACGCTGCACCAGCGTGCGCGCCAACCGGGCATAGGCCGCGCCCTCTTCGTATTCGCCATACTTGTGCGCCAGCGCCACGCCAAACCAACCCAGACCATGGGTCGCGGCCGGACAGACACCGTACTCCAGCGACAGCAGGACCATTTCACAGGTCAGCACAAACAACAGATCGTCATCGATGAACGAGGCCGACGCGACCATACTCGCCATCAGCCCCATCGCCGCTTCATAGGAAGCGTCACGCATTTCAGGCAGTTCAGCCAAGGAATCGATCGTTCTGGGGCCCAGCACTTCCAGCAGGAAACGATAGCGCTGCTCGACCTCCCGGTCGTCGATCTGCGTCGGGATATGGATCCCGAACATACGCAGCCCCTCACCTGCGGTGCTGACCGCCTCTTGATAACTGCTGGCCAGCACCTGCAACTCAACCTTCAGCCCATAGGCCGCAGCGCGAGAGACATGCGATTGGACATGTGCAAGCACCTCGTCTGTGACATGACCCGCCTGTGCGAACTGCCCATCGAGAATCAGGCATTGAGCATGAACAAAATCCAGCTCACGACTGAGCTCGGGGTGTTGCTGCCAGGGCTGATCAAGGGTCAGCGATCTGGCCGTCATGAGGTAACCGAGTGCCGACTGAATCGCCGCCGACTCCATGGCCTGCTGGGCGGCCTGTACCAATAAACCGCAGAACAGCTGTCGCTCGGCGTAATCAATCTGCCCAAGCCCTGTTCGCTGCAAATGACCGGCAATCCGGAAAATCTGATCCGGACGTCCACGGCCGCTTAAATCAGCGATCAACAGTCGAGCAATTCGCGCATGTTCGGCGGGCCTGTCAGCCAGCGGCGTCAACTCGTACGCCGACTCCTGAACCCGGTCATGATAAAACGCAAACCCCTGATGATCCTCGATCACCAGGCCGGCCTCCACGGCGGGAGCCAGATGAGTGCGCAGGAACGGCTCAGCACCAAGGCTTATCTGACCCAGCGTTCGCAGATCGACGCTCGCCCCGATACAGGCCATATGACCGAGAACGCGTTGGGTCTGTAATGGAAGACGAGCAATCCTCACCACCATCAGATCAATCACGTTTTCGGCATGTCGATGGCCGCGAATACGCTCCTGATTCCAGCTCCACCGTCTATCCGCAGGGTCAAAGGCGATCAGCCCTTCATCCAGCCAGGTGCGCAATAGCTGACCGACAAAAAACGGATTGCCATCGGTTTTTTCGTGGATCAGCACTGCCAGCGGCATGATCGGAACCGCTTCGGTGCGCAAGGTCAAAGCCACCCATTGCGCAACCGCATCCAGACTCAGTGCCGCCACATGGATCTCGGTGAGCCTCGCAGGCGAGCGACGCAGCAGGCTGATGAAATCGCCAAACATGGCCGAGTCACCTGCATGGCTGTCACGGTAAGCGAGTATCAGCAGAATGTTGCGGTACTGTCCGGTACTGAAGGAGGAAATGAATGACAGGGTTGCATCATCGAGCCATTGCAGGTCATCGAAGAACAGAACCAGCGGCCGCTCGGCGCTGACAAAGCTGCTCAGGAAGCGCTGCAGCACATAGTGGAACAAATGCTTGGTTTCATTGGCCGGTAAATCAGGCCCTGCCGACTGAGGGCCGAGGATAAACTCGATCTCGGGCACCAGATTGGCAATCAGGCGACCATGCCCGGCTACGGCCAGCGACAGCCTGTCGCGCCACAGTTGCAGTTCCTCCGCCGTTTCTCCCAGCACACGCATGATCAGCGAACGCAGCGCTTGCGCCAGTGACGCGTAGGGACTGTTATGCGCCGTCTGGTCGAATTTACCAGACGCAAACAGCACCCGACTGAGCGCCAGATCCTGCTGCAACTGACGAACCAGCGTCGACTTGCCGACTCCCGGCTGGCCTGACAGCAGCACCAACTCACATTGCCCGGACTCCGCCACCCTAGCAAATGCGGCATGCAGCGCCTGATGCTCGACCGGTCGCGTCAGCAACACTTGCGGCTCACTGCCCACATGCTGATGATCACGACCTGCCGGCTCGAATGCCGATATATGCTGGAACTCACTCCACTGGGCCAGACATTTACGCAAATCCGCCTCAAGGCTGCAGGCGGTCTGATAACGATCCGCAGGATTCTTGGCGATCAGTTGCAGGATCAATTGAGCCAAGGGTACGGGGATCGAATCCCGGAACTGGCGAGGTGACGGCGGCTGGCGGGCGACATGGCAATACACCCACTCGACAGCGTCGCTTGCCTCGAATGGCAACCTGCCCGTCAACAGCTCATAAAACGTCATGCCCAAAGCGTACAGATCGCTGCGCTGATCGGCTTGCTGGCCCGTACGGCCGGCCTGCTCGGGCGGCATATACGCCAGCGTCCCGCAGATGGAGTCATCAGGCGTTGCCGGGATACCGCAAAGCAGTTCGATACTTGAACCAAACCCCGTCAGACGGACAACGCCATCCGCAGCCTGGATCAGGTTGCTGGGTTTGATATCCCGATGCAGCAAGCCACTGTCATGAACCTGCCCAAGTGCACGAGCCGCACTCAGCGCAAGGCGCAGGAATTGATCGATGGAAAGTCTTCCGTCAGCAAGCTCGTGCAAAGCCTGCCCGCCGGGATCGTCACACACCAACAAGGGACCTTCGGTGGTATGCAAGAGAGCTTGCGGGACCAGCGCCCACGCTGAATCGAGCCGAGGGGACAGGGCATACTCATGTTCAATACGCCGTTTGCTGCTTTCCCTATGCCGAACCGAGGCGCGAAAAACCAGCCACTGCCGATAGCAGCCCTGCACATGGACGCGATAACGGTCAGTCCCGCCGTCGACAAAGAGCAAGTCCCAGGACAAAAGCGCCAGCCATTCAGGCGTGTAGCCTTCCGTCCGGGCGTCAACGCTCACCCTGATGCCGGGAATCGGCTCTGCTCGGATGCTACTCATAAAGGACCTTTACTTGCGTTCAAGTGCCTGCTTTATCGAATCGAGCAACGCCTCCTCGGAGAACGGTTTACGCAAAAAACCCAAAGCGCCGGCCTCGAGTGTTCGACGGATGGTCCCCTCATCATCCTGAGCTGACATGCAGAACACCGCCACGCGATTGCCTGCGGCTTTCAAATGCTGAAGAACCTCCAGCCCCTGCATGCCTTTCATCATCAGATCGAGCAATACGCAGTCTGCTTCTTCAGTTGCCGAAGAAGCGAGAAACTCTTCGCCCGACGCAAAGCCCACAGACGAATACCCCAAAGACTTGAGAAGATTGCCAAGACCATTTCGTACGGAAGCGTCGTCATCAACAACGCAAATGAGGATCATAAGCTCAACTTCATGACAGTAAAAGTAATAGAAGCCGAGCATACGCCCACAATAAAAAGAGCGCGACTGACCCTATGTATAATTGTGCTGTTTTCTATCAACTCACCAGACTTAATTGCTCTCGCATCTTGACCAGATCAATCAAGGTTCGCGCTTTCATCTTCGTCATAATGTGCCGTTTATGAACTTTCACAGTGATCTCGCTGGTGCCCAGATCACTGGCAATCTGTTTGTTCATTTTGCCGGTTACCAATAAGGTCATTACTTCCCGCTCGCGCGGCGTCAGGGTATCAAACCGGCGCCTGACACTTTCGACGTGCAGCCGACTGACCAGTTCGTTTTCATCGTGCTCAAGCGCCTGACGCACAACCATCAACAAATGGTCCGGTTCGAAGGGCTTGGTTAAAAACTCATGCGCTCCGGCCTTGATGGCCTTGACCGACATCGGGATGGTGCCAAAGCCGGTCATGAAAATAATCGGGAAACGATGCCCCCGGCGCAGCAGCTCCTCCTGCACATCAAAGCCGCTGGAAGCCGCAAGATTGACATCCAGCAGCAGGCACGTCGGTTGATCCTCAAAACGTTGCTGGAGAAACTCCTGGGCGCTGGCAAAACACTCGCTATCGATGTCGGCAGAATGCAGCAGGCGAGCCAGAGACGTGCGAATCGTGCACTCATCGTCGACTACATAAACCTTGGGTGTTGCGCTCATATACAGATATTCCGAAACCTGGTGCTATTGGCTTGTCGCCAGAACTCTTTGGTGATTGAAATGAAAATAGTCTGACTCGTACTGGATGCGGGGTGCTCGCAAGGTCGCTACCGATGGCATTGACACCGCCCCCTCTAACCTTTCGTTACCGCGCAGAATGTTCTGCTGTGGAGCATTGTCACTCGACAGCCTGGCAACCGCGTCCACAAGCCAGCTTCGGGTTGCGCTCAACAGTCGATAGAACCGGAATGGCCCCTGCGCCACAACCGTCATGAGGGATTTCTGCGCCAGGCTGACGATGCAATCCATCACTCGCCCCTTAGGCAACACCGGCGTTTGCGCCATTTCACAGGCCTGGGCAAGGGTAAAACGCCCCTCCAGCTGAGCCAGGCGCTCCAGCACCGCACGCTCTTCCGGACTCAGCAAACGATAGCTCCACTCCAGGGATGCCACCAGTGACTGATGCCGATCCGGGGCACTTCGCAGACCACCGGACAATAAATGCGGACTCTGCTGCAGACTTTGCACTAACTCGAACAAGCCCAGAGTTGCGGCCCGCGCAGCGGCCATCTCCAGCGCAAGCGGAATGCCATCCAGCTGACGACAGACCTGCGCGATCAACGCCACACTCTGCTCGTCCAGCGTCTCAAGGCGTTCCGCCGGAAAAAACGAGTCAAGCGCCCGCAGACGCGTCATGAACAATTGTGCTGAACTGCTCTGCAGGATGACTTCACGGCCCGCGTCCTGCCCGGGGATGTCCAGCGGTGCCACACTAAGCGTGCGTTCGCCGCCAATACGCAGTGGCTCACGACTGGTGACGAGGATACGCAACGAAGGGCAGCTGCGCAGCAACTGCTCGCTGACCGCAGCTACCGCATCAATCAGGTGCTCGCAATTATCCAGGATAACCAGGCGGTTCTGCTGATCCAGGCGCTCGACAATGGCCGCCATGATCGACTGCCCCGGTAAAACCAACAGATCCAGCGCAAACGCCAGGGAATCGACAATACGCTCAGGGCTGACGACCTGCGCCAACGGTACGAAACAGACGTGCAGGCTGTCAGTCATCGACAAGTGATGGGCAACCGCAACGGCGAGGGACGTCTTGCCGATCCCCCCTGAACCGACGAGGCTCACCAATGAATCCCCCAGCAAGGCCTCGCAGACTCCTTCCAGCGCCTTTTCGCGCCCGATCAGCGCGACGTTATTGAGCAAGTCATTTTTACGCAGCATTGCGCTGTCAAAGCCGCTGCCTGAGATTGCATCCACATGATCGGGCGCAGATGCAGACGCTGAATCGTCCTCGCCGCCTACCAGCATGTAACCACGGCCTGGTATGGTCCGGATGAGATCACGGTCTTCGCTCAATGCCTTGCGCAGCGCAGAAACATGCACCTGCAGGTTGTTTTCTTCAACCACGGTATCTGGCCAGACCCGCTGAAGAATCTCGTCTTTGCTGACCAGTCGCCCCGGACAGGAAATCAACAGCTCCAGAATGTCGAACGCGCGGGTGCCCACCCGCAGCGGTACGCCGTTTCTGAACACTTCTCTTAATTCAAGAGAGACGCTGACTTGGCCGAGACTGATCATTTTTATTCACACTGTCCGTCGGGGGCGGTAAGTATCCGGCGCAGTGATAAATCGCGATCAAAACGGATTTATCACTGGCGGCTCAGCGTATGTAAGCAGCTAATTCAATCTGCCGATACTATCTATAAGGATAGTCAGCGAACTAAATCAATAAACTTTAGTTGCGACTAAGCACAATCATACAAGTGTATGAGTTGAACTTTGATGTTGTGCTCGCTCATAGTAGCGATACGCTATAAAGCATGCGGTTGTGCAGGCTGTAGAACTTGTACTTTGGTGCTCCGGTCAGACAAAATTCAACCGTCCGATCTGGTGTGCTATTTCTGTAGCGGACGCCGAAGGCTGCGAAGCATTCATTCTGATACCGCCACCGCGCCTTCGACAGCGCCTACAGAGCTGGCTGCCGATTTCCGCTGGAGTGTCGATGGACAAGTTGTTAGCACTGAAAATGTTCGTCGAGTCCGTGGATGCCAAAGGCTTTTCCGCTGCTGCTCGCAAACTCGACCTCGCGACATCGTCGGTCACCAGAATGATCGGTGCACTGGAGGCAGAACTTGGGGCAGTGCTACTGAATCGCTCGACCCGACAGGTCACTTTGACCGAGGCGGGCGTCAGTTATTATCAGAAAGCCCGCAAAATCCTTGAGGATGTAGCCGAAGCCGACGCGCAGATCATGGATCGCGGCGACGAGCCGGTGGGACAGTTGCGAGTCTGTGTACCGGTGGAGTTTGGACGACGCCTGATCGCGCCGCATCTTGGCCGTTTCCTCGCTCGCCATCCCCATCTGGAACTGGACATCGACCTTAGCGATGAGCTGGACGACTTGCTTGGCGGGCGTTATGACGTAGCGATTCGCCTGGGCGCAGCCGCCCCCAACGATGAGCTGGTATGCCGCAAGGTGGGCGAATTCAGTCGCTGGGTGGTGGCAAGTCCGGGATATCTGGCGGAGCACGGCCGCCCCGTCGAACCCGACGACCTCCTCCAGCATTGCTGCCTGCGCTTCAGTTATGCCGGCCATCGTCAGGTCTGGACCTTTGTACGTGCCGGCGACGCACAACAGGTCGAGGTGAAGGGCCGCCTGAAAAGCAGTAATGCCGATGTTCTGCGCAAAGCGGCGCTGGCAGGTGCCGGGGTGGCTTTACTCGCTGACTGGCTGGTGAGCACGGACGTCGCAAAAGGCACGCTGGCCCGTGTACTCAGCGACTACGAAATCAACCCGTATCGCGCCAGCTCAGCCATCAATGCGCTTTATCTACCCAATCATCGCGGCTCCAGACGAGTCAATACCTTCATTGACTTCCTCACTGAACTCCTCGGCACATGCAATGAATATTCTAAAAAATGAACAACCGCCGAGCGTTTTGCGCAACGCTGCGTTGCGCTGGCGACCGATTCCCGTCAGTCAACGGCTCGCTTAAGGTGGCAGCCATGCCGATCCGTAAGCCTTTCGCTACGGACTGACCCTATCCAGACTGAACATGAGTTAACCATTATGAATCCCTTGGCAGCGTCATCCGCTCAAACGCCTAAACACACCCTGACTCGCGGCCTGGTGCTGCTGTTCGCTTTTTGCTGCGGCGCCATCGTGGCCAACATCTATTACGCCCAGCCCATCGTCGAACTGATCGCCCCCGACGTTGGCCTGTCGGCACACAGCGCCAGCCTGATCGTCTCGCTGACCCAGATCGGCTACGCCCTCGGACTGCTGTTTCTGGTGCCTCTGGCTGACCTGCTGGAAAATCGAAAGCTGATGATCTGCACTGCAATCGTGGCAACCGCCAGCCTGCTGGCCGCCGCTTTCAGCGAACACGCCAACGCATTCCTGATGGTTTCCCTGTTGATTGGCTTCAGCTCGGTTTCAGTGCAGATGCTGGTGCCGCTGGCCGCGCATCTGGCACCGGAAGAAACCCGTGGCCAGGTCGTTGGCAACATCATGGGCGGCCTGCTGCTGGGTATCTTGCTGGCACGCCCGCTGTCCAGCCTGATCGCTGACCATTTCGGCTGGCGCGCTGTGTTCATGGTTGCCTCGGTGGTGATGCTGGCGATCATTGTGGTGCTGGCGCTGACCATCCCCAAACGCGTGCCTGATCACAAAGCGTCTTACACGCAACTGCTTGGCTCATTGCTGACCTTGCTGCGCAAGTATTCGGTGTTGCGTCATCGGGCGCTGTACCAGGGCTTGCTGTTTGCGGCATTCAGCCTGTTCTGGACAGCGGTGCCGATTGAGCTTTCGCGTGAGTTCGGCCTGTCGCAAACCCAGATCGCGCTGTTCGCGCTGGTGGGTGCAATTGGTGCGATCGCCGCGCCGATAGCCGGGCGTCTGGCCGATGCCGGGCATACCCAGCGCGCCTCGTTGATCGCTATGACGCTGGCACCGGTGGCGTTTCTTGTTGGTCTGAGTCAGCCAGGCTATAGCGTCATAGGTCTGGCCATTACCGGCGTGCTGCTCGACTTCGCGGTACAGATGAATATGGTTCTGGGCCAGCGCGCCGTGTATGCCCTTGACCCGGCCAGTCGCGGTCGGCTGAACGCGCTGTACATGACCAGTATCTTCGTCGGCGGCGCCATTGGCTCGGCATTGGCCAGCAGCCTGTATGAACAGAATGGCTGGCATGGCGTTGTGCTGCTGGGCGCAGGTTTGCCGTTGATTGCGCTGGCGGTATTTCTGGTAAGTGGCCGAGGGAAGCATTAATTCCCGGGCTGGGTGATTCTATGTTTGCCCGCAATTGATGCGCCAATCGCGAGAGCACACCAAACCCGTGGGAGCCGGGCTTGCCCGCGATACATGAGACGCAGCCAGCAGCCATACCGCGTTATCGTTTATCGCGAGCAAGCTCACTCCTACAGATGTTTAGCGCAGATGCCTTATTTCCCTTCAACCCAAAACAATCACCGTACCCCGCTGAGCGGCCCGCCATGCGCTAGGCGTCGCGCCCACCAACCGGGTAAACACTCGGGTCAGGTGCGGTTGATCTGAGAAGCCGCACGCATCAGCGATGTGGACCAGTGACAACCCGGGCTGGGCCTTCAACAACTCTTTGGCCTTTTCCACACGCATCTGCAACAACCAGGTATGTGGCGCGACCCCCGTTGCCTGTTTGAATGCGCGGGAAAAGTGGCTGCGACTCAGCGAGCACTCTTGCGCGATTCGCTCGACCGACAAATCGCTCCCCAGGTTGCTGGCAATCATCTCTTTGGCCAGGCGCTCCTGAAGCGGAGTCAGGGTGGTGGTGAACTTGCCAGCCGTGGAAGCAATACGTCCGTAATGGCTGATTGAATGCGCGCACATCGCCAACAGAATGTGGTCGATGAACAACTGATTGGCAGCAGCAGGATTTCGCAACGCAGGCAACATCGCCTGGGCCAGGTGATACAGCACCTGATCCTGAGCGCCCTGTTCATAGCGGAAACCGCTGATAATCCTGCCGCCGTTCTCACGCTGGTAATCGTCGAACGTCTGCCGCGGAATATTGAAGCGCAGGTTGTCATAGGACGCCCGGTGCTGGCAGCGCAGTTCATCGCCCATGAATGGCAAGGAAACGCTGCCCTGCCGGTAACCACCGGCATAACTCAAGCGCCGGCCGCGCCACAGACGATGTTCGGCGAAATCCTCTAGCTGGACGATGATCGAGAACGCATCGAGACAGGGGATGTCGATGATTTTTTCGGGGTCCGGGCAGGCGTCCACTACCCGCGTGGCGGAGAACTTTTCGCTGTGCAAGTGGGCGATTGCAGGGACGCTCAAGATGACTCCTTCGGCTCATGGCGGGTCGATTCGCCACCCTACCCTATCCGCAAAGCAAAAAAAATCCGCGACCGACCTGAAGCTTGATCGCTCAGACCGGTCGCGGGCAGAGGAATTAAAACGGAGCGTTTATTTCAGCAGCGGCACGTGGGCTGCACGCTGGTAGGGGCCGTATTCCACTGGCACCCACTCAAAACGCTTGTTCAGCGCATTGATGTGACCAATACCCGGGAATGGCAAGTGTGCAGCCGCCGCCCAGATTTTCTGTTTGGCCACCATGCTGAACACCTGATCACGGCTCGCAATTGCCTCTTTGGCATTCACATCAAAGCTGATCGAAACTTCCGGGTGATCAAACTGCACGGCCAGGTCGTGAACAAGATCGCCCATGAACACGATGCTCTGGCCTTGCGAGCTGAACAGATAAGTCGTACTGCCCGGCGTATGGCCTGCTTCCAGTGCGGTTTTCACTTCAGGTACTGGCGAATCACCCGGTTTGAAGGTCTTGAAACGGCCCGATGCAAGGTACGGCGCGATGGACTCCTGAGGTATCCGGAAAAATTCCCGGGCGCTTTCCGGTGCCCGGCTGATGGCCGTCGGATCCAGCCAGTAATCGGCTTCGGGCCTGGAGGCGTAAACCGTGGCGTTGGCGAAGACCGGTTTTTTCTGAGCATCGACCAGACCGCAGACATGATCCAGATGCAGGTGCGTCAGCAGGATGGTGTCCACATCGGCGGGGTTATACCCGGACGCCTTGATGTTCGCCGATAGAAAACCCGCCGTCTCGCCGATGCAGGCGCCCGCGCCGGTGTCGACGAGGATCAGATGCTTGCCGGTGTTGATCAGGAAGGCATTGAACGCGGTCTGTACGCCAGGCGTCTCGATTGCCCGACGCGCCAGCAGCGCGCGGATCTGACCCGCGCTCAGGCCCTTGAGCAAATCAGGGGACAAATCGTTGTAGCCATCAAACAGCGCGGTGACTTCGTAATCACCGACTGCCAGACGCTGATAGCCCGGCACCTGGGTTTTCTGCTGCGCAGGAACCTCAGCGCTGGCAACGCCGGAAAACAGCACGAGACCTAAAGTCAGGCTGCGCAACATCGGTGAAATGGACAGGCTCATGGGCGTTCCTCAAGGCAAATATCTCTTGTAGGAGCTGCCGAAGGCTGCGATGGCTATTTTCCTGAAATAACCCCTTCGCTGCCTTCGGCGACTCCTACCTATAGCCCGGATGATGCCGGACTTGAGGTGTCTTGAATTGCACCCTTGTGCTTGTTCAGTCAGGCGATACCAGCGACGGACACTGAATCAGGTTTTCCTTGAGGAACTCGATCAACGCCTGCACCGGGCGGGCGCCCTGACGGTGTTGCGGGTAGACCGCTGACAGGGCCAGCGACGGCGTGCGGAACTCGTTGAGAACACGGACCAGACGCCCCTCCTTCAACGCAGCACCGACGATGAACAGCGGCAGATAAGTGATACCCAGACCGCCAATCGCAGCATCACGCAATAGCTCACCGTTGTTGGCCCGCATACGACCGCAGAGGCTGACGGTCAGAGGTTTGCCATTACGCTCAAAGCGCCACTGCACCTGACGGCTGTGGCCGTAAGGCAGACAATCATGGTCCTTGAGATCTTCGGGCTCGGCAGGTGCGCCGCGCCGTTCGAGATAATCGGGGCTGCAGCAGAACACCCGCTCGATCGTAGCAATGTGGCGGGCGATCAGGGTCGAATCCTCCAGCACGCCGATACGCAGCGCCAGATCGTAACCTTCCCCGAGCAAGTCCACCGAACGGTCGCTCAGGTCCACTTCCACCGACACTTCCGGGTAGCGCTGCAGGAACATCGGCAGCAACGGTCCCAAATGTTCAATGGCAAAAGACAGCGGCGCAGTCAGACGAATAGTGCCTCGCGGTTGAGTGTTTTGTCCGGCTATGCTCTGCTCCGCCTGCTCGAGATCCGCCACCAGACGCAACGCTGATTCATAGTACGCCTGCCCCAGCGGCGTGACATCCAGACGACGAGTCGAGCGGTTGAGCAAACGCACGCCGAGACGCTCTTCAAGTTGAATCAGGCGACGACTGATAAATTGCTTGGACAGTCCCAATTGGTCGGCGGCAGCCGTAAAACTGCCGGATTCCATGACCTGGGTAAATATGCGCATATCTTCGAACGGGTTCATTGTCGCTCACTGGTTGACAGTCAAACGCTTTCTACCAGCTTTATCAGCCCAATGCATCCGCTTAATCTGCGCTCACTGCTTTTCCCTTGGCTTATTTATTTCCAGGATCAGACCATGCCCGCATTCATTCAAAGCTATCCGCTGATCTGCAGCATGTTGCTGGTCCTGCTTGATCTGGCCAGCTGGAACCTGGTGTCGTATCAGTATCGCCTGCAGCGAGTTGCGGTTCGGCTGGCGTTATTCCTGGTCTACAGCGTGGTGATTATCAGCGCAGGCCTCAGCCCGCTGGACAGCGCGCCATGGGAGGACGACAGCGCCCGGCATCTGGCTGCCACTGCACTGGAAATCATCTGGTGGATTCTTGCCGCGCGAACCCTGACCGAAATCATCGGTGTTCTGCTGATGCGCCGCATCGGCCACAGCGGTCGTCTGCTGCAGGAAGTCATTGGTGCGGTGATCTTTCTCATCGCTATCGTGGCCGCCGCCGGCTATGTCATGCAGTTGCCCGTCAAAGGTCTGCTGGCGACCTCCGGAGCGATGGCTATCGTGGTCGGTCTGGCGCTGCAAAGCACGCTGAGCGATGTGTTCTCGGGGATCATCCTCAACACCACCAAGCCTTATCAGGTCGATGATTCGATCAGCATCGACGGCGTTGAAGGCAAGGTCGTCGATATCGACTGGCGTGCCACCCACTTGCTGACCGGCACGGGCAGCACGGCGGTCATCCCTAACTCGGTGGCCGCCAAAGCCAAGATCGTCAACCTGAGTCGCCCCAAAGACATGTTCGGCGTATCGATCAACATCATGGTCTCGCCACACATTCGCCCGCGCCGCGTGCTGGATGCGCTGGACCGCGCCCTCCAAGGCAGCAGCGCTTTACTGCCGTTCCCCAAGGCCCGCGCCGTTGTCAAGGAAGCCAGCCCGACCACCATCGAGTACACCGTCACGGGGTTCATCAAAGACCTGGACAAGAAAAGCGAGGTCCGCAACCTGCTGTTCGACCTCGCCTATCGCCACCTCGAAGCAGCAGGTCTTGCCTGGCAGTCGGACGTGCTGGCAGAGCCGGTCTCTCGTGCCCGTACGTTACTGGATGAAGTCAAAGTGTTCCGCGCGCTGAATACCGAAGAGAAAAACCATCTGGCACAGAGCATGACAGCCAAGGAATACGCCGCAGGGCAAGTGATCATCGAGGCGGACGAAGTGACGGACAGCCTGCTGGTGATCGCCACTGGCGTAGTGTCTGCCGAGGTGTCTGACGGCAAGACGTTCATCGAGGCCGGACGCATGGGACCCAGTGAAGTCATGGGCGAACAGAGCATCCTCAATGACACCCCGTCCGAAGCCCGCTTCACCGCCCTGACCTCGTGTGTGGTGTACCGCATCGACAAGATGGTCGCCCGGGAAACCATGGAGCTGGAAGGCCAGATCAAAAACGCCCTGAAAAAACTCCAGGCTGTACGTCAACACAGCAGCCAGTCATTGCTGACCGAGAAACCGGCGGCGATCAAAAAAGGCAGCTTTCTGGGGTGGTTGCAGAAGCGCTGATGCACAGGGCAAGGCAACGCTCAAGCACTACACATTTATCGAAAGGAAATGCGATTCTTGTGGGAGCAGAGCTTGCTCGCGATGGGGCTGGTTGCGATCTAGCGTGAATCGCGTCAAGGCTTATCGCGAGCAAGCTCGGCTCCCACAGGAGTTGTATCTGCAGGCCAATACAGAATCGCCATAGAGCCCTATGTCAGCCCCTGACTGCATCCTTCCACACCTGCGGCCCATCAAAAAACGCATGGGCATTGCTGACCAGGGTTTCCAGGTGATAACCGCCTTCCTGCACGATCACGCACGGCAAGCCCAGGCTGCGAATCCGCTCACCGAGTTTTGCGAAACCTTCACGGGTCACGGCCACCTGGCTTTGCGGATCATGCTCGTAAATATCGAACCCCAGGGACAACACCAACACCTGCGCATCAAACGATTTGACGGCTTGCAGCGCCTGCTCGAGTTTGTCCATGAACACCGACTCAGGCGAGCCATGGGGCATCGGGAAGTTCACGTTGTAGCCAACCCCGGCGCCAGCGCCCTGCTCGTCATCAAACCCGGCAACGCCCGGATAGAAGTTTTCCGGATCGCCATGAATGGAGACGTACAGCACATCATCGCGGTCGTAAAAGATTTCCTGAATCCCCTGACCATGGTGCATGTCAGTGTCCAGTACCGCGACACGCTCAAAGCCATCGCGTAAAACCTGCGCCGCCACTGCCGCACTGTTGATGTAGCAAAATCCGCCTGCAGCCTCTTTGCGCGCGTGATGGCCTGGCGGACGGCACAGAGCATACGCTGCAGGCTCACCGTCGAGCACGGCTTTGGCGGCCGCCACGGCGCTTTGCGCAGACCAGTACGCAGAGCGCCAAGTGTTCTCGCCCACCGGGCAACTGCCGTCGGCCAGATAACGTGCAGCCTGAGCGAGAATTCCGCGCAAGGCATTGGGCTCACGGACGAAGATATTCGACATCACTTCATCGCCCCAATCCTCGGGCATCTTCTTCCATTCTGTGTGCGCGCCTTTCAGGAACGTCAGATAAGCATCGCTGTGGACCGCCAGCAAAGGATCGAGGCCGAAATCAGCCGGTTGCTGAATATCAAACGCCAGGCCCTGAACCGCTTGCAGCAGATTCTGAGCGCGCTGCGGGACCTCTTGGGGCGTGCGCATTTGCCCACGGGAGTAGTAAGTTTTTGGAAAGTGCAGAAGCTGTTCCGGATGAAAAAAACTGAGCATGGGTGTTCCTCATTCAGTAGGTCGCGCCAATCAGGCTTGGCGAGCAGTTTCCAGTTCGAACGCCGCGGCATGTCGCTTGGCGAGTGCCAATACGCAGATCAGCGAGGTACCCGCAATCAGGCTGTAGAAAACCGCCATCGGCCACCATTGACCGGGGTAGGAATGCGCCAGCCAGGTACCAATCAATGGGGTAAGACCACCGGCCAGCGCGCCACATACTTGATACGCCAGGGAGATCGCGGTGTAGCGAACCCGTGTTTCAAACATACCGCTGACGTAACCAGCGATTACCGCGTAAAACGACGCCATGCAGACCACCGCCAGGGCGATCCCGAGAATGATCAAAGGCGCCTGACCACTGCTGACCAGGATAAACATCGGGTACGGCGATGCCATCGCCAGAATCGTCACGCCGCACAAGAAGCGCGTCGCACCGACTTTTTCCGCAACCCATGCCGCGACTGGCTGAATACAGAACTGGATGATCGCCACCACGAACAGACACTCCAGAATCAGCGACCGTGGCAGGCCCAACTGCTGAGTGCTGTAAGCAATCATGAAGGTGTTGGTGAAATACACACCGGCGATGCCCAGCGTGTTTGCGCCGATGCAGAGCAACAACGGTCGCCATGAGGTCTTGAGCACCTCAAACACCGGGGCCTGTGCTTTACGACCAGACTTGGCGACGTCCAGACGCGCTTGCTCCTTGTCATTGAGGAACTCAGGCGATTCATTGACGCCCAGGCGAATGGCCAAACCGACGACCAGTAGCGCTGCGCTGGCCAGAAACGGCAGACGCCAGCCCCAGCTCATCAAGTCTTCTTCGGGAAGACGCGTCACCGCACTGAACGCCAGTAACGACAGGATCAAACCTGCCGGGCTGCCCAACTGCGCAAATGACGCGAAGAAATTACGCCGCCCTTTGGGCGCATGTTCCCCCGCCATCAGGACTGCGCCGCCCCACTCGCCGCCGACCGCAATGCCCTGCACAACACGCAACAGGATCAGCAACACCGGTGCCGCTGCGCCGATTTGCGCATAAGTCGGCAGCAAGCCGATACAGACCGTGACCACGCCCATCATCACCAACGTGATAACCAGCGACTTCTTGCGGCCGATACGGTCGCCGATGTGACCAAAGACGATGCCGCCCAGTGGCCGGGCGAAGAAGCCCACAGCGAAGGTGCCGAAAGCGGCCATGGTGCTGAACAATTTATCTTCGGAGGGGAAAAAAAGCTGACCGAATACCAGTGCGGCGGCGGTGGCATAAATATAAAAGTCGTACCACTCGATCATCGTACCGATGAACGCAGCGGCAGCAGCCCGGCGTGGCTGCGCAGAAGCGGAAGGCTTCATGAATCAACTCCATTGGTTAGTTTTTTTGGCAGGAGGAAATGATCTTGCTGAGGCCGCTCTGTTGGCGACTCTGGACTGATTTTTTGCCTACAAGGCATAATCAGTCAAATTTCTATTTATTATTCGAACTATAAGCCGCAATTATAGTGAGGTGGCCGTGACCGACTCTTCTCGCGATATCTCTCCCTTGCTCAATGATCGCCTGGACTGGAACCTGCTACGCACCTTCCGGGTCATCGGCCAGGAACTGAGCATCAGCCGCGCAGCAGCCAGAATGCACCTGACCCAACCGGCAGTCAGTCAGGCCCTCAAGCGTCTGGAAGAACAACTGGGTTGTCAGCTCATCGCCCGTCGCGGGCCACGTTTTGACCTGACCGAAGCCGGAGTGAAAATCTTCGCTCTGGCCGGTGAGATCTATGGTCAGGTCTCACAAGTCAGCAACACCTTGCAGATGCCGGGTGACGAAGTGATTGGCAAAGTGCGCTTGTTGATGATCAGCCGCATCGTATCGAGCAACTTTGATAACTTCCTCACAGAGTTCCACCGTCAGCATCCACGGGTAGATCTGGAAGTGGACGTGATGCGCAGCTCCGACATCGTCAGCGCCCTGCTGGAGAAAACCGCCACTCTGGGCTTGAGTCTCAATCGCCGCCCCCAACCGAGGCTTGAGCAACGTCTGTTTCAGCGTCAGCGCTATGTGTTTTTCTGCGGCCGAAATCATCCGCTGTACGGCCGTACCGACCTCAGTCAGAGCGATGTGCAGTCAGAAAACTTTGTCAGTTTCACCAGTGATCAAATCGGCGGCATGCTTTCGCCCCTGACTATTTTTCGTGATCAGCAAGGGTTCAGCGGAAGAATTGTGGCCTCCTCTTCAAGCCTCGAAGAAATCAGGCGCCTGGTCATTGCGGGGATTGGTCTGGGATGCCTGCCCGAGCATGTCGTCGTCGACGACGTTGAACACGGCCTGTTGTGGCGAGTGCCGCCTTTGGAGGGCGTTGCTGATGTTGATATTCACTTGCTGTGGAACCGCGAACAGCGCATGAGTCGAGCTGAAACCGTATTTATCGAAGGGTTGGCAGCGCGGCTGGAAAACACGTGAAGAAATTTATCTTCCTGGCCAGTAAAGCCGCGCTGCTGTTCAGGTGGGGTGCATGTCAGGTCGGGTTGTAGACACCCTGTCATCAGTTTTTATTTCTGCACTCGTTCAATACTTGATACTTGACTGTCTTCAACGTGCCTTTGGAGTCTTCATACGTCATCAACTGCGGGTTGACGCCGCACGTTTTAGAAACCGAAGACATGCGGACAACTTTTTCAACATCCATTTTCATACCGTATTGATACTTGACGATACCGGGTGGCGTTTGATTCTTTTCAGCAGCGTAATCCGCGACGAATGTCTGGTGCTCTTTGATAATCTTGCTACCTACCGGATCATGATCGGTAGAAGCATAAGAGGTAACAGGAACAAGTACTGCAAAGGCAAGCAACAACGATTGAGTGATTTTCATTTTCTCTGTCTCCGTTTAGTGGGTGACTAAAACTTAACAGCCTGCTGCTAACAGCGACGTTGCGCGAAAATGACGATTTGGAAATATTCAAAAATAGACATAACCCTGCGCCAATACCGTTGATAACAAGATTGTCATTATTCACTCACCGCCCTGTTAGCTTCGATATTTATACTCAACGCTAACACTGAGGAGCACGACGCAGGTTGCTTCAAGACTCCGCAGTTACTGCCCTTAAACAGAATGGTAATTACGATGAATCTGATCAAATCAATAGCCTTCACAGTCGCCGCCCTTTCATCCACCGTGGCAATGGCACACGACGGAAGCGAGCGCGCCAGCCCGGCCGCTGAAAAAATCAAGATCGCCCAGGAGCAGCGCTTCAACGATCAGATCAACGGCGAATCATCGCGGCTTGTAAATACCGAGAAGAAAACGTCGGTTAATGAACCTGAAAAAGGTTAAGGATTAAATTCAGTTCCACTCTATTCACCTTTAGCAGCTGACAAGCTCCTTTGGTCAAGGTGAATCTTTAGCGTCCTTCGGGGCGCTTTTTTTTGCTTCTGATAAACATAAATCGCCTGATAAACCGCTATCAACTCAACAACCGCCAGATCTGCAGAAACCAACTTGTTGGCTTCTGTAAAACAAATCCCTACTCTCTTATTTGAAATACTGTTCTGTAGGAGCTCACGAGCACCGCGAGGCAGCGATAGCGTCCTGCCTGATACACCGCTATCGCGGCCTCGCGGTGCCCGTGCGCTCCCACAGGTCCAATGTTTGCTTTGCTACAGCGTCGTATTAATGACAGCGGGCCAACTCTTACAGAGGCAGTCAGAGTCTATACAAAAACCCGCAACAGTCACCTGCCGCGGGCCTTTGATTCACAATGCTAACGCTATGATGTCTGCTCCTCTTCCCGACGATGCGCCCATTGATACAGCGCAGGCAGAACCAACAACGTCAGCGCGGTCGACGACAGTATCCCGCCGATCACCACGGTTGCCAGCGGACGCTGAACTTCTGCCCCCGTGCCAGTCGCCAGTGCCATAGGAATGAAGCCCAGCGACGCCACCAACGCAGTCATCAACACCGGGCGCAAGCGTGTCAAAGCCCCCTCGTTGATCGCATCCCCCAGCGAACGCCCTTCCTCGCGCAGGTTGCGAATGAACGAGATCATCACCAGGCCGTTCAGCACCGCCACACCCGACAACGCGATGAAGCCAACTCCCGCCGAGATGGACAGTGGAATGTCCCTCAACCAGAGCGCCATGACACCGCCGGTCAGTGCAAACGGAATACCGGTGAAAACCAGTAAGCCATCTTTCAGGTTGTTGAACATCATGAACAGCAACGCCAACACCATCAACAGCGCAACCGGAACGACGATCTGCAGGCGCTTGGCAGCGGACTGCAACTGTTCAAACTGGCCGCCCCAACTGGTCCAGTATCCCGCCGGGATCTGCACATTGCTGTTGATCGTTTCCCCTGCCTCCTGAACAAACGAGCCAAGATCACGACCGCGCACGTTGGCGCTGACGATAACCAGTCGCTTGCCGTTTTCCCGGCTGATCTGGTTCGGCCCCAGCACCAGATCCAGGCTCGCCACCTGGGACAGGGAAATGAAGCTGATCTGTTGATTAACACTGCTTGCCGTCGCGGGCACAGGAATCAGCAGACTCGAGAGTCCGGCCACGTCAGTTCGCAGCGTTTCCGACAGTCGCACCACCATGTCAAAGCGGCGATCACCTTCGTAAAGAGTACCCGCCTGACGCCCGCCTACCGCGATGGCAATCGCATCCTGGACATCGCCCACATTGAGGCCATAACGTGCGGCCTTGTCACGATCAATGTTGATCGTCAGCACAGGCAAGCCCGTAGTCTGCTCGACCTTGACTTCGGACGAGCCCGGCACCTTCTGCAAGGTCGCAGCGATTTTCGCGGCCGTCTGGTTCAGCACCGCCATGTCATCGCCGAACACCTTCACCGCCACGTCGCTGCGCACACCTGAAACCAGCTCGTTGAAGCGCAACTGAATCGGCTGCGACAACTCGTAGTTACTGCCTGGTACCGTCGCAGCGGCCTGCTGCAACTCAGCAATTAATGCCTCGCGAGACTTGCCTGGATCCGGCCATTCACTTTGCGGTTTGAGCATGACGTAACTGTCGGAGATATTCGGCGGCATCGGGTCGGCAGCGATTTCCGCAGTACCCGTGCGGGCAAACACTCGCTCGACTTCCGGCATTTTTTCGACGATGGCTTTCTCAAGACGCTGTTGCATGTCCACCGACTGGCTCAAGCTGGTGCCGGGCACCCGCAGCGCCTGCAACGCGAAGTCGCCCTCACTCAAGCTCGGAATAAACTCACTGCCCATACGGCTTGCCGTAAATCCGGACAACACAATCAGCACGACAGCGACGGAGAACGCGATCGACCGGTGGCTCAGTACCCACTTCAGAACCGGCGCGTAACGCAGACGCGCGGTACGCATTACCACGCCTTCTTCTTCCTTGACCTTGCCGGTGACAAACATGGCAATGGCCGCCGGTACAAAGGTCACCGACAGGATCATGGCGCCCAACAGCGCGATCACCACGGTGAAGGCCATCGGGTGGAACATTTTGCCTTCGGCACCCGTCAAGGCGAAGATCGGCAAGTAAACAACCATGATGATCAACTGGCCGAAAATCAGCGGACGACGCGCTTCTTTGGCGGCGGCAAATACTTCATGAAAGCGTTCCGAGCGGGTCAACATCCGGCCGTATTTCTGCTGTGCGTGAGCCAGTCGCCGGATAGCGTTTTCGACGATCACGACGGCGCCGTCGACGATGATGCCGAAGTCCAGCGCGCCGAGACTCATCAGGTTGGCACTGACTTTATTGGTGAACATTCCGGTGAAGGTGAACAGCATGGCCAGTGGAATCACCATCGCGGTGATCAACGCGGCACGGATGTTACCGAGGAACAGGAACAGAATCGCGATGACCAGAATGGCCCCTTCGATCAGGTTCTTCTTCACCGTGGCGATGGCTTTTTCAACCAGATTCGTGCGGTCATAAACCGTGATCGCTTCGACACCTTCAGGCAATGAACGGTTGATATCAGCCAGCTTCGCGGCGACCGCCTGGGAAACCGTGCGGCTGTTTTCGCCGATCAGCATGAACACCGTACCGAGCACCACTTCCCGGCCATTTTCGGTGGCAGCGCCGGAGCGCAGCTCCTGACCGATGTCCACGTCGGCCACGCTGCTGACCCGGATCGGCGTGCCCTGAACGTTGGCGATGACGATGTTGGCAATGTCCTGCACCGTGCCCAGTTGACCCGGCGCACGAATCAGCAATTGCTCGCCGCCGCGCTCAATGTAACCCGCGCCAATGTTGGCGTTGTTGCGCTCAAGTGCGGCCACCAGATCATTCAAGGTCAGCTTGTACGCGGCCAGTTTTTTCGGATCCGGCGCGATCTGATACTGCTTGGCGAAACCGCCGATGGTGTTGATCTCGGCCACACCCGGCACGTTGCGTAATTGCGGCTTGATGATCCAGTCCTGGATCACCCGGAGATCGGTCGGGGTGTAAGGCGTGCCGTCTTCCTTCAGCGCGCCCTCTTTGGCCTCTACCGTCCACAGAAAAATCTCGCCAAGCCCGGTGGAGATCGGCCCCATGACCGCATCGACACCTTCGGGCAACTGATCCTTGGCAATTTGCAGACGCTCGCCAACCAACTGGCGGGCAAAGAACAAGTCCGTGCCGTCTTCAAAAATCACCGTGACCTGAGACAGGCCCGAGCGCGACAGAGAACGGGTCTGCTGCAAACCTGGCAAGCCTGCCATGCTGGTTTCAATCGAGAAGGTCACGCGTTGCTCAGTCTCCAGAGGCGAAAAACCGGGAGCCGAGGTGTTGATCTGCACCTGCACGTTGGTGATATCAGGTACAGCATCGATAGGCAGTTTCTGGTAGCTGGCAATGCCAAGCCCTGCCATGAGCAACACGGCAAGCATCACGACGATGCGTTGCTCGATTGCGAATTGGATCAACCGTTCAAACATGACGTTGTACTCGTGCGAGGCAGATCAATGGGAGTGCTCAGCAGAGCCTTTACCCAGCTCGGACTTGAGAATGAAACTGCCAGCGGCGGCCACTTGAGTGCCCGCCGTCAGGCCTTGAAGGATTTCCACATAGCCGCCGTCACGCCTGCCGACTTTCACCGGGCGCAGTTCAAAGCCTTCGGCGTTGCGCACGAACACTGAAGGTTTGTCCTCAACGGACTGGATGGCGGACTCAGGCAGGCTGACCGCCGCGTTGGCTTTATCCGCCGTCACATCGACAGAGACAAACAGCCCTGGACGCCACGCGCCCTCAGGGTTGGCCAGCACCACGCGCACCGCAGCCGCGCGGGTTTGCTCGCCGAGCAGATTGCCGACGTAGCTGATGCGGCCTTCAACCTGAGCATTCAGATCGGGCGCACTGACCGTTACCGCACGGCCCACCACGACTTTGTTCAAGTCCTTCGGCGCAACGCCAAAGGTCGCCCAGACCCGCGACAAATCGGAAAGCGTGAACGCCGAAGTGGTGTCATTGACCACCTCGCCTATCGCCAGATGCTTCTCGACAACCATTGAGTCAAAAGGAGCGATCAGTTCGTATCGGTTGCCCGCAGAGGATTTGAGACTCGCGCCGATAGCACTCAGCTTCTGCCGACCGTTGGCGTAACTGATATCTGCTTCCTGATACGCCTGACGCGCCAACAGATAATCCTGCTCGGCGGAAATCTTGTCTTCCCAGAGTTTTTTCTCACGCTGCATGGTCAGGCGGGCAAGCTCAAGACGGCGCTGGGCCGCATTCAACTCTGCGCGCTGATCGGAAATTTGCTGACTGGCGATCACAGCCAGTACCTGGCCTTTTTTCACCGCCTGGCCGAGGTCAACCTTGACCTCTTCCACGATCCCGCCAACCCGCGGTACGACGTGGGTGGTGCGATCTTCATCAAAGCGAATTTCGCCGGGGAACGTGACTGAAGTGCTCATCGATCGAGGTGCGGCGACGGCCAGCTCTATGCCGGCTGACTTGATCTGCTCTGCGCTGAGTTCGAGCTTGCCTTCTTCGTGGGAGTCTTCGGCCCCTTCAGCACCGTGACCTTTCTCGCCATGCTCTTCATCACCATGGCTTTCCTCACCGTGCTCTTCGTCAGCGTGGCCTTTTGCGTCCGCCTTGCCGTCGCTATGACTGTCATTCTCGGCGTGGCCTTTTTCGTCCGCATGCCCTTCTTCTTCCGAATGTTCATGCTTTGCGTTCTTGACCGCTTCCGCAGCAACGGGGAGCCCCTGATTGCCCAGCGTCAGGCTGCCCAGACCAATGATTGCGACCACCGCCAGGGCAATGGTCATACTTCGTTTGTTATCCATGGTTGCTCCCGGCGATCACGTACGGATGTACACAGCGATGCGCCCGATAAGTGCGGAAAGTGAGGGTTAAGGATTGGCAGTGAATGGGCTGATGTCGCCGTAGATACGCTCGACAGTCACTCTGGCGTCCGTGGCAATGGCCAGCGATTCCAAGTATTGGCTGCGCGCCGCAATCAGCGTGCGCTGTGCGTCGAGAACTTCGAGAAAGCCGAATTTGCCCATCTCGAAACCACGGGTCGCAGCATCCACCGCGCTTTTCGCCGAGGGCAAAATCACCTGATTAAAGGACTCGACTTCTTTACTGGCGGTCGCCCATTGATCCAGAGCGGCCTGAGTCTGCGTGCGCAACCTGAGTTCGACCGCGTTGCGTAAATCACGGGCCTGATCTGCGCGGCGGGATGCGGCGAGGACGTTGCCCTGATTACGGTTAAACAGCGGCAGCGGTGCCGATAAGCCGACGACATTGACCCGCTCACGGTCTTCCCGGCTGTATTGACTGCCAATACTTACAGTGAGATCAGGAATGCGCTGCGCCCGCTCTGAGCCTAACGCTGCATCACGCTGTTCGATCTGGGCATTGGCCAGGCGCAGCTCGGCGGATTGATTGATCGCCGTGAGCATCTTCGCTGCTGGCGGGGATTTGCCCGGCGACAGCTCAGCGTATTCCAGGCGATCAAATGAAGAAGTCGACGACCCGGTGGTGCGTGCCAGATCGCGATAGCTATTGGCTTTCAGGGTTTGAGCGCGCCGCACCAGCAGGTCGGTTTCAGCCAGTTGTACCTGCGCACGTGTCACCTCGACGGGGGAAGACTTACCCGCGCGAACACGCCCGTCGGCAACCTCAAGGCCGCGCTGAGCCAAGGCTTGAGACTGCTGCGCGAGTTCCAGACCGGTTTGCGCACGCAGTGCGGTGTAAAAAGCCTGGACGACTTCGGCACGCAGTTCGTTGCCACGCCGCTCCAGTTCGATCTGCGCTGCATCCTGGGACCGGCTGGCTGCTTCAATGCGGGCACCACGCTTGCCCCCCAGTTCCAGCGCCTGACTGAGCATGACGGTGGTGGTGCTGGTATTGCGCCGAGTGTCTTCGACTTCCCAGGACAACTCAGGATTGGGCATCAAACCTGCCTGCTGCCTGTCGCCTTCGGCGATGCCTATTTCCCATCGCGCGGCGGCGAGGTCAGGGTTTTCCGCAAAGGCTGCCTCGATGGCCTGAGGCAGACTCAGACTCTGCGCAACCGAAATACCGGGGGCCGCAAAAGATAGCAGCAACGCGTAAAGCAACCCCGTTTTCAGGGTCGGCTTCACCTCGGGTGCCATGGAAAAAACTCTGTGCCTGAGCGGGTTTGCACTGCTCCCGTCGCGCCTCTGCATATGTATGAACCACCCCATCAAGTAACCAGAACAGACCCCGGCTGCGTTCAGCGGAGTTGGATGCGGGGACTTTATGCAAAGGGAGTTAGCAGAAGGATTGCTGAAAAATTACAATCCTGTCATTTAAGGAAAGTTGCAGTGGTTCGCCATTACACTGCCCAACGCAAAGAAGTTTGCGAATATCACAGACATAAAAAGCAATAACTTCAAACTTGCTTTTTCAGGCGACAGAAAAAGACAAACCGCCATGCTGGCAGTTTCCAGAGACGGTAAAAAAAATCCTCATATTCAGTAACCTGCGGGGTTGACCCTGAAGCTGCTACAGACTGCAGAATCGCAGCAAAATCGATAGATCGTGGAAGGCTGCCGAACTCTTACGGCAGCTTCAAGAAGCTGAGCTTTAAAAAGAGCTGCAACTTTAAAGCGGGCATCTTTAAACAATAAAAGCCTGCGACATTCACTCACCTTAATTGATACAGGACACTGATATGCGAATCCTTGTTGTGGAGGACGAGCCGAAAACTGCCGAATACATGCATCAGGGTTTGACCGAAAGTGGTTATGTCGTGGACCTGGCCGTCACCGGCCTTGATGGGCTTTATCTGGCTCAGCATCAAACCTACGACCTGGTGATTCTGGATGTGAATTTGCCCGAGATGGACGGTTGGGAGGTGTTGACCCGACTGCGCAGAAACAGCAACACCCGAGTCATGATGGTCACGGCCCGTGGTCGTCTTGAGGAAAAGGTTCGGGGTCTGGAAATGGGAGCCGACGATTATCTGGTGAAGCCATTCGAGTTCCCTGAGCTGCTGGCCCGGGTTCGTACCCTCATGCGTCGCAGCGAACAGGCCGGGTTGCCCGAGGTGCTGCGAGTTGGCGACCTTGAGCTGGATCAGGGACGACACAGAGCCTTTCGCGGCACCCAGCGCATCGACCTGACGACCAAGGAGTTCGCCCTGCTCCACTTGTTGATGCGTCACAGCGGCGAAGTCATGTCTCGCACGCAGATCATCTCGCTGGTGTGGGACATGAACTTCGATTGCGACACCAACGTCGTCGAAGTATCGATCCGCCGGCTGCGGGCAAAAATCGACGAGCCTTTCGAGCAGAAGCTGATCCATACCCTGCGCGGCGTGGGCTATGTACTGGAAGTGCGTGAATGAAACCCACGCGTCTTTCCACACGGCTGGGTCTTGCCGTTACCGCAATGAGTGCGGTGCTGGTATTGGTGATGGCAGCCTTCGCCTACGCTTCCATTTCCCATCAGCTGGATTTGCGAGCCAGAAACGGCCTGCAAGAAAAGCTGGAGCAGATCGAGCACAGCCTTTCAGAGGGCTTCAGCTCCCCCGCTGACGTGGTGCTGGCACCGCACCACCTGCGTGACCAGATTGTCGGGCACGATGATTTCACCCTGACGATCCTCGATTCGGGCACCCCGAGAAAACGTCTGCTGAGCCTGGGTCAGGACGAACAAATGGTGCTGCCGGTGCCCTTCACCGAGGGCACACGGGAAGATTTTCAGCGGGTTGAATCCTCGGCAGGTCACGAGATATTGATTGCCAGCAAACACGTGCGCCTCAAAGGCGGCCAGAAGGTGCTGGTATTGCTCGCACTCGACAGGGAAAACGATGCTTTATTGCTCGGTGCCTATGTGAACTCCACGCTTATTGCTTTGCCACTTATTCTGCTGCTGGTTGGCGGTTGCGCGTGGTGGATCGTGCATCGCGGGTTAAGACCCTTACGTGCCTTTCGCAAGGTGGCACACAAGGTATCGGCCCGGGATTTGTCCCATCGCATGCAAGCCGCCGGACTCCCTGACGAACTCCGTGACCTGGCCCACGCGGTCAACGTAATGCTCAATCGACTGGCCGAAGACATTCAGCAACTGGCGCAATTTTCGGATGATCTGGCCCATGAGCTGCGCTCGCCAATGAATAACCTGATGGGCAAGGCGCAGGTCACCTTGTCCAGGGAGCGGCCACCCGAAGAATACAAACAGGCGCTGGAATCCTGTACCGAAGAACTTGAGCGCCTGTCACTGATGGTCTCCCAGATGCTGTTCCTGGCCAGCGTGACCCAGCCGTCGGCGCTGCTGACGTTTACTGCCGTGGACCTTGAAGAAGAAGCCAACAAGGTCGCCGAGCTCTTTGATCAATCAGCGGAAGAAAAAAACATGATGCTGGTGGTTCAAGGCAGCGCCAAAACCCAGGGAGAGCGACTGATGATCCAGCGCGCGATCTCCAACTTAATCTCCAACGCCATCCGCCACGGCACGTCCGGCAGTACAGTGACCATCACCCTCGAAAGCCATGCCAATGAAGTCTCTCTGGCCGTCAGCAACCTGGGCGAAGGCATCGAAGCCGAGCACCTGCCGCGCCTGTTTGACCGCTTTTACCGGGTACATGCCAGCCGCTCCCGTCAACAAGGCGGCACCGGTCTGGGGCTGGCAATTGTTCGCTCCATCATGAATGTTCATCGAGGGCGGGTGACGGTGGAGAGTGAGCTGGAGCGGATAACAACGTTCAGGCTGGTTTTTCCGCAAGCGAAGTGAGTTATCAGCGAGCCGGGCCTGCTAGCGCAGGCCAAAACCCAATTGCTGCAACGCCCTGACCAACTCTTCACGGCCATGCAGGCTGGCAGTACTTCGCAAGCGATTCACGACTTGCTCCGACCAGCCCGCAGCCTTCATCCCCTCCTGCTGATAGAAGGCGCCGAGGCGCTGATCATATTGCTCAACCGAGGCCTTTTCAGACTCCACGCTGTAGCGTTCGTGATGCAAGACAGCCGCCTGGGGCAAGCGCGGCTTTACCTGCGCCGGGTGTTCAGCATCGGGATAACCCACACACATGCCGAACACCGGGTACACCTGAGGAGGCAGGTCCAATTCCTTCGCGACACTTTTGATGTCATTACGTATCGCACCGATGTAGACGCTACCGAGCCCCATCGACTCCAGTGCAACCACCGCATTCTGGGCAGCCAGCGATGCGTCGATCGTGCCCAACAAAAGGCTTTCGATGTAAGGCAAGGCTTCGAGCTCGACGCCCGCGCGCTCTGCTACTCGGGAAACTCTGGAGAGGTCGGCGAGCCAGACCAGAAACAGCGGTGCCTGGCGAATGTAGGCCTGATTACCGGCAAGCTCCGCGAGGCGCGCTTTGCGAGATGGATCCTGAACAGCGATAACGCTCCAGACTTGCAGATTTGATGAAGTTGCCGCTGATTGCGCGGCAGCGATCAGCGCCTCAAGCGTTCCTTTTGGCAGTGGCTTGTCGTTGAAAACACGGACGCTGCGATGATTCACCAATTGATCGAGAATCGGATTCCAGTTCTCGGGAATCGTTGAGTCTGCATCGCCGTAGCGTAGGGCCAGACCGTGTTGGGTTGCTTGTGTCATGAAATCTCCAGTAGGCCGTAACCGGGAAGAGCCGTTGATGAACGGGTGTTTTTAATCCGAGCTAAATTAGCACGCGACGAAAAGCGGTTAGACGATATCAGGGGATGGCAATGGCGAGTGATTGTCCACCATGAGCCTCGCTTGAGCTCTTCTCGCATCAACCTCCCGCACGATGCGCTCGAATATGCCGAATCAGCTCCTCACTCGCGGCACTTTGCGATGCCTTGGCGCGGTGCAACGTAATTGCCATGGGGGCCAGCTCGGGTAGCGCGGCGTCTGGTGGCAGGATGTCGAGGCCGCTGGGCACGGTGGACTGCAACCATACGGACACCGCAAGGTCGCTGCTGACCATAGTAATCGTGGTCTCCAGGCTGCCGTTTTCGAACAGGGTTTTCCAAGGCCGGTCCTGGGCCTGCAACGCGGCAATAACGGGCGAGCGAAATACGCAGGTCTCGGCGACCATCGAGACAGGCAATGGCGACTTCAGATACGCCGCGCCGCCCTTGGCACCGGCCCAGACCAGGCGTTCAATGGACAGGCATTCGCCGCTTGCCTGCTCGACCAATTCTTCGGCAATTGCCACATCCAGTTCGCCGTTGGCAGTGGCTTGTATCAGCTCGGGCGAAGCGCCGCATTTCATAGACAGTTCTACCTGCGGATAGGTGGCCATAAACGCTCTGACCGCCGGCATTATCCAGGCCCCGGCCAGGTCGTAGGGCACGCCGAGGCGCACAATGCCTTGCACGGGGTTGCCGTGCAGCTCCGTCCAAAGCTGGTCGTTGAGCGCAAGCATCTGGCGCGCCTTGGCGATCAGTCGCTCGCCCAGCGGCGAGAGCCGGATGCACGGCCGCTGGCGAATGAACAGTGACTCGCCCAGCAGCTCTTCCAGCTTGCGGATCTGATGACTGACGGCGCCTTGGGTGAGGTGCAGAGCGTTGGCGGCGGCGGTCATGCTGCGTTGCTCGGCAACAACGACAAAGGTGCGCAGCAACACCAGATCGAAGTTGCGTAAAACCTTGCTCATTACTATTTGTAATCCTGAGCATGTTGAATATTAGCTTCCATACTAGCGGCAGATTGGCTATCTAGTCGATCTCAACCAAGGAAATCTTCAGCATGCTCGACGCCTTTTTGCCGCTTGTTCTGTTTGTGCTGGTCGCCACTATCAGTCCCGGCGGTGCCACCACCTTGGCAACTGCTTCTGGCGCCACTTTCGGTTGGTGGCGTTCGTTTCCGTTGTTGTCCGGTATTTCGTTCGGCCTGGCCAGCATGGCCGTGGCCGCTGCGCTTGGCCTGGGCGGGCTGATTCTAGCGATGCCGGCGCTGCAACTGGCTATGAAGCTACTGGGCTCGCTCTATCTGTTCTGGCTTGCGGTGCAGATCGCGCTGCGCGGCCAGCCAGGTAAAGCGGCCGTTACGCAGAAACCATCGCGTTTTATCGCTGGGGTCGGCCTGCTCTGGCAGAACCCCAAGGCCTGGGCGATGACCCTGAGTGCCGCCGCCTCATTTACTTCACTGGCCCACAGCGCAGAAGGCTTGGCCGTATTGCTCGGTCTCGTATTCGCGGTGTTGTCATTGGCCTCGCTCGCGCTCTGGTGCGTGGCCGGGGTAGTGCTGGCGCGCGCGTTGAAAACCGAACGGCAGTGGCGAATGCTGAACAGATGTCTGGGGGCGCTGCTGGTCGCTTCGATTGTGCCGCTGTGGCTGTGAAACCAGGCTGGGAGCGAGAGAAGAGCATAGATTTGTTTCTTTACTCGAACCGCCCAGTCCTGGTCGTTTACAGCCCTTCATGACTGGCTGGGGGTCGGCCAGTAGCTGCCCCTTGATCACCCATTAGCTACGCGGCTCGTTACATCCAGGATGAGTTACTCAGGAGTCCGCCAACACTCATGCGGCTGCGCTGGATAATTGTGAGCTTCGCGTAGGAAAGGTAGACTCCGCCCCCTATACCTCCGGCCGTGAGGCCACACCCAGCCACCAACGGATCACCTCGTACGGGCTATCACCGTGCACGTATGGATGCAGGTAAAGCATGACCCGAAACCTCGTATCAACCGCCCTGCTGGTCGCCTTGACCGGCTGCCAGAGCCTCGGCGACATGGGTAGAAGCACTGCCGACTACATCAAGGAGGCACGTAACAAGCCGACGCCGATGGAACGCTACCTTGAAGATCAGCGCAACCCTTACAAGCCGCTGGGCACCTTCGATTTCTCGCAGGATGACAGTCAGAGCCAGGCCTGCCGTAGAGCTTCTTACGGCAGGGCTGTTGCACCTGCGGCGTGGGAGATCGTGAAGAGAGGGAGCGATGCTGGTAATGCGACGTGTCGGCATGTGCTTGGCACGTTTTACGAGAGCGGCAATGGAGTTGCCCAGGACATTGGCATGGCACGGAGTCTTTATATCGAAGCGGCAAAGGACGACCCTTATGCCTATGTCGAACTCGGTCGCATGAAGCGCGACGGGATCGGCGAGCCGACTGATCCGGTTAAAGCCCGCGATGACTTCCGGCTGGCGGGGCGAGCCGGCGTTGTAGCGCTGGGCGGGATGATGGAGCAAGGCCAAGGCGGTGCTAACGATAGCCACGGGGCCTTGAAGCTGTACATTGAGACGACGCAGAAGTATGGCGACGCAGCTTGGCAGGCAATGCGACCACTGTTGTCGAAAGGGCTGGAACTCGATGCCGGGCAAATGCAGAAATACAACCGTTTGTGGACCGAAGATTTGATGCGCCAACAGCGCTACCTGTTGGCGAGCTCTAATGTGTTCGAACATATCAAGGGATCCGGCCAGACCTTCACGGTCACCGTGGGTTACCAGTTTAAAGCTGGCCAGCCCTACCCCAAGAAATATCTGGTCAAGAGCTGCGGCGATCCAGTGATCGACAGTCTCGTGGTGTCGGCATTGAGGGGCCTGCGCGTGGACGATCCCTTTCTGGTGCCTGCCGGTAAAGACATTCCAGTCATACAGGCGCCTATCGTTTTGCAGCCATCTGCTGATTGAAGCCGTGTGGTGCTATTGCTGACCTTCTCGGGCTAGCCTGCCCTTGCCACCGGCATCAAAAGCATCGCCGCGTTTCCGGTACTCAACGCATTATTGGCTGATGTGCTTCAACTCAGTGATGGCCAGAAAAATGGTCGGCCCATCAGGCGGCGTGGGCGCTCGGTAACAGCCCAGTGCATTCAGATGATGGACCGCAATGGCCGCAAGCTCCCAAGCCATGGCTTCGTCCTCAATAGAAAACGCTTCTTCATCACCAAACAGGCCAACGCCCAAGATGGCCTGCAACTCTTTGATCGGCAGTACTCGTTCACGAGACTCTTCAAGCACAGTGGGATTGCTCCAGGCCCACTTCCAGCTTAAGCGCTTCGGTGCAAAGGATCCGATATCGAGAATCCGCGCTTCGACCACTTTCCTGTTCTGTACCAGCGCGCCATGTCGCCCAGGCCATACTTTTGTTGCAGCCTCTCCTGCTTGTTCATCAACTCGACCATGGCCGTTTCAAGCAGCACGTAAAAGGTGTCTTGAGATGGAGTGCCGAGGGAGTCAGGGGGCATGGCTGATGGTTTCCAACGAGAAGAAATTACTCCAAATTTATGGAGGTAGACGCTATAAGACAACTCGCCAGGCTTACGATTACAGGTGCCAACTATCTTCGAAGAAGTATTTCAGTTCCCTTCTCCAGCCCGGATACTCCCAAATCTGGAATAGGTCATTAGTTGGTTGATTGTTCTTCGGTCGGCTTTTTGTTTGGTCACAAAACACCTGGCCTCTCGCGAAGGGGAAATCAGATTAAGCTTCCTTCAAGGCCCGAGATAAGCGCTCATCACACGCCCAGACAGCATCGGTGACGTTGAACGCTTCCGAGGCACGATCGGACGCCATGGCCTGCTCTCTGGAGAGCATTTGACCGAGAATGCTATTGCTTGCCCAAGATGTTTCAGAGGCATCGATTACACGACAACCGGGTCCGCTGTCGCCATTTCTCCACTCCAGGGCAACACACTCTTTAGCTGCGGTATCCGCACCGTCCCCCCAGCCTCTCAGGCTTACGGCCATGGCAACCCCAAACTCGGGATGCGATGACGTATAGGTGCACAGGTACACCGCATAAGCATCCTGGTGATTGAAGACAAAACCGCGAAAGGTTCGTGTCTCGTGACCGCAAGAGTCGCAATGTCCAACGACTGACTCTGCACCCGGCTCGACCCTGAAGACACTGTCCATCGCTGCGTATCCTTCTACTTATTGGTCTGCAAGCTTATAGCGGTGTCACCTCTGATACTGGAGTTATCTACAAACCAGGGGAGGTTCACAACATCAAACCTTGGCCATACTATTTTCCATTGGGCCTAACGGCCTGGAGGTTTGACACCCTGCGATGAGCCCCGTGATTGCCAGTACAACAATTGCCTTTTTCATGTGATGCATCCGTGGAATCCTGAGGGTTTAAGCATGATCATTATCAAGGCACGCAGCGTCACTGATAGATCGAATGAGATTGACCTCGCATGGTTTGCCAGATTATCTCCTGCATGAATGCAATCACGATCAATTGCGACGTCCAACATGACCACTGCGTTTTACCGCTGTGCTGTCACTGGTTCGCCCACATTAGAGACGACAGCGGCTACCTGTCCACAGTCTGCTGCAAGCAGCCCCAATTGAAAATTTATTGAATAACTTACCACCTTCCGCCGCGGTTAAGACCGCAGCAAGATGTGTGACGTCCTACCGTTTCTTTAGGCTTTAGCTCACGATACAGGGCCAAGCGCTGATCGATGGAGCCAACATGCGTATCGCCCAAGATTTCCGCTCAGACGAAACTCTCAGGCTTGAGCATCTATTGGAGGGCTTCAACTATTGCGTCTGGGTTAACACCTACGGGCCTTTTTGATCTAAGTAGAACGCTTCAAGAGCAACTGTCCCATTGCACTGGTAACGAAGTAATCATTGGTGGCCACTCCTGCGTGACTGCAAGCGAAGCGCGCAGCGAGATTACTGAGCAACTGCTGCACCTGGGGGATGGCAGTTAAGGTCCAATAGGTCTAACGGCAAAGCGCTCAGAAATACTGATCCTCCTTGAGAACCTATTCACCTATGTGTGCCTCGACCAAGCGAGTGCCATAACCTCACTTTGGCTAACCAAAGGCCATCCGGCGTACCCAGTATTCTGGGACTTCTCTTTCGATATTCAGGCTATGGGAAAAGATGGATTCTGATGGGTAGCAGCAGCGACTAGGTTAAGAAAGCCTTCAAACTCCCGTTTGGCCAAGCCTGCTGCTAATGAGCGCTATGGGGTCGATAGCGGACGCTCTTATCTCTCCAGCACATGACGCATCAACGGTCTATGCGCAAGCGTGTGGCCATCAATTGAACTACCAAGGCTGCCGACCGTGACTTCCAAAAAAACCACCGGTAGGGCCGTCAGAACCAAGTAACGCCATCTTGATTGCTGTTGCCGCTCCCTCTTCAGGCGATAGTACGCCCGAGTTGCCATTGAGATCAGTCCGGACGTGCCCAGGCTCAACGGCGTTCACTTTTATGCCAAGCGGCTCCAATTCCTTCGAGAAGGAAACCGTCACGGCATTGAGTGCGACTTTGGATGAGGTGTAGTCAAGGAGATTAACGGTGGAGTAAATCGAGACCGGATCGGTAATCAGCGCCAAGGAACCCACCCCGCTGCTCATCATCACAATCCGGGCCTGATCAGCAGCTTTCAATAACGGCAAGAACGCCTGAGTAACGCGAACAGGCCCGAACAGATTGACCTCGTAAACAGCTTTCATGTCCTCCATCCGCACCTCACTGGGCGCTTTAGTCATGTCGACCGCGATCCCTGCGTTGTTAACGAGAATATCCAGCGCAGTAATCTCGCAGGCTAGTTCCACAGCTGCACGCTGTACGCTCGCATCGTCAGCCACGTCCAACTCAAGCAGTCCTGCGCAAAGCCCCTTGCCACGCAACTGAGCCACGGCCTGCTCTCCCCGGAGACGATCACGTGCGCCAATCCATACGAAAAACCCCGCTTCAGCGAGCCCTCGGGCAATGGCCAGACCGATCCCTTTGTTTGCGCCGGTGACCAATGCTTGTCGTTTGTCATTCACTTGTAATTCCTCATGGAGTCGTGCTTTTTACAGTCGCCAGACAGGCACTCTGGCTTGCGCGCCTAATGCCGGCCAGGATGTGACTATGAGTTCTCACGCCCGGCCATTGCGCCAGGACGGGCATGAGTCGGGGCTGCTTTTACGCAGACTGCCCAGCGGCTTCGCTTTGAGGCCCCTTGACGTGGTGCTGTAGGTCGCCAGCAAAGCGCAAAGTCACCTCACGGCGAGTGAATCGCCATTGACCCTCATGCAGCTCGAACTTGTCGAGGTACTTGCCGACGCAGATGGGTTGCAACGGAAAACCGTCAAGTTGCTGATGCACGGTGTAATAGCTTGCCGAAGTGGCTTTATCACCCGCAGGAGAGACGTCGATCAGCACATTGGTAATCGAATGCCACGTGCGGGGCGTGCCGTCGGCATGAACCTGAAGGCCCGCCTCGAAGAACCCCAAAAGCCCCTCTAGCGAGGATGCTTCGTTGCCAAGAACATGGATCACCGCATGCTGAAGTACCTCGGCCACACCAGTGAAATCCCCGCTGTCGAGACGATGGATGTAAGTGGCATGTAGGCGATGGATTGCACTTTCGGCTGCGAGGCGTGCAAGGAGTTGTGGTTGATTACTCATGACTTTCTCCAAGGGAATGGCTCTTAAATAGATGGCGTATAGCGTTGGCCACACGTTTGACACGCTCAGCACAGGGCCTTGGCTAGACCCAATATGACTTCTGAAGAACGCTGGTTTTGGTGCGTGGGTCGCTAGCATCTTGGCCAGCGAGAAGCAGTTTCGACGCTCGACGCATGCACACCTGGGTCAACGTCGGGCCAGTAGCTGGCGAGGCCGATTAGCTCTGCGATGCCCCACCATCAGCGAACAATTCCACGCCATTGACATAGCTGGCTGCGTCACTGGCAAGGAACGCCGCAGCGGCTCCAATTTCATGGGCCTGGCCGATACGCCCGATAGTGCTTTTTTCACTCAGGGACTTGATCACTTCATCAGCTTGCTCCGCGAGCATGTTGCGCAGCGATTGCGTATCCACCGGGCCTGGGCTTAACAGGTTGATGCGCACACCGCTGCCTTTGATGTCGAGAGTCCAGCTTCTCACCAGTGTTCGCAGTGCAGCTTTGGTCGCGCCGTAAACACTCAAGCCTGGGCCGGGATCGATGGAAGCCGTGGAGCCAATGATGACAATGCTGCTCCCCTTTGCCATGAGCGGCAGGGCGCCCTGAACAGTGAAGGTCACACCCTTCACGTTGGTATTGAATACGCGCTCGAAATACGCTTCGGTGATGCTGCCCAGTGGGGCGATCTCGCCCATACCGGCATTGGCGACCAGCACATCGATCCGACCATGGCGATGTTTGATCTCGGCGAACAACGTCGCGAGATCGGCTAAAACCGAGACATCAGCGACCACCGCGCTGGCCCGTTCTCCGAGGCTTGGGAGGGCCTCGTTCAGCTGTTCCTGCCGACGCCCCGTAATCACAACTGTAGCGCCCTGCCCTGCCAGCTCCTGGGCAATGGCGAGGCCCAATCCCGAGGAGCCTCCGGTTACGAGAACGACCTTGTCTTGAAACAGCATGCTGATGCTCCTTTCTGCTGGGAAGAATGAATTTATATAGCGAACACTACATAGCACCAATCAACGAAGCAAGCTATTTAGTGAATGCTATATAAATCCACCTTTCAGCGCAGTGCAGTTGCCCTGTCATATAGCGACCGCTACAATCGCGACCACATCGACGAGATCCTCATGAACGACAAAATCCGCCAACGTCGGCCCGCTTTCGACAGAGAGGCTGGAGTCGCCACTGCCCAGGCCATGTTCCACCAGCATGGCTTCGATGCGGTGAGCCTCACGGATCTGGTCGAAGCCATGGATATCAAGCCGCCAAGCTTCTACGCGGCTTATGGCAGCAAGGCCGAATTGTTCGAGAAAGCGATGCTGCGTTACGCCAGTGAGCATGCCCTGCCGCTGGACAAACTGCTGGCACCGGATCGGCCTGTGTCTGAAGCGCTCACCGCCTTGCTGGTCGCGGCAGCGAAGCAGTACGGAAAAGACCCTATCTTGCGAGGCTGCATGATCACCGAGGGCATGCGTGCGGACGATGAGGTTGCCCGTAACATGGCGCAAACCTTGGCCGATGGGGGCATCAAAGCGATCCGGGATTATCTTGACCGAGTGCTTCCCGATAAAGCGCAATGCCTCACCGATTACCTTTCGATCAACTTGCGCGGGCTATCAGCCGCCGCGTGCAATGGCATGCCCCGCAAGCGGCTGATTGAGGTTGCGCAGACGGCGGGTCGTTTCATTGCTCACGAACTAGCTAGCTCGCAAGCTGCAGAGCTACCATTCAGGGATGATCGTCCCGACGATGCTACAGGCTGACCCAACGCCGCTTGCTCTGGATAGAGATGTTTATTACCCGGATTTAGCCAGGCAAGTCAGTACCCCACACCACGAACACCGCCCGAAGCACGGATGGATTCGCCGGTTACCCAATGCGAATCTTCAGATGCCAGAAACACCGCCAATGGTGCAATGTCCTCAGGCTCCCCAAAACGTCCCAGCGGGGTTCCAGCCACCAGTTTTTCTCCGAACTCACCGGCAAAATTCCCATCAGTCGCCGGGGTGTGCGTATGGCCTGGCAGAATCGAGTTGACCCTGATGCCCCGCGCGCCCAACTCCCTGGCCAGGGCAAAGGTCAAGGTATCGACCGCGCCTTTGGTAGCCGAGTACACACTCGACGCCAGATAGGGGTCGGTACTGAGGATCGAGCTGATATTGATGATGCTGCCATTGGGCCCGAGCAGTTTGACGGCCTCACGCACCGCCAGCAGATAGCCCAGCACGTTCAGGTTGAATTGCTTATGGAAGGCTTCTTCCGTCAGGTCATCGATCATCTCGAACACTGCTACACCGGCATTGTTGACCAGGATATCCAGAGTGCCGTAGTTCTCACGAACCGTTTCAAACAGGCGCACCACATCGGTCGCCTGACTCATGTCTGCCTGCACGGCGAACGCTGATCCGCCGCTGGCCCCGATCCAGCCAACGACGGCATCGGCATCCGCCTGGCTGGTAGCGTAATTGACGATGACCGTTGCGCCCTGCGCCGCCAAAGCCTTGGCAATCCCGGCGCCGATGCCTTTGGATGCGCCGGTGACAACCGCTATTTTCCCTTCGAGTTTCATGAGGTGCCCTTTGGAAGTTGCGTGACAAATGGCTGCGTCGGTCATTGGCAATGAAAAACCGCAAGGCAACGCGCCGCTTGCCCTCAGTATTCAGGCAACGAGGGCGCCGACGTTTGCCGGTAAATCGCACATACTTGCCTATTCTTCTCAGTTGGCTTGCCATGCGTTGGGATATGACTCACGGTGGGCGGCATGGACCAATCAATGGCAGAACTGCGCCGCATCGTGATGCGAGCGCAAGACAAGTGGACCGAGACCGGGTTACCCCGCGTAACGATGGTGCGTGCCGAGGCCTGTGCGAGTCAGGTTTATCAACCGATGCTGCACCTGGTACTTCAGGGCACCAAAACCTTGTCGATTGGGGAAGTAGTTTCCAGATATCCGGCAGGCCACTATTTTCTGGTGCCTATGGATGTGCCTGCCACGGGACAGATTCACGCAGACGGGGTTGACAAGCCCTATCTGGCGGTCAGCCTGACGCTGGACCCGGATGTGATCGCCACGCTGTTGATGGACGAAGGCAAGACGTCGAGACCACCGCAGAGTACCTGTTTTGAGGGCGTCCTCGCCCCTGCGCAAATGATCGATGCGTGGCTGCGCATGATGCGGCTCATGGATCATCCCCACGAGGCTGCGATCCTGGCGCCGATGATCGAACGGGAAATTCTGTTCCGCGCCTTGCAGGGACCGCTGGGTGGCATTCTGCGTGACGTCGCGCGGCCGGATGGGCGGATGACGCAGATCCGCCGCGTCACACAATGGATTCGAGACCACTACACCGAGCCGTTTCGGGTAGAGCCGCTGGCACTCATGGCGGACATGAGTGTTGCCGCTTTCTATCGGCACTTCAAATCAGTGACAGCCATGACACCCATCCAGTACCAGAAACGCCTGCGCTTGCTCAGGGCGCGCTGGCTGCTGCTGTTCGACACTCTGGACGCGACGTCAATCGCTTATGCCGTGGGCTATGAAAGCGCCTCGCAATTCAACCGTGAATACGCAAGATTGTTTGGTCTGCCCCCTGCGCGCGATGCGGCGAAATTCAAGTCTCACCTCCCTGCCACAGACTGATAGCAGTCGGTTGAGCCACCTCAGAAATCGGTGATCTGCGTACTTTGAATGCTCTCGGCAAACCCGCTACCGAATACGTTAGCGGGTGTAGCGAACCCCAGCAGACGTTCGCCTTCCAGTACCCGCCGCGCGGCCTCCACAGCGGCAAGTGGCGTATAGGAATAGCCGTTTACGGTCTCGATCACAGACCGCGCAATTGACCCGTCAGCCCCCATGACCTCAGCCACTGCACGAGCGCGATGGGCCTCCCTTTCCTCCGGCGTCGGACCATCGGGCAGTTGCGCCAGATCGCCTTCTGGAAATGCGTCGCCTGAAATGTGCACGAACATCGCGATGTTCGGGATGCCGGTCGAATGCCAACCCGTCACCAGATCACCAAACGACAGCGGCACGCAAAGGACCGGGCCGTCACCGAAATCGAAATAACGCGGCGTTGCATCAGGTGTAGCGACCAGTTCGCCGTCGACCCTCGCCAGCAAACCTGCCGCAATGATTTCGCTGACGCTCATGGCCGAGCCACGGGACATCGAGCCTGGGACCTGAAGCGCAATGCTCAGCGCTAAAGGTTGTGCGACACGCTTGGCGACATGCACTGCCAGCGAATCGGTCGGCACGACGTCCCAACCCACACCCGGCAAGAGCATGACGTGATGCGAAGCGGCTTCTGCGCCTAGCCGCTCGGCCAGCAGATAGACGTTAATCTCGGCCGTAATGTCCAGGTAGTCGACCCCGGCATTGATACAGGCACGCATCAACGGCTCTGCGGTGTGCGCAAAGGGGCCAGCGAAATTGAGCAGGACAGAGATACCGGACAACGCGCCCGCTGCATCCGTATCGGCATCGAATACCCGAAACGACACGTCCAGATGCGCAGCGAGTGCCGCCAGACGCGCGTGATTGCGCCCGGCGATTTCGAACCGCAGGCCCAGCGCTTTTGCCCGTTCAGCGGCCATGCGACCGGTATAGCCGGTGGCCCCGTAAATCAGAAGAATGCTCATTGGACGTGCTGCCATTTCTTATAAACGAATTCGAGGCTGTACCCATCCGGGTCCAGCACATTGGCAGCGTAGTAATCCGGGTCGTAGTGCAGACGCGCACCTGGTGCGCCGTTATCGACCGCGCCCTCTTTCATGGCTGCGGCGTAGGCGGCGTCCACCTCAGCCTTGCTCTTGGCGACGAAACCCACATGGGCGGCCCGTCCTTCAACGATCCCCTCACGCAGCCAGAAAAACACCCGGCCATTGGCGCCGAAGCCTTTGAGGTCAGCATGCCCCGGCGGGCCATCTTTGCCGTCGTAGTCCAGGCGGGCAGTAATGCCCAACTGGGTCAAGGCCGCTTCGTAGAAACGGATGGAACGGGTGATGTCGCTGACCGACAAAAAGACATGATCCAGCATTGCGTAATCCTCAAATGGTGTAGCTGCGGGCGGCTCAGATGCTGTAGCCGCCCGCGACTTCGATGGTCTGGGCATTGATCCAGCTACCGTCCTGCGACAGCAAACTGGTAATCACGCGCGCGACGTCCTCCGGTTCACCTACCCTGCCGAGCGCAGTCTGCCCCGCAAGCAAGACCTCGAACTCGTCGTTCAAGCCGCCGCCAAGTTCGGTACGGATCGCGCCGGGGGACACGGCGTTGGCCCGAATCCGTCGTTCGCCAAACTCCTTGGCCATGTAACGCGTGAGCACCTCCAGCCCGCCTTTGAACGCGGCGTAAGGCGCCACGCCCGCCGTGGCCACGCGAGTGGTCGCGCTGGTCAGGTTGACGATACTCGCACCGTCTGCCAGCAGCGGCAGCAATGTCTGCGTGAGGAAAAACGGGCCTTTAAGATGCACATTGAGCAGGCCATCAAACTGCGCTTCGGTGACGCTGGCCAAAGGGGTGAACAGACCATACCCGGCATTGTTGACCAAACCATTCAGCATGGTGATGCCCCAGGTTTCGCGCAGGGCAAGTGTCACTAATTCGCGAAACCCGGAGAAGCCTGCAACGTCAGACACATCGAGCTTGAGCGCAACCGCCTTGCCTCCTGTGTGCTCAATGCGCTCGACGACCGACGCTGCCTCTTGCGCATGACGGTTGTAGGTCAGGATGACGCCCATGCCCCGTTGAGCAATATGCTCGGCGGCGATGGCGCCGATCCCGCGACTCCCACCTGTAATGACGATAACACTCATGTACTGATCCTCAGGACTTCGAATGAGGACACAGCGTACTGATCACCGTGGCGCTGAACGCACCCGTTCCTGTTCGAAACCTGCCTGTTTCTGCTTTTTGCTTGCAGCACACCAGCCTCTGCCCTCAGCATGCATGGCATGGACAATCATCTAAACGAACTCAGGTCACTCGCGGCCAAGGCTGAAAATCGGCGAACCGAAACCGGCATTCCTCGCGTGGCTATGGTCAAGGGCAAGATCCCCGAGCACATGCTCGCGGCGGTCTATGGCCCGATGATCAACGTGATTTTGCAAGGCAGCAAAAGCATGACCGTGGGCGACCGCACGTTGCGGTATGACCCCGCGACCTACTTCGTGATGTCCATCGACCTGCCTGCCGCGGGCTCGGTGCACCCTGCCGAAACCGGGGAACCGTATCTGGCCGTAAGCCTGACACTCGACCCAGCAGTGTTGTCCACGCTGTTCGCCGACCTGCCCAAACCTGCCAGCCGCGTCGACGCTCACCCAGGATTTTCGGTCGCATCAATGACCACCGAACTCATGGACGCGTGGGTTCGAATGTTGAGGCTCATGGGTGATGCCGATGCCATCGCCGCGCTTGCCCCGGCGTACGAGCGGGAGATCATTTTCCGCGTGCTTCAGGGCCCCCTTGGCTGGATGCTGAGAGAGATCGCGGCCCCCGACAGCGCAATGGCCCGTGTAAACCTCGCGATCCAGTGGATCCGCCGCGATTTCGCCCAGCCCATTGGCGTAGAGCGCCTGGCCGAACGAGCGTCGATGAGCGTCTCGGCGTTTCACCGCCACTTCAAGGCTGTCACCAACCTGAGCCCGTTGCAGTATCAGAAACGCGTGCGATTGCTTCAGGCCAGAACACTGATGGTGGCGAATGCGAAGAGTGTGATGGCGGCTGCTTTCGAGGTCGGCTACGAAAGCGCGACGCAGTTCAGCCGTGATTATGCAAAGTTATTTGGGCTTCCTCCCTCGCAGGATGCGAACAGGATCCATGGAAAGCGAGAGTGATAGCAGGCGATTGAGCCGAATACCGCTGGTGGCTGTGACTGACAGCTATCGGCCAACAGCAGTCAGTCAGACTCCACACAAATCTCACGCCACAGCTATGAAAATCAGTTACGGGAGTACTCTCTCAAAGAATGGAGTCCGGAGTATGGCAAGCACGTGAGGCTGGGGCCGGCGGAAAGTATGTTGCAGAAACGGACTAAGGGTTGACCTGGACTACACTCCCGCGCGTAAGACTCGCTACTCTATAGCGTTTATGCTTGACGGGAACAAATCAAGCGTGTCGCACAAGAACTCTTAGGGCGGCAAATAGTGCAGCCGAGATCCTCCACAGACGGACCTGGTATGAAAAGCCGTTTCGATCTAAACAAACCCCATAATCGTCTCTAGAGCGATGTTCGGTCGACACCTTGTACAATCTCACTTGTTACAAAACCCACCCCGCAATGATCGCAATAAAACCCATCAACCAGCTGCTCCAGCGGCGCTGCTTTCAGAAGGGCAGGCTTGCATTCATCAACTGCTAGCTGATCCAAGCGTTGATAGCCTGCTTTTTCTTCCCCATTGAAGCGTTTTTTTGGGCTTGCTGCTCCTATCAGAATTCCCTTTGGTCTGACGTGTTGGACGGATCCACAGCGGGGGCAGGATTCCATAGGGTTTTGGTTCATGGCATGACCTGATTTGAGAGGGGCGAGAGTAATGATACCGATGAACTCAAGAAATCCTTTAACCAATGTCGTAAGAACTGACTTCCAGAGCAGTGAAGATGATTCCGTATATCTACGGACTTCACGTAGATACGCCCCGTCCCTATCGACGCTGACGTTTTCAGACAGCCTGGGTCGATTGCTGCCCGTCGCACAGAACCGCAATCGGCGAGAAACAGCCGGTCACACCCGTACGTTCAGGACCCAAAGCCGTCGTTCTCTGAGATAACCACTGCCAATTTCCCCCCCGCAATGTCCGTCCCTTCTTACATTACGCCGCCAGCGTCCCCGCAATAACCTCAGCGATTGATCGCAGTCGCACACGTGCCTTCGGATCGTCTTGCCCGGCCTCAAGCAACACAAATTCAGCATCAGGCAGCGCGGGCAAAACGCCTTTGGGCGCCTCCACCATGTCCGGCTCGATCAAGGCCGAGGCGTTGAGGCAGCCAATCCCCAGCCCTGCCCCGACGGCAGCCTGTAAGCCCGCGACGCCTGAGGCGATATGCGCAATGACATAGGGCCGTCGATGCAGGTCGAGTTGCTGACGTACCAGCCGGTGCAGCGAACAGGTCTCAGGCAACAAAGCAAGTTCAAGAGTCTTCTGCTCACTCGACAGGGGTTGCCCGGTGGCCATGACCCAGATCAGCGGCTCGGTCCGAAGCACGCGAGCGTCGTTGAGTGTCCCGGACGCAGAGCCGGCAATCCGCATCACGATTGCAAGATCGAGGGCACCGTTGCGGTAGGCGGCTATCATCTCATCGCTTTTGCCCACCTGAGTGCGAATCCGTAAACCTGGATGCTGCTGGGCAATTCGGTTCAGCAGGCCCATGAGATGACTCGGTCTAAAGTAATCCGAGATGCCGAGATTGAGTTCGCCTTCAAGCGCAATGCCGTGCATGTCACGCCATGCCGCATCGGACAACGCCAGTATCTTGCGCGCGTGGGCCACCATGCGCTCGCCCGCTGCGGTCATTTGCACCCCCCTCTTGCTGCGAACAAGGAGTTGCCCGCCGGCGGCCTCTTCAAGTTTGCGCAACTGCTCGCTCAGTGAGGACTGCGACAGAAATCGAGAGGGCACAGCCGCTGAAATGCTGCCCGCATCGACGACAGCTACCAATGTTCTGAGCTGTTCAAAATCAAAACCACGCATGTTTATCCATCCGAAAAAATGACGATAACTATCGCATCATACGGCTTTTCCAATGGAAGGAGTGCTCACAAAATGGCAATCATCAACCCACCGAAAGGACACCGTCATGCCTTCTGTCACGCTTCAGTTATCTGGCCCACGCAACCCCGATCTCGGTCAAAAAGCGATGGTGCTGATTAATCAGCTCACTGCCGAGGTGTTGGGCAAACAACCTCAACTCATGGCGACGACCGTTCAATACGTCGCTGATGAAGACTGGTTCATCGCTGGCCAACCCTTGTCGGTGACCGGGGGAAGTGCGTTTCACCTGGTCATCAGCATCACCGATGAGACCAACATCAAAAAGGAAAAGGCGCTGTTTCTGGCGCAGGTACATGCTGCGCTGAAGCAATTGATGCCTGACCTGCACGACTTGTCTTACGTGCATCTCGTCGATGCGCGCGCAGCCGCTTACGGCTATGGCGGGCACACCCAGGAATGGCGTCACCAGCAAGTCGGCGTTTGACAGGCAACGTTTGCTCACGATGAGGTTGAATGCAATCTGCCTGATATGTGCGGTGCGCTTATCGCGAGCAAGCTCTGCTCCCACAGGAGTCACTGATGACGTGGGACCGGCTTTAGCCGGGAAAACGTTATTTCTGCCGATGAAGATTCATCGTCTGTCCCGGCCTCTTCCCGGTTAAAGCCGGTCCCACGTCACCAATCAGCTTGCGGGCAAACATAGAATCTCCCATAAGTCCGGCGGAATACCGGCCTCTTTGCAAATGAGTTCGCGGAAATTATGTCTGCTGGCCGACGTGTGCACCATTAACTCTAAACGGCTACCCTGTTGAATTACCTCAGGAGGAACAGCCCGTGATCAAGAAAGTCGGCCCCACTGAAATCAAACCCAAACACCGCGCCTCCTGCCACTGCGGCGCGGTGGTGCTGGAACTAGACTTACCGGACGGCATTGTCGATCCTCGACGCTGCGACTGTTCGATGTGTCGCCGCAAAGGTGCCATCGTTGCCACGGTTGCGCTGGATGGCATCAAGATCATTCAAGGCCAGACCCAGCTCAAGCTCTATCAATTCAATACCCGCACGGCGCAGCATTATTTCTGCGGCAACTGCGGGATTTATACCCATCACCAGCGGCGCTCTTCACCGGATCAATACGGCTACAACCTCGGCTGCCTGGAAGGCGTGAACCCATACGATCTGGGGCAGATCAAGACCAGCGACGGGGTTAACCATCCAGCCGACCGCGAGCCACCGAGCAACGCGTCGGGCTGATTAGTACGGCCTGTTCAGCCAAACAAAGTCAGTGCGTTGCGTGCAATGGACACCAGGCATCCAGTTACGCAAGCGCTTTGCCCTCTGGACGGATCTTGAACCAGATGGAATACATGGCAGGCAGGAACACCAGTGTCATGACGGTGCCGCCCAAGGTGCCGCCAATCAGGGTGTAGGCCAGCGTGCCCCAGAATACCGAATGAGTCAGCGGGATAAAGGCCAGGATCGCCGCGAGTGCGGTGAGCAGCACTGGGCGCGCTCTCTGGACAGTCGCTTCTACCACCGCATGGAACGGATCGAGCCCTTCTTTTTCGTTTTGATCGATCTGCCCGATCAGGATCAATGTATTGCGCATGAGGATGCCGGATAGCGCAATCAGCCCTACAAGGGCATTGATCCCGAATGGCTGGCCGAACAACAGCAAGGTCGGAACCACGCCAATCAGCCCAAGTGGCGCCGTCAAAAACACCATCACCATCGCCGACATCGAGCGCACCTGAAGGATGATGATCAGCAACGTGATCGCGATCATGATCGGAAACAAAGGTGCCAGTGCCACGGTGGCTTTCGCCGACTCTTCGATCGATCCGGCTTGCTCAATGCGGTAACCCTCAGGAAGGTTATCGATGATGGGCTGTAGCGCCTTGGTGATATTGGCTGACACGTCAGGTGGCTGTAGATTCTCGGCGATATCGCCCCGTACCGTGATCGTCGGTACACGGTCACGGCGGCGCAGGATGGGGTCTTCCATTCGCACGCCCACTTCACCAATCTGGGACAGAGGTACGCGCTGACCAGCAGAACCTACCAGTGTGAAACCCTCGATCTTTGCCGGGTCCAGACGGATATCTCCGGCTGCCCTCCCCACCACTTCGACCGATCGAATGTCTTCGCGCACAGCAGTAATGGGAACTCCCGAAAGCAGAAACTGCAATTGCTGGGCAACTGCGCTGGACGTTAGCCCGACTGCCTGCAACCGGTCCTGATCCAGAGAGAAATGCAGTGTTGGCGTGCGAGGCCCCCAATCACTGTTGACTGTGCGCATCATCGGGCTCGCCATCAGGACGGTTTCTACCTGCCTGGCGATGTCGCGCAGTGTGTCGGGGTTGGGTCCCATCACCCTGTAAGCAACAGGAAAGGGTGAGTAAGGGCCGAATACCAACTGCGTGACCCGAATCCGCGCTTCAGGCGCCAAGCCTTGGGCAACGGCCTCGCGGATGGTGTGCTTGAGAGAGTCGCGGGCATCCTGAGTGTCGGTCAACACCACGATCTTGGCAAACGATGGATCAGGCAGCTCCGGTGCCATCGCCAGATAAAAACGCGGCGAACCCTGGCCGATATAAGACGTGACGATTTTTGCTGCATCCTGCTGTTGCAGCCACGCTTCGATCTTCGCCGTCGTGGCGCTGGTTTGCTCGATAGACGTGCCATATGGCATCTGAACTTCGATCAACACCTCCGGACGATCCGAGGTCGGGAAAAATTGTTTTTTAACCAGCCCCATGCCGATGATCGCCACGGCGAATGCGCTGATGACCGCGCCCGCTACCCACCATTTGCGCGCGATGACGTGGGTCAGGACTCGTCTGAAGCGGTTGTAGTGAGCAGTGTCATAGATAGCGGCGTGACCGCCTTCTACGGGTTTGATATCAGGCAACATTTTCACGCCCAGATATGGCGTAAAAACCACTGCGACCACCCACGAGGCGATCAATGCAATGCCCACAATCCAAAACATGTTGCTGGTGTATTCACCCGCAGTTGACTGAGCAAAACCGTTAGGCATGAAGCCAACAGCAGTGACCAGCGTACCCGCCAGCATCGGTGCCGCTGTATGGCTCCATGCGTACGCTGAGGCCTTGATACGGTCGTAGCCCTCCTCCATTTTCACCACCATCATTTCGATGGCAATAATGGCGTCGTCAACCAGCAGCCCCAGTGCCAGGATCAGTGAGCCGAGGGTTATACGATCAAAGTTCTTGCCCGACGCCTCCATCACCACGAAGACGATAGCAAGGGTGAGTGGCACAGCCGCCGCGACCACCACGCCCACTCGCCAGCCCATGCTGAGAAAGCAGACCAGCATCACCACCAGCAACGCAACAAAGAACTTGATCATGAACTCGTCAACAGCGGAACTGATGTTGACCGACTGGTCGGTGACCTTTGACAACGTCATACCCAACGGCATGCTTGCGTTGATTTTCAGCGTCTCGGCATCCAGCGCCTTACCGAGGTCCAGACCGTTCCAGCCCTCGCGCATCACAATTCCCAATAGCAGAGCCGGTTCACCCTGGTTGCGAACCATGAACGTTGCCGGGTCTTCATACCCGCGCTCAACAGTCGCAACGTCTGAAAGCTTCAGTATCCTGGCCTGGACCACGATGGGTGTATTGCGGATCTTTTCAAGCGTGTCGAAGGCGCCATCCAGGCGCAAAAACACCTGAGGTCCGCTGGTCTCAATCGAACCGGCAGGCGTCAAAACGTTCTGGCTGTTCAGTGCCGAGAAAATGTCCTGTGGCGAAATACCCAGTGTCGCCAGCCGCTCATGGGAAAACGACACAAAGATGCGCTCGGTTTGCTCCCCAATGATATTGATCTTCTTCACGCCGGGCACATGCAGCAGACGTTGACGCAGTGATTCGGCGTCGCGTACCAGTATCCGCTGGGGCTCACCTTTTGCCTTTAGCGCAAAGAGAGCGAACGTCACGTCCGAGAACTCATCATTGACCATCGGACCGATAACACCGGATGGCAGCGTGCGCGCAGCATCGCTCAGTTTCTTGCGCGCTTGATAAAACTCTTCCTGCACCTGGGAAGGCGGCGTTTTATCCAGCAGTGAAACCATGGTGAACGCCAGACCTGGACGGGTGTAGGTCTCGCTTCGGTCATACCATTTGAGTTCTTGCATGCGCTTTTCAAGCGGCTCTGCGACCTGGTCCTGCATTTCCTGCGCAGTAGCGCCAGGCCAGGCGGAAATAATCGTCATCTGCTTAACGGTAAACGGTGGATCCTCTGCACGTCCCAGCTTGAAAAATGACAGCGCGCCTGCCACCCCGATCAAGATAATCAGGAACAGCGTGATGGACCTTTCGCGAACGGCAAGCGCGGAAAGATTGAAGCGACCGCTGCTCATTGCCTTGCCCCTGCGATGCCATTAGAGCCTGGTTGCGACACCAGTACTTCATCACCGTCATGGAGCAGATGTGCGCCCAGCGCCACAACCCGCTCTCCGGGCTCGAGACTGCCACTGACGCGTGCCGATTCATCACTTAAACCTAGCAGTTGAATTGCGCGCCACGTCACCGTTGCAGGTACGCCTGAAACAACCCAGACGCCCGGTCCGTTGCCGGGGTCATGGATAGCCGCCACGGGAACCGCAAGCGCAGGCCCGCCAGCCCCGTCATCAGCGATGCTCAGGGTGACCGTAGCACCCAGCGGCGCGTCGGCATGTGCGCCTTCGAGCACATACCGGGCCTCGAAAGTACGAGTGAGCGGATCCGCAGCGTCAGAGAGAAGTCGCAACTTTGCAGGAATGACGCTCGTATCACTACCGTACAGCCTTGCCCGAGCTTGGCTACCTGGTACCGGACGCAGTGTTTCGGGGAGGTAGACGACGGCCTCCCTCTGCCCTGTTTTCGCCAGCCTTACTACGGCCTGCCCTGCACTGACAACCTGTCCGGGTTCGGCCAGGGTTTCTACGATCAGCCCGTCGGCATCGGCCAGCAACGACGAGTAACCCGCAGCATTGCGAGCAACGTTGGCTTGAGCTTGCGCAGCGCTCAGTTCTGCTTTTGCGGTGTCGGCCAAGGACTTGATCCGGTCGTAAGTCGACGCGGAAATGGCGCCTGACGCGATCAGATTTCGATTACGGGCCTCGTCAGATGCCGTCTGCCGCGCACGTGCCTCGGCGGCCGCAACGGCTTGCTGTTGGGCGCGGAATTGCAGATCAAGATCGATAGGGTCAAGGCGCATCAGCGGTTGACCACGCTTGACGGTCTGGCCCGTATCAACCAGACGCTCCAGCACCTTCCCGGATACTCGAAACCCTAGGTCGCTCTGAACACGAGCAACCACGACCCCGGTAAACGAGCGAGATGGATCAACGGCGCTGGTGACCGTCGCCGTCCTCACCAGTGGAGGTTGGTTGCGCGGGTCGCGTACGTTCGATGACTCGCCGCATGCTGCCAATAGGAAAGGCAGCAAGCCAACGACAAGGATTGCGGAGCTGGGCCGGAACATGGGATCCCTTACTTCAGTAAGTGAGCAGGAATCCAATTCTCTATTTAGTGACCAATTTAGTCAATGGTCACGAATCAAGGCGCAAGACTTCTCAGTATCAACGCTGATAAAAGCACGGGCGCCGTCGCTACGATGTCCAGGTTGTATTGCAACTGGACCGGGCTGATGTAGGGACGCATTACCAGATGAATGGCCTGGACCGCTTCATCCAGCGGGGTCTTGCGCTCGAACTCGCCCGACTCGCGCCCTTCCAGCACAATCTGCTGGATAAGCAGACGCAGGCGCTCGTCGTGGGCAACGGCTGAAGGCCACTGATCGCGTGCGGCAACAGAGGCTATGTCATAGAGTTTGCGGTCATGGAAAAACAAGTCACTACCCGCCTCCACAATTGCCCGAAACAGCCGCCGCAGCTTCTCGGTAGCAGTGGGTGCATCGTTAATGGCCGTGTCCACAACGGCCATGATCATCGCAAGCCGGTTAGAGCAAATCAGCTCTCCGATGGCCTGCTTCGAGTCAAAAAATTTGTAGATGTAGGCTTTGGAAAAACCGATCGCCTTGGCGAGGTCGGAGACCGTGGTCTTCTCATACCCATAGTGTCCGAAATGTTGCGTGGCTGCTTCCACGACCTGGTCGCGAACGCTGTGATCGGAAGGCCCGCGCGATGGCGGCGTGCTGATTGAATTCGTCATATTTCCAGCTTAGCTCTGAGAGCACTCATTGACAACTTGTGACCGATTCATAATATAGTCACAACAAATATCATCCAGTAAATGTAAATAAACCTGCTTTGTAACTATGCGCTGCTGAGGGTTCCGGCCTGTCGCAGGGCTGCGAAGCAGGTCGAGATTAACATCGTGCGGACCTCCGGGTATTGGACCGCTATCAGACTGCGCATCTGTCCCGGAAGACGTTTTGAGAGCGCTGCGACGACCTGTTACTTACAGCGAGTTTGAGGAATGCACATGGAAATTGAGCACGCATCGCCGGCTATCGAAACCCAACAGTCCAGATCCAGCCAACCATTGACCGGTAAAATCGTGGCGTTGCTGGCGGGTCTTGCGGCAATCAGCATGCTGTCCACCAACATCATTCTGCCCGCGTTCCCCGCTATCGCCAGAGAACTGGCCGTGACTGAACGCGAGCTCGGTCTGACGCTGTCCAGTTTCTTCATTACCTTCGCATTGGGCCAGTTAATAGTGGGACCACTGGCCGATCGCTACGGTCGTAGAAAACTCGTACTGGGCGGACTCTTCATCTTCGTGCTGGGGACCGTCATCGGTGGCCTATCCCACACCCTCGATATGCTGATAGCAGGGCGCGTTATCCAGGCTTTGGGCGTATGCGCGGCCTCCGTGCTATCACGCGCTATAGCGAGGGACTTGTTCCAGGGTGAAGCGCTTGCTCGGGCCTTGTCCTTGACCATGATCGCCACCGCAGCCGCCCCCGGATTTTCACCCTTGGTGGGCAGCCTGCTGTCCGATACCCTCGGATGGCGTGCAATTTTCATCCTTGTTGGGCTTGCCGCCAGTGCGCTTGCGCTCTTTTACATTACAGGCCTTGGGGAAACCCATCCCGTTGAGCGACGAGTAGCGCATTCAGCCATAAATGTCCTGCGCGACTATCGACGACTCGCGCTGGATAAGCGGTTCATCCTTCCCGCACTTTCGATGAGCCTCTTGATGAGCGGACTGTTTGCCTCGTTCGCTGCAGCCCCTGCCATTCTGATGAAAGGGATCGGCCTGACGTCGTTGCAGACCGGGCTGTACTTCGCCTCTACCGTGTTTGTCGTGTTCGCAGCGGGCATGGCAGCACCGCGCCTGGCGCACCGCCATGGCCCGAGAAAAATTGCGTTGCTGGGTATCATTTGCGCCATGACTGGCGGCTGCCTTTTACTCGTGGGTCCGGCCCATCCGAGCCTCGGCTGGTACGCCCTTTCAATGGTTACATTCCTGTGGGGCATGGGTTTGGCCAATCCGCTGGGAACGGCACTCGCAATGGGGCCTTTTGGTAAAGAGGCGGGGCTGGCTTCGGCCCTGTTCGGCTTCATTTCCATGGGGGCAGCGGCGCTCACAACCTGGCTCGCTTCAGTGATCACCTATGCGCCTGTCATGACTCTGGGCGGTATTCAGCTCATGGCTTGCCTGGTAGCACTGGTATTGTTCCAGAGAAGCAGGCCGTAAAGCCTGCGGGTCACTGCTGCGCAATCCAAAAAACTGCGTTAGTCGGGAGGGTTCCTGACAACGATTTCCAGTGGGCGCACTGGCCGCTTCCCGGCTGACGCCTGTCCCGCAAAAAGCACAGGTCAGTTTTTTCGCCAGCCTCGAATGGCTTTCGGTTCAGGCAGGATGTTCAGCGCTGGAAAGGATGAGTTTTTCTCGCCGAAGTGTCTCCCAGAACTCTTGAGGAACTTTGACATTCATGGATTCGACGTTAGCTTTGACCTGACCGGGGACCCGAGCACCAGGAATGATGGCCGAGACTATTTTAGGTGCGGCCGCAAATTGCAAGGCAGCGGTACGTATATCGATACCAAAACGGTCGCACACGGATGTTAGCCTGGCTCGCTTTTCCAGAACTCCAGCGGGCAGTGTTGTACTGAAGTTATAACGATTTCGGCCCCCCAGGAAACCATCATTCAGCGGTGTACCCACAACCACCGATATGCCCTTGCTCGCTAAAGCAGGAAAGGTTTTCGCGATAGCGAATTCGTGATCAATAATTGAGTACTGACAGGCTAACAACACGATGTCTGGAGTCGGAACACTGGATTGCGCAGCAAGTATTGCCGCGTCGGGGGCATTGATACCAAACCCCCAGGCGCCAATAAGCCCCTCCTCCCTCATCTTCGTCAGTTCTGCCATAGCGCCCTTGGTCGCTACTTCATAGTTTTTTTGCCATGTGCCTGGCAGTTCAGTGTTATCCGGCCCCAAGTCATGAATGTAGACGATGTCTATTTTTGCCAACCCTAATCGTTGCAAACTGTCTTCTACTGAGCGACGTGCCCCTGCAGCGGTGTAATCATATTCATAGCGAAATGGCAGAGGCTCCGTCCACAAGGAATCATCAACTTTAGCGTCTGGACTCGGTTTGAATACTCGTCCAACTTTTGTTGATACCAGATAGTCCTGGCGAGGCTTGCGCCTCAAGAACTGGCCCAATCTATGCTCACTGAGCCCATAGCCATAAAAGGGCGAAGTGTCGAAATACCTCACCCCGGCCTCCCATGCCTGATTCAGTACTGCCTGGGCCTGATCATCGCTGACAGGTGCAAATATATTGCCTATTTGTGTACCGCCCATGCCAAAGCGAAAAGGTGTGCGATAACGCATGCCCTCGCGCCCTGCATTTAACGGTAACGCGGAACCCTGTAATGACCCTCGAGTGGGTAATACATAGCCCCGATCCAATGGAGAAGCTTGAGCCACTCCGGATGCAGGCCTGGTTTGATCGGCCGACGCGATACCTGGGAGTGCAGCCAGCGCAACAACGCTACCCGCCAGCTGTATAAATTCCCGACGCTGCATGATGGACATCTCCGAAAGTAAAAATGCAAATGCCTCCGTCCCTGGTCTAAAAATGACACTTTATCAATGCAGAACGGCTGTTCGGCATCTGCATGGATACTACTCATCGAACTACCGTTTTAAAGTACTTACAAAAAAGTAAGTGCGACAATTAACAAAGACATCAATGTGTTTTTGTAAGTACATATTTCGAAAACTTCAGCCCCATAAAAACATTCTAAATACGACGTCGTTTTTTTCTACGGTGTCAGTTGCTGACAACACAAACACGACGAGAAAAATTTTATTGAGACGGGACAGGAGTATCGGTATTCATCGAGCGCCAATACTTCATTGCATATTTGTAATCTTTCAACCATCTCGTTGTTACCTTCCACTCGTCAAGATTGTGCCCACTGGCAGCGCTCGAACTTATAAAAAAGCCAGGTCGACACATAAGAAATCTGCCGATTTGAACGGAGCGAACATGACTCATCTCAACAAATTATCTTTGGCCGTGCTTTCGACAATCGCGAGTGTCACACCGCTTGCTGCTTATGCAGAGGAGCAAAAGGAAGGGTTCATCGAGGGCAGCACGCTGACCGTGCTCAACCGAAGTTTCTACATGAACCGTGACCACCGCAAAGGCGAGTCAAGCCCCACCGGCAATGGCTATTCCGAAGCGTGGGCACAAGGCGTCATCGGCAAATTCGAGTCGGGTTTCACCCAGGGTACGTTCGGGGTCGGTGTCGACGCCTTTGCCATGCTGGGCATCAAGCTTGATACCGGTGATGGCCGTAACGGCGGACGCAGCTCCTTCGATGTGCTGCCGGTCGACAGTGATGGCGAGGCCGAAGACAACTACAGCAAGGTCGGCGGCGCGCTGAAAGCCAGAGCATTCGATACGGTGGTGAAGGTCGGGGATGTTTTTCCATCAACCCCGGTGGTCTCCTTTGGCGACTCGCGGCTCCTGCCTGAAAGCTTTCGCGGCGTCACGGCGACCAACACAAGTATCAGTGGCTTAACCCTCCAGGGTGGGCGCCTTCATTCAATGAGCCAGCCAGCCTCCAGCGGCATGCGCGATAACTTCGCGACGTTTTATGCAGGTTCGGTCAACGCACCGTGGGTTGCTTATTTCGGGGGCGATTACAATGCCACTGACCGCTTGAGTCTGGGGCTGTACACCAGCAGGCTGAAAGACGCCTGGGATCAGACGTACGCATCCACTTCTTACACGCTGCCGCTCTCGGATAATCTGGCGCTGACCGGCAGCCTGAACTACTACAACGCGACCGACGAAGGCAAAAAGCTCCTCGGCGAATTCGACAATGACATCTGGAGTGCAAAGATCGGCCTTCAGTACGGCGCTCATACATTGGCCCTCTCGCACCAGCGAAATGAAGGCGACGATGACTTCGACTACCTCAGACAGTCCGACTCGATCTACCTCGCTAACTCTATCCAGTACAGCGACTTCAACTCGCCGAAAGAGCGCTCGTGGATGGTCACCTACAACCTGGACATGACCACCTTTGGTGTGCCCGGCCTGTCGTTCATGACGCGCTACGGCAAAGGTACCGATGCCGACTACACCAACGCGAACAGCACTTACATGCGCCGGGATGCGGATGGCAATCCACTCACTGATCAGAAGCGCTGGGAACGGGATATCGAAGCGAAATACATCGTGCAGACCGGCAACCTTAAGGACCTGTCACTGCGCGTGCGACAGGCCACTACCCGAGCGACTGCATTCGAATCAGACCTTGATGAGGTCAGGGTGATTGTCGAGTATCCGCTGAGCGTTCTGTGAAGAGCAGTCTGAGGATTTAGCAACACCGCCTTGGAAGCTCCCGCTCTGCAATCAAGGTGTTTCAGGCGCTCTCACGAGCGCCTTTTTTTGGTCATGCCTTTCTGTGCGCGCTGCAAAAATTGAACCTGTAGGAGCTGCCGAAGGCTGCGATCGCGGTGTATCAGGAGAAATGCTTCGCAGCCTTCGGCAGCTCCTACAGACAATGCATTTCAATCCATTAATTTGATGAGAGTGAGCTTGCTCGATTCGATTTTTCTGTCGATGAATAAGTCGCCTGTACTGACGCTATCGCGGGCAATGTGGATCGCCGCCCCGGTCACTCCTACAGGGGCGACGTTTGCTGCTAACGGCACTGTAAGAGCCGCTTCAATGCCTATCCATTGATCCGGCGCAGCGATTGAGTCAGGAAAAGCGTCTAGGCTGCAGGTTACCCCCCGACCAACAAGGCCACTGTCATGCCTCCTGCGTCATCCGCACATCTATCCGCACGCTCCGAACCGCTGCACATGGGATTTGTCATCGCCTGGCTGTTCTGCGCCCTCTTCTACTTTGTTCAATACGCCCTGCGCTCGGCGCCCGGGGTGATGATGCCGGAACTGACCGAAGCATTCGGCCGCGACGTGGTCGCAGTCAGTGCGCTGGTAGGTCTGTATTACTACACCTACTCGATTTTCTCGATTATTGCGGGCGCTGCACTGGACAGACTGGGCGCCAAGTACGTGATACCGGCGGGTATTCTGATGGTTGCCGTGGGTGCTGCACTATTCGGGCTGGGTGAGCTGCAAGTCGCGCAAATCGGTCGCCTGCTGCAAGGCGCCGGGTCTGCCTGCGCCTTCATCGGCGCGGTCTATCTGGCAACGCACGGCTTCCCGCCTCGTTACCTGGCCACTGCCGTCGGTTTCACTCAATGCTTCGGCATGATGGGTGGTTTCGCGGGACAGTTTGCGGTGGGGCCGATCATTCACGGCACCATCGCGTGGCAGCAATTCTGGTTCATCGCCGCCGGTTGCCTGTTCGTCATCGCGGTACTGGTGTTGTTCATGACGCCCAAAGGTCACGATCCAAGGCCTGCGGGGAGCAGCAACTCGCTGGGTTCGGTGCTGACGCCCTACAAGCAAGTGCTGAGTAATCCGCAGTCCTGGTTATGCGGCTTCACGGCTGGCCTGCTGTTTCTGCCGACGACGATTGGCGACATGATCTGGGGCGTGCCATTCCTGCGTGACGGCCTGGCGGTCAGCTATAGCGAAGCAGTCAATCGCAGCAGCATGATCCCTCTGGGCTGGGTGATAGGTTGCCCGCTGCTCGGTTATATTTCCGACCGCATTGGCAGACGTAAACCAGTGCTGATCGGTGGCGCGACGTTGATGCTGATCGCCAGCGCGTCGATCCTGTATTTGCCGGCCGGATTTGCCCCGCCGTATCTGTTCGGGTTGCTGCTGGGTATCGGTTCCGGCGCAGCGATGATTCCCTACTCGATCATCAAGGAAGTCAACGCCGACAACGTCAAAGGCAGTGCGACCGGTGCGATCAACTTTCTGGTCTTTACTTTCAGCGCCCTGCTGACACCGGTGTTTGGTTACCTGCTCGCGCGCATGGCGATGGGTGGTGCGTTGACCCTGCCGATATTTCAGGCTGCCGGCGCCTGGTTGCTGGGTGGCATCGTCCTCGCTATCGGGCTGGCACTGTTGATTCTGGAAACGGGACCGAAAGGTCGGCAAGCGGCTGGCTAGAAGGTTTAATGAACGCCTCGACAGGCTCTGGATCGAACATTCAGGCTTGAATGACGGCAGCATGCGTATATGATCAGAGCGTAGTTGTACGATGACATATGACGCCAAGCATGCCTTCATGTTTTTCAAAAATAAAATGACGAGCGATCCACTATGACTCAAAGCAAAGCCGAAGTACTGGTCTGGGGCCAGATGCACGCCTCTCTCACTGAAGCGCTGGCCCGGGACTTTACCGTGCACAATCGCTGGGAGATTGCGGACCTGGAAGCCTGGCTCTCTACCCATGGCAAGAACATTCGCGCCATCGTCACCAGCGCTGTTTACGGCACGGACAATCAAGTGCTGGAGCGTCTGCCAAATCTCGAAGTCGTGACCAGCTTCGGCGTGGGTTACGACGCCATAGACACCGACTACTTGTCGGGCCGCGGCATCAAATTCAGTAACACCCCGGATGTATTGAACAAGGCCGTTGCAGAGACTGCCCTCGCGCTGATGCTCTGCGTGAGCCGCAAGATCAGCGAAGCCGAGCGTTTTGTGCGGGCAGGTAAATGGCCAGACGGCAAATTCCCGCTGGGTCGTGATCTCGCAGGCAAAACCTGCGGCATTGTAGGCCTCGGCAAAATAGGTAAAACCATCGCGACCCGCGCTGCAGCGTTCGACATGAACATTGCTTATTTCCGTCGCGGCCAGGCATATCCGGATGTGTCTTACACGCATTACGCCGACCTCCACGAACTGGCCAAAGTCAGTGATTATCTGGTGGTGATCGTGCCGGGCGGTGCCGACACCGAGAAGCTGATCAGCGCTTCGGTGCTCAAGGCATTGGGTTCGGACTCGTTCCTGATCAACGTTGCACGCGGTACGGTCGTCGACGAAAAAGCTCTGATCGCGTCCCTGCAGGCGGGAGAAATCGCCGGTGCCGGGCTGGATGTGTTCGAGGATGAGCCAAATGTGCCAGCCGAACTGATCAGCCTGGATCAGGTAGTGTTGACTCCGCACATCGGCAGCGGCACTTACGAAACCCGCAAGGCCATGGCGGATCTGGTGTTCGCCAATCTGAGTCGTTACATCGATGAGGGTGAGTTGATTACGCCGGTGCTGGGTTAAACATTCGCATCTCCCCTCGCGGCTAAAGCCGCTCCTACAACGATGAAGGTCGTAGGAGCGGCTTTGGCCGGCCTTACGAATCCGTGATACCGGATTTGCCTACTGTTTCACGCATTTAACGATCGCTGGCCATGCAGCCTCGCCAAAATCACCTATCGTTCTGTTTCAGGTCGAAAAAAAGGTGAGTCTTCCATGGATATTGAAACGCTGTTCACCAAGTTACCCAGTCTCCCCAGCATTCCCAAAGTCGCGCAGGACTTGATCCAGCAATTTGACAGCCCTTCTTCCAGCCTGGAAAGCATCGCTCGCAACATCGAAAAGGACCCGGTGATTTCGGCGAAGATTTTGCGTCTGGCCAACTCGTCAAGGTTTCGCGGTTCACGTGAATCATCGAGCATTGAAGACGCGGCGATGCGCCTGGGATTTAACACGTTGCGTACGCTGGTGCTGGCTTCGGCGGTGACCGGTGCGTTCAAGGCCGGGCCAAGCTTTGATCTGAAAGGGTTCTGGCTGAAGAGTTTTCAGGTGGCGGGTATTTGCCGGATTCTGGCCAAGCAGAGCGGTCAGGACGCGGAAATTGCGTTTACCTGCGGCGTGATGCATGACATCGGCGAATTGTTGATCCAGACCGGCGCACCAGAAGTCGCCGAGCGGATCAATGCCGGGAGCAAGACCGGTACCCCAGGCCGCGCAGCCAATGAAACGATGCAACTGGGTTTTGGCTATCCCGAAGTCGGTGCCGAACTGGCTCGGCGCTGGCAGTTACCGGTGGTCATCCAGCAAGCCATTGCCTATCAGGCAAAACCTCTGCAAGCGCCAGCCGATGCTCCCCTTCCCCGTATCGTGGCTCAGGCGATGCTGATTTCCGATGCGCTCGAAGCCCACGGCGGTGCCACGCCCGAAGCGCAACAGGCAGTAACCGGACCGCTGACCGAGGGTGTCGATCTGGACGCGCTGTTCGCCGCACTGCCCGCCGTGCTGGAGGCGGACAAAGCGTTCGCAGAGCTGTTGAATTGAAGTTTGGAGATCATTTGCAAACCTGAACCGGGCCAACCTTATCGCGGGCAAGCCTCGCTCCCACAGGAGAATGCGATCTCTTGTGAGAGCGAGCCTTGCCCGCGATAAAGTCACCCTGTAGCCAGCAAAACATAGCGTCTCGGTTACTTCCCACCCAACCCCGTGATCAACGCTTTGTTAAACCCAACCGGGTCCTCCATCTGCGGCGCATGCCCCAAGCCCGGGAATTCCACCAGTTTTGCGCCGGGGATCATCTTCGCCACGTCTTTACCCAACACTTTGTAATTACCCAGCCTGGCCTTGAGCTCCGGCGAAACAATGTCGCTGCCGATGGCTGTGGTGTCCGCATCGCCAATCATCAGCAAGGTCGGAACGCTGACTTTCGGGAACTCGTAGAACACCGGCTGAGTGAAAATCATGTCGTAGATCAGCGCCGAGTTCCACGCCACCGCTTCCTTGCCCGGCCCTTTGCTCAGACCCGCGAGCATATCGACCCACTTATCGTATTCGGGCTTCCAGCGGCCTGCGTAATAGGTGTTCTGCTCGTACTTGCGAATGCCTTCGGCCGTGACTTTCAGCTCACGCGCGTACCATTGATCGACGGTTCGATACGGCACACCCAAGGCTTTCCAGTCTTCCAGCCCGATGGGGTTGACCATGACCAGTTGCTGGGTCTGCTGCGGGTACATGAGGGCATAACGAGTGGCGAGCATACCGCCAGTGGAGTGACCGATTATGGTCGCCTTGTCGACGCCCAGTTTGGCAAGTAACGCGTGGGTGTTAGTCGCCAATTGCTGGAAGGTGTATTGGTAATTATCGGGTTTGCTAGAGCTGCAGAAGCCGATCTGGTCCGGCGCGACGACACGATAACCTGCGCTGCTCAGGGCCTTGATGCTGTCTTCCCAGGTTGCGCCGCAGAAATTCTTGCCATGCATCAGCACCACGGTTTTACCGTTGGCTTTGCCTTGGGCGGCGACATCCATATAACCCATTTCCAGCTTTTTACCCTGGGACTCGAATTCGAATTTGCTCAATGGATAAGGGTATTTAAAACCCTCAAGTTGCTTGCCATAGCTGGGTGTATCGGCCATCGCCCCTATGGGTAATGTCAGAGCCAGCATGAAACCGGCAATCTGTGCAGCGCGCATGTGCAATCTCTCCTGAGCCAAGAATATTCAACCCAAGGTGATACACCGCGCTTTGTGTTACGGGCAAGCAATGAAACATGAAGTAAGAGTTATGTTACTTACCGATACCCTCGCGCCTGCAAATCAAACAACTCGGCATAGCGGCCGCCCGCTGTCACCAGGCTGGCATGATCGCCTCGCTCCAGCACCCTGCCCTGATCCAGCACCACGATATGGTCAGCGTTGCGCACGCTGGAGAACCGGTGGGAAATCAGCAGCGTCATGCGCCCTTTGGCGTACTCGCGGAAGTGATCGAATACTGCAGCCTCCGCCCCGGCATCCAGTGCTGCAGTTGGCTCGTCCAGAATCAAAATGTCGGCGTTACGGCGCATGTAAGCCCGCGACAAGGCGATCTTCTGCCACTGCCCGCCTGACAACTCCTGACCACCGGCAAACCACCTACCCAGTTGCGTGGCATAACCCTTGTCCAGCCGCTCGATGAACTCCGCGGCCATGCCCTGACCGGCTGCCTCGCGCCAACGGTTTTCTTCGCCAAACGCATCGATGTCACCCACGCCCAGGTTTTCACCAACCACGAATTGATAGCGAATGTAATCCTGAAAAATCACCCCGATGCGCCGTCGCAATGCATCTTCGTCCCAGTCATTGAGGTCACTGCCATCAAGCACAATGCGTCCCTGATTGGGTCGATACAGACGGGTCAGCAGCTTGATCAAGGTGGTTTTTCCGGATCCATTTTCACCGACCAACGCCACGCTGCGACCTGGAGCCAAATGCAGGTCGATGTTCTCCAGAGTCACATGGCTGGAGCCGGGATAACTGAAGCTCACGTTTTCAAAACGCATGCCGTCGCCGGGCAATACGCCTTCGGTCAGATGACCGGTCGCTACTGGCACAGGCTGCCCGAGATATTCGTACAGATCGGCCAGGTACAAACCATCTTCGTACAGCCCGCTGATTGCACTCAGGCTACTGCTGACCGCACTTTGCCCCTGCTTGAACAGCACCAGGTACATGGTCATCTGCCCCAGTGTGATCCGCCCGTGCACAGCGTCGATCACAATCCACGCATAGGCCAGATAGAACGCACTGGTGCCCAGCAGACCGAGCAGGAAACCCCAGCCGTCGCGGCGCAGGGTGAGCTTACGGTCTTCGGCGTACAACCGCTGGAAGGTGTCGCGATAACGCTGCATCAGCAACGGGCCGAAGCCAAACAGCTTGACCTCCTTGATGTAGGTTTCATGGGATAGCAGCGTTTCGATGTAATTCTGCTGACGGCTTTCCGGGGCTCGGCGGGTGAACAGCCGGAATGCATCGCCGGAAAAATGCGCCTCGGCGAAGAACACCGGCAACGCACCGATCACCAGAATCAACAACGCCCACGGCGAAAAATGCACCAGCAAAATGCCGAAGCTGATCAGGGAAATCAGATTCTGGATCAGCCCGAGGGATTTAGTCACCAGCGCCAAAGGCCGGGTCGACGCCTCGCGACGGACCCGCACCAGCTTGTCGTAGAACTCGGAGTCTTCGAACTGGGTCAGCGACAGGGTCTGGGCTTTCTCCAGAATCAGCGTATTGACCTTCTGCCCCAGCTGAACGCGCAGCAGCGATTGCTGAACGGACAACGCCCGTTGAGTCCCGGCCAGCAGCGCCAGGACACCAGCCTCCAGCAACACGTAACGCAACACCGGCCATAATGGCGCCTCACCCGCTGTAGCGTGCAATTGCATGGCGGCAACCACCGCATCGACGATACGCTGGCCGAGCCACGCGGCCAGGGCTGGCAGCACGCCCGCCATCAACGTGGCGATAATCAAACCGATCGACAAACCTCGGGACGTGGTCCAGACCAACCCCATGGCACGGCGTGCCTGATCGAGAAAAGCGGTGAAGCGACTGACAACGGGCATGCGCGGGGGGGACTCTTGAAGATGCAGGATCGTAAAACCGTAAGAGCTGCCGAAGGCTGCGAAGGCATTCATGCTGACACACTGCTCATCGCAGCCTGCGGCAGCTCCTACAAAACATGTTAACTGTGCAACCGGCTAAGCTCACATCATAAGCCCTGAGGACCTGTGACATGGAAGACACCTACGATTTGCAGCGTTTCGTCGACGCCCAGGCGCCGGTATTCAATCAGGTGCTCAGTGAACTGCGTGCCGGTCGCAAACACAGCCACTGGATGTGGTTCGTGTTTCCGCAGATCAGCGGGCTGGGCCATAGCGAAATGGCCCGCCGCTATGCGATTACCTGCCTGGACGAAGCCTTGGCTTATCTTGCGCATCCGCTTCTTGGGCCACGGCTTGAGCAATGCGCAAAAATAATCGAGCCGCAATTGCAGTGGACGGCACGACAGATATTCGGTTCACCGGACGACATGAAACTGCACTCCAGCATGACCCTGTTTGCCACCGCCGCGCCTGAGCGCAAAGTATTTCAGGGCGTACTCGATACATTCTTTAATGGCCGCCATGATCCATCGACTCTGGAAAAGCTAAGCCAAGGCAACTGAACTATCAGAACGCCACTAGTGTCATAGCGCTACCACACTTGGAGCGACCTATGGCAATCCGCCGACATTTCGAGATCCGCTACCGAATCCACGGGCAAATGAAACTGTTCGTACAAACTGACTCACAAATGACCGACAGCGATGCCTGGTACTACGCTTGCCTGCACGCAGGCATTGGCCTAATGCATGATCTGACACCGCCTTCCGAGGAAATCGTCGTGCTCAAGCATCACGCCGAACGCTCGGGATTAACCGACGTCAGTTGGCAAGAACAAACCTAGCGCCCGGCCCGCTGCACGCAACGCTCACGTCGATCATCAACCCGCTCGGCGAACCACGCGGTAGTCAAGTCCCGAGTGATCTTGGGGCTTTGCAGCGTAATCCCCGGCAAGATAGCTCGAGGCAGGGGCTTGCCTGCAGCCTGCTCAGCCAGCTCGAAGACCCGCTCGTAAACTTCGGTCTCCTGGAAATCCAGCGTGTCACCCTGTTTGAGCTGGCTGAAAATCGCCGAGTTGCTCATGTCCAGACGCTTGCCCAATGTGCGAATCGCCAACTCGGTCGCGCCCGGCGACGTCGAGTCATAGCGGATCAGGTCACCGTCCAGCGCCAGCTTGATGCCCGTAGCACGGCTGACAGCACTCTGAAAGGCCGCATTGCGACTGGCGTACCAACCAGCATTGAAGTCCGCAAAACGGTAAAGCGACTGCGGATAATCTGCGGGGTAACCGAGCAAATGCGCGATCCCGAAATACATGCCGCCACGGCGACTGAACACTTCCCGGCGAATGGTCCCGTCTATCGGATACGGATAACCCTTGGCCTGTTTCTCGGCGAAGGCGATGCTGACTTGCATCGGCCCGCCGGTATGCACCGGATTGAGACTGCCGAACAGAGTCTGGCCCATGGGTACCATGCCAATGAAGTCATCAAAGATCGCACTGAGGTCCTTCTCCGTACGCGCCGCGTCAAGTCGCGCTGCATAGGTTTTACCGTTGGGCGAGCGGATCTTCAAAGCGCGGTTGATGAGCACCTGAGGGATGTGCAGCCGGGCGGCACGACGATCTATTTCGCCGCGAGCAATTCTGGCCATTCCCGGGACAGCCGGGTCGACTTGATAAGTGGATTCCTGCTCGGTCACTGCCAATACGGAACACAGGTTTTCGGTGCTGGGCTCCAATTCCTGCGCTGCAAAAGCAGTCTGAATATCAGCGGCCCAGCCTTCTCGATCAGGCGTTTTGGCGGGCATCAGCCGCACGATCTGCGCGCGTACCTGGCCCGGCGTCAGCTCAGGTGCCTGCTGGCTGCGTTGTGTGCCGCAGGCAGCAAGCAGCAGACCGCCAAGCACAATCAGCAGTGGCTTGAGTACCTCTGGAACACGGAGCGAAAACCCGAAAACCGGCAGCATTGATCGATTCAAAAGCATGCTTCCCCTGGCGCTAGTGAAATTTGAATCAACCGCATGGCAGCTGATTCGAATTCAATAGACCCGCGCAGAAGCGTGAATGCTCGGAGTTTTCCTGAATGGCGGTCAATCCGCGGTCAGAACACCGACCATTCAATCCGCGAACTGAGTTTTTCCAGAGCAGCCATGCCCGCCAGCGAATTGCCTGCCGCATTGAGCTCAGGCGACCAGACGCACACCGTGAAACGCCCCGGTACCACGGCGACGATACCGCCGCCGACCCCGCTCTTGCCGGGCAAGCCGACTCGATAGGCGAAATTGCCCGCTTCGTCGTACAGGCCACTCGTGGCCATGATCGAGTTGAGTTGCTTGGTCTGCCGTGCGCTGAGGATTTGCTCGCCGCTGTGTACGCAATAGCCCTGATTGGCAAGAAAGCCAAAGGCACGGGCCAGGTCGACGCAGCTCATGCTCAAGGCGCAGTGATGGAAATAGCTGCGCAGGACCGCCTCAACCTCGCCATGAAAATTGTCGAAGGATTTCATCAGATAGGCCGCAGCTGCGTTGCGTGAGCGGTGCTGGTATTCGGACTCGGCAACTTTCGAGTCGGAAATGATCTCGGGGTTACCGCAAAGGCGACGCACAAAGTCGCGCATCGACAATGCCGGCGCGGCGAAGCGCGACTGATTGATATCGCAGATCACCAGGGCCCCGGCATTGATGAACGGGTTACGCGGTTTGCCGCGCTCGAACTCCAGTTGCACCAGCGAGTTGAACGGTTGACCCGACGGTTCATGACCCAGACGCTGCCAGATATCCTCCCCGGAATGCCCGATGGCCTGCACCAGACTGAAGACCTTGGAAATACTCTGGATAGAGAAACGCGTCTCGGCATCGCCTGCGCAATACAGCTCACCGTCGTTGCCGTACACGGCAATGCCCAATTGATTCCCCGGGACCTCGCCCAGCGCCGGAATGTAGTTGGCAACTTTGCCCATTCCAATCAACGGACGTACTTCGTCGAGTATCTCGTTCAGCAACTTCTGCATGGATGTGCTCATTGTTTTCGGGACCGCATGCTAGACGATCAATGGGCGAGGCGCATCACACGGTGTCTGAGGCTGGCTGATATTTCTGTAAGAACACCCATTGTGTCCTCGACATACTGCGCGAAGCATACATTGGACCTGTAGCTGCCGAAGGCTGCAATAAACGTTCTAACCAGCGTGCAGAAAAGCAGCCTCGCACGCCAGTATTCCGTCAATGAGCCCAGCGTCGATGTAGATTTCTGGCTAACGCGTCAAGTAAATACCCCAGAAAACCAATCACCAGCACCATCGCCATCAATTCCGAATACGCCAATCGGTCACGGGTATCGAGTATGAAATAGCCCAACCCGGCACTAACCCCAAGCATTTCGCACGGCACCAGCACGATCCACAGAACGCCGATCGATAGACGTGTGCCAGTCAGCACATGACCAACAATGCCTGGCACGATGACTTTGCTGAGTGTCTCCCAACGCGTTGCACTCAGGCTGCGGCTTAATTGCAGCCAGCGCGGATCAAGCTGCCTGACCCCAGCCACGGTATTGAGCAAGATCGGCCAGACGGCAGCGAAAGTCAGCAGAAAATAGATCGGCTGATCACCGACGCCCATGAGCATCACCACCACTGGCATCCACGACAAAGGCGAGATCATGCGCAACAGTTGAAAGGCTGGCGTGGTCGCGGCCTCAAGATTGCGCGAGCTGCCAATCAATAATCCCAGCGGAACGCCAATCAGCAGCGCCAGCGACAGGCCGACGACAATCCGTTTCAGGCTGATCAGCACGTGCTCGTAGAGCTCAGACCGCCCCAGCAACTCCCACAGGCTGACAAAAGTCGCTTGAGGAGAAAAACGCCCTGACAAGCCGTCCGTTTCGCCAAACAACTGGGTGCCTGCCCACCAAAAGAGCAACAGACAAAGCAGCCCGACAATGCCGAGCACAATGTGCCCGGCTGCGGAATTTCGGGTCGTCGTCAAATGCCGAACTCCTCAGTGCGCTCGAAGCTATCCCCGAGCCCGAAGGTCTTCAGGCCGCCCACAGCCGCAATACTGTTGCGCACAAAGCGATCATCCACCAGGTCGCGGGCGGCATACGCCGGATCCAGGTCGGTAAGGAAGCCTTTGTCGCCCTCGATCAACGTGTCTTTCAGACGGCGCACCAGTGCTTCGGTGTAACTCGGATAAGGGTACGGCTGGAAATCGATCCGATGCTCATCCCACTGCGCGTGCTGGATGGCACCGCTGGCCAGATAGCCTTGCCGCTCACTAGCCTGAGGCGCCAACACTCGATCGAGCACCGATTGGGCGTGCGGCGTATAGCGATTCTGGCCCTCTTTGGAAAGCAGCTTTGCCGCCTCGGCGCGATTGTCACGAGTCCAGACCTGAGCCTGCACGATGGCGTTGACCACTTTTTGTGACCACTCGGGACGGTTATTCAAATCATGCTCGTGCATGAACACCACACAGCAGGCATGGTTGCGCCACAGGTCACCTGTGAAGCGCTGAATACGTCCGACCTTGAGGTCTTCGGCCAGGGCGTTGAAAGGTTCAGCGACGATGTAGCCCGCAATCCGCTTACTGGCCAGTGCCGGAGGCATGTCTGAAGGAGGCAGCACAATCAGGTTGACCTCATTGGCCCCCAGTGCCGCACCACCTGACTTGCTGACCGGCACCAAGCCGTTATCACGCAACAGCCCTTGCAGTACAACGTTGTGTACCGAGTACCAGAACGGGATCGCCACCGTCTGGCCGCCCAGTTGTTTGACGTCGTGGATGTGGGGCGCAACGGTCAGGCCCGAGCCACCGACGTGGTTCCACGCGACCACCTTGGCAGGCACCTTGCTCGCGTAACGCGCCCAGACAGTCATCGGTGACAGCAAATGAATGACGTTGACCTGCCCGGAGATAAACGCCTCGATAACCTGCGCCCAACTGCGCAGTAAAACCGGCCGCTCTGCCTTGATGCCCTGCGCCTCGAACAAACCGTTGTTGTGAGCCACCAGTAACGGCGTCGCGTCGGTGATAGGCAGGTAACCGATTCGCACCGGAGCATCAGGTTCAGCCGCAGCCCTTGCCTGCAAGCTGTTGAGCAAGGGTAATGCGCCCGCTGCCGTCAGTATTGCGCTGAGTTTCAGAAAGTCACGACGAGTGTGATTGAAGTCGTCCAGGCACATTGCCATTCTCCGGTGAGTCGAGCGATTTAAGGGTGTTGTTTGAATTGCGGCTCGCCCGCCGAAGGGTTTTGAGTATCTCGATACGCAGTGTGCCCAGTTCTTCGACCAGCTCGGCCCGGGGCTGAGGCAGATCAATGCGCCACTCGCCTAACGTCCGCGCCGGGGTGTTGCCCAGTAGCAGGATTCGATCGGAGAGCAGCAAGGCTTCATCAATGTCGTGGGTAATCAGCAACGCTGCGGTGTCATGCCGCGCAATTACTTTTAGCAACAGTTGTTGCATGTCCGTACGGGTCACTTCATCCAGCGCGCCGAACGGCTCATCCAGCAGCAACACCTGTGGCTGGCGCGCCAGGCAACGGGCCAGAGCCGTACGTTGGGCCATACCACCCGACAGTTGCGCCGGGTGATAGTGGCGTACATGATCCAGCCCCACCTCTGTGATCGCCTGAGTGATACGGGCCTCGCGCTCGACGTCAGTCAGGTGCGGCTGGCGAGCAAAATCGAGTCCGAACGCCACGTTCTTTTCCAGCGTCAGCCAAGGCAGCAGACTCGGATCCTGAAAGGCAACGGCCACCCGAGGATGTGGGCCATTCAAAGGTTCACCCAGCAAGCTGACACTGCCTTCTCGGGCCGTCTGCAGGCCTGCCAACACGCGCAGCAGGCTCGACTTGCCGACGCCGCTGGGGCCGAGAATGGACACGACCTCGCCCTTGGCCAATTTCAGGTCAAAATTTTCCAGCACGCTCTGCCAGCCATCATCACGGGCATAGCCCAGACCGATACCCGACGCCTCCAGCAACAGCCGACTCATGCTGCGTCTTCCGCGGCGTGGCGACGAAGCTCGGCACGTAGCTGCACCAGACTCGGCGTGACGATTGGCAGGAACGCTGACTCACGCCAGCGCCGCGCGAAATGGCTGCCGTATTCACATAGAAAGGCTTTGCCGCCACTGGCCTGGAGCTCCAGCTGTACCGCGCTCGCGGCCGACTCGGCCAAGGCAATACGCAGACGAAACAGTGCCGCCGGTTGAGTCAGGAAGCGGCCCTCCAGCAGCCCACGCTTGAGTTCATCCACGGTGTTTTGTAAATGGAGCGTGTGCTCCTCCAGCTCACCACGCAGGACTGAACGCGAACCCTGTAAATGATTGTCGACCTCCTTGAAGGCGCGCCGTGCAAGCCCTATCGACATGCCGCATTGCAACCCGAGAAACGCCGGACGTACTGCTGGCAGAAACTGCCGGGCATCTTCGTGCAGCAACCAGTCGGCGTTCAGTTGCACGTCCTTGAGTTGCAGTGCGGCGGTGTTGCTCGATTGCAGTCCCATCAATTGCAGGTCATCAGTGCGCTGCAAGCCCTCGGCAACCTGTGGGATTGCGAGAATAAACGGCTTGCCGCCCTGCTCGTGCTCAATGGCCGCGGCGACCACAAAACCACTTTTGCGCAGGTTCGTCACCCAGTGCAGCCGGCCATTCAGCGACCAGCCATCAGCGTGTGGCTGAGCACTGATCTGTAATGACTCAATGCCCGAGAGGAACTTCATCGCGTTGGATAACCCTGTCGCACCCGCCAACTGACCACTGAGCAAATCCGGCAGCAACCGCTGACGCAATGCTGTGTTAGGGCTGTACAGCAAATATTCGATAAATGCCCGCTGGCCCCATAACACGAACGCGGCGGCCAGTGAGTGGCCCGCCACGTGTGCAACCGCTTCGACGGCATCCGCAACATCACCGCCGCTGCCGCCCTGTTCGCTCGGGATGCCAACACCCAGCACCTGCGCAGCGACCAATTGCGCCAGTACCTGCTCAGGATCGTGACTGCCAAGGTCAAGCGCGTTGGCGTGGGCATCCAGCCATTGGCTTGATTCGGAGTTGAGCATGATGGTTCTCCCGTGCTGCGTATTAATGGTCTGGCCCCTGCCACTGGTAAGGCGCAAGTTCAGGATTGAGCGGCGTCCTGGCAAAGACATTGGCGAAGTTGCACAAGGTCGCCAGGCTCACGCCGAGGATCACCTCCAATGCGTGGCCCTCGCCGTAACCGACCTTCAGAAACGCCGCATAGTCCGTATCGCTGACATTGCCCCGGGTCGCGATCACGGCGCGGGTAAACGCGGCCAATACTTCGAGTTTTTCCTCGGGCAGCGCCTGGCCCTCGCGTAGCGCATCGACCACGGGCTGTGGCAGTCGAGCCTTGTTGAGCGCCACGGACGTATGCCCCGCAACGCAAAAACTGCATTCATGGGTGGTCGCCGCAATCAACTGCACGACTTCCCTTTCAGCCAGACTTAGCTCAGCCTTGCCGTTGAGTGCCGATACGGTGAGATAGGTTTCCAGCGCCGCTGGCGCGTTAGCCAGCACCCCGAGAAGATTGGGGATGAACCCGGAGGTCGCCTGAGCTTTTTCCAGAAAGCCCTTGGCAGCCTCCGGGGCGCTTTGTATAGAGTGAACAGTGACGCGAGACATGGAGTGGACTCCTTGATACAAGATGGGTCCAAGTCTGTTGGTTATAAGAATTCCGATCCATATTCTAAAGTCGCAATTACTTGCTCCTGAGTGTTTCCCTTAGATGATTTCTTCAAGCCCCCTTATCGATTGGTTATTAGAAAGCCTGGAGCTGGACGCCAGCTTGTTCCACGTGGGTCGCTATTGCAGTGGCTGGCACGCCAGCACTCACGGTATGGCGCGAGCCAGCTTTCATCTGGTGATACAAGGACATTGCTGGTTGCACATTGATGGCGAAGAACGGGCACGACGGCTCAACAGTGGCGATGCAGTGTTCCTGCTACGAGACCTTGACTATCGACTGTCCAGTGAAGCGCAGCCTGAACTTGCGCGTAGCCAGCCACGGATCGAGATGCAGGCACTGGACAGTCAGGCCACCGAAGGGGTCGGTCTGGTCTGCGGCTTTTTCCATTTCCAGCCCGGCTTGTCAACGCTGCTGATCGAAGCGCTGCCCGACTGGTTGATCCTGCGTGCAGACGAGCCATCATCCGATGCGGCACGCAGCCTGTTCCAATTGATTCTGCTGGAGTGCGACCGCCAGCCAGCGCCCTCTTCTTCCATTCTTGAGCGGCTCAGTCACCTGTTGTTTTTATATGTCCTGCGTCAGCACGTGGCCGACAACCAGGCTCTGCGAGGGCTGGTGGCGCTGGCTAAACACCCGGCGTTTGCCGGGCTGCTGGCAAAGATGATCGAAGATCCGCAACAGGCTTGGGGTCTGGAAAGCATGGCGGCCTGCACCGGTCTGTCTCGCTCAGCGTTTTTCAAGCGTTTCAACGAATTGGCAGGCCAGTCGCCGGGACAGGTTCTACTGATGCTGCGCATGCGTCATGCGTGCCGTTATCTACAGGCCAATAAAACCGTAGAGCACGTCGCGACGGCCGTGGGTTATCAATCCACGGCAGCATTCACCCGCGCCTTTAACAAAACCATCGGCGTCCAACCCGGTGCCTATCGCAAGCAGCACGAAGTCCGTTAGCTCTTCCCGGATTTTTGGCACTAAGGCATAGATGCAGCCGCTACCCCGGATAACGGGTTTCCATGACCACCGACAGCGCATCCGACCGCCAGAACTCCTGATCAAACTCTACTGGCTGCTCCTGCTCACCAAAGTTGAGCCGTTCCAGGTAGAGGCTGCTGGAGCCCGGCGTCAATTGCAGTAACTCGGCCTGATGCTCATCCAGGGTGCCGGTGTGCATGGCCAGTTCGCAGCGCGACTGCACACGTCCAAAACGCTCTTTTAGCACGCTGGTCAGCGAAGTATTCAGGTCGGCCTCAAGCAGGCCTGGGCACCAACTGGCGAGCAGCGTATTGAACTCCAGCAACACCGGCCGACGATCCACCCAGCGACGCCTTTGCAAATGAAACACTGGTTCGTCAGCCGACGCCAACCCCATGCGCCGGGCCAACCAGATGCCAGCCGGACGCAGCTCGGCGTGCAGGCACTCGGTCATGGGTGTACGGCCTTGGGCGACGACATATTCCATGAAACCGGTAATACGGGTCGGGTCATAACGAATGCGTTGCGGGCTGACATACCAGCCACGACGGTTTTCGCGATAGATCAGACCTTCCGCTTCCAGTTGCTGCAAGGCCTGACGCAACGTCACCCGCGTACAGCCAAAGCGTTCAGCCATCTCCCGTTCCGAAGGGAACTTGTGATCGGCGAGTGGCGCGCCGCCTGCGATATCCGCCGCGATTTCATCACGGATTCGCAGGTAGTGAGGTGATATCGGGTCGAAAGGCATTTCTGAATTCCTGTACGACCGGCTTTAGCCGGGAGCAATATTTCTGACGAAAGATGTGCAGCGAATGTGCCGACGTCCTCCCGGCTGAAGCTGGTCCTACAAAATTGCGCGCCCCCTACCCCCCGACTCCTATCTGCCCGCTCAACACCCCACGCCGTGCCTCCTGGCTCAGCAGATCACGCCGCCAGGCGCGATAGCCATAGAAAGCCAGCACCACAAATCCGGCGTACAAACCGGCAGTCAGATCCAGATCACGGTGCAGGTACATGCCGACGTAGACGCAATCGAGGACGATCCATAACCACCAGCTTGCGACATATTTGCGTGCCGCCCAGACGCTGGCGACCAGACTGAACGCGGTCAGCGATGCGTCCAGCCACGGCACGGCGGCGTCAGTAAAGTGCGCCATCAGGCTGCCAAGCAGAACAGCGGCCAACGCCCCGACGATCAGGCTCAAAACCGCGGTGCGCAGCGGCAGGCGCGCCACATGAACCTTGCCATTGTCCAGCCCGCCCTGGCTCCAGCGCCACCAGCCGTAACCTTGGAGGAAGGCGAAAATCACCTGCAACAGCATGTCCGAATAGAGTTTTGCATCGTAGAAAATCCACGCATACAACAACACCGCCACCACACTCACCGGCCAGCACCAACGAATGCGTTGGGTGGTAAGCCACACGCCAATGATATTGATGAGCACCGCGATTATTTCCAGCGTTGACATGTTTGCCCCTCGGTCCGCTGGCGCGCGGCGCCAGCCTGGAAAGCATTAGCGTTGGCCTTATTGCTGGAGATCCAGCGCCTGTTGTTTGAGCTCGCGTTTGCGCGTCATGGGCAGGTCTTCCTGATCACCATAAGGTGCGCTGTACCATTTGCCATAAGTCGGATTAGGCAGCAGGAACCAGCGCTGCCCCAACCAGGCCAGATAGGGCGCGGCTGCCTTGCGCTGTGCCGCGAGGTTATTGCTGTCGGCCTGAACGAAATCACCAAACGAATCCCCCACCAGCATCAAAACCCGTGCGTGGCTGGCGACCCATTGGCGACGACAGGTTTTGCCATAACCATCCTTCTCGCAACCACCAGTGGGGGTTGCCGCAGCCAGGACCTGCTGCGCATCGCTCACCGGAAAACCCCGCAGGCGCAGGTTTTTCACCGTTGCTGCTACCTGCGAATGCTCGCGGTTGGTCAGGTAATAGACTTTCACGCCACGCTGAGCAGCGGCCTGAAGGAAACCGACCGCCCCCGGCAAATCCTGTGCCTTGGCCTGATCCACCCAAACGTTCCAGCGGTCATAGGAGTAGATCTGGTCGTTGCGGATATCACGGGCATTGAGCGGGATGTTATCGAGCAGCGTTTCGTCGATATCCACGATCACCGCTGGCGGCAAACCGCTCAGGTTGCGTGGCGCTTGCGGCAAGGCGTCCCAGGTCGGATCAGCCAGCGCAATATCAAGTTGCCGTGTGGCGCTGTCGAACACCTGTCGGTAGATCAGCTCATGCTCGATGGACGTTTGCGTCCACAGCACCGCGTCCAGTTGATCGTTGGCCGGTGGTCGTTGCTGACATCCGGCGAGCGCGGCGAATAGCGCAAGCGTGCCACTGATAAAAAGCTTACTCATGCTGACCTCAGAAATTCACAGTGGCTGACAATCGCGCAGTACGTGGCGCGCCGGGGAACAGATAGCCGTCGCCCGCAGACTCGCCCACATCACGCCAGTAGCGTTTATCGAACAGGTTATCGACGGTCAGGCGCAACACCGTGTCATAGCCCTCGACCCTGGTGCTGTAACGACCGCCGACATCAAACACCGCATAGTCGTCGACTTTCACGCTGCCCTGCCTGTTTGCGTACTTGCTGCCGCTGTACTGCACACCACCGAGCAAAGCCAGGCCGTTGAAGCCAGGAATGCTGTAGTCACCGTGCAGCGCAGCGCGAAATTTGGGGACGTTGATTGCCTGATGACCGTCGTATTCCTCGGTGCCACTGCCGGAGACGCGTGCGCGAATCGCGGCGACGCTGGCCGATACTTGCAGGTTGGAGGTCACGTGACCATTGGCAGACAGTTCAAGCCCGGTATTTTTTTGCTTGCCTTGCTGAACATAGGTCATGGTCCCATCGTCGTTGGGACGGTTGTACTGATAGTCCTGTGTGATCTGGAACAGCGCGGCTGTCAGGCTCAATCGCTGCCAGTCGTGCTTGACGCCCAGCTCGATTTGCCGGGACGTCGTCGGTGGCAGAATCTCATCGGCGTTGGTGCTGAACCAGGACGCTTCGCCTCCCAACGACAAGCCTTTGCTGTAGCTGATGTAGAGCGAAGTGTCCGGACGCGGTTTGTAGATCAGCGCCGCCTGAGGCAGAAACTCCGCGCGCTGCGTATGCCGGGTGGTAGCACCGTCGCTGTCATAGCTTTCCTCATCAAGGCGAACCTGGCGCCCGCCAAGTACGGTTTGCCACTGCTCGTTGAAGCTGATCCGGTCGGTGGCGAAAACACCGTACTGGCGGCTGTCCAGACGGCGATAGGTATGGCCCAACTCACCTGAATAAGGCTCGAAAGTATCCGGCGTGGTGCCAATGCTGCCACTGCCAATGTATTCATTGATCGAGGCACGACGATCCACCAGACGGCGGAATGCTGTGGTCCCGAACGTCAGGTCATGCTTGAGGAATCCGGTGTCGAACTGCCCGTTGATCGCGGCCTGAGCTTCGTCATTGCGACGGGTGTCGTCAGGACTGCGGTAATCCGAAATATCGTACTCGCCCTCGGGGCTGAAATAGTTCGCCACGTTCACGCCTGCACAACTGGCCGAGCCATAGCAGCCCCAGGCAAAGGTGCTGTAGTCATCAATCACCACGCGGCTGCGCGAGGCGCTGAGGCTGGCTTTCCATGAGTCGTTGAAACGGTACTCGTATAGCCCGTCCAGGTTAAGCGACTCGATACCTACCGGATTGGACCAGCTCTGGTAGCCCAGCAGATCACGTGGGTTGGGGTTGTGAGGCACCGTGGTGCCGCCCAGTAATTGGTAGCCCGGCACGGAGCGCTGTTCGCGGTTCTGATACTCGGCGTTCAGTTGCAGCACGCTGTCAGGGCTGATGTTCCAGTCCACCGCCAGCGAAGCAAAATCGCGCTTGCCGTCGGCGTGATCAACGTAGGAGCGAATGTCCTCATGCGCCAGGTTGGTCCGGATGCCCAATTGCTGCTCGCTGCCAAACCAGCCGCCAAGATCGGTGGCCAGGTAGCGCTCGCCCTGCTCATTGGTCGAGACCGTGACAGAGCGTACATTTTCTGGACGCTTGCTCACGTAGTTGACCAGCCCACCGGGCTCCGACACGCCGCTTTGCAAGCCAGCCAGACCTTTGAGCAACTCGACCTGCTGCTTGTTTTCAAGCGCAACGTTCTGTTCGCCGGTAATGGTCCGGCCGTTAATCTTGTAGCTGCTGGCTGAGTTAAGGGCGAAACCGCGCACCACGAAATTCTCGTAGTAGCCGACAGGGGCATAGCTGTCGCCCACCGAAGCATCGTTGCGCAGCACTTCGCTGAGTAGCCGCGCCTGCTGGTCCTTGAGTCGTTGTTCGGTGATGACGGCAATGGATGCCGGCGTGTCCAGCAATGGCGCCTGACCAAACCCGCCCACCGCGGCCTCAGTCGCCTGATAACCAGTGTCCTGTTCGCCGAGGACCGTGATTGCACCCAGCTGCACGCTATTGCCTGCGGCTGTCTCGCCTTCTGCCCATGCCGTACCGGCCAGCAAACCATTGCCCACACCGCAGGCCATCAATACGCCGACTCTCAGCAGGTTCGGCGTAAACCTCGGAGCGGTTGACTCGGATGTTCGATAAGAAATAACCATGAAAGCTCCTTTGTGGGCGCTGTATACCGGCGCTTTTTGCCGGGCGCAAGGCCGCAAACGCGCCGGGTCTGCAAACAGCCCCGGTACAACTGGATTATTGAAGGCCAGAAGGCGTCAGGCCGGAGCTGCTCCGGTGGTCATTGGCAAGCTGAAATCGGCGGCCCATTCTTGAAGCGAGCCGTCGTAAATGAAGACGTTGGAGCGTTCAAGCAATGTAAGCGCCAGCGCCTGCGCAGCGGCGGAGATCCCTCCCCCGCAATACAGAATCAGCGGTGCAGAAGACTCAAGTAGTGGAGCAAGTGCGACTTGCAGGGCATCGGTATTGAGGTAGCGCCCGTGCTCATCGAACAGCGTACGGGCGGCAAGATTGATACTGCCCGGGATGTGCCCGCGACGTGCATAACGGCTCACCGCAGTGCCATCAAACAGCGCGGCTGACAATGCACACACCAGCGTGCCGGGGCGTTCCCCCGCCAGAACAGCCTGAACGCCTGGACGATCAATCCAGAAGCCGTCCTGGAAATCGGCTTGCCAGTTCACCGGGCGAGCGACTACGGATCCCGATTGCTGAGGTAAACCGGCGCGTTGCCAGGCACGCAAGCCCCCATCAAGTACCTGTGCCTGCAGACCGAGACTGCGTAGCATCCACCACAGGCGAGCAGCCCAGAATCCGTCGTTACGGTCATACACCACGACGCGTCGCTGAGCGTTGACACCCAATGCAGCCAATGCGGTGCTCAGGGTCTGAGCATCTGGCAAAGCGAAACTGAACGAAGCGTGCGGATCGCTGAGGCCAGCCGCGTACAGGTCCGCATGCAGCGCACCGGGAATGTGTCCCTGCAACCAGCCGTCACGACCGCTGCCCGCTTGATAATCAGCATCGAAACGTGGCGCTGGCAACTCGACCGTGGCATCCAGAATCAGCACATCTGACCTGTCCAGAATGGCGTGCAGTTCACTGACCTGAATCAGGATGGAGCGCGCTGACGAATTCATGACAGCACGCTCTCCGCGAGACTATTGATATGTGTAAGCAAACGCTGACCTTCAGCTCCATTGAACCAGCGCGTATGACCCATGAGGTAGGCGTCGTAAGCAATATTGGCATTGGCGACGGAACCCACTACACCCTGGTAATAAGCAATTTCAGACAAGGCGAAATCCGTATGTACCAGCGGCAGGAGCGCGGCCAGTGTCTGGAAATCCTGCGCCGACAGCGGCCTCACACGTTGGTAACCGGCGACAATTGCATCCACGGATTCCAGCGATGCTGGGGCACTGTCGCCGCTGTCCAGCTCCAGCCACGGCACGCAGTTACGTTCAAGCGCGGTCGCGAGATCAAACAAGGCAAAGGTCTGATCGGCGAGCCCAAAGTCCAGCACACTGCTGACCTGGCTGGCTTGCGACTCGGTGTTCCAGAGCAAATTGGACGCGTGCCAGTCGTTATGGGTCCACAACGGTTGTTGCTCGGCCAGCAACGGATACAACGCCCGATGAAACGGCAGATGCAGCTCCGTCAGATCACTGCGCCAGTTGCGCTGGTTTAAATAATCCGCGAGCGCTGGGTTGGCATTAGCCGCATGTTCAATGGCCGCTATGGGATCGCGCTGATTGAATAGACGGAAGTTGGCCAGCAACACCGGCGCCTGTCGTGGCGGCGCGCAGTAACCCGCAGCAGCCTCATGCAGTCGAGCCAGCGCCTGACCGGCAGCCAACGCATGCCGATGCTCTGCAAACGGCGTCCAGGACAGCGCCTCACGATACAGATCCTGCCCCGCCGCGATGGCATGCACCTCATACGTCCACTCGCCGATAGCGATGGCGGTTTCACCCTGCTCGTCCGCCAGCACTTCAACGACCGGCACACCGTTGCGTCGAAGATGAGCCATGAAGCGATGTTCTTCGCTCAACCAGCCAGGCTCGCGGACCGAACGGTGATGACGTTTGACGAACACCGAACCGGTCGAAGTGCTGACGAGGCAAGCGGCCGAAAATGGCCGAGGGCTGTGCCAGGTCAGAGCCCGCAACTCGCCGACACCGGGAAAGCGCCGCAATAACTGTTCGACCGCCCCGGCGGAAATGGCAGGCCAGTCCGGCGCTACCGGCTCCACCCCCAAACCGTGGCCGATCAATCCCTCGACAGCCATCACACAAGCTCCGGCAGGTACGAGTTAGTGGTCGCACCTTGCCAGGCATTGCCATCGTCCAGCACCTGATACTCATGCAACCACTGCGCATAAGGTTGCAACAGGCTTTGGCGCTGCTCGCCCCACTGACCTTGATGTAACCAGGTGGGCGCAATTCGTTGCAGGGATTGGGCAAGCAGCTCGCTGGGGAAGTAAGGCGTGACGTGCTCGTAAGACTGCAAGGCGCTCAATGGATCCTGCGCGGCGGCAAGGAAGCCGCGTGCAGTGACCGCCACGAATGCGCAGATCAGCTCAGGCTCAGCGGCCAGAGTGTCTTCGTGCGCGCCCAGCAAATAGCTGTGATACGGCGGAGCACCGATTTCATCCACTGGCCAGACCACCCGGCGCTCTTCAGCAACAGGGCTGGCCATTAACGCCTCCCAGGCCCAGTAACCGCCAAAGCTGGCGTCCGCAACACCTGCCGCCAATTGCTCCGGGCGCAGTTCGCGTACGCCGCTGTCGACCATGATTACCGCATCCGGATCGCCGCCGTCTGCCGCCACCAGATGACGAACCATGGCCAGACCACGAGGTGTCGGGTTCAGCGCGAGGCGTCGGCCGGCCAGATCCCGTGGTCGGGAAATCCCTGAATCGGTGAGGGTCTGGATTGACTCGAGGCCACGGTGATTGATCGCTGCGATGCCCTGCAACGGCTGGCCCAGCGCCCGACGCACCAACAAACGATTGCTCGGGAACACGCCGAACTGCACCGCTTTGTTCAGCAGGTGCTGGAGGGTGTCGCCATGCCACGGATCGTGTACGACCAGTTCGACATCCAGTCCGGCCTCGCGGTACCAGCCGCGCTCGCGAGCCAGATAAAACCCTGCCGAATTCGGCCAGGGATGGAAGTACTCGAGCATCACCCGTACAGCAATCATCACCGCGCTCCTGCCCTGCCACTTCTCCGTGTCGGGCCCTGTTTTTGAGTGAGCGATTTATAAAGGTGAAATCTGGTATATACCAATATCGTTTATTGCTATGGATATAGCTGATTGTATTTTGGAGTGCAGTTACTTTAGCGGGTCAGCTTCAACCGGGAAGAAGTCAGTGCAGCCGACGCTTTTCCATCGTCAGAGCCATCGCCTTCCCGGATAAATTCGGTCCCACAGGAGTATTTAGAACCCGTGGGAGCGAGGCTTGCCCAGGATAAGGTCACCAAAGGCTAACTGTCAGGCCTGAAGCTCCCTTGTTATAAACCCTGTCTCAAACCCGCGATTGACGCCCGAAAAACGGATGGCTTGGGTCGTTGTAGCCCGGTGTCGAGGAGTGCCCGGTGACAACAAGATCATTCACGAACGCCTCGTCTTCGGCTGTGAACGCGTAGTTCAGCGCAGGCACGTAATCGTTCCACTGCTCTTCGGTACGCGGACCGGCAATGGCCGAGGTGACCAGCTTGTTGTTAAGCACCCAGGCCAAGGCAAATTGACCAGACGTGATGCCTCGCGCTGCGGCATGGTCCTTGACTCGCTGAGCCAGGTTCAACGACTCGGCGCGCCATTCGGTCTGTTGCAGGCGTGGGTCGTTACGCCCGGCGCGGGTGCCTTCGGCCGGAGGCAGAGTTGGATCGTACTTGGCGGTCAGAACGCCACGGGCCAGCGGGCTGTAAGAAACAACGCCGATCCCGTAGTACTCGGCCGCAGGCAAGTGTTCGACCTCAATCTGACGGTTAGCCAGGTTGTACAGCGGTTGAGTGGCAGCAGGACGTTCGATGCCCAGCAAGTCAGCAGTACGGCTGAATTCTGCGAGTTTCCAGCCACGGTGGTTGGACAAACCATAGGAGCGGATCTTGCCCGCACGGATCAGGTCCGACAGCGCCCGCAGGGTTTCTTCCACCGGCACGCTGTCATCTTCGCGATGCAGATAAAGCAGGTCAATGTAATCAGTGTTCAAACGCTTGAGGCTGGACTCCACCGACTGAAGGATACTGGCCCGTGAGGCACCACGATCATTCGGCGCACGGCCCCCAGGATTGGGGTTACCGAACTTGGTAGCCAACACCCAGTGCGAACGACGCTCGGCGATCAATCGGCCCACCACTTCCTCGGACGCTCCGCCGTTGTAGTTGTTGGCGGTGTCGATGAAGTTGATGCCCTGTTCAAATGCCTTGTCGACAATGCGCTTGGCGACCGCATCATCGGTCTGCTCACCGAACATCATGGTGCCCAGGGTAAGTGGCGAGACCTTGACGCCGTTGCGGCCAAGGTTGCGGTATTCGATAGCGCTCATGGGTGCTCCAGAAATGGGTTGATGACTTCGGCGTTGAGTTGGCTCGCCTGCAAGATACTCCTGAAACAAATGCAAGGGGATACCAATCGAGGCTCACACGATTCAAATCCTGCTGCGCAGCCAACCGGCCCTTTAGGAGCTCACGAGCACCGCGAGGCAGCGATGGTGTACTGTCTGAGACCACGCTATCGCGGCCTCGCGGTGCGAGTGCGCTCCTAAAGGTCCAGTGTTCACTTCACGACAGCGCAGTAGTCAACATAAAGCTATTGAAGTCACCGACGGCTGAGCCTTGTGCAGATTGAACAGCGTCACCGCCGGATCGCGCCTGTACTCACTTGGCGTGAGCTGCATCTCATAACGGAAATGCCGATTGAAGTTGGACAGGTTGCTGTAACCCACTTCGAAGCAGACATCGGCCACTGACATTGGCGTCTGCACCAGCAACCGGCACGCGCGCTGAATCCTCAGCTTGCGCATCAGATCGATGAAACCATGCCCGGTGACGCGTTTGAAAAAGCGTGAAAAACCCGGTTCACTCATGTGCAGGCGATCAGCGATGACTGAAACCCGGACATCGCCCGTCAATTCGGCCTGCAGGTATTCAAAGGCTTTGTGAATACGCTCGGCACTTTTTGCATCCAGGGTGGGCGCATAACACGCGCTGGCCAGAAGCTTCGCCTCGGTCGGCGGCGCATTGAGCAGAACGCCAAGCAGTTGCAGGAACAACACCAGACGATTTAGCCCCTGCGCAGGTCCGATGGCCTCCAGTAGCCGGGCGGCTTCGATCGCCGTTCCGTCAGTGAATTCAATGCCCCGTCTGGCCCGCTCGAACAGTGGCTGTAAATGGCCAAGTTCGGGCAGCAACTGGCGGAGCTTCAACAGCGATCCGCCGTCGAATTGCAGGACCACGTCGCGCCCTTGCAGATACTCCTGCGGTGCCAGGTCCCCCATCCAGTCATGGGGCAAATCCGGACCGATCAGCGCAACGTGTCCGGCACCGAATGCGCCGATATAGTCACCCGCAACCAGTTTGCCGCTGCCATGGCGGATGAGATGAATTTCAAACTCGGGATGGTGATTCCAGCGCGCAAGCGGATAAGGATAATCGTGCTCATACCAGCGAAAGCTTTGTTCGGGCTGCGGCAGAATAATCTCCAGTTCAGCCGGTGAGTGCTCAAAAAGGCTCGTGAGACTTTCAGCCATGGTCAGCTCCTTTTGTTGTCATTTGAGAGCTTTTATTTATACGCACCATACGCTCGTCACTGTTCCCTGCTCCACCTCAAACTGACCGCTGACTGATACTTTTTTAACCCTGAGACGATTCGGCTGAAGTGGTTAAAAAAGTATCAGTCTGCCGTCCGCAATGCGTTTGCTACGGTTTTTGGCAGCTGATGTAATCGCTACGTAGCCTCGCTGCTCATGGAGCCGAATGTGATCAGTGGAGGCATAGAACAACAATAATAATTCCGCGCCACAGGCGTGGAGTGGAGAGCATCATGCAAATGATTCCGAAAGCGCTCCTGCTGTCTGCCGGTCTGGCATTTGTCGCTTCCAGCCAGGCCGCCGATACCATCACCATCGCCACCGTCAACAACAGTGACATGATCCGCATGCAGCGGCTGTCGAAAGTCTTCGAGGAGCAGCACCCCGATCTCAAACTCAATTGGGTGGTGCTGGAAGAAAACGTCCTGCGCCAACGACTGACTACTGATATTGCCACTCAGGGCGGTCAGTTTGATGTATTGACCATTGGCACTTATGAAACGCCGTTATGGGGAGCCAAAAACTGGCTCGAACCCATGAAAGACTTACCGGCAGGCTATGACCTGGAAGACATCTTCCCTTCGGTGCGCCAGGGCCTGTCGGTTAACAACACGCTTTACGCCCTACCCTTTTATGGCGAAAGCACGGTGACGTACTACCGCACGGATTTGTTCAAACAGGCCGGTTTGACCATGCCGGAACATCCGACCTGGACTCAGCTCGGCGAATTTGCAGCAAAGCTGCATCACCCGGACAAAGAACAGTACGGCATGTGCCTGCGGGGCAAAGCTGGCTGGGGTGAAAACATGGCACTGCTGACCACCATGGCCAACAGTTTCGGCGCGCGCTGGTTCGATGAGCAATGGCAACCTGAACTGACAGGACCCGAGTGGAAAGCAGCGGCCAACTATTACGTCAATACGCTCAAAAACTATGGCCCGCCCGGCGTCTCAAGCAATGGTTTCAATGAAACGCTGGCCTTGTTCAACAGCGGCAAATGCGCGATCTGGGTAGATGCGAGCGTTGCGGGGTCCTTCACTACCGACAAAGAACAAAGTCGGGTGGTGGACAGCGTCGGCTTTGCCCCGGCCCCCGTTGAAGTCACTGACAAAGGCTCTTCATGGCTGTATGCGTGGTCGCTGGCGATACCGGCCACTTCCAGACATAAAGACGCGGCCAAAGCCTTTATTACCTGGGCAACCTCTAAAGAATACATTCAACTGGTCGCGCAGAAGGATGGCATCACCAACGTGCCGCCGGGCACACGCACCTCCACCTACAGCGATGCTTATTTGCAAGCCGCGCCGTTTGCCAAAGTCACGCTGCAAATGATGAAAAACGCCGACCCTGCCCATCCCTCGGCCAAGCCAGTGCCTTATGTAGGCATTCAATACGTGACCATTCCCGAGTTCCAGGCCATTGGCAAATCGGTGGGCAAACTCTTCGCCGCCGCACTCACCGGGCAGACCTCGGTTGAACAGGCGCTGGACGCGGCGCAACAAGTCACCATCAGGGAAATGAAGCGTGCGGGCTATCCGAAAAAATAACCCACGGTGTGGCTCACGACATGACCTGAACTTTGTACTTGCGAAGGATGATTGATATGAAACGACTTGAAGGCAAAAGCGCCCTGATAACCGGCTCTGCCCGAGGCATTGGCCGGGCATTCGCCGAGGCCTATATTCGCGAAGGTGCAACTGTTGCCATCGCCGACATCGACCTTGAACGCGCGCACGCGACTGCTAAAGAGTTAGGCCCGCAGGCCTACGCGGTCAAGATCGACGTCACGCGGCAAACGTCCATTGATGGCGCCATTGCCGAGGTGGTCGGCAGAACCGGGAAGCTGGATATCCTGATCAATAATGCGGCGCTGTTCGACCTGGCCCCGATCACTGACATAACCCGCGAAAGCTACGACCGCCTGTTCGCCATCAACGTGGCGGGCACTCTGTTCACTCTGCAAGCGGCCGCGAGGCAAATGATCAGCCAGGGAACCGGCGGCAAGATCATCAACATGGCCAGCCAGGCAGGACGACGCGGTGAAGCTCTGGTCGGGGTTTATTGCGCGACAAAAGCAGCGGTAATAAGCCTGACGCAATCGGCAGGACTAAACCTCATCAAACACCGAATCAACGTCAACGCGATTGCTCCGGGCGTCGTCGACGGTGAGCATTGGGATGGTGTAGACGCCCTGTTCGCCAAACATGAAAACCGCCCGCTGGGTGAGAAGAAGAAACTGGTTGGTCAGGAGGTTCCTTATGGCCGTATGGGCACTGCCGATGACCTGACCGGGATGGCCATATTCCTTGCCTCGCAAGAAAGCGACTACGTCGTCGCCCAGACTTACAACGTCGATGGGGGTAACTGGATGAGTTGACTGGCGCCTGCCCGTGTCACGGCGCTCTGAATGAGCGCCCCTCGCGGGAGATATCAACATACGTAAGCCACCGGATCGCGAGCGGCGGACTCAGGATGAACCTGGATGTTGGTCAATCAGCCCCAACCTGGGCACGACACTGCCCCGCTCCAGCAAGGCACCCGGCGCCACCACCGCATTGGCGCCGATTCTTGTGCCGTCCCCCACCAGCGCGCCAAATTTTGCGACGCCGGTTTCAATGACCGTATCGCCGTACAGAATCCGAATATCCGCCCCGGCAAATTCATTGCGATAGTTCGCGATGACCGCGCCAGCCTCAATGTTTACGCCTTGGCCCAGTAATGAGTCACCGACAAAATTGAAGTGGGCGAGCTTGCTGCGGTCGAGCATGAAGCTGCTTTTCAATTCGCAACTGGGACCGACAATACAGTCGCTGCCAAGAAACACACCGCCGCGCAAATAGGCACCTGCGGCAATAAAACAGTTGGGGCCGATGACGATCGCTCCCTTGAGTACAGCGCCGTCTTCGACCTTAGCAGTCTTATGAATGGCGATATCACCCTGACGCTCATAGTCGGGGCCAAGGTTTGCGAGGACTCTGCGGACAAAGTGCTCGCACTGCTCAGTGACAGCCCATGGGGAAGTGACCTCCGCGCCCAGGCCCAGTGCACCCCAATGTGTGATGAATTCTGAAATCGATATCCCGTGCATCCAGGGTCCCTCTGAAAGTTGAGATTGAACTGTAGCTACTCAGGAGCGGCAGGTTCAGCCAATGATTGCACAGTTCAACCCGCCCCCTGTGTTTGCTACACGACAGCGTGATCTCATAAACAGGAGCTTCCCATAAAACTACGTTTAACCACCGGCATGGATGGAGGGGTTGGAGTGAGGATTGCCCGCAAACCAGCCGAGGCTGGTAAATCAGGCACGCTGGCACCAGGCAAAAAAACAAAAATTGCCATGTGTTTCTTTCGTTCTTTCATACGTCGCAAGTTTCACTGTTCGTTTTTCTATGTCTGGAGCGCCCTCAATGCTTTCCCCCAAATCCTTGCCCACTGCACTGTTGGGTCTGGCCCTTGTCTGTCCGGCGATAGCTGAGGCTCAGGAAGTGGAACTGGGCCAAGTGCTGATTAGTGATCAGGAGCGAGGTGGCGAGGACCAGTCAGTCGAAGACGCGAAGGAACAACTTGCCAAGGTACCCGGCGGCACCAACGTGATCGACCTGAAGCGCCCTCTGCAAGGCCGCGTGGCCAGCAATCAGGACGTGTTGGCGTATCAGCCCGGCGTCTATGCCCAGTCCGCTGGCAACGAGGGGGTGAAGATTTCAATACGCGGCTCGGGCATAAACCGCGCACCGGGCGCCCATGCTTCAGGGCTGTATGCGATGCTCGACGGCCTGCCACTCACCGGTCCCGGCGGTACGCCCTATGAGTTGCTGGAACCGTTGTGGCTCGACCATGTGGAAGTGCTGCGCGGCGCGAACGCATTTGACCGCGGCGCTCTGGCGCTGGGCGGTTCCATCAACTACGTCAGCCATACTGGCTACGATGCGCCACTGCTGCAGGTGCGCTACGTCACAGGCAGCCACGGTTATCAGCAACGGCAGATCAGCTCCGGGCAAGTGCTGGGCGACTTCGACTATTACGTCGCGATGACCGATGCCCGATCCGATGGCTATCAGGACCACACGTCCAGCGAAAGCCAGGGCGTCATTGCCAACTTCGGCTACCGCTTCAACCCGAATCTGGAAACGCGTTTCTATTTTCGTCACCGTGAGACTGATAACGAGCTTGCCGGGCGGGTCACCAAGAACTCCATTGAGCACAACTCCCGCGCAGCCAACCCCGTTTACGAATCGCGGGATTACAATCGCGACCAGCCGGGCAGCACGTTTATCGGCAATAAAACAACTTGGTACATAGACGACGATTCGAGCATTCAGACCGGCCTCGTCTACCACGACTACCCCATGGACTTGCGTGAAGGCCCGAACCGCCTGCGAGTGGCCTATACGGATGTCAGCGGCACGTTCGATTACAAGCGCCGCGACACGCTTTGGGGTCTGGAAAGCAATAGCACGCTGGGCTTGCGCGTGACCAAGCACCTGCCCAACTCTGGCGCCAGCGAGTTTGTGCGGATCCCCGTTGGCAATACCGCCGGTTACGCACCGGGCACGCGCATTCGCGACTTCACTTATCAGGGTTCGGACACGGTTCTGCATGTTGGCAATGATCTGGAAATTGCCAATGATCTATGGCTGACCACCGGTCTTGCGGCGATCTACACCCGACGTGAAAGTGCCGTTACCTACCCTGACGGCGGTGGCAAAACCAGCATAGGCGACTGGGACTATGCGCCACGACTGGGCATGCGCTATCAACTGACGCCTGACATACAGGTGTTCGCCAATCTCAGCCGCTCGGTGGAAGGCCCGCATCCGTGGTCGTTGATCTACAGCTCCAACCAGTTGTTCCCGGCAGGCAGCGGTGTCGCCACCGGTGCCCAGCGAGACCCGGTCAAACTGCGTAACCAGACCGCTACCACGCTGGAAATTGGCGGCCGCGGCGACAGTTCGCTCGGCGAATGGAGCCTGGCCTGGTACTACACGCAGGTACGTCATGAACTGCTTTCGGTGCTGCCGGACGCCAACGCGACGACGCCCTACGAACTCAACGCCAGCCCCACCGTGCACCAGGGTGTGGAAGCCAGCCTGCAGAGCAAACTGTGGTCCCACGAAGGCGGCGAACTGAGCTTGCGTCAGGCTTATACCTTCAGTGATTTCCACTACCGCGACGATGATCGCTTCGGCGATAACCGCCTGCCGGGCCTGCCGATGCACTACTACCAGGGCGAGTTGCGCTACGACTGGCCGCAAGGCTTCTTCGCAGCCCTCAACACCCAGCTAGTGTCCAAAGCCGCCGTGGATTACGCCAACAGCTACTACGCCGCCCCTTACGCGCTGTTCGGGGCGACAGTGGGTTACAACGCGGCGAAGAACGACTGGCAAACCTGGGTGGACATGCGCAACCTGACCAACAAGCATTACGCAGCCACGGTTACACCGGGCTACGACGACAGGGGGCTGGACGCAGCGCGCTCTACACCGGGTGAAGGCCTGGGGGTTTATGTCGGGGTGTCATGGAGTTTGCGCTGAGGTCCTGAACGGCTGTCTTTAAGCAGTTTGAAGCTGCTAGGATTCCGGCCTGCTATTGGCGTACTCACCGCTTGACGCTAAGGACTTCGATTGAATACCGCTGCACTGCCCCGCCGTCCCGGCAACGGCAAAATAGCCCTGCTCGGGCTGCTGCAAATATTGTCGTGGGGCGGGTCATTTTACCTGCTGGGTGTTTTGGCCGACCCTATCGCGGCTGACACGGGCTGGCCCCATCAATGGGTGCTGGGCGGTGCCTCCATCGGCTTGCTGGTGGCCAGCCTGTTGTCACCCCTGTGCGGACGACTGATTGCCCGCATCGGTGGACGCAGAGTGCTGGCCGCGCATGGCCTGATTCTCGCAGCAGGCCTCTGGTTGATGGCGCTCGCGCCATCTCTGCCGGTGTTTCTGCTGGCGTGGGTGATCATCGGCGTCGCCATGGCCAGCGGCCTTTATGATGCGCTATTCACCTCATTGGGCTCGACTTACGGGCTGGAAGCGCGGCCGATCATCGTCGGCATCACCCTGATTTCAGGGTTCTGTACCACCGTCATCTGGCCGTTGCTGGCAGTCATGGATCACCTCATGGGTTGGCGCATGACCTGTGGAGTGTTCGGCACCGTTGTCCTGTTTTTGCTCTATCCGTTATATCGCTATGCGCTGGACGCCCATGTGCCGGTCGCGGCATCAGCACACGCCAGCCAAGGCAGTGGCACCCCGCTTGCGCCCTCTATCTACTGGTCCATGACGGCGCTGTTCGCCATCGCTGCGGCGTTAATGACGTGTCTGTCCATCGTGATTCTGACCGTCCTGCAAGCCCGCGGGCATAGCCTGGCATCGGCGATTGCACTGGCAGCAATGATTGGCCCTGCGCAGGTGTTATGCCGGGTCATCGACCTGATGTTCAAGCGCAAAGCGCCGATGTTTACAGCCCTGCTGTCCAGCGGCATGACGGCTCTGGGTTTGCTGTTGGTCGATTTCGCGCCCGCTCTCGTGGCTTGGGGCCTGGTGTGTTACGGCGCGGGTAACGGCCTGCGCGCCATCGTCAAAAGCACTTTGCCTTTGGTGGTGGTGCATCAGAGCGATTACGCGGTGGTGTCCGGCAAAATGGCCCGCCCGGCATTGCTGGCACAGGCCGTAGCGCCCATTGCGTGCGGCTACGTCATATCGGAAATGGGCAGCGAGGCGATGATTCACGTGCTCACGGCCATGGCGCTGATTGCGTTTGGATTGTGCCTGTGGCTGGCGAGATTGGTGGCGCGGCGAGCGGCCTGACAGACCGAACTGCAATGCGCTTTCCTGTAGGAGCCAACTTATTGGCGAGGCGTCATATCCATTTACGCAGGTCTATAGCCTCGCGAACAAGTTCACTCCTTGGAAGCTGCTCCAACACCTACAGCGTGTAGGAAATCCCGGCCTGAACGGTGCGCGGTGCACCTGGATAGGCGTAGATATTGCCGAAGGCGCCCTCGTCGTAATGGCTGTCAAACAGGTTCTTCAGATCAAGATTCAGCCGGATCTTGTCGTTAACCTTGTAGAAAGCGAGCAGGTCCACCACGGTGTAGCTGTCCATGGAAAACGCATTCGCGGCGGTCTGCCCGGCGCGCTGATCAACGTACTTGCCACCCACTCCGAGACCCAGACCTTTCAAGCCCCCGTTCTGAAACTCATAAACGTTGAGCAGACTGAAACTGTTCTCGGGGATATTCACCAGACGCGTACCGGTCTTGAGCGTGTTGTCCTTGGTCACTTCAGCATCGACATAGGCGTACCCCCCAATCACACGCCATTCGGGTGTCAGGTTGCCCGCCACATTCAGGTCAAAACCACGGCTGCGCACTTCCCCGGCGGCAACACTGAAGGTGTTAACGACAGGGTCGGTAGTAAGCACGTTACGCTTTTCGATCTGATACACCGCCGCATCAACACTCAGCTGGCCATCCAGTGCTTCCCACTTGAGCCCCATCTCGAACGATTTACCCTCCTCCGGCTTGAAACCACCGCCCAGCCGGGCCGCACCATTGTTGGGTTTGAACGAACGCGCCGCATCGGCATAGATGGCGACGGTGTCGGTGAGGTCGTAGATCACGCCCAGGCGCGGGGTGACGGCGTTGTCGCTTTTCGACCAGGACCTGACTCCGGGCACGTAAGACTCGTACTCATGTTCGAAGCGTTCGAAACGTGCTCCTGCCAGGACCTTCAGGCGCTCGGTCAGGGCCACTTGATCCTGAATGAACGCTGCGTAGGTCTTCAGGTTTTCCTTGTCGTCAGTAGGTGTACGGGTCAACGCCGGACGAGGCTGACCGTAAACGGGATTGTAGATATCAATAGGGTAAGCACCGACCGCACCGCTTGAGCGCTGAATAATCGACTTGTAGTCATAGTCTTCGTACTCGATGCCGGTCAGCAGCGTGTGATCGAATCCTCCTGTGGAGAAATGCCCGGTGAGGTTCAACTGGGTATCTTTCGACGTCCACTCCAGCTTGCGGTAATTGAAGTTGCGACCCAGCGTCCGCCCATCCGCCGCCAGCCCGTTGGCCTCAATGGCATTGCCTTGCAGAGTGCCGTCGAGCCACTGAGTGCCGCCGCCCAGGGTCCAGTTATCGTTGAGCATGTGCTCGAAACGCAACTGCGCCATGTTGTTGTCATTGTGAAGTTTGCCCGCGTCTTTCTCGCCAAAGAAAGTATCGCGTGAGGCGGTACTGGTTTGCGCGGGATAGCGCGTCACGCCTCGATCCAGAGGATGGTTGTTGCGCATGAAATCGCCTTCGAACGTCAGGCGCGTTGTGTCACTGACCTGCCAGGTCAACACGGGTGCCACGCCATAGCGCTCGGTTTCTACATGATCCCGGAAAGTATCGCCGCCCTCGCCCACCAAGTTGATGCGGTAAGCCAGACGGCCTTCTTCGTCCAGCGGACCGGTCGCATCCAGCGTGCCGCGACGCATGCCCTGATCGTTGATCTGGCTGCCCAGAGTCACCTTGCGCTCGGCAAGCGGCTGCTTGGAGATCACGTTGAATGTACCGCCCGGGTCGCCGCGGCCGTACAAGGTCGTCGCCGGACCTCTCAACACTTCAAGACGCTCGATGGTGTTGGCATCCGGCATGTTGGGGTAACCGCGGTTGATCGGGAAACCGTTGCGGTAGAACTCACCCGTGGTGAACCCCCGGACCGTAAAGGTCGTCATGCCCTGGCCGCCAAAGTTATTGGCCCGGCCAACGCCACCGGCGTAATCCAGTGCGTCCTGCAAACGGGTCGCGCCAATATCCTCGACCACATCCCGCGAGACCACGCTGATGGACTGTGGCGTTTCATGGATCGAAGTATCGGTGCGCGTGGCGCTGGCTGAGCGCGTTGCCCGGTAACCATTTACCGGACCTTGCGGGTTTTCGGCGGCAGAGGTGCTGTTGATATCCGTCGCCTGAAGTTCAACAGGTAACTTTTCAGTCGTTGTTTCTTCGGCGAGGGCGGATACGGAATAAGCATTAAAAAGGCACAGTGAAACAAGAATTCGACGCATGAACATGCTGACCTTATAAGAAACCGGGCACACCTGTAGCCCGGCAATATTGTAGGGCAATGTTACTACGACTCATTCCCAATTACACACGATTCTTATACAGATCAGTACATTGCGATTGGGTCTTCTACTTGAAACGTCCTGTGCGCGCCCTGCGCAAAGCAGGTGGTCAACCACCAGGATCATCGAATTGCTGCAATCAGGGGCTCACTGACTACAGTAGACCGAGCACTAATCAACGGACTCCAGCGCGGAAGGTGACTGTGGACAGGTTTCAAGAAATGAAGGTGTTGCTGGCAGTGACAGAGGCGCGCAGCCTTGCGGGTGGGGCCAGGCTGCTCGGCATGTCGCCGCCCGGCGTGACCCGCGCCATTGCCGCTCTTGAAAAGCGGCTGGGCATTTCGCTGCTGGCGCGAAGCACTCGTAGCCTGCGACTCACCGAAGCCGGTCAGCGTTATGTCGAAGACTGCAGACGCATTTTGCTGGAGCTTCAGGAGGCCGAAGAGCAGGCCAGCGGAAGCAACATCCGGGTACGCGGCAACTTGACGGTGACCTCCTCGGTCATGTTCGGGGAGCTGTTCCTGATCCCACTGATTACCGACTACCTCCACGAACACACCGAAGTAACCGTCAATGCGCTGCTCGTTGATCGACTGGTCAACATCGTCGATGAAGCCGTGGACGTCGCGATACGTATCGGTCAACTGCCGGAGGGAGATTTTCATGCGCTCAAAGTGGGTGAAATAAGGCCGGTGATCTGTGCCGCTCCGCAGTTTCTGGATCGCGTCGGCAGACCCGACACCCCGCAGGATCTGCAGACCGCGCAAATTGTCATGTCTTCTGCCAGCACCCTGTTAACCCACTGGGAGTTCGATGGCCCGGACAGTGAGCTTTCCCTGTCGCCGCAACCGCGCCTGGTGGTCAGCTCCAATCAGGCGGCAATCAATGCCGCGCGCATGGGCTGGGGATTCACGCGTGTTTTGTCCTACCAGGTGGCGGAGTCAGTCGCCAAAGGCGAACTCGAGATGTGCTCGATGCATTCAGCACAAAGCGGCTTGCAGTTCACATCCTTTACCAAAGTGGTAGACCGCTATCAGGCAAAGTGCGCACGTTCGTCGACCACTGCTACAACGGCCTCCTGAAACATCCCGCCCTGCTTGAAACCAAGACGGAGTAGCGCCATGAGCCGGTATCGGGAAATGGAGATTTTCGATGCGGTGGCCCGGGCCGGCAGCCTGGCGTCGGCAGCAAGGCACATGGAGCTGTCGCAGGCCACGATTATCCGCACGATGACAATACTGGAAGGCCGTCTGGGTTGTGCCCTGCTGATCCGCAGCTCGCGCGGGGTCAACCTGAGTCCGGAGGGTGAACTCTTCGCGACACGTTGACGTTTGATCCTGCAGGACATCGCCGATGCTGATCGCTCGGTGCGTGGCATACACGCCAATCCTGCCGGACACTTGACGGTATCTCTGCCGCTGCTGATGACTCATCAGGTGTTCATGCCGATTGCCCTTGAGTATCTGCAAGCATTTCCTGATGTACAGGTGCTGACCCACTCCCGGGAAAACACTCCCAAGCTGCTGGAAGAAGGCATCGATGTCGCCCTCGTGGTCGGCCATCTTCCCGACTCAAGCGGGTTCGCCATTCCGATCGGTACGGTAAAGCCGCTGATCTGCGGCTCACCTGAGTACCTGAATAAATGGGGACGGCCCAATACCCCTGAGGACATCAAGGCGCATCGAACCATCCTGACCGGTTCAATGGATCATTTAGCCGAATGGCGCCAACCCTACAGCTCGTCCTGCCGACCGTTCAGGTCAACGCCAGTCCTGACCTGTACGACCCGGCATGCCGCTATTAAAGCTGCGGTGTCCGGACTGGGGTTGACCCAATGCATGAGCTACGAAGCTCATCAGGAACTGCACAGCGGTATGCTCGAACCTGTACTGGAGCGCTTCGCCACACCCAATCTACCGGCGCAACTCATGTCCCGCGAGGGTCGGAAAGCGTCGGGGCGCGTCCGGACGTTCCTCGACTTCGCGGTACCGCGCCTGCGTGCTCACCCGGCCTTCCATCACTGAACCAGGTCAGTTGCTGGACAAGTCCGGACTCCGTCATTTCAGAAAGTGAAATTGTGGATTGCCCAGTCTGGTGATTCTGCCCACACGCCGACGGGCGCAGTATGCCCCCTCAGCGTGAGTCCCCCGCTTCGTCCCGACGCTGCCACCCAAGGAGCTTCAGACATGACCATCAAACTCTATCGTCACCCTCTTTCAGGCCATGCACACCGCGTCGAGCTGCTGCTGGCGCTGCTCAACTTGCCTCATGAGCTGATCTCTATCGATCTGGCCAAAGGTGAGCACAAGCAACCCACCTTTCTCGCCCTGAACCCGCTCGGGCAGGTGCCGGTGATAGACGATGAAGGCACCGTTGTCAGCGATTCCAACGCGATCCTGGTTTATCTGGTGAAGCGCTACGGTAAAGGTCAGTGGCTGGCAGAAGAACCTCTCGCCGCCGCGCGCATTCAACGCTGGCTGTCGGCAGCAGCAGGCCCGCTGGCCTATGGTCCGGCCTCTGCCCGGCTGATCACGGTATTTGGCGCGAAGCTCAATGCCGATGAGGTCATCAGCCGTGCCCACACCCTGCTCAAGGAGATGGAGCGCGAGCTGGGCGCTTCACCGTTCCTGGCAGGCGCCACGGCAACCCTCGCAGATATCGCGAACTACGCCTACATCGCCCACGCCCCGGAAGGCAACGTGTCGCTGGAGGACTACCCCAATGTGCGCGCCTGGCTGGAACGAGTGCAGGCGCTTCCCGGTTTTGTCCCGATGCAACACACCGCTGTAGGCCTACAGGCAGATTGAGCCCCCCCGACTGTCTACTCGAGAGTGCCCTACCATGGAATATGTGCTCCCCAAACACCGTCAGTCCCCTTGGCACGCAGGTGAAAAAATCCTTCAGGAACGAGTCGGCGTGTCTGACCGGATGGAGATTTTTGGCCAAAAGGTGATCCGCGACTACATGCCCGATCAACACCGGGACTTTTACCAGCAGTTGCCTTTCATGATCGTGGGTGCGGTGGATGCAGAACACAGGCCATGGGCAACCCTCATCGAAGGGCCGGACGGTTTCATCACCTCTCCCGATCCAAGACGCCTGACCCTGCATGTATCGCCTGACCAGCAAGACCCAGCGGCTATGGGCCTGCAAGCGGGCAATGCGATCGGCATGCTGGGGATCGAGTTGCATACACGACGCCGCAATCGCATCAATGGAGTGATCACAGAGACTGCAGAGGATCGGCTGGAAATAGCCGTCGAGCATGCTTTCGGCAATTGCCCCCAGTACATCCAGAAACGTAACTTTTCCAGAGCGCCGGTCATCACCGGGTCCCCGTCCCGGCGCTTGGACCTTGCTGCGCTGGACGACCGGACAAGCAAAATCATCCGCGACGCAGACACGCTATTTGTCGCCAGCTACGTTGATCACGAGGATCAGCAACGCTCCGTCGATGTATCGCACCGGGGAGGAAGACCAGGGTTCGTCAAAGTGGAAGGCAACCATCTGACGATTCCGGACTACGCCGGTAATTTGCACTTCAACACGCTGGGTAACCTCGAGGTCAACCCCAAGGCCGGTTTGCTGTTCATCGATTTCGAGACCGGCGATATGCTGCAACTCACCGGGCGTACCGAACTGATTCTGGAAAGCCCGATGATCGCGGCCTTTGAAGGGGCTGAGCGCTTGTGGACATTTGATGTGGAGTCCGTGGTTTTTCGCCCTGCGGCAGTCTCGATCCGCTGGGCCTTTGAGGACTTCGCACCGACCAGTCTGATGACAGGCACCTGGGCCCAGGCGGATCAGCGGCTGCAGCAAAGCGAGCAGCGTCGGCAATGGCATCAGTGGCGAGTGACTCGCGTCGAGCAAGAAAGTACAGAGATCCGCTCGCTGTTCATCCAGCCCGTGGACGGCAGCACCGTGACGTTCGCTCCAGGACAACATCTGCCCGTTCGTTTGCCCGCAGGCAATGGTGCAGCGCTGATCCGGACCTATAGCATTTCCAGTGCGCCCTCTGACGGCCATTTGCGCATCAGCGTCAAAATGCAGGGCCCTGCCTCACGCTACCTGCACGAAAATCTGCGCGTAGGCGACACACTGGAAGTACGCCCGCCGCTGGGAAGCTTCACGCTAAAAACCGATGTGGACAGGCCGGCGGTATTGATCGGCGCAGGCGTGGGGATCACCCCTCTGATATCAATGGTGCGAGAGCTGGTCGACCAGATCGAAAAGCAGCAACGCAAGCAGCCCGTGTACCTGTTTCAAAGCGCCAGAACCTTGAAGGATCTGCCCTTCCAGAACGAACTCAAAGTGCTCCTGCAACGAGCATCAGGCCTTGTGCATTGCTGGCGTGTGCTCAGCGCGCCTGAAGATGATGCGGTGATGGGCGTGAATTACCAATTCTCGGGACGGTTGGGACTCAAACACGTGACGGCCAATCTGCTACTCGACGATTACGACTTCTATGTGTGCGGTCCTGCAAGCTTCACTCAGGACATCTACGACGGTCTGCAAAGGGTCAATATCCCGGATTCGCGCATTCATGCCGAGGCGTTTGGCCCCTCGACACTCAAGCGTAATGTCGCCGGGGAAACACCGGCGCTTGCGCAATTACCTGCCGCCAGCAGCCCGGTACCGGTCTACTTCGCGGAGTCAGCCAAGGAAGCTCGCTGGACACCGCAAAGTGGCAGCCTGCTGGAGCTGGCAGAAAGTCGGGGACTGTCTCCAGACTTCAGCTGTCGCGGGGGCTCGTGCGGAACCTGCAAGACCCGCCGGGTCAGCGGCAATGTCCACTACCCCAATCCTCCGGCAGAAATGCCAGAGGAGGACATGGTCCTGATCTGCTGCGCTGTTCCGGCAGAAGACCAGAGCGGGATCCATCCTCTGGTCCTTGAGCTGTAGGTGCTTGAACTGTAGATGCCTGGACTGTAAGAGCTTGAGCTGTACCGGGCCGAGTTGTAGCGGCAGCGCCGCTACAACAAGCTCTCATCAACCAGAACGCAATTTCGGGTTGACCGAGATCCGATGTTTGTTGCGCGACAGCGCGGCCTGAAAGGCGTACTCGAGGAGCGTGATGTAGCGGGCAGTCACGCCTGTGAAGAGGGTTCAGTATCGAGATGGCTCATGCGGATGATACCCAAGTCATCGCGCAGCTCGTTGATCAGCGCCAGGACGTCTTGATGGGTTTTGAGCTGGTCAATGGCGATCCCGATGACCATCAGATCGACACGCCCCGACTCTCGGTCAAAAACGCGAACGCTCAGGGAAGCATCGCCCCCGACCAGACACTCGCACGCCAGTGGCTCGAAACTGCCTTCGATTTCCTGACGTACCTGTGAGAGCCAGCTCACCGCTGGCCACCGTTTAATCGACCATCGTGCATCCGGGAGCGTTTGAAAGTCTGCAACTGAGGCCCCTGAAAAGGTCCGGAAAATGGACCGTCAGGTTAAAGAAAAAGGCCTCACCACCAACAGACGAATTTGCACTGGTGGCACTAGTGCATTTGCACTTTCGACTAGTGCTATTGCTTGTGTTTGTCACTCGCAAATAACGCCCGCTCGCGTGCCCAGACAATTGCCTCAGCCCGGCTGTGCACACCTAGCTTGGAGTACATGGTTGCCACGTGATTGCGTACCGTATTGGGCGCTAGCTTCAGGCGTGCGGCGATTTCCTTGTCGGCCAGACCTTCGCAGATCAATCCCAGCACATCCTTTTCCCGAGTGGTCAGGTCTGTCAGCGAACTGCCTGGCAATTGCGGAGCTTTGCCCTTCTTCACGTTGGCGAGTTTTTCGATCAGTGAACGGGCAAACCAGGAGGCGTCCTGCATGACTTCTTCGATGGCGGCGATCAATTCCAGGTCAGATCGCTTGCGCTCCGAAATATCCATGAGCACCAGCAGATAACAGGGGACGTCCTGAATGACCACCGTATCGGCAGACAGCACACAGTCGATGACCTCATCACCATGCTTGCGCACCTTGAGTTCCATGCCCTCGATGCTGCCGACTTTCTTCAAGACATCGAAAATCTGTTCACAAGTCTTTTTGTCGTCAATGAAGCCGAGTTCCTGAATGGATCGGCCCGTCAATTCCTGAGCGGTAAAACCGGTGGTATTGATGAAGGCATTGTTCACCTCGACGACAAACTGCGACTCGGCATTGCACACCAGAGTCGGCACGGGTGTCAGCCGAAAAGCCTTGGCGAAGCGCTCTTCGCTCTGGCGCAACGCAGTTTCAGTTTTGCGACGAGGTTCCATGTCCATGAATGAAAACAGCATGCAGTCATCTTCATTGATATCCAGCGGCTGCCCGGCGACGATCACCAGCTTGCTGCCGCCATCGGGTAGTTTCAGCTCGGCTTGCATCTGCGGGATGGTGCCACCGTCGTTGAGACGCTCGATGGCCAAATCCTTGCGCTCGGCATTTTCCAGCACGTCCAGTTCATAAACCGAACGGCCTATCACTTGCTCGCGGCTGTAGCCGGTCATTTCCAGAAACCCCGGGTTGACCTTGATGTAACGCAAATCGCTCAGCCGACAGATAACAGCCGGTGCTGGATTGGCCGCGAACGTGCGCTCGAAACGCTGCTCGGCACTGGCCAGTTCAGTGGCATCGGTAATGATCAGCGCCATTAACTCCGGCTCACCGGAGCGGCCGTCCAGAACCATGCTACGCACCCGATGCACCCAGCACTTCTCTTCATCGCTTACTGGTCTGACCTCCACAACGACATCACTGAAGGATTCCCCTTGGGCGATTCGGCTGATCGGGTAGTGGTCCAGCGAAAGCGGGTGATTGTTGCGATAGCGCAGATGGAACCGCGACGCATATTCTCTGACGTTACGACCCAGCTCCTTGACATGATTGACACCGTGCATCGCCAGCGCGGACTCATTGGCCCACAGAATGCTCTGATCCAGTTCGATCAACAGCACCCCGTCCGACAGGCCACCAATAATGCTCTGCAGTTGTCGACGATCGGTTTCTCTCTCAAGGACTGTCTGACTCATGGTTCCTCCATTCCATGCCAACGAGCGCCCTGCACGCGGCGCAGCAGCCACGGCGGATCATTGCTCAACGTCGGTATGACAGTGGACCCTTGCCGGGAATTCCAAATAATTCAACGGTGTCCGGCTGGAATCTAACTCCTGTTACAGCCCTACGCGATTGCATGGAACCGTTGGAACGCTTCACCCAGGTGATCGTATTCAGATGAAAACTTGCGCCGACGCAAACCTTTTTCGAAGCGGCGGCTCCAAGCTCAATCATCGACCAATCGAGACATCCCGTGGACGCCCTTACCCAACGCCGTAATAACCGTTCACTGGATGCTCTGAATTTCTTTCTAGCCGACGTTCGCGACGGACTTGGACCTTATCTGGCCATCTACCTGCTGGCGGTTCATCACTGGGACCCGGCCAGCATCGGCGTGGTCATGACAGTTGCCGCGATAGCGGGCCTGGTCACCCAAGGACCGGCAGGCGCGCTGATCGACAGCACCCATTACAAACGCGCAGTGGTCGCGGTGGCTGCGCTGCTGGTGACGGCAAGTTGCCTGGTGCTGCCCTTTACCTCCTCGGTCAGCCTGATTGCCATCACCCAAGCGGTCAGCGGGATCGCCGCATCGGTGTTCGTCCCGGCCATCGCCGCCATTTCGCTGGGAATTACTGGCCCCAAAGCATTCACCCGCCGAACCGGACGCAACGAAACCTTCAACCACGCGGGTAACGCCTGCGCAGCGATGCTGGCTGGCGGCTTTGCATACCTTTTCGGCCCTATCGCAGTGTTTTATCTGATGGCGGCAATGGCAATCGCCAGCGTCATTGCAGTCAGTTGCGTGTCGGCCAAGGCGATTAACCATGATGTGGCCCGCGAGCTGAGCCCTGGAGATGCGCAGCACGGCGCTCAGCCTTCCGGCTTCAAAGCATTGGCAAGCAACAAAACGCTGCTGTTATTTGCCGCCTGCTGCGCCCTCTTCCACTTGGCAAACGCAGCGATGCTGCCGTTGGTGAGCCAGAAGCTGGCACAGGTAAATCTGCAATTGGCGACGCCATTGACCTCGGCCTGCATCGTCGCGGCCCAATGGGTCATGGTGCCCATTGCGCTGCTGGTGGGGGCCAAGGCTGACGTGTGGGGGCGCAAACCATTGCTGCTGGCAGGGTTTCTGATCCTGCCAATACGCGGTGTGCTCTATGTGCTGTCCGATAACCCTTTCTGGCTGGTCGCCGTGCAATTGCTTGACGGTATAGGTGCAGGACTGTTCGGCGCGTTGTTTCCACTGGTGGTAAAGGACCTGACACAAGGGACTGGACGCTTCAGCGTGAGCCTTGGGGTCATCTCCACGATATTCGGTCTGGGCGCGGCGCTGAGCAACGGTCTGGCCGGACTCATCGTCCAGCATGCTGGCTACAACGCGGCGTTTCTGACCCTTGCGGCCATCGCCACGGCAGCACTGCTGTTGCTGCTGGCGATGCCGGAAACGCTAAACACCTCCGAGCGTCCGGGAGAAACGACGGACTCCGCCCTCCCGCAGACGGTGTGAAAACTAATGCGCTCGGCAATACTGCGTGAGAAAACAGCCGAAAAAATGCTCATTTTCGCTACGTTTTCACACAGCCTTCCCGGCCGCATGATGCTGGATCACATCAACTCCTGGCTGGACGCTCACTGCGCGCCCAGTCGGTGACCAGACTGTAACCCACAGCCAATAGCGTCGGGCCAATGAACAGGCCGATGAAGCCGAACGCCAGCAAACCACCGAAGACACCCAACAATACGATCACCAGCGGCAGGTTACCGCCGCGACTGATCAGGTAAGGCTTGAGCACGTTGTCGACACCACTGATGATGAACGTGCCCCAGATGGCCAGGAAGACGGCCATTCCATAGTTACCATTCCATGCCAGCCACGCCGTCGCAGGAATCCACACCAGCGGTGGTCCCATCGGGATCAGGCTGAACATGAACGTCATGATGCCCAGCACCAAAGCGCCCGGCACGCCGGCAATCAGGAAACCGATCAACGCCAGCACCGCTTGCGCGGCAGCGGTACCGATCACGCCGTTGACGACTCGCTGAACGGTGCCTGCCACCAGATCCAGGTAATACTGCGCCCGGTCACCGATCAAACGTTCCAGCAAACGCAGCACAAAAGCCGCCAATCGCGGGCCGTCGCGGTAGAAGAAGAATACAAACACCAGGCTCAGGGTCAGTTCGAGAATTCCGCCCCCGATCTGCGCACTGCGCGCCAACAGCCAGTTACCCACCTGACCAAGATACGGCTTGATGGTCGTCATCATTGCCGCGCCCTGTTCATCAATGCTGTTCCAGAATGCGACCAGCCGCTCGCCAACCAATGGAACACTGCCCAACCAGCCGGGTGGATCGGGCAGACCGTCGACCTGGATATCCTTGACCAGCGCTGTTGCATCACGCACATGGTCAGCCAGATTGAAGCCAAGCCAGACCAGCGGCGCGGCGACCAGAACCATCCAGCCCAGACTCAGGATCAATGCCGCAAGCGACTCGCGGCCGTCGAGCCAGCGTGTCAGCAAGCGCATCAGCGGCCAACTGGCAAATGCCAGCACCGCGCCCCAGAACAGCACCGACCAGAATGGCGCCATCACCCAGACACAGGCACCGAGCAGCGCCAGGAGCAGGATCTGCACCAACAGGCGATCGTTATTGAACATGAGCAGTTTCCAAAAGAAGGGTCAGGACATCAGAAGTGAAGCATAACGGCGAACAGTGACAACGTCAGTGTCCGCCGTGGACCAGCGTATGAGCTGCGTTCAGCGAATGAGTTCGATAAGCAGGCCAGGTGAATCGCCGCTCCCTGCTTCCAGACGGGCCGCTCGTACCCCTTTGCTGACCAGCGCCTGACGCCATGCTTCGGCTTGCGGGCCGGATACCGTGGCGCGCAGGCTGCTGTCGAGATTCAGACCACGGGACAATAGCGTCAGCCATGCGTCCTGAGGCTCACCCACCAGCTTGGGCAGAGCCAGCTTGCCGGTGCTTTTCAATTGCCTGAGCAGCGTACCCGAAGTGGGCATCAGGTCGCCCAGTGGCGCGGCGGAGTCGAACTGTTCGACATGCAGGTAGGCCCGGCGATTACCGCGGGTGATGCTGTAGAGAGCGACCAGGGTATCGGCTTTGGGCTCGGCCAGACGCAGCAGCAGATAAGCCTGCTGCTCATCAGCGCCGTACAGCTTGGCATTGCCGAATACCTCGTTGGCCCACAGGCTGCTTTCACCGCAGTCCCGGGCCTGACACCAGAACAACAACTCGGCATTTTGCGCCTGCAAGGCTTCACGTGCAGCCGTGAAAGCCTCATAGGACGTGCGTTCAGCAGGCAACTGATAGGTCACGCCGGTCACATTGCCCCTCGCGCTGACCTGGCCGTCAAAGCGCAACTGGCCACTGATCTTTCGGATCGAGCCCATGGGATAGATGCGTTCCAGCTCGGAAGCCGGACGATAATCGACAATTTCGGCGTCGGTCAGCCTTGGCACGATCTGCAGATCGCTGCTGCCGGGGACATCGGCAGCCCATAACGATGTGCTGAATGCAGATGCACACAACGCCACTCCAAGCGCGCGAGTAAAACCCATAGACGCGCTCATCGCGGCACGTTCAGGGAAATAGCGTTAACGGGCAGTTCAAAGGGTACAACGATACATAGATCCATCATGATTGATTCCTGTTTCAACCCGCTCAGCCTCGGCAGTTGCCTTGCGCAAGTCAAGGCGCAGCGAAGAAGCGATTGAAACAGTCTGCAACAGCGCTTGCCCCGGCTTCATCATTCAAATGCAAATGATGGCCTCCTGACAGGCCCGTAACCTCAAAAGGCAGCCCTGAAAGCAGCGATTCGTTCTGCGCCAGCAACCCTTGAGAAGCTACTACCAAATGTGTCGGACAGCGGATTGCGTCGACAAACGCCATCGCTTGTTGGCGAGTGATACGAATCGCCGAGGGCAACATCAGGCGTCCGTCACTGCGCCAGGTGTAACCACCCGGCACAGGCATCAAACCACGCTGAGCGAGTAACTCAGCGGCCTCACGCGTGACAGCGACCGCGCCCTTCATTCGTGCGCAGATGGCTTGATCCTGATCGGGATAAACCGGCTTGCGCTTGTTTGCCAGCCGAAGTTGCGCCTGCAAGGATTTACCCAATTGCCCTGGCGCATCATCGGCCTCGCCCATAGGCGGAATAAGACCGTCGATCAACGCCAGCCGCGAAACACGTTCGGGCAACGCTCCGGCCAGGAACACCGAAATAATTGCTCCCAGAGAATGGCCGAGCAACGAAAACTGCTGCCAGCCGAGTTGCTCGGCGACTTGCAGCACGTCATGAACGTAATCCGCCAACGCATAGCCCGCCCCCGTTGGCCGGTGACTTGAATGCCCATGCCCCGCGAGGTCCAACGCAACAATACGCAAGCCGTGAAGCCGCGGGGCCAGACGCGCGAAGCTGTTGGCATTATCGAGCCAGCCATGCAGAGCGATCACTGGCAGGCCATCCTCGGGACCAAACAGATGGGCAGCCAATTCGATGTGCGGCAGACTCAGGCGAACCTCTTCGACTGATTGGCTCATACGCGAGCGCCTGCGGCCCATCGGCTAAACAAAGACTTGAGCATCTGTGCGGTCGCTTCAGGCTGCTCCAGTGGAAACATGTGTCCGCCCGGCATCGACAGATATTCGCCCAAAGGCATTCGCCTGACAGAGCGCGCATGGTGGCGCATGACCACTCGGCTGTGCTCACCACGCACCATCGCCAGCGGCACTTTGAGCTGCCGCGAAGGCCCAGGACTGGTGTGCGGCACACTGCGGTAGATACTGATTTCCGTAGCAGGGTCGAAACGCAGGCGCAGCTGTTCGCCATCGCTTCGCAAGCCGTGCTGCAGATAGGCATCGAGACACTCGGGATCAAAGCGACGGAACAGGGTTTTGCCAGAGAAGTAACGACGCGCCGATTCAAGATCGGCAAACGCTTCGCGACGCCCCAGCGTACGCCCGGCCGGGGTAATGCGGTCAATAAAACCAAAGCGCTTGGCGGCGCGGATCATCCATTGATCCGCCAGGGTCAGCACCGGGGAATCAAGCATGACGACGCCGCGATACAGTTCCGGGCTGCGCATCGCCGCATGCAAGTGCAATACGCCGCCCAAGGAATGACCCACGCCCCAGACGGGTTCAGGCTGCTCGCGCAAATGGTGAATCAGCTCATCCACCAGATTTAGCCAGTTGTCATCCACCGGGAAACGCGGGTCATGGGCATGTTGTTCCAGATGGCTAACGGCGTAGTCCGGCGCGAGCGCGGAGAATAGCTTGCCATAAGTGCCGGACGGAAAACCGTTGGCGTGAGCGAAGAACACCTGTTGCGACATGCCGGAGCACTCATTGAGCCAAATCAGTTGCGATTGTGCGCAATGAGCTGCTCACTCGGCAATGATCGTAATGGCCATCGCACACGACGATCCGGCCACCATACGGCATAACCGGCACCTAACGCGCCGGAGGTTCCTGCCCCAGCGGTACCACGGCAACGGTCAACCGCGAGATGCAACTCGCCTTGCCATCCTCGCTGGTCAAACGAATATTCCAGACATGAGTGGTGCGACCGATGTGCACCGGGTACGCCACGGCCGTTACCCGACCACTGCGCACGCCGCGCAGATGGTTGGCATTGACCTCAATGCCGACGCAGAAGTATTTGCTGGTATCGATGCACAGATAGCTGGCCGACGAGCCCAGAGATTCAGCGAGCACCACCGAAGCACCGCCATGCAGCAGGCCATAAGGCTGATGAGTGCGATGGTCGACCACCATACTTGCGGTCAGGGAGTTCTCAGTAAAAGACTCGAAGCGAATATCGAGCAGTTCGAGAATGGTGTTCTTACTGTTGGCATTCAGTTGTTCAAGATCCGGGGTTTCGCGCCACAGGCCCATATTCAATCCTTGTTATGAAGCGCCCGAACACTGAGCGCTGGAATTCATCGCCTCACTCCTGCCAGACCACCGTTTCCGGTCGTGCGCTCCATTCCTGAAAGCGCTCGCCATAGACGGCTTCGATCACCGTGCGTTTGATCTTCAAGGTAGGAGTCAGGAAACCGTTTTCGACCGCCCAACTATCTTTCACCACCACTAGCCTGTGCAAGCGTGAATGTTTGTCGAGTTCGGCGTTGACCCGTTCCATTAGCGTTGCCAGGCTTTGATCCAAGGCCGCGCGTCCCGTACCAGCGGCCCCTTGCGTCTCGCACATTGACAGCACGCAAACCCCAAGAGGCGCGACCAGCCCCTCCCCGACGACGCAGACCTGTTCAATCCGCGAATGCATGGCTAACAGGTTTTCAATGGGGGCCGGCGCGACGTACTTGCCCTTGCTCGTCTTGAAGATTTCCTTGAGCCGCCCCGTCAGGCGCAAATAGCCCTCGGGGTCCTGCTCACCCTTGTCTCCGGTGCGCAGGAATCCGTCATGGGTGAACGTCTCAGCGGTTTTCAGCGGGTCCTTGAAGTAGCCGAGCATGTTGGCCCCGCTACGCACCAGCACCTCCCCGTTATCCGCAATCCTCACCTCAACCTGCGGACAGGGCTGGCCAATCCAGCCGGGCTTGTGCTTTGCGGGTCGACCAATATGCGAGTAACCACAGCTCTCGGTCATGCCGTAGACCTCCAGTACGTCCAAACCCAGCCGCCGATACCAATGCAATAGCGTCTGCGGCACGGGCGCGGCGCCGGACAGGGAAACCTTCAGGGCATCCAGTCCCAACCCTTTGAGCACTTTGCGGCCTATATGCTTGCCAACCACGGGCAGGCTCAACAGCAGATCCAGGCGCGCAGCGGGAATCTTACTGAATACGCCCATCTGAAACCTGGTCCAGATACGAGGAACGGCGAACAGTAAGGTTGGCCTTGCACGCTTCAGATCAGGGAGAAAAGTGTCGAGGCTCTGGGCAAAAAAAACCGTTTGCCCGCCATATAGCGACGCCAGCTCAACAAACATTCGTTCAGCAACATGGCATAACGGTAAGTATGAAAACAGCCGGTCCTTTTCGCCCAGGCCGAAGATGCTGCTGCCATAAGTTGCAGCGAAGGCCAGAGTGCCGAAACTGTGCATCACCCCCTTGGGCATGCCGGTTGTGCCGGGGGTATACATGATCGTGGCCAGTTGATCAGCGTGCCCATAGGGGTTGTCCTTGATGGGCTCCCAGCTCTGCAAATCCTGCCAGGTGAAGTCGAACTGCGCGTCAGCCGGACAAATTGGCAGGGCTATGGTTGGCAGGCCAACCTTGATTGCGCGGCTCATGGCTGGCCAATCGTCGAGCTTGCCGACAAACACCAGCGCCGCCTCGGAATGTTCAAGCACCTGGGCGACGGAATCGGCCGTCAGATTGGGATACAACGGCACCGACACATGCCCGGCCATCCAGATCGCGAGATCGGCAATGATCCAGTGAGCGCAGTTTTTGGAAATGATCGCGATGGTGCTACCCGCAGGGAGTCCTCGCCGTCGCAACCAATGCGCCGCACGCCGCGCCTGATCGCCTGCTTCGGACCAGTTCAAGGACTGCACTCGCCCGTCAGCCAGAGGCTGAACCAGATAGCGTGTGTCAGGGTACAGAGCCTCACGGTCATAGAAGCGGCTCAAAGGCAAAGCTACGGCGATAGTCATTGCGACTCACTCCTTGTTATTTTTATTTGGAGCAAGCGTAGTCGACCAAGCAGTTGCTTGGTTGCCGACTATCTGAAAGGGGATTCAGGCACTGACTGCCAGGCTGGAGCGGTGTAAAGCTGGTGAAACAGAGCCTCGCGCCTCCAGAGTCGCACTCTTTGCTGGAACGAGGATTGCCCGCGAATCAGACAACAAGGTGTGTCAGTAAAACCTTGTCATTGCTCTTCGCGGGCAAGCCTCGCTCCAACGGGTTTTAGCCCCTGTGGGCGTTGCTTGCACGGGATTTGGCCAATGGACAAAAATCAAACGTGTCGCACGCTCACCAGCTCCATCGCTCCAGCCAGGGCACACTCACCTCTCAACTCCGCCAGACTGGCCGTACTCATCGGCTGCGGATGCTGATGACTGCCATGCACGGCGAGTCCGATCAGCGCGCCCACCAAGGGTTGATGGCTGACCAGCAACACATCGTCAGCGGCGTAAGCGGCCAGGTGCCCCAGCACTTTGCCGGGATCACTTTCCGGAGTCAGCCAGGGCACGATGACCACAGCATCACTGAACCCCAACGCCTGACGCACCAGCTCAGCGGTCTGCTGCGCCCGCACATAAGGGCTTACGAGAATGCGCGTCAGGGGTTTACCCAACAGGTGAGCTGCACTTTGCAACACCTCTTCACGACCATGGCCGGTCAGCTCGCGCTGCGAATCACTGCGCGCATGCGCCTGGGCCTCACCATGGCGCAATACCCATAGCTTCACAGCTTGGGTTCCTCATCACGTACTGGATGCGCGGCAGGAGGAACACTGTGCGGTGCCTCACCCTCAGGCACTCGAGGTGCCGGCCAGTCAGCAAACGGCCAAGGCTTCTGGTCACTGTGAAAAGTACCGAAACGGCCGATCTGTGCGAGAAACTGGCTCAGGCTGTCACCAAAGTTCATCAGGCTGCCACTTGGCGCACCGTAGATAAGGCGATAGCCCAACTGGACCAGCACCACGCCTGCCAGCAGCAACTCGGCCAGTTGCCAGATCACTACAAACACCACCATCCAGAGGACGCGCAGCAAAATCGATTCGTCTTGCTTGTTTTTCGGTTCGTTCAAGATCTTCTCCCGGTATGAGTGGCTTCAGTTGAAACCGGTGATGGAGATAAAGTCCACATCCGTTTTTGGCTCGGCACGCATCAACTGCTCAATGACTTGATTCAGCGTACGTCCCTCGAAAAGAATTGCATGCAGGCCCGCGACCAGTGGCATGTACACCTGCAGCTCATGCGCCTTGACCTTAAGCACCTTGAGGGTATTGACGCCCTCGGCGACTTCACCGAGCCGGTTGACCGCTTCTTCAAGACTCAAGCCCTGCCCCAGCGCAAACCCGACCTGATAGTTGCGACTTTTCGGCGAAGAGCAGGTCACGATCAAGTCGCCGACCCCGGCCAGCCCCAGGAAAGTCATGGGATTAGCGCCCTGGCTAACGGCGAACCGGGTCATTTCTGCTAGTGCCCGAGTGATCAGCATGCTCTTGGTGTTTTCGCCCATGTCCAGCGCCACTGCCATTCCGGCGATGATTGCATAGACGTTTTTCAGCGCCCCGCCCAACTCCACGCCAAAGCGATCGGCACTGGCGTAAACCCGGAACGTCCTGCCGTGCAGCACTTCCTGAACCTGCCGGCACAAGTCTTCGTCTTCGCTGGCAACCACTGTTGCCGTCAATGCATGCTCTGCGATTTCACGCGCCAGATTAGGACCAGACAACACACCGATACGGGCGTTGGGGGCGATATCTTCAATGATCTGGCTCATCAACTTGAAGGTCTGCGCCTCAATGCCTTTGGTCAGACTGACCAGCATTTTGCCCGTCAGGCGTTCCACATGAGGCGCCAACACACTGCGCAATGCACTCGAAGGCAGAGCAACGAAAACCAGCTCGCACTCATCCAGCGTCGCCGCCAGGTCTGTGACCGGTTCAACCAGAGGCAGAATCTTGATGCCCTTGAGGTATCGAGGGTTCTCGCGATTGACACGAATGGCCTCGGCCTGTTCCGGGTCGCGCATCCATTGACGGACCTGACGGCCGTTTTCCGCCAGCAAGTTGGCCACTGCGGTACCGAAGCTGCCGCCACCTAGAACCGCAACAGGTTGCTGTGTGGTCATAAAGACATCCATCTAGAGCCATCTCATCTGGCGATGCAGGCATTATACGGAGCATGGCGATGGCGGCCAGTGACAACCTTCGTCTTGCTGCGATCATGGGTGTTGGGGGCAGCATCTTTTATGCAGCTCAATAACGAAAATGTACCCAAAAACCACTACACCAAAAACCACCCGAACTACACCCTGCGTGGCAACAAGCCGTGTCTCGGTTAACATGCCGGGCATGATAATTGCGGTAACTGGACGAACAGGTATGGACACGGCTGTAGCTTTCTTGGGCAGATTTCTGCGCTGCACCGCAATAGCGGCACTGATGTGGGTGAACTGCAGCGCTGCGTCAGCGGCCGAGATTTTGCTGACTGCTGCCAGAACCAGCCCGAGCATCCAGAGCTTTGTGAACGAGCTAAGCCTGCGCCGCCCAAGCGATCAGATCCGTTTTGTCGAAACCGATAAAATGCCTTCGCCCGGCAAAATCAGCGAGCACACGCGGCTCGTGCTTCTGGACACCGCAAGCCTGGACTGGCGCCTGGGCGATAGCGAGGGCCCGCGGGCGCTGGTACTGCGTGTCAGTCGGATTCAGGCCCACGAACGACTGGGTGAAAAGCGCCCACCGGCTTTGAGCCTGTTGTGGAGCGATCCACCGGTCACGCGCCAATTGCTATTGATTCGGCATCTGATGCCGCAAGCCAGAGAGATCGGCGTTCTGTTCAATAACAAAAGCCAGTTCCTGCTCAAGGAGTTGCGCCATGCGGCACTCTCCATGGGGTTGCGGGTTATTTCCCAGCCCTGGACACCTAACGCCGAAAGCCAGTCGCTGCAGAGTCTGCTAAGTCGCAGCGATGTGTTACTTGGGCTCGACGACCCGGATTTGTATAACGCCAGCACCGCGAAAAAGCTTTTGCTCAGCAGCTACGCCCATCAACAGGCGTTGCTTGGGCCTAACGCAGCATTTGTCAAAGCCGGAAGCCTGGCCAGCACCTATAGTGATGAAGTCGACTGGCTGGATACGCTGGACGCCCTGCTGAACAAGACGCCTGAGCAATGGCCGCGCGCGCAATATCCGCGGCATTTCAAAGTACTGAGCAACCCGCGGGTTGCCCAATCGTTAGGCATCATTGCGATTGACGATGCTGCAGTGACAACCAGCCTGAGTCAGGCGGAGCAGCAGCCATGAAAGTGAGTCGTCATTGGGATATCAACACCCGTACACAAATGATCAGCCTGGGTCCGGCGCTACTGCTGACGCTGCTGTTGATCTGCTTTTTTACCTTTGTACGTATTCAGGATCTGCGACAGGAACTGAATCACACCGGCCAACTGATCGCTAATCAATTGGCTCCAGCATCGGAATACGGCGTGATCGTCGGCAACGATGAAGTCCTCAAGAGCTTGATGCGCGCGACCCTGTCGACACCTCACGTGCGTTTTATCGAGGTTCAGGACAAGCTCAACAAAGTGTTGGTGTATGTCGAGCAATCCGACGATGCCGGCGCCCACCCCAAACAGGTGGAGATCTTCCAGGCGCCGATTCGCTCTCAACAAATCAAGCTGGGCAAGGACTTCCTCGGCAACCATGAGGACACCGTCAGCGCCGCTCAGGACTATCTGGGTCGGGTGTTGGTCGGCATGTCCAATGAAGCTTTCAGCGAACGTCAGCAGGAGATTCTGCTCAAAGCCGGGATTCTTGCGCTGTTCGCATTACTGTTCACGTTTATCCTCGCCAGGCGCCTGGCGTCGAGCCTGTCCCAGCCCATCAGCGCCATGGGCGACGCTGTAAAAGCGATCCAGCAAGGGGATTACCGGACACCACTTCCCGTGCCTGACGATGCGGAGCTGGGTGATCTGGCAAGACACATCAATAACCTCGCCGCCAACCTGGAGAAAGCCAGTCGTGAACAACAGCATTTCATCGAGCAATTGATTCAGGCCAGAGAAGAAGCTGAGCGCGCCAACGGCGCAAAATCAGAGTTCCTGGCGATGATGAGCCATGAATTGCGCACTCCAATGAACGGTGTGCTGGGTATGCTGCAGTTGATGGAGACCACGCAGATGAGCGAGGAGCAGGCCGAGTATTCGGCACTCGCGACCGAGTCTACCGAGCATTTACTGCGAGTGATTAACGACATTCTCGACTTCTCCCGGTTCGAGCGGCACTCGCTGGAGATGGAAAATATCCCGTTCAATCTTGCAGAACTGGTGAGCACCTCCAGCCAGGCGTTCAGCCATGACGCGCAGCAGCGCAACCTGTCGCTGCAATTGCATATTCAACCCGGGCTGGATCATCTAAGGGTTCAGGGCGACCCGACCCGGGTCAGGCAGATTCTGGTCAACCTGATAGGTAACGCACTTAAATTCACCGAACAAGGCAGCGTTGACATAGAGGCTCAGTACGAACCACTGGAGCCGGGACGGATTCTTTTTGTGTGCCATGTGCGCGACAGCGGGATCGGTATTCGCCCAGAGCAACTGGAGTCCATGTTCGATGCTTTCCAGCAGGCCGACAGTTCAATCTCAAGACGCTATGGGGGTACAGGATTGGGGCTGCCCATCGCCCGCACGCTGGCGGAGCGCATGAACGGCACCCTGCGCGCGCAAAGCGCCGAGGGCTATGGCTCGCTGTTTACTCTGGAAGTCCCGATGAGCGTCTTGCCCGAAGTAGCCGACACTCCAGAGCAGGCCAACCCGCAGATCGATACCGATGGCGGGCAGCGTAATGTGTTGCTGGTGGAAGATAACGAGGTCAATTGCGCGGTGATTCGCGCCATGCTGCATAACCTCGGCTACCAGGTCGCCGTCGCGAGGGATGGCGCACAAGCGGTGAGCATGGCGGGCAGTGGACAATACGCGGCGATTTTCATGGATTGCCGACTGCCGGTCATGGACGGCTACGAAGCCACACGCCACATTCGCCAATTACCGGGCCTGGGTGAGATGCCGATTATCGCCCTGACCGCCAACGCATTGCAGGGCGATCGCGATGCCTGTTTACAGGCGGGAATGAGTGACTACCTGGCAAAACCCTTCAAACGTACTGATTTACAGCAGGTTTTACAGAAATGGATACCCGTTCGGGCATCTGTGACTGGCGATAATTGTTAAATTGCGGCAGTCTTGTCCGCTAAATCGACCTTGATGGTCGGCTGGATGGCAAATTTCAGTGCACAAGTGTACTTTCATTTCCCTTGTGCTGTGACTTTCACTACAACGCAATAGTCTATGAGTAGGCTGCCGGCAGACCCCTGGCGAGTCAGCCGGCCAGGACTGGCTTCTGGGGACACATCGCCCCACCCTGCCGCACAAGATTATTGAGGAGCTCGCATGACCAAACAAAACGCCTTTACCCGGGAAGACCTGCTGCGCTGCAGTCGCGGTGAGCTGTTCGGCCCAGGTAACGCGCAACTGCCCGCCCCTAACATGCTGATGGTTGATCGGATCACCCATATCAGCGAAGAGGGTGGCAAGTACGGCAAAGGTGAATTGGTCGCTGAGCTGGATATCAATCCGGACCTGTGGTTCTTCGCCTGCCACTTCGAAGGTGACCCGGTGATGCCAGGCTGCCTGGGCCTTGATGCCATGTGGCAGTTGGTTGGCTTCTTCCTGGGCTGGCAGGGCCTGCCGGGCCGTGGTCGCGCACTGGGTTCGGGCGAAGTAAAGTTCTTCGGCCAGGTCTTGCCGACCGCCAAAAAAGTTACCTATAACATTCAGATCAAACGCGTCCTCAAGGGCAAGCTGAATCTGGCCATCGCTGATGGTTCGGTCACTGTCGACGGTCGCGAGATCTACACCGCCGAAGGCCTTCGGGTCGGCGTCTTCACCTCCACTGACAACTTCTAAGGGTTATCCGCATGCGCCGCGTCGTTATCACTGGTCTGGGCATCGTTTCGTGCTTGGGCAATGACAAAGAGACCGTCTCCGCCAACCTGCGTGCAAGCCGCCCTGGCATCCGTTTCAATCCGGAATATGCCGAAATGGGTCTGCGTAGCCAGGTTTCCGGCTCCATTGACCTCAACCTTGAAGAGCTGATCGATCGCAAGATCTATCGCTTCGTTGGCCACGCGGCAGCTTATGCCTATCTGGCCATGAAAGACGCCATCACTGATTCGGGCCTCACCGAGGAGCAAGTCTCCAACCCGCGTACCGGCCTTATCGCTGGCAGCGGTGGTGCATCGACCCTGAACCAGATGGAAGCGCTGGATATCCTGCGCGAAAAAGGCGTCAAGCGCGTGGGCCCATACCGCGTTACGCGGACCATGAGTAGCACGGTCTCCGCGTGTCTGGCCACGCCGTTCAAGATCAAGGGCCTGAACTACTCCATCGCTTCTGCCTGCGCCACCAGTGCTCACTGCATCGGTACCGCCATGGAACAGATTCAGATGGGTAAACAGGACATCGTGTTTGCCGGTGGTGGCGAAGAAGAGCATTGGAGCCAGTCGTTCCTGTTCGACGCCATGGGCGCACTGTCCAGCAAGCGCAACGACACTCCAGAACAAGCTTCCCGCGCATACGACGCTGACCGTGATGGCTTCGTCATCGCTGGCGGCGGCGGCATGGTCGTGGTTGAAGAGCTTGAACATGCTCTGGCCCGTGGCGCCAAGATCTACGCTGAAATCGTGGGTTACGGTGCAACTTCCGACGGCTACGATATGGTCGCACCAAGTGGCGAAGGCGCAATCCGCTGCATGCAGATGGCCCTGTCCACCGTTGAAGGCCCTATCGACTACCTGAACACTCACGGCACTTCGACTCCGGTCGGCGATGTCAAAGAGATGGAAGGCGTTCGTGAAGTGTTTGCTGGCAATGCCCCAGCCATCAGCTCCACAAAGAGCCTGTCGGGTCACTCCCTGGGCGCCGCCGGCGTTCACGAAGCGATTTACTGCATGCTGATGATGGAAGGCAATTTCATTGCTGGCTCGGCCAACATCGACGAACTGGATCCAGCTGTCGCCGACATGCCGATCCTGCTCAAAACCCAGGAAGATGCAAAAATCGACCAGGTCATGAGCAACAGCTTCGGCTTCGGTGGCACCAACGCTACGCTGGTCATGAAGCGCTGGCAGGGCAAGTAATTCTGCCCCTGCTGTAGAAACAGCTTCAGCTGTGTAAAAAGGCGCCTTTCGAGGCGCCTTTTTTATGAGCACCGATTTTATAGGCTGAGTAACCGCTATGCGGGTAGGATATTTTCCTTTGCCTACAGCCGAGGCCGCCATGCCTGTCATCGTCAGCACCGTTACACCTGACGGGTTTCGTCACAAGATCGATATCAACCAGCAGCACGAAGTGTTCACTGACCTGCCTGTTGATTTGGGTGGTGAAAACTCCGCGCCCTCCCCTCATGATTATTTCGATGCAGCGCTGGCTTCGTGCAAGACACTGACCGTCAAGCTGTACGCGAAGCAGCATGACATCCCCCTGACAGGCGTCACCGTCAAGGTCACTCACGATGACAGCGAAGAGAGACAGGGCAAGTACCGCCTGAACGTCGAACTTTCCCTTGAAGGAGCTCTCAGCGAACAACAGCGCACAGTGTTGCACCGCATCGCGGATCGCTGCCCCGTTCATAAGCTGATGACCACCGCAGAGATCAGCATCAACACCCAACTGGTCTGACTACCGAGTACCGCCTGATGCTTACCATCAAACCTCGCGCCGAAGACGTTGAAGGCCAGCCTATTCTGCGCCCCCTGCCCTCCGCCAAATGTCGCAATGTCGGCCCGTTTGTATTTTTCGATCACATGCTGGAAACCGACTACGCGCCAGGTCAAGGCATGGATATTCGCCAGCATCCGCATATCGGCCTGTCGACGCTGACGTATCTGTTCGAAGGTCGCCTTCTGCACAAAGACAGCCTCGGAAGCAATCAGCAAGTCGCTCCCGGCGAGGTCAGCTGGATGACGTCAGGCGCAGCCATCGCACACATCGAGCGCACGCCCGCCGACCTCTTGGCCAGCGGCTCACGCATGCACGGCTTGCAGGTGTGGCTGGCTTCGCCCAAAAGCCACGAGACAGGCGAAGGTCATTACAGTCATCACCCAGCCAGCAGCCTGCCGCAGAGCGATAACCTGGGCATTCTGATTCGGATGATTGCAGGCAGCGGCTTCTGCCTGACCTCGCCAGTGCCGGTGTTGTCGCCGACGATCTATGCCGAACTGCATCTGCAAACTGCGACCACGCTACTGATCCCGACAGAACACGAAGAACGAGCACTGTATGTACTCAGCGGTGATGCGTCAGTGGACGGCGAAGCGCTGGAACCCCGGACGCTGGTCGTACTGGAGCCGGGTCAGGAGGTGAATCTGTGTGCGGAAAGTGAGTGCCACGCGGTATTGATCGGCGGCGCACCACTGGATGGGCCACGACGCATGAACTGGAATTTCGTCGCCAGTGATCCGGCGCTGATTGAACAGGCCAGAACCCGCTGGGCGGCTGGAGACTGGCCAACGGTGCCTGGAGAGATTGGCAGGATTGAGCTGCCATAACAGCGAACAGAATTTGTAGGAGCTGCCGAAGGCTGCGATAGCGGTGTGTCTGAGCGAATGCATTCGCAGCCTTCGGCAGCTCCTACAAATACGTCGTTAGTCTTTGAACACTTCATCCAGCAGGTTATGCATCGACACAAAGGCGCGCTTGGCGGTCTTTTCGTCGTACTGCATCATGCCAGGCGTCTGCGCATGAGGGTCGGTGAACGAGTGTACCGCCCCGCCGTAGCTCAGCAACTGCCAGTCCACACCCGCAGCATTCATCTCAGCTTCGAATGCTGGCAACTGCTCTTTCGGCACCAATGGATCTGAAGCACCGTGCAGCACCAATACCGCACCCTTGATGTTTTTCGCATCAGCCGGGTTCGGCGTGTCCAGCGTGCCATGGAAGGACACAGCTGCTTTCAGGTTTGCTCCGGTGCGAGCCAGCTCCAGGGAGCAACAACCGCCGAAGCAGAAACCGAAAGTAGCAACTTTGTCGGCATCAACCGGCGCATCGGTCTGAGCCAGCAGTTGATCCAGGGCAGCCTGCATGCGCTTGCGCAGCAGAGCACGATCATCCTTGAGCGGCATCATCGCAGCGCCAGCCTGATCGTTGTTCTGCGGACGCGTGCCTTGACCGTAAAGGTCGGCCAGGAACACCACATAACCCTGTTCGGCTACCGCCTGAGCAATCTTCTCCGCGCCTTCGCTGACGCCCATCCAGTTAGGAGCCATTAACAGGCCAGGACGAGACGACGCATCACCCGAGTCGAATACCAGGCGGCTTTCGTAAGGCTGACCGTCGATCTGGTACACCACTGAACGCACAGTAACGTTACTGCTCATCGTTGACTCCTCAAGTAATGAAAGACAAATGGGTAGAGCACAATCAGAAAACCCGCCGAAGCGGGTTTTCTTTGACTCGGAATATTAAACCGACAACTCGACCAATAACTTGTTCAGACGGCGCACGTAAGCCGCCGGATCTTTCAAGCTGTCACCGGCCGCCAACGCAGCCTGATCAAACAGGATGTGCGACAGATCACCAAAACGCTCTTCGCTCTGCTCGGCGTCCAGCTTGCCGATCAGTGGATGCGCCGGGTTGAATTCGAAGATCGGCTTGGAGTCTGGAACCTTCTGGCCGCTGGCCTCAAGGATCTGACGCATCTGCAGGCCAAGATCAGCCTCACCAATGGCCAGGATTGCCGGAGAGTCAGTCAAGCGATGGGAAACCCGTACTTCGCTGACGGATTCACCCAGAGCTGCTTTCAGACGCTCAACCAGACCTTCTTTGTCCTTGGCGATTTCTTCCTGGGCTTTCTTGTCCTCTTCGGAATCAAGCTTGCCCAGATCCAGATCACCGCGTGCCACATCAACAAAACCTTTGCCGTCGAAATCGCTGAGGTAGCTCATCAGCCACTCGTCGATACGGTCGGTCAACAGCAATACTTCGATGCCTTTCTTGCGGAAGACTTCAAGGTGCGGGCTGTTCTTGACCTGTGCGTAGGTTTCACCGGTGAGGTAGTAAATCTTGTCCTGACCTTCCTTGGCGCGAGCCAGGTATTCGGCCAGAGAAACGATTTGCTCGCCGCCCTCTTCGTGAGTCGAGGCGAAACGCAGCAGACCGGCGATTTTCTCTTTGTTGGCGAAGTCTTCTGCCGGGCCTTCTTTCATGACCTGACCGAAGTTTTTCCAGAAGCCTTTGTATTGCTCAGGCTCGTTTTTCGCCAGTTTTTCCAGCATGTCCAGCACACGCTTGGTCAGCGCCGACTTCATCGAATCGATGATCGGATCTTTCTGCAGAATTTCACGCGAAACGTTCAGGGACAGGTCATTGGAATCGACCACGCCTTTGACGAAGCGCATGTAAAGCGGCAGGAACGACTCAGCCTGATCCATGACAAACACGCGCTGCACGTACAGCTTCAGGCCGCGCGGTGCTTCACGTTGATACAGATCGAACGGCGCACGAGCAGGCACGTAAAGCAGCGAGGTGTACTCCAGCTTGCCTTCGACCTTGTTATGACTCCAGCTCAGCGGGTTCTCGAAGTCGTGGGCGACGTGCTTGTAGAACTCTTGATACTCCTCGTCCTTCACCTCGGTGCGAGGACGAGTCCACAGCGCGCTGGCACGGTTGACCGTTTCCCACTCAAGCGCCGGAGCCTCTTCGCCTTCGGCGGCAGCGGATTCCTTCGGCAGCTCAATCGGCAACGCGATGTGGTCGGAATATTTCTTGATGATGTTGCGCAGACGGTAACCGTCCGCGAACTCGTCTTCACCGCTCTTGAGGTGCAGAACGATGCGGGTACCGCGTTCGGCTTTCTCGACGTTGGCAACTTCAAACTCGCCTTCGCCTTTGGAAGACCAGTGCACGCCCTCGCTGGCAGGTGTGCCGGCGCGACGGCTGAATACTTCAACCTGATCGGCAACGATAAAGGCCGAATAGAAGCCCACACCGAACTGACCGATCAAGTGCGAATCTTTTTTCTGATCGCCGGACAGGTTTTTCATGAAATCAGCGGTGCCGGACTTGGCGATGGTACCCAGATGGGTGATCACATCGTCACGGTTCATACCGATACCGTTGTCTTCCAGCGTGACGGTTTTCGCTTCCTTGTCGAAGCTCACGCGGATTTTCAGCTCAGAGCCGCCTTCGAGCAGGTCCGGTTTGGACAGCGCTTCGAAGCGCAGTTTATCGACGGCGTCAGAGGCGTTAGAGATCAACTCGCGAAGGAAGATTTCCTTGTTGGAATACAGCGAGTGGATCATGAGGTGCAGCAATTGCTTCACCTCGGTCTGGAAGCCCAGGGTTTCCTTTTGAGTTTCCACACTCATGGTCATCAAACTCCAATCAGATGGCATAAGCCGCCAGCTACAAGCCGGAACCTGTATCTGGCGGCGGGTTGTCATCAAGGTGGGGGCTGGGTCCCGGATTTCAAGGGCTCAACTTATTCGATCTGCAAGTCTTCGATTTTGAAATGCGCACGTGCGGTTGCGATAGGTTCTGCTGCCGTGGTCTGCCAGGCGGTAATGCCCACGTTCGTTACACGTCGCCCCTGCCGCCAGACCTGACACTGAACGTAGGTGTCGCGGTAGAGACCGGCGCGTAGATAGTCCACCGAGAAATCGATGATTTTCGGCAACTGCGCAGTGCCCATGCCGATCATGAGATGCAGGCACGCAGATAACTCCATGAAACCGGCGATCACTCCGCCGTGCAACGCGGGAAGCAGTGGATTGCCCACATTGCCCTGAATCGCGGGCAGGCAGAAAATCAAATCATCACCCTGGCGAGAGCATCTGACACCGATGAGTCGTGCGTAGGGAATGCTGTCGAGCAGCAGCGAGAAATCACCGGAGACCTGAGCCAGGCGTGCTTGCTCCTGAAGATCAATCGTCATTGACCACCTCCGGCAAACGCACGGGTCCCGATGACCCCCTTGCCCAACCGCATGAACGTACCCACCACATGAGCAATCGGTTGCTGCGGATCATCCTGCCATGCAAAGCCTCGAATGAAGAGCACCTCTGGCGTGACCCTGTAACACTGCGCAAAGCCGAATACATCCTGATGAGGCGTCGCGGCGCTCATGTAGTCGATGCGCAGGTCCAGTGTCGGGCAGACTTCGAATTCCGCCAGCACGCAAAGAATCGAGATACCGCATGCACTGTCCATCAAAGAAGTCAGCGCCCCGCCATGTATAACGCCAGTCTGCGGATCACCAATGATTTTCTCGGAATAAGGCAGCACCAGTGTCATGCCGTTTGCATCGGCACTGACTACTTGCAATCCAAGCACCTGACAATGGGGCAAGGCAGAGAGAAAACGTTTGGCACGCTCAAACACAAGGGTTTCATTCATAGGGCTCACAACTATTTTTATAGTTTGATTGAAAGTTGCTGCCATTCAGCATAGCCGCTCGGTTATGCGCCCGAAATACAAATTCAGTCCGCTGGCAAAAGAGTTGGAACTTAATTTAATGCCCAAGGCTCTTAGGCTCGTAGATATTCAATAAGGAGAAACACCCCATGCGCAATACTTTAGCTTATGCCTTGATGCTCTCTGCCACCTTGGGCCTTGCCGCGTGCGACAAGAAATCCGAGAACACTCAACAAGATGCGAACAAAGCAGCTCAAGAATCCCAGGAGTCGATGCAAAAGGCTCAGGACAAAGTGAACGACGCTGCCAAAGAAAGCCAGGAAGCCGCTCAGAAGAATGCCGAAGCGGACGCACAGCGCGCCCAGGAAGCTGGCAAGACCACTCAAGATCCAGCGACCACCAAGTAAGCCGAAAAGTTTCCCCGACTTTTCAGATAATAAAGCCCGCTATAAGCGGGCTTTATTAGTTGCGAGTTTAATAACCTCACCTGTCGATATTATCCCGTGCGCTTATCGCAGGCCATTAAACCTCAGGCCAGCGCCTCGCTGCGCTTGCCGATAACACGATCACAGACAAACGCTACGCACAGAACAATGATTGCGGGTATCAACCACGCCAGCCCTTGTTCACTCAGCGGCAAATCGCTCAAGACGTGCGGCAAGTAATCCGCGAAACCGGCACCTTTGATTGCATCGATCAGACCGAATATAAACGCCACCAGCATCACAGGCGCGACGATACGCCCCTGGGAATACCAGAAACCTTTGCAGAAGCTCAGCGCGACCAGCACGATGCAGGGCGGATAGATCGCCGTCAGCACGGGGATGGAAAAAAGGATCAGCTTGGTCAGGCCCAGGTTAGAGACCAGCAGCGAAAATGCCGCAAGTATGATCACCAGGGTTTTATAGGAGAGCGGCAGCACCTTGGCAAAGTACTCGGCGCACGCACACGTCAGCCCTACCGCAGTCACCAGACAAGCCAGCGAGATCAGCACCGCGAGGAAGCCGCTCCCCAAAGAACCGAAGGTATGTTGCACGTAGGCATGCAACACCGCCGCGCCATTGCTCGCCCCTGCCGCGACGGCATGGCTCCCGGAGCCAAGACGGAACAGGCTGATATACACCAGCGCCAACCCCACCCCGGCAATCAATCCGGCAATGATCGCGTAGCGAGTGATCAGACGCGGCGACTCCACACCACGGGAGCGAATGGCATTAACAATGACGATGCCGAACACCAAGGCACCCAACGTATCCATGGTCAGGTAACCATTGATAAAGCCCTGGGAAAATGGCGCAGCGACATAAGCTGGCTCAGCGACACCGATGTCTCCTGCGGGCAATGCAAAAGCTGCAATCCCCAATACCGCCAGCGCGATGATTTTCAGCGGCGCCAGAAATCGTCCAACTGTGTCCAGCAAACGGCCTGGGTAGAACGACACCCAGAGTACGATCAGGAAGTACACCAGACTGTAAAGAAACAACGCTGTCGCGCTGTCACCCGTCAAGGGCGCGAGACCGACTTCGAATGAGACGGTTGCCGTACGTGGCGTGGCGAACAGCGGGCCTACGGCCAGATAGCAGACAGCTGCGAGGATACTGCCAGCGACCTTGCCAATGGGACTGCTCAGCGCATCCATCGCGCCGCCGACTTTGGCCAGCGCGATGACGGTGACCACTGGCAAGCCTACCGCAGTGACCAGAAAGCCAAGCGCGGCCATCCACACGTTCGGCCCGGCCTCCAGCCCTACGATAGGCGGGAAGATGATGTTGCCAGCCCCGACGAACAGGGCAAACGTCATGAAACCCAGTGCCAGGATGTCCTGACCTTTCAACACTTTCATTGAGAAAACCACACTTCAGAATCGGAATTGGAGGGCGATTTCCCGTGAATGGGGGAAATTCATGCCGGTCCTTTTAGGACGAGCCGCTGTGCGACGGCTCCTTGTGAGACCCGCGATGCACAAAATGGCGGCTAGCCTAACCAATTTGCGTGTTTATTGCACTAATAGAGGGCGAAGCGGCCGATGAACGCACGGTTGGGGGTCGAAGTGTCGACATCAATTTCTGTGGCGGGATTTTTGTGTACATATCCATTGGTGGGTATTGGCTGATATTGGTTGCGCCCTTACGGCGCCTCACTTTTGGGCCCAAAAGTAAGCAAAAGGCTCTTGCCCCACCACTGGGTCCCTCGCCTAGGCTCGGTATGCCCGTAATCCGACACTGCTGCGT
>NZ_LOHF01000010.1:0-13779 GCF_002158995.1 Pseudomonas caspiana | reverse complement strand
TGGTGGGGCAAGAGCCTTTTGGTTACTTTTGGGCTCTATCAAAAGTGACGCGCTGTAAAAGCGCAACCAATGTCAGCCTTCACGGCAGAGACGGATATGTACACAAAAACATCTGCACGAAAAAATGAGCACCCTCAATCACCACCCGGATCCGCTGGCACCTCGCCGTCCTGACTCGTATCAATACTGACCACCACCGACATCCCCGGCCGCAAACGCTTCGCCAGAGGCTGGTTGGGTTCAACAATAATCCGCACCGGAATCCGCTGAGAAATCTTCACAAAGTTACCGGTGGCGTTGTCAGCCGGTAGCAAGCTGAACTCCGAGCCCGTAGCAGGGGAAATCCGCTGCACGCGGCCGTGCATTTTTTCATGACCCAGCGCATCCACAGTAAAAGTGACTGGCTGACCAAGACGCACATTAACCATCTGCGTTTCTTTCATATTGGCGACGACCCAAAGCCGGTCGGGTACAAGAGCCATCAACTGCGCGCCAGAGTTCACGTACGCCCCCAGACGCACGCCAATCTGCCCCAACTGGCCGTCACGCGGAGCCAGAACCCGCGTATTGCTCAGGTCAATGCGTGCCAGCTCGATAGCCGCTTCGGCATTGGCAACCGACGCCTCCAGAGAACCGCGATTGACGATCACGGTTTGCAGGTCTTCCTTGGCAATATCCAGCGCAGCGCGGGCTTCAGCTATTGCCGCCGTGGCCTGCGCATCGGCCGCGCGGCTGACGTCCAGTTCACTTTTCGACACGGAACCATCGGTGACCAGCGCCTGATTACGACGCAGGTCGGCCGCCGATTTTCGACCCTGAGCGATGCTGTTTTCCAAGGCAGCCTTGCGCTGTGCAATGGTCGCTTCGGCGCTCTTTCGCTGTTGCAGGTTGTTGGCCAGTGAAGCTTTCTGAATGCCCAGTTGCGCCAATGACTGATCCAGATGCTGGCGGTAGATCCGGTCATCCAGACGCACCAGCAGGTCGCCCTTCTTGACGAACTGGAAATCCTGCACCGGGACTTCGTAAACATAGCCGCTCAATTGCGGGCCAATGATCGTGGTCTGGCCCCTGACCAACGCGTTTTCAGTGCTTTCGATGGGGCTGCTGAACGGCGGCAATTGCCAGGCATAGAGCACGATCAAAATGCCGATCAGCGCAATGCTGGCAAAGATCACCGAGGAAATGATTCGGGTGCGGGACGAGCGCGGTTCACTGCTGGCCGGTGCGGCTGCCGGAGGTGGCGGCGGCCCTGATGATGCGGGTTGTTCAGTTGTCGAATTCGGCCCTGCTTCGGGCGATGCAGGAGGCTTGGTCGTGTCATTCATGAAGGTTGGGCGCCGCTGGAGTTAACGGAAGTAGAGTTCACCGTTGCAGGCGCTGTCGCTGCAAGCGGTTTTGTAGTCATTCTCAGCCAGGTCACGCGAATGGAAATCCAGACCATGGTCAGGACGGCAACCAGCGCGATCAGCATGAACACATCGTTGTAGGCCAGAATATTGGCCTCCCGGGTCGCAGTATTGGCGATGGCGCGTATCCCCAGATTAGTGCGCGTCGATGGATCTGCAATGGCTGAAGCGTAGCTGGCGCTGGAGCTTTGCAGGCGGGCCTGAACCTGAGGATTAATCAATGTCAGGTGCTCGACCAGAACGCTTGAGTGATATTTCTCGCGCACAATCTGGAATGTGCCAAACACTGCCGAGCCGATCAGCCCGCCGAGGTTTTGGGTGATACCGAACAGGACTGAAAAGCTGACCATATTGCGTGGGTTGGCAATCACGCTACTGATGCCCATCACCAGCGTCGGGCCCAGGAAAAATGTCCCGCCGAAGGCCAGCAGGAATTGGCTCAAGTACATGTTTGACTGCCGGGTAACGTTGGTCGAGCCGCTGTCCATCCAGGCTCCGATCGCGATCATTGCCAGTGAGATCAGCAGGGGTTTGATCAGGTGCTGCGGGTTGATCGTCAACGCACTGACTGCCAGCCCCGCGACACTGCCCAGCAACATCACGGCGTACAGCGAGTGCAGTTGTTGTGAGCCCATGTTCAGGGCTTGCAGGAAGCCGACCGCGCCAACTGACTGCTCCGACAGGACGACCCGAAACAGAATGACCGCCAGCCCCAGGCGCCAGATTGCACCGCTGCCCAGCCAGCGGGTGATCAACAGCGGGTTCTTGCGGTTATGTTCGATGGCCAGTCCGGCGCAAATAAGAGCGATCGACGCGGCCGATGCGAGACCGATCCAGGGTTTTTCCAGCCACCATTCGATGCGCCCCAGAGAAAGCACGGCGCAGAGCAGGGCAAAACCGGTGGAAAGCAGACCGAAAGTCAGGAAATCGAGTTTTTCGAACGCCTTGAAGCGATCCCCCGGCGGCAGCTTGAGCAGTAGCACGCAGCCAAGTGAAAGGAGCGCCATCCCCAGCTCGAATAGATAAAGGCCACGCCACTCGGCGATTTGCAGCAGGTCTTCGGAAACCAGCCGGGCCATGGGAATGGCCAGTTGCGCTGTGCCCAGGCCGAGCACCAGCGCTTTCAGTCGCCATTTCTGCGGGAAGGCCTGAATCATGTAATACAGGCCCAGGGTCGACAGGGCGGCGCCGACCATTCCGTGGGCTGCACGCACGGCGATCGCTGAATTCAAGTCATTGACGAACAGGTGGGCGAAGGTCACCAGCGCATAGAGCACCAGAAACAGCTCGGTAAAGGTTCTTAAACCGAATTGCTGACGAAACTTGACCAGCACCAGATTCATCGACACGTTGGTCATGACGTAAGCGGCGGGTAGCCAGGCCACCTCGGCAGTCGTCGCACCCAATGAGCCCTGCAGATAGGGCAGGTTGGCAACAACCAAGGCATTACCCAGTCCACCGGTCAGCGCGACAATCACCCCGACCAGTGCGAAGGCCCATCGTTTGCGCGTGGAATGCAACGGTGTGGACGGCGAACCCGGCATGGTCGGCCGTTCATGGGGAGCCCAGTCGCGTTGGGTGTATTTACTGCTCATGAGCCGGTATAGCCTTGTGGCAAGTCTGGGTTTTTATCGGGGTCAACACGTGGGAGCAGGGCCTGAAATTAATCCTGCTGCTCTCATCAAAAAATATAACAAACTGATTTTTAATACTTTTATGTAGGAGCGCACGAGCACCGCGAGGCTGCGATGGCGGTGTATCAGGCAGTACGCAATCGCTGCCTCGCGGTGCTCGTGAGCTCCTACATATCTGTAACGTTTAATGTTTCATTCGCCCCTAAGACCCACTCTTGAGCAGCCCCATCTCACCCGCCATCATCACATCCGCCGCATGAATGCTCGCTTCGCGATGCTTGAGCATCCCGCCGTTACGCTGATTGAGCACCGCATTGATTTCCGCCAGGATCGACAGCGCAACGCTTGCCGGAGTATCGCCACCCAGATCCAGACCTACCGGGTAATGCAGCGTCGCAAAAGCTGGCAGTTGACGCATCTCGCTGCTCATTTCGTCCAGCAGTCGTTCGGTCCTGCTGCGTGGGCCAAGCTGGCCGATGTAGCGCGGATTCAACGTCAGTACCTGGCCGAGCCAATGGCGATCCTGAGTGTAGCTGTGGGTCATGACCACCACGGCTGCATCGTCGACCAGTGCTTGCATCCCGGCGAAAGGCTGCAAGGGCAGGGCGTTGACTTGATCGGCCTCGGGGAAACGCTCCGGGCGGGCAAAGTGCGTGCGCGCGTCGATCACCGTGGTGTGCCAGCCTTGCAGGTGCGCCATGTTAACCAGTGGTACGGCATCATGCCCCGCACCAAAGATCACCAATCGGCGCGGTGCCGGGATGAATTCAAGCAGCACCTGAATCGATCCGGAGTGACCGTCGTAGTTGCGAATGGCTGACTTTTCGGCGGTGAGTACGGTTTGCAGGTCGGCGGCGATGGCCTGGCTGAGCAGTCGGTCGTGCATTTCCAGTTCAAGCGCGCCGTCTGTCCACAGCGCAACCCGCTCACCCACTGCGACCTGATGTTCACTTTCGGAGCTGATAACCGTCGCCAGTGCAGCGGGGCGCGAGGTGGCTTGCACCTGTTTCAACACGTTGATTGCCAGCGATGGACTCTGCGCACTGACTCGCTCGAACAGTATATGCACCGTACCGTTGCAGCCCAGCCCGAAGCTCAGTTCCGCGTCCTCCAGCTCATCGTCATCTTCACCTGTGCTGTAAGTGCGGAGCACCGGCTTGCCTGCGGCGGTCAGCCACCAGGCTTTTTTGCTGACATCGCTTTCCAGGCAACCGCCGCTGACCGTGCCAGTGGCGCTGCCAAGCTGGGGAATCACCATCCGCGCGCCGGGGCGTCGATAAGCCGAACCCTCGACCTTGACCACCGTCGCCATGACCGCGTCCTGCCCATCAGTATGAGCAAGGGACAAAGCCTCGAGCAGGCGGGATAAATCATTCATTACTAAACCTCGGAAATCTGTGTGCACAGCATAGAGTGTTCGGATGCAAGCTTGCCGAAAACGTTCAGTTTGCAGCTGTACAAGTCGGTTGGTCGAGGGTGGCTACACTGATTACGGCGCGACACATTCATTGCGTAGATTCCAAAGAGGTCTGCCATAAATACAAATCAACGCTGTCTGTGAAAGGGTCTGCACCATGAAAACCCCCGACTACGACCACCCCATTACCGTCACTTCCTGCAAGGGCACGGTCAGCGTGCTGTTCAAAGACACGCTGCTCGCCCGCAGCGAGCACGCACTGTTGCTCGAGGAAGCCAAATACCCGCCCGTTATCTACATACCCCGTTCGGATATACGGATTGAACATTACGTTAGAACCGAACATCAAACCCACTGCCCGTACAAAGGCGACGCCAATTATTTCAGCCTGGATATCCATGGGCTACGCATCCCGAACGCGGTCTGGACTTATGAGCATCCATATCGCGCCGTGGCGCAGCTCAAGAATCACGTAGCGTTTTACCCCGAGCGGGTGACCTTTGTGACACAGGTGCAGCATGGCTGAGGCAGTCCTTTTGGGCGGGAGCAGGTGGCCAGTGGACTCGTGTCCGTTTTCACCGGTTGCAACTAAACAAACGCTCGACGCCGCACTTCCTGAACAAACAGGCCGCGGCAACGCCGGAGATGCACACTGATGATCAGCCCCTCACGCGAGCCTCGCCAGATTCCTGCTGCCAACGAATTGCTTAAGCGCTACCAGAATGTGCGCAGCCGAACCCAAAGTCTGGCCGCGCCGCTGAGCGCCGAAGACATGGTGGTCCAGTCCATGCCCGATGCCAGCCCGGCAAAATGGCACATGGCGCACACCACATGGTTCTTCGAAACCTTTCTGCTTAGCGAAAACGTCCCGGGCTACGAGCCCTTCGATCCGGTTTTCGGTTACCTCTTCAACTCTTATTACGAAGCCGTCGGCCCGCGCCATCCCCGTCCGCAACGCGGTTTGATGACTCGTCCGGGGGTTGATCAGGTCATGGCCTATCGCGAACATGTCGATCAGCACATGGCCCGCCTGCTGCAACAGCCGCTGCCCCAGGCTTTGAGCAGCCTGATCGAACTGGGCCTGGCCCATGAAGAGCAGCATCAGGAATTGCTGCTGATGGACATCCTGCATCTGTTCAGCACGTCGTCCCTCAAGCCTGCTTACGACACCGCCTGGCCCAAAGATGCGGCTGGTCGACGTGGCCGCTACAAACCGCTCAAGGGCGGACTGACCGAGATCGGCCATCAAGGCGCCGACTTCGCTTTCGACAACGAAGGCCCGCGCCACACCACGTACTTACAGTCGTTCGAAATCAGTGATCGATTGGTCACTAATGGCGAGTGGCTGAAGTTCATCAATGCGGGTGGCTACAGTCAGGCCGGGCTATGGTTGTCCGAGGGCTGGACGATCGTCCAGGAAAACGCCTGGAACGCGCCGATGTACTGGCAGCACGATGAAACTCATGGGTGGCGGTGCATGACGTTGCGCGGCCTTGAGCCAATTGATCCGGACGCACCTGTCACCCACATCAGCTACTACGAAGCAGCAGCCTATGCGCATTGGGCTGATGCACGATTGCCTACTGAAGCTGAATGGGAGGCGGCGGTTGTGGCCGGTTTGCTGGAGCAGGTCGATGACGTTGCCTGGCAGTGGACCCAAAGCTCCTACAGCGCCTACCCGGGATTCCGTCCGGCAGCCAGCGCGGTGGGCGAATACAACGGCAAGTTCATGATCAACCAGATGGTGCTGCGCGGCGGGGCGAGCGTAACGTCGCCGAGCCATTCCCGGGCGACCTATCGCAACTTCTTCCATCCGGAAAAGCGCTGGGTGGTTTCCGGCCTGCGTCTGGCCAGAGACAGTCGGCAGCCGGGTGTGGTTAACCCCCACGACAGCGAGTTCGCGCGTGATGTGATTGGCGGGCTTTCTTCTCCGGTGAAAAACCTCTCGCCCAAATACTTTTACGATGCAGCGGGCTCGCAGCTGTTCGAGGCTATCTGCGAGACGCCGGAATACTATCCTACACGTGTCGAAACCCGGCTGCTGACCGACGTCGCCGCGCAAATGGCCGGGCTGATTCCGCAAGGTGCTGCTTTGGTAGAGTTCGGCAGTGGCGCCAGTGAGAAGACGTGTCTGCTGCTGGACGCTGCACCGCAGATCGCCGTTTACGTACCCATCGATATCAGCGCCAATGCCTTGAATCGGGCGGCGCATCAGCTCAGTAATAAATACCCGCATCTGACGGTGGCGCCGCAAGTCGACGATTTCACCCGTGCCTTGAAATTGCCAAGGGCCGCAGATGGTTTGCCTCGGGTCGGTTTCTTCCCCGGCTCTACCATTGGCAACTTCACCCCCGAGCAAGCGGTTAAGTTCCTGCGTTCTGCCCATAGCCTGCTGGGTGAAAACGCTCACTTTATTGTTGGCGTGGATCTGGTCAAAGAACCGGACACTTTGGTCGCGGCCTATGACGATGCTCAAGGTGTCACTGCACGCTTCAATAAAAACCTGTTGACCCGAATCAACCGCGAACTGGACGGCACCTTCAACGTCGATGACTTCGAGCATCTGGCGTTGTGGAATGCCGAGGACCTGCGCATGGAAATGCATCTGGTCAGTCGTGTGGAGCAAGTGGCCTCGGTGGCGGGACACACCTTCCACTTCGGCGTGGGCGAGCGGCTGCACACGGAGAACTCCCACAAGTTCACCGTGGAGTCATTCACCGCGCTGGCCGCCGCTGCGGGTTGGTCAGTGAGTCAGCATTGGGTGAGTGTTGCACCCGAAGTGGCGTTGTTCACCTTGCACGCCTAATTCTGTCTGGAAGAGGGGAAGCCAGCGCGATGGGTGCTGGCGCTGATCAGCAGTGCGCCGATCAATAGCAGGCAAACCAGCCAGTTGAAGGACTGCACGCCAAAGCTTTGCAGCAGTAAGCCGCCGGCCAGTCCGCCACCGGCAATACCCAGATTCCATACAGTGACGATCATCGATTGGCTGACATCGGCGGCGGCACCGCCGGTGATCGCCGACGCGGTCTGAAACAAGGTCGCTGCACCTCCGAATGCCACCCCCCAAACGATGACGTATAGATAAATCAGCTGACTACTTTCACCGCTAATTGCCCAAGCGATGGAGGTGAGCAGGAACAGCGCGATGCTGGACAACACCAGTTCACGAAGCCAGCGATCAATCAATACGCCTACCATCCAGATGCCCCCCAGCGCCGCTACGCCAAAAGCCAGCAACACGCGGTCGATCTGCCCGGATAAACCGGCGGGTTCCAGTAACGGAGCGATGTAGGTGTAGAGAATGTTGTGCGCCAGAACGAAGGTCAGGGTGGTGAACAACACTGGACGAATACCGGGCAGTACGAACACCTGACGGATCGACAGGCGTTGCTGCTGGGTCTGGCCAGGGAAGTCAGCCAGGCTCAGACGGGCCCAGATCACCAGGATCAGACTCAACACGCTCATGATTGCGAAGGCCCAGCGCCAACCGATGACTGAACCCAGTAGCGTCCCGGCCGGAATGCCGATGGACAGCGCCAACGGCGTTCCCACCATGGCCACCGCAATAGCGCGCCCACGTAAATGTTCAGGCACCAGGCGACTGGCGTAGCCGGCCAGCAGCGACCAGAGCAAGCCTGCGAAAACCCCAGCAAAAAACCGCGACCCCAGCGTCAGCCCGTAGTCATCCGAGAGCGCAGTGATGCTGTTGACCACGGCAAAACCGCCGATGGCAATCAACAGCAATGGCCGACGACGCCAGTTGCGGGTCAGGGCCGTTAGAGGAATGGCCGCCAGTAGCGAGCCCACGGCGTATACGGTGATCAATTGCCCCACCAAAGTGGGCGATACGTGCAGGTCTGCACTCATCAACGGCAGGAGTCCTGCAGGCAACGCCTCAGTGAGAATGGTCAGAAAACCCGCCATGGCCAAGGCCAGCAACGCCGTCCACGGCAGCCGCTCTGCGGTTGATCTTTCAATAAGGTCCAGCGTTTTGTCAGTCATAGCCATGAGCCCTGTTCGAAAGCGGGCTAGATTAGTTGGCTGTGGTTGGCGGAAAAACAGGCTAAGGTTCCGCTTATAGCGGACAGATGTGTCCGTAATCGATAGGCGGGAATCGTGGAGTTAGGCCTATTCCCTGTAGGAGCGCACGAGCATCGCGAGGCCGCGATAGCGCTCTGTCTGATACACCGCCATCGCGGCCTCGCGGTGCTCGTGCGCTCCTACAGATTTCGTGTCTGCTGCGCTGGGTCACCGTCTTCAAGCTTCAAGAGGAAAACAATCTGGACAGTCTCAGTGGTATCGCAATCTTCGTGCAGGTCGCACAGACGCGCAGCTTCACCGTTGCGGCCCGCACGCTGGAGGTTTCCTCCTCTGCGGTTGGCAAGAGCATTGCTCGGCTTGAGCAGCGTCTAGGCGTTCGCCTGTTTCATCGCAGCACACGCAGCATCACCCTGACAGCCGAAGGCTCACTGTTTCTTGAGCGGTGTCGGCGAATACTGGGAGAAGTCGAAGCAGCGGAACTTGAACTGTCGCATTTCACTGCCGAGCCCAGAGGCAAACTGCATATCAGCGTGCCGTTGCAAGACGGTTTGATGATGCCGGTATTGACCGCGTTCATGCGCCGCTACCCGGACATCGAGCTGGATATCGATCTGTCGGATCGCATGGTGGACATCATTGAGGAGGGTTTCGATGCGGTGATTCGTACCGGCACGCTGCAGGACTCGCGACTGACTTCGCGGCACCTTGGGGACTTTCGCCTGATGCTGGTTGCGTCGCCGGATTACTTGCAACGCTATGGCGTGCCTTCCACGCCCGGCGACTTGGCCGGGCATGTCGGTCTGCTGCACAAGTTTCCCGCCACCGGCAAAATCGAGCCCTGGCCATTGCGCAGTGTTGACGGCTTGCCTATTCAGGGCCTGAAAAAAGCCGCTACCTGCACCACCACCCATTCCCTGTATTACATGGCCAGACAGGGAATGGGGATCGCCTACCTTGCAGATTTTGTCGTCAATGACGCGTTGCAAAGCGGCGAACTGCAAGTTGTGCTGGAAGACTACACCCTCGGTCGCGGCACCCTCTGGATGCTCTGGCCCGCCAGTCAGCACGCATCCCCGAAATTGCGCGCCTTGATCGATTTTCTCATTGAGCACTTATTGCCAGCGCACGCTCATCAGAAGATTTGAGTGAACACCCAGTACAGCGACCCCGATAGCAAAATCGCAGCAGGCAGGGTCAACACCCAGGCCAGGGCCAGATTACGCAACGTCCGCAATTGCAGGCCCGAGCCGTTGGCGACCATTGAGCCCGCGACACCCGACGACAATACGTGTGTGGTCGATACCGGCAGGCCATACATATCTGCAGCGCCGATGGTCATCATGGCCACCACTTCCGCCGAAGCGCCTTGGGCGTAGGTCATGTGGGTCTTGCCGATCTTCTCGCCGACGGTGACCACGATGCGCCGCCAGCCCACCAGGGTGCCGAGGCCCAATGCGATGGCGACCGCGATCTTGACCCAGGTAGGAATGAAGCGTGTGGCGCTGTCGATCTGGTCCTTGAACAGCTTGAGCTTGTCCTGAGTATCAGCGTCGAAGTTGCCGACCTTGTTTTTCTCCATCAGGCGGATGGTTTCCGACGTCAGGTACATGTCGTTCCGCACGTTGGCCACTGCTTCGGCGGGGACTTTCGACAGCGAGCCGTAGCCTTTGACCTGAATACCTATCTTGCCTGCCATGACCGCCAGTGCCGGAATCAGCTCAGGCGTTTCCTGTTTGCTGACCAGGTACTGCGACAGCGTCTGGCGTGGGTCAGCAGGGGCGGGCAGCGGGGCGTTGCGGGTTAGCGCCTGTTGGGTGACTTCAGCAACGGCAGCAAACTGGATGGACTGGTCGGCGGGCATGGTGCGATTCAGTGCATAGGCCATCGGCAAGGTGCCGACCAGAATCAGCATGATCAAGCCCATACCTTTCTGGCCGTCGTTGGAGCCGTGGGCGAACGAAACGCCGGTGCACGTCACGATCAGCATGCCGCGAATCCACCACGGCGGTGGAGCGTTGCCTTCAGGTGCTTTGTACAGCGCGCGATTCTTGATGAACATACGCATCGCCAGCAGTAACAGCGCGGCAAAACCGAACCCGACCAAGGGAGACAGCAGCAACGAGTAACCGATTTTTGTCGCTTGGGACCAGTCAACACCGCTGGTGCCATCGCGACCGTGCATCAAGGCATTGGCGATGCCCACGCCGATGATCGAGCCGATCAGAGTGTGCGAAGACGAGGCGGGCAGCCCCAGCCACCACGTACCCAGGTTCCAGATGATCGCGGCGATCAGCAGGGCAAAAATCATCGCGAAGCCAGCGCCGGAGCCGACCTGCAAGATCAGCTCGACCGGCAGCAAGGCGATGATCGCAAACGCCACCGCTCCGCTGGAAAAAAGCACGCCGAGAAAGTTGAACAGCCCTGACCAGGCAACCGCAAAACCTGGCGGCAAAGAGTGGGTGTAAATCACCGTAGCGACAGCGTTGGCGGTGTCGTGGAAACCGTTGACGAACTCGAAACCCAAGGCAATCAGCAAGGCCACGCCTAACAACAGAAATGGCGTCCAGGTGGTCACCACGGTGCCCATGTCGTCCACGTCCTGCTTCAAGCTATAAGCGGTGAACAACAAGCCGGTGGCAAGAATGGCGAAGAAAATCACCATCGTCAGTGTGCTGGGCTTGCGGTGTAGCTGCGGCCTTGAGTTGCTGGCCTGCTCGAAGGAATCCGGTGCCAAGGTACTGGTTGCCATGGTGCTTGATCCTGTTGAAGAATGGATTTGCCCATATTCATTACAAAATGTTACCGGGTTGCTACACAGATCAATGATCCCGGTAATAGTCGGCGTTTTCAGATGATCGGCATGCACCAATAGCTCTCTTGATTTGGAATGCAATCCCGTGTGGGAGCCGGGCTCGCCCGCGATAAACGATAACGTGGTGTGTCTTCAAACCGCGTCTCATGTATCGCGGGCAAGCCCGGCTCCCACAGGAGGTCGCGTTTGATTTAAAGAATGCATGGACCTTCCAGGCCTCAGGCCCGGTTTTTGCTCATCGCAGTGAACCCTTTCCCGGTTCCACTGCCTCACTCCTCATCATTTAACTGACTTGCAGGCTTTCCTCATGCGCACTCTCGAATTAGCGGGCAAACAGGTTCCGGTTATTGGCCAGGGCACCTGGCACATGGGCGAGCGCCAGGACCTGCGCTCGGCCGAGATCCGCGCACTGTGTCAGGGCATTGAGCTGGGCATGAACCTGATCGACACCGCTGAAATGTATGCCGACGGCATCGCCGAACAAATCGTTGGTGAGGCCATTGCCGGGCAGCGCGACCGCGTGTTCGTGGTCAGCAAGGTTTACCCGCACAACGCCAGCCGCGCGGGAATTCCCGCTGCCTGCGAACGCAGCCTCAAGCGGATGAAAACCGATTACATCGATCTTTACCTGCTGCACTGGCCGGGCTCCTACCCGCTGGAAGAAACCGTTGAAGCCTTTGAACGTTTGCGTGAAGAGGGCAAGATCGGCCGCTGGGGTGTATCGAACTTCGACGTGCCTGACCTGCTGGAACTGAACAATCCGGCCTGCGCCACCAACCAGATTCTGTACAACCCGGAAGACCGTGCCATCGAGTTCGACCTGCTGCCTTGGGCACAGGCCAACAATTTGCCGACCATGGCGTACTGCCCGATTGGTCAGGGGCAGGCTGGTAACCTGCTGCATCACCCCGCACTGCACGAAATCGCTGCACGGCACAACGCGACCCCGGCGCAGATCAGCCTCGCGTGGGTATTGCGTCAGAGCAACATGATCGCGATCCCCAAGGCAGTCACGCCCAAACACATCGAGCTCAACGCCGCTGCGGCTGAGCTGGTCCTGACGCCGCAAGACCTCGCCGACATCGACAGAGCCTGGCCGGTGCCTAGCCGTAAATTGCCGTTGGCGATGGTTTAACGTCGTGGGACCGGCTTCAGCCGGGAAGAGTTCGGTACAGGCGATGCATTTGTATCGTTAGAAATATCGCCTTCCCGGCTAAAGCCGGTCCCACGGGAATGAATCGATAATGCAACAAATCTGCAACAACAGCTTGCCATGATGCGCACTTCGTCCCTTTGCCACGGACCCGGCGCATCACGGCCAGCGAGCATCCATGAACCAAAGCATCGTGCAGAACCACCAGGATTCAGACCTGTTCGGCCTGCTTTATGGCTTCAGTTTCAAACCCGGTGAAAGCGGCCGGGAAATCGGTTCTGCTGCGGCTCTGCACTGCCTGCACTCCAGCGACAGCGGGGGTGAGTTCATCTGGCTGCACCTGAATCTGGCCCATGCGGCGTGCGAACGCTGGATGAAAACCAACCTGCGCCTGCCAGAGGAATTCTTCGAAGCCTTGCATGAAGGGTCGCGTTCGACTCGCATCGAGCATGTGGACTCTGCGCTGCTGGCGGTGGTCAACGACGTGGTCTTCGACTTCAACATGTTGTCGACTGACATTTCGACTTTGTGGGTCTGCACTCATCACAACCTCCTCATCACGGCCCGACTGCATCCTTTGCGTTCAGTGGACAAGCTGCGTTCGTCGGTCAAGCGTGGCGAGCGGTTTCGTTCGCCGCTGGAATTACTGGTGCATCTGCTGCGCGATCAGGGTGAGGTGCTGACGCAGTTTCTGCGCAAGACCAGCCTGAGTGTCGACAAGATCGAAGACCAGTTGCTGTCGCAACGCTTGAGCAATAACCGTTCGGAGTTGGGGGCCATGCGTCGGGTGTTGGTGCGTCTGCAACGTCTGTTGGCGCTGGAGCCGGGTTCGCTGATGCGTCTGCTGCATCGCCCGCCTGACTGGTTGCTGGAAGCGGACGTCAAGGAATTGCGGCAATCGACGGAGGAATCGGCACTGGTGATCAGCGATTTGGTGGCGTTGGGTGAGCGCATCAAGTTGCTGCAGGAGGAAATCGCCGCGAATCTTAACGAGCAGAGCAGCCGGACGCTGTTTACGCTGACGGTGGTGACTGTGCTAGCGCTGCCAATCAATATTGTCGCGGGTTTCTTCGGGATGAATGTAGGTGGGATTCCGCTGGCGAGCGATCCGGAGGGGTTCTGGGTGTTGGTGGCGCTGGTGGCGACGTTTACGGTGATAGCGGGGCGGTGGGCGTTTCGCAAGAATCGGGATCAGGGGTAGGTTTTTGCGCTTTCGCGCGTTGGGTTTTTGAGTACATATCCGTTATTTAGGTGTTCTGGAATTATGGTTCCGCCCTTACGGCGGGTCACTTTTGATGGAGCGCAAAAGTAACCAT
>NZ_LOHF01000009.1:194488-201614 GCF_002158995.1 Pseudomonas caspiana | reverse complement strand
GTCAACCCTTAATTTCACTTAATTGTCATAACTATCTGAAACACCCTTAAAACAAAGGGGCGAGCCTCGCGGCTCCCCCCTTCTCGACTGGCTACTTACAGGCTAGGAAAGGCAAACTGCGAAGCCTCATGGCTCGCACGTTGCGGCCAGCGCTGCGTAATAGCCTTGCGGCGCGTGTAGAAGCGCACCCCGTCCGGCCCGTATGCATGCAAATCACCGAACAGTGAACGCTTCCAGCCCCCAAAGCTGTGATAGGCAACCGGCACCGGCAATGGTACGTTGACGCCGACCATGCCCACTTCAATCTCATCACAGAACAGACGCGCCGCCTCACCGTCACGAGTGAAGATGCAGGTGCCATTGCCGTACTCATGATCATTGATCAGCTGCATCGCCTGCTCAAGGCTGGCTACTCGGACAATGCACAGCACCGGTCCGAAGATCTCTTCTTTATAGATGCGCATCTCAGGCGTCACCTGATCGAACAGACAGCCACCCATGAAGAAGCCGTCTTCATTACCGGTAACACTCAAGCCGCGACCATCAACAACCAGCTTCGCGCCAGCCTGCACACCGTCTTCTATATAGCCGCTGACTTTGTCGCGATGCTGACCGGTGACCAATGGCCCCATATCCAACCCGCAGGTCGTGCCAGCACCGATTTTCAGCGAAGCAATTTGCGGCACCAGCTTGGCGACTAGTGCGTCAGCAATCTGATCGCCCACACACACGGCAACCGAAATCGCCATGCAGCGCTCGCCGCACGAACCGTAAGCCGCGCCCATGAGTGCACTGACCGCGTTGTCCAGGTCAGCATCCGGCATCAGCACCGCATGGTTTTTCGCGCCACCCAATGCCTGGACCCGTTTACCGCGTGCAGCGCCTTCTTTATAGATGTATTCGGCAATCGGCGTTGAACCGACAAAACTCAGCGCTTTGACTTCCGGCGCTTCGATCAGCGCATCTACCGCCGCCTTGTCGCCATGGACGACATTGAGCACGCCTTTGGGCAGACCCGCTTCGTGCAGCAATTGTGCGATTAGCAGCGTGGAGCTCGGATCGCGCTCGGAAGGCTTGAGGATGAAACAGTTACCGCAAGCGATCGCCAGTGGGTACATCCACAACGGCACCATCGCCGGGAAGTTGAACGGCGTAATACCGGCAACGACACCCAGCGGCTGGAAGTCGGACCAGGCATCAATGTTCGGTCCTACGTTGCGGCTGTACTCACCCTTGAGAATCTCGGGAGCCGCGCAGGCGTATTCGACGTTCTCAATACCGCGCTTGAGTTCGCCCGCAGCGTCTTCGAGAGTCTTGCCGTGCTCTTCGCTGATCAATTGCGCGATGCGACCTTCGTTCTGCTCCAGCAGTTGCTTGAAGCGGAACATCACTTGGGCACGTTTTGCTGGAGGAGTATTGCGCCACGCCGGGAACGCCGCCTTGGCCGAGTCGATGGCTTGCTGAACGATTTCGCGACTGGCCAACGAGACCTTATGAATAGCCTGCCCCGTCGACGGGTTGAACACGTCAGCAGTGCGGCCGTTGTCGCTGACCAATTGGCCGTCGATCAAGTGTTGGATGGTGCTCATGAATGACTCCAAAGCAGGCGCGAACAACTTCCGCGCCTGTCACCTATATAGAAGAGTTTTATCAATCGATCTGATTCAGCGCTTCGCCAACCGCATCGAACAAACGATCCAGGTCTTGCGGTTTGCTGTTGAAGGTTGGCCCGAACTGCAGAGTGTCGCCGCCAAAACGCACATAGAAGCCAGCCTTCCAAAGCTTCATGCCCGCCTCGAATGGACGGACGATTGCGTCGCCATCTCGCGGCGCAATCTGGATAGCGCCGGCCAGACCATAGTTGCGAATGTCGACGACGTTCTTCGTGCCCTTGATGCCATGCAATGCGCTTTCAAAATGTGGCGTCACTTCAGCCGCTTGCTGCACAAGGTTTTCCCGTTGCAGCAGATCCAGCGCTGCAAGACCGGCAGCACAGGCAACCGGGTGCGCGGAGTAGGTATAACCATGCGGGAATTCAACCGCATACTCAGGCGTCGGTTGATTCATGAAGGTCTGATATATCTCGCTGCTGGCGATCACCGCCCCCATCGGAATGGCACCGTTGGTGACTTGCTTGGCGATGCACATCAGATCAGGGGTCACACCAAAACTGTCTGCACCAAACATGGAACCGGTGCGACCGAAGCCGGTGATGACTTCGTCGAAGATCAGCAGGATGTTGTGCTGATCGCAGATTTCCCGCAGACGCTTGAGATAGCCTTGGGGCGGCACGATCACACCGGCAGAGCCGGCCATTGGCTCGACGATGACTGCAGCGATGTTCGAGGCATCATGCAACTCGATCAATTTGAGCATTTCATCGGCGAGAGCAATACCGCCCGCCTCCGGCATGCCTTTCGAATAAGCGTTGCTGGCCAGCAAGGTATGCGGCAGGTGATCAACGTCCATCAACTGACCAAACATCTTACGGTTACCGTTCACTCCACCAAGGCTGGTGCCCGCGATGTTCACCCCGTGATAGCCACGCGCACGGCCAATCATTTTGGTTTTGGTCGCTTGCCCCTTCAGACGCCAGTAGGCACGCACCATCTTCACGGCGGTGTCGGCGCACTCGGAACCTGAGTTGGTATAGAACACATGATTCAGATTGCCCGGCGTCAGCTCGGTAATTTTCTCGGCGAGCTGAAAGGACAGCGGGTGACCAAATTGAAACGCCGGGGAGTAGTCCAGAATGCCCAACTGTTTAGAGACAGCCTCCTGAATCTCCTTGCGCGTATGGCCTGCGCCGCAGGTCCATAGACCGGAAAGCCCATCGTAGATCTTGCGTCCCTTGTCGTCTGTCAGGTAACTGCCGTGCGCCGCGACGATCAAGCGCGGATCGCGCTGGAAATTGCGATTGGCGGTGTAGGGCATCCAATGAGCATCAAGCTTCAATTGGCTGGCAATAGACATCTCGGACGACTCGAAACTGTTCATCGAAACGGACCTCGCTGAAGCGCTGGGCGGTTGAGTGACTGCAAATACTTGATGCAGCTACGGTGCCACGGGGATAAAGTCGGAAAAACTCAACTTTTACGATCTTTAGTTAGCTGATTACTAAACTATGAGCAGCCGTCGCCCGGATCCATTGGCACAAGTCAGCGATTTTGATATTCGATTGCTGCGCATCTTTCGAAGCGTAGTCGAGTCAGGCGGTTTCTCTGCCGCCGAAAGCGCACTCGGCATAGGTCGTTCAGCTATCAGCCAGCAAATGAGCGATCTGGAACAGCGCCTGGGCTTGCGTCTTTGTCAGCGCGGCCGAGCAGGATTTTCGTTGACCGAAGAGGGCCGTGAGGTTTATCAGTCGGCCCTACAACTGCTGAGCGCACTGGAAAGCTTCCGCACCGAGGTCAACGGCCTGCATCAGCATTTGCGGGGCGAACTGAACATTGGTCTGACCGACAATCTGGTCACCCTCCCCCATATGCGCATCACTCACGCACTGGCCCAGTTGAAAGAGCGCGGGCCTGATGTGCATATCAACATTCGCATGATTGCCCCGAATGAAGTCGAGCAAGGTGTACTCGACGGACGTTTGCACGTCGGCGTCGTGCCCCAGGCCAGCGCCTTGTCAGGGCTTGAATATCAGCCGCTGTACAGCGAACGATCGTTGCTTTACTGCGCGGTGGGCCATCCACTTTTCTATATGGATGACGCTGCGCTGGATGACGCGCGCCTTGCAGAGCAGGATGCCATTGCACCGACCTTTCGCCTGCCGGCAGAAATCCAGGCCCATTATCAGGCGCTCAATTGCACCGCCAGCGCATCGGACCGGGAAGGCATGGCGTTTCTGATTCTGACCGGGCGTTATATCGGTTATCTACCAGACCACTACGCGAGCTTTTGGGTGCAACAGGGTCGGTTGAGGGCACTGAAACCGGCATCGCGCTTTTATGATTTGAGTCTGGTGTCGGTGACCCGCAAAGGACGCCGCCCTCATTTGGTGCTGGAGAGCTTCCTGCAGACGCTGGCTGCTACACGGTGAGACATAGCACCCGGCCAAAACTTAGCGCTCCTATCAAAACAAACTACATCCATCTGATTTGGAATATCTTTCTGTAGGAGCTCACGAGCACCGCGAGGCAGCGATGGCGTCCGGTCTGAAACACCGCTATCACGGCCTCGCGGTGCTCGTGCGCTCCTACAGGTACTTTGTTTGCTGCACGACAGCGTTGTGTCAGGGTCCTAAAGATATCCGCTAAACACTAGCCTTTAAAAAACCTGAGCACTTGGACAGCTTTTTGCACAGTGGTTGTATTAAACGACCCGCGAGAGCACGACATGCAGCCCGAAGCCTCACCCAGCAGCGATCTGATCTACGGCCTTGATGATCGGCCCAAGCCGGTACCGGCAATATTGGCTGCGCTGCAACACGTGCTCGCCAGTTTCGTCGGCATCATTACCCCGCCATTAGTGATTGGCTCGGCATTGGGGCTGGGCGCGTATATGCCTTACCTGATCAGCATGGCACTGATGGTTTCAGGCGTAGGGACTTTCATCCAGGCACGTCGTCCATTCGGGATTGGCGCAGGGATGATCTGCCTGCAAGGCACCAGCTTTGCTTTTCTCGGCGCAGTATTGTCTGCCGGTTTTCTAGTCAAGCAACGCGGCGGGAGCCCTGAAGACATTCTGGCGATGATCTTCGGCGTCTGTTTTTTCGGTGCGCTGGTACAGATTGTATTGAGTCGCTTCATTGGCCAACTGCGCAGAGTCATCACGCCGTTGGTGACAGGTATCGTGATCACGCTGATCGGGGTCAGCCTGATCAAAGTCGGAGTGACGGATCTGGGCGGTGGCTTCAACGCTCCAGACTTTGGCGAGCCGCTGAATCTGGCGTTGGGCGGTTTTGTGCTGGTCGTCATCATTCTGCTCAACCGGTCAAATACGCCCTGGATACGCTTATCGGCAATCATCATCGGCCTGGCTTTAGGTAGCCTGGCGGCGTGGTTCAGCGGAAAACTCGTGCCTCATTCCGTTGGCGATCTGCCCCTGATCAGCGTACCGATTCCGTTCAAGTTCGGTTTCGCCTTCGACTGGACAGCTTTCCTGCCCGTCGCGCTGATTTATCTGATCAGCACTATCGAAACAGTCGGCGACCTGACCGCCAACTGCATGCTCGCTAAAAAACCTATAAGTGGCCCCACGTATATTGCCCGGCTTAAAGGTGGCGTATTGGGTGATGGATTCAGTTGCATGATTGCCGCAACCTTCAGCGCCTTCCCGAATACGACTTTTGCGCAAAACAACGGTGTGATTCAGCTCACCGGTGTCGCCAGTCGTTATGTTGGCCTGTACATCGGCGCAGTGCTGTTCATGCTCGGCCTGTTCCCGACTATTGGCGCCTTGCTGCAACAAATCCCCAAACCTGTGCTCGGCGGTGCAACTCTGGTGATGTTCGGCAGCGTTGCCGCAGCAGGCGTGCGTATTCTGGCGCAGGCGCCACTGGACCGACGCAGCATGCTGATCATTGCCACTTCTTTTGGGGTGGGTCTGGGTATCGCTGCCCAACCGGCGTTGCTGCACCATCTGCCCAAGCTGGTGCAAAACCTGTTCGACTCTGCGATCACCAGCGGCGGCATCACAGCCATTGTGATGTGCCTGTTACTGCCGGAGGACAAGACAAGCGTTGTGGGTACAGAATCTGCAACCGAAGGTGAGCCATCGACACATTAATTCCTGATAATGCCGAGCACCTGATTACGCCAGCTGTTCAGCATTGCACCCTATGATCTGTCCGGAACTACCCAATGATCCTTGAAGTCCCTGCGCACAGTACTCACGGCATCAAGCCTGCCAGTCGCATTCGTCAGAAGAATGAAGAGGCCATTATCAAAGCCGCCGAAGACGAATTCGCCCGCCACGGTTTCAAAGGCACCAGCATGAATACCATCGCGCTGAACGCCGGGCTGCCCAAGGCCAACCTTCATTACTACTTCACTAACAAGCTTGGGTTGTACGTCGCGGTACTCAGCAACATCCTCGAATTATGGGACAGCACCTTCAACAACCTGACCGTCGAGGATGACCCGGCCTTGGCGCTGAGCCGCTATATCCGCGCCAAGATGGAATTCTCGCGTCGCCAGCCTCAGGCTTCGCGGATTTTCGCCATGGAAATCATCAGCGGTGGCGAATGCCTCAACCAGTATTTCAGCCAGGATTACCAAGCCTGGTTCCAGGGGCGGGCCTCGGTTTTCCAGGCCTGGATTGATGCAGGCAAAATGGACCCGGTAGATCCTGTGCACCTGATTTTCCTGTTGTGGGGCAGCACTCAGCATTACGCAGACTTCGCGACGCAGATCTGTCAGGTCACCGGGCGCACTCGCCTGACCAAGCAAGACATGGAGGTTGCGGGAGACAATCTTATTCGCATCATCCTCAAGGGTTGCGGCCTGACACCTCCAGGCGCTTAACTGGCGGCATCTGTTTAAAGCTGGAACCCACGCATGCCCTTTACTCTGGTTGGCCCTTGCGAATTTCGCGAAGAGATTCGCAAGAGCCGCTTCATCACCCTCGCAGCGCCCATCTCCAGCGCTGCCGACGCGCAAGCGTTTATCGAGCAGAACAGCGACCTAAACGCGACCCACAATTGCTGGGCCTGGAAACTGGCCGATCAATACCGCAGCAATGACGATGGAGAACCTGGCGGGACTGCAGGGCGACCGATTCTGGCAGCCATCGAAGCTCAGGAATTTGATCAGGTCGTGGTGTTGGTGATTCGCTGGTACGGAGGCATTCAACTGGGTACCGGCGGCCTCGCCCGGGCCTACGGCGGTGGTGCCAATAAATGCCTGCAACAGGCAGAGCGTCTGCCACTGATCACTCGTGTGCCGTTGAGTCTGTCTTGCAGCTTCAGCGAATTGGCGCTGGTCAAGTTGCGGGTGGCGGAGTTGAACGGTTTGGTGCAGCAGGAAGACTTCACCGCCAACGGAGTGGACCTTGCGATTGCGGTCGGCCCAGAGCAGGTTGAAGTGCTGCAGCGGCAGTTGGCGGATTTAAGCCGGGGGCGGATAGTTTTGAGCAAAGGCGGGGAATGATTTCGCGTTGTCGTGCGTGAATAATTTTCCGT
>NZ_LOHF01000009.1:167823-193841 GCF_002158995.1 Pseudomonas caspiana | reverse complement strand
TCGCGGCCTCGCGGTGCTCGTGCGCTCCTACAGGTCGGTATTTACTTTGCGCCAGCGTGGTGTCAGCGGACAGCTCCCACAGACTCACGCTAACATCGGTACTGCACACATTTACTGTGCATCCAGCTGTGGATAAGCTGAGCACATGCGCCCGTAAGCCTTGCCGTGCATGGCTTTCAGCCGATCGGTCATTTTTTATACAAATCTGTCATATAACTACAAAAGAGGTGTAAAAACAGCGCGTTACACCTCGTTATCGTCAGTCGCTACTACCGATTGCCCGCTTATATCGCACTTTTGAGCTTGCACACATTTACTGTGGAGGAACCTGTGGATAACAGGTGCAAGGGTCGCGGTAATGCAGGAGTTGTCTCACTCGAAGGCGACTGTATGTTTTTTACTCAGACAGACTGGTCGAAATTGAATCATAAATCCCCGGGACGCCCTGATCTGGTGCTGATGCTGGCTATCAGCTCCACCCAAGAACCGAGGCTCTAGCCATTGCGACTTCGCCGTTACAAGCAAATCGGCATTTTCCCGCAAAAACCTGACTGCCTGGCCAGGAAATTGCTTTATCCACAGGCGATCCTCTTACCTTGAGCCTGTCATGCCAAACCCTGTGACATCTGCACGTCTGCAACTGCGTGCCATCAGCAAGCGCTATCCCGGCTGCCTGGCCAACGATGCCATCGACCTGAATATTGCCCCCGGAGAAATCCACGCTCTGCTCGGCGAAAACGGCGCAGGCAAAAGCACCCTGATGAAAATCATCTACGGCGTGACGCAGCCCGATTCAGGCGAAATAGTCTGGCAGGGGCAGGCTCTAAAAATGCGTAATCCGGCACAGGCCCGCAGCTTGGGCATTGGCATGGTGTTCCAGCATTTCTCGTTATTCGAAACCCTGACCGTCGCCCAGAACATCGCGTTGGCAATGGGCGGCGCGGCCGGTACGCCAAAGCAACTTGAACCAAAAATTCGCGAGGTATCGCAGCGCTACGGCATGGCGGTCGAGCCACAACGACTTGTCCACAGCCTGTCGATCGGCGAGCGGCAGAAAGTCGAGATCATTCGGTGCCTGATGCAGGACATTCGTCTGTTGATTCTCGACGAACCGACCTCAGTACTGACGCCGCAGGAAGCCGACGAACTATTCGTCACCTTGCGACGTCTGGCCGAGGAAGGCTGCAGCATTCTGTTTATCAGCCACAAACTGGGTGAAGTTCGCGCCCTGTGCCACAGCGCGACAGTGCTGCGCGGCGGCAAAGTCTCCGGACACTGTATTCCGGCGCAGTGTTCGGACCTGGAACTGGCGCGTTTGATGGTCGGTGACGCTGAAGGCCTGACTGCGCAGTATCCCAAAGTCGCGGGGCACAAGCCGTTCCTGAAAGTGGAAAAACTCTCTTGGCACAATCCGGATCCGTTCGGCTGCTCTCTGGTGAATCTCGACCTTGAGGTGCGCAGCGGCGAAATCGTCGGCATTGCAGGCGTGGCGGGCAATGGTCAGGACGAGTTGCTGGCCCTGCTCAGCGGCGAACAGACATTGAGCAACTCGCTTTCATCCAGTATTCGGTTTGCAGACCTGAACGTTGGCCATCTACGTCCTGATGCCAGGCGCAAAAACGGCCTGGCGTTTGTTCCAGCGGAAAGACTGGGGCACGGCGCGGTGCCGGACTTGAGCCTCAGTGATAACGCGTTGCTGACTGCTTTTCAGCAAGGGCTGGTCAGCAACGGGCTGGTCCAGCGTGGCAAGGTCCGAAGCCTGGCCGATGAGATCATCAAACGCTTTGCGGTGAAGACTCCAGATGCCCAAGCGCCAGCTCGTAGCCTCTCCGGTGGCAACTTGCAGAAATTCATTCTGGGCCGCGAGATCCTCCAGAATCCGAAATTATTGGTGGCTGCGCACCCGACGTGGGGCGTGGACGTCGGGGCCGCCGCAGCGATTCATCGCGCGTTGATAGCCTTGCGCGATGCGGGCGCGGCGATTCTGGTGATTTCCGAAGACCTCGACGAACTCTTCCAGATCAGCGACCGCCTTGCAGCGCTGAGCAGCGGCAAGCTCTCCCCTCTTGTACCGACCGGGCAAACATCGCCCGTGCAAGTCGGCGGCTGGATGGCCGGTGAATTCGATGCCCCGTCTGGCGCTCAACCTCAACTTCAAGCCGCCGCGCTTAATTAACGGAGTTTCCGATGCTGCTTTCTCTGGAACCGCGCGGGCAACAATCGCGAGCCATGCTCTGGTTTTCGCCACTGCTGGCCGCTGTATTGACCCTGATTTGCGGCTCACTACTGTTTATTACCTTGGGCCTGGACCCATTGCTCACGCTGCATACCTTGCTGATTGCACCAGTGAGCGACTGGTATGGCGTATCCGAATTGATGGTCAAAGCGCTGCCGATTCTGCTCTGCGCGCTGGGTCTGGCGGTCGCTTATCAAGCGCGCATCTGGAACATTGGCGCCGAAGGCCAGTTGCTGATGGGCGCGCTGGCGGGGAGCGCCCTCGCGGTCAATATCATTGATATGGAAAGCCGCTGGGCCTTGGTGCTGATTCTGCTGGTCGGCACGTTGGGTGGTGCAGCATGGGCGGGATTGACTGCCTGGCTGCGCACCCACTTCAACGCAAATGAAATCCTGACCAGCATCATGCTCAACTACATCGCGCTGAACCTGTTGCTGTTCTTCGTTCATGGACCGCTGAAAGACCCTGCCGGAATGAATTTCCCTGAGTCAGCGATGTTTGGTGATGCCAGCCGCTTGCCGTTGTTGACCGAGGACGGCCGCGTGCATGCCGGTGTGTACTTCGCATTGCTGGCTTTGGTCGCAGTCTGGGTTTTGCTGCAACGCAGCTTTGTCGGTTTCCAGGTCAAAGTGCTGGGGCTGGATAAACGCGCGGCAGGTTTTGTCGGGTTTCGCGAGAAACGTCTGGTCTGGCTCGCCTTGCTGATCAGCGGCGGCCTCGCCGGACTGGCTGGAGTCAGCGAAGTCGCCGGCCCCATTGGTCAACTAGTGCCGCAAGTGTCGCCGGGTTATGGCTATGCAGCGATCACCGTGGCCTTCCTCGGCCGCTTGAATCCAATTGGTATTCTGTTCGCCAGCTTGCTGATGGCGCTGCTGTATCTAGGCGGCGAAAACGCGCAAATGGCCCTGAACCTTCCTCAAGCCATTACCCAGCTGTTTCAAGGGATGATGCTGTTCTTCCTGCTGGCCTGTGATGTGCTGATTCTCTATCGCCCACGCCTGAAAACGCGCTGGGCCAAACGTCAGATGGCACCCGCTGCCACGGGAGCTGTGTGATGGATATCGATCTGTTGAGCAATATTTTCTTTGCCATGGTGCGTTGCGGCACTCCGCTGCTACTGGTCGCACTTGGCGAATTGATCTGCGAAAAAAGTGGCGTTCTCAATCTGGGCCAGGAAGGCATGATGCTGTTTGGCGCGGTGATCGGTTTCATCATTGCCTTGAGCACCGGCAACCTGTGGCTCGGTGTGCTGCTGGCGATGATGGCGGGGATGCTGCTGTCGGGATTGTTCGCGGTAGTGGCGCTGGTCTTCAATGCCAACCAAGTCGCGACGGGTTTGGCGCTGACTATCTTTGGCGTGGGTTTGTCGAGTTTCGTCGGCGCGGCCTGGGTGGGTAAACCGTTGCAAGGTTTCGAACCGATTCTGATTCCTTACTTGAGCGACATCCCACTGATCGGGCGCATGTTGTTTGCTCAGGACATTCTGGTCTATCTGTCCTTCGCGCTGTTTGCACTGGTGGCCTGGGTCCTGTTGAAAAGCCGCATTGGTCTGATCATTCAGGCAGTTGGCGAGAACCCTGACGCCGCTAGCGCCATGGGTTTGCCGGTGCTGCGCGTGCGAACCCTGGCAGTGTTGTTCGGTGGCGCAATGGCCGGGCTGGCCGGGGCTTATCTGTCCTTGGCGTACACGCCAATGTGGGCCGAAAACATGAGTGCTGGCCGAGGCTGGATCGCCTTGGCACTGGTGGTATTCGCCAGTTGGAGAGTGTGGCGCCTGCTGTTGGGTGCGTACCTGTTCGGCCTCGCTAGCATCCTGCACTTGGTGGCGCAGGGTATCGGCCTGGCAATCCCGTCAAACCTGTTGGCCATGCTGCCTTACGTAGCGACCATCTTGGTATTGGTGCTGCTGTCGCGTAATGCCCTGCGCACAAGGCTGTATGCCCCGGTTTCTTTGGGGCAGCCTTGGCAGGCGGGGCATTGAGACTCACAGCTCAATGACGTGGGACCGGCTTTAGCCGGGAAGAAGCCCGCACAGCCGATAAATTTTTATTGGCGGTAAGGACGCCCTCCCGGCTAAAGCCGGTCCCACGGGGCCATAGCTGCAAGACCGCCCAGATCAATTCCATGACCAGGAATCCCGCCAGCAACCACGTTGCACCCTGCATCAGGGCATAGGCCTGCCACGTCGCGAACAGCAATCGGCCTGCCGCGTCGTAACGTCCGAAAATCATCTGCGGATCTCTAATCCGTAGCACTGACCACACGCACACAATCGAACCCAGTAAGTTGGCCATCAACATATGCATGGGTTCGAATGGAGGCAGCGTACCGGGCACGTTCCAGGCCTGACTCACACCGGATAACAGCCCATGCAACGCGACAAAACTCCATGGCGTTAAAAAAGCAGCCGTGACGATCAAGTCGTACCAGCCACTGGCCCGGACTAAGTGTCGATAGTGTTGCGGTTGCCACATATAAACTCTCCTGGCGCTGTGATCTCAATATTGACGCGATGTCGTGGGACCGGCTTTAGCCGGGAAAAGGCCGGGACAGTCGCTGATAAAGGGTCGTCAGAAACACCGCCTTCCCGGCTAAAGCCGGTCCCACGTCCTCCTCCACGAGCAAACATAGAATTTCCTAAGAAATTAGTATTTTGCAGACATGGCAGGAGGCTAAAGGCTGGAGTACGCTCCAGGGTCAAGCCCATGGAACAGAACTATGCGTATTGGTGAACTGGCTCAAGCCACCGCCGTCAGCCGCGACACTCTGCGGTTCTATGAGCAGCGCGGTTTGATTGCCGCGCATCGTAGCGACAATGGCTATCGGCACTATCCCGCGGAGATGGTGCAATTGGTGCACTTCATCAAAACCGCGCAGCGCCTGGGTTTCAGCCTGAACGAAATCGGCCACAGCGTTGCCGAACTCTGGAAGGCGCCCGCGCCCGATCTGGCCATTGCTCAGCTACTTCGGGACAAGCTTGTGCTGATCGAGACACGCATTGCGGAACTCGGCGAATTACGCACCGAATTGCAGAACCGTCTGGGCCAGAGCTGCCCGCTAAGCCCCTGATGCCTTATTCCTTAAAGGAGAATATTCATGTCGGTTACTAAAACAGCGTTAATCATCGGTGCTTCACGTGGCTTGGGTCTCGGCCTCGTCAAGCGACTGACCGAACTGAACTGGAACGTCATCGCGACCGTCCGCGACCCGCAGAAAGCTTCCGACCTGAAAGCCGTTGACGGCGTACAGATCGAAACCCTGGATATGGACGACACCGCTTCTCTGAAAGCGTTGAAGCGGAGTCTGGAAGGACAGGTGTTTGATGTCCTGTTCGTCAATGCCGGAGTTTCAGGCCCACAGCATCAAAGCGCGGCTAAAGCGACGGCCTCGGAACTGGGTCAACTGTTTCTGACCAACGCTATCGCCCCGATCCGCCTGGCCGAGCTTTTTGTCAGCCAGATTCGCCCCGACACCGGCGTACTGGCGTTCATGAGCTCGGTTCTGGGCAGTGTCGCCTGCCCTGAAGGCAACAACATGGCTCTATACAAAGCGAGCAAAGCGGCACTGAACTCCATGACCAACAGCTTCGTCGTAGAGCTGCCGGAACCACGCCCGACCGTATTGTCATTACATCCAGGCTGGGTCAAAACGGACATGGGCGGCGAAGGCGCCGATATTGACGTCGACACCAGCACTCGAGGGCTGGTGGAGCAACTCGAGGCTTATGCGGGTAAAGGCGGGCATTACTTTGTGAACTACAAAGGCGAAACTATTCCGTGGTGAAGTAACCATTAAAATCGGAATGCTCTTCGGTAGGAGCGAACTTGTTCGCGAGGCGGTTGGCTCCTTCCGGGATTCGCAGGTAGAATCCCGCCCTCGCCACCCGCTGCACAGCATGGCGACCCTGGATCAGCAGACAGGGCAACACTGAGCTGGCTAACCTGAACCTGTCTTTCAGAGGAGCCGGCACCATGCCTGCGATCCGTATCTGGTTGAAAAATCCCCTCGCTGTTTTCACCGCCAATACCCTTGATGCCCGAGGCGGTCTGGTCATTGAAAACGGTGTCATCGTCGAACTGCTCAGCGCCGGTCAGCAACCCGCCAGCCCTTGCGATGACGTATTCGACGCCCGTGAGCATGTGCTGCTTCCCGGATTGATCAATACCCATCACCATTTTTATCAAACACTGACGCGTGCCTGGGCTCCGGTGGTCAACCAGCCGTTGTTTCCGTGGCTGAAAACCTTGTATCCCGTCTGGGCGCGTTTGACTCCCGAAAAACTGGCGCTGGCCAGCAAGGTCGCCCTGGCTGAGCTGCTGCTGTCGGGCTGCACTACCGCAGCGGATCATCACTACCTGTTCCCGGATGGGCTGGAAAACGCCATTGATGTCCAGGTTGAAAGCGTCCGCGAATTGGGCATGCGCGCCATGCTTACTCGCGGCTCAATGAGTCTGGGTGAAGAGGACGGAGGTTTGCCGCCGCAGCAAACCGTGCAGCAGGGCGAAGTAATCCTTGAAGACAGCCAGCGCCTGATCGAGCGCTATCACCAGCGTGGCGCGGGCGCTCAGATCCAGATCGCGCTGGCGCCCTGCTCGCCTTTTTCAGTGACGCCGGAAATCATGCGTGAAAGCGCAGCATTGGCGGAAAAACTAGACGTGCGTCTGCACACTCACCTGGCCGAAACCCTCGACGAAGAAGACTTCTGCGTGCAGCGTTTCGGCCTGCGCACGGTGGATTATCTCGACAGCGTCGGCTGGCTGGGACCAAGAACCTGGCTGGCGCATGGCATTCATTTCAACCCTGACGAAATCGCTCGACTGGGCGCAGCAGGCACTGGTGTTTGCCATTGCCCGAGTTCAAACATGCGCTTGGCTTCCGGCATCTGTCCGACGCTGGATCTGATCGGAGCAGGCGCCCCGATAGGCCTTGGTGTAGACGGCTCAGCTTCAAATGACGCCTCGAACATGATCCTCGAAGCGCGCCAGGCGCTGTATCTGCAACGCCTGCGTTATGGTGCAGAAAAGATCACGCCTGAATTGGTGCTTGGCTGGGCCACGAAGGGTTCTGCGCAGTTACTCGGCCGTAGCGACATCGGTGAGCTAGCGGTAGGAAAACAGGCGGATCTCGCGATGTTCAAGCTGGATGAACTGCGATTCTCCGGCAGCCATGATCCAGTGTCCGCGCTGCTGCTGTGCGGCGCCGATCGTGCTGACCGGGTGATGATCGGTGGCCAGTGGAGAGTGATTGATGGGCACGTCGAAGGGTTGGACTTGAAGGGTTTGATTGCTGATCACAGCCAGGCCGCGCGGGAATTGATTCGCGGCTGATGACCCCATTCCTGTAGGAGCTCACGAGCAATGCGAGGCAGCGATGATGTTCTGCCTGATATACCGCTATCGCGGCCTCGCGGTGCTCGTGCGCTCCTACAGATCATTCGTTTGCAGCACAGTAGCGCAGTTTGAGGATCTACAACCCCAACAACGACAACATGATGAACGTCGCAAACAACACAAAGTGGGTCATCCCTTCTATCGCGTTGGTTTCGCCGTCATTGAGGTTGATAGCGCTCACCAGCAGTGTGATGAAAATCATCACGGTCTGCACCGGAGTCATCGCCATCTGGAACGGCTGACCGCTGTAGAGGGCCATGGCTTCCATGACCGGAACGGTCAGGATCACCGTCGATAGCGATGCACCAAGGGCGATATTCACCACCGATTGCATGCGATTGGCCAAAGCCGCGCGCAATGCCGTCAGGATCTCCGGTGCGGCAGAAATGGCCGCCACCAGAATCGCCGTCATGACCGGCGGCGCTCCAGTACCTTCCAGACCCAGATCGACGGTTTTGGACATCACTTCCGCCAGCGCACCAATCACCACCACACCGAGCACCAGGATCCCGATCGACAGCGTCAGATTGACCGGCTCGGCATCTGCTTCAGGCTGATCCTTACGTTTCTTTTTCTCTGGATAGCTGTAGCTGAAAAAGTAGCTGTGCGGCCCGACCTGCATGCGCAGGAACAAGGTGTAGAGCAGGATCATCGCGCCAATGGTGAATGCCGAATACAACTTCCAGTCACCTTCGGGGATGAACTCCGGCACCACCATGGAAACGCCCATCGCGGTGAGAATCATCACGCTGTAGGTGCGGGCTGAATCGTCGTTGTAAGACTGCTCGCCATGCTTGATACCGCCCATCAGAGCGGCCAGCCCAAGGATGCCGTTGATATCGAGCATCACGGCTGAGTAAATCGTATCGCGCACCAACGTTGGCGACGGTTCGTTGCTCATCATGATCGCCAGAATCACCACTTCCACCAGCACCGCCGACAGGGTGAGGATCATGGTGCCGTAGGGATCGCCGACTTTCTCTGCGAGCAACTCGGCGTGGTGAGCCACGCGCAACGACGCACAGACGATGAAACCCACCAGCGCAATCCCCGCCGTCAGCGCCACGCCCTGTCCGTTATTGAGGAACGAGTGCTCGAACACGTAGGCGACAACTGTCGCGATAATCGCGAGCAGGAGAAATTTTTCTTGCTTGAGTATTGAGCCCATTGACTAGCCTATAAACCTTCCTGGGTGAAACGTCCGGATAACGTGTTCAAGGCGTTGAGAGTGCCGAGTGTAAGCAAAGGTTTCAAAATAGGTGAGATCCTGAATATTGGTGCGAATGACGTGGGACCGGCTTTAGCCGGGAAGAGGCCGGTACAGTCGCCATAGCTCCATCGTCAGAAATGCCGCCTTCCCGGCTAAAGCCGGTCCCACGTCAGAATTCCACAGAGGTCCAGCAGAGCAGCTTGCACCAGTTAGCAGCAAAGCCAGCCGGTTCTGCACCGTCTGGCATCGTCCTGCCAAGGCTAAATCGATTGAGAGGCTAGCCCTGTCATTAACTGTCCAGTTGGTCAGTTTTTTGCATTGTTCGAGCAACCCGCTTAGACGGCCGTGCCAAAAAGACCAAAAGGAGCTAGACCCGATGCACTCCACCACTCACCCGCGTCGCCCCCTGAAAAAATTGCTGTGTGCCATGGCTGCGGTCGTCGGCCTGGGTTCGAGCCTGCTCGCATCGGCAGCAGACCCGCTGAAAGTTGGCTTCGTCTACATCGGCCCGATCGGCGATCACGGCTGGACGTATCAGCATGAACAAGGCCGCAAGGCCATGGTTGAAGCACTGGGCGACAAGGTCACCACCAGTTATGTCGAGAACGTGCCGGAAGGCGCAGACGCTGAGCGCGTCATCCGCAACATGGCTAAAGGTGGCTACGATCTGGTTTTCACCACCTCCTTTGGTTACATGAACCCAACGCTGAAGGTCGCCAAACAGTTCCCGAAAGTGACTTTCGAGCACGCCACTGGCTACAAGCAGGACAAGAACATGGGCACCTACCTGGCGCGCACCTATGAAGGTCGCTACGTCGGTGGGTTCCTGGCGGCCAAAATGACCAAGACCAAAAAAGTCGGCTACGTCGCGTCGTTCCCGATCCCGGAAGTGCTGCGTGACATCGACGCTATTCAGCTGGCATTGAACAAGTACAACCCAGGCACCGAAATCAAAGTGGTATGGGTCAACTCCTGGTTCGATCCGGGCAAAGAAGCTGACGCTGCGAACGCGCTGATCGATCAGGGCGTAGACGTCATGTTCCAGCACACCGACAGCCCGGCGCCGATCCAGACAGCTGAACGTCGTGGTGTCTATGCCGTGGGTTATGCCTCGGACATGGCTCACTTCGGCCCGAAAGCGGTGCTGACCTCTATCGTCAACAACTGGGGGCCGCACTACATTCAGGCCACAGAGGGCGTGATCAACGGCACTTGGAAATCTCAGGATTACTGGGGCGGTCTGAAGGAAGGCACAGTTGAGCTGCCGATCAGCGATATCGTCCCGGCGGACGTGAAAGCAGAAGCCGAGAAGATCATTGCCGACATCAAAAGTGGCGCATTCCACCCATTCACCGGCCCGATCAAGGATCAGACCGGCGCAGTGAAAATCCCGGAAGGCAAGGTCGCGACCAATGCAGAGCTGGCCTCGATGAACTACTACGTTGAAGGCATCAAGGCGGAATTGCCGAAGTAATCAAGACGAGCAACCCAAAACTTGTGGAAGCTATTGTCTGTAGGAACGGCCGGTGGCTGCGAAAACGGGGTATCAGAAAGACGCTTTCGCAGCCTTCGGCAGCTCCTACAGGGATCTTCGACGTTGCAAATAAATAATCACGTCAAACCAGAGACAATCCACCGTGAACCAACTCCCCATCATCGACATCGCCCCGCTTTACAGCGATGACCAACTCGCCTGGCAAGACATCGCCCGGCAAATCGACCAGGCCTGTCGGGAGTGGGGTTTTTTCTATATCAAGGGCCACCCAATCAGTGCCGAACGTATCGAACAGGTAGTCGGTACGGCGCAGCGATTCTTCGCGCTGCCAGAGGCTGAAAAGCTCAAGATCGACATCACCCAAAGCCGTCATCATCGCGGCTACGGCGCCATCGCGACCGAACAGCTGGACCCCAATATTCCCAGCGATCTCAAGGAAACCTTCGACATGGGCTTTCATTTGCCCGCCGATCATCCCGAGGTCGTCGCTGAAAAACCATTGCGCGGCCCCAACCGCCATCCAGACATGCCGGGCTGGGAAGCCTTGATGGAGCAGCATTATCTGGACATGCAGGCCCTTGCGCAGAAGTTGCTTCAGGCCATTACTGTAGCGCTGGGCATCGAGCGTGATTTTTTCGACAAGCGCTTTGTCGCACCCGTCAGCGTGCTGCGCTTTATCCACTACCCGCCGCGCCATACTGCCACCAGCGCCGAACAACAAGGCGCCGGAGCACACACTGACTATGGCTGCATCACTTTACTGCATCAGGACTCCGCGGGCGGACTGCAAGTGCGTGATGTGCGCGGCCAGTGGATCGACGCGCCGCCGATTAACGGCACGTTCGTGGTCAACATCGGCGACATGATGGCGCGCTGGAGCAACGACCGATATGTGTCCACGCCGCATCGGGTGGTCAGCCCACTGGGTGTTGATCGCTACTCCATGCCGTTTTTCGTCGAGCCCAACCCGGACACCGAAATTGAATGCCTGCCCGGTTGCAAGAGCGAAACCGAGCCAGCGCGCTATCCTGTCACCACTTGCTCGGCATTCTTGTTGTCGCGTTTCGCCGATACGTACGCTTATCGACGGGAGCAGGAGGCCGGGTAAATTTGAACCGCTTGGTCAGGTTTTGCCCATCCCGAAGCATGACTCTGTAGAATGCCGGCCATCTGCACCTGATGAGAAAAGCACATGTACGATTGGTTGAACGCCCTGCCCAAGGCAGAACTGCACCTGCACCTTGAGGGTTCTCTGGAGCCCGAGTTGCTCTTCGCACTCGCCGAACGCAACAAGATCGCGCTGCCGTGGAATGACGTCGAAGCCCTGCGCGGCGCTTACGCCTTCAACAACCTGCAGGAATTTCTCGACCTTTATTACCAGGGCGCAGATGTATTGCGTACCGAACAGGACTTCTACGACCTGACCTGGGCGTATCTGGAGCGCTGCAAAGCCCAGAACGTGATTCACACCGAACCCTTCTTCGATCCGCAAACCCATACTGATCGGGGCATCCCGTTCGAAGTGGTACTGAATGGCATCACTGGCGCTCTCAAAGACGGTCAATCAAAGCTGGGTATCAGCAGCGGTCTGATCCTGAGTTTCCTGCGCCACTTGAGCGAAGAAGAAGCGGAAAAAACTCTCGACCAGGCCCTGCCGTTTCGAGATGCATTCGTCGCCGTAGGCCTGGACAGCTCGGAAATGGGCCATCCTCCGAGCAAGTTCAAACGCGTTTTCGACCGCGCACGTAATGAAGGCTTCCTGACCGTAGCGCACGCGGGCGAAGAAGGCCCGCCCGAGTACATATGGGAAGCACTGGACCTGCTGAAAATCCAGCGTATCGACCACGGTGTACGTGCCATCGAAGACGAGCGTCTTATGCAGCGCATCATCGATGAGCAAATCCCGCTGACGGTGTGCCCATTGTCAAACACCAAGCTCTGCGTCTTCGACGACATGGCAAAACACAACATCCTCGACATGCTTGAGCGTGGTGTGAAGGTCACGGTGAATTCCGACGATCCCGCTTATTTCGGCGGCTATGTCACCGAGAACTTCCATGCGCTGTACACCCATCTGGGCATGAACGAAGATCAGGCAAAACGTCTGACACAAAACAGCCTGGACGCCAGACTGATCAAGCCTTGAGCTGATCCCTTGTCAAGCGGCAGCCGCGATCTTGTCGATCTCGCGCTGCCCGCTGGACGAGACTTGCAGGGTGCTCGATTCCTCTGTGACCCGTAGCCAACCCATCTGAATAAAAAGCTGCAACAAACCCGCCCCTAACGCACCGCCCAAATGCGGTGTGAACTCGCTCCTGTCAGCACAGGCGCAGACGGTTTCGCGCTGACGCAACGCAAGTGCAGGCACGTAAATTCCCCGCTCTGCAAACCTTGCCATCCCCACGCTGGTGACTTCGACCCGATGCTCCTGCTGCTCGATCCAACCGGCCCCGAGCAACCGCTGATACAACTCCGCGGCGATATCGCCGCCTAGGTGATCGCTGCATATACGCGCCTCGCGCAAAGGCATGGCAGGCAAAGGCTGTGCAACATTGCGGTTTATCTGCGCGGCACTGACGACAGAGGCACAGGCAAGCGCCTGGAGTGCCGTCGCCACCTGTGGACCCGCCAAACGGAAAAAGCGCTTGCGCCCACGCACCTCCTGCTTCAACAGACCACCCGAGGCCAGACGCGCCAGATGCGCCCCGGCCGAAGATGTCGTAAGGCCTGCAAGCAAAGCCAGCTCATTAGCGGATCGAGCAGTACCGTCCATCAAGGCCCAAATCATTGCACTGCGCTTCGGGTCAGCCAGTAATGTTGCAACGTGGCTGATGCAAGGTGCATGTTCCATATGTTCACTCCCTGTTGAAACATCGTCTATCGCGATGACATGGTGGCAGCAATCCAGTTGTAACCAAGAAACCAAACCGCCAAAGTCGAAGCCGCTGTACGCCAGCAAATAGCACTATCAGATGACCGACGGTCTCTAATCACGCCTGGCTCCAGGAACTCCCACGTTATTGGTGACTTCATTGACACGGCGTGATCGTTCTACACATACGTCTAACTTGAAGCGTAATTGCTCCAGGACCTGATCGAGCCCAACTTCAACTACGAAGGCTAACTCAAAGCACCAGTATAAGCCTTGGAACCTTTCTGCCGATCAGGCAAAAAGAGCATTGTTCCGAGAGCAGCCGTAATGTAATGACGAACCTTGTCCAAGCTTTTACTTTAGAAACCCGCTGAAAAATATCACAACGAAGTCTACCGACCCACCGCCACAAAGGCCTGCAACCGCAAACCCAGAAAGCTCGCTGCACCGCGAGAGGCATTTTCCCACAACTAAAATGTGCTAAAACGCTCAACAAAATAAGGCAAGTAGTAGAGCTAATTTTCGCAGCTCGCCACTAGCAATCATATTAACGCTCGTCACTTTCCGAAATATCCGTAGGATAAATCCATGAGGCTTGTAGTCACTGACTACATTTTACGAAGGAATATAAACACCAACTTATCAAGTCAGTAACTTCAAGCAAGTATCCAGTCAACCGACATTCATTGATCTTGACCATTTGATAACTTGCGATTGCAATCTTGTTCACGCCTGAATTAGCTCCCGCAAAAAATGCGGGAGCATCCAGTCAGACCTGCGATGGCATGGCATCGCGTTTATTTTGCAGGCGACGGGTCAATACCGAGATACCCACCGCCAGAGCACCACATATGCTGATGACCAACGCCATGGGTACCGCTGTGCCATCGTGCAGCACGCCAACCATCGCAGCAGCGCCAGCGGCCACGCTGAATTGCAGACAACCCAGCATGGCCGACGCGCTTCCGGCGCGAGCCCATTGCCCGTTCATCGCACATGCCGATGCATTAGGGATGATGCAACCCAGGCTGGCGATGCAAACGAACAACGGCACCAGCAATGGCCAAAGTTGTTCGGTACGCAACCCGGTTATCGCCAGCAACACCAGAGCCGCAGCAAGGTAAATCCAGATAGTGCGCGACAACAGAAATGCAGGTCCCCGCTTGCCCACCAGCCTTGCGTTGAGCTGTGCGATCAGGATGAAACCGGCAGCGTTGGTACCGAACAACCAACCGTAATGCTCAGCGGGCACGCCATAAAGCTTGATGAACACGAATGGCGAACCGGCGATATAGGAAAACATCCCGGCCATGGCGATACCGCCCGTCAATGCATGCCCGAGGAAAATCCGGTCTCCCAGCAAGCTGCGGTACTGCTTCAAGGCGCCCGCCAATGGCTGACGCGGATGACTGGCGGGCATGCTTTCGGGCAAACCAAGCGCTACCGCTAGCGATGCCAATGCACTGAAGGCCGTCAGGCTGATGAAAATCGACTGCCAACCGTACAGATTGACCAACAGTCCGCCGAGCATCGGCGCCAGAATCGGAGCCAGCCCCATCACCAGCATCAGTTGCGAGAAGACTTTGGCAGACTGCACGGCATCGCACTTATCGCTGACAATCGCCCGGGCAATCACCATCCCGGCACAACCACCCAGCGCCTGCACGAAGCGCGCGCCAATGAGCCAGTCCAGGTTCGGCGCGAAGGCGCAGGCCAACGAGGCCAACGTAAACAGCGTCACGCCAAACAGCAGCGGAATCCGCCGACCGAAGCGGTCAGCCACAGGACCGTAAGCTAGCTGGCCGATGGAAAGGCCCAGAAAGTAAGACGCCAGAGTCAGTTGAACGTGTTTCTCGTCCGTGCCGAACGCCGAAGCGATGGCCGGGAAACCTGGCAAATAAAAATCGATGGCCAATGGGCCGAAGGCGCTAAGCGCACCGAGAATCAGGATGGTACGAAGGTTCATGAGGCGTCCAGACAGTGCTCGTGCAGCCCGACAGTTTAACCGGGCCTGGACGGGCTGAGTGTCAGGAGAAGGTAATTACTTCAAAAAGTTTCCCGGCCGCGCCTCGTAGGAGATTTCACCTCGCTGCACTGCCCCCTGTAAAAGCTCACAAACATCGCGAGGCAGCGATAGCGGTTTGTCTGGAATACTGCTATCGCTGCGTTGCGTTGCTCGTGAGCGCCTACAGATAGAATTTAAACTGCCTTCAACTCGCCAACTGCGCCTCATACCCCTCCTCACCAATCAAGCCAATAACCTGCTCGCCGGTCAGGTCGCTTTCGACAATCACGTCACCGGTCGGCAGGTCGACTTGCACCAGCGCGCTTGGGTCCTGGTCCTTGATGGCAGTGGTCACCGCTTTGACGCAATGGCCGCAGGTCATGCCTTGAACGTTGAATCTTTGCATCGTGCTACTCCTTCAAACAGGGCTTTGGATGACGATGACGCCATGTTTGACCTTCCCATCGTGGCAAGGTCAAGTTTCTCGTTTGTCTGCCGGGCTGGTATTCGGCGCAAGGCTCGGCCAAGCTGCATCATCACCGTCTACATCAGGAGTATCAGCGATGCGCTGGTCAGCATTGAGCCTCTTCGGCATTCTCGGTCTGTTGGCTGCTTCCCCGGCGGTTCAGGCCGATCAGGATTACGGCGTTCTGATCATTTCCCGCGAGCGGCTGGAAGTCGCGACATCCTGCGAGATCGGTATCTATATTCAGGACCAGCTCGCGGGCCGCGTGTTCCAGGAACAGTCTGTCTCCTTCAACCTTCCAGCGGGAAATGTCGCGATTCGCCTGCGAGTGCTGCCAGGTGCTGTCTTCGGTTGCGACCCCGGCATGGAGGCGCAGAGCAACACCAACATCAAGATTCAAGCCGGCGATATTCTCAAATACCGGATCGCCAGCAGCCTCAATGGCATGTATCTCAAACGCGCCGACCTGAATTATTGATCTGGACTTGACCTTGACCTCGTGGAAAGGTTGATCCTTGCAGGTAACCGCCTTCAGGGAGAACGAACATGCTCAATCCGCTCAACTTCGACCTGCCGATTTCCGGCATGACCTGCGCCAGTTGCGCAGGTCGGGTTGAACGTGCGTTGAACAAAGTGCCTGGGGTCAGGACCGTCAGCGTCAACCTTGCCAGTGAACAGGCGCACATCGAGACGGACGGCGGGCCGGATACCGCCACCCTCATCGCCGCTGTAGAGAAAGCGGGTTACGGGGCCACTGAACTTCAAGAGCCGGCCGCCAAAGCCGATCAACAACTGCGCAAACTGACGCGAGAGCGCTGGGCGTTGATTCTGGCGATAACGCTGTCGATCCCCCTGATTCTGCCCATGCTCCTGCAACCGCTGGGCATGCACTGGATGTTGCCCGCGTGGGCACAATTCGCGTTGGCCACCCCCGTGCAATTCATCTTCGGTGCGCGTTTTTACGTCGCAGCCTGGAAAGCCGTTCGCGTCGGCGCAGGCAACATGGACCTGCTGGTGGCTCTGGGCACCAGTGCCGGGTACGGCCTGAGTGTTTATGAATGGGTCACTGCCGCGTCCGGCAAAATGCCACATTTGTATTTTGAAGCGTCGGCGGTGGTCATTGCTTTGGTATTGCTGGGCAAATACCTGGAAAGCCGCGCCAAACGTCAGACCGCCAGCGCCATACGCGCGCTGGAAGCCTTGCGCCCCGATCGCGCCCTGCAAGTCATTGACGGTCATGAGTACGACATCGCCATCAGCGCCTTGAATCTCGGCGATCTGGTGCTGGTAAAACCCGGCGAACGCTTCCCTGTAGACGGTGAGGTGATCGAAGGCCAAAGCCATGCCGACGAAGCACTGATCAGCGGCGAAAGTCTGCCGGTGCCTAAACAGGTCGGCGACAAAGTTACCGGCGGTGCGATCAATGGCGAGGGGCGTTTGCTGGTGAAAACCACGGCGCTGGGCACAGAAACAGTTCTGGCGCGCATCATTCGTTTGGTTGAAGACGCCCAGGCTGGCAAGGCGCCCATTCAGAAACTGGTGGACCGGGTCAGCCAGGTGTTCGTGCCAACCGTCCTGATCATCGCCTTCTTTACCTTCGCTGGGTGGCTAGTGGCGGGCGCGCCGATGGAAAGCGCGCTGATCAACGCCGTCGCGGTATTGGTGATCGCCTGTCCGTGTGCACTGGGCCTCGCAACGCCTACAGCAATCATGGCCGGAACCGGTGTCGCGGCCCGCTATGGCATTTTGATCAAGGACGCCGAGGCGCTGGAGCGCGCACATGAAGTCACCACAGTGGTGTTCGACAAAACCGGCACACTGACTTCCGGCACACCGCAAATCGCCCATTTCTGCGCCAAAGGCGGCAATGAAGAACAGGTACTCGAGTGGGCTGGCGCTCTGCAGCGCGGCAGCGAGCACCCGTTGGCCAAGGCCGTGCTGGATGCCTGCCGGGATTGGCACCTGCATCCGGCCAGCATTGAAAACAGCCATGCCCTGCCTGGCGCCGGTATTGCCGGAACGCTGGACGGGCGCGACCTGGTCTTGGGTAACCGGCGCATGCTTGAACAAAGCGGCTTGCACATGGAAGAGCTGGCCGACGCAGCCCATGCCTGGGAAGCCGAGGGCCGGACCTTGTCATGGTTGATTGAGCAAAGCCCAAACCCGGCAGTGCTCGGTCTGTTCGCCTTTGGCGACACACTTAAACCCGGCGCGCGGCAAGCGATAGAGCAACTGGCGGCACGCAACATCAGTAGCCACTTGCTGACCGGCGATAATCACGGCAGCGCCAAAGTAGTTGCCGACGCACTAGGCATCCGTGACGTTCATTCCGAAGTGCTGCCTGCGGACAAAGCCGCAACAGTGGCTGACTTGAAGCGCTATGGCGTGGTGGCGATGGTGGGTGACGGCATCAATGATGCTCCCGCCTTGGCTGCCGCTGATATAGGCATCGCCATGGGCGGTGGCACTGACGTCGCCATGCATGCGGCGGGGATCACCCTGATGCGCGGCGACCCGGCATTGATTCCGGCAGCACTGGAGATTAGCCGCAAGACCTACGCCAAAATCCGCCAGAACCTGTTCTGGGCCTTCGTTTATAACCTGATCGGTATCCCGTTAGCGGCATTTGGCTTTCTCAATCCGGTACTGGCGGGTGCGGCCATGGCGCTGTCCAGCGTGAGCGTAGTGAGTAACGCATTGCTGCTTAAAACGTGGAAGCCCAAAGATCCGGGAGCAAAGTCATGAACATCGGACAAGCAGCGAAACAGAGCGGGTTGAGCGCCAAGATGATTCGCTATTACGAAGCCACCGGCCTGCTGCAGGCGGCGCATCGCAGTGACAGCGGCTATCGGCTCTATGGCAAAGACGATCTGCACACACTGGCATTCATCAAGCGCTCTCGGGATCTGGGCTTTTCGCTGGAAGAAGTCGGCAAGCTGCTGACGCTTTGGCAAGACCGACAACGCGCCAGCGCCGACGTTAAAGCACTGGCCCGCGAGCATATTGCCGAGCTGAATCAGAAGATCGAGGAAATGGCCAGCCTGCGCGATACCTTGCAGGAACTGGTAGATCACTGCCATGGCGACGACCGCCCGGACTGTCCGATCCTCAAGGATCTGGCTTCGGGTGGGTGTTGTGGGTAGGTGACCTCGCAGGTGAGACCCACACCTTGTGGGAGCCGAGCTTGCTCGCGATAAGGCTGGACGCGATCTAAAGTCAACCGAGTCCAGCCTTATCGCGAGCAAGCTCGGCTCCCACAGGGGAACAGCATTCCAATTCAGATGGCAGTAGGCAATATCAGCAGCCTTCCAATCCAAACAAAAACCCGGCCTGAGCCGGGTTTTTGTTAACTGCTGATCACTGCATCCAGGGCGGAGGCGGTTCTTCGGCAGTTTTGTTCGGAGGTGCATCGTCGGCAGCACGGGCAGCCTGACGGCGGTCTTCGTCCAGACGCGCGGCTTCGATTTCGCGCAATACGCCGCCAACATCGGCCTCGTCTTCCGGTTCATCAAACTCGCCGGTCAACACCGTCGCTGGCGACAACGTACCTGCTTCGTAGTACGACCACATTTCCTTGGCGTACTTGGTTTTGCGCAACTCAGGCGCGAATCGCCCGAAGTAGGACGCCATGTTGCCCACGTCACGCTCCAGCATGCTGAACGCGTGGTTATTGCCCGCCGCGTCGACCGCCTGAGGCAAATCGATGATCACCGGACCGGTCGGGGTCAACAGCACGTTGAACTCGGAAAGGTCGCCATGCACCAAACCGGTACAGAGCATCAGCACGATCTGTTCGATCAGAAAGGCGTGATATTCCCGAGCCTGATCCGGCTCCAGAACCACGTCATTCAATCGCGGTGCGGCGTCGCCATACTCGTCGGCGATCATCTCCATGAGCAATACGCCTTCGAGGAAGTCGTACGGCTTGGGAACCCGAACGCCAGCGCTGGCCAACCGGAACAGTGCCGCCACTTCGGCGTTCTGCCAGGCGTCCTCTGTTTCCTTGCGACCAAATTTGGAGCCCTTGGCCATCGCCCGCGCCTGACGGCTGTTACGTACCTTACGGCCTTCCTGATATTCAGAAGCCTGACGGAAACTGCGCTTATTTGCCTCCTTGTAAACCTTGGCACACCGCAGCTCATTGCCACAGCGCACCACATAAACAGCTGCCTCTTTACCGCTCATTAGCGGGCGCAGCACCTCGTCCACCAGACCGTCCTCGATCAGGGGTTCAATGCGTTTAGGAGTTTTCATCAGCTTTTATTGTGGGTCCTTCGTTGCCAAACACGCGATTGTTGCCCGTTATACGGCAATCCTCTGCCAGCGAGTAGTGGGAGCTGACGTTTGATGTGGATAGTTTCTGTCGGAAAATCCCTCATCGCCCCGATATGAAGCAGCTTTCATGCCGTAAGACAGTAAAAAACCAACCGGACGCGCCGGGTAAGAAGCTTCGGCAACTATAAGCATCGCGTAAGACAATCGGGTTCAGTTACTGCTTGAACAGCTCACCGGGAGTGAACCCGAACAACCCCTTGAAAGCCGCGATGAACGCAGACGTGGAGTCGTAGCCGCAAGCCAAAGCCGTGTTGGTCACGCTGTCACCATTCTCCAGCGCACCCAACGATGACAACAACCGCGCGCGCTGCCGCCAGCCACGAAAACTCAGCCCCGTTTCCCGTTGAAACAGGCGCATCAAGGTTTTTTCCGAAGCCCCGAGGCGCATTGCCCAATCGTGCAAAGTGATCAGTTGGCTCGGGTTTTCGATCAGTTCATTGCACAGCTCGAGCAAGCGTGGATGGCGAGGCAATGGCAGCGAGAAACCCACTTCTGGCAAATGCGCCAATTGATCCATGAGCACCTGCACCAGTCGCGCTTCACTGCTATCCCCCAAGGGATATTCGGCGGGCAAATGACAGAAACTTTTGATCAGTTCCCTGGCCAGCGGCGTCACTTCCAGAACCCGACAGCGTTGCGGTGCCCAGCTGGAATCCTCTTTACGCACATACAGGCTGCGCATTTCTGCACGCATCGAAGTCACTACTTCGTGCTCCAGACCGGCCGGTATCCAGACGCCCCACTGCGGCGGGGCAAAGAAACTGCCTTCAGCCGTATGAACGCCAAGAACGCCGCTTATGGCGTAGGAAAACTGCACCCATTCGTGACGATGCGGCGGCGTCCACGAGCCGGCGTTCAAGCTTTCGGCACGGGCATACAATGGACGCGGCAATTCGCTCAGGGCGGGGATCTGTCGCTCACTGCCTTGACGGTGCATAGGATTTTGTCCGTTAGTCGGCATGGTATGGCCTTATGTCGCAAGACGGCAGTGTACGAGTGAGTTAGCCTTCGGACATCTATTTTTACAAACAATTGCCGAGCACTTATGTCAGCCCTCAAACACCTCAAACGCGTCGTCACCGACTGGTTCCTCTGCGGGATGGTCCTGGCCACGGTTCTGGCCTACTTCTTCCCCGGCTTCGGCGCGACCGGCGGAGGCATGCATGCCGAATACGTCATCAACATCGGCGTGTTCGTGGTGTTCTTCCTGCACGGGGTCAACCTGTCGAGCGAACAAATCAAACACGGCCTGAAGAACTGGCGCCTGCACATCATGGTGCAGCTATTCACCTTCCTGGTGTTCCCGATCATCTGGCTGGTCTGTGACAAAGCGTTCGGTGCATACATCCCGGCGCTGTTGATGCTGGGCTTCTTGTACCTGTGCGCGTTGCCTTCGACGATTTCCTCTTCGGTAGCGTTGACCGGCAGTGCGGGCGGAAACGTACCGGCGGCGATTCTCAACGCGAGCATGTCCAGCGTATTCGGCATCTTCATGACGCCATGGCTGGTCAGCCTGGTGATTGGCACCGGCTCCGGCGGCATCGATCTGGGGTCCACGCTGCTGAACCTCAGCCTGATGTTGCTGCTGCCACTGGTGCTGGGTCAGTTGGTGCGTCCGCTGTTGGGCAAGTTTTTCGCCAAACACAAAAAGTACACCAACCTGATCGACAAGATTGTGATCCTGTTGCTGGTCTACGCGGCTTTCTGTAATTCGATGGTGTCAGGACTGTGGCAAACCCAAGGCAACTCGGTCATCGCCATGGCTTTCGTTGGTAGCGCTGTATTGCTGGTAGTGATCCTGTTACTGACCACCGGAACAGCCCGCGCCTTGAAATTCAACCACGCAGACAAAGTGGCGGCGGTGTTCTGCGCCACCAAGAAATCCCTCGCGGCCGGTGCGCCGATGGCGGCGCTGATCTTCGGCAACAACCCGGGCCTGGGCCTGATCCTGCTGCCGATCATGATCTATCACCCGCTGCAGCTTATCGTTTGCTCGGTGATGGCAGAGAACTATGCCAACCGGCACAAGCAGCAATTGTCGGCAGAAGCGCTGGAGGAAGCCCGAGCGGCTTGATTGCAGTCTCTTTGGGGATTACGCAAAACCTGTTTGTGATAATCCCCAAAATTGGCGCCATGTCGTGGGACCGGCTTTAGCCGGGAAGAGGCCAGTACATCCAACGCACCTTTGTGATCAGAATACAGCCTTCCCAGCTAAAGCCGGTCCCACGTCAGGTTGCGGGCAAACCTGGAATCCCCTACAAGAAATAGCAGTCCACTTCCAATTCAAGAAATGGCCCTTATTACCGCTCAAGAATCGCAGTAACCCCCTGCCCGCCCGCTGCACAGATCGAGATCAATCCGCGCCCTTCTCCCGCGACGCTCAACAACTTGGCCAGGTTGGCGACGATGCGCCCGCCCGTGGCTGCAAACGGGTGACCGGCGGCCAATGAGCTGCCTTTGACGTTCATCTTGCTGCGGTCAATCGATCCTAAAGGCGCGTCCAGCCCAAGTCGGGTCTGGCAATAATCCGCGTCCTCCCAGGCCTTAAGCGTACACAGCACCTGGGCAGCGAACGCTTCGTGAATCTCGTAGTAATCGAAATCCTGCAAGGTCAGGCCATTGCGCGCCAAGAGCCGAGGCACGGCATAGGCTGGCGCCATCAGCAGGCCCTCTTTGCCGTTGACGAAATCCACCGCCGCCGACTCTCCGTCACGCAGATACGCCAACACCGGCAAACCACGCTCTTTGGCCCACTCTTCACTAGCCAGCAGCACCAACGATGCGCCGTCAGTCAGCGGTGTGGAGTTGCCCGCCGTCAGCGTGCCCTTGGCGCTGCGTTCGAACGCCGGTTTCAGGCTGGCGAGTTTTTCCAGCGTCAGGTCCGGGCGCAAATTATTGTCGCGGGTCAGGCCCTGAAACGGCGTGATCAAATCGTTCTGCCAGCCTTCGGCATACGCCGCGGCCATTTTTAAATGGCTTTCCAGCGCCAGTTGATCCTGTGCGTCGCGAGGGATATTCCAGGTCTGCGCCATCAATTCGCAGTGCTGCCCCATGGAAAGACCAGTGCGCGGTTCGCTATTGCGTGGCAACTCAGGCTTGAGGTTGTGGGGACGCAATTGCAACAAAAGTTTAAGTTTGTCGCCTACGGATTTAGCCCGGTTAACCTGCAGTAAAATGTTACGCAAATCTTCATTCACGCCAATCGGCGCGTCGGAGGTGGTATCTACCCCGCCCGCAATGCCGCACTCGATCTGCCCCAGCGCGATTTTGTTAGCCACCAGCAACGCCGCTTCCAGCCCGGTGCCGCAGGCCTGTTGCAGATCGTAGACCGGGGTCTGCGGGGACAAGCGCGAGCCCAGCACGCACTCGCGAGTCAGGTTGAAATCCCGGGAATGCTTGAGCACCGCCCCGGCAACGACCTCGCCCATGCGCAGGCCATGCAGGTTGAAACGCTCGATCAATCCCTCCAGCGCAGCGGTCAGCATGTCCTGATTGCTCGAAGTGGCGTATGGCCCATTGGAGCGAGCGAATGGGATACGGTTACCGCCGACGATGGCGACCCGGCGTGGCTGATTCATTGAAAACTCCCTTTATTGATACGGATTCGCTGATGAGCAGCGTAGGGGATACTCGAACGAACGTCGCTTGAGTGTGGTCAACTCCTTTGAACCCCGACTCAAGGAGAGTGTTCCATGCCGTCTGATCGCTATATAGATTTCGCCAACTCTGACCTGGGCAGCCGCCTGGTTGGCGCTATTGGCCTGCCTAAACCGGTCAGACTGGAACGCTGGCAGGCCGGACGTCTGCGCCCTGTTGAAGGTTCGTTGCTGATCAGCGCCGGGCCGTTGGCTGATCGAGTCCGGCTTTTCGCTCCGCGCTTGACCGAGTCTGTCTACAGCTTTGGCTCAGAGGTCCCGGGCACAACCGCCTGGGTTGTCGATCAGGGTCCGAAAATCAAAGCAGTGGTCTTCGACGCCAGCGCTTTCACGCGCACCGAGGACCTCAAGCAATTGCGCGAATTCTTTCAGCCACTGCTGAAAAAACTCGATGACAGCGCGCACGTGGTAATTCTTGGCCATTCGCCCGCCAGCCTCAGCGAACCGCTGGCCGCCAGCACCCAACAGGCGCTCGAAGGCTTCAGCCGCTCGCTCGCCAAAGAAATGCGCAACGGCGGCACTGTGCAACTGCTGCAAGTGGACAGTGGCGCGGAGGATCAGCTTGAAGGTGCCCTACGGTTTTTCCTGTCGCCCAAAAGCGCTTTTATCTCCGGACAGGTCATCCGTCTGAGTCCTTGCCCGGCACAGGTGCAGGACTGGAGTCGTCCGCTCAGCGGCCGCAGAGCGCTGGTGACCGGTGCGGCGCGTGGTATCGGCGCGGCGATTGCCGAAACACTGGCTCGCGACGGCGCTGAAGTGGTCCTGCTCGATGTACCTCAGGCCAAATCAGACCTGGATGCCCTGGCGGCGAGACTGGGCGGCAAGGCCCTGACGCTGGACATTGGCGCAGCCGATGCGGGCGCGCAGTTGATCGAACAACTGCAGGGCGGCATCGACATTCTGGTGCACAACGCCGGAATTACCCGGGACAAGACGCTGGTCAATATGTCTGCCGACTTCTGGGATTCAGTGTTGTCGGTCAATCTCAACGCACCACAAGTGTTGACCGAAGCGCTGCTCGACAGCGGCACCCTGCGCGACAACGGTCGCGTCATTCTGCTGGCCTCGATCAGCGGCCTTTCCGGCAACCGTGGCCAAACCAATTACGCGACCAGCAAAGCCGGCTTGATCGGCCTTGCTCGCGCCTTGGCGCCGGTGCTAGGCGAGCGCGGCATCAGCATCAATGCCGTTGCTCCGGGCTTTATCGAAACCAAAATGACCTCAAGCATGCCGTTCGCCCTGCGTGAAGCGGGACGGCGCATGAGCTCGTTAGGTCAAGGCGGCTTACCGCAAGACGTGGCTGAGGGCGTTGCCTGGCTGGCTCAACCAGGCGCTGGAGCTGTCAGCGGTCAGGTACTGCGGGTCTGTGGTCAAAGCGTCATCGGCGCATAAGCGGACAACAATAATTACGAGCAAGGAGATGCACGATGAGCGCTCATTGGCGATACCTGGATTCTCTACCGACGCTGCCGAACCTGTTTGTTCAGGCGGCGCTGCGGCGCAAGGTCACCGGTACTGAACTGCCAGACATCGGCTTGCGTTGCTGGACGTCAGTGGACGCGCAGAAGCTGTCCCAATACCGCGAAGTGTGCGGTTTCAGCGAAAACAGTCTGTTGCCGCCGACTTATCCACACGTGCTGGCGTTCAACCTGCAAATGCAATTGATGACAGCCAAAGACTTCCCTTTCCCGCTGTTGGGGCTGATTCATTTGGCCAACCGAATAAGGATTCACCGACCGCTGGGCAGCGTGAACAAGGTGTACATCGGGGTAAAAGCGGAAAACCTTAAGCCTCACGACAAAGGCGCGACGTTCGACCTGATTACTCAGGTTGAGGATTCGATGGGTCTGTTATGGGAAGAAGAGAGCACGATGCTCTGTCGCGACGTGCAGCTGGAAGGCGCGGTGAGCAGCGATTATGAGCCTGCTGCATTGCCCGCGACGGAGGTCGCACGGTGGCGAGCGCCAGCAGAAATTGGTCGGCGTTACGCCAAAGTGTCTGGCGACTACAACCCGATCCACCTTAGCGGGCCAAGCGCCAAGCTGTTCGGCTTCCCGAAGGCCATTGCCCACGGTATGTGGCTCAAGGCAAGAACCCTCGCTTTTCTGGCTAACCACCTTCCGGCCTCGAACGTGGATATCAGCGTGCAGTTCCAGAAGCCGGTGCGCTTGCCCAGCGAGATTGTGCTGTCGGCCAGCGCGGCGGGTTCCCACGGCCAATTCCGCCTGGAAGGTGCGCCGGGGTTGGTGCATATGGTGGGGAGTTGGCAGCCAGTAACGGAAGTCGCGGAGTAATGGTGGGCTGAAATGAATTGTGGGAGCGGTACTTGCCCGCGATAACGCTGGACGCGATT
>NZ_LOHF01000009.1:142883-167318 GCF_002158995.1 Pseudomonas caspiana | reverse complement strand
AGGTAAGGCGTCGCTCATACCCTCTTTTATTTACATCAAGGTTTTTTCTTGCGCGGCCCTGTGTTGAACACCGGGACTTTACGCACGGGCTTGGCCGATGGCGCTTCTGGCGCAGCGTCGCCACTGTCGATCCATTTGCCCAGGTTACGTTTGCCGCCACCGGAGGTTTTGGGTTTCTTCGGTTTTTTCGGTTTCTTCAGAATCTGGCCGCTGGCATCGGTGGTCGGCACACGATGTTCCGGTTCGAAATCCGGCTCTTCCTCACGACGCAATGTCTGACGAGTCAAGGTTTCGATCGCCGACAATAATTCCACTTCGTCAGCACACACCAGCGAAATGGCCTCACCCGTCAGACCTGCTCGGCCGGTGCGGCCAATGCGGTGAATGTAGTCTTCAGCGACGATCGGCAGATCGAAGTTGACCACGGTTGGCAAATCATCGATATCCAGACCGCGCGCAGCAACATCGGTGGCCACCAGAATCTGCACTTCACTGGCCTTGAAGCGATCCAGTGCCCTTTGACGAGTAGCCTGTGGCTTATCGCCGTGGATACCGTCAGAACTGATACCCAGACCTTGCAGGCGATCCACCAATTGATCAACGCCAACTCGAGTTTTGGCGAACACCAGAACCTGAGACCAGCGCAGTTTTTTCAGCAGGTGAATGAACAACTCAGGCTTGCGCTTCTTGTCGACCGTTACCACCCATTGCTTGACCGAGGACGCCGCCACGTTGCGCGGGCTGACTTCGATGGTCAGCGGGTCATCGAGCATCTGCGCGGCCAACTGGCGAATGGCGTCGGAGAAGGTCGCAGAGAACAGCAGCGTCTGACGTTTTTTAGGTAGGGCCTTGTAGATATCGCGCAGCTCTTCGGAGAAGCCCAGATCGAGCATACGATCCGCTTCGTCGAGGATCAGGGTTTGCAATTGGGAGAACTTCACCGCGTTCTGGCGGTAAAGATCGAGCAAGCGACCCGGTGTAGCCACCAGCACATCGACGCCTTTACGCAGTTTCATCATCTGCGGATTGATGCTCACGCCGCCGTAGACGGCATAGGTGCTCAGCGGCAGGTGTTCGGCGTACTGACGAATGTTCTCGTGAACCTGCTCGGCCAGCTCACGCGTCGGCACCAGCACCAGCGCACGCACCGAGTTGGGCATGACTTTCGGGCCTTCCATGATCAGGCGTTGCAGCAGCGGCAAGGCGAAACCGGCAGTTTTGCCAGTACCGGTCTGGGCTGCGGCCATCAGGTCACGCCCGGCCAGGACCGGTGGAATCGCCTGCGCCTGAACAGGCGTGGGAGTCTGGTAGCCGAGCGTCTCAAGAGCGCGCAGCAGGGGTTCAATCAGGCCGAGTGTGGCGAATGTCATTGGAATACCGTAGATAAATCACGCGAGATGGCGCGCAGTTTACCCTGTCCGGACTATTCCGGCCTGCACCGCCTGCGGCTTTCGCCATTAGTCCGGCTCAATCCGCTGTAGAGGCTGGAGAGAACGCCTTTAAAAGCCACGCTGACGCTTGATGGCGTCGCTGATTTTCGCCGCGGGCACTTTCTGCAGCGTGCAGAGCAATTGGTGGGAAATCGTCGAAAGGCCGTGGGTGTGACGCAGTTCATGGGTCAGATAGGCGGTGAGGTTGGCAGCCATCTCGGCATCAGCCATGGCCCGGTGAGCCTTGCCGGTATTGGGCAGGCGCGCATAGCTGGTCAGGGTGCCAAGCTTGTGATTGGGCGCAGCCGGCATCAGGCGTCGCGCCAACAGCAGTGAACAAGCAAAGCTTTGTTGGCGGTTGCGCTCGATGCGCGACAGCTCGTAATCCCAGAACTTCTGGTCGAACGAGGCGTTATGCGCCACCAGCGGTATCGTGCCGACGAAATCAGCCACGTCACTCATGACCCGCTCGGCCGAGGGCGCAGTGCGAATCATGCTGTTGCTGATGCCGGTCAGAGACTCAATGAATCCTGGAATCCGCACACCCGCGTTCATCAGGCTTTGAAAGCGATCGACGATGCGCCCCTGCTCCATGATCACCACGGCAATCTCCGTGGCACGGCAGCCTTGGCCTGGAGAAATACCGGTGGTTTCAAAGTCGATGACCGCTACTTGTTCCAACACGTGCCTGAACCCTTAAAAAATCAACGTAAAAGCAACGCGCCCTCGATGGGCACGTAACGGCTGGCGGCGCGGATCAGCGAGTTGGCGGTCAGCCCCGGCACGCCATAGGCAACCGCTTCGACACCATGTTTGCTGATGATGCGCTCCAGCAACAAATCAAAATCGCCATCGCCGGACGCCAAGACCACTTCGTCGACTTGTGGCGCGACGTCCATGATATCGATGGTGATGCCCACATCCCAGTCACCCTTGGCCGAGCCATCGCTGCGCTGGATGTACGGCTTGAGTTTGACGGTGAAACCGAGGTTGCGGAGGATTTGCTGGAATTGCTGCTGCTTGCTGTCGCCACGGTCGATGGCATAGGCGTAAGCCTCGACGATTTCCCCACGCTTGCTGATATCCGCCCACAACGCCGCGTAGTTGAAATGGCAACCATGGGCCTGACGGACCGTGTAATAGAGGTTCTGTACATCGGCGAACACAGCGATTTTCTTCACCGGTAATCCTCATGACGCAGCAGCGCAGCCAAACGACAACGCCGATTCAGAAGTTGAATCGGCGCTTAGTATGCCAGTTTCGTGGATGGCCCGGGCATTGGCGGCCACTCGCTCCAACAAAGAAATGCGGTCTCCTGTGGGAGCAGTGCTTGCCCGCGATAAGGCCGGATGCGGTTCGCGCTAGATTGCATGGACCTTATCGCGGGCAAGCACCGCTCCCACAGGTACCGTATTTCAGCGCGGCAGGTGGGTGTCTGAGTAAAACGCCTCCTGGAAATACATCTGGATAGCTGAATCAAACAAACGAATCATCATCCCCACCATCAAAACCGCCATCATCCCAGCCGCCTTGATCGCTGCCGTATGAATCGTTGCTGGTCACACTCTCCTGGTTATCGTTCCAGCCACCACCTGAATCCTGAGGGCTATGATCTGCAACCTGGGCAGGCTCTTCCTTGATGACCTCAACAATTTCTTCAGGCTGGTTGTGACCGCCGAACATGCTGCTCAGGCCCTGCGCCAGCATTACACCGCCGGCGACACCCGCTGCGGTTTGCAACGCACCACCCAGAAAGCCGGTGCCTCTCGGAGCCTGTTGCTGCGGCGCAGCATAATTACCTTGCGGCGCGTTGTAAGGCGCAGGGCTGGACGGGCCGCCGTCGCGCCAGCCGCCACCGGAGGACGCTGGCGGCTGGGAAAAGGACTGCTGCGGCTGAGGCTGTGGGCGATTACCACCGCCACCGAAGATGCTCGACAAGAAACCACCACCGCCCTGCGCCGGAGCCGAAGAGCCTTGGGCCTTCGCCTGCTGGAGTTCAGCCTGCAAACGCTGGATTTGCTCGTCGCGCTCTTTGACCTGCTGGTTGAGCTGATTGACTGCCGCTTCCTGCACCAGAATCGCCTGCGCCATGTAATAAGGCGCGGCGGGTTGCTGGTTGAGATGCTCCTTGATCCTGGCTTCAGCCTCGACGTCACGGGGGGCCGAACCGGTTTCGGCACTTTTCAGTTTGCTGAAAAGACCATCGATCAGGGTTTGCTCTTCGCTGTTCATGGCGACCTCGTTAGATTGCCGTTAAAAATCTTCGCCTGGCCGGATAGCCACGCGTAAGCAAGGTAATGGGGCTAATCCAGGGCGTTTCAATAGACAGTCGCAAATGTTAAGAAGGCTCTGGCCGGTGCATGGTTAGCCAGCTAAAGTGACCGCCTGCTTTTTTTGCGACCCGATACTAATGAACCCGCTGACTATTCTTACCGACTCCCTGTATTTTTTTCGGCGCAACCTGACGAGCATTCTGGCGCTGTGCCTGCCGCTGGTCATCGTTGAGGCACTGGCCAAGCAGGCGCTGAGCAACTCACTGACGGCCAACTCATCATCGGCTTACGAATTACTGATCGGCCTGTTGTTCTACCCGCTCTACACCTGTGCACTGATCCTGTTTATGGATGCACGCAGCCGTGGTGGCGATCAGCCGAGACCGCGTGACTTGCTGGCCATGGCGCTGCGCATGTGGCCGACGTTCGCAGTGCTCTCGGCGCTGAGCACACTGCTGATCATGTTTGGTCTGTCACTGTTTATCGTTCCCGGCATCTGGGTGATGGTAAAACTGGTGTTCGCGGAATACCTGTTGGTGCTGCGCGGCCTGACGCCGCTGATGGCGATGCGCGCAAGCTTCGAAATGAGCAACGGCCATTTCGTGCGCATCCTGACCTGCGTGTTGTGTATCTATATTCCGCTGTCGCTGCTTGAAGGTATCGCCTACTTCCTGCTGCCTGAGCCACAGAACGCAGCGGCCACTTTGCTGATCAACGTCGTCAGCAGCTTCCTGCAGTTGTTCACCAGTGTGGTGATGTTTCGCCTGTTCATGCTGCTCAACGAACCACCTGAACAACCCGAAGAGCTGGAGTAACCGAGAGGAAGGCTGCCAATCATCTTCCAGTCGGCTATGCTCGGGATTGCACTTTTTGAAAGCCCTGCAACGCGAACTTCTGACTGAACGCAGCGCGTTCTAAGCCGAGCTAATGAGCCGCCTGATCCGTTTCATGCTGATTCTTGTATTGCTGGCCGGCGTGCTGCTAGGGCTGGTCTACACCCTGACCTGGCGCCCTGCTCCTCGTGAAGAACTGCCTGTCGCCTGTAGTCCTGCGGATAAAGCACCGCGCTTGATACCGGGGCAAGCGCTCAAGGTCATGACCTGGAACATCCAGTATCTGGCGGGCAAGCGTTACGTGTTCTGGTATGACATGACCGATGGCAGCGGCCCGGACGAGCGGCCTACGCCAGAAGATGTCGCCTTCAATCTCGATGAAGTCGCCCGGGTGATTCGCGACGAACAGCCGGACATCGTCCTGTTGCAGGAAGTGAACGACGGCGCGAAGAACACCGACTACGACGATCAGCTGGCGTTGCTGCAAGAGCGCGTCACCGATCTGTATCCATGCAGCTCGGAGGCGTTTTACTGGAAAGCCGATTTCGTCCCCAATCCGCACATCGCAGGCAGCGTCGGCATGAAACTCGCGACCCTCAGCCGATTCGAGATCGACCGGGCCGAACGCATTCAGCTGCCGATTCGCGACGCTAACCTGATCAGTCGCCAATTCCAGCGCAAACCAGCACTACTGGTCAGTTACCTGCCGCTGCGCGATGGCGGTCATTTGGCGGTGATCAACACCTATCTTGAGCCCTTTATCGAAGGCGACGACGCCATGCAGCGTCAGGTCCAGGCGACCGGCAAGCTGCTCGACAAATTCGAAGCCACCGGCACGCCCTGGTTGATCGGCGGGGATTTCAATCTGCTGCCGCTGGGTCAGTATCAGCGCCTGCCTGTTGAGCAACGCTCGTTGTATCAGCCCGACAGCCAGTTGCACGTGCTGTGGGACAAATACCCGATGATCCCTAACAACGTCGAAGTCGGCGGTATTGATCGTTCGAAATGGCTTACGCACTTCCCCAATGACCCGCGCCTCAATGGCCCTGATCGCACTGTGGATTACCTGTTCTACAGCCCGCGACTCAAGCGAGTGGGGGCCAGCGTGCGGCAGGAAGACACGTTGCTGATCTCGAATCACCTGCCGGTTATTGGACGGTTTTTGTTGCCGGTGTTGCCTTGAAAACTCTCTAAGCAGAACTCGGTACCTGTGGGAGCGGTGCTTGCACGCGATGCATGAGACGCAGCTTGAAGACACACCGCGTTATCGTTTATCGCGGGCAAGCACCGCTCCCACAGAAAGCAGCATTCCAATCAATTCCGGGGGCGTTCAGAACACTCACGGGCAGCTACTTCCTCGGCTTGATCCGCGCTGTCGGCTCGGCAATCAGCGGGTCATCCGGCCAATAGTGTTTGGGGTATCTGCCCTTCAAGTCCTTTTTCACCTCGGCATACGTGCTGCGCCAGAAGTTGGCCAGGTCTTGCGTGACCTGCACCGGGCGACGGGCGGGAGACAGCAGGTGTAGTTTGACGATCTGCCGCCCGTTGGCGATGCGCGGTGTATCGGCCAGACCAAACAGCTCTTGCAGGCGCACCGCGAGAATCGGCGGGTGTTCGCTGTAATCCAGCCGTACCGATGAGCCGGACGGCACGCTCAAGTGATGCGGCGCCAGCTCATCCAGACGTTGAGGCAACGGCCAAGGCAGCAGGTTATGCAGGATCGACGACAAGTCCAGATTGCTGAAATGGCTGAGCCGCGACACCTTGCCCAGATACGGCAGTAGCCAGATTTCCAGCCGTTCCAGCAAACCGGCGTTACTGACATCCGGCCATTCGCTGCTGCCTTTTTGTTCAAGATCCAGCGAACGCAACAAACCGACGCGCGCCTGCCATTGGCGCAGCTCGGGCGTCCACGGCAACAGTTCAAGACCTTTACGCCGCACCAACGCCAGCAGCGCCTGACCTTTGGCAGACTCATCCAGCCCGGTCAGCGGCTCGCGACTGAGGATCAATTCCCCCACCTTGCGCTGGCGTTCAGCACGGAACACACCTTCGCGCTCGTCCCAGTCCAGTTGATCAAGCTGAACCACTTGTTCAGCCAACACAGAATCAAACAATTCCGGATCGAACTCGGCCGCCAGATAGATACGCTCTTCGCGCTGGCCCTGTCGACTACCGAGGTCGGCGATTACCAACCACGGCTGCTTCATCAACGCATCGACTTCGGCAAATAAGGCTGCCCGACCGTTAGCCAATCGGTATTCAGCACCGCCCGCCTTACGCTGCTGCGCAACACGGTCGGGATAGGCCAGCGCCAGCAACGCGCCCAGCCAGCGCGGATGGTCTGGATCGCTCACCGGCGCAGTCGCAGCGCCGCGCAGATAGCCGCGATATTGGCGAGCCAGTTGTTTAGCCCGCTGCACGCCGCCTTGGGCACCACGCGCAGCGCGCTCACTGCCATCGAGCAGCGTCAGGCGACTGTGCAGATCGGCACCGGCGCCGCGCAAAATGTCGCGCTCGCCCAGCAAGGCCGCAACGTCACAGGCCAGACTGCCGAGGCCCAACGCTTGGCCGCGCAATAGCAAATGGCCGATACGCGGGTGGGCCGGAAGCTCGGCCATGGCCTGACCGTGAGAAGTAAGTTTGTGCTCTTGCCCCGGTTCACGGGTCAGCGCGCCCAGACGGACCAATAAATCCTGAGCCTGCCCATAAGCCGCAGCGGGTGGGACGTCGAGCCAGACCAGTTGCGTCGGCGTCACGCCCCAGCGCGCCAGTTGCAAGGCCAAACCGGCGAGATCTGCCTGAAGAATTTCCGCTGCGCCATACGCAGCAAGTTGCTCGTGTTGAGCTTCGGACCACAGTCGATAACACACACCCGGCTCCAACCGCCCGGCTCGACCGGCGCGCTGAGTCGCGCTGGCACGGGAGATCCGCTGCGTGTCGAGGCGGGTCATGCCGCTGCCCGGATCGAAACGCGGGACCCTTGCTAACCCGGCGTCGATCACTACTCTCACGCCATCGATGGTGAGGCTGGTTTCGGCAATATTCGTTGCCAGCACTACTTTGCGAATGCCCTTGGGGGCAGGTTCAATGGCGGCGCGCTGGGCGTTCAGATCCAGTTCGCCATGCAAAGGGCACAACATAATGTCGGGGCGCGAGCCCAAGGCATCCGCCAGTTGCTGATTGACCCGTCGAATTTCCGCCTGTCCTGGGAGGAAGACCAACAGGCTGCCATTTTGATCGTTGATCGCATCCAGAACCGTTTGCACTACCCGCGGCTCGATGAATTCGCCGGGCTGAAACGGTCGGCCCCACTGCATCTGCACCGGGAACATCCGACCGTCGCTGCGCACCACTGGTGCATCGTCGAGCAAACTGGAAAGCCGCTCGCCCTCCAGAGTGGCCGACATCAGCAGGATCTTAAGCGGTTGCTCGTCACGGAACAGATCGCGGCCGTTAAGGCTCAGGGCCAAGGCCAGATCGGCATCCAGGCTGCGCTCATGAAATTCGTCGAAGATCAGCAAACCAACGCCCTCCAGCGCCGGATCATCCTGCAAGCGTCGGGTCAGAATACCTTCGGTGACCACTTCGATGCGTGTGTTGGGGCCTACCCTGCTTTCCAGACGGATGCGGTAGCCAACGGTTTCACCCACCTTTTCGCCCAGCTCGCTGGCCAGTCGCTCGGCCGCTGCCCGCGCTGCCAGTCGGCGCGGTTCGAGCATGAGAATGGTTTGCCCGGCGAGCCAGGTTTCCTCAAGCAGCGCCAACGGCACGCGAGTGGTCTTGCCTGCGCCGGGCGGAGCCTCAAGCACCGCTTCATGGCGCTCGGACAGCGCCTGGCGCAGGTCGGGTATAACGGCATCGATGGGCAGGGAAATCATGGCGGCTCCAGAACAGGCGGCCGATTATACGTGCCGACGGCATTAAATCCGCTATGACCCATTCAAGCGTTATTTGAGTTGAAAACGAGCGTCGCCCGTCAGTCGATACAACAACTCCAGGCCTTCCGGCCAAGGCCCGTATCCGCTTTGGCCGTTGATATGACCCGCGTTTTCCAGCCAGACCAATTCGCTGCCCCACGCTTCACTGAAGAAACGTGCACGCTCCTGGGTGACATAAGGATCGTCAGTACTGGCTACCGTGATCGTCTTGAATGGAAGGCGTTGCGTCGACATCGGCGTAAAGCCGCTCGTGCCCGATGGATAGCTGTCTGCCTCGGTATCGCTGGGTGCCACCAGCAAGGCGCCGCGCACCTTGTGCGCCTCAGGATATTGCTGGGCCCAACGAGTGATCAGAGTGCAGGCCAGGCTGTGGCCGACCAGCACGACTTCACCGTCAGTTGCCGTGATTTCCTGATTGAGACGTTCAACCCAATCCGCTGCAACCGGGGTTTCCCAATCCTGTTGCTCAACCCTGTGCAGGTCAGGGAACTGCCGCTCCCACTGCGACTGCCAGTGAGCCTCACCTGAATTGAACAGGCCCGGCAAAATCAAAATCCTGATTGTCATTGTTCGTCTCCTTTTGAATACGTGAGCAATATGCAGTGCATGGATGGGCGAGTAAATCATGGATGAACGGGCACGGTGTGGAGGCAAACACTACACCTGTAGGAGCTCACCGAGGTTACGAGGCCAGCGCTGGCGGTGGGTCAGACAAACCGCTATCGCTGGCCTCGTAACCTCGGTGAGCTCCTACAGGATTCGGCCTGATCAGTTGCGCCGAGAACTGCAGACCCACGCAATAGTCATAGCTCTGCGTTATTTGCCTTGTATAGTTGCCACTTCAACTCCTGGAGATGTTCATGCGCATTCCTTCTCGTTTAATCGGCGGCGTCGTGGTCGCTACTCTGCTGACCCAACTCACCGCATGCGGCAGCATTTTCTATCCCGATCGTCGCGGCCAGATCGATGGCAAGATTGACCCGGCGATTGCCGTGCTCGACGCTGTCGGCCTGCTGTTCTATGTAATCCCAGGCCTGATCGCCTTCGGTGTCGACTTCGCCACGGGCGCGATTTACTTCCCGCACGGTCAGAGCGCGCAGATCGACCCGCAAAAACTGCAGCCGGCAGTGAACGCCGATGGCAGCGTCGACAACAGCAAGCTGCAAGCCATTCTGGAAACCGAACTGGGCCGCTCGCTGCCACTGAACGATCCACGTCTGATCCAGCATCGTGGCAGCGTGCAACAACTGGCATCGCTGGGCCTCGCGCCGTCGGCCTGACTGTAATTTGAAGGAAGCACCATGAGCACCAGCCTCGAACACGCCCGCCTGTTGCGTCTGGCAACCCGGGCTTCGCTGGCGGTCGCCAGTACCCTGATCATCGCCAAAGCAGTGGCGTGGTGGCTCAGCGGGTCGGTCAGTCTGCTTGCCGGGTTGACCGACTCTTTGCTTGATGGCGCAGCTTCATTTCTGAACCTGCTGGCGGTGCATTACGCGCTGCGCCCTGCCGATGACGATCACCGTTATGGGCATGGCAAGGCGGAAGCGCTGTCCGGCATGGCGCAGGCGCTGTTCATTGCGGTCAGCGCCTGCCTGATCGGCTTTCAGGCTGTCGAACGGATTCAGAATCCGGAACCGATTGGCGCGCCAGGTCTGGGCATTGCCGTGATGCTGCTGTCACTGGCACTGACTTTCGCCCTGTTGACCTTTCAGCACAAGGTGATCAAGGAGACCGGTTCTGCCGCGATCCGCGCCGATTCGCTGCATTACCGCTCAGACCTGCTGCTGAACATGGGCATTCTGCTGGCGCTGGTATTGGCGTGGTTTGGATGGCAGCAACTGGACGCCTGGTTCGGCCTGGGTATTTCCCTTTACATCCTGTGGAGCGCTTTTCAGATCGCCAGAGAAACCGTTTCGGTGCTGATGGATGCAGAACTGCCAGTAGATGTCAGCGCACGGATGCTGGAGCTGGCGTGCAGTGTGCCCGGCGTACTCGGTGCTCACGACCTGCGCACCAGGATCTCCGGCAACCATTGGTTCGTGCAACTGCATCTGGAATTGCCGGGCAGCCTGACGCTGTCTGTCGCCCATAGCTTGTGTGACCAGGCAGCGGCGGCGATCAACAGCGAATACCCGAAGGCCGAGGTGCTGGTGCACGCCGACCCGCAGGAAGTCGTGCGCCCAGCCGTAGTCTGAATCAGTTGATGCCTCAATTGATGGTGTAGCCGCGTCCCATCAGGCAAGCCACCATCGAACGACGGTAGACCTGAATCATCGCCGGCGCGTTGTTGGTATTCGGTTCAGCCGGGTCGAAGCTGCTCTGTTCTACTGACCAGCGATAGCAATCGTATTTGTCCTGCGCAACCTGCTCGGCGCTCTGCCCATTGTTTGGATAGGCGATAGGGTCATACGGACTGGACGCTGGCATGGGCGGCGTATAAACCGGCTCGACGTTTTGCGGCGGATAAGCGACCACATAGTCCTGTGTATCGTTCTGGTAGCTGTAGTACGTCCCGGCAGCCAGAAAGAACAGGGAACTGCCGATCCATACTTCCTGAGAATAAGCCGGCAAGCTGCGCACACGTACGCCATAGGGTGGCGTCACGATCACGTAACGCGGGCCTTGAGGGCGGTACCAGTAACCGTCCGAGTAGTAGTAATCCAGGCCGCGATACGGGACTCGGGAATAACTGCCCGGCACGCGATCGGTTACATGCCCCGGACGATATTGCGGGCCTGGCCCCCAGCCATTGCCGTGACCATCAGGGCGGCCGGTCCAGTGATCATTCGGGCGGTTATCACCCCGACTGCCGCGATAACCGTTGTCCTGATAATACCCCTGGCGCGGCGGCTGGGTCTGGCGCGCTTCGCCCGGACCACTCTGAATCGGCAGGTTGTTCTGACGCTGCTCCAGTTGCTGACGCTCCAACTGCCGCTGTTGATTCTGCTGCTGTTGGAATTGCTGCTGTTGCTGGCGCTCAGACTGACGCTGCTGAATTTGTTGCTGCTGGATTTGCTGCTGTTGCTGACGGTCGACGTCGCGGATTTGTTGCTGCTGTTGCCGCTCGACCTGACGTTGCTGGTTCTGCTGTTGTTGAATCTGCTGTTGCTGTTGGCGCTCAACATTACGCATTTGCTGATCCTGCTGGCGCTCCACTCCCCGCTGTTGATCGCGCTGTTGTTGAATTTGTTGCTGGTTCTGGCGCTGCTGGTTTTGCAATTGCTGTGAGGCACTGGGTTGCTCGCGCTGCTGCCCGCCCGAGCTGCCGCGAATCTGATCACGTGGCGCGTCATCCCCGGCCAATGCCTGAGTACTGATGCTTACCCATAACAGGCTCAAGCCTGCCAAATGCCAGATACGCGATTTCATGCTTTCCTCACAGGGGCGCCGGATGTATGTGGTTAAGACTGCATTATTGAAGCGCCGTTCGCCGCATGCTATCAGCGCGCTACTAATGCGAACACGATCCCGTACAAAGAAATTGCGCACAAAGAAAAAGGGGGACCTCGCGGTCCCCCTTCGGGAATTTCGTCCTGGCTCAACGCTTGTGGCGTCGGCTCACCTCATGCCGTCTTCTGGACAGTATGTAGCCCGGGGGCCATGCCAACCCTATTGGGCTGGAGGCCGCAGCTGGCCTGATTGGGCGAGCCGCGCTGGACGCTATGTCCGGGCAGTGATTCTGTTTAAAAGCATAGGCCTGAGGCACCAGCACAGGATTGCTAAAGTTGCCGGATAAAACATTACTTGCGCAATTTTTAACTTCGGATGAATAATTCGGCGCAATCGAACCTAGAAAGGGGAACCTCGTGAGCAAACTCGACAGATATGACCTGAGCATTTTGGCGGAATTGCAGCGTGACGCGCGCATCTCCAATCAGGAACTGGCTGAGCGTATCGGTCTGTCTCCGTCGCCTTGCTCACGACGCGTAAAACAACTGGAAGACGACGGCTACATTGTCAGACAGGTGGCGCTGCTGGACCGGAAAAAACTCGGTCTGAACCTGACCGCCTATGTCCTGATAGGTATGGATCGACACACGCCTGACCGCTTTGAAAACTTCGAAGCGCAAATTCGTAACCTGCCTCAAGTGCTCGAATGCAGCCTGGTGACGGGTATGGATGCGGATTATCAGTTGAAAGTCGTGGTGGCTGACATGGATCATTATCAGAAACTGCTGTTAGGGCACCTTACCCGTATCGATGGTGTGACCAGCGTGAAGTCGAGCTTTGTGCTCAATCAGGTTCTGGCCAGCACCGAACTACCCCTGGTGCACCTGCGCAACTGACTCGTTGGAGATTAGTCATGGAGCCTGAAGTTTTCGAACAATGGATGATGACGATCCTCATCAGCCTTTTGGTCGGCTTTATGGGCTTCATCGTCTGGGACTTGGCAAAGAAGTCCAAGGCAGGACGATTCGGCACCCTCATTCTGTTCTTCGTGCTGGGCCTGGGGATCATGGCGTTTGTGATCAAGACCGTTGTGATTGCTTATCTGGAGAGCTGATGCAGTTTCATCATATGGGAGATTCTATTTTTGCCTGCAAGTACTGATCCCGCCCCGTAGGACTGGCTTTAGCCGGGATGGCAGTATTTCAGGCGAAGGATATTTAGCGAATGCTCCGACGTCCTCCCGGCTGAAGCCGGTCCTACGGAATCGCGCGGTCTATGTGGGAGCAGAGCTTGCTCGCGATAGAGCTGGACGCTATTCACTTTAAACCGCGTTGCCTATATCGCGAGCAAGCTCTGCTCCCACAAGTTCTAACCCGCGCTATAACCTCGCAGGCACTTCCCGCCATTGCCCCTGATCCAGCCCTTCAATCGTCCAGTCGCCAATCCTCACCCGCACCAGCCTTAATGTCGGCAGACCTACCGCAGCGGTCATGCGCCTGACCTGGCGATTACGGCCTTCTTTGATGATCAACTCTAGCCAACTGGTCGGCACGCTTTTACGAAAGCGTACCGGTGGGTCGCGTGGCCAGAGTTGTGGCTCGTCCAGTTGCCGTGCCTGAGCGGGCAGCGTCGGACCGTCGTTGAGTTGCACGCCGTCACGCAATTGCTGCAACTGCTCGGCGCTTGGTTCACCTTCGACTTGCACCCAATAGGTTTTAGGCAGCTTGTGTTTGGGGTCTGCAATACGCGCCTGAAGCTGGCCATCGTTGGTCAGCAGCAACAGCCCTTCGCTGTCCCGATCCAGTCGTCCGGCCGGATAGATGCCGGGGATCTCGATAAAATCCTTGAGCGTCGCCCGCCCTTCTCCGTCACTGAACTGAGTCAGAACGTCGAACGGCTTGTTGAACAGGATCAGTTTTGGCTCGGCGGGCGGGGCTTTGGCGACACGACGGCCAGCACCGGGGCTGGTTGGCGCGGGACGACGAGCAGGGGGACGCTGGATACGGGACATGAGGATTTCGGTATTCGGAAACAGAAAGGGCCACTTTAGTGGCCCCTTGTGCAAATACCAAACACTTAACGGAACGGCGGCTCATCGAAGCTGCGCAGTTTGCGCGAATGCAGCGAGTTGAGCTGGGTGCGCATCAGGTCCAGCGCGGCTATGCCAATCTTCAAATGCTGGCTGACCGCACGCTCGTAGAACGCGTTGGCTGAACCAGGCAGTTTGATTTCGCTATGCAGCGGCTTGTCCGAAACACAGAGCAACGTGCCGTACGGCACGCGCAAGCGATAACCCTGAGCCGCAATCGTGCCACTTTCCATGTCCACAGCCACCGCTCGGGACAGGTTGATCAGCGGACGTTCCTGGGCCCAGCGCAATTCCCAGTTACGGTCGTCGTAGGTCAGAACAGTACCGGTGCGCAGGCGTTTTTTCAGGTCATCGCCACGCTCGCCAGTAATTTGCGCTGCTGACTCCTGAAGGGCCAACTGCACTTCGGCCAACGCCGGGATCGGAATATGCGGCGGCAGCACGCGATCAAGAATCCCGTCGCGACGCATGTAAGCGTGAGCCAGCACGTAATCACCAATAGTCTGGGATTGTCGCAGGCCGCCGCAGTGGCCGATCATCAGCCAGCAATGCGGACGCAGCACCGCCAGGTGATCGGTGATGTTCTTGGCATTGGACGGGCCCACGCCGATGTTGACCAGCGTGACGCCATGACCGTCTTCAGCTATCAAGTGATAAGCCGGCATTTGATAACGATGCCAAACCACACTGGCGACAATGGCCTGCGCCTCGCCGTGATCCATGCTCTTTTCGACGATGACGTTACCGGGCAGGACCATGCGAACAAAACGTGGGTCTTCGCGCAGTTTTTCCAGACCGTGAACGATGAATTGGTCAACGTAGCGGTGGTAGTTGGTCAGCAGGATCCACGGCTGCACATGACGCCAGTCGCTACCGGTGTAATGCACCAGACGGCGCAGGGAAAAGTCCACGCGGGCGGCATCGAACAAGGCCAGCGGCAACGGATCGGTGTTGGCCCAGTCGTACAGACCATCAGCGATGCCATCAGTGGCGGCAGACAAATCAGTGCTGGGGAAAACCCGCGCCAGCGCTGCGGCCGTTACGCCAGAACCGGCCAACTCGTCGCCCTGTTCAACCACATAGGGATACGGGATGTTTTGCTCACTGACACCGACCTCCACAGTAATCGTGAAGTCATTCATCAATGGCCCGAGTTGTTCGAGCAGGTATTTACGGAAGGCGGCCGGGTGAGTCACGGTCACGCTGTAGTTGCCAGGCAACTGGACCTTGGCGTAAGCGCGAGTGGTCAGCGGTACTTCGCCCTGACAGTGATAAGTCAGGCGCAATTCTGGATAGCGGAACAGGGAACGCTGATCGGCATCAGGCTCGACCCGGTCTTTGAGATAGCGCTTGAGCGCCTGGCTCAACGCGCTGGTAGCGCGCTCGTGCAGTTCAGCAAGGCGATCCACGGCTTGTTCGGGCGTTTCAACGACAATAAAGGTTTCAGTCACGATTGGTATCCTTCTGATCTTGCAGTGGCCCATCTTGCCTGCATCGTGAAGGGAAGGCACTAGTGGCGTAGTGCGGAAGACTCAGGTGCAGAATTGTCGTGGGACCGGCTTTAGCCGGGAAGGCGACCTATCGATCGATAAAAATATAGTGACTGTACAGGCCTCTTCCCATTTGAAGCCGGCCCCACGTCATCAGTAATTCCTGTTGGAGCGAGGCTTGCCCGCGATATAGGCGCTGCGGTGCATCAGATAGAGCAACTCATCCTTATCGCGGGCAAGCCTCGCTCCCACAGGTCCGGTGCACACCACGGGTTATGTGCCTCACCCAATCATCGGGGTAGATCTTGCGACCAGCGCCTGCACATCAACGCCTCTTGGCAAGGTGCCATACACCGCACTTCGCGACGCCAGTCGACTGGCAATAAAAGCATCACTGACCGCCGCATTGCCCGCCTCAAGCAGCAGCTTGGCCTGCAGAGCCAGGGCGATGTCTTCGGTTAGCTGCCGGGCGCGGTACTGAATATCACCGGTGTCCCGGAAGGCCGCTTTCAAACCGTCGATATGCATGGCCAGATCCTGATCCCCATGCCCATCACCCAATTCGGCGAAGAGGGTATCGAGCACGCCCGACTCCTTGGACAGCGCCCTCAGCACGTCCAGGCATTGCACGTTACCGGAGCCTTCCCACGTAGAGTTGACCGGTGCTTCACGATAAAGCCGTGGCAGGATGCTGTCCTCGACATACCCCGCGCCGCCCATGCACTCCGCCGCCTCATTGATCATGGCCGGGGCCCGTTTGCAGATCCAGTATTTGCCCACTGCCGTCACCAACCGGGCAAAACGCGCCTCGTGCGGATCGTCCAGATGATCCAGGGCGCGCCCCATGCGCATGCTCAAGGCCAGCGCCGCTTCACTCTCCAGCGCCAGATCGGCGAGAACGTTCTGCATCAGCGGCTGTTCGGCTAACACTCGACCACCAACACTGCGGTGAGCGCAATGATGCGCGGCCTGACTCAAGGCCTGACGCATCAGGGCGCTGGAGCCCACCATGCAGTCGAAGCGGGTCATTGCAACCATCTCGATAATGGTCGGCACGCCTCGACCTTCTTCACCCATCATCCAGGCGAATGCCCCGCGCAACTCCACTTCGCTTGAGGCGTTGGACCAGTTGCCCAGCTTGTTCTTCAGGCGCTGTATATAGAACTCGTTTCGGGTGTCATCCGGGCGATGGCGTGGCAGCAGGAAACACGTCAGGCCTTTGTCTGTCTGCGCCAGCGTCAGAAACGCATCGCACATCGGCGCCGAACAAAACCATTTATGCCCGACCAGCTCATAAGCCTGCCCCGGACCTGACGCGCCAATGGGATATGCCCGCGTGGTATTGGCGCGAACATCGGTGCCGCCCTGCTTCTCGGTCATGGCCATGCCGATGGTCACACCGGCCTTGTGCGCCATTCCTACATTTCGTGGGTCGTATTCTCGGGCGAGGACTTTCGGCAGCCACTGGGCCGCGAGATCAGGCTGCACGCGCAACGCAGGCACACTGGCAAAGGTCATGGTCAGCGGGCACCCGCTACCGGCTTCGGCCTGACTGTGCAGATAGCTCATGGCGGCCCGAGCAACATGGGCGCCGGGTTGTGGATCAGTCCAGGGTAACGACGGGATACCGTGCTCCACCGCCGTGCGCATCAGTTGATGGTAGGCCGGATGAAATTCCACCAGGTCAATGCGATGCCCATATCGATCATGACTGGCAAACACCGGTTTGTTCTGATTGGCGAGAAACCCCGCCTCCATCAATGGCCCGCCCGCCAGGGCACCATACGCGTCAATGCGACCCTGAGCCCAACCGGCACCAAAACGCTCAGACCATTGCTGCAGCGGCAGATCGATACGGTAGAGATTCGCGCCGTCCAGAGAGGGCGGCTGATTGGTGACTTCGTGGGTTTCGGCGAACTGATGCAGGTTCATGGCGATTACCTCTCTGTCGGGCGCGCTTCAACACAGCCAGACATGAAGTGAATCACGCACATCGCGCTTTAAAAAGTGCCATACATGACGAATTGACGGCGCTTTTGCCTTGGTTGGTCAACCACTGCAGCGTAGTTTTATAGGCCCTTATGCGAGCGAGGGAGTCTGCGCCGCACATCCAAGCGTCACTTTGAGCGCAAAACAACTGCCCTCGCCCGGCGCAGAACTATGGCTAAGTCGTCCACCGTGCAACTCGATCAGTTGCCGACAGATCGCCAGCCCAATACCCAGCCCGCCGTACTGGCGAGTTAATGAACCGTCCACCTGAAAGAAGTGTTGATAGAGCGTCGACTCATCCAGTCTCTTAAAGCCAATGCCGCTATCGATCACCTCAATCAACAGCTGCACCTGGCCTTCGCCTTGAGCCTGCTCCTGAACGCGAATTCGGACCGAGCCGGACTGGGTGAACTTGATAGCGTTTTCCAGCAGGCACTCCAGGCACTGGCGTAACTTGTAGGCATCCCCGATCAGATCGGTTCGCAGCGGCTCGTTCCACTCAACCAGAAATCTGAGCCCTTTGCTTTGCGCAGCGCCGTTGAACTGACTCTTGAGCCCATAAATGAGGCAGCGTAAATCGAACGGCTCAGGAACCACATGCAAACGCCCTGCTTGCAGCTCAGTCAGGGTCAAAATCCCGTTCACCATGCCCATCATGTCCTGCGCAGAACTGGCAGCGGTCTGATGGTACGAAGCAAGCTCGGGATTCAGTTCCACGGTTTGCATCAACTCCAACGAGCCGATCACACCATTCATTGGGGTCCGTAGCTCATGAGTGAGCGAGGCAAGGAACTCATCCTTGAGCCGATTGCTTGCTGCCAGTTGCTGATTGGCACGCTCCAGGTTTTCTCGAGCCTCGCGCATGATCTGCGCATGCTCTTCGCGGCTTTGGTTGATCCGCACAGCCAAAGCCATGGAAACCAGGGCAGCTTCCATGGCCGAACCAATCTGATTGGCGTACATGGTGAGGAAAGTATGCGGCAGATAGCCCGCCAGCATGCCGACGTGAATCACACTGCCCAGCAAGAATGCCGTCCAGGCGAGGACAAAGTAACGAGCTTCGCGCACCCCATGACACATCGCAGCGATGCCAGCGATAAAGATCATCGAGGTAAAAATCAGCATCAACCCGCCGTACAGACGGAACGCCAGGTTCAGATTAGGTGACAAGCTCAACAGCATCACCACGCCTGCTGCTGACATTACCAGCACCAGTGAATGATCAAGCCAAAGCCCGATTTTCCTGGTTTGCAGGAAAGAACGGGCGAACTGACAAGCAAACAGGACCGACATCATCAGCAGGAACAACGGCGCGACATTGGCCAGCCAGGGTCTTTCCGGCCATAGAAATTCGACACCAATGCCGTTAAGCGCCAGTTGATAAAGCCCAAGGGGAGCGATGTAGAGCACGTAGTAGAGGTAACTGACGTCACGCACACCCAGATAGATGCACAGGTTGTAGATCAGCATCACCAGAAGTACGCCATACAGCACACCCAGCACATACATGCGAGGCGGTTGCTCTTCCAGATACGCACTGCTGTCCCAAAGGCTTAGCGGGACCTGAATCGAACCGGCACTTTTTACACGCAAGTAAATGGTTTTGCTTTGCCCGGGCTCCAGGCTGACCTCAAACAGGTAATTGGCCTGTTTGATCTGCCGACTGGAGAACGGCAGCATATCCCCGGTCTGCCAGGCGAGGTGCTGGGTACCGATCGCATCGGGCAGGAAAAAGTCCACGTAATCCATGGGCGGATAGGCGAGCTCAACCATCCAGTCACGATGGGCAGTTACGTCTCTGGGCAGGTAGCGCAAATCAACCCTGAGCCAGAAGGCAGAGTTGGAAAAGCCGGCGTTGAGGGTGTCGCTGTCGAGGGTTCGAAAACTCGCTGACATCGCCGCAGAGCTGACATCACTGATGGTCGCTTCGCCGCTGACATCTTCAAACACCTGAACTGCTCGGCCTAACGCCAGACTGCGAGTGCTTTCATCGAATTCGACGGCACTGGCTAGCTGCGACAACAAGGCGACCAGCATGATCAACAAATAGCGCATAAAGCCCCGGATAGATCCGTCAGTTGACGTCGCTGGCCCCCTTCCATTGGAGCGACGCTTTCTGCGATTCCTGATTTTTTTAGAGTAGCTTCAGACAGCCTGAAGCAACTATCTCAATGTGGACCTGATTACGCAGGCCTGCTCACTTCACACAGCGGTACCGGGTTCGTGCCATCACTATTTCATGCCAACGCGTTAAAGCATAGCTGCCTAAAGGTCTTATGCACTATTTTCTGGAAACCTGCAGAAGGCTCTATTCCGGCACTTACAGCCAGATGGTGCGTTTACGAAGTAAATTCATGCGCTGAATATCGGCTCTGAGTCTCTATTGGCTGTATGAAAATTCCGAGTCCGCTGAGCGGTGCCAAAAAAAGTTTAGTGGTAAGCTCGCGCACCATGAATATCTATAGCTCCCGCCCTGTTGTCCTCTGCCTCTCCGGCCACGATCCAAGTGGTGGTGCCGGTCTGCAAGCAGATATCGAAGCGCTGCTCGCTCAGGGTTGCCACGCGGCCCCGGCAATCACTGCCTTGACCGTTCAAGACACCGTGAATGTTACTGACTTCAGGGTGCTGGATCGCGAATGGGTGCTGGCGCAAGCCAATGCTGTACTCAACGACTCGACTGTCGCCGCAGTGAAGCTGGGCATGCTTGGCTCGCTGGAAATGGTTGATACCGTTGTGGGGCTGCTTGAAGCGAATCCTCACCTGCCGATGGTCTGCGACCCGGTTTTACGCGCGGGCGGCGGTGGACGGCTGGGCAAAGACGAAGTCGGCTATGCCATGCGTGAGCGCTTGCTGCCGCTGGCAACCATTGCTACGCCTAATTTGCCGGAAGCCCGAATTCTCGCAGAGCTGCCGGAAGGGACGGCTGACGAATGCGCCGAAAAGCTGCTGCCTTTTTGCGAGCATCTGTTGATCACCGGCGGCCATGGCGACGAAGTGGAAGTCCACAACCGCTTGTATATCCGTGGCGGCGAAACACTCACCTTTATCTGCCAGCGTCTGCCCGGCAGTTATCACGGATCCGGCTGCACGCTGGCCAGTGCCCTGGCGGGGCGATTGGCCCAGGGTGAAAACCTGATCAGCGCCGTGCAGACCGCGCTCGACTACACTTGGCGCACGCTGCGCGATGCTGAACAGCTAGGTAAAGGACAATTTGTTCCCCGTCGCCTACCCCTGGATTTCTGTTCGTAACGCCACGTGATGAGGCTCTATCTATGAAACTACGTGGCTTGTATGCCGTTACCGACAGTCGCCTGCTGGCTGGCAAGTTCCTGTCTTACGTCGAAGCCGCCCTTGATGGCGGCGTCACGTTGCTGCAGTACCGCGACAAATCTGGCGATGAATCCAAACGACTGCGCGAAGCCACGGCGCTGCTCAAACTTTGCCAACAGTACAAGACCCATCTGATCATCAACGACGATGCCGATCTGGCTGCCCGCCTGGATGTAGGTGTGCACATGGGCCAGACCGACGGCTCGCTGACCGATGCCCGTGCACTGCTAGGCCATAAGGCTATTGTCGGCGCGACCTGTCACGGTAGCCTTGAGATGGCCGAAAAAGCCAAAGCCGACGGCGCGACTTACATTGCGTTCGGACGCTTCTTCAACTCAACTACCAAGCCCGACGCGCCCGCCATCGAGCTGGACGTTCTGGCGCAAGCTCGGGCTCGCTTCCACATGCCGATTGCTGTCATTGGCGGCATCACCCTGGAAAATGCTCCGCAACTGGTTGAGCACGGTGCCGATCTGCTGGCCGTGGTAAACGGCCTGTTCGGTGCCGAAAATACCCAGGAAGTCACTCGCCGCGCCCGCGCCTTCAACGCCTTGCTCGCCAAAAACTGACCGCGCCCGGCCCTATTTCGATTACGTAAGAGACTCGCTCATGTCCCGTTCTGAAACCTTGTTCGCCAATGCTCAAAAACACATTCCCGGTGGCGTGAACTCGCCCGTACGCGCCTTCAAAAGTGTCGGCGGCACGCCGTTGTTCTTCAAGCACGCGGTCGGTGCGTACGTGACTGACGAAGACGACAAGCGCTATGTCGACTACGTTGGCTCGTGGGGTCCGATGATCCTCGGCCATAGCCACCCTGAAGTGCTGGATGCCGTGCGCAGTCAGCTGGAACACGGCTTGTCCTATGGCGCGCCAACCGCCATGGAAACCGAGATGGCTGACCTGGTGTGCTCAATCGTGCCGTCGATGGAAATGGTCCGCATGGTCAGCTCGGGCACCGAGGCGACCATGAGCGCCATCCGTCTGGCCCGTGGTTTTACCGGCCGCGACAGCATCATCAAGTTCGAAGGCTGCTACCACGGTCACTCCGATAGCCTGCTGGTCAAGGCGGGCTCCGGCGCGCTGACCCTCGGCGTGCCAAGCTCGCCGGGCGTACCCGCATCATTCGCCAAGCACACGCTGACCGTGCCGTTCAACGATCTGGACGCCGTTAAAGAACTGCTGGCCGAAGTGGGTCAGGAAGTGGCATGCATCATCGTTGAACCGGTTGCGGGCAACATGAACTGCGTACCGCCTGCGCCGGGTTACCTGCAGGGCCTGCGCGATCTGTGCGATGAGCATGGCGTGGTGCTGATTTTTGACGAAGTCATGACCGGTTTCCGCGTAGCCCTCGGTGGCGCGCAGGCCTATTACGGCGTAACGCCAGACCTGAGCACCTTCGGCAAAATCATTGGTGGCGGCATGCCCGTCGGCTGCTTCGGCGGCAAGCGCGAAATTATGTCGCACATCGCCCCGCTTGGCCCGGTCTATCAGGCAGGCACGCTGTCCGGCAATCCATTGGCCATGGCTGCTGGCCTGACTACTTTGCGCCTGATCAGCCGTCCGGGCTTCCACGATGAACTGAGCGACTTCACCCGTCGCCTGCTCGAAGGCCTGCAACAACGTGCCGATGCAGCCGGCATTCCATTCGTGACCACCCAGGCGGGCGGCATGTTCGGTCTGTACTTCAGCGAAGCCAAAGAAATCGTGACCTTCAATGACGTAATGACCAGCGACGCTGATCGCTTCAAGCGCTTCTTCCACTTGATGCTCGAAGGCGGCGTGTACCTGGCGCCAAGTGCATTCGAAGCGGGCTTCACCTCCATAGCCCATGGCGAAGAAGAGTTGAAGTTGACGCTGGATGCGGCCGAAAAAGCGTTTGCGGCGTTGAAATAAGGCGTAAATAACTCCCTGCAGGGGCTGCCGAAGGCTGCGATCATGGTGTACCCATCACATCCAATCGCAGCCTCCGGCAGCACCTACAGGGGATACACCCCGTAAACACGGGCTTTTCAAGCCCGCGCAGCAGAAAAACAGTAAAGACTTTGTAAGGTTGGCCTCGCTTATTTCATAATGCGCAGCCAGCACGTTTAGCTGGACGGGCACGCCCGCACCTTTTTCAGAGGTAAGTCGACTCCCATGAACCGCACCGGCCGCACCCTTGCATTGGGCTGCCTGTTGCTTATTCATCCCCTGCTGGCGAATGCAGGCGGCAACTCGTTGTTAATCCCAGCGGTGGGTCGTTGCACCCTCAATACCCAGCCAGACAACCTGCCTGCTGCGCTTTCGGCGTGTGAGCAAGCGGCGCAGTCCGGGGATGCACAAGCACAATACGAGTTGGGCGAGTTTTACCACGACGGTAAACACGCGCAACGCGACCTGCCCAAAGCACTCGGTTATTTCGAGCAGGCTTCGTTGCAGGGGCACGCGCAGGCGCAATACCAGCTCGGCCTGATGTTCTCCAAGGGTGAAGGTGTTCAGGCCAATAACATTCAGGCGTATATCGTGCTGAAGATGGCCTCGGTCAACGGTTCCGAAGACGCACTGGACGCCGCCGACGAAGTTTCCGAGCACATGCAGCGCGACGAGCTAGAAGTCGCCACTCAGGTGCTGGGACAGATTTTCCGCAAGTATTTGCTGGAACTGCAGACAGCTGAAGGGCGTACGCCGTTTGCTCCGCTGCCTTAGAAATCACCGCAGCTCTGAGCAAAACCGGTAGCACGACCTGTTGCGCCGGAAAAACTTTCGACATTTCTTGTAAGGCATTTCCCAAACCCTCTTCCATGCATTGAGCGCCCGCCGCTCATCAGCCACTCTCCCGCCCTCGCTCAGGGTCGGACTCACGTCGTACGCGCTCCGCCATCTGGACCCTGGCTTCCTCGATTCGCCAGCCCAAGGCAAGGAGCCTGCATGACCCACCCTCATATAACGCCGCGTGGCCACAAAGGCCCCATCACTTTAAAGGGGCAACACGAAGCCAACGTGTATGAGGTTTGCTTCCCGGTGTTTGGCGAAAGCGGCGACTTCCCGGCGGTCGACCTTGATCCACTGGGAGAACAATGCGAGTACTTCGCTATCCATCCCGACCTCATGCCAGAGGTGAAAAAATAAGATGGCAGAAGACATTGCTGGGCCGCCGCCCATCAATCACGCTCCCCGCGCTGGCATGCTGGAGGCATTCCCGACTGGTCAGGTAACTTATCTGGCCCCATTGCCATTACCCACCAAGCTACCGGCGCAGGATTACGGCGGCGCCGTGGGAGAAGTAAACGACGGATATCTGGATTTTGGAGTCGGCTTGCCCGCTGTTTTCGCTTGGCAGATGGGCCTTGGAACACCTTTCTGGGCAATCTGGTTTTTTGGCTTATTCTTCCCCGTACTTGACTGGTTACTTTCCATTGTGGAAGGAAGAGGATTGGAGAAGGCCACCGAGTTTTCGCTGCAACTGATTCGAGGGGGCTTGGAAATGGGGGGATGGGCCGCCGCCTTTTCCCTCACCATCTACCTCGCAATTACCTTCAACAACCTATGCAAATACAAAGAAGTCATCCCCACCCGCTTTAACCGTCAACGCCGCGAAGTTTGCTTCGTCCCCCGCGGTCATACCGAGCCTATCTTCGTCCCGTGGGAATCGCTTTCCGCCTGGGTCGTGCAGGCCCGAAGCGTGACGCAG
>NZ_LOHF01000009.1:128330-142203 GCF_002158995.1 Pseudomonas caspiana | reverse complement strand
TGCCGGGTTTGATCTGGCGGTGTGCAACTGGGAGGCGATTCGGGCGTACATGGAATATGAGGTTCACACCCTGAAGGAAATTCAGGACCCGCTTGAACTGCAAAATCCCGGCGATCCGCCTCACGAAGGTCTGCATACGTTTTACAACGCGCGAGAACGCATGCGGCGGCGTCGCAAGAATCGCGAGGTTGGCTTCTTTTATCCGTTCTGGTGGTACACCTACCACGTGCTGACCCTGTGGACCCTGCCCAACTACCTCACCGAATGGGAAATCCGCCGCATCAAAAGCATCGGTCGTGCAGTCATTCCGGACACGATGAAAAGCTGGTCCGAGCCGCTGCCAGAAGTGCAATGGGCAAAGCCCAGTGAGGAATTACAGCGCTTGAGCCACGCGGTGAAGGTTCTCCGGGAGCAAAAGCCCAATCAGAACCTTGTCGCGCGATTTACCGAGGCGCAGTCCAGCGCAGGAAAGTGAGGCTCAAAGGGACGAAAACTTACTTATCCGGCATCGGCATCGGAAACGGCATCACGTTGCTGGTGCCGCGTGCTTCGCTGATCTTTGGCGTGCCGATCCGCTCGACTTCGTCGATGCGCACAATTGAATGCATCGGCACAAAGCTGCGTACGACACCTTCGAACTGCGCCTTGAGCTTCTCTTCGCTCGGGTCCACCACAACGGTCGTGCGCTCGCCAAAGACGAATTCCTCTACTTCAAGGAAACCCCACAGATCACTTTGATAGATCTGCTTGGCGTACATTTCGAACACCTGGCCCTGGTTAAGGAAAATCACTTTGTAGATTGGAGCTTCGCGTTTGGTCATAAAGGGCGGGTAAGAATCGGGGGCATAAAAGAGGGCGCGAACTATAGCATGCCCGTTCGGTAGAGGACGCTAGGAAGCAGAGACCGTCGCCACTATAATGCGCGGTTCTTTGAACCACCTGATGACGGACGCATGGCCAAGAAGCTTTATATCGAAACCCACGGTTGCCAGATGAACGAGTACGACAGCTCGCGCATGGTCGATCTGCTGGGCGAACATCAAGCCCTGGAAGTCACCGCTCGTGCGGAAGATGCAGACGTCATCCTGCTCAATACCTGTTCAATCCGCGAACGCGCTCAGGACCGGGTCTACTCGCAGTTGGGCCGCTGGCGTGAGCTGAAGCTGGCCAACCCGGAGATGGTGATCGCTGTCGGCGGTTGCGTCGCCAGCCAGGAAGGCGCGGCCATTCGGGATCGCGCGCCCTACGTGGACGTGGTATTTGGCCCGCAAACCCTGCACCGTTTGCCAGAAATGATTGATGCGGCGCGCTTCACACGCTTGCCGCAGGTCGATGTCTCATTCCCGGAAATCGAAAAATTCGACCACTTGCCCGAGCCACGTGTCGACGGCCCGAGCGCGTATGTGTCAGTCATGGAAGGCTGCAGCAAGTACTGCACCTTTTGCGTGGTGCCCTATACCCGTGGCGAAGAGGTCAGCCGTCCATTTGATGACGTCGTGGCAGAGGTGATTCACCTGGCTGAAAACGGCGTGCGTGAAGTGACGCTGCTGGGTCAGAACGTGAATGGCTACCGTGCCACCACTGACGACGGCCGCACTGCCGACCTTGCCGACCTGATCCGCGTGGTGGCATCAGTCGACGGTATCGACCGCATCCGCTACACCACCTCGCACCCGCTGGAATTCTCCGACAGCCTGATTCAGGCACATGCCGAGGTACCGGAGCTGGTCAAACACCTGCATTTACCGGTTCAGTCGGGGTCGGACCGTATTCTGGCGGCGATGAAGCGCAACCACACCACGCTTGAATACAAGTCCCGGCTGCGCAAGCTCAAAGCTGCCGTGCCGGGTATCAGCATCAGCTCTGACTTCATCGTTGGCTTTCCGGGCGAAACTGAAAAAGACCATGAAAACACCATGAAGCTCATCGCCGATGTCGGCTTCGACTTCTCGTTTTCCTTCATCTACAGCCCTCGCCCCGGCACGCCAGCGGCGGACCTGAAGGACGACACGCCTGAAGCACTGAAAAAAGAGCGCCTGGCCGCCCTTCAGCACCGCCTGAACCAACAAGGCTTCGAGATCAGCCGACAAATGGTCGGCAGCACCCAGCGCATCCTCGTGACCGACTATTCGAAAAAAGATCCTGGTGAACTGCAGGGCCGCACCGAGAACAACCGGATCGTGAATTTCCGTTGCGATAACCCCAAGCTGATCGGCCAATTCGCTGACGTGCATATCGACGACGCCCAGCCGCACTCGCTGCGCGGGTCGTTGCTGCAATAAGGGTTATCTCGTGCCGGAACTGCCGAAGACTGCGAACCAGATATGTCTGGCGTACCGCAATCGCAGCCTTCGGCAGCTCCTACAGGGCCAGATCCGCCGACCGTTGCGTAACCTTTATCAAGTCAGAGCTTTCGCCCACAGGTCACAGGGTTTATCCTTCGTTTCACCTTAATTGCCCCAGGGCGGCTAAAAACGACCTTGAACGTACAAGTCGAACCACATCGTTTTACCCTCGAACCCTTCGAGGCCTATCGCTTCGCAAATCTCTGCGGCCAACTCGACGAGAATCTGCGTCTCATCGAGCAGCGCCTGAACATCGAGATCCGTAACCGCGGAAATCAGTTCGAGCTGATTGGCGACCCCACTCAAACCACCTCAGCCGAAAACCTGTTGCGCCGCCTGTATCGGGAAGCCAAAAGCTCCGAACTGTCGCCGGACATGGTTCACCTGTTCCTGCAGGAATCCGGCGAGCAAGAGCTGGATAATCATCCGGCTGCCGACCCAGGCGTGGCCCTGCGTACCAAAAAAGGCATGATTCGCCCACGCGGTTTGAATCAGCAGCGCTACGTCAAAGAAATCCTTGGCAACGACATCAACTTCGGCATCGGCCCGGCCGGTACCGGCAAGACCTATCTTGCCGTGGCCTGTGCTGTGGACGCGCTTGAGCGCGAACAGATCCGACGCATCCTGTTGGTGCGACCGGCCGTTGAAGCAGGTGAAAAGCTTGGCTTCCTGCCCGGTGATCTGGCACAGAAAATCGACCCGTACCTGCGCCCGCTTTATGACGCGCTGTACGAAATGCTGGGCTTCGAATACGTCGCCAAACTGATTGAAAAGCAGGTTATTGAAGTTGCACCGCTGGCGTACATGCGCGGCCGCACGCTCAATAACAGCTTCATTATTCTCGACGAAAGCCAGAACACCACAGTCGAGCAGATGAAGATGTTCCTGACCCGTATCGGCTTTGGCTCTACCGCAGTGATCACCGGTGACATCACTCAGGTCGACCTGCCAAAAGGCACCAAGTCGGGTCTGACCCATGTCATCGACGTGCTCAAGGACGTGCCGGGCATCAGCTTCACGCACTTCAAGCCCAAGGACGTGGTTCGTCACCCGCTGGTACAACGCATCGTCGAAGCCTACGAGCGCTTCGAAGACCGCAACAGCGATGCGCCACAAGCCACGACCAATTCCTCTCGGGAATACCGCCGCGATGCTTGAGCTGGACCTGCAACTGGCAAGTGAAGCAAGTGTCCCAAGCGAAGCCCAGTTCCGCCTTTGGTGCGAAATGGGCCTGCGTCAGCGCAGCGCTGACTCCGAGCTGACCATCCGGCTGGTGGATGAAACCGAAGGTCGTGAGCTTAATCACACTTGGCGGCACAAAGATTACGCGACTAACGTACTGTCGTTCCCGGCTGACGTGCCCGACGACATGCTGGATATTCCACTGCTCGGCGACCTGGTCATCTGTGCCCCGGTGATTGCCCGTGAGGCGACGGAACAAGGCAAGGCTGCGGATGCGCATTGGGCGCACATGGTCATTCACGGTTGTCTGCATCTGTTGGGTTACGACCACATCGACGATGAAGAAGCCGAGGAAATGGAAGCGCTGGAACGAACGTTGCTTGAGGAGTTGGGCTATCCCGATCCTTATGCCGATGACGAACACGACGAACCTCCACATTCAGCAACACCAAGCAAGGACAACGAGTAAGGGCTATGAGCGAAGATCGATCGAGCAACGGGCAAAAGTCATGGCTGGGTAAGCTCACCCAGGCTTTTGCCCATGAGCCGAAAAACCGCCAGGAGCTGCTTGAGCTTCTGCGTGAAGCCCACCAGAACAAGCTGCTGGACAGCGAAGCGCTGGCTATCGTCGAAGGCGCCATTCAAGTGGCTGACCTGCAAGTTCGGGACATCATGGTCCCGCGTTCGCAGATGATCAGCATCAAGGCCAGCCAGACGCCACGCGAATTCCTGCCCGCCGTCATCGACGCGGCGCACTCCCGTTATCCCGTCATTGGCGAAAGCCACGACGACGTGCTCGGCGTGCTGCTCGCCAAAGACCTGCTCCCGTTGATCCTCAAGGAAAACGGCGGCGAAGGCGATATCAAAAACTTGCTGCGCCCCGCCACGTTTGTTCCTGAATCCAAGCGCCTGAACGTACTGCTGCGTGAATTCCGCGCCAACCACAATCACATGGCCATCGTCATCGACGAATACGGCGGTGTGGCCGGTCTGGTCACTATTGAAGACGTGTTGGAGCAGATCGTCGGCGATATCGAAGACGAGCACGATGTCGAGGAAGACAGCTACATCAAACCGCTGCCTAGCGGTGACTTCCTGGTCAAGGCGCTCACGCCCATCGAAAGCTTTAACGAGTTTTTCGACAGCGAGTTCTCTGATGATGAATTCGACACCGTTGGTGGCTTGGTGATGAGCGCTTTCGGCCATCTGCCCAAGCGTAATGAAATCACCGTAATCGGCGCGTACCGTTTCCGGATTCTCAACGCTGACAGCCGTCGGATTCACTTGCTGCGTTTGAGCCCTATCAACCGCACGTAACGCTTCCCCGCTTTAAGGAATGTAGATGCGCTGGATCACCCACCCCGGCTGGCCCGGTAACTTGCTGGCCGTGGTGGCTGGCGCGCTTACCACCCTTGCTCTGGCACCTTACGACATCTGGCCACTGGCACTGGTGGCGCTGGCCCTGTTTTATCTCGGCTTACGTCATCTGAGCCCGCGCCAGGCACTGGGTCGGGGTTGGTGCTTCGGCTTTGGTCTGTTCGGCGCTGGCACCAGCTGGATCTACGTCAGTATCCACAACTTCGGCGGTGCTTCGGTTCTGCTCGCCGGGCTCCTGATGCTGTTGTTCATTGCCTGCATCGCCTGGTTCTTTGCCCTGCCCGCCTGGCTCTGGGCACGCTGGATTCGCCGCAATGAAGCGCCATTGGCTGACGCACTGGCTTTCGCTGCCTTGTGGCTGGTTCAGGAGGCGTTTCGCGGCTGGTTCCTCACCGGTTTCCCGTGGCTCTACTCCGGTTATAGTCAGCTTGACGGCCCACTTGCCGGCCTCGCGCCGCTTGGCGGGATGTGGCTGGTGTCCTTCGCACTGGCATTAACCGCTGCGCTGCTGTGCAACCTTTCACGATTAAGGGCACGCAAGTCCTTTCTGGCGATTGGCGTGGTATTGCTGGTCGCACCATGGATTACCGCGCTCGCACTGAAAAACCATGCCTGGACATCGCCTGCTGGCGCACCGCTGAAAGTTGCTGCCATTCAAGGCAACATTGAACAGCACATGAAGTGGGACCCCGAGCAGCTTAATGCGCAATTGGCGCTCTATCGCGACATGACCTTCCGATCCCAGCAGGCCGATTTGATCATCTGGCCAGAAACGGCGGTGCCGGTACTCAAAAGTTCTGCCGAGGGTTACCTGAAGATGATCGGGCAGTTCGCGACAGAACGCGGTTCGGCGCTGATTACCGGCGTTCCACTGCGTGAGCCCAATGATCGCGGCAGCTATAGCTACTACAACGCAATTACTGTACTCGGCGAGGGTCAGGGCACTTACATGAAGCAGAAGCTGGTGCCCTTTGGCGAGTACGTTCCGTTACAGGATCTGCTGCGTGGCCTGATCGCGTTCTTTGACCTGCCGATGTCCGACTTCGCCCGTGGCCCCAGCGATCAGGCAATGTTGCAAGCCAGGGGATATCAGATTGCACCATTCATTTGCTATGAAGTGGTGTATCCGGAATTCGCCGCAGGGCTTTCAGCGCAAAGCCAATTGCTGCTGACGGTGAGTAACGACACCTGGTTCGGCACCTCCATCGGCCCGCTCCAACACCTGCAAATGGCGCAGATGCGGGCACTGGAAGCCGGTCGTTGGATGATCCGCGCTACCAACAATGGCGTGACGGCGCTGATCGACCCGTTCGGCAAGATCACTACGCAGATCCCGCAATTCGAACGCGGTGTGATGTATGGCGAAGTAGTGCCCATGCAGGAGTTGACACCCTACCTGCGCTGGCGCTCATGGCCACTGGCGATTGTCTGTGCGCTGCTGATCGGCTGGGCATTGGTGGCGAGCCGGATTTCCAAGACGGTGTAAGGAAATCTGTAGGAGCTGCCGAAGGCTGCGATAGCGATCTCCCTGATACACCGCTATCGCAGCCTTCGGCAGCTCCTACAAGGTTCGTTTTAGGGATAAACCCACGGATAAACCAGCAACCCCGCCGCTTCATTAAGCAACTGTCCGCTCTGCCAGATCGCCCGGCTCTCCGGTAACCAGCCACCGAACACGCGAGCGTTGTCGGCACTTAAAAAACCAACAGGTGCACTTACCACTGTGAAACCGGCTTTTTCAAAGCTCCACTGAGCGCGCGGCATGTGCCATGCCTGGGTCACGATCACAACCCGCTTGATACCCAATGGCTGCAGGACGGCAGCCGTCATCGTCGCGTTTTCCCACGTCGTACGGCTCAAGCCCTCCTGCCAGCGCACCTGCACGCCAAAATCGTTTTCCAGAGACTCCGCCATAATTGCCGCTTCGCTAGGCGGTTCGCCATAGTGCAAGCCACCCGTTGTCAAAATCGGCAGGCCTGAAGCCTTGGCCAGTCTCGCCGCATAGCGCATACGCTCAAGGGCTACGCCTGTCGGGATATCAGCCCCCCAACTTGGGTCATTACGTTCGCGCCCCGATCCCAGCACCACAATCGCGTCAGCCCGTTGCGCCAAGGTTGCCCATTCACTGCGCGACAAGGGCGCAATCTGCTCGATGCTACGTGCGGCGGTTTCGACAACGACCGGCAAACTCATCAACCACAGACCGCCCAGAGCTACTGTAAAGCACGCCACAGCTAGCTTCGGCCGGGAGCGACGCAGGTAAAAAGCCAACAGGAACAGAACGAAGAAAATGCCGGGCGGCAGTAACAGCGATTTAAGCAGGTATCGGACAGGCATTGGGCATCTCCAGAAGATGCCCGAAGCCTAGAAGGATTGACGCTAAGCAACAATGCTTATGATGCAGGCCCGTAGCCCACGAAGATTAACGCCTGAAAAAATTGCTCGAGCTGTGACGGTTCAATTTTGCCAATGTCATGGCACGCCTTTTATCCTCCAGCCAGATAACCTTGGCTGAATGCGACGGTATCGATACCGACTCGGCGAGTTCTCGCAAAACGATGAAACTGCTTTTTACGTCAAGGTTCACTTCACCACCTGCCGCAACGGCATCACTGTTCAAGTAGGCTTCAATCAAATCGAACTCGGCACGACTCAAGCCGCGGAGCTCCAGCTCTTCAGGCCACTCGTCACGAAGTCGCACTGCAATATCTGCCGTTTCCAGAGCAAGACCAAGCCGATTAATCAACCGTTCATACAGTTCATGAGTTGTCGCTATGTGCTGCAGCTCTGTCATCCCCTCTCACCTCATCGAAGATAAAACATACCCTCGTCATTGAGCTTAGCGCCGCTGTCAAAACCGGTGCATTGCAGCGACAAACGGCGGCCGCATGCCGATGAGCAGGCGCTATCGAGCGATCAGCCACGCAATCAGCGTTTCCCTCGATAGTCGGCGCTCATGTATGCTACGGCGCTTCCTGTAATTCCACTTCCGCTCGCTCGAGCTTGAAAGCACCGCACAGGCAGTTTCCATTGCCCGGCAGCGGTGCCGACCTGAATCGGCGATGCAACGAAGAGGTCAAGGGTCACCAATCTTTAGTAAAAAGTAGCCATGCACGAACTCTATCAGCCCCGCGAAATCGAAGCCGCCGCCCAAACTTTCTGGGACGAGCAAAAGTCTTTTGAAGTCAGTGAACAGCCAGGCAAGGACACTTTCTATTGCCTATCGATGTTTCCTTACCCTAGCGGCAAGCTACACATGGGGCACGTGCGCAACTACACGATCGGTGACGTGATCGCTCGTTACCAGCGCATGCAAGGTAAAAACGTGCTGCAGCCAATGGGCTGGGACGCTTTCGGCATGCCGGCAGAAAACGCCGCGATGAAAAACAACGTCGCGCCTGCCAAGTGGACCTACGAAAACATCGCCTACATGAAGACCCAGCTGAAAAGCCTCGGTCTGGCGATCGACTGGTCCCGCGAAGTCACCACCTGCAAGCCGGACTACTACCGTTGGGAGCAGTGGCTGTTCACACGCCTGTTCGAAAAAGGCGTGATCTACCGCAAGAACGGCACGGTCAACTGGGACCCGGTTGATCAAACCGTTCTGGCCAACGAACAGGTCATTGACGGGCGCGGCTGGCGCTCGGGCGCGATCATCGAAAAACGCGAAATTCCGATGTACTACTTCAAGATCACCGCTTATGCGGATGAGCTGCTGGAGAGTCTCGACGAGCTGCCGGGCTGGCCCGAGCAGGTCAAAACCATGCAACGCAACTGGATTGGTAAATCCCGTGGCATGGAAGTCCAGTTCCCGTACGACCAGGCTTCCATTGGCGAAGCCGGTGCGCTGAAAGTCTTCACGACCCGTCCAGACACCTTGATGGGCGCGACCTACGTCGCAGTGGCCGCTGAGCACCCGCTGGCTACCCTGGCCGCGCAAAACGATCCTGCGCTGCAAGCGTTCATCAACGAATGCAAAAGTGGCAGCGTCGCCGAAGCAGACGTCGCTACTCAGGAAAAGAAAGGCCTGCCGACCTCGCTGTTCGTCGAGCACCCATTGACCGGTGAAAAGCTGCCAGTCTGGGTCGCCAACTACGTGCTGATGCATTACGGCGACGGCGCTGTAATGGCAGTCCCTGCGCACGACGAGCGTGACTTCGAGTTTGCCTCCAAATACGACTTGCCAATCAAGGCCGTCGTTCGTACCAGCGCTGGCGACGAAACACCTGCCCCATGGCAGGCGGCTTACGGCGAGCACGGCACGCTGATCAATTCCGGCGAGTTCGATGGCCTGGATTTCACTGCGGCATTCGACGCGATGGAAGCAGCACTGACCAAGAAGACTCTCGGTCAGTCACGTACCCAATTCCGCCTGCGCGACTGGGGCATCAGCCGTCAGCGTTACTGGGGCTGCCCGATCCCGATCGTGCATTGCGACACCTGCGGCGACGTACCGGTCCCTGAAGATCAGTTGCCGGTTGTACTGCCTGAAGACGTCGTACCAGACGGCGCTGGTTCGCCATTGGCGCGCATGCCTGAATTCTACGAGTGCAGCTGCCCTAAATGTGGAGCACCGGCCAAGCGTGAAACAGACACCATGGACACCTTCGTGGAGTCCTCGTGGTACTACGCTCGTTATGCCTCGCCTCACTACGAAGGTGGCATGGTCGATCCTGCCGCTGCCGACCACTGGCTGCCGGTTGATCAGTACATTGGCGGTATCGAACACGCAATCCTTCACCTTCTGTATGCGCGCTTCTTCCATAAGCTGATGCGCGACGAAGGCTTGGTGACTTCGAACGAACCGTTCAAAAACCTGCTGACGCAAGGCATGGTGATCGCTGAAACCTACTATCGCCTTGAAGCCAACGGCAGCAAGACCTGGTTCAATCCGGCTGACGTCGAGCTCGAACGCGACAGCAAGGCCAAGATCATCGGCGCCAAACTGATCAGTGACGGCCTGCCCGTCGAGATCGGTGGCACCGAGAAAATGGCCAAGTCCAAGAATAACGGCGTCGATCCGCAATCGATGATCGATCAGTACGGTGCGGACACCTGCCGCCTGTTCATGATGTTCGCCTCGCCACCTGACATGAGCCTGGAATGGTCCGATTCCGGCGTTGAAGGCTCGCATCGCTTCCTGCGCCGCGTCTGGCGCCTGGCGCAGAGCCACGTGACTCAGGGGCTGCCAGCAGCGCTGGACATCGCCTCGCTCGACGACGGACAGAAAGTCATTCGTCGCGCCATTCACCAGGCAATCAAGCAGGCGAGCCAGGACGTGGGTCAACACCACAAATTCAACACCGCCATCGCCCAGGTGATGACGCTGATGAACGTACTGGAAAAAGCGCCACAGGCTTCAACTCAGGATCGCGCACTGATTCAGGAAGGCCTTGAAACAGTTGCCCTGCTGCTGGCACCGATCACCCCGCACATTAGCCACGAGCTGTGGAGCCAGTTGGGCCACAACACGCCTGTGATTGACGCTGGCTGGCCGGTTCTGGATCAAACTGCTTTGGTTCAAGACAGCCTGCAACTGGTTATCCAGGTTAACGGCAAGTTGCGCGGCCAGATTGAAATGCCTGCCAGCGCAACCCGCGAAGAAGTCGAAGCAGCTGCCCGAGCCAACGAAAACGTATTGCGCTTCGTCGATGGCCTGACCATCCGCAAAGTCATTGTAGTGCCCGGCAAACTGGTCAATATCGTCGCAAGCTGATGGGATCGAGCGCCCGACCATAATCGGGCGCTGAACATATTTCGTGGGCTCGCACAGTCGACCCAAACGGATTCAAGGGGAGCATCAAGATGATCAAACGCAATTTGCTGGTTATGGGCCTCGCGGTACTGTTGAGTGCCTGTGGTTTCCAGCTGCGTGGTACTGGCGAAAACCAGCTTTCCATCAAGGAGCTGGACCTCAGCGCACGTGATGCCTACGGTAAAACCGTTGTGCAACTGCGTCAGGTTCTGGAAGGTAGCGGCGTGAAGGTCTACACCGGTGCCCCTTATAAGCTGGTGATTCTCGATGAGCAGGAAACTCAGCGTACTGCGAGCTCGGGAGGCTCGGGCCGTTCGACCGAGTACACCCTGAACACCACGCTTAACTATGAAATCAACGGCAGTCAGAATCGCCAGTTGCTGAATCGCAAGGTCCAGATTGAAAAGATCTACGTGCATGACGGCAACAATCTGATCGGTTCTGATCTTCAGGCCGATCAGGTTCGTAACGAAATGCGCAATGACCTCATCCGGAATCTGATGGCTCAATTGCAACAACTGACCCCGGCGAAACTGGACGAGCTACAAGCCAAGGCTGATGCCGTTGCCAAGGCAGAAGCCGATGCACTGGAAGCTGCACAACGTATTCGCGACGAAACACCACAACAATCGCCGATCGAAATCCCTTCCCGCTAAAAATGTTCGGGGCCAGCTCTTTGCTGGCCCCGCGTTTTATTAGCCGTCTAAAAATGCAAACATCTCAATTGAAACGCATTTTTTTCGTAGGAGTGAGCTTGCTCGCGATAGCGTTTTCCACGTCAGCAATTTGGCGACGGTTAGACCGAATCGCGAGCAAGCTCACTCCTGCAAAGACCCGGTGTTTGCTGCTTGATGGCGCGGTATCAGGGATAACGAGGAATTTCAGATGAAACTCGCCCCCGCCCAACTCGGCAAACACCTGCAAGGCACGCTGTCGCCTGTCTACATAGTCAGCGGTGACGACCCGTTGCTCTGCCAGGAAGCCGCCGATGCCATTCGAGCCGCAGCAAGGCAGCAAGGGTTTGATGAGCGTCAGGTCTTCAGCGCCGACTCCAGCTTTGACTGGGGCACGCTGCTACAGGCCGGGGCTAGCATGTCGCTATTCGCCGAACGTCGCCTGCTGGAGCTACGCCTTCCTTCCGGCAAGCCCGGAGACAAAGGCGCTGCGGCGCTGATGGAATACTGCTCGCGTCCGGCCGAAGACACGCTGCTGCTGGTCAGCCTGCCCAAGCTTGATGGCAGCGCGCAGAAAACCAAATGGGGCAAGGCACTGGTAGAAGGCGCACAAACCCAGTTTGTGCAGATCTGGCCGGTGGATGCAGGGCAACTACCGCAGTGGATTCGCCAGCGTCTCTCTCAGTCCGGTCTGGCTGCGACTCAGGATGCTGTGGAACTGATAGCGGCTCGAGTCGAAGGCAATCTGCTGGCCGCAGCTCAGGAAATCGAAAAACTCAAACTGATGGCCGAAGAAGGCCAGATAACGGTCGAGACCGTACAGGCTGCGGTAGCTGACAGTGCGCGCTTTGACGTTTTCGGACTGACCGATGCCATCCTCAACGGCGAGGCCTCACACGCTTTGCGCATGCTTGAGGGCCTGCGCGGCGAAGGTGTCGAGCCACCGGTCATTCTTTGGGCGCTATCTCGCGAGCTGCGAGTATTGGCGAATCTTGCGCTGCAATTCAGTCAGGGCATGCCACTGGACAAGGCGTTCAGCTCGGCCCGTCCGCCTATCTGGGACAAACGCAAACCGCTGATGAGCAAGGCTCTGCAACGCTACTCGGCCAAACGCTGGGCCGAACTGCTGATGGACGCGCAACGCATCGATGCGCAGATCAAAGGTCAGGCGGTGGGCTCGCCCTGGAGCAGCTTGAGCCGGTTGTCGCTACTGATGGCAGGGCAGCGGCTGGCGCTGCCTGCGGAGTAATAGCCTGACACCGCATTGGCAGATCGCCATGCTCAGGCATCTTCAATATGAGATAGCCTGATCGCTGGGGTGATAGCTAAAAATATTAGCCCCGCCCGTCCTGAACGCGACGCTCACAACGGGAACCGCGATTCTATTCTCGCGGTAGTAGTCCTTTTGAATAAACTGCGCGCCCGCCAAGCCTGCCAGCATCCTGCTCTGATCATAAATATAAATAAAGGCCTCGATCGGAAGGGCTTGGCTATTTTGTGGCCAGGTATCAATAAGAACTTCATTGTGTTGATGTGACGGCAATTCAGCTTGAGGATCAACTCTGCTAAGGAGACTTAGCGCAAACCCTTCCTGATCTGACTCAAAACCGCACTGATGGTAAAATCTTTTCGCACCTTCAACCGGCTGCGAAAAATAGTGGGCGCTCCACGCAGCAACGGTATTTATGCCCTGCTGGCTGCAGGGACGACTGGTGACGGGAAAATAACCGGGCGTATCTCCGCACCCTTTGTCAGCTCTTATACTCGTGCCCCCGTCATAAGGGAAAGAACATAAAAGCACTAAAGGGTAAATTCCTTGCGTCCCATAATATTCGGCTTGTCTGAATACAAAACCCTGCTCTGCAGCGCCGCCATAAACAGCATGGGTCATTTTCATGTCTCGTCGCCAAAAACTGAACGAGACAGCGGTCTTGCTGGATGGATTGGGATTCCAGGAATGGAAACCTGCACCGTAGCCCACCATCCGAGCGAGGACGCCATTGCAGTAGTACGCTGCTTGCCCTGCGCACTCATAGGTCAGGTCGTTGTAGCGAGCATTTAACTCTGCCGCTACGTCCCAGCCGTCCACTTGGTCCGCTTCACGCAAACTGAATATATTCCGGTCTGCGACTGAAAAATCGACTCTGACAATCGGCAGGCGCAACGAAGTTTTCAAAGCGTACGCATGACGTAGCGATTGCGCATTCAACAGACCTCCAAGCGATGCGTTGTAGAAAAAAGCTTCTATCGGCAACTCCTCAGGGGTTTCCTCCGGCCACGTCGCTATCAACAACTCATTGCGAGTAGCCGTGTGTGCTGCATCAACACCATTATGTGCTTGCAGACTCGCTTGAAACTGACTTGCCACCTGAGTGCTCAATGAGCACTGGCTGCGAATATTCGACCCGAAACGACGAAAGTTTTCGATCCACAACTCAGCGGTTATGGCGGGCGTTGCCAACGTGGCACAGGTACTCTGATCATCAATACGCAGAGCAGAGGTCGGGGCAAACCCGCAACCAAAGCCAGGGCGTTGCGCA
>NZ_LOHF01000009.1:126079-127566 GCF_002158995.1 Pseudomonas caspiana | reverse complement strand
TTCGTTGTGCGCAGCATAACGCCTGAACAGTAATACGCTGGTGTTCCGTCGGTGCATTCGCCGGTTTGACGTTGATAACGTACATTCAAGTTGTCGATCAACGGCAGTCCGGATACGCCACTTTCGCGAATTGAAAGTGGCTCGACTGCACATCCCGATAGAAAAGAAACCGCCACAACCACAAATAAAAACGCGTTCATTCGCACCTCCGCAGCAGTAAGTTATTACTGTCCTACTGATATATACATATTGAAAACTAAAGCCCTTGATCGCTGACGTGATAACTGAAAATGTTATCGCCACCCGTTTTGAAAGCCACACTGATGACAGGTACAGTTCTTCCACTCTGCTGGTAGTAATCGCGTTGAATATATTTTGCGCCTTCAAGCCCCAACGCGCGGGATTGATCATATACATAGAAGAATGCCTCGATCGGTAGTTGATCGGGAATGTTCTGTGGCCACCGATCGATCAACATTTCGTTATGCCAGACATTCTCAGGTGCCAATGGATTAGCCCTGGCCTTTAACGTAACGGCAAAGCCTCTTTGATCTGCGTTGAAGCCACATTGATGGCCGTATTTCGTGTCATCCGGGATGGAGAAAAAATGAGTTTTCCAGGCCTCGAGCGTCGTGATACCTAACGATTCACAGGCATCGCTGTTTGTAGGGAAATTAATATAAGCCCCGCACCCTTCATTCGTTCTTGCAGACGTCCCCGCGTCATAGGCAAACGCACACCTCACCACGAGAGGGTAATTACCTGAACGCCCGAATGATGCCGCGTCCTTGAATACGTAACCTTGCTCGATCGCCCCCATAAAAGCGGCGTGCGTCATGTTAAGGTCTTTCCTCAAATAGCTGAAAGACACATCTGTAATGGCTGCGGGGTTAGGGTTCCATGAGTGGAACCCCGCTCCATATGTCGTCATGCGAATAATAACGCCATTACAATAAAAAGCGGGCTGTCCATCGCAATCATCAGCGGTATCGTTATAGCGAGCGTTGAGCCGGTCGGCCACGTCCCACCCGTCGATTTGATCCGCTTCGCTCCAGCTGAAAATATTTCGGTCTGGCGCCGAGAAATTTACCCTGACAATAGATAGCCGTTGCGAGGTTTTTAGATAATAGGCTCGCCGAAGAGCTTGCACATTCAGCAAGCCGCCGGTGGCGGCATTGTAGAAAAACGCTTCGATAGGCAACTTCTCCGGTGTCTCTTCCCGCCATGTCCCTATCAACAACTCATTACGGCTTGCGGCATGCGTGGCATCCACACTATTGTGAGCCTCCAGACTGGCCTTGAACTGGGAAGCAACCACTGTGCTTAATGAACATTGGTTCTGAAAACTCGAACCGTACAGTCGGAAGTTGGCTAACCATAACGCGGTGGTAGTTGCAGGTGTACTCAAGGTGCGGCAGGAACTCAGGTCATCTTCCTGCCTCATTGAGCCAGGCAAAAATCCACAGCCGAAATTCGGACGCCCCATG
>NZ_LOHF01000009.1:71116-125428 GCF_002158995.1 Pseudomonas caspiana | reverse complement strand
CTCGTGGTGCGCAGCATAACGCCTGAACAGTAATACGCTGGTGTTCCGTCGGTGCATTCCGCTAGTACGCTTTTATAGCGGGCATTTAAAGTATCCACTTGCTGCTGTACAAAATCGCCTTTCGAAGCCTGAGCAGGCCTCACGTCAACAGCTTCCTGTTTAACCGAAACTGAACACGCCGTAATGCTCAACGCGATCAGGAGCACACTCGACAACCCTTTCATCTCATTCTCCTTGTTCTAAGGCAGGGTCGATTAAGCGATACTTAAAGTTCGATTACTTCCTGACCGAGATAGAGAGTAGGCGCGCAGGAGCGACAAGCGTCTAGCTGTCATAGTTAACAGGTAGCACAGTGCTAGCTACCGGCAAGACATTGAAAAGCGGCCATGGCGATAGCGCACCTCTATTAGACAGAACATGTTATCTGACGGAATATCATCGCCGCTTCATCATCAGCCAGAGAGCGCCCGTCATGAAAAAGCCAAAGCGGCCCAATAAGGCCAAATCCATCATCGCCCAGCCATTGTTCCGCAGCCGCCAGGAACAACCCGGCAAAGGCAAAGGTAGCTACCGCCGCGAAGCCTTCCAGTCTAAAAGCTGGGAGGCTTCTTACTTTCTGGCGGCCTGAAACATCGCGACTGTTCCCCGAGGTCCTTTCCGGCCTGCAGGCATGTTAAGGTCTGCATCTAACGGTAATACCTTGGACCCAAGCATGCCCTCTTGTTTTTTCCGACGTTGGCAACTGCGCCAAATGATCGCTGCCTCCAGCCTTGTCCTGTTAGTTGCCTGTGCGGAAAAACCGACAGCAGCCGATGCCACGCCACTTCCACGCGCGATTACAACGCCGCTCGCCTCACCGGCTCCGACCATTGCTGTGGATGCCAATCTCGATATCTTGCCCACCATGAGCTTTGCCGACTGGCAGGCAGGTTTTCGCACGCAAGCGCTCAAAGCCGGTATCAGACCAGACATTTTCGACCGTGCCTTCATCGGTGTGACGCCGGATATGAAGGTGGTGAAGGCAGACCGTAGCCAGCCGGAATTTACCCGCCCGGTCTGGGAGTATCTGGACGGAGCAATCTCTGACGCGCGGGTGCGCAAAGGGCAAGCATTGCTCAACCAATATGCTGGCGTTCTGCAAACCATCGAGCAGCGTTACGGCGTAGATCGTAATGCGTTGGTTGCGGTTTGGGGCATGGAAAGTAATTTCGGGCAGTTCCAGGGCTCTCAATCGGTGATTCGCTCACTGGCGACTCTGGCCTATGAAGGTCGCCGTCGCAGCTTCGCTCAAGATCAGTTGCTGGCCGCACTGCAAATTCTGCAACAGGGCGATATAGCCCCTGAGCAAATGATCGGCTCCTGGGGCGGCGCGATGGGCCAGACCCAGTTCATCCCTACAACGTACAACACCCACGCAGTGGATTTCGACGGCGACGGTCGCCGGGATATCTGGAACAGCGCTCCGGATGCCCTCGCGTCTACTGCGCATTACCTGCAAAGCTCTGGCTGGCAGACCGGTCAGCCTTGGGGCTATGAGGTGAAACTCGCCAATGGCTTCAACTATGCGCTGGCTGATGCCTCGACCCGCAAGAGCCTGGCCGAATGGCAGCAACTGGGCCTGACGTTGCCTAACGGCAGCGCCCTGCCAGCGACCGCCTTACAGCAACAAGCTGCACTGTTGTTGCCAGCTGGTTACAAAGGCCCGGCGTTTCTGGTGATGGATAATTTCCGCGCAATCCTGCGTTACAACAACTCTTCGTCCTATGCGTTGGCGATCGGGCTATTGTCAGGCCGATTCCAGGGTGGCGGCCTCGTCGAAGGAAGCTGGCCGCGTGGAGACGTCCCTCTAAGCCGCTCTGAGCGCATGGAACTGCAAAGCCTGCTCTCGGCAAGCGGTTACGATGCAGGCAACCCGGACGGCATTATCGGCGCCAATACGCGCAAAGCCATTCGCAGCGCTCAGCAAGCGTTGGGCTGGCCAGCAGATGGGTATCCGACGCAGGAGCTGTTGCAAAACCTGCGCAAGCCATAGCTCCTTGATTGCGGGGTTGTCCCTAACACCCTCCAAAACAAAAACGGGCCGGATAGTGATATCCGGCCCGTTTTGTTTGTAGCTCAAACGATCAGCGCTTAAAGCGTCAGACCATTGCCTTGACGGCGATCTTGGCCTGCTCATCAGCGTGGTACGAAGAACGTACCAACGGACCGGACGCGACGTTTTTGAAGCCCATCTTGTAGCCTTCCTCAGCAAACCACGCGAAGGTGTCCGGGTGCACGAAGCGCTGTACCGGCAAGTGGCTACGGGAAGGTTGCAGATATTGCCCCAAGGTCAACATGTCGATGTCGTGCTCGCGCATGCGTTGCATAACCTCGATGACTTCCTCGTCGGTCTCACCCAGGCCCAGCATCAAGCCGGATTTGGTCGGTACGTGCGGGACCATTTGCTTGAAACGTTGCAGCAGAGTCAATGACCACTGGTAATCGGAACCCGGACGCGCAGCCTTGTACAGGCGCGGCACGGTTTCCAGGTTGTGGTTGAACACATCTGGCGGCTCGGCTGCGGTGATTTCCAGCGCAACGTCCATACGGCCACGATAGTCCGGAACCAGCGTTTCCAGCTGCACGTTTGGCGACAGCTTGCGGATCTCGCGGATACAGTCGGCGAAGTGCTGGGCACCGCCGTCACGCAGGTCATCGCGATCAACCGAGGTGATCACCACGTATTTGAGACGCAGATCAGCGATAGCAACGGCCAGGTTGGTCGGCTCGTTGACGTCCAGCGCCTTCGGGCGACCATGGCCGACGTCGCAGAACGGGCAACGGCGGGTGCAGATATCACCCATGATCATGAAGGTCGCAGTGCCGCCGGAGAAGCACTCACCCAGGTTCGGGCAGGAAGCCTCTTCGCAAACGCTGTGCAGCTTGTGCTTGCGCAGCAGTTGCTTGACGCGATCAACCTCCGGGGAAACCGGGATACGGACGCGGATCCAGTCTGGCTTTTTCGGCAGATCGACAGTTGGAATGATCTTTACCGGAATACGCGCAACTTTTTCCGCACCGCGCAGCTTTACGCCGGCCTCGACTTTCGGCCGGGGCGCACGCTCGGAAACATCAACGCTGGGGATCAAGGTTTGTACGGCGTTATCCGCAATATCAGTCGCAGTAGTCATAATCAGTCGATTCCGCCCGTTAGGGTCGTCTGCTCAGCATAGTCGAGGTGTTTGACGAGCTGCGTGCGCAGCCGGGCACTTACCTCGGCAAATTCAATCGGGCCTGCATGATCGCACAGCTGGGTCATTGCCAGCCCTGCGTATCCACAGGGATTAATCCGTCGAAAGGGCTCAAGGTCCATGTCGACGTTGAGCGCCAGACCATGGAATGAGCAACCTTGGCGAATTCGCAGCCCCAGGGACGCAATCTTCGCTCCTTCGACATACACACCCGGCGCATCAGCCTTGGCTGCAGCCGTTACACCATAACTGGCCAGCAAGTCGATCAGGCTGTTCTCGATCCGGGTTACCAGATCACGCACACCGAAACCAAGGCGTCTGACATCCAGCATCAGGTAGACCACCAATTGGCCGGGGCCATGATAGGTCACTTGGCCGCCGCGATCGACCTGTACCACCGGAATATTGCCCGGCAACAGCAAATGTTCGGGTTTACCGGACTGTCCCTGAGTGAAAACCGGTGCGTGCTGCGCCAACCAGATCTCGTCCTGAGTCTCTTTACCGCGCTGGTCGGTAAAGCGCTGCATCGCATGCCAGGCCAGCTCGTAATCGATCTGGCCCAGCTCGCGAACGCCCAGCGTTGCGGCCATCAAAGCACCATGTGCACGAGACCCGTAGCGCGCAGTGCGCTATTGATGTCACGCAGTTGGTCTTCGCCCGTAGCGACGATGTGCAGTTGAACTGTCGTGTATTTCCCGTTGCTGCTCTGACGCTCGGCGAGGGTTTTCATATCAACCTTGGCGTACTTGGCCAGGATTTCCATCACGAGGTCAGTAAACCCTACGCTGGTATCGCCGATCACTTTGATCGGGTAATCATCACAGGGGAATTCGATTTTGTGCGACTTGACGTCGGAATCTGTCATGGCAGTAAAGCTCTCACAAGCCGTGAAGACGGAAACGCGCCCACTCAGGGTATGAGCGGGCGCGTCATGGTCGGCGTTGTACTGTTATCAGTTGAACAGGCCGTAGAAGAATAGACGAATGCTATCCCACACGCGGCGGAAGATGCCACCTTCCTCTACAGCGTCGAGGGCGATCAGGTTGGCAGTATGGACGACTTTGTCTTCCATCTTCACTTCAACCTTGCCGATCACGTCGCCCTTGGCGATTGGCGCAACCAGTTGCGGATTCATGGTCATGCTGGCGGTCAGCTTCTTCATCTCGCCTTTTGGCATGGTCATGCTCAGGTCTTCAGCCAGGCCGGCTTTGACTTGACGCTCGGTGCCTTTCCAGACGGTAGCCTGAGCCAGCTCAGTGCCCTTCTGATAGAAGTTCTGGGTTTCGAAGAAACGGAAACCGTAGGTCAGCAGCTTCTGGGTTTCGGCAGCGCGGGCTTGCTCGCTGGCAGTACCGAATACAACAGCGATCAAACGCATGCCATCACGAACAGCAGAAGACACCATGCAGTAGCCCGCTTCGTCAGTGTGGCCGGTTTTCAGACCATCGACGGTCTTGTCACGCCACAGCAGCAGGTTACGGTTAGGTTGCTTGATGTTGTTCCAGAAGAATTCCTTCTGCGAGTAGATCGCATAGTGAGCCGGATCTTCGTGGATGATCGCGCGAGCCAGAGTGGCCATGTCGTGAGCAGACGAATAATGCTCCGGGTTCGGCAAGCCAGTCGGGTTCATGAAGTGACTGTTGGTCATGCCAAGATCGGCAGCAGTCTTGTTCATCATGTCGGCGAAGGCGTCTTCGCTGCCTGCGATGTGCTCGGAGAGCGCTACGCTGGCGTCGTTGCCCGACTGGATGATGATCCCGTGCAGCAAGTCGCTGACAGTGACCTGGCTGCCCACTTTGATGAACATGCGCGAACCACCGGTGCGCCAGGCGTTCTCGCTGACAGTCACGGGGTCGTTCTCGCCGATCTGACCGCGACGGATTTCCAGGGTCGCGATGTACGCGGTCATCAGTTTGGTCAGGCTGGCGGGCGCCAAACGCTGGTCGCCATTGTTCTCGACTAGAACGTTACCGCTGCTGGCGTCCATCAGCACATAGGCTTTGGCAGCCAGTTGCGGAGCGGAAGGCGTCATCTGCTCGGCGGCCCAGGCAGCCGGAGTGATGATCAGCGGTACAAGCAGGCACAAGCGTTTTGCAAAGGTGGTGATGTTCATCCGTCTCTCGAAATTGCTAATGGGCAAACATGCCCTCGCGGGCAAAGCTTAACGGGTCGATGGAAGCGGTAACGCCTCCATCGACCGGCGGTGCCAGGCTTTAATCCTGGCCCATGAGACGCCTGTTCGACAGACAGACTCATGGACAGTTACTCGCGCGGCTTGCTCTGATGGCAACGAGTCCGGCAGGCAACTGTAAACCGATCAGTCCCCCACTCTCGGCGGGACGTGAACGGCTATTAATCCAGTGTTACGACGCTAGGCTGACCCAGATTGGCTGACCTTACGCTGTTTTGCATTTGCTGGGCTTCACCCTGCGTCTCGATCGGCCCCATTCGAACTCGATAGAGTGTCTGTTGATTGCGGGCTATCGAACTCACGAACACCGGTGCCCGAACCATCCCGCTCAATTTCGACCTCAGGAGCTCTGCAGCGTCCGGGTTGGCGAACGCGCCCACCTGGAGATACAGCCCAGAGACTGGTACGGAAGCGTTTTTTTTTGCGTCAAACGGCACAGCAGGCGCAGCGTGCTGTTGCGGCGGCGGTGTGTATTGCTCAATGGTCCCGGCGGAAGCGATCAAAGCGGGTGCGGGTGCTTGCGGGATCGCTTGCGGCTGATTTGGCAGCAGCGGCGCAGGACGCCCGTTTTGCGCCAGCCACACTTGTGGATCGATGCCCTCGACCTTGACTCGCGCAGTACCGGTTTCGGCATAACCAAGCTTCTTGGCCGCAGCGTAGGACAAGTCGATGATACGGTCCGAATAGAACGGTCCGCGATCATTGACCCGCAGAATCACCGTACGGTTATTGTCCAGGTTAGTCACTTTTACATAGCTGGGCAGTGGCAGCGTCTTGTGCGCCGCGCTCATGCCGTACAGATCATAAACTTCGCCGTTGGCGGTGTTCTGACCATGGAACTTGGTGCCATACCAGGACGCAGTGCCCGACGCGACGTAATTCCGGGAATCCTGGATGGGAAAATAGGTTTTGCCCAACACGGTGTATGGGTTGGCCTTATAAGGCCCGGTGTGCAGGCTCGGCGTAGCATCCGGGATACGCGAGATATCCACATCCCACCAGGGTGCGCCATCTTTATGGGCACGGTTGATGTCCAGGCCAGGCGGCGAAGAGATGCCCGCAGTGCCCTTCTGCACAGGACGACTGGGAGACGAACAGCTGACCACCAGCAATGACAGCGAAGCCAACGCCATCAACTTCAAAGATGTAACCATCGGCAATGCCCGCATTACTTGACGCCCCGAGCTTGAACCAACAATTCAGACAGCTGATGAACACTCATGGCGTACATCACACTGCGGTTATAGCGAGTAATTGCATAAAAATTCTTCAAACCCATCCAGTATTCAGGTCCGTTTTCGCCTTCCAGCTTGAATGCGGTCACCGGCAGATCGTCGCGCAGCGCATCATGACTCGACCACCCCAAGGCTCGCAACTCCCCGACGGTCTTTACCGGATCAATGCCCGGTGTCAGGCCTTCATCGACACGTTCACCGCGCACGCTTGCAAGGCTGACCACTGGTTCGCCAGCCACCAAGCCATGCTGCTTGAAGTAACTGGCCACACTGCCAATGGCGTCATCCGGATCGGTCCAGATATTAATGTGTCCATCACCGTCGAAATCCACTGCATAGGCGCGGAAGCTGCTAGGCATGAACTGCGGCAGGCCCATGGCACCGGCATAAGAGCCTTTGAGGGTGAGCGGATCAACTTGCTCTTCGCGGGCCAGCAACAGGAACTCGCGCAGCTCTTTGCGGAAGAATTCAGCGCGAGGCGGATAATCAAAGCCTAGCGTCGACAAGGCATCAATCACACGGTAATTACCGGTATTGCGACCGAAGAACGTCTCTACCCCAATGATCGACACGATCACCTGAGCCGGAACGCCATATTCCTGTTCGGCGCGCGCCAGAGCGGCCTCGTGCTGACGCCAGAAGTCCACACCCCGCGCGATCCGCGCATCGGTTATGAACATCGGGCGATAGTCTTTCCATTGCTTGACCCGCTCTGCCGGACGGGAGATCGCGTCGAGAATCGCCTGTTTGCGTTCCACTTCGCGGAACACGTCGATCAACTGCTCACCCGCGAAGCCATAGTCGCGGGTCATTTGACCGACAAATTCGGCGACTTGCGGCGAACCTTCGTAATCGCCAGCAAATGCGTCTTGAACAGATCCAAGAATGCCAACCAGACCGAGCACCGGAGCATATCGAGCCCAGTTACGCACTACTTGCATTGAATTCTTCACCTTAATCAAACCTGCGCGATCCATTTACGGTGTGTATGGATCGACATCAAAACCCCAAAGGCTGACAGCAGCGTCACGAGCGAAGTTCCTCCATAGCTAATGAAGGGTAACGGCACACCCACTACCGGCAACAGGCCACTGACCATACCGATGTTGACGAAAACGTAAACAAAAAATGTCATCGTCAATGCGCCAGCCAGTAACTTGCCGAACAATGTCTGGGCTTGAGCCGTGATCACCAGACCTCGCCCGATGAGCAGCATATAGATCAGCAACAATGCGCAAATCCCTACCAGCCCGAACTCTTCCCCCATCACCGCGATGATGAAGTCGGTATGGCTTTCCGGCAGGAAGTCCAGGTGGGACTGGGTACCGAGCAGCCAACCCTTGCCGAATACGCCGCCGGAACCAATGGCCGCTTTCGACTGAATGATGTTCCAGCCCGTGCCCAACGGATCGCTTTCCGGATCAAGAAAGGTCAGGACCCGCTGTTTCTGGTAGTCGTGCATGATGAAAAACCACATCGCGACCGACACCGGTACTGCGGCGGCAATCACGCTGATAATCCAGCGCCAGCGCAAGCCGGCCATAAACAATACAAACGCACCAGACGCCAGAATCAGCAATGAAGTCCCCAGGTCAGGCTGACGGACAATCAGGGCAAACGGCACGCCGATCAACGCCAGGCTGACACCTACGTGCTTGAGCTGGGGCGGCAATGTTCGCTTTGACAAATACCAGGCGATGGTCGCCGGCATGATGATCTTGAGAAACTCAGACGGCTGAAAGCGGATAACGCCGGGAATGTTGATCCAGCGAGTGGCCCCCATTGCGTTGTGGCCCATGACATCCACCACGATCAGCAACAGCACGCCCAGCACATACAGCACGGGCACCCAGCGGGCCATGAACCGGGGTTCGAACTGGGCAATGATCACCATCGCCACCAAGCCGATACCAAACGAACTCGCCTGCTTGATGAGCAGATCCCAGTTCTTGCCGCTGGCCGAATAAAGAACGAACAGGCTGCCCGCCGCCAGAGTCAGCAGCAACACCAGCAAAGGACCGTCGATATGGATACGCTGCAAAAAAGTCGCGCGACGACGCATCACGTCTTCGCTGGACAGAATGCGGTCGAAGTTACTCTTCACTGGCACTGGCCGCGGCCTCCACGGCTTGAGCGCCGCCATATTCAGGTTTGAGTGTTCCGTCGGGTTTGAGCAGCCAGGCATCCATTACCTGACGCACCACAGGGGCAGCAACGCCCGAGCCAGACTCGCCGTTTTCCACCATGACCGAAACAACGATCTTGGGGTCATTGGCCGGCGCGAAGCCTACGAACAGGGCGTGGTCGAGATGGCGCTCCTGAACCTTGGAACGGTCATATTTCTCACCCTGCTTGATCGCCACGACTTGCGCTGTACCGCTTTTGCCAGCGATCAGGTATTGCGCACCAATTGCGGCCTTGCGCGCCGTCCCCCGAGCACCGTGCATAACCTGCTGCATGCCGTGGTTGACCTTGTCCCAGTCAGATGGGTTGCGCAAGACGATATTGGGCATGGGATTTTCATCGACCGGCTTCTCGCCTTCGATGGTCTTGGCCAGATGCGGCCGGTTCCACACACCTCTGTTGGCAACCAGCGCGGTAGCTTGAGCCAACTGCAACGGCGTAGCCTGCATGTAGCCTTGGCCGATCCCGAGAATCAATGTCTCACCCGGGAACCAGGCCTGACGACGGGTCGCGCGCTTCCAGTCCCGTGACGGCATCAGACCGGGGGACTCTTCAAACATATCCAGCGACACTTTTTGTCCAATGCCGAATTTGTTCATGTAGCTGGAAAGCCGATCAATGCCCAGTTTGTGAGCCAGATCGTAGAAATAGGTGTCGTTGGAACGCATGATCGCCGTGTCCAGATCCACGTAGCCATCGCCCGTGCGGTTCCAGTTACGGTATTTGTGATCGTAGTTGGGCAACTGGTAGTAACCCGGGTCGAAGACTCGACTCGAGGCCGTGACCACTCCCGCGTCGAGCCCGGCAATTGCCACGGCAGGCTTGATGGTCGAACCGGGCGGGTACAAGCCCCTTAATATCCGGTTGAAGAGCGGCCGATCAATGGAATCACGCAGCTCAGCGTAAGCCTTGAAGCTGATCCCGGTTACAAATGGGTTGGGATCGAAGCTTGGCGCACTGACCATCGCCAGCACTTCGCCGTTTCTCGGGTCCATGGCCACAACCGCGCCACGACGCCCTGCCAGTGCGGCCTCGGCAGCCTCCTGAAGCTTGATATCGAGACTCAGGACGATGTCTTTGCCCGGGACAGGATCAGTACGCTTGAGCACCCGCAATACACGACCACGAGCGTTGGTTTCAACTTCCTCGTAACCCACTTGACCGTGCAACTGCTCTTCGTAAAAACGCTCGATCCCGGTTTTACCGATGTGGTGGGTACCACTGTAGTTAACCGGATCCAGACTCTTCAGCTCTTTCTCGTTGATCCGCCCCATGTACCCCACCGAGTGCGCAAAGTGCGCGCCCTGCGGGTAATGACGCACCAGTTGCGCCACGACCTCTACACCCGGCAGACGGAACTGGTTCACTGCCACGAGCGCGATCTGTTCCTCGGTCAGCTCAAACAGGATAGGCACAGGTTCAAAAGGTCGCCGCCCCTGTTTCATGCGCTTTTCGAAGATCAATCGGTCATCCGGCGTCAGCTCCAGCACCTCGACGATGGTGTCCAGCACCTGCGCCCAATCGCCAGACCGCTCACGGGTCATGCTCAGGCTGAAGCTGGGCCGGTTGTCGGCAATCACCACGCCATTACGGTCGAAGATCAAGCCGCGGCTTGGCGGGATCGGCTGCACATGAACGCGGTTGTTTTCCGAGAGGGTTGAGTGATAGTCGTACTGGATGACCTGCAGGAAATACAGCCGGGCAATCAACACGCATACCAGCACCACGACGGCCACAGCCCCGACCACGACGCGACCACGCACAAGGCGTGCGTCTTTTTCGTGGTCTTTTAGGCGGATCGGCTGAGACATGAGGGCGCGATGCTATTTGTGATAGGGGTGCCCGGACAGAACTGTCCAGGCGCGATAGATCTGCTCACCAATGAGGATGCGCACCAAAGGGTGCGGCAACGTCAGGGGTGACAACGACCAGCGTTGCTCGCTGCGCGCGCAGACTTCTGGTGCCAGCCCTTCCGGGCCGCCCACCATAAGGTTCACCGTGCGTGAATCTAGGCGCCAGCGGTCCAGTTCCACCGCAAGTTGCTCGGTGCTCCATGGCTTGCCGTGCACTTCCAGAGTCACGATTCGCTCCCCCGGTTGCACTTTTGCCAGCATGGCCTCGCCTTCCTGACGGATCAGACGGGCCACGTCGGCATTCTTGCCACGGGTATTGAGCGGAATCTCCACAAGGTCGAGCGCCAGTTCGGATGGCAGACGCTTGGCATATTCATGCCAGCCTTCTTCCACCCACTTGGGCATGCGCGAACCAACGGCAATCAGACGCAGACGCACAATGAGGCCTTATTCGCTTTCGTTACCCGGAGTGTGGTGCGCAGCGCTTGCAGCGCGACTCTGTTCTGCGCCCATCCACAGGCGTTCCAGGTCATAAAAAGCACGAGCAGAAGCAGTCATCATGTGCACGATAACGTCGCCCAGATCCAGAAGAACCCAGTCGCTTTCGCCTTTGCCTTCTTCGCCCAGAGGCTGTGCGCCTTTGGCTTTGACGTTCTCGCGAACCTTGTCGAGCATCGCGTTGATCTGACGGTTCGAAGTACCGGTAGCGATAACCATGTAGTCAGTCAGGCTGTGCTTGTCCTTCACGTCGATGACCTGAATGTCCTGGGCTTTGACGTCTTCCAGAGCAGCCTTGGTCAGTTCAACCAGCTCTTCGCCGGAAATAGTGTTTAGTTTTTGCTTGGTCATATAAAACTCATTCAGTTCAATTGGGAGCACGGTACAGCCCGTGCTCCTCGATGTAGGCCAGTACGGCGTCTGGCACCAGAAAACGTACCGACTTACCGCTGGCCAGCAGTTGGCGGATCTGGGTGGCAGACACTGATAAAGGCGTCTGCCAGACGAATGTAATGTGTCCGCCCGGCCCCTCAAGGGCCTTCGGATCGCTGACCGCGCGTGCCGCCAACAGATTGCGCATGGCATCCGGCGACTCGCTGTCTGCGTCCGGGCGCTGAAGCACCACTATATGGCAGTGCTCCAACAACTCTTCCCAACGATGCCAGGTGGGTAGCCCGCAAAAAGCATCCCAGCCCAGCAACAGGAACAACTGATCCTCTGCGGCCAGTTCGGCGCGCATCGATACCAGGGTGTCGATGGTGTACGACGGTTTGTCCCGCTTCAGTTCACGGTCATCCACCGTCAGGGGCGCCACGCCGGCCACTGCGCATTGAACCATTGCCAGGCGGTCCATTGCGCTGACACTCGGCGTGTCGCGATGAGGCGGCCTGGCGCTGGGCGTCAGGCGCAACTCATCAAGTTCAAGCAACGCGGCAACCTCAAGGGCGCCACGCAAGTGACCGATGTGGACCGGGTCGAATGTGCCGCCCAGCATACCGATACGTTTTGGCAAGCCCGCAACGGCCTCGACTACAGCATCCGCAGGCGTTGCCGCGTGCTGCACAGGTGCGCTCAAGTCAGACTGGCTCCTGTCCGCGCAACTGGCCGTCGCCGATCACGATGTACTTCTCGCAGGTCAAACCTTCCAGGCCGACCGGGCCGCGGGCGTGCAGCTTATCAGTAGAAATGCCGATCTCGGCACCCAATCCGTATTCAAAGCCATCGGCAAAGCTGGTGGGCGCGTTGACCATTACCGAACTGGAGTCGACTTCAGCCATGAAACGGCGGACCTGACCCTGGTGATCAGAGACGATGGCATCACTATGATGCGAGCCATAGTGGTTGATGTGTTCGATGGCTTGATCCAGGCCGGTCACGATACGAATCGACAGAATCGCCGCCAGATACTCGGTATTCCAGTCTTCTTCGGTGGCCGGGATAGCTTCGATCAGATCACGGGTGCGCTCGCAGCCACGCAGTTCAACGCCTTTTTCGCGGAACTGGGCGGCCATCTGAGGCAAGAAATCAGCGGCGATTGTTTGATCAACCAGCAACGTTTCCATCGCACCGCAAATACCATAACGGTAAGTTTTGGCGTTGAAGGCGATGCGCTGAGCCTTGGGCAGATCAGCGTGGGCACTGACATAGACGTGGCAGATGCCATCCAGATGCTTGATCACCGGCACACGCGCATCACGGCTTACGCGCTCGATCAAACCCTTGCCGCCACGCGGAACAATAACGTCGACGTACTCAGGCATGGTGATCAATGCGCCAACGGCGGCACGATCAGTGGTTTCCACCACTTGCACCACGGCAGCGGGCAGATCGGCTTCGGCCAGACCGCGCTGTACACACGCAGCAATCGCCCGGTTGGAGTTAATCGCTTCGGAGCCACCACGCAAAATAGTGGCGTTACCCGATTTCAGGCACAGACTGGCAGCATCGATGGTCACGTTAGGACGCGACTCGTAGATGATCCCGACGACACCCAGTGGCACACGCATCTTGCCGACTTGAATACCTGACGGCCGAAAACTCATATCGCGAATCGCGCCAACCGGGTCGGGCAGGTTGGCTACCTGACGCAGCCCGACGATCATGCTATCGATACGTGCGGGGGTCAGGGCCAGACGCTCAAGCATGGCCGGTTCAAGACCATTGGCGCGACCTGCGGCCAGGTCCAGATCGTTGGCAGCGGACAACTCGTCGCGGGCTTCGTCCAGAGCGGCGGCGGTGGCGAGCAGGGCGCGGTTTTTCTGCGCGGTGCTGGCACGGCCGATCACTCGCGAAGCTTCGCGGGCGGCGCGACCCAGGCGGGTCATGTAGTCAAGAACGGACTCAGTCATGGTCTCAGAGGTCTTGGCAGAGAAGAAAGCGGCCGATTATAGCTGTCGGGCGACGCTAACGACAGCGGTCACAGGCGGATGGTCGATAACGGGGTGAAATGAAGCGCAGATTTATATGCAGGAGATCGCCTTGTGCCCCTGACACAGAACTGTCGCGCAACAACCAAGTGACTTGTAGTGACTGCCGAAGGCTGCGGTAGTGGTGTGTCAGGGTAAATGCTTCGCAGCCTTCGGCAGCTCCTGTAAATGCAAAGGCAGATTTTGAATCTGTCACATTCAGCTGCAATTAAGCCTCGCATTGATATCATCAGCGTCCGCCCACGCTCTGTAACCACGCCATGCCAACTGCCCTGCCCGACAGCTTTTTCAACCGCGACGCACAAGTCCTGGCGCAGGCACTGCTGGGCAAAGTCATCAGGCACAAGGTTGGCGATCTCTGGCTGGCGGCGCGAATTATCGAAACAGAAGCTTACTATTTCGCCGAAAAAGGCAGCCACGCGTCACTCGGCTATACCGAAAAACGCAGAGCGTTGTTTCTCGACGGCGGGCATATCTATATGTACTACGCACGCGGCGGAGATTCGCTTAACTTCAGCGCCGAAGGGCCGGGCAACGCGGTACTGATCAAATCAGCCCACCCATGGGTCGATGCCGTATCGGACGACAATAGCCTTGCCAGAATGCAGTTGAACAATCCCGATGCCAGCGGCGGGCTACGTGCGCCCGAGCGCTTGTGCGCAGGTCAGACGCTACTGTGCAAAGCGCTAGGGCTCAAAGTACCGATGTGGGATGCGAAACGTTTCGATGCAAATTTGTTGCTCGTGGAAGATGTCGGCCAAACGCCATCTCGTATCATCCAGACCACCCGCCTGGGCATACCTCTGGGCCGTGATGAACACCTGATGTACCGCTTCGTCGACCCTGAATACGCTCGCTTCTGCACACGGAACCCGCTGCGACGCGGTCAGGTCGAAGGGCGCGACTACTTTTATCTCGATCAAGGAAATTAACCATGGGCCAATGGCTCGACAGCATCACCGGCTGGCTGGCGGCCAATCCCTCGTGGCTAAGCGTGGCTATCTTTTTGATCGCGTTCGTTGAATGCGTCGCGATTGTCGGGATTATCGTGCCGGGTACGGTCGTGCTGTTTGCCGTTGCAGCGCTGGCCGGCAGCGGAATTCTGCCGCTGGGTGAAGTTCTGCTGCTGGGCTTTCTCGGTGGTCTGCTGGGCGATGCGGTGTCCTACGTCATTGGTCGCAAGTACCATCAGAGCATTCGACGCCTTCCAGGCCTTCGCACACATCCAGAATGGATCGGCGGCGCAGAAACCTATTTTCAGCGTTACGGCATCGCCAGTCTGCTGGTCGGCCGCTTCATTGGGCCGCTGCGTCCGATGCTGCCCATGGTTGCGGGCATGTTCGACATGCCGTTCCCACGCTTCGCCGCCGTGAGTGTTATCGCGGCGGCTGGCTGGTCGATAGCTTACTTATTGCCGGGCTGGGCAGCTGGTGCTGCCGTTCGACTGCCATTGCCGGAAGGTTTCTGGCCTCAGGCGGGCGTGGTCGGCGGCGGGCTGGCCATACTGATCGGCGTCGCCATCCAGACCAGCCTGCGCACCAAAAAGCACGCTACCGAAATTATCGCCGCCACCAGTGCGGTACTGCTCGCGGCCATATTCTTCGGCTGGCCGCACCTGACGCAGCTTGATAACGGCATCATGACCCTGATCCAGGAACACCGCAGCACGGTAGTCGATCAGTTCGTGATCGTGGTGACCGGTCTGGGCGACTTCCGCACTCAATTCTATGCAGCGGCCTTGCTGTTGGTCCTGCTGCTTGCGACACGGCAATGGCGTCATGCTGTATTTGCAGGCATTACGACGCTCGGTACAGCGTGCGCCAACGGTGGAATGAAGTGGGTGTTCGCTCGTCAGCGTCCTGAGGTGTTGCTGGAACCGCTGACCACTTACAGCATGCCCAGCGGACACAGTTCTGCGGCCTTTGCGTTTTTCATGACCCTGGCAGTACTGGCCGGTCGCGGCCAGCCGGTGCGACTGCGCCTGACATGGTTGATGCTGGGCGGGCTCCCTGCCATTTCGATTGCCATGTCACGGGTCTACCTGGGTGTGCACTGGCCGACTGACGTACTGGCCGGGATGCTGCTGGCGTTCACGTTCTGCGCGATCAGCCTGAGCCTGGTGCAACGGCAGTCGTCGCTGCCCGCCTTGCCCGTGAGGATCTGGTGGCTGGTACTGCCTTCACTGGTAGCGCTGTTCGGTGGTTTCGCGCTGTACTCGCTGCCGCACGCGGTGCTGCGTTATCAGTATTGATTTCCCTGACACAGCGCTATCCCCTGTGGGAGCGGTGCTTGCCCGCGATAAGGTCGATGCGATCTAAAGTGAACCGCGTCCAGCCTTATCGCGGGCAAGCACCGCTCCCACAGGAATTGCATTCCAATTTAAGACCTCGCGGTGCCCGTCAGCACCTACAGGTTCAGTGTTTTCAAGCCTGAATATCGCCCTGCATTTCGTCGAGCAGATCCTGAATGGCATCCAGACGATCTTCAGGGTCGTCGATTTCCAGCAACTCGATTTTGTCCTCTTCGGTGAACGGCAGCAGGTAGGCCAACTGATTGGCTAGCGACCACTGACCATTGGCCTTGAGCCCCATGTTCAGGGCCTCCACCATCGGATGCTCAGCCAACGCAGCCAGCAGCGCCACCAAGTCGGCGTCCTCTTCCTGAAGCGGGCGCTCCTGCGGTTCATCCAGCCACTGCACCTGAGCAACCAGCAACTGATCGCGCTGGGTTTCGGTGCTCAGCACGCGAAACCGCCGCCCACCTTCGACACGAATTCCCAGCAGGCCGTTGTCCTGCGTCTGGAAATCACGCACCAGTGCTTCGCAGCCGATCAATGAATATCCGCTGGGAGCGTCGCCGACTTCACTGCCTTGCGTAATGCACACGACGCCGAATCCCTCGCCTTGCTTCATGCAGCACCCGATCATGTCCAGATAGCGAGCTTCGAACAGTTGCAGGTCGAGAATGCACCCCGGAAACAGCACAGCATTAAGCGGAAACAGAGGCAATGTCATACATATGCACCTTTAAACGACCAGAGACACCGCCAACGGCAGAAATAAAGCCGTCGCGACACCCATCAAACTCATCCCCAGCGCAGCGAAAGCGCCGCACTCCTCACCTTCCTGCAGCGCGATTGAAGTCCCGACGGCGTGCGCCGTCAGGCCCAGCGCCATGCCCCGCGCAGCAGGATTATCGACCCGCGCCAGCGTCAGCAAGCCTGGCCCGAATATAGCGCCAAGCACGCCGGTAATCAGCACGAACACTGCGGCCAGTGCCGCAACGCCGCCAATCTGCTCAGCAACGAGCATGGCAATCGGCGACGTGACTGACTTCGGCGCCATGGTCATCAAAATCATCTGATCGGCACCGAACCACCGCCCCAGCAACAGACACAACCCGGTGGCGAATACGCCGCCCACTACCAGCGTAGTTAAGGTCGGCCACAACAACTGACGAATTCGCCGCAGATTCAGATAAAGGGGCACAGCCAGGGCAACAGTCGCCGGACCCAGCAGTACGCTGAGAATTTCGGTGCTCTTGCGGTACTCCGTATAGCTCACGCCACAGGCGGTCAGCACGCCAATCAACACCAGCATGGAGATTAATACGGGCTGCAGGAACACCAGCCGAGTCTTCTCATAAGCAGCCAGCGCCAGTTGATAAGCACCCAGCGTTATCGCGATGCCGAACAAGGGATGATGGATCACCGACATCGCGGCGCCGTACCAATCAAGCGTCATGATGGCTCCCGGCACGCGCCTGACGCTCGATGAGTTTCTGCATCAGCCAGCCGACAAAGGTCAGGGCAACCATCAGCGAGATTACCAACGCACCAACAATCGCCCAGAAGTCTTCGGCAATCGCTGCCGCATAAACCATGACACCTACGGCGGGCGGCACCAGCAACAACGGCAAGTAGCGCAACAGGCTACTGGCGGCCTGACTGATGGGCTCGCTGACTTCGCCGCGCACCATGAGGAATGCCAGCAACAGCACCAGACCAATGATCGGGCCCGGCAAGATAGACAAGAACAAATGATTCAGCGCGGTGCCGAGTAATTGAAACAGCACCAGCCAGGTCAGGCCCCTTAGCAACATAGAAAGCTCCAGCAGATTCGCGGGGCCATTATAAGCACCTTGTACAGCTATGGACGGGCATTCGCGAGGTTACGTTTCCTTGACCAATCCCACTCTCTCTGCTGATCTTTGTGTCGCACGCGAAGGCAAAATCCTACGCAATAAAAAGTAAAAAGCGACAACAACATCAGTAGAACAAGGAGAGTGGACATGCCTTTTGTACCTGTTGCAGAACTCAAGGACTACATCGGCAAGGAATTGGGACATTCCGAATGGCTGACCATCGATCAGGAACGCATTAATTTATTCGCCGAAGCCACGGGCGATTTCCAGTTCATTCACGTCGATCCGGTCAAAGCTGCGCAGACGCCATTTGGCGGGACCATCGCCCATGGCTTCCTGTCGCTGTCGTTAATTCCCAAGCTAATGGAGGACCTGCTGGTTCTGCCTGAAGGTTTGAAAATGGTGATCAACTATGGGCTGGACAGCGTTCGCTTCATTCAGCCGGTTAAAGTCGATTCGCGCGTTCGTCTAAAAGTCGCGCTGACGGAAGTGACCGAGAAAAAACCCGGCCAATGGTTGCTCAAAGCCACGGCAACGCTGGAAATAGAAGGGCAGGAAAAGCCCGCGTTCATCGCTGAGCCGCTGTCGATGTGCTTCGTGTAACACCACCAAAACACGAAACAGTCGTTACAGACTGTTTCGTCGCTAATACTCGCTGCGGCATACTCCCTGCGGCTGTGCACAGAACGCCCTCACTCCTCATCTGCACACCTGAAATCATATTGTTCGGGATTGACCATGCGCGCGCTTGTTCCTTTGGCTCTGACTTTTCTTCTCGCTGCTTGCGGCGACGGCGAACCGCTGTCCCCGCCTGATGCGCGCCTGCCAGACGGCGGGCGCTATCGCGGCGACGTGGTCAACGGCTTGCTGCAGGGGCAAGGTCGGATCGACTACCCCAACGGCAGTTGGTATGCCGGGGAGTTTCACGACGGGTTATGGCAAGGCAATGGCGAATGGCACGCGAGCAATGGCGACACTTATAAGGGCGGCTTCGCCAACGGCCTGTTCGACGGCCAGGGCACACTGATCACCCACGGCGGTATTTACGTCGGCGGTTTCAAACAAGGACGCCGCGAGGGTGAAGGCACGCTCAAAGAAAAAGGCCTGACTTATCGCGGCGCCTTCAAGGCCGATCAGTACGAAGGGCTGGGCCGAATCGAACTCGAAGACGGCAGCCAGTACCAAGGCATGTTTGCCCGCGGCAAGCCCAACGGCGAAGGCCTGCGCAGCGACGCCAGCGGTAACCAGTTCAGCGGCAAATTCGTCAACGGCAAGCTGGAAGGGAACGGTAGTTTTACCAGTGCCGAAGGCGATCAATACGTCGGCGGCTTTCGCAACAACCAACTGGATGGTCGCGGCCGCTACGAAAACAGCGATGGCGACGTTTGGGTCGGTCAGTTCAGAGCTGGCGCGTTAAACGGCAAAGGCGAACTGATCGGTGCCGATGGCAGCCGTTATCAGGGCGAATTCACTAACTGGCGCTTTACCGGCCAGGGCCGCTTGAGACTGGTGGACGGCAGCACCTACGTTGGGCAATTCGCTGATGACGTCTATCAGGGCCAAGGCGTGCTGACGCCGATTCAGGGCAGCGTGCAAAGCGGCACGTGGGCCAACGGCCAATTGATCCGCGACGCCAAAGGCAAGTTGCTACCCGACGCACTGGAAGCTGGCTTGCTGGCGCAGGGCCCGCTGCTGGAAAAATCATTGTCGGCAGTTCCTGCTTCTACGCCATCGGTGGAGTTGTTCAGTCTGGTGGTGGGTGGCGACGGCAAACAAAGCGTGTTCCTGCGCGAAGCCGACTACGTCAATAATTTGCTGGCCTCACGCTTCGGGGCTTTTGGGCAGATCACGCTGGTCAACCATCGCGACCACATGATCGATCGTCCTTTGGCCACCCGGGAAAGCATCAGCCGTGCGGTAAAAACCCTGGCACAACGCAGCGGTCCGGAAGACCTGGTGTTCATTTACCTGACCAGCCACGGCACTGCCGAGCATGAACTTGTGCTGGATCAGCCACGCCTGGAACTGGCCGACCTGCCCGCCGACGAACTGGCTGAAGCGCTGGCACCGCTGAAGAATCGCGACAAAGTCATCGTCATTTCGGCTTGTTATTCCGGCGGCTTCATCCCTGCGCTGAAAGACGACCGCACACTGATCATGACTGCCTCCCGCGCTGACCGGGTTTCCTTTGGCTGTTCGGAAGAAGCGGACTTCACTTATTTTGGCGATGCACTATTTGGCAAGGCGCTGGTCGAAACCGATGACCTGCAACAAGCCTTCAGCGACGCCAAAGCATTCGTCGCAGAACGTGAGATAGCAGATAACTACGAAGCGTCTGAGCCGCAGATCTGGGCACCCAAGGGCGTGATTTCCCGCTGGCAATTGCTACGCAAAAACCAGGCGGAACGGGCCCTGAATACCACGATGATCCGCAAGGAAGCGAAGACTGCTGCAAGCCACTAAGCTGTCGGTATCAAGGGAGAACTTTATGTACTTGACGCCTCAACACATCCTGCTTGCGGGAGCTACCGGCCTCACCGGCGAACACTTGCTGGATCGCCTGCTCAATGAACCCACTATAAGCCGCGTGCTGGCACCGACTCGTCGGCCAGTGCCCGAGCATTCGCATCTGGAAAACCCGGTCGGCGAACTGAGCGGGCTGTTGCCCGGTTTGAGTGGGCAGGTCGATATCGCGTTCTGCTGCCTGGGTACGACGATCAAGCAGGCCGGTTCGCAAGAGGCATTCAAAGCAGTTGATCTGGATCTGGTCGTGGCCTTCGCCAAACGCGCCCGGGAGCTGGGCGCAAGGCACTTGCTGGTGATCAGCGCGATCAATGCCGACACGAGATCCAGCGTTTTCTATACGCGTATCAAAGGCGAGATGGAGCAGGCGCTCATTGCCCAGGACTGGCCGCAACTGACCATCGCCCGCCCTTCCCTGCTGGTAGGCAACCGTAGCGAACAGCGTCTGGCTGAGCAACTTGCAGCACCATTGGCCAAGCTGATTCCGGGAAAATATGGCGCGATTGAAGCGTGCACGTTAGGCAGAGCGCTTTGGCGTCTGGCGCTTGAAGAGCAATCAGGGGTGCGGATTGTGGAGTCGGATGAATTAAGGCGTTTGGGGAAGTGATTTCCTGAAACCAGCGCCCCTCTCAAACAACTACAACTATCTGATTGGGAATACTTTCCTGTAGGAGCTAACGAGCATCGCGAGCAAGCTCACTCCTACAAGTCTGTGTTGTTTCGCGACTGCGGCGTGTCAGGGATGCAGGTCCAGATTTAATTTAATCCTGTAGGAGTTCACGAGCATCGCGAGGCAGCGATGGCGTCCTGCTTGATAAATCGCTATCGCGGCCTCGTGGTGCTCGTGCGCTCCTACAGGTCTACCGTTTGCCGCGAGACAGCGGAGCGCCTATAGATCTGACAGCCTATACACAGCGAATTACAACCCACCACTCGCTTGAAAGCCCACACCTGCCGCAGTCAACAGTGACAACGGCAGCAACAGCGTATCGAGCAACGCGCTGGACGGCAGGTCCAGGCCTGGATAGCTCGGCGCATGTGCACCGAAACGGTCCATTGCACAGCAGCCCCCCTGCATCGCATACAAATCCAGCCGCGTACCGGCATAGACCACCGGCGCACCGGGCTGTGCAGAATTGAGCGTGCGGGCGGTTGCGCAGCCCGTCAGGCTCAGCGCCAGCGCAATCAGCAGCAGCTTACTCATCGCCGCCCATGTGGTGCTCGCCCCAGCGCGGCAGCATGTCTTGCGGGATGTTGAGCAGGTTGAGAATCCGCGCCACAACAAAGTCCACCAGATCATCAATGGTCTGTGGCTGGTGATAAAAGCCGGGCGAAGCAGGCAGAATCACAGCGCCCATGTTCGACAATTTGAGCATGTTTTCCAGATGAATGCTGGAAAACGGCGCCTCTCGAGGGACCAGAATCAACTGCCGACGCTCCTTGAGGGTCACGTCAGCGGCGCGCTCGATCAAGTTGTTGCAAGCGCCGGTCGCAATCGCCGACAACGAACCCGTGGAACACGGCACCACCACCATCGCGGCAGGCGAGCCCGAGCCCGAGGCCACCGGCGACATCCAGTCTTCCTTGCCATACACCCGAATTTGCCCTGCGGCGGCACCGGTGTATTCAGTGAGAAACGCCTGCATCATCGCCGACTTCGGTGGCAGCGAAACGTCGGTTTCAGTCGCCATCACCAGTTGCGCGGCCTTGGAGATCAAAAAGTGCACTTCGCGATCTTCACGTACCAGACAATCCAGCAGGCGCAAGCCGTACTGCGCGCCGGACGCGCCGGTCATCGCCAGGGTAATGCGCTCCGGGCCACTCATTGCAGCGCCTCGGCGAGTTTGCCATGCAGGCCGCCAAAGCCGCCGTTGCTCATGATCACCACGTGAGTGCCGGGCTGAGCCTGACTTTTCACGCGGGCAATGATGCCTTCCAGAGAATCGCAGACCACTGCCGGTACTGAACATTGCGCTGCGGTCGCGCCCAGGTCCCAACCCAGATTGGCCGGTGCGTACCAGACCACCTGATCAGCCTGCTGCACGCTTTCCGGCAAACCGTCGCGGTGAGCGCCGAGTTTCATGGAGTTGGAGCGCGGTTCGATGATCGCGATCAAGGGCGCATCACCGACTTTCTTGCGCAAGCCATCCAGCGTGGTGGCGATGGCGGTCGGGTGGTGAGCGAAATCGTCGTAAATAGTGATGCCGCGCACTTCCGCGACTTTTTCCATGCGACGTTTGACGCTTTTGAACGCGCTCAAGGCTTCGACGCCCATCGCCGGTACCACGCCAACATGGCGCGCAGCTGCAAGCGTAGCCAAGGCATTCGCAACGTTGTGCTGGCCGGTCATGTCCCAGTCAACCGTTCCCTGTACTTCGCCTTCGAAGATCACTTCGAACTGCGAACCGTCTTCGCGCAAAAGACGTGCTTGCCACTGACCGCCTTGACCAGTGGTCTGCACGGGCGTCCAGCAGCCCATCTGTATCACGCGGGTCAGCGCAGGTTCGGTGGTCGGATGAATGACCAGACCTTCACTCGGGATAGTCCGCACCAAGTGATGGAACTGGCGCTCGATAGCAGGCAGGTCGGGGAAGATGTCAGCGTGATCGAACTCAAGGTTATTGAGGATTGCGGTGCGCGGACGGTAATGAACGAACTTGGAGCGTTTGTCGAAGAAGGCGCTGTCGTACTCGTCGGCCTCGACCACGAAGAACGGCGTGCCGCCCAACCGGGCCGACACCGCGAAGTTCTGCGGCACGCCACCGATCAGGAAACCGGGGCTCATGCCTGCATGTTCCAGCACCCAGGCCAGCATGCTGCTGGTGGTGGTCTTGCCGTGAGTACCTGCGACTGCCAGCACCCAGCGACCTTGAAGCACATGATCGGCCAGCCATTGCGGGCCGGACACATACGGCAAACCTTTATTGAGCACATATTCAACGGCAGGGTTGCCACGCGACAGCGCGTTGCCAATCACCACAACATCCGGCGCAGGGTCCAGTTGAGCCGGGTCATAACCCTGCGTCAGCTCGATGCCCTGAGCCTGCAATTGCGTGCTCATCGGCGGATAGACATTGGCGTCGGAACCGGTCACCCGATGTCCCAACTCTTTGGCGAGCACCGCCAGAGAACCCATGAACGTGCCGCAAATACCAAGGATATGAATATGCATGACCACCTCTTAAAACATCCGCGCAGGTTAGCGCAGGGAGGGTGAAATGGCACTTAGTGTTTGTCGGGGCGACTGGCACTGCCTTTAGGAGCGCACGAGTCGGGGCAGGAACTTAGAGACCGCTGCATCTCCAGAAACCACCCGATTCGAGTCTACCGGCAAAGCCCGCCCCTTTGCTCTACGCTTGAACAACCGCACGATTCAGAGCTACTGTCATGGCAGCTCTCCCAACAACAAAAAATCAGGAGAAATCACCATGCGTTACGCACATCCCGGTACCGAAGGCGCTCTGGTCAACTTCAAGGAACGCTACGGTAACTATATTGGCGGCGAGTTCGTTGCGCCGGTCAAAGGTCAATATTTCACCAATACCTCGCCGATTACTGGCAAGCCTATCGCTGATTTCCCGCGCTCCACTGCCGAAGACATCGACAAAGCTCTGGATGCAGCCCATGCCGCTGCCGACGCCTGGGGCACAACCTCCGTGCAAGAGCGCTCCCTGACCCTGCTGAAAATCGCCGATCGCATCGAGCAAAATCTCGAGATCCTGGCGATCACTGAAACCTGGGACAACGGCAAGGCCATCCGCGAAACCCTCAATGCCGACATCCCGTTGGCAGTCGATCACTTCCGCTATTTCGCAGGCGTATTACGCGCTCAGGAAGGCACCGCAGCCGAGATCGACGGCAATACCGTGGCTTATCACATACATGAACCGCTGGGTGTGGTCGGGCAGATAATCCCGTGGAACTTCCCGATCCTGATGGCCGCGTGGAAACTCGCTCCCGCCCTGGCAGCGGGTAACTGCATCGTCCTCAAACCCGCCGAACAAACGCCTCTAGGCATCAGTGTGCTGGTTGAACTGATCGGCGACTTGCTGCCGCCTGGCGTGCTCAATATTGTCCAAGGTTACGGCCGTGAAGCAGGTGAAGCCCTGGCCAGCAGCAAGCGTATCGCCAAAATCGCCTTCACCGGCTCGACCCCGGTGGGTTCGCACATCATGAAGCTGGCGGCAGATAACATCATCCCGTCCACCGTCGAGCTGGGCGGCAAGTCGCCGAACATCTTCTTCGAAGACATCATGAACGCCGAACCCGAGTTCATCGAAAAAGCCGCAGAAGGCGTGGTACTGGCGTTCTTCAATCAGGGCGAAGTCTGCACCTGCCCTTCCCGCGCGCTGGTTCAGGAGTCGATCTACCCGCAGTTCATGGAAGTGGTGATGAAGAAGGTCCTGAAGATCAAGCGCGGCGACCCACTGGACACCGACACCATGGTCGGCGCGCAAGCGTCGCAGCAGCAGTTCGACAAGATCCTCTCTTATCTGGAAATCGCCCAAGGCGAAGGTGCCGAGCTGTTGACAGGTGGCAAGGTGGAAAAACTGGAAGGCGATCTGGCGACCGGTTATTACATTCAGCCAACGCTGCTTAAAGGCAATAACAAGATGCGCGTCTTTCAGGAGGAAATCTTCGGCCCGGTGGTCAGCGTCACCACCTTCAAGGATGAAGCCGAAGCAGTGGCTATCGCCAACGACACCGAGTTCGGTCTGGGTGCTGGCCTGTGGACGCGAGATATCAACCGCGCTTACCGCGTAGGCCGCGCAATCAAGGCCGGTCGCGTGTGGACCAACTGCTACCACCTGTATCCGGCGCACGCGGCGTTCGGCGGCTACAAAAAATCCGGCGTTGGTCGCGAAACCCACAAAGTCGCGCTCGAGCACTATCAGCAGACCAAAAACCTGCTGGTGAGCTACGACACCAACCCGCTGGGCTTTTTCTAAGCCAGGTTGATTGACTGCCAATGGCCTCTTCGGAGGCCATTGGTGTTCTCGAAGGCACGCGTAAACCCTTGTGGGAGCTGAGCTTGCTCGCGATAAGGCTGGAGACGGTTCACTTGAGATCGCATCCAGCCTTATCGCGAGCAAGCTCAGCTCCCACAGGGGGATTGCATTCCAGCTCAGAGAGAGCTTAACGCTCCAAATTGGTTCACAAACCGCCGTATCCCACCGCATTCACGACACATCCACCCCGGTAATTGGCGACTTAGCCCGTGATGGAGTATTAATTGCTTACTTTGCTGCCTTCGCCCCGAACTTGAACCGGGGCGTCATGGAGAATGTGTATGGCAAGCTTTTCCCACTCCGTCGGCGCACAGACGTATCGCTTCGATAGCCTCAAGGACGTCATGGCCAAGGCCAGTCCCGCGCGTTCGGGGGATTTTCTGGCGGGCGTAGCAGCGCTCAACGATGGTGAGCGGGTTGCCGCGCAAATGGCGCTGGCGAACATTCCGCTCAAACACCTCCTCGAAGAAGCGCTGATCCCGTATGAGCAGGACGAAGTCACCCGGCTGATCATCGATACCCACGACACACTGGCTTTCGCCCCCGTCAGCCATCTGACCGTAGGCGGCTTCCGTGACTGGCTGCTCAGCGACAAGGCCGACGAAGCCAGCCTGCGCGCCCTAGCTCCCGGCCTGACACCAGAAATGGCAGCCGCCGTATCAAAGATCATGCGCGTTCAAGATCTGGTGCTGGTGGCGCAGAAGATTCGTGTGATCACAAAGTTTCGCGGCACCTTGGGCCTGCGCGGTCGCTTATCGACACGCCTGCAACCCAATCACCCGACAGATGAACCCTCCGGTATCGCCGCGAGCATTCTTGACGGCCTGCTGTACGGCAACGGCGACGCCATGATCGGCATCAACCCGGCCACCGACAGCACCTCGTCTATCGTTGCCCTGCTGGAAATGCTCGACGCAATCATCCAGCGCTATGAAATCCCGACTCAGGCCTGTGTGCTGACCCACGTCACGACATCGATTGAAGTGATCAACCGCGGTGTGCCAGTGGACCTGGTCTTCCAGTCGATTACCGGCACCGAAGCGGCCAACTCCAGTTTCGGCATCAACCTCAATCTATTGCAAGAAGGTTATGAAGCCGGTTTGAGCCTGAATCGCGGCACGCTGGGCCAGAACCTGATGTATTTCGAGACGGGCCAAGGCAGTGCACTGTCTGCCAACGCCCATCACGGCCTCGATCAGCAAACCTGCGAGGCCCGCGCCTATGCCGTTGCGCGGCACTTCAACCCGTTTCTGGTCAACACCGTGGTCGGCTTCATCGGCCCGGAATACCTGTACAACGGCAAGCAGATCATTCGCGCCGGGCTTGAAGATCACTTCTGTGGCAAGTTGCTGGGCGTGCCCATGGGTTGTGACATTTGCTACACCAACCACGCCGAAGCCGATCAAGACGACATGGATACCCTGCTGACGCTGCTGGGCGTGGCGGGCATCAACTTCATCATGGGCATTCCGGGCTCTGACGACATCATGCTCAACTACCAGACCACCTCGTTCCACGACGCTCTCTACGCCCGGCAGACGTTGGGGCTGCGGGCTGCGCCGGAATACGAAGCATGGCTGGAAAAAATGGGCATCTTCACCCAGACCGATGGCCGCATACACTTCGGTGACAGCCTGCCACCCGCCTTTCGCAACGCTTTGGCGCATCTGGCATGAGTGACCAATTGATGGACGATCTTCCTGAAAGCAAACCCGACAACACGCCAAACCCGTGGCTCGAACTGCGCCGCCTGACACCCGCGCGGATTGCCTTGGGACGCACCGGCACCAGCCTGCCGACCAGCGCGCAACTGGATTTCCAGTTTGCCCATGCGCAGGCTCGGGACGCTGTGCATTTGCCGTTCGATCACGCAGCGCTCAGCGAACAACTGGCCGCCAAAAATCGCGAGACCCTGCATTTACACAGCGCCGCAGCGGACCGGGACAGCTACCTGCAACGCCCGGACAAGGGCCGTCGACTGGACGAAGCCTCGGCGCAAACCCTGCGCGACTATGCAGCAGCGCATCCCGACGGGATTGATGTCGCCGTGGTGGTCGCCGATGGCTTGTCTTCGCTGGCCGTTCATCGCCACACCGTGCCGTTTCTGGCGCGGATGGAAGAACTGGCCAGCGCCGAAGGCTGGACGCTTTCGCCGGTGATTCTGGTGGAACAAGGCCGGGTCGCCATCGCTGATGAGATCGGCGAACTGCTCGGTGCAAAAATGTCGGTGATTCTGATCGGCGAACGTCCCGGCCTCAGCTCGCCGGATAGCCTGGGCCTGTATTTCACCTACGCCCCCAAGGTCGGCCTCAATGACGCGCACCGCAACTGCATCTCGAATGTGCGACTGGAAGGGCTGAGTTACGCAATGGCCGCGCATCGTCTGCTTTACTTGATGCGAGAAGCCTGCACACGGGGTTTGTCCGGGGTCAATCTCAAGGACGACGCGCAATTGAACAGCCTGGAATCCGACGAGCCACTGAACACCAAGGGCAACTTCCTACTCGCGGGGCCATCGGACTGAGCATTAGATTGCGCTTTCTAAACGCATTCGGCAGCATCGGGCGGCAAGCCTGATAGAACATTTGTCATCGAGAAGTTGAGGCCCAACCATGCGGATTGTTAAAGCCACACTGGAACACCTGGACCTGCTAACCCCGCTATTCGTCAAATACCGCGAGTTCTATGGCGAACTGCCGTTTCCGGATTCGTCCCGTGCCTTTCTCGAGAAACGCCTGAGCCGCGATGAATCGGTGATCTATCTGGCGCTGGCTGCCGACGATGACAAAAAGCTGCTGGGTTTTTGTCAGCTGTATCCAAGTTATTCGTCGCTGTCGCTGAAACGTGTATGGATCCTCAACGATATCTATGTCGCCGAAGACGCCCGCCGCCAACTGGTCGCCGACCACCTGATGCGCACCGCAAAGAAAATGGCCAAAGACACCCAGGCCGTCCGCATGCGCGTGTCGACCAGCAGCAACAACGAAGTGGCACAAAAGGTCTACGAATCCATCGGGTTTCGCGAAGATACTCAATTCAAAAACTATGTCTTGCCGATCAGCGAGGATTAAACGGTTATAGGAATCTCCCTCGTGGGAGCAGAGCTTGCTCGCGATTCAGGCGCTGAGTTACGTCAGACAGACCGCGTAATCTTTCATCGCGGGCAAGCCTCGCTCCCACAGCGACCGCGCGACCTCGTAGGACCGGCTTTAGCCGAGAGGGCGTCGTCCCGGACGAAAGATATGCCGCAATGTGACGGCCCTCTCCCGGCTAAAGCCGGTCCTACGGCAAACAGGTTCTATGTTTCCCCCTCCCCACCCATTCTGCTTCTATAATCCCGCCGCAACCCCTCAGTAGTTACTTCCGCACGTGACCCGGTCTGGGTCTCCGCTATTGGTGCCATACATGGATTTCAACCCGCTCGACCTGATTCTGCACTTGGATGTGTACCTCGATTTACTCGTAACCAACTACGGCACCTGGGTCTACGCGATCCTGTTTCTGGTGATTTTTTGCGAAACCGGTCTGGTGGTGATGCCGTTCCTGCCGGGTGATTCGCTGCTGTTTATCGCTGGCGCAGTAGCAGCCGGTGGCGCTATGGACCCCGTGTTGCTGGCTTGCCTGCTGATGTCTGCAGCGATTATTGGTGACAGCACTAACTACATCATCGGCCGCACCGCCGGGGAAAAACTCTTCCAGAACCCCAACTCGAAGATTTTCCGCCGCGACTATCTGGCACGCACTCACGAGTTCTACGACCGCCATGGCGGCAAGACCGTCACCCTGGCGCGATTTCTGCCGATCATTCGCACGTTCGCGCCGTTTGTCGCCGGTGTCGGCAAAATGCATTACCCACGCTTCCTCGGTTTCAGCGTGCTGGGCTCGGTGCTGTGGGTCGGCAGTCTGGTCTCCCTCGGCTACTTCTTTGGCAACGTGCCTTTCATCAAGAAGAACCTGTCGGTATTGGTGCTGGCGATCATCGTGGTAACGCTGCTGCCAATGATCATCAGCGTGGTGCGCGGTCGTATGGCTCGCTCGGCGGACGCCCGCTAAAGCATGTGGTCGTTTAGCCAATGGCGTCGACAACGCAGGCTGGCCAAGAGCCCGGTTGCCCCCGAACTGTGGCATCGGGTGCGTCAGGGCTTGCCGATCCTCGATGGCCTGAGCGCCGAACACGACGCCCTGCTGCGGGAAAACAGCGTGCTGTTCCTGCAAGACAAGCACATCACCTGTTTGCCGGGTGTCGAACTCAACGACGAACAGCGCCTGCATCTCGCCGCACAGGCTCAACTGCCATTGCTCAACCTTGGCGATCTGAACTGGTATCAGGGGTTTCACGAACTGGTGATCTACCCCGACGACTTCGTCAGCCCACAGCGCCATCGCGACCCCAGCGGCATCGAACACGAATGGGACGGCGAACACAGCGGCGAAGCCTGGCAGCAAGGCCCGGTTATCCTCGCGCTGCCCGGCGTGCTGTCCAGTGGCAACTGGGAGCAGTACAACCTGGTGATCCACGAACTGGCGCATAAACTCGACATGCTTAACGGCGACGCCAACGGTCTGCCGCCGCTGCACGGCGACATGCAGGTCAGCCAGTGGGCCAGCGTCATGCAGCACGCCTACGACGACATGAACCGCCAGCTTGATGCAGATCCAGACATCGAAACCGCCATCGACCCCTACGCCGCCGAAGACCCGGCCGAGTTTTTCGCCGTGACCAGCGAATACTTCTTCTGCGCGCCGGACCTATTGGCCGACGCCTACCCGGCGGTCTATCAGCAGCTCAAAGCCTTCTATCGTCAGGACCCGCTCAGCCGCCTGCAAACCCTGCAGCGTGATGAACCTTCCTACCAGAATCAGGACTAACCCCTGCAGGCTGCCACGCGTGGCAACACCAACAGAATATGCCTATAATCCGGCCCACTTTTTGGCGTAACCAGCCAAAGCCGTCTGGTCAATCAAGGGGGGCAATGCCCAATGAGCTACAGCAAGATTCCGGCCGGTAAAGACCTGCCGAACGACATCTACGTCGCGATCGAAATTCCGGCCAACCACGCGCCGATCAAATACGAAATCGACAAAGATTCCGATTGCCTGTTCGTTGACCGTTTCATGGCGACGCCGATGTTCTACCCGGCCAACTACGGTTTCATCCCGAACACCCTGGCTGACGACGGTGACCCCCTCGACGTGCTGGTCGTGACCCCTTACCCAGTGACTCCAGGTTCGGTTATCCGCGCCCGTCCAGTCGGCATCCTGCACATGACCGACGACGGCGGCGGCGATGCCAAAGTCATCGCAGTCCCACACGACAAGCTGTCCCAGTTGTACGTCGACGTGAAGGAATACACCGACCTGCCTCCACTGCTGCTGGAGCAGATCAAGCACTTCTTCGAGAACTACAAAGATCTCGAAAAAGGAAAATGGGTGAAAATCGAAGGTTGGGGCAACGCAGACGCTGCCCGTGCCGAGATCACCAAATCGGTTGCTGCCTACAAAGGCTGATCGATTGCTGCATCGTCAACGGAGTGTCTGCCAGCAGATGCTCCGTTAACATCCCTCGCAAAACCCTCCTTTCTCTTTCAAACGCTCCCGCAAACATTCACGCCGATTAGTCTTCCTGCGAAAACAATCAGGTTTTTTCAGTAAACACGCACCAAACAAACAACCCCCCTTGTTAAACCCGATAAACAAACCTCCCCACCTGCAATTGCGCACCGAGCAGAGTACGCACTGTTTACCTGCCGCCAACTAATGACAGAAGCCGCCTACAAAACCCGCAAAACCCTGTAATCCCGCGGCTCGCAAGACAATTAGACGCACCGCTCATTTGAACACCTCGTTTATTTAAACCCGTTACCGAGCGCCGTAAACTCGGGGTCATGAATACATCAGGTGATCGACTACGCGCCCTCCTGCGGGAGTGCCATCTCTCAGCCACGGACTTCGCCGCCAACCGGAAAGTCACGCCTCAGCATGTGAACAACTGGTTCAAGCGTGGCATCCCCATGGCCCGGCTGGACGAAGTGGCTGAACTGTTAACCGTCAACGCGCGGTGGCTGCGCACGGGCGAAGGCCCCAAGCACCCGTGCGACTCGGCCAATGAAAACAATGGCGGCGACAGCGGTGCGTCCCGTCACACCAGCCGCAGCTCGCTGCGCAGCGACGTGGAAGTGCCGGTCTATAAGGAAACCGAATCGGACACCGGCGACGTCCTCATCGCCGAAGCCCCCGGCAAGAAAGTCCGCCTGCCGCTGCACGTGCTGCAAAGCATGAACATCAACATCGACAACGCCATCTGCGTCGCCATGATCGGCAACAGCATGGCCGACAAAATCCAGGACGGCTCCGTAATCGGCATCGACCGCGGCCTGACCCGCATCATCGACGGCGAAATGTATGCCCTCGAACACGGCGGCATGCTCCGCGTGAAATACCTCTACCGCCTACCCGGCAACGGCCTGCGCCTGCGCAGCCACAACAGCACCGAACATCCTGACGAACTGTTCACTGCAGAACAGATCGAGCAACAAGGCATCCGCGTGCTGGGCTGGGTGTTCTGGTGGTCGACGCTGAATACGCGACGCCATGCGATAGCGTTTCGGTGAGCTGATCCATCGTGGGGTGGACACCTCTCTGTAGGAGCTGCCGAAGGCTGCGAATCGGTCGGTCATGAACATGCTTTCGCAGCCTTCGGCAGCTCCTACAAAAAATCGTGGCGCGTCAGATGGACTTTCATTTCGCCGACAGCCACGACGACAGATCTTCCAACAAAGTGTTTCAAGACTGGGCAAGCGCCGCGAACATCAGTATCCTCTGCGCCATCCCGGCCCGAAGTACACAACGCTTCGATGCCGACGGTTACGCCATGCTGAAACCTGAGCGGCATAACCATCCAAATTAGCGCCAGCTTGCTGAGCGCACCTGTTAAAGGCGAGCACGGTTTGCCAAAAACAAACCAAGTTCGTCCTTGAGAAGCCGGCCACAAGCCGGCTTTTTAGTGGGCGATGGAAAGTAATTTCGCCCCCAATAAAAAAACCCGCCGAAGCGGGTTTTTTGTCCAGTACCATTCCAACTCCCTGTCGGCAGTATCCTTTCATGGTCGATCGTCCTTGATCCTGACGGGCTTCCTGCTCGTCAGTGGTTGGATCCAAGATTATGCCTGTCGGGCATGTCTGAAAATGGCAGTTTTCTCTATCGCGTGTAAGCGTTTGGCTATGTGCGGATTGAGACTTTTCGAAAGGTCACCGAAACAAATCAATCAACGAATCCAGAATCTTCCGTAGCGTCTATACCAAGCCTCCTGCGCCTGGCGACCAACGCCCGCCGAAACGACAAATCCGCATATGCCATGAACAACCGAGCCAAGTGACTCAGCGCGGCGTCCTCCCCTTCGCTGCCGACAATAAAGTCAAAACCCAGAGTGCGTTTGTGTTGGTCGGGCAGTTCCTCCCAGCTTGTCATCAGGTAGGCGTAAATCGCGCTGACAATTTGAAGTTTGGTCAGGTTTTCAGGAAGTGAAGCGGATACAGTGCAGTTCATAAATGGCTCAAGTCCTTGCGTAATTGCGAGCCATTTTTCAATGCTGACGCCTTGATAACCACACGCTATAGCGTGCGTTTTCCTGAATTTTGGCGGTATTTGATAACAGCGTACTCCCTGTTAACCACCTGCCTCCGATATCAATCCTCCGCCCAAGAAGTCACCCTTCCGCAGACCGAACTCCAACGCGACCACCGGCTGCTCACCCGTTTTATCCAAGAGCACCGAATGCACTTCACCAGCCTGGAACCAGGTTTATGCACGTTGGGGCTGGGTGGCGGTTTGTATGTTGGGGGCTTCGATTAGTGTTGTGGCGCTGGGGTTTTGGCTGTGGACGCGGATTGCGGGGCGTTCATGATAGCCGCTTTAGCGGGGGAGATTGATTTGCCCGCGACCAAGACGACGCAAACAGGCGGATATTCCGCGTTATCGTTCATCGCGGGCAAGCCTCGCTCCCACAGGATCTGCGAAAACCGTAAGACCCGCTTTAGCCGGTCCTACGTCAGCGTTATCAGACGCCCTCCATCTCCGCCGATGCCTCAATCTCCGCCGCCTGATACTGGAGCAGCGGGATATCCACCAACGCCACTTGCAGCGGTGAGAAGTGGTTTTCCTCTTCTGTGTCTCTTGTGCTCAGGCTGATACCCAGCGGCATGCCCGCATAGGCGTCCAGCACCAGGTTGTAGATGTCGGCGTTGGCGGCGCGCACGCTGGCGGTCGCGCCGCTTGCGAGATGGACATGGGTATGGCTGATCAAATGCATGACTTTCGCGCTGGTCAGATCATGCTTGGCGACCAGTGTATGGATAATCTGCTGAGCGACCGGAGAGTTGTTGGCATCGAATGCCAGCTCATCTGTGAAGTACTCGCCCAGCGCTCGATAGAGTTCAGGCAATAGGCCTTCCTCGCTGTCCCAACCGTGTTGCCAGGCGTCATCTTCCGGACGGTCGGCCGCTTCATCGAGCAGTCGAATGCGCCTGATCAAAGCGGGGTTGATGAGCAGTTTTCGGTTGTTCAGGGTGCTGACCACCAGCCACTGCGGCTCTGCATGCTCGATGCTCAATGATTCCGCAACCTGGGAATATTCCGCGAAGGTGATGGGATACCAACTGCAGCTGGTTTCACCGGGAAGCAGCAGCCCCATCCGGCCCCAGAAGCCATCGAAGATGGCATCGTCACCCGGCATCCAATGCTGAGAAGTCATTCTTCGGCCGTTGTTGGCGAAGTCCATCAGGTCATCGACGTTAGTGCCCAACAGCGTGGCGATATCTCTCAAGGCCGGAATGCCGGGTTCTGCCTCGCCACTTTCCCACTGCCCGACAACCTGCTCGGATACGCCCAGCGCCTTGGCAAAGTCAGCCATCGGCACGCCTAGAGAGGTGCGTAATTCTTGTATGCGCTGCATGACTTACTCCAACCGTTAGTTCTTCCAGAAGCAGATGCTGAGCCAGCAGGTGACTGGCACGTCAGCATCTATCGGAGGGAGAAATTAGCGGGAGTGAGCGAGGGTGTTGTTGGGGTCGGTTTATAGGGGGTGTAGTGGATTACGTAAAAGGCCGACAGAAGATTCTTACAACGCGGAACGAAAGGCCATGTTGGCCTGCCAGGCAGCCCCACCAATCACTGAATGGAATGCGATCCCATGTGGGAGCAGAGCTTGCTCGCGATGAACGATGACACGGTCCGTCTGAAACAACGAGGCGTCTGCATCGCGAGCAAGCTCTGCTCCCACAAAGATCTGTGTTTCAGCGCGACAGCATAGTGCGAGTAATACGGAGGTGGCTATTACAGGCTAAATCCCCGCCTTCCCCTCTTTCACCGCCTCGCCATTCATCACCACCGTCAACCACGGCAGTTGATAGATCCTCACCGGCTGGGTACGCGACAGCACGTTGAGCATGCCCGGTACGTCGTCGAGGTTGAATACGCCGCTGACGGCGGTGTCCGGCAGGGTGCCAGCGACGACCAGTGAGCCGGGCATGTAGCGTTCGATGTCGGCGAAGACTTCAGCCAGTGGGCGGCTGTTGAAGATGAGTTTGCCGCGCTGCCAGGCAGCCGCGGTATTGAGGTCCAGCGGGCTAGAGGTGGACGGTGGGGAACCGTTTTCGAACTCAAGCTGCTGAGCTACTTTCAGAGGAACGGCTTGGCCGCCCGAAGAGACTTTGACTTCGCCTTCAGTGACGCCGACGCGAACTCGCTGGCTCTGGCGGTCGACGTCAAAGCGGGTACCGACGGCTTGCACGCTGCCGCCGGATGCCTGGACGACGAAGGGCCGGTTGGCGTCTTTACTGACTTGAAACAGCGCCTCGCCTTTGAGCAGGCTGATGTCGCGACGGTTGGCCGAGTAATGCACAGACAACGCCGTTGCGCTGTTCATCCAGACCTGGCTGCCGTCTTCGAGGGTGAGCATTTTGCGTTCGCCAACCGCAGTGGTGTGATCGGCGAAATACACCTGAACAGGCTCTGTAAAACTGGTCAGCGCCAATGCGCCCAACCCGGCAGCCAGTGCAACCCAGCGCAACGGGCGGCGTTTGGGCATTGCGGGGGGCACGAAGAGTTCGGCAGTTCTGCTCTGCGGGATGGCTTGCCACATCTGCTCGGCCAGCACGGCCGCTGCCTCATGCGCCGAGCTTTGCTGGCGCCAGCGAACAAAAGCGGCGTGGTCCGACTCGTTGGCATGGCCAGAGGTCAGATGCACCCATTGCTCAATGGCCTGGTCTTCGAGCTCAACGTTGGGCATTGCTTGGTTCATAGGCTCGGTCATGGTGAAGGGCTCGAAGAAGCCGCCAGCGATAAGTGCATTGCGCTCATTCTAAATGCACTCCGACTGACGTAGCCAATCCCGACAGTGACGCATGGCCTGAACAATGTATTTGCCCACCGAGCTTTCCGATACCCCCAAACGCGTAGCGATCTGCGCGTGTGTCATGCCTTCAAGGCGATTAAGCAATAGCGCCAACCGTGCATTGCTCGGTAGCAGCTGCAACGCTTTGTCGAGTTGTTCGATGGCTTCGGCTGCCAGAAACGAACGCTCCGGCGACGCCATCGGGTCGCACAAATCCTCATCAAGCGCATCGTCGGCCTGCAATGCAGAGCGCCGTTGCTCCTGACGCAGACGGTCGATGGCAAGGTTACCCGCAACCCGGAAAACAAAGGCCCGCGGCTCCAGAATCTGAGCGGTATCGGACAGCCCGGCGAGCCGCAAGTAGGTGTCCTGAGCCACATCTGCAGCCTTTTCCACGTTCCCCAAACGACGTGCGAGAAAGGCCAGCAGGTCGCCGTAATGCTCCTGAAAGACTGTCAGCAAGTGGTTTGAATTGGGTGAAACGGACATTCGGACGGCCCCGACCGGTGAGGCGTGCATCCTATCTCAACTGAGAACAGTTATCATCACTATCTCCCGATAATGCACTTAATGACCTATCCAGATCACGCCAATGAAAAATTTTTCAACAATCGACGGCAAGGTTGGTAGGGATGATTCGTCGTTGGGGTGGGCGCGAATAATTCTCATGTCGTGTCACCACCTACATTCAAGACGGACGATTTAAATGCAGGCACCTTCCAAGTTATTTGCTCCGGTCAGCGGTCGCACGTTGACCCTGATGCTGATGTTGTCCATGGCTGGCAGCCTGCCTTTGATACCGCTCCTGGCGCAGGCCGCTGACACATCGACCAGTATCGATCTGAAGTTACCGGAGCAATCCCTGGATCAGGCTTTGACCCAACTTGCGGATCAGGCCAACGTCCGTCTTATTTTCAACTCCAGCGATGTCGGGGCGCTACGCACCAACGCGTTGCAGGGCAAGTACACGCTGGGCCAGGCCATGGACACGCTGCTCAAGGGCAGCGGGTTTACCTGGCGTTTGCTGGACGAGCGTACTGTAGTGCTGGAGAAATTGCCGGCGTCAGGTGACTCCGCCATGATTCTGGGTGCTACCAACGTGAACGCAGTCAGCCAGCTTGGGACTACGACCGATGGAACGGGGTCTTACACCACCGGTGGCAGTAGCACTGCCTCGAAACTCAACCTGAGCCTGCGGGAAACGCCGCAGACGGTCAGCGTCGTGACGCGGCAGTTGATGGATGACAAGAAACTCACCAGCCTCGACAAGGTGCTGGAGCAGACACCCGGCATTACTTTTCAGTACCGCAACTTCGGCGGCCACGTTTACACCTCGCGGGGCTTCTCGCTGCTGGCCGAAAGCTTTCTGATTGATGGCGTGCCGGGTCAGGGCTACCAGATCACCGGCTGGATGAAACCTGATACCGCCATTTACGACCGCGTTGAAGTGCTGCGCGGTGCTTCCGGTTTGCTGGTCGGTGCAGGCGAACCTGGCGGCGCAGTCAATCTGGTGCGCAAGCGCCCGACGGCTGAAAACAAACTGACGGTGCAAGCCAGTGCAGGCTCCTGGGACCGCTACCGCATGGACCTCGACGCCAGCGGCAAGCTCAATGATTCCGGCAGCGTGCGTGGTCGCATGGTCACAGCTTACGAAGACAATGGCTCTTACATTGATGAGCGCGACTCACGCACGCCGTTGATGTACGGGATTGTCGAAGCCGACGTGAATGACGACACCACGCTGACGTTAAGCCTGCGTCACCAGGAAAACGTCATTAACGGCTACTCGATTTATGGTTTGCCGCGCTACAGCAATGGCAACTCGCTGGACATTTCCCGCTCGACCTCGCTGGTGCAGGACTGGAACCGCCACGAGAGCGACATGAGCGAGGTGTTTGCCGAAGTTGAACACCGCTTCAATGATCGCTGGAGCAGTACAACTTCGATGACGTATTCGCAGGGTGGTTTTGATCAGCAGATTGCTTATGCGCAAGGTGCGATCAGCCCAGTCACCAACGCGGGGTCGACGTTTCGCAGGGTGCTGTTCCGTCGTGATGAAGTGGCCAGCACCGGACTGGACAGCCATGTGAATGGCAACTTTGATGCCTTTGGCCTGACCCACGAGGTGACTGTCGGCGCAACGTGGTCCAGACAGGAAGCCAATACCAAACAGGCAACCGTGAACCGGGTAACCGCGCTGGACATCTTCGATGTAAACCATCACGCGTTCGCCAAACCAGCAAGGCCGGCATGGGCAACCGATATCGACATGACCGAAGAGCGGTCAGGCGTTTACGCCAACTCCCGCCTGCGCATGACGGAAAAACTGAGTCTGGTACTGGGCGGTCGGGCCAGTTGGTATGACTACAACTACGATGTCGATAAAGGTGCCGCCCTCTCTTATGAGTCCAAGGTCACCCGCAAAGTGACCCCTTATACGGGCCTGGTCTACGACATCAACGACAACTGGTCGTGGTATGCCAGCTACGCAGAGATATTCAACGCTCAAGGTAACTACATTGATGCCAGCGGTTCGCCATTGTCACCATCGACAGGTGACAACTATGAGACGGGCATCAAAGGCGAGCTTTTCGATAAACGTCTGAACCTGTCGATGGCCCTGTTCTATATCAAGCAGGAAAATGTAGCCGTCGCAGATCTCACTCCAGGTGTAGTTTGCGCTACCGACCTTGACGGTTACTGCTACATAAACGGCGTAACCAAACGCAGCAGAGGCATCGACATAGAAGCCAGCGGTGAAGTACTCCCAGGCTGGCAGGTCTTTGGCGGTTACACCTTCAACCTGCTACGTAACGACAGCGAAGCCGTTGAAGTTGCCTACGAAACCCCCAAGCATATGCTGCGCCTGCAAACCAGCTACAACCTACCCGGTGCCTGGAACCGCCTGACCATTGGCGGCGGTGTTTCGGCTCAATCCTATTACAAGGCGGCCTCAACAACCGGACTGGATTACGGCAGTCAGGGCTACGCCATCTGGGATGCCCGCGCCAGCTGGCAATTGGACGAACACTGGAAGGTTTCGCTGAACGCCGAAAACCTGTTTGACCGTCGCTACTACACCACCGCCGTGGCCACCGACCGCTCGAACCTGTTCGGCGATCCGCGCAGCTACATGCTCACGTTGCGGGGCGATTTCTGATCAGGGACAGCGCGCTATCGTCTGGAACATAGCACCTGTAGGAGCGCACGAGCACCGCGAGGCCGCGATTGCGGTATATCAGACAAACCACTATCGCTGGCCTCGTAACCTCGGTGAGCTCCTACAGGATTGGGTTCAATCTGGACTGCATCCCTGACACCCTGCTATCACGTAACAAACACAGACCTGTAGGAGCGCACGAGCACCGCGAGGCCGCGATTGCGATATATCAGACAAACCACTATCGCTGGCCTCGTAACCTCGGTGAGCTCCTACAGGATTGGGTTCAATCTGGAAGATTGCATTTTTTTGATGGAAGCCTTGGCCGCATTGATAAACCCCGGCGAACCCAATCGTGAAAGGTAAATTTCGCCAGTCCATGTCGTGGCTCCACACGTGGTGCGGGCTGGTGTGTGGATGGTTGTTGTGTGCGATTTTTCTGACCGGCACGTTGAGCGTATTTCGCGAACCCATCACACGCTGGATGGAAGCGCAGCCACTGGTTGTAAAGGACTCTAGCGCCGTCAGCGATGGTACGAGTGCCGCCCGCTACGCCGAGCGCTACTTGGTCGAACACGCATCCGGCGCCCGATTCTGGAGAGTGGAATTCCCTCAGTATCCGGGCCAGGCCCTACAGCTGGCCTGGCGTTCCGGATCAACCCTTCAGCAGGTTTCGCTGTCGGCTGAAACCGGCGAAATACTCCCCATAGGCATAGCGCGAAAAACCGAAGGCGGACGGCATTTCATGTCGTTTCACTACATGCTGCATTTGCCGGTGCTGGGTTTCTGGTTGGTGGGCTGGCTGACCGTAGGCATGCTGGTTGCGCTGGTGTCTGGCGTAGTGATCCACCGGCGAATCTTTCAGGACTTTTTCACCTTCCGCGCCAACAAAGGTTTGCGCTCCTGGCTGGATGCGCACAACGCCACGGCGGTCATGACCCTGCCCTTTCTGTTAATGATTGCCTATACCGGGCTGGCGATTTTCTATACCAGTTACATGCCCTGGCCTCTGCAAACGGCCTACGGTTCTGGCCCGAATGCATACAGCCAGTTTCAGTCGGAACTGTCGGGTGAAGCGGCCTCTGTCGGCGAGCCCAATAATGCTGCGACTGATTGGCCCTCACTACTGCGCCAAGCACAAACCTCGACCGGTCAGGACGCACGCATGTTGCTGGTGCAGAACCCAGGCACGCAGAAGGCAACCGTCCGGGTGATGGGCCGACACGATGAAGCTCACCCGTCGCAGACACTGTTCACGCCTCAAGCCAGCGTGCTGTTTGACGGCGTAACGGGCGCGACTTTGCAGGTGCAGAAGCCGCTGCCGGAAACGATGTCGTTGGGCGATCAGATTTACGGCGTGCTGCGCTCACTGCATTTCGCCGAGTTTGGTGGCTGGGGCATGAAGTGGCTGTATTTCGTCAGCGGAATGCTAGGCATGGCGATGATGGCGACCGGCACGCTGCTGTTCACCATCAAACGACGCAACAAGAGCCAGAAAGAATTCGGAGCCGCGACTGCCAGGGTCTACCGCTGTATTGAGGCGTTTAACGTGGCGAGTATTGCGGGCATTGGCGTGGCTTGTATTGGTTATTTCTACGCCAACCGCTTTATATCAGCGGACATTTTGGACCGCGCAACATGGGAGATTCGTAGCTTCTTGCTGATCTGGCTGGCGACATTGGTTCATGCCCTATTTCGTCCGGCCAAGAAGGCCTGGACCGAACAATTGGTCTGCGCAGCCGTGCTGTGCATTTGTTTACCAGCGGTCAATTTTTGTACAACCGGGCAGCATATCGGCCGCTACATCAGTGCAGGGGATTGGCAGCGCGGGAGCGTTGAGATTGTAGCGCTGGGGTTTGGGGTCGCGCTGGTGATGGCTTTGTTGAAGCAGCGAATAGCTAACCAGGCAACCCCCAGCTCGATTTGAAATGCCAGTCATCGTGGGAGCTGAGCTTGCTCGCGATAAGGCTAGACGCGGTTCACTTTAGAGTCGCTGTGTCCTTATCGCGAGCAAGCTCAGCTCCCACATAAAATCGCATTCCAACTCACCAGATTATTTGTGGCATCTACAGGTGATGTGCAATGAAAAAAACCACCAGTACACACCTCTACCGCTGGATGATTCTCAGCCGGGTGCTGGCCGCCACAACCGGCGGTTACGTTTTGTCTGCATTGGTCATGTCGATGCTGGCGCTGTTGCTGCCGCGCGTCTCAGGCAGCGATCCGGCAAGCGTCGTGCAGGTCACGACGCTGTTGAGTTTTGTGCTGTACACCGCTGTCGTCATCTGGGTATTCAGCACTGCCAGCGCCTGGCGGGCGTGGCTCGGTCTTGGGCTGGCGGCGCTGTTGACGGGCGCGGTCATCGTCGGGCTGACGATGACCGCGTAGGTGTTAAACCTTGAAATGCCCAACCATCATCTGCAACTGACCACCCAAACGCGCCAACTCAACGCTGGATGCGGCGGTCTCTTCGCTGGCTTCGGCGGTCTGTTCACACACATCACGCACATTGACGATGCTGCGGCTGATTTCATCGGCCACCGAGCTTTGTTGCTCAGCTGCGGCGGCAATTTGCTGGTTCATCGCCTGAATACTGGAAACGGTTTGAGTGATGCTTTCCAGAGAGGTCCCCGCCTTGCGGGTCAGCGCGACGCTGCTGTCGGTCAGAGAGCGACTGCCCAGCATGATTTGCGAAACCTGACGGGTGCCGTTTTGCAGCCCGGCGATCAGACTTTCGATCTCTTCGGTAGACTGCTGAGTGCGTTGGGCCAGGCCGCGCACTTCGTCGGCGACCACCGCAAAACCACGCCCAGCCTCACCGGCCCGTGCCGCTTCAATGGCAGCGTTGAGGGCCAACAGATTGGTCTGCTCAGCCACGGCTTTGATCACGTCCATGACTTTGCCGATCTTGTCGCTTTCCTGCTCCAGCAAGGTCATGGCGTCGCTTGAACGTAGTACTTCACCGGCCAGTTTTTCGATTTGCGTGATGGCCTCGCCCACCACTTTGTCACCGTCCCGGGCTTGCGTGTCGGCATTCGCAGCAGCTACCGAAGCCTGCTCAGCGTTGCGCGCAACTTCGTGCACCGTGGCAGACATTTCTTGCATGGCGGTGGCAACTTGATCGGTCTCGATCTTCTGGTTGTTGACCCCGGCGCTGGTCTGCTCGGTCACGGCGGACAATTCCTCAGCCGCGCTGGCGATCTGCGTCACGCCATCACGAATCCCGCTGATCAGATCCCGCAACGTGGCACCCATGCGCTGGATGCCTTGTTGCAGCACGCCCAGTTCATCGCGACGAGTAACAGCGATCGTATGAGTCAGATCGCCCGAGGCAATGCGGTCCACCACTTCCAGTGTTTGCTGCAGCGGACGAGTGATCTGGCGAGTGATGACGACCGCCGCAAAAATACCCAACAGCAGGGCCGCCACAGTGCCGCCGATTTGCAGGCTGCGGGCCGTGCTGGTGTCTTCGGCTGCGAGCGTCAACTGAATTTTTGAGAGTTCTTCGCTGAGGTGAACGATCTCGTAACCTTGAGCAGTCATGTCTTTGCGCGCCGTCACAATAGCGTCGTTCGCGGCTTTGTAAGCCTGAACCGAAGTCAGGTAATTACGCAGGGATGCTTCCAACTGTGCGACTTCGCTGCCGTGGGTCGCACTGAAAACAGCCTTCAGCTTGTCCACGTTTTTAATGGCCGTTTCCAGCTGGCTGAACGCGGCCTGCTCAGTCTTTTCATTGGAGTTGCCGGTGTAGCCACGCACTTCATAACGGACCAGTTGAAAGTCCATTTTGGCGTCGGCCAGCAGTTGCAACTGGTCTGAACGCTCAGGATTCGATGGGTCCTGCTTAAGCACCGAGTCGTTGATCGTGGCAATCAACTGGGCACCTTTAGTGGCTTCAGCGCCCATGTCGGCGCGGACCTTCGTACTGGTCTGATAACCACTGCGCATCTGACTCAGCGACGTCTCATAGTCTTTGATGATGTCAGTGAGTCGCGCCAGAGCTTTGGCGTTGAGCGGATTAGTGAAGGTCGACAGCAGTAGTTGCTGTTGCTTCTTGAAGTCTTCCAGAGTGGTCTGCACTTTTTGTGCAGCAGCGTCGTCACCATTGGCGAGCATGTATTGCAGACGCGCGACGCGTAACACGGTGAGACGATCGGTGAGCTCACTGATATCACCGATTCTGTCGGTACGGTAGATCAGCTTATCCAGACTGGTCCATCCCAGAAGTGAAAGCAGCGCCGTGAATAAAAGCACAACCCCGAATCCCAGGGCTAACTTCATAGTGACGCTGATGTTGGCAAAGCTGCTGTTCATAAAATCTCCGTGATGTGCCTGTGTTTCCCCCAAATGCACGCTGTAGTTATTTTTATTGATAGCAGCCTGTGCACAGGGCATATCGGCCCGCCAATCGCATAACTTGACTACCTGTCCGTTTTTTTTGAGTAACAGCGCTGATCGCCACCCCCTGAAAAGGCACTGATCCAGAGCCGTTCAGTCGCACCATAGCGTCGTAAAACCTGGGCAATTAAAGCGCTGCACTGGCTGTAACACGCTCTCGGTACCGTCATACCCGCCCCCACTCTGCGCCAAACGTCCCGAGGGTAATGACTCATGAAGATCAGTGTTTTTGGATCAGGCTATGTCGGTCTGGTAGCCAGCGCATGCCTTGCCGATGTCGGGCATGACGTGCTGTGCATGGACATCGACACGCAACGGATAGAGCTGCTCAACTCAGGCGAAACGCCCATTCATGAGCCCGGACTGAACATGCTCATGCGCAGCAACATGCAGGCCCAGAGACTGTTTTTCTCGACCGATGCGGCGCAGGCCGTGGCTTTTGCCGACCTGCTGTTCATCGCCGTAGGCACACCTTCCGATGAGGACGGCAGCGCTGATCTGCAACATGTCCTCGCAGTAGCGCGAAGCATCGGCCAGCACATGCAGAGCTATAAAGTCGTGGTCGACAAATCCACGGTTCCGGTCGGCACCGGGGAAAAAGTAGCAAACACTATTCGTGCGCAACTGGACGGCCGCGACCTGCAACTGCCTTTCGATGTCTGCTCCAACCCCGAGTTTTTAAAGGAAGGCGCGGCCATCGAGGATTTCACCCGTGGCGCCCGGATCATCATCGGCACCGACTCGGAACGGGTCAGAACAGTCATGCATGAGTGCTATGCGCCCTACAACCGCAATCACAACAAGTTGATGTTCATGAGCGTGCGCGCCGCCGAGCTGACCAAGTACGCGGCCAACGCCATGTTGGCGACAAAAATCAGTTTCATGAATGAAATGGCCAACCTGGCCGAACGCCTGGACGTGGACATCGAGCAGGTTCGCCACGGTATCGGCAGCGATCCGCGCATCGGTTACGACTTTATCTACCCCGGTTGCGGCTATGGCGGGTCTTGCTTCCCCAAGGATATTCAGGCGCTGAGTCGCACGGCTCACGAAGTCGGGTACACCCCGCAATTACTGAGGGCCGTGGAAGAGATCAATCAGCGACAGAAAACCGCGCTGTTCAAAAAACTGGAAACGGCTCTGGAGGGGCAACTGGCAGGGAAAACCATCGCGGTCTGGGGGCTGGCATTCAAACCCAATACCGATGACATGCGCGCAGCACCAAGCAGAGATTTGATGGAGTCGCTGTGGAGCGCAGGCGCCAGAGTTCAGGCCTACGATCCAGAGGCGATGCAGGAGTGCCGGAAAATCTACGGTGAACGTGACGATCTGATTCTGGCCGGTGATCGCATCCAGGCAGTCAAAGGCGCAGATGCATTGGTGATCTGCACCGAATGGAAAGCCTTTCGCAGCGTTGATTTCATTTGGCTCAGGCAGCAACTCAAATCGGCGGTCGTGATCGATGGGCGCAATCTTTATGAGCCCAAAGCCTTGGCGGATGCCGGGTTGAGTTATTCGAGTATTGGACGGGCGTGAGCTCCAGCCAACACGTTGGGCTGTGAGCGCGGATGGCGATGACGTCTTCGACTACCAGCGCAACAACCAGGGCCCGGCAAGCGCGCCAAGAGCGGTGGGTAGTAACATCCCAAGGAAATACCACACCGCCCAGAAAGATACTTCCATTTCAGGACAATGCAGACAGTAGGCCAGACACCCCAAGGCGCCGGCCAGCATTCCGCAACAGGCCCCTGCCATCCTCAAACGGGTCGGCGCTAACCCCCGCATTGCCCAAAATGCAGCGATGAACCCCGGAATTGAAAGCATAGCGACGCTTGGCGCACAGGTACGCCAGGTTTCGCCCAAAAGAAGCACCGGGCGAACATCGGGCTCAGCATTGGCCAGGACATTGAAAGCTGCGGCCCATAGGGCAACCAGCGCAACGACTACCCACAGGCTGCCTGCGCCGGCAGACATGCCGGGCCTGGCCAAGCGATTGAGCATCAACAGGGCCCCCACCATCACGCACAATGGCAAACCCGTTTTCACCCAGAAAATGATTGTTGAAACGGCGTAAGCAATATCCACCCTGACGCCAAAGAACGAGACGACGCACAGCGTTGCCAGCGACAAGCCAAACAAAACCACTACGCCCAGACGTTTCTCGGGCGCTCTGCGATCAATGGGCTGAACCCCGGTTACAAGCATGGAGATCAAGTCGTCAGTCTTCATCATTTACCTCTAATCAACGCCCCCAACGCTTTAAGCCCCCGATGCACACCAACCTTTACCGCCGACTCTGACAAACCGGTCATACGAGCTGTCTGCGTGACCGAAAGCCCTTCGAGCTTTACATGCTGGATAGGCAAACGCTGGCGATCCGGTAATTCGTTCAGGAGCTTTTGCAGGTCGCGATTTGCCTGAGCGGCTTCAAGATGCGGCGCGGCAAAGAGCTCTTCCACATCATCAAGCGAATCGTTAAACACCTCGCGGCGTGAGCGCAAACGGAACAAATCACTGAGCTTATAACGAGCAATGGCAAAAACCCATGCCGTTAACGGCTGGTCTGAGCGATAGGTTTGTCGGCTGTTGTGCACCGCCAGTAAAACTTCCTGCAGAAGATCCTCGATTTCATCAGGTTGACGTTGAAGTTTCCCACGCAGAAAACCGCGCAAGTGCGTGCTTAGTTCATTAAGAAAGGCACGATAAGCAAACTCGTTACCCTCCAGTCCGGAAAGAAATAGCACTTGTAGATCCCTCTCTCGCTTTCGCAACAACTCGCTGTATGTATTTCGATCCATTTCACGCATTGGTTACACCGATATAAATATTTTTTTGCGGACACTCTGAGCGCTCGGCGTTCCTGTTCGCACCTGCAATGCGGTAAGCACGGCTCCATGGGCAAGCGTCCCGAGTCTGCCCAATCCCCCCGGCAACGACACCCATCAAAGAATTTCAAAAAATATTTAATGACCGCTGTAACCCACGATCCACAAGCGGCGAATTACCTCTCGGACCATAGTGCAGCGCTATTAGGCACTGAACTAAGGCCAACCAATAATTTCCCGGAGAAAACAATATGAACAACATTAAAACCGCCGCTCTTGCAATTGCCCTTACATCCTTTGCAGCAAGTGCTATCGCGGCTGAAACGCCGGCAGCAAAAAGCGGGGCCAAAGAACGCTGCTACGGCATTTCGCTGGCTGGCAAAAACGACTGTAAGGCAGGTGCAGGCACTTCTTGCGCGGGCACAAGCAAAACCGACTACCAGGCAGATGCATGGACGTACGTTCCGGCAGGCACCTGCACCTCGATCAAAACCCCAAAGGGAATGGGCACGCTCAAAGCAATGTAATCGTTCATCAATAGAGCTACTGATCATGAAAGTAATTCGAGAAATGGGCGCCGGACTCAGCCTCAAAGCCGAGCACTTTGAAGACGTTCTTGAGAGTCGGCGTGAAGGCCTTTGGCTTGAAGTCCATCCGGAGAACTACATGATCAGCGGCGGTCCACGCATGGACTGGCTGGAAGCTATCGGTGACATCCACCCTATGTCGCTGCACGGCGTTTCCCTGTCTCTGGCGGCCGATTGCCCGCCGGACTCGGAACATCTGCAGCGCCTGAGGATCCTCGCTGATCGCCTCCAGCCCAGGCTCATTTCGGAGCATCTTGCGTGGTCTACATGGCGCGGTCGGTACTATCCCGACCTGCTGCCATTTCCCCGGACCACCGCTGCACTTATCCGCATCGCCGATAACATTCAACGCACACAAGATGCCCTTCAGCGCTGCATATCAATTGAGAACCCTACCCATTATCTGAATCTGGAAGGTCACGACTGGAATGAGGTCGACTTTCTGGAGCAACTTGCCAGCAGGACGGGCTGCGGCCTGTTACTTGATGTCAATAACGTTCATATCAGCGCCCATAATCTGGGTTTCAACCCCGAAACCTACATTGATCAATTTCCTGTACACGCTATAACCGAGATCCATCTGGCCGGGCATAGCCAGGATTCCGGGACCTCATCACTGCTGATAGACAGTCATGATTCGCCGGTTTCGGACGCGGTCTGGTCACTCTACCGCCGCCTGATAAAACGAGCGGGGCCTCGGCCCACATTGATCGAACGCGATGACCGGATACCCGCCTTCGACACCCTTGTCGCTGAGCGTGATATCGCGCAATCGATACTGCAGAACGAACAGGAGATGAGCCAATGAGCGCTTCATTGAGCGAGTTTCAGGATGCCTTCGTCAGCGCACTCTATCGAGACGACCACATGCTTCCGCTGGAGGTCACCCGGCAGGCCGCCTTTGAGGTCTACCGCAACACAGTAATAAAAGGGTCTGTTGACGCGTTGATAGCGAACTTCCCGACCGTCGAACGTCTTGTCGGTGAGGAATGGTTACGTGCAGCAGCCACCACTTATACGAAGCAATCACCGCCTTCGGATCCTCGGCTGCTTTTCTACGGTGCCGACTTTCCGGACTTCCTCGATACCTTTGAACATGCCCGGACCATGCCGTATCTGGGTGACGTTGCCCGGCTCGACCTTCTTTGGATTGAAGTACACAGCGCGGCCGAAACACCCGGTTTGGATATCAAAACCTTCCTCAATCTGAACGAAGAGGCGCTGCTGAACATGCGCCTCAAGCCTAACACCACCGCCCGCTGGATATGGTTCCCCCGCCACCCCGCCTACACACTCTGGCGAGTAAACCGAGCACAGCTGGAATTACCGCAAAACCTGCTCTGGCAAGGAGAGGGAGCACTGCTGACCAGAAGTGCTGGCCAGATTACCTGGCTCCCTCTAGGCATTGGCGGCTGCACTTTCCTTGAAGGCTGCGCGGCAGACCTGACCTTGGGCCGCGCTGCAGAACTTGCACTTGATCACGAACCTGACCTCGACCTGAACCACCTGCTTGATCACCTGATCACTGCGAACACCTTCGCAGTGACTGAATTCAATCAATAGTTTTCTGGAGGCAACCATGAACATGCCAAAAACAACCCCGAACACCCATTCAGACTTGCGTGCGCGATGGGATCGCCTTACCGAATGCATGCAGCAACTTGTAAACGACAGCCTGCTTTCGCTGATCGCCCGCATATCCATCGCCGCTATATTCTTGATGTCTGCACGTACCAAGGTAGAAGGGTTTATGACCATAAGCCCCAAGACCTACGACCTGTTTGAAATGGAGTACAACCTGCCGCTGATTTCTCCGGTGCTGGCAGCTCAATTGGCGACTTACGCAGAACATGTATTCCCGTTACTGCTAATCGTCGGTCTGCTTACCCGACTATCGGCTTTAGCGCTGCTGTTTATGACGGTAGTCATTCAGGTGTTTGTCTATCCTGATGCGTGGGCGACCCATCTTTCATGGGCTGGCCTGCTGCTTGTCATCCTGGGACGCGGCGCAGGGCTTGTCTCTATGGACCGCATGATGTCCGGTAAGTAATGAATTGCCGGGGGCCCACGAGATTATTGACTGAGTCAATTTGCCCCGACGCCCTCGCTCTGCTAGTGTCGCGCCGGTTTAACCTCTACCGGAATAGCCCCCATGGCCCGCAAGAAAGCTGCACTGGATTTCGAACAATCACTCGCTGATCTGCAAACGCTGGTAGAGCGTCTGGAGAACGGCGAGTTGTCGTTGGAAGACTCGCTGACTGCCTTCGAGCAAGGTATTCGCCTGACCCGCGACTGCCAGGGCGCGCTGGCGCAAGCCGAACAGAAGGTTCAGGTGCTGCTCGAACGCGACGGCGAATTGGCCGAAGAGCCATTCGACGCGGAACAGCCTGAATGATCGCGACTTATCAGGCACTGAGTCAGACCCGCGTCAACGCGGCGCTGGAAGGTCTGTTTGCAGCACCCGCTCCAGAATTGACCCGTCTTTACGCCGCTATGCGTTATAGCGTGATGAACGGCGGTAAACGCGTACGCCCGCTGCTGGCCTACGCTGCCTGCGAAGCGCTGGGCGGCAAGGCTGAGGACGCTAACGGCGCAGCCTGCGCGGTCGAGCTGATCCACGCTTACTCGCTGGTTCATGATGACTTGCCTGCCATGGACGATGACGATTTGCGTCGCGGCCAGCCCACCACTCACAAAGCATTTGACGAAGCCTGCGCGATTTTGGCCGGTGACGGCCTGCAAAGCCTGGCTTTCACTGCTCTGCTGGACCCAACCCTGACTTCGCGAGACGCCGAAGCCCGCCTGCAAATGGTCAGTGCTCTGGCATTGGCCGCTGGCCCTGCTGGTATGGTCGGCGGTCAGGCCATCGACCTGGGCTCGGTAGGCCTCAAGCTGGATCAGGCCGCACTGGAATTCATGCACCGGCACAAGACCGGCGCTCTGATCGAAGCCAGCGTGAAGCTTGGCGCATTGGCCAGCGGCAATGCCGATCAGGCCCGGCTCGATGCGCTGCAAGTCTACGCGCGGGCAATCGGTCTGGCGTTCCAGGTGCAGGACGACATTCTCGACGTCGAAAGCGATACCGAAACCCTCGGTAAGCGCCAAGGTGCTGACATCGCCCGCGACAAGCCGACGTATCCGGCGCTACTGGGTCTGGAGCCTGCCCGGCAATACGCCTTGCAACTGCGCGACCAAGCCATTGACGCCCTGCGACCTTTCGACGCGTCGGCTGATCCGTTGCGTGAACTGGCTCGTTTCATCGTCGAACGGCGTAACTGATCCCGATTACACGACTGCAAATATCCCGAACCGGCCTTGTCTGGCCGGGTCAGAGACTTGTGTTTGACAGGTTTACCTGCGCATCAGCGACTGCACTTCATGGGCAGCATGCGATGCATCAGGTAAACTGCTGCCTCTTTTACTTATAACGATTCGCCTGATGCCCACGACGTTTAAAGAGATTCCCCGCGTGCGCCCTACCACGCCGCTGCTCGACCGTGCTGAAACGCCGGACGGCTTGCGTCGCCTGGGCGAAGCCGAGCTGGAGGCCCTGGCCGATGAACTGCGCCTGGAGCTGCTCTATTCCGTTGGCCAGACCGGCGGGCATTTCGGTGCCGGCCTGGGTGTTATCGAGCTGACCATCGCCCTGCATTACGTCTTCGATACCCCGGACGACCGTTTGGTCTGGGACGTGGGCCATCAGGCGTACCCGCACAAGATCCTCACCGGTCGTCGTCAGCGCATGAACACCCTGCGCCAGAAGGACGGTGTTGCCGCCTTCCCGCGTCGCAGCGAGAGTGAGTACGACACTTTTGGCGTCGGTCACTCCAGCACGTCGATCAGCGCAGCGCTGGGCATGGCCATTGCCGCCCGCCTGCAAGGCAGCGACCGCAAGTCGATCGCCGTGATCGGTGATGGTGCGTTGACGGCCGGCATGGCTTTCGAAGCGCTGAACCACGCGCCTGAAGTCGCCGCCAACATGCTCGTTATCCTCAACGACAACGACATGTCGATCTCGCGCAACGTGGGCGGATTGTCAAATTATCTGGCCAAGATCCTCTCCAGCCGCACTTACAGCAGCATGCGTGAGGGCAGCAAAAAGGTTCTGTCGCGTTTGCCAGGTGCGTGGGAAATTGCCCGCCGCACCGAGGAATACGCGAAAGGCATGCTGGTTCCAGGCACTCTGTTCGAAGAACTGGGCTGGAACTACATCGGACCTATTGACGGCCACGACCTGCCAACCCTAATCGCAACCCTGCGTAACATGCGAGACCTTAAAGGTCCGCAGTTCCTGCACGTTGTGACCAAGAAAGGCAAAGGCTTCGCTCCTGCTGAAGTCGACCCGATCGGCTACCACGCCATCACCAAACTGGAGCCACTTGATGCTCCAGCCGCAGCCCCGAAAAAGGCCAGCGGGCCGAAGTATTCCGGTGTGTTTGGTCAGTGGATCTGCGACATGGCCGAGGCTGATTCACGTCTGGTAGGCATTACCCCGGCGATGAAAGAAGGCTCGGACATGGTCGAGTTCAGCGAGCGCTTCCCCGAGCGCTACTTCGACGTAGCGATTGCCGAGCAGCACGCTGTGACGCTGGCTGCAGGGATGGCCTGTGAAGGCTCAAAGCCGGTAGTCGCGATCTACTCCACCTTCCTGCAACGCGGCTATGACCAGTTGGTGCATGACGTGGCGGTGCAGAACCTCGACGTCCTGTTCGCCATCGACCGCGCGGGCCTGGTCGGCGAAGACGGTCCGACCCACGCGGGCAGCTTCGATCTATCGTACCTGCGCTGCATCCCGGGCATCGTCGTCATGACGCCGAGCGACGAAAACGAACTGCGCTTGATGCTCAGCACCGGGTACCTGCATAACGGCCCCGCCGCTGTGCGCTATCCACGCGGTACCGGGCCGAACGCAGTGATCGACAATGGCTTGGCCCCTATCGAGATCGGCAAAGGCATTGTTCGCCGTAATGGTCAGGGCGTTGCCATTCTGGTGTTTGGCGTGCAATTGGCCGACGCGCTGAAAGTAGCGGAAAAGATCGACGCGACTGTGATCGATATGCGCTTCGTCAAACCGATTGATGAAACGTTGATCCGCGACGCTGCCGCCAACCATGAACTGCTGGTGACCATCGAAGAAAACGCCGTCATGGGCGGTGCCGGTGCCGCTGTCAGCGAGTTCCTGGCGCGGGAAAACATCCTCAAGTCCGTATTGCATCTCGGCTTGCCGGATGTTTACGTCGAACACGCCAAGCCCGCGCAAATGCTGGCAGAGTGCGGATTGGATGAGGCCGGGATTGAAGCGGCGATCAACGAGCGACTGGCGTTGATTGGCTGATCGTTGAAAGCATCAAAAAGAAAGGCGCTCATTGAGCGCCTTTTTTGTGCAATTTGATTGATGACTGGCAGAGGATGACACTGTGTCCTGACAATGCTCTGTCGCTAAGCAAACACGGCCCTGTAGGAGTGAGCTTGCTCGCGATTCGATTTTTCTGTTTATGAATCATTGACTGGCCTGACGCTATCGCGAGCAAGCTCACTCCTACAGGGATATGCAGACTATGCGTCCCCTGGCATTGCGCTGTCGCGCAGCAAACACAGATCTGTAGGAGCGCACGAGCAGCGCGAGGCCGCGATGGCGGCTTATCTGATACACCGCCATCGCTGGCCTCGTAACCTCGGTGAGCCCCCACAGGAAATGTGCGCGTCTTTACGCTAAACCGCTGCCTGTAACGCCTCGATATCACCTGAAACGATCACCTGCAGATTCCGGGTAATTTTCTCTATAGGCCAGTCCCACCAGGCAATGGCCAGCAGTCGTTCGATGACTTCAGCGGGGAAGCGGTGTTTCAGGACTTTGGCCGGATTACCACCAACCACGCTGTACGCTGGGACATCTGCGACCACAACCGAGCGCGCAGAGATGATCGCTCCGTCGCCGATCTTCACGCCGGGCATGACCAGCACGTCGTAGCCCATCCAGACATCGTTACCTACCACGGTATCGCCTTTGTAGGGCAAGTCACCCGGCTCAGGCATGACCTTCTCCCAGCCGTTGCCGAAGATCTGAAACGGATACGTCGAGATGCCACTCAGCTTGTGATTGGCACCGTTCATGATGAATTTAGTGCCTCTGGCCAGAGCGCAGAATTTACCGATGATCAGTTTGTCGCCAATGAACGGGAAGTGATAGAGGACGTTACGCTCGAAGTTTTCCGAGTCTTCGGGATCATCGTAGTAGGTGTAATCACCGACGATGATGTTCGGACTGCTGAGGGTGTTTTTTATGAAACACACCTGCGGGAAGCCGTTCATTGGATGGGGATTTTGCGGGTCAGGTCCGTTCATAAAAAGCTCCTTTTCATGCCAGTACAAACAGCTTCTGTAGAAGCTGCCGCAGGCTGCGAATTCGGTCTGCCATGAGAATGCTTTCGCGGCCTTCGGCAGCTCCTACAGGGGGCAGTACTTCAAACCAGTTGCCGCGGTATCCGGTAGAGATACAGAAGTACCACGCTAGAGAACGCCAACAGTAGCAACGGCACTGTTTCCATCCCGACAAAGACCGCCAGTGCAGCGATCCAGGCAGGCAGACCTGCAGCCAGAAACGCGACACGGCGAGTGTCAGCAAGGGCGATCCAGGCAGCAGGTTCTTCAGGAGTGTCGCGGGCCGCGCCCGTGGCAATCAGCGCGTGTTTGTAGCGGCCGAACGGCTTGAGGCTGACAAACATCGATAGCAGACCGACCACGAAAAACGGCATCGCCAGCACGGGGAAAATGGCGTTTTTACTATCGAACGCGCCGCTGATCACAAACAGCGGCGCCAGGGTCAACACCATTTGCCACCACCACGCGAGGGCGAAGCGACGTCTGGTGTTGTTGCGATTCAAGCGCGATCCGCCTCGCCCTGATGCTCGTTGCCCATCATGTGGCCGAGCTTGCCAGCCTTGGTGGCCAGGTAGAGTTTGTTGTGCGGGTTATGACCGGTGTGCAGCGGCACACGCTCGGCGACATTGATGCCCATTTCGGTCAAGGCTTTGACCTTGCGTGGGTTGTTGGTCATCAAACGCAGTGCATCGACACCCAAGTGCTGCAGCATTGGCAGGCAGATGGCGTAGTCGCGCTGGTCAGCAGCAAAACCCAGACGCTCGTTGGCTTCAACGGTATCAGCGCCGCCATCCTGCAGCTCATAAGCACGGACCTTGTTCAGCAAGCCAATGCCCCGGCCTTCCTGACGCAAGTACAGCAAAACGCCGCGACCTTCAGACGCGATGGCACGCAAGGCAGCTTCAAGTTGGGAGCCACAATCACAACGCTGACTGAACAATGCATCGCCGGTCAGGCATTCGGAATGGACGCGACCCAGCACTGGAGCGCCATCGGATACGTCGCCCAGGCTCAACACAAGGTGTTCGCGACCTGTTGCATGCTCGAGAAAGCCATGCATGGTGAATTCGGCAAAAGGGGTAGGCAGCTTGGAAGCGGCTACAAATACGACGGGCACCGTGTGCTCCTGATCAGTATGGGACTGGAAATTCGCAAGGCACGCATTGTAGCAGCACGCCTCGGCAGACGCTTATGCCGAATTGTCGACCATACAGATCGGGAAGTTAGATTGATGCTTTATAAGGTGCTGCCCCCGTAGGAGCTCACCGAGGTTACGAGG
>NZ_LOHF01000009.1:0-71091 GCF_002158995.1 Pseudomonas caspiana | reverse complement strand
CACCGCTATCGCTGCCTCGCGGTACTCGTGAGCTCCTACAGGGCTATATTTTCAGGTCAAATCCACGCCCAGACCCAAACGATGCCCTGCATCGCAGCCCAGGCGAACACGCCTGCCAGCACGTCATCGAGCATGATCCCGACGCCACCGTGCACCTTGCGGTCAATCCAGTGAATCGGCCATGGCTTGAGAATGTCGAAAAAGCGGAACACCAGGAACCCCACCAGCAGCCAGACCCAACCCTCGGGCACCAGCCACAGCGTAATCCACATGCCGACCATTTCGTCCCAGACGATGCCTTCGTGGTCGTGTACACCCAGATCATCCGCGACTTTGCCGCACAACCAGAAGCCGAACAGCATGGTGATGCCGAGCATCAGCCAGTAGCCCCAGTCCGGAAGCATTTGCCATAGCGGGATGAACGGCACGGCAACCATGGAACCCCAGGTGCCCGGTGCTTTGGGCAGCGTGCCGGAACCGAAACCGAATGCCAGGAAATGCCATGGGTTGGTCCAGACCGAAGGTGGAACGAATTCCGCCGGGACCTGCTTTGGATGATCTGTCACGGTGTCTCCCGAAAATGTTGGTAGCCGCGTGCCAGGACAGGAATGTCGTGACCCTTGGTGTCGATCAGCGCGACGCCTTCGCCCGCCTCGACTCGCCCGATGACATGGATGGGCAATCCTTCGTCGAGCAAGCCCTGTAAGTGTTCAGGCGGCAACGTGAACGCCAGCAAATAATCATCACCACCACTCAGCGCTGCCTGCGTTGCGCCTTGCTGCCCGATGAAGGCCAGCAAATGTTCGGACATCGGCAGTTTTTCCTGTTCAACCAATAGCCGGACTTTCGATGCTAGCGCGATATGTCCGCAGTCGGCCAACAGGCCGTCGGAGATATCCAGCGCGGCACTGGCCTTGCCACGCAGCGACAAGCCCAAAGCAAATTGCGGTTGTGGCGACCAGTACCGCGCCAGCAAAGCCTCTGCGGTAGACGCCTCAGCAGTACGCTGGTTCAACACAAGCGGCAATGCACCTGCCGCATCGCCCAATGGTCCCCCGACGCACAGCAGATCGCCCGGGCGGGCGCCACTGCGAGTCAACGCCTGACCAGTCGGCACGCGGCCGAAGACTGTGACCGTCAGGCTCAATGGCCCACGAGTCGTATCGCCACCCACCAGTTGCAAGCCGCAACCCTGCGCCATGAGGTTCAAACCTTGGGCGAAAGCCTGTAGCCAAGTGGCTGACACTTCAGGGAGGGTTAGCGCGAGGGTGAAAGCGACGGGTGTTGCGCCCATGGCAGCAAGATCGCTGGCCGACACACCAAGGGCACGCTGGCCCAGCAGGAAAGGATCGCAGACGTCAGGGAAATGCACGCCGCTGACCAGCGTATCGGTAGATATTGCCAACTGCTCACCGGGTGGTAGCGTCAGCAAAGCACAGTCATCACCAATCCCCAGCGCCACACCTTCACCTGCTTGCGCACAAGGCGCAGCAGCGAAGTAATTGCGGATCAGCTCAAACTCGCCCATCAGGATCTCTTATTGTGTTGATAACACCCGGCGCAAACAAATCGATCAGGTAGGAGGCAACTTGTTGGCGAGGCGTCCATTCAGGCTAATCACTAGTGCCTGATACGCCGCCTCGCCAACAAGTTGCCTCCTACCGGGACTGCGGCCAGCCTGAAAGACTTAGCGCTTGTACGCTTTGACTTCAGCTTCACGCAGGCGCGGGGCCAGTTTGTCCAGCACGCCATTGACGAACTTGTGACCGTCAGTGGAGCCGTAGACTTTCGCCAGCTCGATGCCTTCGTTGATCACAACGCGATATGGCACGTCGACGCGCTTGAGCAGCTCGTAGGTGGACAGGCGCAGGATGGCCAGTTCAACCGGGTCGAGTTCTTCAATGGTCAGGTCCAGGCAAGGCGTCAGGGCCGCATCGATTTCGTCGATGTTGGTCGGCACGCCGCGCAACAGCTCGCTGAAGTAAGGGCCGTCGACGTCTTTGAAATCGTTATCGACACGGAACTGCGCCTCGATTTCATTCAGCGAATGACCCGCCATATGCCATTGGTAAAGCGCTTGAGTTGCCAACTGACGGGCTTCCCGGCGCTTTACACTTTTAGATGGTTTGCCAGCGTCCGCAGGTTTTGGATCGCGCGGGTTGAACTGATCGCTATCGTCGGAAATCACTTGGCCTCCAACTGCGCCAGCAGGCTGACCATTTCAAGGGCGGACAACGCAGCTTCTGCGCCTTTGTTACCAGCCTTGGTACCGGAGCGCTCGATCGCTTGTTCGATGGTGTCGACAGTCAGCACGCCGAAAGCAACCGGTACGCCGAACTCCATGGAAACCTGGGACAGGCCTTTGACGCATTCGCCAGCCACGTATTCAAAGTGCGGAGTACCACCACGAATCACCGCGCCGAGGGCGACGATGGCGGCGAACTCGCTGCGCTGGGCAACCTTCTGCACAACCAGCGGGATTTCGAAGGCACCCGGAGCGCGGATGATGGTGATGTCGCTTTCCTTGACGCCGTGGCGTACCAAAGCATCAACAGCGCCGCTCACCAGACTTTCCACGACGAAGCTGTTGAAACGGCCAACTACCAGAGCGTAGCGGCCTTGGGGAGCGACGAAGGTACCTTCGATGGTCTTCAGGGTCATTCGTGTAAGTCTCGTATTAAAGAGCAAGTACGCCTTGAGGCGGACTATAGGGATGTTAGGCCACGAAACAGATTAGCCGGTGGCACGCACAAAAGCGCGCCACCCGACCGGTCTTTATTCGGAGGGCACGTATTCTACAACTTCCAGATCGAAACCGGATATCGCATTGAACTTCATTGGCGAACTCATCAAGCGCATTTTGCGCACGCCGAGGTCGCGAAGTATCTGCGAACCGGCACCGACGGTGCTGTACGTCGTCGGCGATTTGATCGGCAACTGCCCGGCGGTTTCACGAATATGCGCCAGCAGCACGTCACCATCCAGCGGATGACCCAGCAACAGAACAACACCGCTGCCCGCGTTGGAGACCGCGGTCATAGCGGCGCGCAGGCTCCAGCGACCCGGTTGCTTGACCATCAACAGGTCACGCAAAGGGTCCATGTTATGCACGCGCACCAGCGTCGGTTCTTCTGCGCAAATCTTGCCCAGGGTCAGCGCCAGGTGGACATCACCTTCGACGGAATCGCGGTAGGTCACCAGGTTGAACTGGCCCAATTCGCTGTCCATCGGCTGCTCGGCAATCCGCTGAACGGTACGTTCGTGGATCATCCGGTAGTGAATCAGGTCGGCAATCGTACCGATCTTGATGTCGTGTTCCAGCGCAAAGGCTTCCAGTTCAGCACGACGCGACATGGTGCCGTCGTCGTTCATCACTTCACAGATCACGCCACTTGGCTCGAAACCGGCCATGCGCGCCAGGTCGCAGGCTGCTTCAGTGTGGCCGGCGCGAGCCAAAGTACCGCCCGCCTGGGCCATCAACGGGAAGATGTGACCAGGGCTGACGATGTCTTCAGCTTTTGCGTCTTTGGCCGCTGCGGCTTGTACGGTGCGGGCACGGTCAGCAGCGGAAATGCCGGTGGTCACGCCTTCAGCGGCTTCGATGGATACGGTGAACTTGGTGCCAAAACCGGAACCGTTGCGCGGTGCCATGAGTGGCAGCTTTAGGGTTTCGCAGCGCTCACGGGTCATCGGCATGCAGATCAGGCCACGGGCGAAACGAGCCATGAAGTTGATGTGCTCGGCTTTGCAGCATTCGGCGGCCATGATCAGGTCGCCTTCGTTCTCGCGATCTTCGTCATCCATGAGGATGACCATTTTGCCCTGGCGAATGTCTTCAACCAGTTCTTCGATACTATTGAGCGCCACGCGGCACCCCCTTCAATTCAGGATTTGAGGTAGCCGTTGGCGGCCAGGAAGCTTTCGGTGATGGTGCCAGCCTGCCCTTTCGAAGAGTCGGCGGCCTTGTCGCCCATCAGCAAACGCTCCAGATAACGCGCCAGCAAATCCACCTCAAGGTTGACCTTACGGCCCGGACGGTAGTCAGCCATGATGGTTTCGGCCAAGGTGTGCGGCACGATAGTCAGCTCGAATTCGGCGCCGTCGACGGCGTTCACGGTCAGGCTGGTGCCATCAACCGTGATAGAACCCTTGTGCGAAATGTACTTGGCCAGCTCGCGTGGCGCGCGCACCTTGAACTGAATGGCACGGGCGTTTTCCTCGCGAGATACGATCTCGCCAACACCATCGACGTGGCCGCTGACCAGATGGCCGCCCAGACGCGTGGTTGGAGTCAAAGCCTTTTCCAGATTGACCGGGCTGCCGGTCTTCAAATCGATGAACGCCGTGACGTCGAGGGTTTCGCGGCTGACATCAGCCCAGAAACCATCGCCGGGCAGCTCTACAGCAGTCAGGCAAACGCCGTTGACCGCGATGCTGTCGCCCAGTTTGACGTCGCTCAGATCAAGTTTGCCAGTTTCAACATAAACGCGAACATCGCCGCCTTTAGGGGTGATGGCGCGGATGCTACCGATGGATTCGATGATGCCAGTAAACATGGGTCCTCCAGGAGAACAAGCCCAGCGCGCTGAGCGAAAGGCGGAAATTATACGCCGGGTGCGAGCTTGGGGGTTGCAATGACTCGCCAGTCATCACCGACAGCTCGGATGTCCACGATTTTTAGCTCAAAAGCCTCGCTCATCTGCGCCAGCGGCAAGTCGAGCAAAGGCCTGGCGGAAGAACCGAGGAACTTGCCCGCGACGAAAATCTGGAATTCATCCACCAGCCCCAAGCGAGTAAACGCCCCGGCGAGTCGCGGGCCCGCTTCGATCAGTACGTCGTTGATGCCACGAGCGGCCAGGTCTACCAGCAACTTGCGCAGATCTACATGACCACCGCTTCCGGCAAGGGCCAACATGTCGTGACCTTCATCGTGATAGCGCTCTCGGGCTGAAGCGGCAGCGCAGGTCACAACCAGTGCATGCCCGGCCTGAAAGAACGGAGCATCCAGCGGCACCCGCAAACGGCCGTCGATCAGCACCCGCAGCGGCGGACGCGTCATTGCCAGTGCGGTGAGCTCGGCATTCAGGCCCAACTCATCAGGGCGTACCGTCAGGCGGGCCTTGTCAGCCAGGACGGTATCAGCGCCAGTCAACACGACACTTGATTGCGCACGCAGACGTTGTACTGCCCCACGCGCAGCCGGGCCGGTGATCCATTGGCTTTCGCCACTGGCCATGGCGGTGCGGCCGTCCAGGCTCATGGCGAGCTTGACCGTCACATACGGCAAGCCTTTGATCATGCGCTTGAGAAAGCCTTTGTTCAGCGCCCGCGCTTCGTCTTCCAGCACCCCGCATTGCACCGAAATACCGGCGTTCATCAAACGCAGCAAGCCACGCCCGGCCACATCGGGATTGGGGTCCTGCATAGCCGCGACCACTCGCGCCACTCCCGCATTAACCAGCGCATCGGCGCACGGCGGCGTACGGCCATGGTGGCTGCAAGGTTCCAGGGTCACATAAGCGGTCGCGCCGTGGGCCTTGTCACCCGCCTGACGCAGTGCATGCACTTCGGCATGTGGCTCGCCAGCCCTGGCGTGCCAGCCTTCGCCGACAATCTGCCCATCGCGCACAATCACGCAGCCGACACGCGGGTTGGGATGGGTGGAGTAAATCCCTTTGCGCGCCAGCTCCAGCGCACGTGCCATGTAATGGGTGTCCAGCGCGGTTTGCTCAGTCAACGAAGCACTCACTCTTTAGCTGGCTCGCGAGCCAGGCGATCGATTTCTTCGCGAAATTCGTTGAGGTCCTGAAAACGCCTGTAAACAGAAGCAAAGCGGATATACGCCACTTCGTCGAGCTTTTGCAGTTCGCCCATGACCAGATTGCCCACTACCAGCGACTTGACCTCGCGTTCGCCGGTTGCGCGCAGCTTGTGCTTGATGTGCACCAGCGCCGCCTCCAGACGTTCGACGCTGACCGGGCGCTTCTCAAGGGCACGCTGCATACCGGCGCGCAGCTTCTCTTCATCGAAGGGCTGGCGACTGCCGTCTTGCTTGATCAGGCGCGGGAGCACCAGTTCGGCTGTTTCGAACGTCGTGAAACGCTCACCGCACGCCAGGCATTCGCGACGGCGACGAACTTGATCGCCCTCGGCAACAAGGCGGGAATCGATGACTTTGGTGTCGTTGGCACCGCAGAAGGGACAGTGCATGGTGGCAGGCAACAAAAGTAGGAAGGGCCGCCATGGTAGCGCATCCCGCCGGCAAGACAAGTCTTCGGCTTTGCGCTATATAGACGCGCATCTGACGCAGTGTTCGGCGATACTGCGCGCTATTGGGCTATTTACCGGCGTTTGCGGGTAATTTAGCGTTGCCGTCATTGAGCGGTTGCTGTTGTCCTTCGTATTGATTTTTTGTTGGAGCTGTTCATGACGCTACGACCGCTGATGTTGCTCGGCCTGATCGGCCTGCTCGCTGCTTGCAGCAGCAATGAGACACCTGAACCCGTCCCGGCCAAACCGGCCTCAGCGCCTGTCGCCAAAGTGCCGGCCGGTCCTGGCCCCTTGCAGCCGTTCCAGCGTGAGCTGAGTGGGCAATTGCTGGGCGTACCGGCTGGTGCCGAAGTCGAACTGGCACTGTTGGTGATCGACGAACGCGGTCGCCCGCAAAAACTCCTGACCAGCACCAAACTGCAGGGGAACAATCAGTCGCTACCATTCCAGCTGCGTTTCAACCCGGAAGCCTTTCCGGTGGGTCAGCGCGTTGAACTGCGCGGCCGTGCCAGCAAGTCCGGGCAATTGATCCTGCATTTGCCGTCGATGCGTATTGAACAACCGACTACTCAAGCGTTGGGGCCTCTGCAATTCGAAAGCGCGCCATGATTGCACCGCAACACCTTCAACAGGCGCTCAGCGAATTGCTGGGCGATGCGCAACTGGTCGCTACAGCTCTGCCGGACACCGACTTGCAGCTGTGGCTGATCGACGCCGAGAACATGGATCGAGCCTTCAGCCCCGAAGAAACCCGACGCATTCTTGAAGAGCCGCCGTACTGGAGTTTCTGCTGGGCCAGCGGCCTGGCGCTGGCGCGGTTTCTGGCAGAACACCCGCATTGGGTGGCCGGTAAGCGGGTTCTGGATTTTGGCGCAGGTTCAGGCGTGGCGGGGATTGCGGCAGTTAAAGCGGGCGCACTTGAAGTGGTGGCCTGTGATCTTGATCCATTGGCCATTGAAGCCTGCCGCGCGAATGCTGAGCTGAACGGCGTGCAGTTAAGCTACTCGGCTGACTTCTTTGCCGAAGCTGATCGCTTCGATTTGATCATCGTCGCCGACGTGCTCTACGACCGGGCCAACTTGCCGCTGCTGGACCAGTTCCTCAGTCGCGGGCGGCAAGCATTGGTGGCGGATTCGAGAGTGCGGGATTTTCAGCATCCACAATATGGGCGCCTGGATATCTTTGAAGCGCATACGCTGCCGGATCTGGCGGAGCCCCATGAGTTTCGCAAGGTGAGCCTCTACCACGCTGAGCGAGTTGAAATGCAATCCCCTGTGGGAGCGGTGCTTGCCCGCGATAAGGCTGGACGCGGTTCACTTTAGATCGCGTCGTTCCTATCGCGGGCAAGCACCGCTCCCACATGATCACCGCTCCCACAAGGAAGTGCTTCGCCTGCAACGCCGCTTTGCGCAAACCCAAGCGCCCTTTATAGTTGGCCCCATTCAGATACCCCGAGATTCGCAATGAACCAGGACACTACCTACATCTTCGACGCTACGGCGGCGACCTTTCAGCAACTGGTCATCGACAAGTCTTTCGACCAGCCCGTGCTGGTGGATTTCTGGGCCGAATGGTGCGCGCCCTGCAAAGTGCTGATGCCCCTGCTCGCACAGATCACCGAGAGCTATCAGGGTGAATTGCTACTGGTGAAGGTCGATTGCGATGCCGAGCAAGACATCGTCGCCCGCTTCGGCATCCGTAGCCTGCCGACGGTCGTGTTGTTCAAGGATGGTCAGCCCATCGACGGTTTCACCGGTGCCCAGCCTGAATCAGAGATCCGCAAGATTCTCGAGCAACACGTGGTCATGCCTGCGCCAGTCGCCGCCGACCCGCTGAAACTGGCTCAGGAAATGTTCGCTGAAAGCCACTTCGCTGAAGCCGAAGCTGCCTTGCAACAGATCCTGACTGAAGACAATACCAATGCGGCAGCGCTGATTCTTTATGCGCGCTGCCTGGCAGAGCGCGGTGAGCTGGGCGAAGCACGACAAGTGCTGGACGCGGTGAAAACCGACGATCACAAAGCTGACCTTGCCGGTGCCCGTGCGCAACTGACGTTCCTGGCTGAAGCCAAGGCCTTCCCGGATGCAGCAGAGCTCAAGGCTCGCCTGGCGCAAAACCCGCTGGATGACGAAGCCGTGCATCAACTGGCGATTCAGCAACTGGCCCGCCAGCAATACGAAGCGGCGCTGGAAGGCTTGTTGAAGCTGTTCATCCGCAACCGCAACTACGCCGACGGCCTGCCACACAAAACCCTGCTGCAAGTCTTCGACCTGTTGGGCAACGACCACCTGCTGGTCACCGCCTACCGTCGCAAGTTGTTTGCTGCGCTGTACTAAGCGTCTTTCATCAGGCGTCTGTATTCACCCAGCTGTAGAGCGGCGCGTCCTGCCCGCTCTCGACCTTGACTTGCGAACTGTGGCGCAAGCGCACTAACAGGCGCTTGCCCGCCGCCGTGCTGCCGGTCAACCCTTCCAGTTGATCCAGCAACTCTGGCCCATTGATCTGCCCGGCCTTGCGCAGCAGGCCCAACGCGATCTGCCAGATCTTGTCGTCCTGACTGGCCGGTTTGCTGACCACGGCTGCGGCGGTGGCTTCAGGTTTGGCGGCTTTGAGTTGAGCGCCAAGCTGCGCCCAATCGCCTTCGTCCAGCTCCAGCGTCAAATCCACCGGCCAATCGCCAACGGTTCCACGAATACGCAACATGGGTGCTTCCTCTTTTTTTGCAGGGGGATATGCTCGCATAGATTCATCTTTTTGCGCTGGGCTGTAGGCGCTGCCGAAGGCTGCGAATTCGGCATGCCATGAGATTGCTTCGCAGCCTTCGGCAGCTCCTACAGGGATCAGCGGTATTTCTGATCTCCTTCCGCAAATTCACCACAAAGGGCCAGTACTCCGCTGGACCTGTGGGAGCAGAGCTTGCTCGCGATACAGGCACCGCAAATGTCAGGTCGATCGAGTCCAGTCTTATCGCGGGCAAGCCCTGCTCCCACAGGGGATCTGTGTTCAGGCAGAGACCATTCCTACATTCTGAATCGCTGTTGTTACCTCGTGGATCGCGTCCCGCGTCGGTAATGTGCGCCGGTCGTTGCAGCAGCAGCGAACGGGTTTCGCAGCCCGATTGTCGTAAGTTTCCACGAACAGCTAGCCTGTAAGTTATATGGCCGCTGTGCGCGGGACATCTTCGGATGTGCCGGGACCCTTACGACTCGGTCTGCGAACCTGCGCACAGTTGCCACCCATTCGAATCGCAGCGTTTGAAGGCAACTCCAGAAAATCGTAAGGAGCTTCAAATGAAATCAAAAAGAAAATCTCACCAACCCATCGACTGCCTACACGAAGCCAAAACCCAAGGCTTCGCCTACCTCACGCCCGATGAACATCGCCTGATAGAAACCCTGCGCTGGACCACTCATGCCGGACGGACAATTATTTACACACTGGCCCAAGACCTGCGCCGGGCGCGGCCTTGGGGTCAGCGCGTTTAATAATTGGAATACATCACCGGGTAGGAGCCAACTCGTTGGCGAGGCATTGGACCCGCGTAATGAGAACTATCGTCTCGCCGACAAGTTGGCTCCTACCGGGGAAGTGCTCACTACTCAATCAAAATTCCGGCTCACGCCCCCGACAATAATTGTTATAAGATCACATAACGATCTTTATCCCGTCATGTCCGGAGTCTGTTTTATGCGCCGTCTGCTGCTCGCTTTGCCCTTGGCCCTGCTTCCTCTCGCAATGGTTAATGCAGCCCCTGAGCATGATCACGACCATGAACACGGCAGCCTCGGCGCGCATGAGCATGGCGTGGGCCGACTGGACGTCGCATTGGTTGGCGGCACGCTGGAGTTCGAACTGGACAGCCCGGCCATGAACCTCGTCGGTTTTGAGCATCTGGCCACCAGCGCTGAAGACAAGGCCAAAGTCGCCGCTGCCAAAGATATCCTGCTCAAGCCCCACGCACTGTTCAACATTCCGGAAGCCGCCGAGTGCAACGTGGTTGCCCAGAAGCTGGAAAGCCCATTGTTCGGTGACAAGCCTGATGCTGACGCAGGCCACGATCACGATGCCAAAGACGCCCACGATGAGCACGAGCACAGCGAAATCCATGGCACTTACAAATTCACCTGTAAGGTTCCGGCCGTACTGAAAACCCTCGACCTGTCGACCATCTTCAAGTCGTTCCCGGGCACCGAAAAACTTCAAGTGCAGTTGATTTCGCCCAAAGGTCAGTCGGGTGCCGAAGTACGTCCGAGCAATCCAAGCCTGAAATTCTGATTCAGCTATTGTTGAAAACCGACCGGGCTTGCCCGGTCGTTTGATTTCCATACCGGCGGATTCACACTGGCCATGACTCAAGCACTGATCGAACTGTCCAACCTTGGCTTCACCTGGCCAGGGCACGCGCAATTGCTGGATATCCCGGCGTTTCAGCTGGAGCCGGGCGAAACGCTGTTTCTCAAAGGTCCCAGCGGTAGCGGCAAGACGACGTTACTGGGTTTGCTGGGCGGCGTGCAGAAACCCAATCGCGGCAGCATTCGCTTGCTAGGCCAGGAACTGACTGAACTGTCATCCGGTGAGCGTGATCGGTTTCGGGTCAATCACACCGGCTACATCTTCCAGCAGTTCAACCTTCTGCCGTTTCTTTCGGTGCGGGAGAACGTAGAGCTGCCGTGTCACTTCTCCAAGGTCCGCGCTAAACGTGCGAAACAGCGCCACGGCAGTGTGGAAAGTGCCGCCGTCACGCTACTCGCTCATCTGGGTTTGAAAGACCCCGAGATGCTTGGCCGTCGCGCCGACTCGTTGTCCATCGGTCAACAGCAGCGAGTGGCAGCCGCCCGCGCCTTGATCGGCCAGCCAGAGCTGGTGATCGCTGACGAACCGACTTCGGCACTCGACACCGACGCCCGGGAAGCCTTCATCAAATTGTTGTTCGCCGAATGCCGCGAAGCAGGCAGCAGCCTGTTGTTCGTCAGCCATGACCAGAGCCTGGCACCGCTGTTCGACCGCAGCCTGTCGCTGTCCGAACTCAATCGCGCCGCCGTCGCCGCAGAGGTTTGAGATGTATTTGTTTCGCCTAGCCATGGCCAGTCTGGCTAACCGTCGTTTCACTGCCTTCCTCACCGCATTTGCCATCGCTTTGTCGGTCTGCCTGTTGCTGGCCGTCGAGCGCGTGCGCACCGAAGCCCGGGCCAGTTTCGCCAGTACTATCAGCGGCACCGATCTGATCGTCGGCGCGCGCTCCGGCTCGATCAATCTGCTGCTGTACTCAGTCTTCCGGATCGGCAACGCCACTAACAATATTCGCTGGGACAGCTTTGAGGAGATCGCACAGAGCAAGCAGGTGAAATGGGCGATTCCGATTTCCCTGGGGGACTCCCATCGCGGCTATCGGGTGATGGGCACCAACGAAAACTACTTCGAGCATTATCAGTTTGGGCGCCAGCAACATCTGGAGCTCGCCCAGGGTCGGGCCTTTGCGACGGACCCATTTGAAGTGGTACTCGGTGCCGAAGTCGCCGATGCCTTGAAGTACAAGCTTGGCGACAAGCTGGTGCTGGCCCATGGCGTCGCGGCGGTCAGTCTGGTCAAGCACGACGATAAACCGTTTACCGTCGTCGGTATTCTCAAGCGCACCGGCACGCCGGTAGATCGCACGTTGCATATCAGCCTCGGAGGAATGGAAGCGATCCACATCGACTGGCAAAACGGCGTGCCTGCCCATGGCACCGGACGTATATCTGCCGATCAAGCGCGCAACATGGACCTGACGCCCAAGGCGATTACGGCCTTCATGTTAGGTTTGAACAGCAAGATCGCCACCTTCTCGATGCAACGTCAGATCAACGAATTTCGCGGCGAGCCGTTGCTGGCGATCCTGCCCGGCGTGGCACTTCAGGAATTGTGGAGCCTGATGGGCACGGCCGAAAAAGCCTTGTTCGTGATTTCGCTGTTCGTAGTCCTGACGGGTTTGATCGGCATGCTCACGGCCATTCTCACCAGCCTTAATGAACGACGCAGAGAGATGGCAATTCTGCGCTCAGTAGGTGCACGTCCCTGGCACATCGCGACCCTGCTGATCATGGAAGCCTTCGCCCTTGCACTCGCGGGAGTGGTCAGTGGCATGGTCCTGTTATATGTCGGCATCGCTGCCGCCCAAGGCTATGTACAAAGCAATTACGGGCTGTTCCTGCCGCTTTCGCTGCCCAGCGAATATGAATGGACGCTGCTTGGTGGCATTCTGGCGGCCGCGTTATTGATGGGCGTTGTGCCTGCGTGGCGCGCCTATCGGCAGTCGTTGGCCGATGGTTTGTCGATTCGTTTATGAGGACCTTGAACATGCGGCGCCTGTTGTTGCTTTTGCTGTTTTCGGTCAGTTCACCATTGTGGGCGGTCGAACCGAAGGTGCTGACCTGGGAAGAAATGATCCCGCCGGATGCGCCAAAAATCGCGCCGATCACGGCGCCCATTCATGACCTGTCAAAGCTGTCCGACGCGCTGTCAGTAGAGTCGGCGCCCGCCGCCCATCAACAATCGCCCCACGCGCCAGTGGTCAAAGCATTGGACGGTCAGAACGTGCGCTTGCCGGGTTACATCGTGCCGCTGGAAGTCAGCGAAGAAGGCCGGGTAATCGAGTTCTTGCTGGTGCCGTATTTCGGCGCATGCATCCACGTGCCGCCACCGCCTTCGAACCAGATCGTGCATGTCACCAGCGAGCTGGGCGTGAAGGTTGAAGAGCTGTATCAGCCGTACTGGATTGAGGGGCCGATGCAGGTCAAAGCCTCGACCAGTGAGTTGGCCGACGCGGGTTACAGCATGGAGGCTGACAAGATCCTGGTTTACGAGTTGCCCGAGAATTAAGTTTTGCGGGCTTCATTGCGATTTCATTGAGCTGTGTCAAAGCCTTGGTTCAGACGCTCCGTACCATTGGCGACAGACAACTTGAATCGCCTTTTGGAGCCCTCATGAACAAGACCCTGCTCAGCGCTTCCCTCTTTGCGCTGGCGCTCAGCGCCCCTTTCGCCGCTCAGGCTTATGAGGCTGGCGATTTCATCGTTCGCGCCGGTGTCGCGCACGTTGAGCCGAATGAAGACAGCGGCGAGATCAAACTCGACGGCACTAAAGTCTCCGGCACCAAGGCGACCGTTGATGGCGAGAACCAGCTTGGCCTGACGTTCGGCTACATGATCACCCCGCACGTAGGTATCGAATTGCTGGCAGCTACCCCTTTCAGCCACACCGTTTCGGTCAAAGGCCTCGGCCCGGGCCTGGATGGCAAGCTGGCGGACGTGAAACAACTGCCACCGACCCTGTCGCTGCAGTACTACCCGATGGAAGCGTCGTCGAAGTTTCAGCCGTACGCGGGTGTCGGCATCAACTACACCACGTTCTTTGACACCGACCTGACAGGTAATCGCAAAAGCCAGGGCTTCAGCAACCTGAAGATGAAAGACTCCGTCGGCCTGGCTGCACAAGTCGGTATGGACTACATGCTGACCGACAACATTCTGGTTAACGCCTCGGTCTGGTATGTGGACATCGACACCGAAGCGACTGTCGACGGCCCTTCAGCACTGAGTGTTGGCAAGACCAAAGTGAGCGTGGACATTGATCCATGGGTTTACATGGTGGGTGTGGGTTATAAGTTTTAAGACGCGGCGCACACTGGACCTGTAGGAGCTGCCGAAGGCTGCGATGCATTTGTTCTGGCGCACCGCGATCGCAGCCTTCGGCAGCTCCTACAGGTCAACGGTTTGCAGTAACCGCCCACAAAAAAAGCACCTCAGAGGTGCTTTTTTTGTGGGTCTCGACCAGCTCTCAACGACCAAGCAATTTCGCCAGCCCGACATTCAGCGGCGTTGGCTCACCCAGCGTAAACCGCTCCAGCAGGCGCTGATTGTTCGCTCTCGAGTGACGGATGTCGCCGGAGCGAGCCGTTTGATAGGTCACTTGCGGCTGCTTGCCTACCACGGCTGCCAACGCTGCCAACAACTGGTTCAACGAGGTGGTCTTGTTCAGACCCACATTGATCGCGCCCGACTCGACGTGCGGCAGATCCAGCGCTTGGGTCAGCAACTTGACCACATCGCCCACATAGAAGAAATCCCGTGTTTGCTCACCGTCGCCAAACACGGCGATCGGCAGGCCTTTTACTGCGCGCTCGGCAAAAATGCTGATCACACCCGAGTAAGGCGAGGAAGGATCCTGGCGTGGGCCGAAGATGTTGAAGAAACGAAAGATCACGGGCTCCAGACCATGCTGGCGGCCGTAGAAATCAAGGTAGTGCTCGCTGGACAGCTTGTCCGAGGCATAAGGCGTCAACGGCGCTTTAGGTGTGTCTTCGCTGATGGCTTCGCCTTCGCCATTATTCCCGTAGATCGCAGCACTGGAGGCAAAGACTACGCGCTTGATGCCTGCTTCACGCATGGCCTCACACACGTTCAGCGTGCCGATGAAGTTGCTCTGGTGAGTACGCACAGGGTCATCCACCGAAGCCTGCACCGAGGCAACAGCCGCCAGATGCACAACCGCTTTGCAGCCCAATGCAGCACGCTTGACCAGATCGGCATCGGCAACATCGCCTTCGATCAGCTCCATACGCGGGTTATCAAGCGGCAGGTTGCTGCGCTTGCCAGTGGAGAGGTCATCGAGGATACGCACTGCATGCCCTTGGGCCAGGAGTGCATCGGCTAGATTAGAGCCAATGAAACCGGCGCCGCCGGTAATCAAGACAGGAAGATCAGACATGACGGTAATAACGATCCAGAAGGCTCGGCAACCCGGCGCGCCATGCGCGAGGTTTGACGCCGAAGGTATGGAGAATTTTCTTGCAGGCCAGCACGCCATGTTGCGGCTCGTCAGCTGCGTCGGGACGTGCCGCATGGGCCTGTGCAGTCGGTGATTCAATAGCCAGCGGATGCAACAAACGGGCTTCTGTGAGAATCGCCTGCCCAAGCGCCAGCGGCGTGGTCGCCTCATGACCGGCGTAGTGGTAAGTGCCCCACAGCGGCGCTTCGCAATCGAGTTGCTTGAGTACGGCAATCATTACCCGAGCCGCGTCGTCGACAGGCGTCGGATTGCCACGTCGGTCATCGGCCATTAACAGCTCTTGAGATGATTCGGCACGCTTCAGGAAACGCCCCAACACACCCTCGGCACTGTCATCGAGCAGCCAGCCAAACCGTAGCAGCAGGTGTTGCGGGCAAGTAGCACGCACACTTTGCTCGATACGCAACAGCGCCTGGCCACGTGAACCCAACGGGACCGGCTCGTCTTTTTCACTGTAGGCAGTCGCCCGCGAACCATCGAAGACCCGATAGCTGGAAGGCTGCAGTAGAACAATGTTGTGGTGCTGGCACAGCTCGGCAAGGCGCTCAACAGAGCGTTCCTGACTGGACAGACGCGCGTCGCTTACGGATTCCGCCTGAAACCAGTCGAAATAGTAGGCAAGGTTGATCAAGGCATCGGGGCGGGTGTCATCAAGCAGTTGCGTCAGACTCGCTGCATCCCAGCCGTCTTGCGGTGGACGCGGTGCCAGGAAGCCAATGTCTTCCTCTGCACCCAGACGAATCAGCGCCTGCCCGAGGGCATTCCCGCCGCCCAACAGCATAAGGCGCATTCGCATAGAGTCAGCAGGCTCGGTATCAAATTCGGTTGGAATATTATGTGTAAAACGCCTGCAAACATATCACGTTGCCGCGCAACCCCCAACCGTTGAGGGCTGTGGGATTTTTCTGCTCTGCATGCAGGAATAGGATTAACACCTAACCCTATAGGGCGAGTGTGTGTCCGAAATGACGTGGGACCGGCTTTAGCCGGGAAAGCGGTATTTCTACCGATGAATATCCAGCGTCTGTCCCGGCCCCTTCCCGGCTAAAGCCGGTCCCACGCCATCAGTGATCCTGTGGGAGCCGAGCTTGCTCGCGATAAACGATAACGCGGTGTACCAGCCTAATAAGCTAGCCTTATCGAGGGCACGTCGGAATGCCACCGATCAAAGGGGCTTGCATCTTCCCCTTGCCACCCTCATTAATTTGCCCATGAACTCCCCGCTTATTCCCGACCCCGCACTCGACGGTTTTCATCCGGCAGTCAGTGCCTGGTTCCGCAGTACCTTCCCTGCGGTAACGCCCGCTCAGGCGCAGGCGTGGCCGTTGATCAAGGCCCGGCGCTCGACGCTGATTGCCGCGCCCACCGGTTCAGGGAAAACCCTGACGGCGTTTCTGGCTGTGCTCGATGATCTCGTGCATGAAGGCCTTGATCATGGCGGCGAATTGCCCGAGCAGACTTTCGTGGTTTACGTCTCGCCGCTCAAGGCGCTGTCCAACGACATTCAGATCAACCTGCAAAATCCGCTGGCTGGCATTACTGAACAATTGCAGCGCATGAATTTGCCGCCACTGCGCATCAGCACTGCCGTACGAACCGGCGATACGCCGCAGAAAGAACGCGCCGCCATGCGCAAGACTGCGCCGCACATTCTGGTGACCACGCCCGAATCGCTTTACGTATTGCTCGGCTCCGACTCTGGCAGACGCATGCTCGCCAGCACACGGACGGTAATTGTCGACGAGATCCATGCCATCGCCGCCAGCAAGCGCGGCAGCCACCTGGCGCTGACACTGGAACGACTGCAAGCACTGTGCAGCGAGCCATTACTGCGCATCGGTTTATCGGCGACGCAAAAACCTATCGAATCAGTGTCGCGTTTTCTGGTGGGCGCGGACCCGATTGAGCGTCCGTGCGCCATTGTCGATATCGGCCATGCACGGCCGCGTGATCTGGGGATCGAAGTACCGCCTGTGCCCTTGGGGCCGGTCATGTCCAATGATGTCTGGGAACTGGTCTACGACCGTCTTGCCGAATTGGCGCGTGAGCACCGGACTACGCTGATTTTCGTCAACACCCGACGCATGGCTGAGCGCATGGCGCGACACTTGAGTGACCGCCTGAGCAGAGAGACTGTGGCGGCGCACCATGGCAGCCTTGCCAAGGAGCAACGGCTCGATGCCGAGCAGCGTCTCAAGCGCGGCGATTTGCAGGTACTGATCGCAACGGCCTCGCTGGAGCTGGGCATCGATATCGGCGATGTCGATCTGGTGTGTCAGATTGCGTCGCCGCGCTCCATTTCGGCGTTTCTGCAACGGGTCGGACGTTCCGGGCACCACGTCGGTGGGACGCCCAAAGGCCGGCTGTTTGCGACCTCTCGCGACGACCTGATCGAATGTGCCGCGCTGCTCGATTGCGTGCGACGTGGCGAGCTGGATATTTTGCAGATCCCAAAAGCGCCGCTGGACGTGCTCGCACAACAAATCGTCGCTGAAGTCAGCTTGCAGGAATGGCACGAAGACGCGCTGCTGGACATGTTTCGTCGAGCTTCGCCTTACGCCGAGCTGGACGCCGACCACTACCAGGCACTGTTGAGCATGTTGGCCGAAGGCTATAGCGGAAGTCAGGGCGTGCGCGGCGCCTACCTGCATCGCGATGCCATGACCCGCACAGTACGCGGTCGACGAGGCAGCAAGCTGACCGCTGTCACAAGCGGCGGCACGATCCCGGACAACGCCGACTACAGCGTGATTCTTGAGCCGCAGGCGCTGAACATTGGCACCGTCAACGAAGACTTCGCGGTCGAGAGCATCGCTGGAGACATCTTCCAGTTGGGCAACACTTCGTACCGTATCCTGCGCATCGAGAGCGGCCGCGTACGTGTTGAAGATGCCCAGGGCCAGCCGCCCAATATCCCCTTCTGGATGGGTGAAGCTCCGGGCAGAAGCGATGAGTTGTCGTTTGCCGTGGCACGCCTGCAAAGTCAGATTGACGAACTGTTAGGCGCCCACCCCGGTGATCTGCAGCCGTGTACTGACTGGCTGATCGACACTCTGGGGTTGAATTTGGCGAGCGCTGAGCAACTGGTGGATTACCTGGCGCGAACGCGCTCGGTGTTGACTGCTCTGCCGTCGCAAGACACGTTGATCATGGAGCGCTTTTTCGACGAGTCCGGCGGCACCCAATTGATCATCCACACGCCATTCGGTAGCCGGCTGAATCGTGCCTGGGGCCTGGCGTTGCGCAAACGCTTCTGCCGTACGTTCAATTTCGAGCTTCAAGCCGCCGCCAGTGAAGATGCAATCGTGCTGTCGCTGTCCACCAGTCATAGCTTTGAGCTGGATGAAGTGTGGCGTTATCTGAACGCCAACACAGCTGAACATCTGCTGATTCAGGCGGTGCTGGATGCGCCACTGTTCGGCGTGCGCTGGCGCTGGAATGCCGGAACTGCGCTGGCGCTGCCCCGCTACACCGGCGGACGTAAGGTCGCGCCGCAGTTGCAGCGCATGAAAAGCGAAGACCTGATCGCGACGGTTTTCCCCGATCAGATCGCCTGCCTGGAAAATATCGTCGGCGAACGCGAAGTGCCGAATCATCCTCTGGTGGAGCAAACACTCGACGATTGCCTGCACGAAGCGATGGACGCTGAGGGCTGGCTCAATCTTCTGCGGCGCATGGAAAAGGGTGAAGTCCGGCTGATTGGCCGCGACCTACCCGCACCGTCGCCGCTGGCCGCCGAAATTCTCAACGCCCGTCCTTACGCCTTTCTCGACGACGCCCCCTTGGAGGAACGTCGTACCCAAGCAGTGCTAAACCGGCGCTGGAGTGATCCGCAATCTTCGGACGATCTCGGCGCGCTGGATGCCGACGCCATCGCGGCAGTAAACGAAGAGGCTTGGCCCCAACCGCAGAACGCCGACGAGATGCATGAAGCGTTGATGAGTCTGAGTTGCGTCAGCCACGCGGAGGCTGGGGCAAATAAGGATTGGCTTAAATGGCTGGAATCACTGGCCCGCTCCGGACGCGCCACGCGTTTCGAGGTCGATGCCGATCAAATGTTGTGGGCGCCCTTGGAGCGCCTGACTTGCCTCCAGGCGATTTATCCACAGGCGCCCATGCATCCACCGCTAAGCGCCCTGCCCGGTTTCGATGACGCATGGGAAACCGATGAAGCGATCGTTGAAGTGGTGCGCGCCCGCTTGAGCGGCTTTGGCCCGATGCCAACTCGCGACATCGCCGAGCCGTTGGCGTTGAGCGCCAGCAGCGTGGCTCAGGCGCTGGCACGGCTGGAGAGCGAAGGCTACGTGCTGCGCGGGCGCTTCAGCCCCGGCGCCAACGAGGACCAATGGTGCGAGCGACATTTGCTGGCAAGGATTCATCGGTACACCGTCAAGCGACTGCGCCGGGAAATCGAGCCGGTGTCTTTGCAAGACTTCATGCGTTTTCTATTCGACTGGCAGCATTTATCAGCGAGCACTCGCAGTCAGGGCCGAGCGACGCTGCCGGAAATTATCAGTCAGCTTGAAGGCTTCAGTGCTGCCGCCGGGGCTTGGGACAGCGACTTGCTGTCGGCCCGGATCAAGGATTACTCGTCACTCTGGCTCGATGAAATCTGCCGCTCGGGCAAGGTGGTCTGGACACGACTCGCGGCCAGCAGCAAAACCGGCGCGGTGGCGCTGCGCAGCACGCCGATTGTGCTGCTGCCCCGTAGCCAGGTCAGTTTATGGAGCGGTCTGACCGAGCAGCCGGAGCCCGACGAGTTATCGCCCAAGGCACAGAAAGTACATGCGGCGCTGAGCCAATACGGCGCGATGTTTTTTGATGAACTGGTGACCGAAGCGCATTTGTTGCGCGCGGAACTTGAAATCGCGCTGCAAGAGTTGGTGGCTGCCGGACTCGTGAATGCCGATAGCTTTGCCGGTCTCCGTGCCTTGATCACTCCCGCCAGCAAGCGCTCAGCGCACACCAGTCGGCGTAATCGCGGGGCGTTTATTGGCGGCATGGACGATGCCGGGCGTTGGGCGCTACTGAAACGTTCGACGCGCCCCGCCGCTGTCGCCAACAAGCGCCCGCAGCCTGTAGACCCACAAGTCCTGGAGCACGTCGCGATGACACTGCTGCGCCGCTATGGTGTGGTGTTCTGGCGTTTACTGGAGCGCGAAGCCGACTGGCTGCCAAGCTGGCGGGAATTGCTGCGTACCTTTCATAGGCTCGAAGCTCGCGGTGAAATTCGCGGCGGGCGCTTCGTCAGTGGCTTGGCCGGCGAGCAATTCGCACTGCCTGAAGCGATTCCAGTTCTACGCGAAATTCGCAAGCGGCCACTGGATGGCAGCCTGATCAGCCTGAGCGCTGTTGACCCGCTAAACCTGATAGGCACGCTGTTGCCGGGCAGTAAAGTCCCGGCGCTGGTGGGCAATCGGCTGGTGTATCGCGATGGTATTCCGGCTGCAGCAGTTATTGCGGGCAAACCCCAGTATTGGCTGGAGCTGGATCAGGAAGCGATGGCGCAGGTGCGGGACAGGCTGTTGCGCTGAACGAAAAAAGCACCAACTGCTGTGGGAGCTGCCAAAACGTCCCCTGACACCGCGCTGTCTCCCGCCCAACGGTGGACCTGTAGGAGCGTACGAGCACCGCGAGGCCGCGATAGCGGTATATCAGACAGACCGCCATCGCTGCCTCGCGGTGCTCGTGAGCTCCTACAGAATGTATTTAATTCAGTGAGCTTGCCGGCGATGAAGGTTGACTCATCAGGCAGCTTCTCCGGTGCCCCAATCGCGAGCAAGCTCTGCTCCCACAAGGAAGAGGTTAGACAGGTTTAACCGGCGGACTCTCCGAGCCATCGACGTTCACCACATTGCCTTTGCCCGATGCCGGTTGCGCATCTCTGTCGATAGAAAGCGGCTGCACTTGCCCGGCATTCGGGCTGATGACCGTTTGTGGATAAGTTTGCGCAAAGCGAACGTCATCGGATTTATCCACAAGTTTTTTCAATCGCTCGTTGAACGCACGACCCACGCTGTATTGCCCGCCGGATGAGGTCCGGAACTGAGCGGTGAGCACTACGCCGTTAAGGTCCATCCGGTCTACGCCGAACACTTCCAATGGCCCTTGCAGATTGCTTTTGAGCAGGATGTCTTCCGTGATCGACTGGCCAACTTCACGAATCAAAGACAGCGCGCTGTCGATGTCGGAATCATAGGTGAACTGCACCGAGAAGAACGCGTAAGCAAATTGCCGGGACTGGTTGGTCACTGCCTTGATCTGGCCGAACGGCACCGAATGCACAAAGCCCTTACCGTCACGCAGACGCACAGTACGGATGGTCAGGCTTTCAACCGTGCCCGAGTGGCCAGTGCTGAGCACCACCCAATCGCCAATGGAAAACGTGTCTTCGATAATGATGAACAGACCGGTAATGACGTCCTGCACCAGTTGCTGGGAGCCAAAACCAATTGCCAGACCGACCACACCCGCACCCGCCAGCAGTGGCGCGACGTTAATGCCAAGGTTGGCCATGGTGGTGATAGCGCAGATCACCACCAGAATAATTTTTATCGCGTTACGCAGCAGCGGCAGAATGGTCTTGATCCGCGTACTCGGCTGACGAGACGAGCGATGATTGAGCGGCGCTTTCAATGCTTCCTGAATAGCAGTGTCGAGCACCACCCACAGCATCCAGGTGACCATGAAGATCAGGCCAATGCTGCTCAGCGATTCCCCGATGGCTCGGCCCAGACTGTTGCTTTGAGCAAATTCAAAGAGCGAAAAACCCCAGATCTGGCCCAGGATTTCAATAAACGCCACTGCCAGAACAATCCGCGCCACCCCGTGCGCCAGATTCAGCAACCGTGCTTTGTAGATATGCCCACCACGCCCTTCAACGGTGGTGGGCTTGAACAGATGCTGGAAAACCGTACTCAAGAACACCGTGGCAATCAGCAATACAGTCGTGAACAAAGCGCAACGCAGCGCCTTCTGACTGTCTTCGCCTGCACCGATCAGGTTAACCGCAGACACCAGAATCATCAGCAGAATCGGCAAGTACCACAGGTTTGAGAACACCTTCAGGGATTCTTGTAGCGCCGGTCGGGCCAGACGACTGCTCAGCGAGCGATTGCGTATCAGGTGCGCGATGGGACGACGCACCTTGATCACCAACATGCAGAACACGACTGACGCAAACAACCCGGTAAACACCGCAACGCTGGTGGTGACGTTGTTGCCAATCTGGCGAGCGATCTGCGGGCTGGTCAAAGCGTCACTGAGGGCCGCCATGAAACCGATGACGAACAGCGGCTTGGGGCTGAAGCGGCGAATCATTCGTACCGCAGCGCGCTTATGCCCGTAGTTGAACATGACGATCACGCACAACAACACTGACGTGGAGACGATACCGCTACTGGTCGAATACGCCAGACACAGCGCCAGCGCGCGCCCCACCGAGGCCGTCAGGAAGTGACTGGCGTATAGCGTCAGTGGCAGGCTGATCAACGCAGGCAAGGTGTACGGCAATACATAACCAAGCAGCGCCTGACTGCGCTCACGGACCTTAAAAAACGGGCGGCGGCTGAGACGCATGGCAACGAAACTGCCAAGGGTAGTCAACGCGGCAAATGCGCCGATCCACACGACCGACAGCATCAGGAAGTCGCCGACAACGCCCCACTTGGAACGCGAGGTTGGTTTGTTGACCAGCTTGTCCAGCTCATCGGCTGCCCGATCAGCACGTAAGCGCCAGCTGTCGAGCAGGCGGCCATCCAGTGACAGGGCTTCCTGCACGTCATCAATACTGGAACTGATCACCCCAAGTAAACCGCCCTGCACGAGGATTTCCGGTGCAGCGGGCGCCTCGGCGGTGTCCGGCGCTGCATCGGCGGCGGGAGCGGCAGCCGCTTGCTCGGCAGCCTGCAAGTTGAAGCTGCCAGCAAATAGCAGCGTGCAAAGCAGGACGATGGACTTGAAATTCAACAAAACGCGGGGCACTCCTTGATGATCAGGGCTCTCTTTATCAGGCAATAGGAACTGATTCATATACGGCGGACAAGTTCGGTTTTCGCCTGTCAATCCCATGACAACCACTGGGGAAAGCGCAGCGAACCTTCCATAGGCCCCCACGTCAGAGTTGCATAAGACGTTCAGCGCGGCTGTTCGGCAAGAGGAATACCCTGATGCTCATCCATCCCCGGACACGCTATAAACCCTACAAAATGGCAGCAGGAGGTTGGGGCTCTGCCATATCGGTCATGCGTATTCTCTGGCGTGAACAGACACTGCTCAAGGCGGCGGGGGCACTGACCCGGCAAAACAAGCAAGGCGGCTTTGCCTGTGTCAGCTGTGCGTGGGCCAAACCCGGCAAACCCCACGCGTTTGAGTTCTGCGAAAACGGAGCGAAAGCCACAGCCTGGGAATTAACCTCGCTGAAAACCGGCCCTGATTTCTTTGCCCGCCACTCAGTCACAGAGCTGCTGCAACTGCCCGACTACGACCTCGAGCAGCATGGCCGCCTGACCCACCCGATGCGCTATGACCCCGAAACTGACCGTTACCGTGAAACCACCTGGGAGCAGGCTTACCGCGAGATAGGCGCTCAGCTAAAACAACTGGACCCGGACAGCGTCGCGTTTTATGCCTCAGGGCGTGCCTCCCTTGAGACCTCCTTCATCTACCAGATCTTCGCCAGAGCTTACGGGACAAACAACCTGCCAGACAGCTCCAACATGTGCCACGAAAGCACATCGGTGGGCTTGCAGGAAAGCATTGGCGTCCCCGTAGGCACCGTTACGCTTGAGGACTTCAAGCAGACCGATTGCATCTTTTTCTTTGGGCAGAATGTAGGCAGCAACAGCCCGCGCATGCTCCATGATCTGCAAGAAGCACGCAGTCGAAATGTGCCAATCATCACGTTCAATCCCATCCGGGAAAGAGGACTGGAACGCTTCGTCAATCCTCAATCACCACTCCAGATGCTGGGTCCGGATTCGACAGTCATCAGCACCCAATACCATCAGGTAGCGATAGGCGGTGACATTGCAGCCGTCATGGGCATAGCCAAGGCATTGCTGGAAATCGACAAGACCGCACTGATCAAGGGCGAGCCGCCAGTGATCGACCAAGCGTTCATCGGCCAACATACCGAAGGCTTCGCCGACTTTGTTAATGCGGTACGTCATTGCGAATGGGACACCCTGACGGAACGCTCAGGGCTCAGTCGTGGAGCCATGGAGGCGGCGGCGACAGTCTACGCCGCCAGCGAGCGGGCAATAATTGTTTACGGCATGGGTATCACGCAACACCGTAAAGGGGTTGAAGCCGTACAGATGCTGGTCAATCTGCTGATGCTGCGCGGCAACATCGGCAAGCCCGGTGCGGGTATCTGCCCGGTGCGGGGTCATTCCAATGTGCAAGGTCAGCGTACCGTCGGCATCACTGAAGACCCAGGCAAGGTGCCTGTGGATAAAATTGAGACGTTGTTCAGGTTTCAGGTTCCGAAAAACAAAGGGCGTGCGACCGTGGAAACCTGTGAAGGCATCCTTGATGGCAGCGTGCGCGGTTTCATTGGTCTGGGCGGTAATTTTCTCCGGGCGATTCCCGATACCTCACGCATGGAACCTGCCTGGAAAAATCTGCAGCTGAGCGTACAAATTGCCACCAAGCTCAACCGCACCCATCTGGTTACGGCGAAAAACAGTTGGCTGCTGCCGTGCCTGGGCAAAATTGAAATCGACCGCCAGAACGGTCACGAACAAAGCTATAGCACCGAAGACAGTACCGGCTGCATTCATGGCTGGAAAGGCACCAACGAACCGGTCGGCGAACAATTGCGCGCCGAAACCTCGATCATTGCTGGCTTGGCGCAAGCGACACTGGCAGGAACCGAGCACATAGACTGGAATGCCTGGCGCAGTGACTACAGGGAGATTCGCAAAGCCATCGCGACGGTGTACCCGGAAATTTTCCATGATATGGAAACCCGGATGTGGCAAACCGGTGGTTTTCACAAACCGATCCCGGCCATTCAGCGTGAATGGAAAACCGAGAGCGGGCGTGCCCACTTCATCACTCCACAGTCCCTTGAGGAAGACAGTGACGTCAGCCGGGGATCGGATTGCCGTGATGTTCTGCAACTGATGACGCTACGCAGCAACGACCAATTCAACACCACGATCTACGGCTATGAAGATCGCTTTCGGGGCGTCAGCGGTACACGTTCGGTGATTTTCATGAATCGTAACGACATCGTGCGGCTCGGCTTTACCGCAGGTGAATGGGTTTTGCTAAAGACAGCTGTGGAACCGGAAACGCCGCGAGAAGCCGGGCCAATGCAAATCATTGCCTACGACATTCCCGAAGGCTGCAGCGCGGCGTATTACCCGGAATGTAATCCGTTAGTGCCGCTTTGGCACTACGCGGAACGTAGCAAGGTGCCCGCCGCCAAATCTATTCCAATCATCCTTAGCCGCGCAGAGCCAGACTCTGCACAACGCAAACGGGCAATCCCGAAAACGGATCAGGTGGTTTAAGCGATACGATTGACAGGGTAGAACGATCGTTCTACCCTCTGATCATGAACAAGACATCGACTACAGCTGTGCAGGACAAAATCCTGCAAACCGCCGAGCAACTGATCTACACCAACGGAATTCATGCCATGGGCATGGACTTGCTCGTGCGTACCTCCGGCGTGGCACGCAAAAGCATCTACCGATATTACGCTACCAAAGAAGACGTGGCCGTGAACGCATTGAGCGCGCGCGATGTTCGCTGGATGCATTGGTTTCGCACTGAGACCGCTAAGGCCACAAGCCCTGAAGCGCGAATTCTTGAAATGTTTACGGTGCTCAAGGGCTGGTTTGAATCGGAAGGCTTCCGTGGCTGCGCATTTATCAACACGGCGGGTGAGATCGGCGACGCTGAAGATCCAATCCGGCAGTTGGCAAAAGCTCACAAGCAGAAGCTTTTTGACTACGCGCTGGAGCTGTCCCAGCAATTGGACATCGAGCAGCCCGAAGCGCTGGCCAAACAACTGCTGATCCTGATCGACGGCGCTATCACCCTCGCCCTGGTGATGGGCGACCACAATGCCGCTGACAGCGCCCGCGACATGGCGCAAGTACTCTTGAAGTCTGCCCTGAAAAATCCTGCTCCGCCTGCAAACTGATCATCCACTGTTCGGAGGTTTTGCCATGTCATCCAGCACTGAAACCCGCCCGCCTTTGCCGCCCTTTACTCGGGAGTCTGCAATCCAGAAAGCCCGTCTGGCCGAGGATGGCTGGAATGGTCGCGATCCCGAAAAAGTCGCATTGGCCTACACACTGGACACCAAATGGCGCAACCGCGCGGAGTTCGCGACCAACCGCGAGGAAGCCAAAGCCTTCCTGACTCGCAAATGGGCCAAAGAGCTGGATTACCGGTTGATCAAAGAATTGTGGGCCTTCACCGATAACCGCATCGCCGTGCGCTACGCCTACGAATGGCACGACGACTCAGGCAACTGGTTCCGCTCGTATGGCAACGAGAACTGGGAGTTCGACGCAAATGGCCTGATGGCCAACCGCTTCGCCTGCATCAACGACATGCCGATCAAAGAGTCAGAGCGCAAGTTTTACTGGCCGCTGGGACGGCGTCCGGATGATCATCCGGGGTTGTCGGAGTTGGGCTTGTAATCAGTCGATCAGGCTATTGCCCGACATTTCAGCGGGTGTCTGATCCTTTATAAAATCGACGAAGGCCCTTAGCGGTGAGGGCATATGGCGACGCCCGTGATAATAAAGATAGGGGCCGTCGAAAGACTGCCACCAATCTTGAAGCACAGGCGTCAGGCGCCCATCCGAAAGAGGCTCGCGGATGAAATCCTCGAAGGTATAGACGATGCCAAATCCATTAATGGCGGCGCTGATCTTGAGATCATGAGAAGAGGTCAACAGCTGCCCATTGGGTGGAATACGCAACGTTCTGCCTTCTTTTTCAAACTCGAAGATCCCGACTTTACCGCTTTCAAAACGGTGGCCAAGCAAGTCATGATCCGTCAGTTGCGAGGGATGCAGAGGGGTTCCACGGGCAGCCAGATAGGCCGGTGCAGCAGCGGCGACGAAGCGTTGCCGACGTGGGCCTATGGGTATCGCAATCATGTCTTTAGCCAGGCTCTCCTCATAACGAACACCGGCGTCATACCCTGCCGCAATGACATCAATAAACGTATTCTCCATGGTCACCTCGACATTCACGCCAGGGTAAAGCCTGAGAAAACGACTCAGCAGATCGGGCATCAAATAGCGTGCTACCGGGACCGGCACGTTCAGCTTCAAATTGCCCACCGGGCGCTGGAACTCATCATCCAGATCGTTGAACGCTGCGCCAATCTCATCAAGCGCCGGGCGCAAGCGCTCAAGCAAACGCTCGCCAGCGGCTGTAGGGGTAACGCTGCGAGTCGTTCGATTCAGCAAACGCACCCCCACCTCGCGCTCCAGGCGACGCATGCAATCACTCAGTGATGACGCAGAAATCCCACATTTCTGTGCTGCCGCCCTGAAACCTCCGAACTCGACCACAGTGGCAAAAACCGCCATATCACTCAGGTTGGGTTGACGCATGACGCCTCCTTTGTTGGTCTTCAACTGTACGACTGCCCGTACGACCCGTCCACCGCTACCCGGATTATCCAGACCACACCGTACGGTGATAATTGTCCCCGTCGATCGATTGCCTGTCTGGAAGTCGGTCATACCCTTTAAACGACGACCAGGACACCGACATGTGGAGCACAACCAACGCTTTTGAAACCGGCACTACGAGTATCGCGCGCCAACTCATGAACATGACCAAAACGCTGGTAGCGGGCTTGGCTATGGCGGGAGCCGTCACCGTTGAGGCCGCCAGCCGGGTCCCGCCGAAACCTGACTGGACCGCAGCCGACATACCCTCGCAGAGAGGCCGAATCATTCTGATTACCGGCGGCACCAGCGGTATGGGTTACGAGGACGCATTGGCCCTTTCCCGTGCTGGCGCTCAAGTGATCATTGCCGCGCGTAATCCCGAGCGCGGCGAAGAAACGATCACCCGCATACGTCAGGAAGTCCCAAACGCCAGCGTGCAGTTCGAAACGGTGGACCTGGCCAACCTGGACTCGGTTCGCAGCCTTGCTGATCGTCTCAAAGGCCGGTTGTCGCGGCTCGACGTATTAATCAACAACGCCGCAATCATGTCGCCACCACAACGGGGTACATCTGCAGATGGCCTTGAACTGCAACTGGCAACCAACTATCTAGGGCCCTTTGCGCTGACAGGCTTGTTGATGCCTTTGCTACGGCAGAGCGATGACGCCCGAGTCGTGAGCCTGTCGAGCATCGCCGCTGCTCGCGGCCAGATCAATTACCAAGACCTGCAGTCCGAACAAAATTACAACCCCTTCGCCACCTACGCACAATCCAAGCTGGCGGTGCTCAAGTGGGCTTTTGAGTTGCAACGGCGCAGTGACGCCAACAACTGGGGTGTTCGCAGCATAGCGGTGCACCCAGGTGTAGCGGTGACTGAGTTGATTGCACGTGGCCCAGGTCTGGACAGTAAATTCGGCCACGAGTGGGCTAAGGACCGCGAAAAATATCATTCAGCGGCACAAGGTGCGTTGTCGTCACTGTATGCCGCTACCGCGCCACAGGCCGTTGGAGGTACGTATTACGGGCCAATCGGCGAAGAGGAAAAACGCGGCCCCTTGGGATTTGCGACAGTCCCCCAAGCCGCTGCAGCTCAAGAAGACGTGGCAAAACTCTGGCAACTTTCGGAACGCCTCACCGGCGTTACCTACCCCTGAATGCAGAGACACGGGTATGCGCCCGTGTCTCGCCCCTCACGTTTCAGGAGCATCTATGAGCACATCCTCTGTCTTGCACCGTCTGAGCGCCACTATCAATGCCGAGGATCAGGAACTGCGTCCTGCGCTGTCTGGTTTTCTATTATTTTTCTGCCTGTTTACCGGCTACTTCATGCTGCGCCCCATTCGCGAGTCCATGGGTATTTCGGCGGGCGTAGAAAATCTGCAGTGGCTGTTTACCGCGACCTTCTTCGTCATGCTCGCGGCTGTTCCTCTGTTCGCGTGGCTCAGTTCCAGGGTTCCGCGCCTGCATTTCATCGACTGGGTTTACGGATTTTTCTGCGTGAACCTGCTGATTTTCGCTGCGCTGTTCCAGTCATATGGCGAAAGCATCTGGATGGCCCGCCTGTTCTATGTGTGGATATCGGTCTACAACCTGTTTGTCGTCTCGGTCGCGTGGAGCCTGATGGCGGATGTGTTTGACGGCGCTCAGGCCAAGCGCCTGTTTGCCTTCATCGCTGCAGGTGCGAGTGTCGGCGGTCTGGTTGGCCCGGCCCTCAGTGCGTTACTGGTCAAGAGCATCGGCGAGTCGGGGCTGATACTCCTGGCCGGACTGTTGTTGGGCATCGCGCTAACCCTCAAGTTTTCACTGATGCGCTGGCGGGAAATCAGCGGCGCTGGCCGACCCGGTGCGGCGGCAGTTGAAAGCACGCGCAAACCATTGCCCGGTAATCCCTTTAGCGGCATCACCCGCGTACTGCAATCGCCCTATCTGCTGGGGATTGCTGGTTTCGTGATTCTGTTGGCCACCGTTACCACTTTTCTCTATTTTGAGCAGGCACGTTTGGTAGCCGAGCTGTTCCCGAACAGGCAAGAGCAAATCCGGGTGTTCGGCACCATTGACCTGATTGTTCAGGCTGGGGCACTTCTCTCGCAGATATTTCTAACCGGTCGCATCGCGCAAAGGCTGGGCGTGCGGGTCCTGCTGGCGATCGTGCCATTGTTGATGTGCATCGGCTTCGTCGGTCTGGCGCTGGCGTCGAGTTTTGGAATGCTCGCAACGCTGATGATCGTGCGCCGTATCGGCGAATACGCCTTCGTTCGACCCGGTCGGGAAATGCTATTTGCGCCCTTGGACGCCGAGAGTAAGTACAAGGCAAAAAATGTCATTGATACGATTGTCTATCGCGCCGGTGACGCTCTCAGCGGTTGGGCCAAAAGCGTATTGGACATGCTCGGCCAAGGAGCCGGACTGGTGGCAGTGGTCGGTGCCGCCTGCGCTCTACTGTGGGGCTATCTGGGATGGAGGCTTGGTAAAGAGGCCGATGGGAAAATGCAGCGGCCAGAACAAACGGGCACGGACTTGCTTCGCCCCGCACTTTCAAGAGCGACTCGCAGGCACAGCAAATCAATAGAGTAAAAACAAAAAAACGCCGGATGACGCCCTATAAAAAAGCCCCGAGAGCAACGCTTTCGGGGCTTTTAGGCAACGGGCACAGGCTAAGCCAGAGATATCCTAGAACGGGATATCGTCATCAAAGCTGTCGAAATCGGCGGCCGGCTGTGGCGCTTGTTGCTGTGGAGCCGGACGGGATTCGCGTTGTGGCTGCTGCTGTGGCGCGGACTGTTGTGGACGCGACTGCTGAGGACGTGGAGCGGAGTTTTGATAACCACCGCCACCTTGGCCTTGAGGAGCACCGTCGTTTTGTGGACGGCCGCCCAGCAGTTGCATGGTGCCCTGCATGTCGACGACGATTTCAGTCGTGTAACGCTTGATACCGTCTTTTTCCCACTCGCGGGTCTGCAGCTTGCCTTCGATGTACACCTGGGAACCCTTGCGCAGGTATTCGCCAGCGATTTCGGCAACTTTGCCGAACATCGACACACGGTGCCATTCAGTCTTTTCGACTTTCTGACCGGTCTGTTTGTCAGTCCACTGTTCGCTGGTTGCCAGACTCAGGTTGGTCACGGCATTACCGTTAGGCAGGTAGCGAACTTCGGGATCCTGGCCGCATGTGCCGACCAATATAACTTTGTTAACCCCACGGGCCATAACGTTCTCCTAGGCTTCGCACGCTTGGGCGGCTGGGTTGATCATCCGCTCCAGTGACGCGCGATCCAATAGTTCTGTATCCAATTTGATATAGATGGCGCTTTCTTCGGCGACCACCACTGCATCCGTTACGCCTTCTACGGCCTTGAGTCTCTCTGCCAGGCCAGCCTCACGCAGGGCTTCAGGCGACAAGGGCAGACGCAGGCTCGTCACGTAAGGCGGCTCACGCATGGTTACTGCAACCGCTAGCCAGATGGCGGCCATCGCAGCACCACCAAGGAAGACCACGTCGAGCCCGCCATGCTGGAACAACCAGCCGCCGAGTATCCCACCTGCGGCCGAACCAAGGAACTGGCTGGTGGAATAAACCCCCATCGCCGTACCTTTTCCGCCAGCCGGTGATACTTTGCTGATTAACGACGGCAAAGACGCTTCCAGCAGGTTGAACGCGACGAAGAATACCACTGTCCCGATGACCAGTGCTCGTAACGTGTCTCCAAACTCCCAGAAGAATAGTTCAGTGAGCATCAATACGGTGACTGCACCGATGAGCACACGTTTCATCTGACGTTTTTTCTCACCATAAATGATGAAGGGAATCATTGCGAAAAATGAGATCAGCAGCGCCGTAAGGTAGACCCACCAGTGCTCTTCCTTGGGCAAACCGGCCTTTGTCACCAGCGCCAGCGGCAAGGCCACGAAGCTTGACATGAGCATCGCGTGCAACACGAAGATACCCAAATCCAGTCGAAGAAGATCCGGGTGACGCAAGGTCGGCCCTAAAGCCTGACGTGCAACACCCGATTCACGGTGCTGCAGCGTGCCGGTATTTTTGGGCACCACAAAAGCGACGATCAAAATCCCCAGCAAAGCCATTGCGCCAGTGGCAAGGAACAAGCCGGACAAGCCGAACGCGCTGGTCAGTATTGGCCCTACAACCATAGCAACCGCAAACGACAGGCCAATGGTCATGCCGATCATGGCCATGGCCTTGGTACGGTGTTGTTCGCGCGTCAGGTCCGAAAGTAGCGCCATAACCGCTGCGGAGATCGCACCGGCACCCTGCAGGATGCGTCCGGCGATGATGCCCCATATCGAATCCGCACTCGCTGCCAGTACGCTGCCCAGGGCGAAAATGATCAAACCAAAATAGATAACCGGACGCCGCCCGATGCGGTCGGAAATAATTCCGAAGGGAATCTGCAGGAACGCCTGAGTCAGGCCATAAGCGCCGATTGCGAGACCGATAAGCGCCGGGCTCGCCCCAGCCAGGTCCATGCCATAGGTCGCCAGCACCGGCAGGACCATGAACATGCCGAGCATGCGAAAAGCAAACACCAGCGCAAGACCGCCTGCCGCGCGGGTCTCGCCGCCGCTCATTCGCTCGCTGTAGGGATCGTGCATGGAAAAACCTCGTGTGAACCGGCGGCGATTCTACCAGTCCCATCGATTGACGGGGTATATCGCGACGCTATGACACGCCTAGATGACACAGTCTTCATTTAAGGTGAGGACAGCTGACTAGATAGTGTGCATCCATCCAGTATTTGTCCGTATACTCCTACGTTTTCGACGCCCGCCGTGCGAGGCCATTTTGGACAAGATCCTGATTCGTGGGGCCCGAACCCACAACCTGAAAAACATTGACCTGACACTGCCACGCGACAAGCTGATCGTCATCACCGGGTTGTCCGGTTCTGGCAAATCATCGCTGGCGTTTGACACGCTGTACGCTGAAGGGCAACGGCGCTACGTCGAATCGCTGTCCGCGTATGCCCGGCAATTCCTTTCAATGATGGAAAAACCGGACGTCGACACCATCGAAGGCCTGTCGCCGGCAATTTCCATCGAGCAAAAATCGACATCCCATAACCCGCGCTCAACCGTGGGCACGATCACCGAGATTTACGACTACCTGCGCCTTCTCTACGCCCGTGTCGGCCAGCCACGTTGCCCGGATCATGACATTCCGCTGGAAGCGCAAACCGTCAGCCAGATGGTTGATCTGGTTATGGCGCAACCTGAAGGCAGCAAGCTGATGCTGTTGGCGCCAGTGGTTCGCGAACGCAAAGGCGAACACTTGTCGGTGTTCGAAGAGCTTCGTGCTCAAGGCTTCGTCCGCGCTCGCGTCGATGGTCGTCTGTGTGAACTCGATGAACTGCCAAAACTGGATAAGCAGAAGAAGCACTCCATCGATGTCGTTGTCGATCGCTTCAAGGTGCGTGCGGATCTGCAACAGCGTCTGGCAGAGTCCTTTGAGACTGCGCTTAAACTGGCTGACGGTATCGCCTGGGTCGCGCCAATGGATGATGAACCCGGCGAAGAGATGATTTTCTCCGCCCGCTTCGCCTGCCCGATCTGCGGTCACGCCATCAGCGAACTGGAACCCAAACTGTTTTCCTTCAACAACCCCGCCGGTGCATGTCCGACGTGCGACGGTCTGGGCGTGAAGCAGTTTTTCGATATCAAGCGTCTGGTAAATGCCGAATTGACTCTGGCCGAAGGCGCGATACGCGGCTGGGACAGGCGCAACGTGTATTACTTCCAGATGCTCGGCTCGTTGGCCAAGCATTACGATTTCAGTCTGGAAGTGCCGTTCAAGGAACTGCCCAACGACATTCAGAAAACCCTGCTAAACGGCAGTGGCTCGCAGAATGTCGACTTCCGCTATCTCAACGATCGTGGAGACATCGTCAAACGTGCTCACCCGTTCGAAGGCATCGTGCCCAACCTCGAACGTCGTTATCGGGAAACCGAATCGGCGACCGTGCGCGAAGAGCTGGCCAAGTTTCTCGGCACGCAGCCGTGCCCGGATTGCCGCGGGACACGCTTGCGTCGCGAGGCTCGCCACGTATGGGTTGGCGAGAAGACACTGCCTGCCGTTACGAACATGCCAATCGGTGATGCAACCGACTATTTCGGTGAGCTGAAACTGACCGGACGTCGGGGTGAAATCGCCGACAAGATTCTTAAAGAGATTCGCGAGCGTCTCGAGTTCCTGGTTAACGTCGGTCTTGATTACCTGACGCTAGATCGCAGCGCTGACACGCTCTCGGGTGGTGAAGCCCAGCGTATCCGTTTGGCCAGTCAGATTGGTGCGGGGCTCGTCGGTGTGATGTACATCCTCGATGAACCTTCGATTGGCCTGCACCAGCGGGACAATGACCGGTTGCTGGGGACGCTCAAGCACCTGCGTGACATCGGCAATACGGTGATCGTGGTCGAGCATGACGAAGATGCGATTCGCCTCGCAGACTATGTGGTGGATATCGGTCCGGGCGCTGGCGTGCATGGTGGGCACATCGTTGCCGAGGGAACGCCGGATGAGGTCATGTCGCACCCCGACTCACTCACCGGCAAGTATCTTTCCGGCCGGGTGAAGATCGCAGTGCCGGCCAAACGCACTCCGCGTAACAAGAAGTTGTCACTGACCCTCAAGGGTGCTCGCGGCAACAACTTGCGTAACGTTGACCTGGAAATCCCGATCGGCCTGCTGACCTGCGTGACTGGTGTTTCGGGTTCAGGCAAGTCGACGCTGATCAACAACACGCTGTTCCCGCTCAGTGCAACAGCACTGAACGGCGCGACGACGCTGGAAGCTGCGACCCACGACAGTATCAAAGGCCTGGAGCACCTGGACAAGGTCGTCGACATCGATCAAAGCCCGATTGGCCGTACGCCTCGCTCCAACCCGGCAACTTACACCGGTCTGTTCACGCCGATTCGCGAGCTGTTCTCTGGGGTACCAGAGTCGCGCTCCCGCGGATACGGACCAGGGCGCTTCTCTTTCAACGTCAAAGGCGGTCGTTGTGAGGCGTGTCAGGGCGATGGCCTGATCAAGGTTGAGATGCACTTCCTGCCGGACATCTACGTGCCGTGCGATGTGTGCAAGAGCAAGCGTTACAACCGCGAAACCCTTGAGATCAAATACAAGGGCAAGAGCATCCATGAAGTATTAGAGATGACCATTGAGGAAGCACGTGAGTTCTTCGATGCGGTTCCAGCTCTCGCGCGAAAACTACAGACCTTGATGGATGTGGGACTTTCCTACATTAAGCTGGGTCAGTCGGCTACTACGCTTTCCGGCGGTGAGGCTCAACGGGTGAAGCTGTCCCGTGAGCTGTCCAAGCGCGACACCGGCAAAACGCTGTACATCCTTGACGAGCCGACCACTGGTCTGCACTTCGCGGATATTCAGCAATTGCTGGATGTATTGCATCGTCTGCGTGATCACGGCAATACGGTAGTCGTCATTGAGCACAATCTGGACGTGATCAAGACTGCTGACTGGCTGGTGGATCTCGGCCCGGAAGGCGGTTCAAAAGGCGGTCAAATCATTGCGGTCGGTACACCAGAGCAAGTGTCTCAAATGGAGCAATCCTATACAGGCCACTATCTCAAACCACTGCTACTGCGCGACAAAGCCTGACGTTACCTGATCGTTAGAACGAAAAAGCCCCTGTCACATGAAGTGCAGGGGCTTTTTTATGCGGCTTGCCTTGGCGGCGAAATCAATACTGCGATTGCAGGTAGTTTTCCAGGCCGATGGTCTTGATCAGACCCAGCTGTTTTTCCAGCCAATAGGTGTGATCTTCTTCGGTATCGTTCAACTGAACACGCAGGATTTCGCGCGTCACGTAATCCTTGTGCAACTCGCAGAGCTCAATACCCTTGCACAGTGCAGCACGCACTTTGTACTCAAGGCGCAGATCTGCAGCGAACATCTCAGGGACAGTAGTGCCGACATCCAGATCGTCCGGACGCATACGCGGAGTACCTTCGAGCATCAAGATACGACGCATCAGAGCATCGGCGTGCTGTGCCTCTTCTTCCATTTCGTGATTGATACGCTCATAGAGCTTGGTGAAGCCCCAGTCTTCGTACATACGCGAATGAACGAAATATTGGTCACGCGCTGCCAATTCGCCCACCAGCAGCGTATTGAGATAATCGATTACTTCCGGGTGGCCTAGCATCGCCCACGTCTCCTGCTTGAAAGTGCGTAGTCTGAACCAACCGCTTGCGAAGGTCACTGCCAATAGTGATAAAAATCGACAAAAAGCAGTGAAAAATAGGTGATCAGATACGAAAAACCGCCCAAATGAGGGCGGTTCCGTTTATCACTTAGACTTACATCAGCGATACGCCCAGCGCTTTAGCAATGCCTTCGCCATAAGCGGCATCAGCCTTGTAGAAATGCTGCAACTGACGCTGAACCACATCGTTGGAAACATCTGCCATTGTGCCGGCAATGTTGTTGATCAGCAGCGCTTTCTGGTCAGCGCTCATAAGGTTGAACAACTTGCCCGCTTGGCTGTAGTAGTCGCCATCCTCACGGTGATCATAGCGATCAGCCGCCCCGCTGAGGGCCAAGGCAGGCTCAGCGTAGTGTGGAGCCTGCTTCGGTGCGTCTGAATAGCTGTTGGGCTCGTAGTTAGGCCCTGAACCACCGTTAGTACCGAAAGCCATCGCGCCATCACGCTGGTAGCTGTGAACCGGATTCTTCGGAGCATTGATCGGCAAGTGCTGGTGGTTTGTTCCCACACGGTAGCGATGCGCATCAGCGTAAGCAAAAACGCGCCCCTGCAGCATGCGATCCGGAGACAAGCCAACACCTGGGACCATATTGCTCGGGCCGAATGCTGCTTGCTCTACTTCAGCGAAGTAGTTAAGCGGATTGCGGTTAAGCTCAATCTCGCCAACTTCAATCAGTGGATATTCTTTTTGCGACCACGTTTTGGTCACGTCGAAAGGATTCTCGTGATGAGCCGCTGCCTGGGCTTCAGTCATCAACTGAATGCAGACGGTCCACTTCGGGAAATCACCTTTTTCGATGGCGGTGAACAAGTCACGCTGTGCGTAATCCGGGTCGGTCCCGGCGATACTTGCAGCATCGGCAGGCGTGAGGTTTTTGATGCCCTGCTGGGTCTTGTAGTGCCATTTAACCCAGTGACGCTCACCAGCAGCGCTAATCAGGCTGTAGGTGTGGCTGCCAAACCCGTGCATGTGTCGATAGCCATCCGGGATGCCGCGATCCGAGAACAAGATCGTTACCTGATGCAGCGCCTCTGGGGAATGGGACCAGAAGTCCCACATCATCTGGGCATTTTTCAGGTTTGTTTGAGGCTGACGCTTCTGAGTGTGAATGAAGTCCGGAAACTTCAGTGGATCACGGATGAAAAACACCGGCGTGTTATTACCCACGATGTCCCAGTTGCCTTCTTCTGTGTAGAACTTCAAAGCAAAGCCACGCGGGTCGCGCTCAGTGTCAGCCGAGCCGCGCTCGCCGCCGACAGTGGAGAACCGCAGAAAGATCGGGGTTTGTTTACCTACAGTGTCGAACAGGTTGGGGCTGGTGTATTGGGTGATGTCACGGCTGACAGTGAAAGTGCCGTGAGCGCCCGAGCCTTTAGCATGTACGCGACGTTCAGGGATGTTCTCCCGGTTGAAATGGGCAAGCTTCTCGATCAGATGAAAATCGTCGAGCAGCAACGGGCCACGGGGACCGGCGGAACGGGAGTTCTGGTTATCAGCTACAGGTGCGCCGCTGGCGGTGGTAAGAGTCTTGGACTGGCTCATTAATAATTTCCTCTGGCATAAACGACCGGCTAATCGGCATGGCAGGGATTATTGTCCGGATTTGTTACATGACAAAGTTTATTAAATCTTTGGTAACGATAGATATACCTAATACGAAATCAGAAACTGTAAAAACAAAAAACCGGGCGCTAGGCCCGGTTCCTTGTTTCAGACTGACGTCTTACTCAGCGGATACAGCTTCGCCGCCAGCAGGACGATCAACCAGCTCGACATACGCCATAGGAGCGTTGTCGCCAGTGCGGAAACCGCACTTCAGGATGCGCAGGTAGCCACCCTCGCGGGTTGCATAACGCTTGCCCAGATCGTTGAACAGCTTACCAACGATTGCTTTCGAACGAGTACGGTCGAAAGCCAGACGGCGGTTAGCCAGGCTGTCTGTTTTAGCCAAAGTGATCAGCGGCTCAGCAACGCGACGCAGTTCTTTAGCTTTCGGCAATGTAGTTTTGATCAGCTCGTGCTCGAACAGCGACACCGCCATGTTTTGGAACATGGCCTTACGGTGGGAGCTAGTCCGGCTCAGGTGACGACCACTTTTACGATGACGCATGGTTCATTCCTTACCAAACACAACGTTCGGTGATTACGACGATCAGGCAGTCGCCTTGTCGTCCTTCTTAAGACTTGCCGGCGGCCAGTTGTCGAGGCGCATGCCGAGGGACAGACCACGGGAGGCCAAAACGTCCTTGATTTCAGTCAAGGATTTCTTGCCAAGGTTTGGAGTCTTCAACAGTTCTACTTCGGTACGCTGAATCAGGTCGCCGATGTAGTAAATGTTCTCCGCCTTGAGGCAGTTGGCCGAACGTACAGTCAGTTCCAAATCGTCAACCGGACGGAGCAGGATCGGATCGATCTCGTCTTCCTGTTCGATTACCACTGGTTCGCTGTCACCTTTGAGGTCGACGAACGCAGCCAACTGCTGTTGCAGAATGGTTGCAGCGCGGCGGATAGCCTCTTCAGGATCCAGAGTACCGTTGGTTTCCAGATCAATAACCAGCTTGTCCAGGTTAGTACGCTGCTCGACACGGGCGTTTTCCACCACGTATGCGATACGGCGAACCGGGCTGAACGAAGAGTCAAGCTGCAAGCGACCAATGCTGCGGCTTTCGTCTTCATCGCTCTGACGCGAGTCTGCCGGCTCATAACCACGACCACGAGCTACGGTGAGCTTCATGTTCAGGGCGCCGTTAGACGCCAGGTTAGCGATTACGTGATCGGGGTTAACGATCTCGACATCATGATCCAGCTGAATATCGGCAGCGGTAACCACCCCCGAACCCTTCTTCGACAAGGTCAGCGTAACTTCGTCTCGACCGTGCAGCTTGATAGCCAGACCTTTAAGGTTCAACAGGATTTCAATTACATCTTCCTGTACACCTTCGATGGCGCTGTACTCATGGAGTACACCGTCAATCTCGGCCTCGACTACTGCACAGCCGGGCATGGAGGACAACAGGATGCGGCGCAGCGCGTTGCCCAGGGTATGGCCGAAACCACGCTCGAGAGGCTCGAGAGTGATCTTGGCGCGGGTTGGACTGACAACCTGCACATCAATGTGGCGGGGTGTCAGGAACTCATTTACCGAAATCTGCATGGATGCACCTATTTTCTAGCCCTTACTTGGAGTAGAGCTCGACAATCAGGCTTTCGTTGATGTCGGCGGATAGATCACTGCGAGCTGGAACGTTCTTGAAAACGCCCGATTTCTTCTCAGTGTCTACTTCTACCCATTCTACGCGGCCACGTTGGGCACACAGATCGAGAGCCTGGACGATGCGCAGTTGGTTCTTCGCTTTCTCGCGGATAGCTACCACGTCACCAGCACGAACCTGATACGACGGAACGTTAACGGTTTTGCCGTTTACGCTGACCGACTTGTGCGAAACCAGTTGACGGGATTCAGCACGAGTCGAGCCGAAGCCCATACGGTATACAACGTTATCCAGACGGCATTCGAGCAGTTGCAGCAGGTTCTCACCAGTAGCGCCTTTCTTGCCGGCAGCTTCTTTGTAGTAACCGCTGAATTGACGCTCGAGTACGCCGTAAATACGACGAACTTTTTGTTTCTCACGCAGCTGGGTGCCGTAGTCGGACTGACGGCCACGGCGCTGGCCGTGGATACCTGGAGCTGCTTCGATGTTGCACTTGGATTCGATCGCACGAACGCCGCTCTTCAGAAAGAGGTCGGTGCCTTCACGACGAGCAAGTTTGCATTTTGGACCAATGTAACGAGCCATTTTCTACAATCTCCTGGATTACACGCGGCGCTTCTTCGGCGGACGGCACCCGTTGTGCGGGATTGGCGTCACGTCGGTGATGCTGGCGATCTTATAGCCACAGCCGTTCAAAGCACGGACAGCAGACTCACGACCTGGACCTGGACCTTTGACGTTAACGTCGAGGTTCTTCAGACCATATTCCAGCGCAGCTTGACCAGCACGTTCAGCAGCTACCTGAGCAGCGAACGGCGTGGACTTGCGTGAACCGCGGAAACCCGAACCGCCGGAGGTAGCCCAGGAAAGCGCGTTACCTTGACGATCGGTGATGGTGACGATTGTGTTGTTAAAAGAAGCGTGGATGTGGGCGATGCCATCAACCACCGTCTTTTTAACTTTTTTACGAGGACGAGCAGCAGGTTTTGCCATGACTAAATTCCTGTCGTTGCGCTGGTGCGATTACTTGCGGATCGGCTTACGCGGACCTTTGCGAGTACGCGCGTTAGTCTTGGTACGCTGACCGCGTACTGGAAGACCACGACGATGGCGCAGACCGCGGTAGCAGCCCAGATCCATCAAGCGCTTGATTTTCATGTTGATTTCGCGACGCAGGTCACCTTCAGTGGTGAACTTCGCCACTTCGCCACGCAGTAGTTCAATCTGCTCGTCGCTCAGATCTTTAATCTTTGCCGCTGGGTTAACCCCAGTGGTTGCACAGATTTTATGTGCAGTGGTGCGACCAACACCATAGATGTAGGTCAGCGAGATAACAGTATGCTTGTTATCTGGAATGTTAACGCCTGCAATACGGGCCATTCAGTGGGACTCCAATTGACAGCTACCTACGCCCCGGAAGCCAAGAAATAGGGCGCGAGATAATATCGCTGTAATAACAAATAATCAACCCAGCAGCGCACTAGCTGCTGGGCTTAAGCACAGATCACACTCAGCCTTGGCGCTGTTTGTGACGTGGTTCCGCGCTGCAAATTACTCGAACAACACCTTCGCGGCGAATAATCTTGCAGTTACGGCACAGCTTTTTCACCGATGCACGAACTTTCATTACCAGCTCCTCGAACCTTATGGGTACCTCAGCGCAACATGCCGCTGCCGTAGCCCTTCAGGTTGGCTTTCTTCATCAGGGATTCGTACTGGTGCGAAACGAGGTGCGATTGTACTTGGGACATGAAGTCCATCACAACCACTACCACGATCAGCAACGAGGTCCCGCCAAGGTAGAACGGTACGTTTGCTGCAACCACCAGGAACTGGGGCAGCAGACATACGGCCGTCATATATAGAGCACCGAACATGGTCAAGCGAGTCAGAACGCCATCGATATAGCGTGCAGACTGCTCACCTGGACGGATGCCCGGAATAAAGGCACCGGACTTCTTCAGGTTTTCCGCTACGTCTTTCGGATTGAACATCAACGCCGTATAGAAGAAGCAGAAGAAAATAATCCCTGCACTAAACAGCAGAATATTCAACGGCTGACCAGGAGCGATCGACTGCGAGATGTCCTGCAACCAGCCCATACCTTCAGACTGGCCGAACCAGGCACCCAACGACGCTGGAAACAGCAAAATGCTGCTTGCGAAAATAGCTGGAATAACACCAGCCATGTTCACTTTCAGCGGCAAGTGGCTGGTCTGCGCAGCGAAGACCTTACGGCCCTGCTGACGCTTGGCGTAATGGACAGCAATACGACGCTGACCACGCTCAATGAACACCACAAAACCGATAATCGCTACTGCCAGCAAACCGATAGCAACCAGGGCAAAGATATTGATATCACCCATGCGAGCAGACTCGAAAGACTGCCCAATCGCTCTCGGAAGACCGGCGACGATACCTGCGAAGATCAACATCGAGATACCGTTACCAACACCGCGCTCGGTAATCTGCTCGCCTAGCCACATCATGAACATCGCACCAGCCACAAAGGTGGTGACAGCAACGAAGTGGAAGCCGATATCTGCAGAGAACGCGACGCCCTGACCGGCCAGGCCAACGGACATGCCGATAGCTTGAACCAAGGCCAGGACAACGGTGCCGTAGCGGGTGTACTGGCTGATCTTGCGACGGCCAGCTTCCCCTTCCTTCTTCAACTGCTCCAGCTGGGGGCTGACGGCTGTCATCAATTGCATGATGATCGATGCCGAAATGTACGGCATGATCCCCAGTGCAAAAATACTCATCCGCTCCAGCGCACCGCCGGAAAACATGTTGAACAAGCTAAGAATGGTCCCCTCATTCTGTCGAAACAGGTCTGCGAGTCGCTCCGGGTTAATACCTGGAACCGGGATGTGTGCGCCTATTCGGTAGACGATAATCGCCAAGAACAGAAAACGCAGACGAGCCCAGAGTTCAGACATACCGCCTTTGCCGAGCGCAGAGAGAGCACCTTGCTTAGCCATTTATTCCTCGAACTTGCCGCCAGCTGCTTCGATAGCCGCACGCGCACCTTTGGTGGCTGCGATACCTTTGATGGTGACAGCGCGATTAACTTCACCGGACAGCATGATTTTCACACGCTGTACGTTTTGGTTGATCACGTTGGCATCCTTCAGGGACTGCACAGTTACAACGTCGCCTTCCACTTTAACCAGCTCGGACAGACGCACTTCTGCGCGGTCCATGGCCTTCAGGGAAACGAAGCCGAATTTTGGCAGACGACGATGCAGCGGCTGTTGGCCGCCTTCAAAGCCCGGAGCAATAGTGCCACCGGAGCGGGAGGTCTGACCTTTGTGACCACGGCCACCAGTCTTACCCAAACCACTACCGATACCACGGCCCGGACGATGCTTTTCGCGACGGGAACCCGGCGCTGGACTCAGATCATTGAGTTTCATCGATTAACCCTCGACTCGCAGCATGTAGTAAGCCTTATTGATCATCCCGCGATTCTCGGGAGTATCCAGCACTTCTACAGTGTGACCGATGCGACGCAGACCCAGACCTTTAACACACAGTTTGTGGTTAGGAATGCGACCGGTCATGCTTTTGATCAGCGTTACTTTAACGGTAGCCATGATCAGAAGATCTCCTTGACACTTTTGCCACGCTTGGCAGCAATAGACTCAGGAGATTGCATAGCCTTCAAACCCTTGAAAGTGGCGTGAACCACGTTTACCGGATTAGTCGAGCCATAGCACTTGGCCAATACGTTCTGAACACCAGCAACTTCCAACACTGCGCGCATAGCGCCGCCAGCGATGATACCGGTACCTTCAGAAGCAGGCTGCATGTACACCTTCGAAGCGCCATGAGCAGACTTCATTGCGTACTGCAGAGTAGTGCCATTCAGATCAACCTGGATCATGTTGCGGCGAGCAGCTTCCATCGCCTTCTGGATCGCAGCAGGCACTTCACGTGACTTGCCACGGCCAAAACCAACACGCCCTTTACCATCACCAACCACGGTCAACGCGGTGAAAGTGAAGATACGGCCGCCTTTTACAGTCTTTGCAACGCGGTTAACTTGAACCAGCTTCTCAATGTAGCCTTCGTCGCGTTTTTGGTCGTTATTTGACATAACTTAGAACTCCAGCCCGCCTTCACGAGCAGCATCAGCCAGCGCCTTGACGCGGCCGTGGTACTTGAAGCCAGAACGGTCGAAAGCCACTTGCGATACACCGGCGGCTTTCGCACGCGCAGCGACCAGCTGGCCAACCTTAGTGGCCGCGTCGATGTTGCCAGTGGCACCATCACGCAGTTCTTTGTCCAAAGTCGAGGCGCTCGCCAAGACTTTGCTGCCGTCGGCCGAAATGACCTGGGCATAAATGTGCTGCGAAGAGCGGTGCACGCAGAGACGCACGACTTCTAGCTCGTGCATTTTCAGGCGTGCTTTGCGAGCGCGACGCAGTCGGGTAACTTTTTTGACGGTCATTTGCTATGCCCTACTTCTTCTTGGCTTCTTTACGGCGGACGACTTCGTCTGCGTAACGCACACCTTTGCCTTTGTACGGCTCAGGACGGCGGAAGTCGCGGATCTCAGCGGCCACTTGACCAACCAACTGCTTGTCGATACCTCGAATGAAGATATCGGTCTGGTTGGGAGTCTCAGCGGTGATGCCTTCCGGCAGGTCGTAATCCACTGGGTGCGAGAAGCCAAGAGCCAGGTTCAGCACTGTGCCTTTTGCTTGCGCTTTGTAACCAACACCGACCAGCTGGAGCTTACGCTCGAAGCCTTGGCTTACGCCTTGGACCATGTTGTTAACCAGTGCACGAGTGGTGCCGGCCATTGCGCGAGTTTGCTGATCGCCATTGCGAGCAGCGAAACGCAGCTCACCAGCTTCTTCAACAATCTCAACGGACGAATGGATATTCAGATCTAGAGTGCCCTTGGCACCCTTCACCGAAAGCTGCTGGCCGACGAGCTTAACTTCGACGCCTGCTGGCAACTTAACGGGGTTCTTAGCTACGCGTGACATGCTTATCCCCCCTTAGAACACTGTGCAAAGCACTTCGCCGCCGACACCGGCAGCGCGCGCAGCACGATCCGTCATCACACCTTTGCTGGTGGAGACGATAGACACACCGAGACCGCCACGAACTTTTGGCAGATCATCGACGGACTTGTACTGACGCAGGCCTGGACGGCTTACGCGCTTCACTTCTTCGATGACTGGACGGCCTTCGAAGTATTTCAGCTCGATAGACAACAGCGGCTTTGTTTCGCTGCTGATCTGATAACCCGCAATGTAACCTTCGTCCTTCAGGACTTTAGCTACAGCAACCTTCACTGTGGAAGATGGCATGCTTACGACGGGCTTTTCAGCCATCTGGGCATTACGGATACGAGTTAGCATGTCCGCTAACGGGTCCTGCATACTCATGGGCTAGACGCTCCTAATACAAAATAATTAGCCTTGCGGCTACAGCTTATCGCCGAGAATTCCGGGCAAATGAAAAACACGGGCTCAGGCGAGCCGGCAATTCTAGGCGCACCCCGGAAATGAATCAAGCCCCAATAGGGGCTTGATTCAAATTCAGGCTTGATTCCGACCAATCGCTTGCACGACCAGCCGGAATTTTGCGTGAAAGGCGTATTACCAGCTGGCTTTAACCAGACCCGGTACATCACCACGCATTGCAGCTTCACGCAGCTTGTTACGGCCAAGGCCGAACTTGCGGTAAACGCCGTGCGGACGACCAGTGATGCGGCAGCGGTTACGCATGCGCGAAGCGCTTGCATCACGTGGCTGCTTTTGCAGAGCTACTGTAGCTTCCCAACGCGCTTCTGGACTTGCGTTCAGATCAACGATGATTGCTTTGAGCGCTGCACGCTTAGTGGCGTACTTGGCAACGGTGAGCTGACGCTTCAGCTCACGGTTCTTCATGCTCTTCTTGGCCATTTTCCTACTCCAATCAGTTGCGGAACGGGAATTTGAAAGCACGCAGCAGAGCGCGGCCTTCATCATCGTTCTTGGCAGTGGTGGTCAGGGTAATGTCCAGACCGCGGAGAGCATCGATCTTGTCGTAATCGATTTCCGGGAAAATGATCTGCTCTTTTACGCCCATGCTGTAGTTACCACGACCGTCGAAGGACTTGGCATTCAGGCCGCGGAAGTCGCGAACCCGAGGCAGGGAGATCGACAGCAGACGATCCAGGAATTCATACATACGATCGCGGCGCAGAGTCACTTTGACACCGATCGGCCAACCTTCACGGACTTTAAAGCCAGCGATGGATTTCCGAGCGTAAGTCACAACAACTTTTTGACCGGTGATCTTTTCCAGGTCAGCAACAGCGTGCTCGATGACTTTTTTGTCGCCGATCGCTTCGCCCAGACCCATGTTAAGGGTGATTTTGGTAACGCGCGGAACTTCCATCACGTTCGCGAGCTTAAGTTCTTCCTTAAGCTTCGGAGCGATTTCCTTCCGGTAAATCTCTTTTAGTCGTGCCATGGTCTTCTACCTAGCAGTGTTCAAGCATCAACCGCTTTTTGGGTCGACTTGAAGACACGAATTTTCTTGCCATCTTCAACTTTGAAACCAACGCGGTCAGCCTTGTTGGTTGCACCATTGAAAATAGCGACGTTAGAAGCGTGCAGTGGCGCTTCTTTCTCGACGATACCGCCCTGTACGCCCGACATCGGGTTTGGCTTGGTATGACGCTTAACCAAGTTGATCCCACCAACGACCAAACGGTCGTCAGCGAGAACCTTGAGCACCTTACCGCGCTTACCTTTGTCTTTGCCGGCGATCACGATGATCTCGTCGTCACGACGAATCTTTTGCATGTCGGATCTCCTTACAGCACTTCTGGGGCGAGCGAGACGATCTTCATGAACTTCTCAGTACGAAGTTCACGGGTCACTGGCCCAAAGATACGGGTGCCGATCGGCTCTTGCTTGTTGTTCAAAAGAACAGCAGCGTTGCCATCAAAGCGGATGATGGAGCCGTCAGCACGACGAACGCCATGGCGAGTGCGGACTACAACAGCAGTCATCACTTGGCCTTTTTTCACCTTACCGCGAGGAATTGCTTCCTTGACGGTAACTTTGATGATGTCACCGATACCAGCGTAACGACGATGGGAGCCACCCAGCACCTTGATGCACATAACGCGGCGTGCGCCGCTGTTATCGGCCACATCGAGCATGGATTGAGTCTGAATCATATAATTTCTCCGACCCCTAGTCCTTAGACTTCCACAGCGCGTTCGAGAATATCAACCAGTGCCCAAGACTTGGTCTTGGCTACAGGACGAGTTTCACGAATCGTGACTTTGTCGCCGATGTGGCATTGATTGGTTTCGTCGTGCGCGTGCAGCTTAGTCGAACGCTTAACGTATTTACCGTAGATCGGGTGCTTAACGCGACGCTCGATCAGAACGGTGATGGTCTTGTCCATCTTGTCGCTGACAACACGGCCAGTCAGCGTACGGACGGTTTTTTCGGCTTCAGCCATGATTACTTACCTGCCTGCTGGTTGAGCACAGTCTTCACGCGAGCGATGTCACGCTTAACTTGCGAGAGCAGGTGAGACTGCCCCAACTGGCCAGTTGCTTTCTGCATACGCAGATTGAACTGGTCGCGCAGCAGGCCGAGCAGTTGCTCGTTCAGCTGCTGTGCTGATTTTTCACGAAGTTCATTCGCTTTCATCACATCACCGTCCGTTTAACAAAGGAGGTGGCGAGCGGCAGCTTTGCAGCAGCCAGGGCGAAAGCCTCACGCGCCAGCTCTTCAGAAACACCCTCGATTTCATACAGGACTTTGCCTGGCTGAATCTGGGCAACCCAGTACTCCACGTTACCCTTACCTTTACCCATACGAACTTCGAGGGGCTTTTTGGTTACAGGCTTGTCCGGGAATACACGGATCCAGATTTTACCGCCACGCTTAACGTGACGGGTCAGTGCACGACGCGCTGACTCAATCTGACGAGCAGTGAGACGACCACGAGCAACAGACTTCAGCGCATATTCGCCGAAGCTGACTTTGCTACCGCGCAATGCCAGGCCACGGTTGTGACCAGTCATCTGCTTGCGGAACTTCGTACGCTTTGGTTGCAACATTTGGCGTACCCCTTACTTAGCAGCTTTTTTACGAGGCGCAGGTGCTTGTGGTTTCAGTTCTTCTTGGCGACCACCAATTACTTCGCCTTTGAAGATCCAAACCTTTACACCGATCACACCGTAAGTGGTGTGAGCTTCGTAGTTGGCATAGTCGATGTCGGCACGCAGGGTGTGCAAAGGCACACGACCTTCGCGATACCATTCAGTACGTGCGATTTCAGCACCGCCGAGACGACCGCTCACTTGGATTTTGATGCCTTTGGCACCAATGCGCATGGCGTTCTGTACAGCGCGCTTCATAGCGCGACGGAACATAACGCGACGCTCCAGCTGCTGAGCTACGCTCTGCGCAACCAACATACCGTCGAGCTCCGGCTTGCGGATTTCTTCGATATTGATGTGCACAGGCACACCCATTTGTTTGGTCAGGTCCTGACGCAGCTTCTCAACATCTTCACCTTTCTTCCCGATAACGATACCAGGACGAGCGGTGTGAATGGTGATGCGTGCTGTCTGAGCCGGACGATGGATATCGATACGGCTTACGGACGCGCTTTTTAGTTTGTCTTGGAGATACTCACGCACTTTCAGATCAGCGAACAAGTAGTCCGCATAAGTCCGACCGTCTGCGTACCAGACGGAGGTGTGCTCCTTGACGATTCCCAGGCGAATGCCAATGGGATGTACTTTCTGACCCATCTCTTCGACTCCGTTACTTGTCAGCAACCTTGACAGTGATATGGCAAGACCGCTTGACGATGCGATCAGCACGGCCTTTGGCACGTGGCATGATGCGCTTCAGCGAACGCCCTTCGTTGACGAAAACGGTGGAGACCTTGAGGTCATCAACGTCTGCGCCTTCGTTATGCTCGGCGTTGGCTACAGCCGACTCCAGCACTTTCTTCAGGATCTCGGCAGCTTTCTTACTACTGAAAGCCAACAGGTTGAGCGCTTCGCCCACCTTCTTCCCGCGGATCTGGTCGGCGACCAAGCGGGCTTTCTGGGCGGAGATTCGAGCGCCCGACAACTTAGCGGCTACTTCCATCGTTCCTTACCCCTTAACGCTTGGCTTTCTTGTCTGCCACGTGCCCACGATAAGTGCGGGTACCGGCAAACTCGCCTAGTTTATGGCCGACCATGTCTTCGTTCACGAGAACTGGAACATGCTGACGACCGTTATGCACAGCAATGGTCAAACCGACCATTTGTGGCAGGATCATCGAACGACGCGACCAGGTTTTCACCGGTTTGCGATCATTCTTTTCCGCCGCCACTTCGATCTTCTTCAGTAGGTGAAGATCAATAAAAGGACCTTTTTTCAGAGAACGTGGCACTGTCGTATCCCTCTATTTACTTGCGACGACGGACGATCATTTTGTCGGTACGCTTATTACCACGAGTCTTCGCGCCCTTAGTCGGGAAGCCCCACGGCGATACCGGATGACGACCACCAGAGGTACGACCTTCACCACCACCATGTGGGTGATCAACCGGGTTCATGGCAACACCACGAACGGTTGGGCGAACGCCACGCCAGCGCTTAGCACCAGCTTTACCCAAGGAACGCAGGCTATGCTCGGAGTTCGAGACTTCGCCCAACGTTGCACGGCACTCGGAAAGCACTTTGCGCATTTCACCGGAACGCAGACGCAGGGTCACGTAGACACCTTCACGAGCGATCAGCTGAGCCGAAGCACCAGCGGAACGAGCGATCTGTGCACCTTTGCCCGGCTTCAATTCGATACCGTGAACGGTGCTACCAACTGGAATGTTGCGCAGTTGAAGAGCGTTACCCGGCTTGATTGGAGCCAAAGCGCCCGCAATCAGCTGATCGCCAGCACTCACGCCTTTAGGGGCGATGATGTAGCGACGCTCGCCGTCTGCGTAGAGCAGCAATGCGATGTGAGCAGTACGGTTTGGATCGTATTCGATACGCTCGACAGTGGCAGCGATGCCATCTTTGTCGTTGCGACGGAAGTCGACCAGACGATAATGCTGCTTATGACCACCACCGATATGACGGGTAGTAATACGGCCATTGTTGTTACGACCACCAGACTTCGATTTTTTCTCGAGCAGCGGTGCGTGAGGAGCGCCTTTATGCAGCTCCTGGTTGACCACCTTGACCACAAAACGGCGGCCAGGGGAAGTCGGTTTGCATTTAACGATTGCCATGATGCACCCCTTCCTTACTCAGCACTGCTGCTGAAATCGAGATCTTGGCCTGGTTGAAGGGAGATAACTGCCTTCTTCCAGTCATTACGCTTGCCCAGACCGCGAGCAGTGCGCTTGCTCTTACCCAGAACATTCAGGGTAGTAACACGCTCTACTTTCACGCTGAACAGGCTTTCGACGGCCTTCTTGATTTCCAGCTTGGTTGCGTCAGTAGCAACCTTGAAAACGAACTGACCTTTTTTGTCTGCAAGAACCGTAGCCTTTTCGGAAACGTGCGGGCCAAGCAGAACTTTAAATACGCGTTCCTGGTTCATCCCAGCAGCTCCTCGAATTTCTTCACGGCCGACACAGTGATCAACACTTTGTCGTATGCGATCAGACTAACTGGATCGGAACCTTGTACATCACGCACATCAACGTGCGGCAGGTTGCGAGCAGCCAGGTACAGATTCTGGTCAACAGCGTCAGACACGATCAGGACGTCAGTCAGGCCCATGCCAGTCAGCTTGTTCAGCAGATCTTTGGTTTTCGGTGCTTCAACAGCGAAGTCCTGAACCACGACCAGACGATCAGTGCGAACCAGTTCAGCAAGGATGGAGCGCAAAGCTGCGCGATACATCTTCTTGTTGAGCTTCTGAGAGTGATCCTGAGGACGTGCTGCGAAAGTGGTACCACCGCCGCGCCAGATCGGGCTACGAATAGTACCGGCACGAGCACGGCCAGTACCCTTCTGACGCCATGGGCGCTTACCGCCACCACGAACATCGGAACGGGTCTTTTGCTGCTTGGTGCCCTGACGACCGCCAGCCATGTAGGCTACGACTGCCTGGTGTACCAGTGTCTCGTTGAACTCGCCGCCAAATGTCAGTTCGGAAACTTCGATTGCTTGAGCGTCATTTACATTTAATTGCATGTCAGCTTCCCCTTAACCGCGAGCCTTGGCTGCTGGACGTACAACCAGGTTGCCGCCAGTAGCGCCAGGAACAGCGCCCTTGACCAACAACAGATTGCGTTCAGCGTCCACGCGCACTACTTCCAGGGACTGCACGGTCACGCGCTCAGCGCCCATATGACCGGACATTTTTTTGCCCTTGAATACACGACCAGGAGTCTGGCACTGGCCGATAGAGCCTGGGACGCGGTGGGATACGGAGTTACCGTGGGTGTTATCTTGCCCGCGGAAATTCCAACGCTTGATCGTACCCTGGAAGCCTTTACCCTTGGACTGACCGGTTACATCAACCAGTTGACCAGCAGCGAAGATTTCAGCGTTGATCAGGTCGCCTGCTTGGTACTCGCCTTCTTCAAGACGGAATTCCATGACGGCACGACCAGCGGCAACGTTCGCTTTAGCGAAGTGGCCAGCTTGAGCAGCTGTAACACGCGAAGCACGACGCTCGCCGACAGTGACTTGCACTGCACGATAGCCATCGGTCTCTTCAGTTTTGAACTGGGTGACGCGATTCGGCTCGATCTCAATGACCGTAACCGGAATGGAGACACCTTCTTCGGTGAAAATACGGGTCATACCGCATTTACGACCGACTACACCAATAGTCATGTTGTAAACCTCATGAGTGTACGGGGCTTTCACCCGCTATGGCCGCCCATTTCAGAGCGTTACACGACTAAGACCCAAGTCTTAGCCGAGGCTGATCTGCACTTCCACACCGGCTGCAAGATCAAGCTTCATAAGCGCGTCAACGGTTTTATCCGTCGGCTGGACAATGTCCAGAACGCGTTTATGAGTACGGATCTCGTACTGGTCGCGCGCGTCTTTGTTGACGTGCGGGGAAACCAGAACAGTGAACCGCTCTTTACGTGTCGGCAGTGGGATTGGACCACGCACCTGAGCACCAGTACGTTTCGCGGTTTCCACGATTTCCTGGGTGGATTGGTCGATCAGGCGATGGTCAAAAGCCTTCAACCTGATACGGATTTGCTGGTTTTGCATTGGATTCAGACTCCAGATTGCTGTTCCCACCGAGCGCAATACGCCCGTTAAAAGGAGGCGCAATTCTATAGACGAGGTAACGGGGTGTCAACCCAATAAAAAAGCCCCCGCAAGCGGAGGCTTTTTTTCAAATCATTGCTTACGCGATGATTTTGGCTACGACGCCAGCGCCGACGGTACGACCGCCTTCACGAATTGCGAAACGCAGACCATCTTCCATTGCGATTGGCTTGATCAGGGTAACGCTAACTTTAACGTTATCACCTGGCATAACCATCTCAACGCCTTCCGGCAGTTCGCAGCTACCAGTTACGTCGGTAGTACGGAAGTAGAACTGTGGACGGTAGCCTTTGAAGAAAGGAGTATGACGACCGCCTTCTTCTTTGCTCAGAACATAGATTTCAGCTTCGAACTGAGTGTGCGGCTTAACAGTGCCCGGCTTAACCAGAACCTGACCACGCTCAACGTCGTCACGCTTGGTGCCACGCAGCAGAACGCCACAGTTCTCACCAGCACGACCTTCGTCCAGCAGCTTGCGGAACATCTCAACACCAGTGCAAGTAGTTTTGGTGGTGTCACGCAGACCCACGATCTCTACTTCTTCCTGGATTTTGACGATACCACGCTCAACACGACCGGTAACAACAGTACCGCGACCCGAGATCGAGAATACGTCTTCGATTGGCATCAGGAACGGCTTGTCGATAGCACGAACTGGTTCTGGGATGTAGCTATCCAGAGTTTCAACCAGTTTCTTAACGGCAGTGGTGCCCATCTCGTTGTCGTCTTGGCCGTTCAGAGCCATCAGAGCAGAACCGATGATGATCGGAGTGTCGTCGCCTGGGAAGTCGTAAGTGCTCAGCAGATCGCGCACTTCCATCTCAACCAGTTCCAGCAGCTCTGCGTCGTCAACCATGTCAGCCTTGTTCAGGAAGACAACGATGTACGGAACGCCAACCTGACGGGACAACAGGATGTGCTCACGAGTCTGAGGCATCGGACCATCAGCAGCCGAACAAACCAGAATAGCGCCGTCCATCTGAGCAGCACCAGTGATCATGTTTTTTACGTAGTCAGCGTGACCCGGGCAGTCAACGTGCGCGTAGTGACGAACAGACGAATCGTACTCAACGTGAGCAGTGTTGATGGTGATACCACGAGCCTTTTCTTCTGGCGCGCTGTCGATTTTATCGAAGTCGACTTTAGCCGAACCGAAAACTTCGGAGCAAACGCGAGTCAGAGCAGCGGTCAGAGTGGTTTTACCGTGGTCAACGTGACCGATGGTGCCAACGTTGACGTGCGGTTTGTTACGTTCAAATTTTTCTTTAGCCACGACAGTGAACTCCTAGCCTAAAGGGGCTGAAATCAGCCTTGTTTTTTAACGATAGCTTCGACGACATTCGACGGAGCTTCGGAGTATTTGGAGAATTCCATAGAGTAGCTCGCGCGACCCTGGGACATGGAGCGAACGTCGGTCGCATAACCGAACATCTCACCCAACGGTACTTCGGCGCGAATCACTTTGCCAGAAACCGTATCTTCCATACCCTGGATCAGACCGCGACGACGGTTCAGGTCACCCATCACGTCGCCCATGTAGTCCTCAGGTGTAACAACTTCAACCTTCATGATCGGCTCAAGTACAACACCGCCACCTTTGGTAGCAAGTTGCTTGGTCGCCATGGAGGCTGCCACCTTAAACGCCATCTCGTTGGAGTCGACGTCGTGGTAAGAACCATCGAAAACGGTAGCCTTCAGGCCGATCAGCGGATAGCCGGCAACAACACCGTTCTTCATCTGCTCTTCGATACCCTTCTGGATAGCAGGGATGTATTCCTTAGGAACAACACCGCCCACTACTTCGTTTACGAATTGCAGACCTTCCTGACCTTCGTCAGCAGGAGCAAAACGGATCCAGCAATGGCCGAACTGACCACGACCGCCGGACTGACGAACGAACTTGCCTTCGATCTCACAGGCCTTCGTGATTTTCTCACGATAGGAAACCTGTGGTTTACCGATGTTGGCTTCAACGTTGAACTCACGGCGCATCCGGTCAACCAGGATGTCCAAGTGCAACTCGCCCATACCAGAGATGATCGTTTGACCAGTCTCTTCATCAGTTTTTACGCGGAAAGACGGGTCTTCCTGAGCAAGCTTGCCCAAAGCGATACCCATTTTTTCCTGGTCATCCTTGGTTTTAGGCTCAACGGCAACCGAAATAACCGGCTCCGGGAAGTCCATACGAACCAGAATGATTGGCTTGTCAGCCGAGCAGAGGGTATCACCAGTGGTGACGTCCTTCATGCCGATCAGAGCCGCGATGTCACCAGCGCGAACTTCTTTGATCTCTTCACGTGTGTTCGCGTGCATTTGCACCATACGACCAACACGCTCTTTCTTGCCTTTAACCGAGTTGATAACGCCGTCACCGGAGCTCAACACGCCCGAGTAAACACGAGCAAAGGTCAAAGTACCCACGAACGGGTCGGTAGCGATCTTGAACGCCAGAGCCGAGAAAGGCTCGTTGTCGTCTGCATGACGCTCCATTTCAACAGTCTCATCATCCGGGTCGGAACCCTTGATGGCAGGAATGTCTACAGGTGCAGGCAGATACTTGATCACTGCGTCGAGAACCAGGGGAACGCCCTTGTTCTTGAAGGAAGAACCGCAAACCGCCAGAACGATTTCGCCAGCGATAGTACGCTGACGCAAAGCGCCTTCGATTTCCTCGGTGGTGAGTTCTTCACCTTCGAGGTATTTGTTCATCAGCTCTTCGTTGGCCTCGGCAGCAGCCTCAACCATGTTGCTGCGCCATTCTTCAGCCAGCTCTTGCAGCTCAGCCGGGATAGCTTCGCGACGAGGAGCCATGCCCTTGTCGGCGTCGTCCCAGTAAACCGCTTCCATGGTCATCAGATCAATCTGACCCTGGAAGTTGTCTTCAGAGCCGATGGCCAACTGGATTGGCACCGGAGTGTGACCCAGACGCTGCTTGATCTGACCGATCACGCGCAGGAAGTTCGCACCAGCACGGTCCATCTTGTTCACATAAACAAGACGTGGAACGCCGTATTTGTTGGCTTGACGCCATACGGTTTCCGACTGAGGTTCAACACCTGAAGTGCCGCAGAACACAACGACCGCACCATCGAGTACGCGCAGGGAGCGCTCTACTTCAATAGTGAAGTCAACGTGACCCGGAGTATCGATGATGTTGAAGCGATGCTTTTCGAACTGCTTGACGGAGCCAGCCCAGAATGCAGTTGTAGCAGCGGAAGTAATGGTAATACCCCGCTCCTGCTCTTGCACCATCCAGTCCATGGTCGCGGCGCCATCATGCACCTCGCCCATTTTGTGGTTTACGCCAGTGTAAAAAAGGACGCGCTCGGTGGTTGTGGTTTTACCAGCATCCACGTGAGCAACGATACCGATGTTACGGTAGCGGTTAATCGGAGTAGTACGAGCCATAAAGCCCTCGCAAAATTAGTGACGCTAAAATTAGAAGCGGTAGTGCGAGAAAGCTTTGTTAGCTTCAGCCATACGGTGCACGTCTTCACGCTTCTTAACTGCAGCACCTTTACCTTCAGCGGCGTCCAACAGTTCGCCAGCCAAACGCAGAGCCATAGACTTCTCACCGCGCTTGCGCGCGAAGTCTACCAGCCAGCGCATTGCCAATGCATTACGACGGGACGGACGAACTTCGACCGGAACCTGGTAAGTAGCACCGCCTACACGGCGCGACTTCACTTCGACCAGCGGAGCGATGGCGTCGAGAGCTTTCTCGAAGATTTCCAGGGGATCGCTGTTCTTACGCTCTTTAACCTTTTCCAGCGCGCCATAAACGATACGCTCGGCAACGGCTTTTTTGCCGCTTTCCATCACGTGGTTCATGAACTTGGCCAGAATTTGGCTTCCGTATTTTGGATCGTCAAGCACTTCGCGCTTGGCTGCTACGCGTCTTCTTGGCATGGATAAGCCCTCAAACGGTCTTCAGGTAGCCCGGGACCACCACTCACTTGGGAGCGCGCCCGACCTTACTCTTATCGACTCAGAAAAATAGAAATCTGCAATTTGTCACAGGAAGCCAAATACTACTTAGGCTTCTTGGTACCGTACTTCGAACGACCCTGGTTACGACCTTTAACGCCGGAAGTATCCAAAGAACCGCGAACGGTGTGATAACGAACACCTGGCAAGTCTTTTACACGACCGCCACGAATCAGTACCACGCTGTGCTCTTGCAGGTTGTGACCTTCACCACCGATGTACGAGGAAACCTCGAAACCGTTGGTCAGGCGCACACGGCATACTTTACGCAATGCCGAGTTAGGTTTTTTCGGCGTGGTGGTATACACACGAGTGCATACGCCACGACGTTGCGGGCAGTTCTGCAGCGCAGGTACGTCGGATTTCTCGACGATACGCTTGCGCGGCTGACGTACCAGCTGGTTGATAGTTGCCATCTACTAGCTCCACTGTTGTCTTGCGACGCTATTGTCTTGCAAGAAAAGCAAAATGGCAGGACGCGAGTCCCGCCAAATTTAGGGGTACAAGAGTCTAAAGAGGATCCTGCCCCCAGTCAAGACAAAGCCCCGACGTCCTTTCTCGTCAAGCGACAGAATTTATCTGCCGCTTGGTTAGATAGGAGGCCGAGGCCTTACTCTTTAATTACCGCTTGAGTTCAACGCTTCAGTCAATGCTGCTTCGACTTCGCTAGCGCTTACTCGCAACGGCTTGTCTACATCACGACGACGCTTGCGCTCGCTGTGATAAGCCAGACCGGTACCGGCCGGAATCAAACGACCCACAACCACGTTTTCCTTCAGACCGCGCAGATAGTCGCGCTTGCCTGTTACTGCTGCTTCGGTCAGTACTCGGGTTGTCTCTTGGAAAGACGCCGCAGAGATGAACGACTCAGTGGACAACGAAGCCTTGGTGATACCAAGCAGTACACGGGTGAACTTGGAAACAAATTTCTCTTCCGCGTTCAGACGCTCGTTCTCAACCAGTACGTGAGTCAGCTCCATCTGGTCACCTTTGATGAAGGTGGAATCACCAGACTCGGAGATTTCAACTTTACGCAACATCTGACGCAGGATGGTCTCGATGTGCTTGTCGTTGATCTTCACGCCCTGCAGACGATAAACGTCCTGGATCTCGTTAACGATGTACTTGGCCAGCGCACTCACACCCAGCAGACGCAGGATATCGTGTGGATCGCTAGGACCGTCGGAGATAACTTCGCCGCGGTTAACCTGTTCGCCTTCGAAGACGTTCAGGTGGCGCCACTTCGGAATCAGCTCTTCGTACGGATCGCTACCGTCGTTCGGAGTAATAACCAGACGACGCTTACCTTTGGTTTCCTTACCGAACGCAATCGTACCGCTGACCTCTGCAAGGATCGACGCCTCTTTCGGACGACGAGCTTCGAACAAGTCAGCAACACGCGGCAGACCACCGGTGATGTCTCGAGTTTTCGAGGTTTCCTGCGGGATACGAGCGATAACATCACCGATCGCAACCTGCACACCATCCGCCACGCCGACGAGTGCGTTAGCCGGCAGGAAGTACTGAGCAGGAACGTCGGTACCTGGCAGCAGCAGATCCTTACCATCGACACCAACCATTTTCACAGCTGGGCGAATATCTTTGCCGGCTGCTGGACGGTCTTTGGCATCCAGAACTTCAATGTTGGTCATACCGGTCAATTCGTCTGTCTGACGCTTGATCGTGATGCCCTCTTCCATGCCCACGTAGGTCACGGTACCTTTCATTTCGGTAACGATTGGGTGAGTGTGCGGATCCCACTTGGCCACGATCGAACCTGCGTCGACCTTGTCGCCTTCCTTCACCGAAATCACTGCACCGTAAGGCAGCTTGTAACGCTCACGCTCACGACCGTAGTCATCAGCGATGGCCAGCTCGCCCGAACGGGACACGGCTACCAGGTGACCGTCTACTCGCTCAACGTGCTTCAGGTTATGCAGGCGAACAGTACCGCCGTTCTTCACCTGAACGCTGTCAGCAGCGGAGGTCCGGCTTGCCGCACCACCAATGTGGAACGTACGCATGGTCAGCTGGGTACCCGGCTCACCGATGGACTGGGCAGCAATTACGCCGACCGCTTCACCGATGTTTACCTGGTGACCACGAGCCAGATCACGGCCGTAGCACTTGGCGCAGATGCCGTAACGGGTTTCACAGCTGATAGGCGAACGGACGATTACTTCGTCGATACTGTTCAGCTCGATGAACTCAACCCACTTCTCGTCCACCAGCGTACCGGCAGGCACGATGACTTCGTCGGTGCCAGGCTTGAATACGTCACGGGCGATTACTCGACCCAATACGCGCTCACCCAATGGCTCAACAACGTCACCGCCTTCAATGTGCGGAGTCATCAGCAGACCGTGTTCGGTACCGCAGTCAACTTCGGTAACAACCAGATCCTGGGCGACGTCAACCAGACGACGAGTCAGATAACCGGAGTTAGCTGTTTTCAACGCGGTATCCGCAAGACCCTTACGAGCACCGTGAGTCGAGATGAAGTACTGAAGTACGCTCAGACCTTCACGGAAGTTTGCAGTGATCGGCGTCTCAATGATCGAGCCGTCCGGCTTGGCCATCAGACCACGCATACCCGCCAACTGACGAATCTGTGCAGCCGAACCCCGCGCACCGGAGTCAGCCATCATGTACATCGAGTTGAAGGATTCCTGATCAACTTCGACGCCGTGACGGTCGATAACACGCTCTTTGGAGAGGTTCGACATCATCGCTTTCGAGACTTCGTCGTTCGCCTTGGACCAAAGGTCGATCACCTTGTTGTACTTCTCGCCCTGAGTTACCAGGCCCGAAGCGTACTGACTTTCGATTTCTTTAACTTCTTCGGTAGCCGCGTCGATGATGCGAGCTTTTTCATCAGGGATAACGAAGTCGTTAACACCAATGGAAACACCCGAAATAGTCGAGTAAGCAAAACCGGTGTACATCAACTGGTCAGCGAAGATAACGGTCTCTTTCAAACCAACCACGCGGTAGCACTGGTTGATCAGTTTGGAGATTGCCTTTTTCTTCATTGGCTGGTTGACGACGTCATAAGACAGGCCGGCCGGAACCACCTGGAACAACAGCGCACGGCCGACAGTGGTGTCGACGATACGGGTGTTCTTGACGCTGCCACCGTCACGATCATTGATCGTCTCGTGGATGCGAACTTTAACCTTGGCATGCAGCGCGGCTTCGCCAGCGCGGAATACACGGTCAACTTCCTGCAGATCCGCGAACACACGACCTTCGCCTTTGGCGTTGATCGCTTCACGAGTCATGTAGTACAGACCCAATACAACGTCCTGCGAAGGAACGATGATTGGCTCACCGTTGGCTGGCGACAGGATGTTGTTGGTCGACATCATCAACGCACGCGCTTCGAGCTGGGCTTCCAGCGTCAACGGTACGTGTACAGCCATCTGGTCGCCGTCGAAGTCGGCGTTGTACGCAGCACAGACCAGAGGGTGCAGCTGGATAGCTTTACCTTCGATCAGTACCGGCTCAAACGCCTGAATGCCCAGACGGTGAAGAGTTGGTGCACGGTTCAGTAGCACTGGGTGTTCGCGGATAACTTCTGCAAGAACGTCCCAAACTTCTGGCAGCTCGCGCTCAACCATTTTCTTGGCAGCTTTGATGGTCGTGGCGAGGCCACGCATTTCCAGCTTGCCGAAGATGAATGGCTTGAACAGCTCGAGAGCCATTTTTTTCGGCAGACCGCACTGGTGCAGACGCAGGGTCGGACCAACGGTAATTACCGAACGACCCGAGTAGTCAACACGCTTACCAAGCAAGTTCTGACGGAAACGACCCTGCTTACCCTTGATCATGTCAGCCAAGGATTTCAGAGGACGCTTGTTCGAGCCGGTGATGGCGCGACCGCGACGGCCGTTGTCGAGCAAGGCATCGACAGCTTCCTGCAACATACGCTTTTCGTTGCGCACAATGATGTCCGGAGCGGACAGATCAAGCAGGCGCTTCAAGCGGTTGTTACGGTTGATCACTCGACGATAAAGATCGTTGAGGTCAGAAGTCGCGAAACGACCACCGTCCAGCGGAACCAATGGACGCAGGTCTGGCGGCAGAACCGGCAGAACGGTCAGGACCATCCACTCAGGCAGGTTGCCCGAACCCTGGAATGCTTCCATCAGCTTCAGACGCTTGGACAGCTTCTTGATCTTGGTTTCGGAGTTGGTTTGCGGAATTTCTTCACGCAGACGGCCAATCTCGTGCTCCAGATCGATAGCGTGCAGGAGCTCACGAACAGCTTCAGCACCCATACGGGCGTCGAAGTCGTCACCGAACTCTTCCAAAGCTTCAAAGTACTGCTCATCGTTCAGCAGCTGACCTTTTTCAAGAGTGGTCATGCCCGGATCGATTACGACATAGCTCTCGAAATAGAGAACACGCTCGATATCGCGCAGGGTCATGTCCATCAGCAAACCGATACGGGACGGCAGCGACTTCAGGAACCAGATGTGGGCAACAGGCGATGCCAGTTCGATGTGAGCCATACGCTCACGACGGACCTTGGCCAGTGCAACTTCAACGCCGCACTTCTCGCAGATCACACCACGGTGTTTCAGGCGCTTGTACTTACCGCACAGGCACTCGTAATCCTTGACCGGACCAAAGATCTTGGCGCAGAACAAGCCGTCACGTTCAGGTTTGAACGTACGGTAGTTGATGGTTTCCGGCTTTTTAACTTCACCGAACGACCACGAACGGATCATCTCAGGCGATGCCAATCCAATACGGATGGCGTCGAACTCTTCGACTTGACCCTGGTTTTTCAGCAAATTCAGTAGGTCTTTCAAGGCCTTTCCTCCTGGCGGAGCAGAGGGCAGTCATACCGACCCACCCTCGATTCGCGTCACGTGTTATTCGGTTTCCAGATCGATATCGATGCCGAGCGAACGGATTTCTTTGATCAACACGTTGAAGGACTCGGGCATGCCCGGCTCCATACGGTGATCGCCATCCACGATGTTTTTGTACATCTTGGTACGGCCGTTCACATCGTCCGACTTCACTGTGAGCATTTCCTGCAGAGTGTAGGCCGCGCCGTATGCTTCCAGCGCCCACCCTCCATCTCCCCGAAACGCTGACCACCGAACTGAGCCTTACCACCCAGCGGCTGCTGGGTAACGAGGCTGTAAGAACCAGTGGAACGCGCATGCATCTTGTCGTCCACCAAGTGGTTCAGCTTCAGCATGTACATGTAGCCAACAGTAACCGGACGCTCAAACTTGTTGCCGGTGCGACCATCGAACAGCTGCATCTGGCCGCTCTCTGGCATATCCGCCAGTTTCAGCATTGCCTTGATTTCAACTTCTTTGGCACCGTCGAACACTGGCGTAGCCATTGGCACACCATTACGCAGGTTCTTCGCCAGATCCAGGATTTCTTTATCGCTAAAGTCTTCCAGTTTCTCTTGACGACCACCGATCTCGTTATAGATCTCGGTCAGGAACTTACGCAGTTCAGCAACTTTACGCTGCTCCTCGAGCATGCGGTTGATCTTCTCGCCCAAGCCCTTGGCCGCTAGACCCAGGTGAGTTTCGAGAATCTGACCAACGTTCATACGCGAAGGTACGCCCAACGGGTTGAGAACGATATCGACCGGCGTGCCATTGGCATCGTGCGGCATATCCTCAACAGGCATAATCACGGAGACCACACCCTTGTTACCGTGACGACCGGCCATCTTGTCGCCCGGCTGGATGCGACGACGGATTGCCAGGTAAACCTTGACGATTTTCAGAACGCCTGGAGCCAGGTCATCGCCCTGCTGCAGTTTGCGTTTCTTATCTTCGAACTTGTCATCCAGAAGACGGCGACGATCAACGATGTAAGCCTGAGCTTTCTCGAGCTGCTCATTCAGAGCATCTTCAGCCATGCGCAGTTTGAACCACTGGCCATGCTCAAGACCGTCGAGAACTTCGTCGGTGATGTCCTGGCCTTTCTTCAAGCCAGCGCCACCTTCGACCTTACGGCCAACCAGAGCGGAACGCAGGCGTTCGAAAGTAGCGCCTTCAACGATACGGAACTCTTCGTTCAAGTCCTTGCGGATCTCGTCCAGCTGAGTCTTCTCGATGGACAGTGCGCGAGCGTCACGCTCAACACCATCACGGGTGAAGACCTGAACGTCGATGACAGTACCTTTGGTACCGGTAGGTACGCGCAGGGATGTGTCTTTAACGTCGCTTGCCTTCTCACCGAAGATAGCGCGCAGCAGTTTTTCTTCTGGAGTGAGCTGGGTCTCGCCTTTAGGGGTGACCTTGCCTACCAGAATGTCGCCAGCGCCAACTTCAGCACCTACGTAAACGATACCGGCTTCGTCCAGTTTGTTCAGTGCAGCTTCACCCACGTTCGGGATGTCTGCAGTGATTTCTTCAGGCCCAAGCTTGGTGTCACGCGCCACACAGGTCAATTCCTGAATGTGGATCGTGGTGAAACGATCTTCCTGAACAACACGCTCGGACAGGCAGATGGAGTCTTCGAAGTTGAAGCCGTTCCATGCCATGAACGCGATGCGCATGTTCTGACCCAGAGCCAGCTCACCCATATCGGTGGACGGACCGTCAGCCATAATATCGCTACGCTCAACACGATCACCTTTGCTTACCAGCGGACGCTGGTTGATGCAGGTGTTCTGGTTGGAGCGGGTGTACTTGGTCAGGTTGTAGATGTCGACACCAGCTTCACCGGTTTCAACTTCGTCATCAGCAACACGAACCACGATACGGCTTGCATCAACAGAGTCGATCACGCCGCCACGACGAGCCACGACGCAAACGCCGGAGTCACGAGCCACGTTACGCTCCATGCCTGTACCTACCAGCGGCTTGTCAGCACGCAGAGTAGGAACAGCCTGACGCTGCATGTTCGAACCCATCAACGCACGGTTGGCGTCGTCGTGCTCGAGGAACGGGATCAGAGACGCCGCAACCGAAACTACCTGCTTCGGCGATACATCCATCAGCGTCACGTCTTCTGGAGCCTTGACGGTGAACTCGTTCAAGTGACGCACAGCAACCAGTTCGTCGATCAGGACCTTCTTGTCGTTCATCGCCGCAGAAGCCTGGGCGATGACGTGATCAGCTTCCTCGATAGCCGAGAGGAAAACGATTTCGTCAGTTACCAAAGCATCTTTAACAACACGGTACGGACTTTCCAGGAAGCCGTACTGGTTGGTACGCGCATAAGCAGCCAAGGAGTTGATCAGACCGATGTTCGGACCTTCCGGCGTCTCAATCGGGCACACACGACCGTAGTGAGTCGGGTGAACGTCACGAACTTCAAAGCCAGCACGCTCACGAGTCAGACCACCAGGGCCGAGTGCAGAGACGCGACGCTTGTGAGTGATCTCGGACAGCGGGTTGTTCTGGTCCATGAACTGGGAAAGCTGACTAGAACCGAAGAACTCTTTAACCGCTGCAGCAACTGGCTTGGCGTTGATCAGGTCCTGAGGCATCAGGCCTTCGCTTTCTGCCATCGACAGACGCTCTTTGACTGCACGCTCAACACGCACCAAGCCAACGCGGAACTGGTTTTCAGCCATTTCGCCAACACAACGAACACGACGGTTACCCAAGTGGTCGATGTCGTCGACGATGCCTTTACCGTTACGGATATCAACCAGCGTCTTGAGAACGGCGACGATATCTTCTTTGCACAGAACACCCGAACCTTCGATCTCGGTGCGACCGATACGACGGTTGAACTTCATCCGGCCTACAGCAGAGAGGTCATAGCGCTCCGGGCTGAAGAACAGGTTGTTGAACAGGGTCTCTGCAGCGTCCTTGGTAGGAGGCTCGCCCGGACGCATCATGCGATAGATCTCAACCAGCGCTTCCAGCTGATTGCTGGTGGAATCGATCTTCAGCGTGTCGGAAATGAATGGACCACAGTCGATATCGTTGGTGTACAACGTTTCGATGCGAACAACCTGAGCCTTGGCGATCTTCGCCAGGATTTCGGTGTTCAGCTCGGTGTTGCACTCAGCGATGATTTCGCCGGTTGCCGGATGCACGACAACTTTGGCAGTGGTGCGACCCAGGACGTAGTCCAAAGGCACTTGCAACTGCTTGATACCGGCTTTTTCCAACTGGTTGATGTGGCGAGCGGTAATACGGCGACCTTGCTCAACAATAACCTTGCCTTTGTCGTCCAGGATATCCAGAACGGCAATTTCGCCACGCAGGCGCTGAGGCACCAGTTCCAGGCTGAGGTTTTCACCTTCTACGTGGAATACGTTGGTGGTATAGAAAGCATCCAGGACCTGCTCGGTCGTGTAGCCAAGCGCGCGCAGCAGCACTGAAGCAGGCAGCTTACGGCGACGGTCGATACGGACGAATACACAGTCCTTTGGATCGAACTCGAAGTCCAGCCACGAACCACGGTAAGGAATGATGCGAGCGGAGTAGAGCAGCTTGCCGGAGCTGTGCGTCTTGCCGCGGTCGTGGTCAAAGAACACGCCCGGGGAACGGTGCAGCTGGGAAACGATAACGCGCTCGGTACCATTGATTACAAAGGTGCCGTTTTCAGTCATCAGGGGGATTTCACCCATGTAGACTTCTTGCTCTTTGATGTCCTTGATCGCTTTGTTCGACGATTCTTTGTCGAAAATGATCAAACGGACTTTTACTCGCAGAGGTACAGCGTAAGTCACACCGCGCAGCACGCACTCTTTGACATCAAATGCCGGTTCGCCCAAGCGATAACCTACATACTCCAGCGCAGCATTGCCGGAGTAGCTGATGATCGGGAAAACGGATTTGAAGGCTGCATGCAGACCGACGTCGCGGAACTGATCTTTGGTCGCTCCCGCTTGCAGGAATTCGCGATACGAATCCAGCTGGATGGCCAGGAGATAAGGCACATCCATTACGTCCGGCAACTTGCTAAAGTCCTTGCGGATACGTTTTTTCTCAGTATATGAGTAAGCCATCAGCGTTCCCCAGCTTGGTCACCTGCTTGTTTGGCTCCTCCCGACGGGAACAGCCAGAAAATCGTGCAAACCCCTTGGTTTGCGCCACCATCACCGGTGGTTTTACACGTTATGGATACCGGCCGAGCCAGTCATCTATAACGGAAAAAGGCCGGTGGCAAGAGCCACCAGCCATCAGCCTTTCGCTTAACGCTTGGGCTGGACACTCAAAGTCGATACTTACTTCAGCTCGACTTTAGCGCCTGCTTCTTCCAGCGTAGCTTTGGCTTTGTCAGCAGCGTCTTTCGCAACTGCTTCCAGAACCATTGCTGGTGCGCCGTCAACTACTGCCTTGGCTTCTTTCAAGCCCAGACCGGTCAGTTCACGTACAGCCTTGATCACGTTAACTTTCTTCTCGCCAGCTTCGGTCAGCATGACGTTGAATTCAGTTTGCTCTTCAACAACAGCGGCAGCAGCAGCTGGACCAGCAGAAGCAGCAGCGGCAGTAACACCGAACTTCTCTTCGAATGCTTTGATCAGCTCAACAACCTGCAGAACGGACATTTCGCCAACTGCGTTGAGGATATCGTCTTGAGAGATAGACATGAATCTAATTCCTGAATTGGGGGACGGCCTACGCGACCATCGAAATAAACAAAAATACGCGAAAGGAGGTACGGAGCCTTAGGCTGCAGTAGCTTCTTTTTGGTCGCGAATAGCCGCCAGAGTACGAGCCAACTTGCTGGTAGCGCCTTGAATCACGCTCATCAGCTGGGAAATTGCTTCGTCACGGGTCGGCAAGGTTGCCAGTACGTCGATCTGATTAGCTGCGAGGAACTTGCCCTCGAACGCAGCTGCCTTGATCTCGAACTTATCCTGACCCTTGGCAAACTCTTTGAACAAACGGGCAGCAGCGCCAGGATGCTCGTTAGAGAATGCAATCAGGGTCGGGCCGGTGAACGCGTCGTTGAGAACACTGAAATCAGTCCCTTCAACAGCGCGCTTTAGCAGCGTGTTACGTACTACGCGTACGTAAACACCAGCTTCACGAGCCTCTTTACGGAGTCCGGTCATTGCGCCTACTGTCACGCCACGGGCATCAGCCACGACAGCAGACAGAGCGACTTTGGCAGCCTCGTTGACTTCAGCGACGATGGCCTTCTTGTCTTCGAGTTTAATTGCCACGGGTTTAACTCCTGCTTGTTACCGTTTCATCTGACCTAAGCCGGATGTCGTTTTGGTGTCTGATTCGGTAAGGAACCGGGAGCACCATCTGCGTAGGCTTGTATTTTAAGACTTGCGCCGCCTACGGTCTTGGATAGCCCCCGCCAGGCAGGGACCCCAATTTTTTATTGGTGCGACGAGCGCACCAATTTGTCTTACGCGTCCAGGGAACCCTGGTCGATCACCAGGCCTGGGCCCATAGTGGTGCTCAAGGTTACGCGCTTAACATAGATACCTTTCGAGGAAGCTGGCTTGATACGCTTCAAATCAGCGATCAGAGCTTCAACGTTTTCTTTCAGCTTGACAGCGTCGAAACCGACTTTGCCAACTGAAGTGTGGATGATGCCGTTCTTGTCGGTGCGATAACGAACCTGACCAGCCTTGGCATTCTTGACGGCGTTAGCAACGTCAGGAGTAACAGTGCCGACCTTAGGGTTAGGCATCAGGCCGCGAGGACCGAGGATCTGACCCAACTGACCAACAACACGCATCGCGTCCGGAGAGGCGATAACCACGTCATAGTTCAGGTCGCCGCCCTTCATTTCGGCAGCCAGGTCGTCCATACCAACGCGATCAGCGCCGGCAGCCAGAGCAGCTTCAGCAGCAGGACCCTGGGTGAACACAGCAACGCGAACGGTTTTACCAGTGCCGTGCGGCAGCACAGTAGCGCTACGAACAACCTGGTCAGATTTACGCGGGTCAACACCGAGGTTTACAGCAACGTCTACAGACTCGCTGAACTTGACGGTCGACAGCTCGGCCAGCAAGGTAGCTGCGTCGGTGAAGCTGTAAGATTTGCCCGGCTCGATTTTAGCCGCGATAGCTTTTTGGCGCTTAGTCAGCTTAGCCATTACACACCCTCCACGTTAAGGCCCATGCTACGAGCGGAACCGGCGATGGTACGCACGGCCGCTTCCATGTCAGCAGCAGTCAGATCCGCATTTTTTGCTTTAGCGATATCTTCCAGCTGTGCACGAGTCACGGTGCCAACTTTAACGGTGTTCGGACGTGCCGAACCGCTAGTCAGACCAGCAGCTTTCTTCAGCAGAACCGAAGCAGGGGTGCTCTTTGTTTCGAAAGTGAAGCTACGGTCGCTATAGACAGTGATGATCACTGGAGTCGGCAGACCTGGCTCAAGACCCTGAGTACGGGCGTTGAAGGCCTTGCAGAATTCCATGATGTTCACGCCGTGCTGACCCAGGGCCGGACCGACTGGCGGGCTTGGGTTAGCTTGAGCAGCTTTCACTTGCAGCTTGATGTAAGCGGTAATTTTCTTGGCCATGAGGCACTCCAATTACGGGTTCAAACGCCAATCAAGGCTCCCCGGTTACTTGCACGTTTATCCCAGTGACGAAAAAACCCCACAGCCTATGGCTACGGGGTATGGGATTCTCGCTCAGCTAGACCTTTTCGACCTGACTGAACTCCAGCTCCACCGGAGTAGAGCGACCGAAAATGAGCACTGCAACTTGAATGCGGCTCTTCTCGTAGTTAACTTCTTCGACAGTACCGTTAAAATCTGCAAACGGACCGTCTGTGACACGAACCACTTCACCCGGCTCAAACAGAGTCTTAGGCTTAGGCTTATCACTGCCATCAGCAACGCGACGAAGAATCGCGTCAGCTTCTTTATCTGTAATCGGTGCAGGCTTGTCAGCCGTGCCGCCAATGAAGCCCATGACACGAGGAGTATCCTTGACCAAGTGCCAAGTACCTTCATTCATGTCCATCTGGACCAGCACATAACCTGGAAAGAATTTACGCTCGCTTTTGCGCTTCTGGCCGTTACGCATTTCCACCACTTCTTCAGTGGGAACCAGAATTTCGCCGAAGCCATCTTCCATGCCAGCCAGCTTCACACGCTCGATCAACGAGCGCATTACATGCTTTTCGTAACCCGAATAAGCATGCACTACGTACCAACGCTTAGCCACGGGACACCCTTAGCCAACAATCAAGGAAACAAGCCAGCCGAGCAGGGAATCAAGACCCCACAACAGCAACGCCATAACCAGAACAACAGCCACAACAATCAACGTGGTCTGAGTGGTTTCTTGGCGAGTCGGCCAAACGACTTTGCGAATTTCAGCACGAGCTTCCTTAGCCAAAACAAAGAAAGCTTTGCCTCTAGCAGTCTGCAAACCAACAAATGCAGCAACCCCAGCCAGCACGAGCAAGACCAGGACGCGATACAAGATAGGTTGAGCTGAGTAGTATTGATTACCGACAACCCCAACCACTACCAGAGCGACCACAACCAGCCACTTGAGCAGATCGAAGCGAGATTCTTGGGCTTCAGCCTTGAGAGTCATCTACGATAATCCTGTGAAAAGAAAGCCAGATACAACCTAGTGAATCTGGCAGGTCAGGAGGGAATCGAACCCCCAACCTACGGTTTTGGAGACCGTCGCTCTGCCAATTGAGCTACTGACCTAAAAGCAAAATCAGGCCGACCAATATGCCAGCCCAACAAGAATTTTTCAACAGCATTCTGGCCCTTACCGATATACCCACCCACAAAGGAAAGATACAACACTAAAAACCAGATAACTAATCGCCTCGAAATGACAGCAAGCCGACTAGTAAAACAAAGGCAGATATTTTCATATCTGCCTTTATAATGGAGCTCTTGAGCGGATTTGAACCGCTGACCTCACCCTTACCAAGGGTGTGCTCTACCAACTGAGCTACAAGAGCAAACTCTTTGGACATACAGCAAATCTGGAGCGGGTAGCGGGAATCGAACCCGCATCATCAGCTTGGAAGGCTGAGGTTCTACCACTAAACTATACCCGCCTAACTTGCTGCACAGCCTGAAATATGGTGGAGGGAGAAGGATTCGAACCTTCGAAGTCGTAGACGTCAGATTTACAGTCTGATCCCTTTGGCCGCTCGGGAACCCCTCCTGAACGAGGCAGCATTCTCAACTCATGCCACCCTTCTGTCAACCTTTTTCTCAGTAAAAACCTGAGGTTACATGCGTTGACGATCGCCTTGCAGCCCTGAACAAACTATCAAGCACTGCGAAGCGGGCGCCATTCTATGCAAACTACCCCCCGGTTGCAATGCCTTCGCACAACATTATTTTGTTTTTTAACTCAGGGAAATCCTGCACGAGCCCAGCGATAAGACTATCTCCGACAAGCCTGCGACTGACAGGGTCTATTTTGACCCAGTACGTATTAATACCACCAAGATGCTGCGCCTGAAACTGCGCCTGAACATCGAGACTCATGAGCCTCTGCTCAACCGTTCGAGCCTCGTCCTGGCGTTCAAAACCGCCAAGATAGAGACATTTATCCTGAGACTCTAGATCTGACGCTTGATTACCCTGCGCACCGGACTCACTGAGCAAATGTATGTTCTGCTGTTCAGCCCGATGCAGAGATAACGGCAAAACTTCTTTAGCCCTCAACGGTGCCTCTTGCTGATGCCAGACATAGTAAAAGCCGTTTAGCATCAGCAATAAAAGAAATAACCACCGCATAGAAACCTCAGAGCAAAGGGCAGGCCAGTGCCAGGCCTGTAAACACCAGATCAGGAACATGTCTTGCGCTTGGCATGACGCCCTTGACGAGCTCTGCATCCCCACCAGTCACAAAGACGACAAAGTCATCCCCCAAATACTGATGAGCAAGCTCTAGCTGCGACGCAGCGAAGCCTCTCAGCATCAGGGCGCAGCCTCGCTCCACAGCCTCCGCAGTCGTGCGCCCAGGAGCGAAGCTGGAATGCGCCTCCTCCGCCGCCGCATCATCGTACCGAATACGTCGCGTATGGGTACGGAGCTGCCCACGCATAAGCGGCATACCAGGACAGATGAAGCCACCAAGATGCTCCCCATCGACACTGACAAAATCCGAGGTGACTGCCGTCCCCAGATCAAGTACGAGGCACGCCCCCCCTACACTCGCGTAAGCACCTACCAACGCCAACCATCGATCCAGACCGAGCCGCTCATAAGCCTCATAACCATTTTTGACACCCGCCAGCACCTTGGCCGACTCCGCACATTGGGTCTCAAGGCCAAACGACGCTTTAATCGCAGCAGCCAGCTTCTGAGTCTCCTCCGGACTCCGCACGCTAACCATGCGACTATGTCGAAGGAGTAATCCTGGGGTAGAAGCGACAGCGCCTATCAGCTTGTCATCCGAGTCAACCACACCACCCGATACAACTACTGGCGCCCCCTGCCGAATCACGCGCCACTTTATAAAGCTATTCCCGCAATCCAGCTCAAGTATCATCACGCAACCTCAAGCTGAGCTCTCCACCGCTGAACACTTTTTCGTCGCTCCCAACCTGCAATCGCAGCGCGCCCTGTGGATCGATACCCAAGACAACACCCTCAACCGCCTGAGTGCCCGCAAGCAAACAGACAGCACAGCCTTGCCATAAGTGATTGTTTTCCCACTCAGACCTGAACACTTCAAAGCCTGAATTCTGGTGCACCGATAAATACTCTTCGATATTGCTCGTCAATTTACCAGCCAACTCGTTACGGCTGGCGAGCGTTCCAACCTCCAGCCTTAAAGAGGTCCATAGCTGATCCACCTCTTCCGTCGCACGCATGTTCACATTGATGCCAACACCGATGACCACGTGACACACATCCGCTGGATCACCTACCAATTCCAGAAGTATTCCAGCAATCTTGCGCCGTCCTACCAGGACGTCATTCGGCCACTTTAAGCCAGCGCCTTGAACACCCATTTCCCGCAACGTCTTCAAGACCGCAAGACCTATCAGGAGACTCATCCCCTCCAACTGGCGCATTCCCCCATCAATACGGAGGGCCAGGCTGTAGTAGACGTTCTCGCCAAATGGGCTAATCCACTTGCGACCCCGCCGACCGCGACCAGCGGTTTGCCGCTCCGCCAAAACGACGAAAGGTGGGGAAGGTGAGTTTTCAGCAATCAACTTCATAGCTGCAGCATTGGTGGAACCAATTGAATCGTAGACAACAATCGGCCATGCACTCGCCTTACCGGCGGCGGCAGACACTTCACCAGCGACCAGCAGGGATATCGGACTCTCCAGCCTATAGCCCCGCCCTCTGATTTTATGAACACGGATGTTCAACTCAGACTCTAGCTGCTGAAGCTGCTTCCACACAGAAGTACGACTAACCCCGAGAGCCTGCCCCAGAGCCTGCCCAGAATGAAATTTCCCATCCTCAAGGAGCTTCAACAACGTCAGCATTTAAAGATCGCCATGCAATAAGGCTCGCATGATAGCCACGCAAGCCGACGATGCATAGAAACGACACGCGGTTAATTTCAGATTGCTGCCAGGGGGACCAAACACCAAGATCCAGCATGGCTTGGCGTGGCAATCCAAGGCCGTGAAGAGGTGCGGTAGACAGAACGCGCAGTCAGCCAGAAGATCAGCGTCGGGGCATATGATGCCCTCCCGGCTGAGGCCGGCCCTACGGTTATGCAAGAGGCGGTCTTTTTTTCGCGCATAAA
>NZ_LOHF01000008.1:31592-201478 GCF_002158995.1 Pseudomonas caspiana | reverse complement strand
TGTGGAAGCTGAGCTTGCTCACGATGAAATCAACCGGGTTCATCTGCCTTACCGCAGCGCCGGCATCGCGGGCAAGCCCGGCTCCCACAGATGACCGCAAAAGCCAGGCCCCTGAAAACAAAAATGCCAGGCACTTGGCCTGGCATTTTTCGGTACACGCTGCAATCAGAACGGCAGCTTCATGCCCGGCGGCAGCTGCATGCCAGCGGTCATGCTGGAAGTCTTTTCCTGGCTGGCCTGTTCGATCTTGCGAACCGCGTCGTTTACAGCGGCGGCGATCAGGTCTTCCAGTACTTCCTTGTCTTCCTGCATCAGGCTGTCATCCAGATTGATGCGCTTGACGTCATGGCGCCCGGTCATCACGACGCTGACCAGGCCTGCACCCGATTGGCCGGTCACTTCGGCATTGGCCAGTTCTTCCTGCATCTTGGCCATTTTTTCCTGCATTTGCTGCGCCTGCTTCATCAGGCCAGCCATGCCACCTTTCATCATGGGATATCTCCTCGAAAGTTGATTGTTGTATCAGGCGAGACACCGTCGGGCATCACACCTTCAGTTAATGAGTCTGAGCCACCGGGGCATCCACGGGCTTGATCGTATCCTCCCGGATGACTGCGCCAAACTGTTCAAGCATCTGCTGGATGAACGGATCAGCATGAATCGACGCTTCTGCCTGCCGCTGACGCTCCACACGCAACCGCGAAGCCGCCTGCGCAGGGGTTTCCTGCTCGGGCTTGATCAACTCGATCTTGAGGTTGATCTTACGCCCGGTGAATTGATTCAGGCCATCGTTGATACGGCGCAACTGGGTCGCATTGAACAACGCGCTGTGCCCTGGATCCAGGTGCAGCAACCAGTCATCACCGTCCATCGAGACCAGCGTGCAGTTGGAGGCGATACTGCTGGTCATGCCGGAAATCGGCAACGTGTTAAACATGTCCAGCCATTCAGCGGCCAACCCCGTCGCCGGTTTTGCCGCCGGAGCAGGTTCAGCTTCGACCGTTTCAGTGACCGTTTCGTGCGCCAGTTCATCAAGGAAACTATAGGACGCCGGATCGATGTCCACATCCGGCTCGACGTAATCATCATCCGGTGGTGGCTCGTCGTCGCGATCCATCGGCGCAGGCACGTAGGCATCGGGGATGGCTTCAAGCATCGCCGGAGTGACCGCCTGCTCGGCAACCGGCTCAGGCTGCGACGCTTCAATCTCTGGTGCATCCGGCACGGGACTGGCTGGCGCCGGGGCTGGCATCGGAGTGAGTTCCGGCTGCTCGGCAACAGTGTCGAGTACTGGCTCGGCAACAAGTTCGTGAGCAGGTGTAGCGAGCGGTTCAGGTTCGTCTTCGACTGGCGGCAATGCCCGTGGCTCGTTCCATGGCAAGTCGACTTCTGCGACCGGCTCAGGCTCAGGCTCAGGAGCGGCTGCCACGGGAGTCGCCGCGGTCACTGGCAACTCAGCCTCGACAACCGGCGCGGTAACAACCGGAGCGGCCGCCTGTACGGGAGCAACTGCTACCGGCGCGACAGCTGTCGCACCGGCCACTTGTTGTGGGGAATCAACTGTGGCCGGGTTGATTCCCACTGTCTTTAGCGGCTGTCTTGGCGCGTCGCTGCTGTCTGCGGGTCGGAACGCCAACATGCGCAGCAGGACCATTTCGAAGCCGCCGCGAGGATCAGGAGCCAAAGGCAGGTCACGACGACCTATCAAGCCCATCTGGTAGTAGAACTGCACGTCTTCGGCTGGCAATGCCTGAGCCAGCGCAAATACCCGGTCGCGGTCGCCATGGCCGTTGTCGACACCTTCAGGCAGCGCCTGGGCAATCGCCACGCGGTGCAGCACGTTGAGGATTTCCGACAACACGCCATTCCAGTCCGGGCCCTGTTCGGCCAAATGACGGACGGCTTCCAGCAGACTGCGGGCATCGCCGTCGATCAAGGCGGTCAGCACGTCGAACACCTGACCGTGATCCAGCGTACCGAGCATGGCCCGTACATCAGCAGCCATGACCTTGCCTTCACCGAAAGCAATCGCCTGATCGGTGAGGCTCATGGCGTCGCGCATGGAGCCGTCGGCAGCACGCCCCAACAGCCAGAGTGCGTCGTCTTCGAACGGCACATTTTCGACGCCCAGCACATGGGTCAAATGCTCGACCACACGCTCCGGCGTCATGTTTTTCAGGGAAAACTGCAGGCAGCGAGACAAAATCGTCGCTGGCAGCTTCTGCGGATCGGTGGTCGCCAGGATGAATTTGACGTACGGCGGCGGCTCTTCAAGGGTTTTGAGCAACGCGTTGAACGAGTGGCTGGAGAGCATGTGCACTTCGTCGATCAGGTAGACCTTGAAGCGCCCGCGGCTCGGGGCGTATTGCACGTTATCCAGCAGTTCACGCGTGTCCTCGACCTTGGTACGGCTCGCGGCGTCGATCTCGATCAGGTCGACAAAACGCCCTTCGTCGATCTCGCGGCACACCGAACAGGTGCCGCAGGGCGTCGACGTGATGCCTGTTTCGCAGTTCAGGCACTTGGCGATAATCCGCGCGATAGTGGTCTTGCCCACCCCCCGGGTACCGGTGAACAGATAGGCATGGTGCAGACGCTGACTGTCCAGGGCATTGATCAGGGCCTTCAGCACATGGGTCTGGCCGACCATTTCGCGGAACGAGCGCGGACGCCATTTACGTGCAAGAACCTGATAACTCATCGAAAACCGTCGCAACTGGGAAGCGGAAGACCGCTAATGCTAGCGGAGCAGGGGCAAAATTGCATCTGGTGTCCTCTTCTATTCTGGCTAAGCTGTGCAAATGGATGTGAAGACACGCATTAATCGGGTCTTTAGAGAGCGTTTTATATATGGCTCGTAGTTGAGGGACCTTCTATGCGACGAACCCGTACCATTCTAATAGCGCTGTTGCTGCTGATTGCCTTGCCGGTTGATGCGAAAGAGCCGCCACTGCGGTTTTCGGTGGCGGAAAGCTGGTCGATGCCGCTGGTTCAACTGGAGGACTATCAGCCCACGTCCGGGATCCTGTTCGACATCATGCAGAGCCTGGCGCGTCAGGTAGGCCGTGAAGCCGAGTATCACGTCTTGCCGCGATTGCGGGTTCAAGCGGCGCTGGAGCGCGGTGAGATAGATATTCGATGCTACGCAGCCCAGGCCTGGGTGCCGAACCTCTCGGGTGATTACTTCTGGAGTTTGCCGATCATCTACCAGCGCGACTTGCTGATCGCCTCAGCCGCAACCGCCGCAGGGCCCTATCCCGAGCAGTTTGATAACGAAACCATCGGCACAGTGCTGGGCTACAACTACCCCGACCTGCAATATCTGTTCGATAACCATCAACTGGTTCGCGAGGACGCCCGCAATCAGGAGCAGACACTTCGAAAGCTGGTTGCGGGCCGCTATCACTACGCAGTGGCCAGCCAGCTGGTGCTGGATTGGCTCAACCGTGACTTGCCCGCCGATGAACAATTGAAATCCATCGCCCTGATCGCTGATCAGCCAGCCGGCTGCATCATCCGTAACGACCCTGGTCTGCCCACGCAGAAAATCCTGCGCACATTAGTACGCATGAGGGTTTCAGGAGAAATTCAGCAAATTATCGACCGTTACACCGCCCCTCGTACCTGACCTGCGCCGTACCCCGATCAGACCTGCTGTCGCAATACCGTCATATAGCGTGGATACCCTCGCCTGAAATATTTGGCAACATTTATACCGGGCAGGTAATCCACGATGAGCGACAAGTCAGACGATAACTCGCAGACCGACCCAAGCCGTCGCCGCTTTCTGGGCGGCATGGCTGCATTAGGAGCGGGTGTAACCTTGGGGAGCTACGCGACAGCCCAGGAAAAACAACCTGCATCAGCACCCGATACCGCACCGCTGACCGGCATGGCGCTGGACAAGGCTCTGCGTGACAACGTCAAAACCGTCGTCGTGATCTACGCCGAGAATCGCAGCTTTAACAATCTGTTTGGCAACTTCCCAGGTGTCGAGAAGCCTTTGTCCTCGCTCCAGCCCGCCGACTACCAACAGCGCGACCGCGACGGATCACTGCTGAAGACCCTGCCACCGGCCTGGGGCGGCGTGTTGCAGCTGGGGCCTCAAACGGTTGACGGAGTGAGCTATCCCGCTGGCGGCCAGTTTCAGGAGAACCTGCCCAACGCACCCTTCCCGCTCAAAGGCATGAATGGCGAAGACTTGCCGCTTAGCCTCGTCACCCGGGACCTGTGGCATGTGTTCTATCAGAACCAGATGCAGATCAATGGTGGCAAGAATGACCGCTTCGTGGCGTGGGCCGATTCGGGCGGTTTGCCCATGGGTTACTACGCGCAGAGTCAGTATTCATTGCGTCTGTGGGACGTCGCCAAAGAGTTCGTGCTCTGTGACAACTTCTTCCAGGGAGCTTTTGGTGGCTCGTTCCTCAATCACCAGTACCTGATTGCAGCCACCGCGCCGATTTATCCGAACGCGGCAAACTCGGCGGCCAAATCACAGATCGCCCAATTGCAGAGCGACAACCCGAAAGATCCGCGCCTCAAGCCACTGGAGCAATCACCGGCCAGCGCCATGACCGGTGCGCCGCAATTCGGCCCCAGCGCACTGACGCCCGATGGCTTTGCGGTCAACACGCTGGCACCGCCGTTCTGGCCGACCTGGCTGCGCGACCCGGCAAATCCGGACTATTCCAAACCGGACCTGCCCAATGTGCTGGTGCCACAAACTCACGAACATATCGGCGACAAGCTGTCGAAAAAGCACGTCGACTGGGCGTGGTACGCGGGTGCCTGGCAGGTCACCCTTGATGAGTTCAAGGACTCGACCGGGATCCCGAAGATCCCTAACTTTCAGTACCACCATCAGCCGTTTAACTACTTCGTTCAGCAAGGGCCGCAAAACCCGGCAGAGCGCAAAAAGCGCCTGCGCGACGGCGGGCTGGGGGACGAAGTCAGCAGCAATAAATTCCTCGCCGATGCCGAAGCCGGCAAGCTGCCTGCGGTGACGTTCTACAAGCCACAAGGCAACCTGAACATGCACGCTGGTTATGCCGACGTCGCCGCAGGTGATCGGCACATCGACCGGGTGATCAAGGTGCTGCGCAACAGTCCACAATGGGAAAACATGGTCATCGTCATCACGGTGGACGAAAACGGCGGCTGGTGGGACCACGTGGCGCCACCGCAAGGCGATCGTTGGGGGCCGGGCACACGCATTCCGGCGTTGGTAGTTTCGCCCTTCGCCCGCAAAGGCACGGTCGATCACACGGTTTACGACACGGCATCAATTCTGCGCTTGATCACCCGTGTTCATGGGCTGGAAAAGCTCGACGGCCTCAAGGAACGAGATCAGGCGATGATCGCGCGCGGGCAAACGCCCATGGGCGACCTGACCAATGCATTGCAATTTCATGCCTGACGGGCTGAATCTGAATTGAAATGAGATTGGGTTTTTGCCCGCAAAACTGGAGTGGGATCGGCTTTGAGCCGGGAAGACGCCGGAACAGCTTCTGAATGTGTAGCATCTGCAAGGCAGCTTTCCCGGCTGAAGCCGGTCCCACGCTCACCCCGCCAGCATCACCTTATTACGCCCCTGTTGCTTACCCAGATACAACGCCTGATCCGCTCGATTAAGAGCGCTTTGAAACGTTTCTCCCGAACGGATTTCGCTCACCGCCAGGGTTGCCGTTACGGTAAGCGGCCCCTGGTCCACCTGCCCGACCCATTCGCGGATACGCAATAGAATTCGATCGGCAACAACCTGCGCAGCCTGTTCAGAGGCATCCGGCATCAATACCAGAAACTCTTCGCCACCCCAGCGCGACGCCACATCCGAGGCTCGCACGTTGCTATTGATGGCTTCAGCCACCCGCTGGAGGATCAAGTCACCTTGCTCGTGCCCCAGACGGTCGTTGATCTGTTTAAAGTGGTCGATATCCAGCAGGATGATCGCCGCAGGTACGGAGTCAGCCAACTGTCGCACCCCATGCATCACCCTGCGCCGGGTGTAAAGATTGGTCAGACTGTCGCGATTGGCGGTATGGAACAGGTTCAGTTGCATAGACCGCGTAAAGCGCACAGACAAGGCCGTGCCATGCAATAACACGCCGACGGCGGTCAGCACGTTGACGATGCCAAATACCTCAAGCAACTGCGGCGCAACACCTGAGTTGATCCCCATCTGCCCGCGCAACGCGAAGCCCCCCACCGATACGACGAGAATGGCCAGGTTAAGCAGCAATCGTGGTCGACGCGCATTTTGAAAGCTGAACGCGATAATCGGGATCACGCAATACAGATAGAAATAGAAGTTGCTGTTCCAACCCAGCACCCATGTCGCCAGCAAGGCATGCAGGATGATCTCCATGCTCATCAGCATGCCGGCAAATCTATAACGCCCGGCCCGGATCGCCCTGAGACACGCCACGTAAACCAGAATGCTGAAACCGTTGCCCACCGCCAGCAAGGGTATTTTCAGTGTGCTGAACAAGACGAACAGGACGAGATGAATACAAAAAGCGATCTGCACGACAGGGACAATGTGCTGCCAGAACTGCGCAGTGGTTTCACGCAACAATTGCGCACGATCACTCGCCGATAGGGTGTTCATCAAGCAGCCTCAGTGGGGTGATGCATCGCAGCCGCGTGGGGCGAATCAGCATTGGATTTATGTCTATATTATCGGCTGACATCGAGTGGCCTTGATGTCGATCACAGACTGGAGTTGTGTTAATTCGGTTACTACGAGCACCTGATGGCACATTGAGTTCCCTGACCGGAGCGTGTCATGCAGTCAGCATACACATGGACACCCTATGCATTGGCAATCAACCCCAGCAAATCCGTAGATCCGACATCAACTCCGGCCTGAGTCAGCAACGTTGTCGCTTGCCCGCGATGATGGGTCTGATGATTGAAAAAGTGGATCAACAAGCCATAGAAATCGCGAGCGGCAGCAATCCCGGCGGTATTGGTGTAATGCAGCACCACGTCCAGGTCGTCCTGTTGCAACTCTGCCGTCCATTCAATGATCGCCTGGTCAACCCGTCTGCGCTGCACGGTCAGCTCAGCCAGGCTGTTGAACACTTGCTCATTCAAGGCTTCAGGATCACGCATACCCCGAATCACATCCAGAGTTGGAAACCCTGCCGGATGCTGTGCGAAGCGCTTGAGCCAGAGAATATCGCCCACCAGCAGATGATTCAGAGTCCCCAGAATCGAACCGAAAAATGCTTTGCGGTCTGCGCTTAATGCCTCGGCATCCAGAGTGCCGGCTGCCGTACAGAGCTTGTCGTTCATCCACTGGTTGTACGTGGCCATTAACTGGAGATGATCAAGACGATTCAAGGTGTGGGCTCGGGTGTAATAGGTGATGCTGGCAAGTGTGCCAGTTTTGATGGTCTTGCAGGCTATCTCGCAGGATCCACCGACAGATAAACCGAACGACTCAACACCTGCCCACTCTCAACTTCATGCCGATAATTTTCTCGTTTAAAGGTAATGACATGATTGAGATCAACAGCTACACCACCGTAAAACGCCGCGAGCGCGTCCCCCATGAGATTTTCGCGACTTACTGGCGCGACGTGCATGGCCCGCTCTGCTCCCGCCTGCCGGGGCTCGGCTTGTATATTCAGCATCACTTTTCGCGAAATCAGGATGCCCACCTGTGGCCTTTGGCCGATGGCGTTGAAGAGATAACCGATTACGAGCTGGACGGTGGCGTCGAGATCGGTTTCGCTTCAGCCGAGGATCAAAAACAGTTTCAGAACGCCAGCTCGATCCTGTTCTCGGACGAGCAAAACATGTTCGAGGAAACCCTGGCTTATGATCTCCCAGACGGCTCGGCGACTGTCGTCAACCGGCTAAATGACGAAACCTTCAACGGCACGGACAGATCTGACCGGATTCATGTGCATTTCAGCCCGCGCACCAGTCTTGCGCAGTTGCAGCAGTATCTGGCCAATGATCTGGGCGACGTGTTGGCTGGCGCGGAGGAAGTATTGAAATTGCGTCTGCACCTGTGTCAGCCGTTCAACAATGACGGCATGCATCCCCCTGCCCCCAACGTCGCGCACTACGCCAACCCTGCGCGGGCAGAACTGGTGATCATGGAAATAGCCTTCGAGAGTCCGTTAGCCCGGCGTCGCTTCTTCGAAAGCCCGGTATTTCAGGCCACGCTGGCGGGACAGTCTGAACACATTGCCCAGTTGAAAGCCTTCGCGGTATCCGGGCTCTACACCTACGTGCGCGACGGTAAGATCACCACGGCAGGCCTGCGTGGCAGCCGGGCAGCCGAGCTGATCGAGTATCTGGGGGCAGCCAATCAGCGGACTCCGGAGGTTGAGCATCTGCTGTTGACGGGTGCGTTGGACGCCGTCAGAACTTGACGGCCTGACTTGTCATGCATTTCTGTAGCTTACGAGCACCGCGAGGCGGCGATGGCGTTATGTCTGATACACCGCTCTCGCGGCCTCGCGGTGCTCGTGCACTCCTACAGGTCTACTATTTGCCGCAAAACAGCGCGACGGCATAGGCATAAGGGGCCGCTCCTGTCCGTCTGCAAAGCATGACCCTATGCCCAACAGTTATTTGACCATTTGATCAACTCTGCCTAGGGTAGCGGGCTTTGTTTCTGCCTGAGATACCTGCACCAGATATGACCAGCATGACTAGCCCTTCCAAATTGCCGCCTACCGTCTACCTGTTGAGTTTGACGATCTTCTCTCTGGTAACCGCCGAGTTCATGGTTGCCGGGATGATGCCCGCGCTGGCCGATGCGTTTTCGGTCAGCCTGGCGCAAGTGGGTAATCTCATCGCCTTCTATGCTCTTGGCATGGCATTGGGCGGGCCTCCTGTCACGGTATTACTGCTCAGCCGGGGCATCAGCAACAAACGTGCGCTGGTTGGACTGCTGGCTGTCTATGTAGCCGCCGGGATTCTGGCCGCCATTGCGCCCAGCTATCCGGTGCTGGCTTTCGCGCGAATCCTTATGGGCGTGGCAAGCGCCGCCTGTATCGGGCTGTGCCTGACGGTCTGTGCCGGGCTGGTCGCACGCGAAGTTCGAGGTCGTGCCGTGTCGGTGGTGCTGGCGGGCCTGATGCTCTCCCCAGTTGCCGGGGTGCCGTTGACCGCGTGGGTCGAGCAGCATTTCGGCTGGCGCGCCAGCTCCTGGCTGGTCGTGTTGCTGGCGCTGATCTGCAGCGCACTGGCCGCCGTCCGGTTGCCTGTCAGCGAAGCGGGCAGCGAACCGGCCCTGAGTACGCAGTGGGCCGCATTGAAAAACCGCAGTCTTTGGGCCGCTTACGTCACGAGCGGGCTGATTATCGGCGCGACCTTTGCTGCCTTCAGTTACTGCACGCCGATCCTGATTCAAGAGGTGGGCTTAAAGCCGAGTTACGTAGCGCCCATGCTCGCGTTGTATGGCGTGGCTAATTTACTGGGCAACATGGTGGTGGGACGCGTCGCAGATCGCTACACCTTCCAGGCACTCGGCTGGGGTCTGCTTTTGCTGGTTCTCGCGTTGACGGGTTTCGCTCTGGCGGGTGAGCACCTCTGGCTGAACCTGACCTGTTTCATCGCTCTGGGGCTGACAGGCGTGGCATTGAACCCGGCAATGGTCGCGCGCGTGATGAAAGCCGCCGAGCCAGCTGCGCTGGTCAATACATTGCATACATCGGTCATCACCGCCGGGCTGGCACTGGGCAGTTGGGCAGGAGGCACCGCGATCGATGCCGGGTACGGCCTGCGCGCTCCGCTGTGGGTGGGCGCCGGGCTGGCTTTGCTGGGACTGCTCAGCCTGGCGCGGCCGATGGCAGCGCGCAGTGTCGTCAGGCCTTGTCCACAAAGCTGACGGTGACGCTGGTCGCTACAACCTTTCACTCGAGCACGACGTCTACTACGGTGAATGCTGGACTTTATCCATTCGGGAGTAGGACACATGTTCAGAAAGCTATTACTGGCATTCGCAAGTCTGGTCCTGTGCAGCAGCCAGGTGATGGCAGACACCCTCAAGATCAGCGTGATTGGCGCCGGTAACGTCGGCGGTACGCTTGGCACGTTATGGGCAAAGGCGGGTCACTCGGTAATGTTTTCCTCACGGCATCCCGAGGAATTGAACGATTTGGTCAAGACTGCCGGGCCAAACACTCGCGCAGGCTCGGTCACTGATGCCGCCGCATGGGGTGATGTGATTGTGTTGAGCGTCCCCTATGGAGCGATGCCAGCGTTGTCCGAGCAACTGAAGGACAAGCTGAAAGGAAAAGTCGTATTCAGCGCCAGCAATCCATTCAGCGGCCGTGACGGTGAAGTCGGACGCAAAGCCCTGGATCAGGGAGTCGCCCTGGCAGACCAACAGTATCTGCCAGGGGTGCATCTGGTACGGGCATTCAACGCCATCGGCTATGCGTCGATGGAGAGCCAGTCGGGTAAAAACAAGTCGATTGCCACCTTCGCCGATGATGCAAAGGCTCGGGAGGTCGGCGCCCGACTGGTGCGCGACGCAGGTTTTACCCCGGTCATTCTGCCGCTCGCCCGAGCCAACGAAGGCTTACCCGGCGGCCCGGCCAGTGGTGTCTGGACCGAGGCTGAACTCAAGCAAAGGCTGGGCCTGTAGTCGCAAAAGCTTTTAGTCGCGATCGTGCCTCTAAGTACCACTGCGCCTGCCAGCAATGCGCTCTTGCAATGCAGCGCTTTATGCCCCTGCCCTGCCACCTGATCACTACGAGCGGCCGAAACCGGCACCGCGACCTGTTTAAAGTAGCCGGATATATATCCTCAGCCGCGATGTAATGCCCCTGCATGGTGCATCGCCAAATGCCCGGTCTTGTCACTCTTGACCTCATATTGAGGATCATCTTTTGAAGCCGGGCGATGCTTGCCCATGAACTCTACGTCCTTGGTATGGACCTTGATCACCTTGCCGTGGATTTCACCCGCCTCCGAATTCCAGCGCACGGTATCGCCAGCTTTGAATGAATGGGTCATCGAGTTCTCCTGGTAGAAAGCCTAACGGTTGTCGACGCATTGCATCAGCGCCGTTTCTTATCGAGCCAGCCGCGACCGATAAATTCACTTCGATAGCACCAGTAGTCGAACACCCCGCAAATCCTCTACAGAACGCTCTGAAATATCCGCCTGAACGCTTACAATCCTGCCCTTTATTGCACATTGGAAAGGCCAGTCCGTTTATGGCGCTCGACCCACCCACGTTACTGATTCTCACCATCGCCCTTGCAGCGGCTGCGGCCCTGTATCTGGCGATCGAGTGGCGCAGCGTTCGTGAATCTTCACTGCTTTACTGGAGCGCCGGTTTCGCAACAATCAGCGTGGGATCGACACTCGCGTTGCTGCGCATGAGCGGTTTTCTGCTGATTGGTATCTGGTTCGCCAACGGCCTGCTGATCACGGCGCATTGGCTGTTTCTGTTCGGCGTGGCGCGCTTCACAGAGACGCGCCTGTCGCGTGCCTGGGTCCTGATCCCTGCCGTCTGGCTGGCACTGCTTTTATTACCGAGCGATCCTTCGTGGTCGAAAGTCATGCTTGTGGTCAACTCATTGCTGATCGCCCTGCTGAGCCTGAGAGCCAGCTTTCTGCTGCGTCCCCATGGCAAGTCCTTGAGTGTCGGAGCGGTACAACTGCGCTATGTACTGTTGATTCACGGGATGTTCTACGCCGCCAAGGCCATACCGGCGGTAGTGCCGGGCACGCTCATTGATCTCGCCGCCTTCCGTGGCGAGATCATTCAGATATCGCTGGTCGAAGGTGCGATGGCGATCATGCTCATCGCACTTTCGATGACCGGAACCGAACGCTATCGCCGGGAGAAACGAATAGCTCGCCTGGCCGCACGTGATCCGTTGACAGCGCTTTACAACCGCCGCGCTTTTGAAGTTCGCGCACAGCGGGTGCTTGATCAAGTGACAGCCCATCGACCGGGCGCCTTGCTACTGATCGACATCGACAACTTCAAGCTGGTCAACGATCTGTTCGGACACACTGCAGGCGACCGATTGCTGGTCACGCTAAGCGAGATGATTCGATCAATCCTCCCCGAAGGAGCGCTGGCGGCACGATTGGGCGGTGACGAATTCGTCATCCTCCTGAGCAACACATCACAAGAGAAAATCCTGAAACTGGGCAACGAGCTGCGCAGCCAGTTTTACAACGCTACGTCACAGACGTTCGCCACTCCCCAAGCGGTGACCTTGAGTATCGGCGCTAACCTATTTGACCAACCACCTGCTGACCTGGCGACGTTGATTGAACAAGGCGACGCTGCGCTTTACAGCTCCAAGCGTGATGGGCGCGACAGTATTCGTCTGGTCGACCAGACAGGAGCGCCCCGCGAATCTTTAGCGGCACACTAATCCGTAATCAGCACGAGTGGCGTCTACTGGCATGGAGCGGCGCGGGATGGGCGTTTCAATATTCAGGAGGTGCGGTTAGAGTGTCGCCCCCCGAGAAATTGGATCCCGGGTTTTAGGCTATGGAGTTTCTATGAAGTACATCAGCAAAGTCGCGGCGTCTGCCGTTCTGGGTCTGGCTCTGGCGGGTTGCACCGGCACCGCAATCAAGTCCCCGCACTACGACAGCAATCAATACACCGTTCTGGGCCACAGTGAGGCAAGCGCCACTGGCCTGATGTTGTTCGGCGTTATCCCTATTCGCCAGAACAACCGCTTCGTGCGCGCTCAAACCTCCGCGATCAACGCCAAAGGCGGCGATGCGATGATCAACACTCAGGTTCAGGAAAACTGGTTCTGGGCGTGGATCCTGAGCGGCTACACCACCACCATCTCCGGTGATGTGATCAAGCTGAAAACCGCGCAATAATCCTGCCCCGATCAAGCAGCGCCGGGCTGCGATAGCGGTATGTCTGACACACCGCTTCGCGGCCGTCGTACCCTCCGAGCGCTCCTACAGGGGCTGATGTTTGACGCTAGACAGCGCGGTGCAATGTACACCGAGGTCAAGTGGAACTGACTGAAGTACCGACCAGTCAGATGCTGGCTCGTTACCTTGCCTACGCCTGCGCCATTCCTGATCGCAATGCCCGGTAACCCGCCACACCGTCAAAGGCTCGCCAGTGCAAAACCCGGTGTTTTCTGATTTGATGCGGTTATAACGGAACGACAATGCGAAAGTGGGAAATGCTTTGAACGATATGACTCGCGAAGAGCTTGAGGCCGAGATCGCGCGTTTGCGCAGAGTCCTCGAGGATGCAGGAATCAATCCACAGCCTCCCGCTGAACTGTCGACCGAGCACAGCGGCACTGATCGCCTCAGCCAGACCTCTCTGCGTGCAGCCGCCACCGCGCAAAGCTTTTCAGCCAATACAGTCGTTCCTCCCAAAGCAAGTCCTGCAGCGCTCGCCAACAGTGAAACGCGTCAGCAAGCAATCTTCGAAAGCGCCATCGACATCGCCATGATCGTCACCAACCCTGCCGGGCTCATAACCGACTGGAACCCCGGTGCCGAGCGAGTACTGGGCTGGACCGCTGAAGAAATGCTTGGCCAGACCGCTGAGCGATTTTTCACCCGGATCGACCGGGCCAATGGCCAGATCGAGCGCGAGATGCAGCGCGCACTTCAGAGCGGGCGTGCCCTGGATGAGCGCTGGCACCTGCGCAAGGGGCACCAGCAGTTCTGGGCATCCGGCGAAATGATGCCGCTCTATGGTGACGATAACGCCCACTTGGGGTACGTGAAGATTCTGCGTGACCGCACCAGCGAACACCTTGCAGGTGTCGCTATGGAGGAAACCCAGGAGCGCTATCGCCTGGTGGCCAAAGCGACCAGCGATGCCATCTGGGACTGGGACTTGCAGGCTGACCAGATTCTGTGGAACGAAGCGCTGGAAGAGGCTTACGGACACTCTTTGACATCCATCGGCACCACCGGTCAATGGTGGATCGATCAAATACATCCGGATGACCGGATCCGTATTTACAACTCGATTCACGCCGTCATCGACGGGGCCGGCAGCGCCTGGACAGACGAGTACCGCTTCCGCCGTCAGGACGGCTCATACGCAGACGTTCTGGACCGGGGCCACGTGATACGCAACGCCGCAGGCTTGGCAGTGCGCATGATCGGCGCAATGCTTGATCTGTCCCGGACACGCACTGCTGAAACCGCCTTGCGTCAAAGCGAAGAACGCTTCCGCACGATTCTGGAGACGATCGAGTCAGCGTTTGCCATCGTCCAGGTGAAGTTTGATGACAACGATCAACCGATTGACTATTGCTTCGTCGAGGCGAACCCGGCCTTCGAACGCCAGGCCGGGGTAAACCTGCGCGGCAAGTGGGTTACCGAGTTTGCTCCGGACCTCGAACGCTTCTGGTTCGAGACTTATGGGCATGTCGCCAAGACCGGTGAACCCGCTACGTTCGAGAATTATGCCGAAGCGTTCAAGCGCTGGTTTGATGTTCGGGCGGTCAGCGTCGGTGACCGGGCCGACAGGCAGATCGCGATCATCTTCAGTGATGTCACTGAACGGCGTAACGCACAGGAACGTTTGCGCATCAGCGAGGCAGTCGCACGACAGAACGTGGAGCGTGTTCAGTTGGCACTCGCGGCCGGCGCGATTATCGGCACATGGCACTGGGACGTGCCCAACGACCGCTTCACCATCGACGAAGCCTTCTCCCGCGCCTTTGGCCTTGATCCCGCACTAGGGCTGGAGGGCATGACCATGGCGCAGGTCGTCGAGTCGGTTCACCCTGAAGACAAGGCAAGCCTTGAGCAAACGATCAGTGCCGCCATTGCCAAGGGCGGTGCCTATGCCCATCAGTACCGGGTGCGTCGTGCCGATGGCAAGTATTACTGGATCGAGGCGAATGGACGGGTTGATCTTGCCGAGGACGGTAGCCCGCTCAGCCTGCCGGGCGTCGTCATCGATGTTGAGGGACGTCGTTCCATTGAAGCCGAACGCGACCGTGCGACGGCTGCGTTGCGTGCACTGAACGAGACACTGGAACAACGTGTGGCAGAGCGCACCGTCGAACTTATGCAGGCAGAGGAGAAACTGCGCCAGTCACAGAAGATGGAAGCGGTCGGACAACTGACCGGGGGCCTGGCGCATGACTTCAACAACCTGTTGGCGGGTATCTCCGGCGCCTTGGAACTATTGGGTGCAAGAATCGCGCAGGGCCGCTGGGCCGAGACCGACAAGTACATTACGACAGCGCAGGGTGCAACAAAACGCGCCGCAGCGCTGACCCACCGTCTCCTGGCTTTCTCCCGTCGACAAACCCTTGATCCACGACCGACCAACGTCAACATTTTGATCGAAGGCATGGGCGAACTTATCCAGCGCACCGTTGGGCCGAGCATCACCGTCGAGATTGCAGGCGCAGCAGGTGTCTGGTCGACGCTCGTCGATGCCAGCCAGCTTGAAAACGCCCTTCTTAATTTGTGCATCAATGCTCGGGATGCCATGCCGGAGGGCGGGCGGATCACGATTGGGACGGCCAATGTGTCGATGGCTCATGACACGGCCCGCACGCACGAAATGCCAGAGGGCGAGTATCTGGCGCTGAGTGTCACGGACACCGGCACGGGCATGACACCGGAAATTATCGCCAAGGCGTTCGATCCCTTCTTCACAACCAAGCCGATAGGCCAAGGCACAGGGCTGGGTCTGTCCATGATCTATGGATTTGCCAAACAGTCCGGAGGTCAGGTACGTATCAATTCGCAGGTAGGACTGGGCACAACCATCTGCGTCTACCTGCCTCGTTACGAAGGCGAGGCAACCGAAGAGGTACGCGAGACGAACCAGACGCCAGTTGCGCCGGCAGACACGGGAGAAACCATTCTGATTGTGGATGACGAGCCAACGGTCCGTATGCTGCTCATGGAAGTTCTGAGCGAGCTTGACTACCGGGTGATTGAGGCCGGTGACAGCATCGCCGGTCTCAAGGTACTGCGCTCCGATGTCCACATTGACCTGCTCATCACCGATGTCGGGCTACCAGGCGGCATGAATGGCCGACAAATGGCCGACGCAGGGCGGGAGGTCAGACCTACTCTCAAGACACTGTTTATCACCGGATACGCAGAAAACGCCGCCATCGGCGATGAACAGCTCGGCCCCGGCATGCAGGTGCTGACCAAGCCATTCGCGATCGACACCCTCGCCTCTCGGGTACGTGAACTCATCAAGTTATAGAGCGGTCGCTTAAGGCGTACCAATAAACCTGACGGCCTCGGTAACCTGGAAATATTGAGTTGATGCTGCGAGATAGCCCGGTGCCGGACACCGCGCTATCTCGCAGCAAACATTGGACCCGGCGTGCACCATCAATCCGTAGGACAGGCTTTAGCCGGGACGGCGTCATCGGCAACAGCGCCTATGTCGGGCATGAACGCTGCTAGCGGCTGAAGCCGCTCCTAAAACATAGACAGGAACTGTGCATGAGATACCCCGAGGCGACATCACTCACCTCGGGGCACTGGGATCAACGATTACGCGTTACTCTCCAGACCGTGTTGGCAAGGTCGTCGGCAATGATCAGTGCGCCTTTCGGGTCGACCGTCACACCGACAGGCCGACCACGGGTTTTCCCGTCAGCACCCCGGAAGCCAGTGGCAAAATCAACCGGCTCACCCGCAGGGCTGCCGTTGTTGAACGGCACAAAAATCACTTTGTAGCCCACCGGATTCGGACGGTTCCAACTACCGTGCTCGCCGACAAAAACGCCGTTGGCGAACTTGTCACCCATGGCCGGAATGGAAAAGTCTACGCCCAGCGCAGCGACGTGCGACCCGAGGCTGTAATCCGGCTTGATCGCCGAGGCGACCTTGTCAGGGTTCTCCGGTTGCGCACGCGGGTCGACGTTCTGACCCCAATAGCTGTAAGGCCAGCCGTAGAAACCGCCCTCCTTCACCGACGTCAGATAATCCGGAACCAGATCAGGCCCCAACTCGTCACGCTCATTGACCACCGTCCACAACTTCCCGGTTTCAGGCTGAATGGTCAGCGCCGTCGGGTTACGCAGGCCAGTAGCGTAAGGCTTGTGCGCGCCCGTTTCGGCATCAATCTGCCAAACCATGGCCCGATCAATCTCAACTTCCATGCCACGCTCGGTCACGTTGCTGTTCGAGCCAATCCCCACGTAAAGGTAACGACCGTCGGGGCTGATCGTCAGCGCCTTGGTCCAGTGGTGGTTGATCTGCGATGGCAGGTCGGTGATTTTGGTTGGGGCGCCGTTGGCTTTGGTCTGACCTTCCTGATAATCGAAGCGTACCAAGGCGTCCTGGTTAGCCACATAGAGCTTGCCATCGGCAAACGCCAGGCCATAAGGCGCATTGAGATCTTCAGCGAAAATCGTCTTCAACTCGTAATTGCCGTCGCCGTCAGCATCGCGCAACAACGTCAGACGATTGCCGCCTTTGACCTGAGTGTTGCCCTTGGCCTTGATCACACTGGCAATCACGTCCTTGGGTTTCAGTTTGGCCGCGCTGCCGCCACGCCCTTCTGCGATGAGGATATCGCCATTGGGCAGAACCAGAGTCTGACGCGGAATTCTCAGATTGGTAGCAATCGCCGAAATGCTGTAGCCCTCAGGAACTGTAGGCTTCTGGTCACCCCAAGCCACCGGCTCAGCGATCTTCATGCTCGGCAACAGTGTGCGTTGTGGCTCCGGCAACTTCGGATCCGGACCGCGTGCCTGGGTGCTTTCGCCATCGCCACCACATGCGCTTAATACCAGCGACATGCTCAAAATGGTCAGTGCGCCTGAATGCTTCATTCAGCACCTCCCGAACGTAGATTGGTAAGCCCGGTCCACGCGGCAACAACAGATAGCAAAGTCACGACTATCGACAAAATCAGGCCCGTCGGCATCATCGCCCAAGCGTCTTTGGCATGTTCAAAGGCGTTAATCAGGCCCAGCGCCCAAGTGACCAGCAGAAGCAGGAAATACGCTACCGGGCGGCCTGCCTTGTGGTCCGCCCGGATCAGATTGACCAGTGCAAACAACAACGCCAGACCACAAAAAAGCAGCCCTCCGGCAATAAGCCAAGCAGCGAAGTTGGCCCACTGAATCTGGTAGGTCTGGGCGTAAGCGATGTCACTCAGCAAGGCGCCGAGAAACAGCGGAACGGTACCGGCAAGCAAGATCGCGTGTAGCGGGCTTGGCGTGCTCCGGTAAAGGGGATGAGTAGTAACGGTCACGGCGGCTCCTTATCGTTGAGCGACCCTGGGCAATACTCAGCGCAAATGCACTGGCAGACAGGGTCGCGCTGACTGCGCAAAGAAAAGGATCGTTGTAACGGAGCGTTAGTTCAGTGCAGTTCGTGTCGAAATATTTTGAAAAATGACAATGAAGTGCATAGCTCGAATAGCGGGTAAGCGTTGGTGGGCTACACATACGGGGAAGAGATACTTATACCCCGCCTGGGCAAAAAACATATAAACAGCTGATCTGGAATGCTTTTCTGTGGGAGCGCACGAGCAGTGCGAGGCCGCGACGGCGCTCTGCCTGATGCACCGCTGTCGCGGCCTCGCGATGCTCGTGCGCTCCTACAGGTCCGTGCCGTCGCCGTGCCCAAAGTAGACGCCCCCCTGAGAAAGGAAAATTGCGTTGCAGGTCTGGAATACCCAAACCAGCAGCGCCACGACATTCACCGCTGCACCCTCAAAACCTGGTTTCAGCGACGTCGTAGAGACCAACAATCGAACGTGGCGAACGTTCGTACTGGATGACACCTAATCCAGTCTCAAACCGGGGCGGACGTGTCCGTCTGGAAAATCGTCCGTCTGGTGGGTTGCGCGTAACCCTTGAGATACGCGCGTAAACAGGGAGCAAAGCTAAAGCGGCGGACGCTGCAACCTGACCCACTCCTGCACACTCGCCCGTTGCCACTGGCGCTGGGCGTATTCCACCAACCCGGACGGCATCGAGTCGCCATTGAGTATCAGACGGTTCAGCATCACGGCCAGATCCACATCGGCAATCGACCATTCGCCGAACAGGTACTCGGGGCTATCCGCAAGCAGCGCTTGTGCGGCACTAATCAACTTACGTTTTGCGGCCTCGGCATCGGGCGATAACGGGCCTGCCTTCAGGCCATAGAACACCACCAGCGTGGACCGCTCCTGACGAATCGGCAGCAGGTCGCTGCGGATCCATGCCTGAACCTGCCGCGCTTTTGCGCGCTGCATCAAGTCGCGTGGATAAACCGGCGTTTGTGGAAAAGCATCCTCCAGGTACTCGGTGATCGCTGAGGACTCTGACAGTGCAAAGTCGCCATGCACCAGTGTGGGTACTCGCTGAGTCAGCGAAAGGCTGGCGTAATCAGCCGACTGATTTTCGGACGCCTCCAGATCCAGAGTGCTTAGTTCAAATTCGACGCCCTTCTCGCGAAGCGCTACGAATACCGACATGGCGTAGGGGCTGGTCAATTGCGAGTCAACATACAAGCGCAGGCTATTCACAGGGTCATCTCCTTATGCAGAAGACGACACGCTACGAGGTTCATTGAGATAAATAAAATTCATGATTTTCATGGGCGTATTCCGGTGCGGAATAGCTTTTGGCTGATGACGCTGACTGTAGAAAAAGTGGCGGTTAACGCTGCATTTCGGCAAGGGCACGACGCAAGGGTTCATCGGATACCAGGATCGGCCCATGAAGGACCTGCGGCGCGGCCTCGCGTAAAGCGGAAAACCTGTAGGAGCGCACGAGCACCGCGAGACCGCGATGGCGTCCTGCCTGATGCACCGCTATCGCGGCCTCGCGATGCTCGTACGCTCCTACAGGTTCATTGTTTGCTGAGCGAGTGCATTTTCCGCACGCCGCGTCATGAGGTCTCGCGAGCCCGTTTACGCAGCAAATCAATGAAGTGCTGCAGCTCGCGACTGACCGGTTCGCCTTTACGGCGCAGCAGCCCGAACGGCGCCATCTGCGCGTCCAGCGTGACGGGTAGCGCCTTGACCAGCCCCATCTTCAGATAGTCACGCATCGCCGACTCGGAGAGCACCATCAAAGCATCGGTCAGTTGCACCAGTTGCTGCATGGAGTACACCGAGCTGCACTCGATGATGTCGGCCGGTATTGGCAGTTCGAGCTTTTGCAGCGCTTGCTCGATAGCAATGCGGGCCGGGCTGGTTTCGGGTTGCAGGATCCACGGCCAGTCCCTGACCAGTTCTGCCCATTCCAGTTTGCGGCGCCGGGCCAATGGATGCCCGCTGTGGACCACGGCAATCAATCGCTCGTTGCCCAAGGGCTCGAACTCGTATTGCTCACGATCGGTGATGAGGTTGCGACGGGTAACCGCGATATCAACACGGCCTTGTTCCAGTAACTGGACCACCTGATCGCTGGTATCGCCCATGATCCGGATGCGTAATTTCGGGTTGAGCCCTTTGATTTCGGCGACGGCGTTCATCACCAGGTCCGGTGCCGCGCCCATGATCGTGCCGATCGACAAGTATCCGTAACCACCCTGCTTGCGCACGGCAATATCCGCAGCGCAGCGATCCAGCCCACTCAGTGCAGCCTCGGCAAAGCGCAGCAGTTCACGCCCCAATGCGGTCGGGCGCATGCCCCTCGGCAAACGCTCGAACAACTCGCAGCCGAACATGTCTTCGATTTCCTGAAGCATCCGCGTTGCAGCAGGCTGGGACATGCTCATGCTCAACGACGCGCGGTGTAAATTGAGGCTGGAGCCAAGCACGACCAGCATCTGCAAATGCTTGTAACGCAGCCGACCAAACAGCTGATGGGGAGACCGCTCGACACTCATGCTGCCCTCTGCAATCGATAACTTTAAGGTATCGACTATAAGCTTAATTCGATTAGTCACGCATCCCAGGTAGCAGTAGAGTCCTCAGCACAAGAAAACAACACCCACCGAGGTGAATCCAATGAAACGCTCTGCCGTCCTTTATTTGCCGCCCGCTTACACCCCTCGCGCTCCGCAACCCAGCCCGTCATCTGCATCCTGTTGAGGCTCAACGCCCTTCACCTGCTTTGAAAATTTACGCAGTCAAATAATTCCAAAAAGGAAACTGACGTGAACACTCTACCCGCGACTTTACTGCGCAAGGTCTCTTGGCGGCTGCTGCCGTTTCTGTTGCTGATGTACATCATGGCGTTTCTTGATCGTGCCAACGTCGGCTTTGCCAAACAGGCATTCCAGGCCGACACCGGTATCAGCGACGCCGCCTTTGCGTTCGGCGCTGGCGTTTTCTTCGCCGGTTACGCGTTGCTGGAGGTGCCCAGCAACCTGATCATGCACAAGATCGGCGCTCGCCTGTGGATGTGCCGGATCATGGTGACCTGGGGGCTTGTCTCCGCCGCCATGATGTTCGCCCACAACGAAACCACCTTTTACATCCTGCGCTTTTTACTCGGCGTGGCTGAGGCCGGTTTCTTCCCAGGCGTGATTCTGTACCTCACCTACTGGTTCCCCAGCGCCTCGCGCGGCAAGGCCATGGGCTTCTTCTATTTCGGCGCACCACTGGCGTTCATCTTCGGCAGCCCGTTGTCTGGCTTGCTGCTCGAACTGGACGGTTTCATGGGCACCCACGGCTGGCAGTGGCTGTTCGCGGTGGAAGGATTGATGGCCAGCGTGGTCGGTGTGTGGGCTTATTTCTATCTGGACAATCGCCCGGCCGATGCCAAATGGCTCACGCCCGAAGAACGTAGCCAGTTGCAAGCCGTGCTGGATGCCGAGGACAGCCAAAAACAATCCCATGGCAGCCTGCTGAAAATCCTTTGTCAGCCTGCGGTCCTGTATTTGTGCCTGATCTACATGCTGATTCAGGCCAGCGTTTACGGCGTGGTCTTCTACCTGCCGAGCCAGGTTGCAGGGCTGCTGGGCACCAAGGTCGGCTTGATGGTCGGTCTGGTCAGCGCCGTCCCATGGATCTGCGCGTTACTGGCTGCCTGGAAAATCCCCGGCATCGCTGACCGCACCGGCCAGCGCCGCACGGTTGCCGCGTTGACTCTCGTGGTTTCAGGGCTGGGAATCGCCGCCTCGGTGACTTTCGCCAGCCCGCTGCTGGGCATCCTCGCCCTGTGCTTCGCCGCCTCGGGTTTCATCGCGGTACAGCCGGTGTTCTGGACGTTCCCCGGAAGCTTTCTGGCAGGTGCCGCCGCAGCCGGTGCCATCGCGCTGATCAACTCTTTCGGCGCACTGGGCGGGTTCATCGCGCCCATTCTGAAGAACTGGGCGGAAGCCTCCTTCCACTCTCCGGCAGCAGGCTTGTACGTGCTGGCCTTCACCACACTCATTGCAGCAGCCCTGATCATGGGCATTCGCCCGCCGAGTCAGGCTGTCCCTCGTAAGCAACCGACTTTCCAAGTCTGACCAGGAGAAATCACATCATGGCCATTCCAACCATCAAACATGTTCGCGCCTTTGTCCTGCGCGGCGGTGGCGCTGACTATCACGATCAGGGCGACGGTCACTGGATCGACGACCACATCGCCACGCCGATGAGCAAATACCCGGAGTACCGCCAGAGCCGCCGCAGTTTTGGTATCAATGTGCTCGGTACTCTCGTCGTTGAGGTCGAGGACTCGGAAGGCAATATCGGTTTTGCCGTGACCACTGGCGGCGAACCGGCGGCCTATATCGTCGAGAAACACCTGGCGCGGTTTGTCGAAGGCGCGAAGGTCACTGACATCGAGCGTATCTGGGATCAGATGTACTTTTCGTCCCAGTATTACGGGCGCAAAGGGCTGGTGATCAATACGATTTCCGGCATCGATCTGGCGCTTTGGGATTTGCTCGGCAAAGTCCGTAAAGAACCCGTGCACCAGTTGCTCGGCGGTGCAGTGCGTGACGAACTACAGTTCTATGCCACCGGCGCCCGCCCGGACCTCGCGCAAAAAATGGGTTTTATCGGCGGCAAGCTGCCACTGCATCACGGCCCGGCAGAAGGCGAAGAAGGCCTGCGCAAAAATCTCGAGGCGCTGGCCGTCATGCGTGAACGCGTCGGCAAAGACTTCTGGCTGATGCTCGATTGCTGGATGAGCCTGGACCTCAACTACGCTACACGTCTGGCTCAGGGTGCCCACGAGTTTGGTCTGAAATGGATCGAAGAAGCTTTGTCCCCCGACGATTACTGGGGCTACGCCGCGCTTAAAAAAGCTGTCCCACCCGGCATGTTGGTCACCACCGGCGAGCACGAAGCCACACGTTGGGGTTTCCGAATGCTGCTGGAAATGGGCTGCTGCGACATCATCCAGCCAGACGTCGGCTGGTGTGGCGGTATCACCGAGCTGATCAAGATTTCGGCACTGGCCGACGCTCACAGCGCGATGGTCGTGCCCCACGGCTCGTCCGTTTATAGCTACCACTTTGTCGCGACCCGCACCAACAGCCCGTTTGCCGAATTCCTGATGATGGCGCCCAAAGCGGATGAAGTCGTGCCGATGTTCCATCCGCAACTATTGGGCGAACCGATACCGGAAAACGGTCGCATGCGCCTTTCAAAACTCGATCAGCCAGGTTTTGGCGTTACGCTGAACCCTGAATGCCAACTGCATCGCCCTTACCAGCACTGAATCAGTCAACCCTGGATGTCGGGTTTGGCTCGACGGGAGTCCACGATGAAAATGCCACGCAACGGCTTCAAGGCCGCCTTGGCCAAAGGCGAGCCGCAATACGGTATATGGGCAGGATTTGCCACGGGATACGGCGCGGAAATCACCGCCAGTTTTGGCTACGACTGGATGCTGATCGACGGTGAGCACGCGCCCAATACCGTGCCTTCGATCCTTGCCCAATTACAGGCAGTCGCGCCCTACTCCACAGCGCCCATCGTGCGTGCCGTCAGTCACGATCCGGTGCTGATCAAGCAGTTGCTGGATATCGGCACTCAGAGCCTGATGATCCCCATGGTCGAAACCGCCGCGCAGGCTCGCGCACTGGTGCAAGCCACTCGCTATCCGCCACACGGTATTCGCGGCGTGGGTGGCGGTTTGACCCGCGCCACTCGCTGGGACGGCGTGCCCGATTACATCAATACGGCCCATGAAGAGCTTTGCCTGATTGTGCAGGTCGAGTCTCGCGCAGGCGTCGATAACGTCGCTGAAATCGCTGGGGTGGAAGGCGTCGACGCGGTTTTCATCGGCCCCGCAGACTTGTCCACGGGGCTGGGCCATATCGGCAACCCGTCACACCCTGAAGTGCAGGAAAAAATCCGCCATGCGATTGATGCCACCCTCGCGGCTGGCAAGGTCAGCGGGATACTGGCCCCGGCCGAAGAGGATGCGCGCCGCTATCAGAGCTGGGGCTGTCAGTTCATCGCCGTGGCTATCGACATCAGCCTGATGCGCCAGGCCGCCCTCAGCAACCTGGCGCGCTACCGCGACAGTTGCGAACAACGCCCGGCCTCACGCACCTATTGATTGCAAAGGAGCCCGTCCATGTCTTCAGTACCGGTTTACGAAAACTATATAAACGGCGAATTCGTCCCCAGCGCGGAGCACTTTGAGGTGCTCAACCCGGCAACTGGCGCAGTGCTCGCCAGAGTCCCCGCCTCGGATGCCGATCAAGTGGATCGTGCGCTGGCCGCAGCACGCTCGGCCCAGTCCGCATGGGCAAAGCGCCCGGCCAACGAGCGTGCAGGTTATCTGCGCAAGATCGCCAGCAAACTGCGTGAAAACGTCGCCCACCTCGCCCGCACCATTACCCTGGAGCAAGGCAAGATCTATGGGTTGGCCGAAGTAGAGGTCAACTTCACCGCAGACTACCTCGACTATATGGCCGAATGGGCACGACGCATTGAAGGTGAAATCATCACCAGTGATCGTCCTGGCGAAAACATCTTCATGTTTCGCAAACCGCTAGGCGTCGTAGCGGGCATCTTGCCGTGGAACTTCCCGTTTTTCCTGATCGCCCGCAAGATGGCTCCCGCCCTGGTTACGGGCAATACCATCGTGATCAAGCCAAGCGAAGAAACACCCAACAACTGCTTTGAGTTTGCCCGACTGGTCGCGGAAATCGACCTGCCACCCGGCGTGTTCAACGTAGTCTGCGGCGATGGCCGGGTGGGCGCAGCGCTGACCTCACATCAGCAAGTGAACATGATCAGCTTCACCGGCAGCGTTGAAACCGGCGCACGAATCATGAGCGCCGCGGCACCCAACATCACCAAACTCAACCTTGAACTGGGCGGCAAAGCCCCTGCCATCGTGCTGGCTGATGCGGACCTGGACCTCGCCGTCAAAGCGATTCGCGACTCACGGATCATCAACACCGGGCAAGTGTGCAACTGCGCTGAGCGGGTGTATGTCGAGCGCCGTGTCGCGGATGAATTCATCGACAAGATCAGCGCCGCAATGGCAGCGACCCGCTACGGTGATCCACTGGCCGACAGCTCGGTAGAAATGGGCCCGCTGATCAACCGACAAGGCCTGGAAAGCGTCGCCGCCAAAGTCAAAAAAGCCCAGGCACAAGGCGCCAACCTGATCACTGGCGGCAACATCGCCGACCTCGGCCAGGGCTTCCACTTCCAGCCAACGGTACTGACCGGCTGCAGCGCCGACATGGAAATCATGCGCAAAGAAATATTCGGCCCGGTGCTGCCCATCCAGATCGTCGATGACCTCGATGAAGCCATCGCCCTGGCCAATGACTGCGAATACGGCCTGACGTCATCGCTGTATACCAAGGATCTGAGCAAGGCCATGTACGCCATCCGTGAAATCGACTTCGGCGAAACCTACATCAATCGAGAGAACTTCGAGGCCATGCAGGGCTTCCATGCCGGCGTCAGAAAGTCTGGCGTGGGCGGTGCCGATGGCAAGCATGGCTTGTACGAGTACACCCATACGCATGTTGTCTATCTTCAGGTTTGAAACATCGACAGGGCACATCAGTTGAACTGAATGTGCCCGCCAGCTTTCCCACCTTTTCAACGCCTCGAAAGCAGCCAATGCCCACGGGGCGTTTTACCGTTCAGCGAGAGATTCTGAAACCTTGTAGTCAACTTTACGGACTATCTGTAACGCGTTGCTGTAGGCGTCGCGGGCCTTATGGGCTTTTCGCCTTGAATTTAGTAGATGGCAGCTTTCGGCGCGATAGAGGATCATGGTCAGCGTAATTCACCTACAGACCCACTGAATCACGTTTAGAATCACCGCGAATCATTCAAGAATTACCAGTTGAGCAGAAACATGAACCGCCAGAAAAAACTACAGCAGCTATTCAAGGCTAAAGCCAAAAAGGCCAGTGCCAAACTGGCACCCAAAAAGCCTAAATACATCAGCAAGGCTGACCGGTTAAAGCTCGAGGCTGAACCCGGCCAGGAAGTCGGCGCGCCCTCCGAAGGTTGATAGATTGCTGCGAGAGCCGGGCTTGATCATGCATCCGGTTGCGTGATCAAGCCGCGCCGACTAACCGGCTCCGAGTCAGTCAACCACTCGACCTTTACTTCGCAAACTTATACTCACCGCCCTGCTCCAGCGCCTTGCGATACGCAGGTCGCTCCTGGAAGCGCTGCACCCATGCCGCCACATTCGGATAAGGCTGCAACTTGCCTTGAGCCTTGGCGAGTTCGCCAATAAAGCTCATCTGGATATCCGCACCGGTCAACTCTTCACCGACCAGAAACGGGGTCAATCCCAGCGCTTCGTTCAGGTATCCGAGATAATTGGCCACCTCCGATTCGATACGCGGATGCAACGGCGCACCCGCTTCGCCCAGGCGCCCGACATACAAGTCGAGCATCAACGGCAGCATTGCCGAACCTTCAGCGAAGTGCAGCCATTGCACGTATTCATCGTACGTGGCGCTTGCCGGGTCCGGTTGCAGACGACCGTCGCCGTGGCGGCGGATCAGGTAGTCAACGATAGCGCCGGACTCAATCACAACGTGAGGACCGTCCTCTATCACCGGGGATTTGCCCAGCGCATTAATGGCCTTGAGTTCAGGTGGCGCAAGGTTGGTTTTCGGGTCGCGCTCATATCGCTTGATTTCGTATGGCAGGCCGAGTTCTTCGAGCAGCCAGAGGATGCGCTGCGAACGCGAGTTGTTGAGGTGGTGGACGATGATCATGAAAGCTCCGTTAGCTGAGAGTGGGTCTATAGGAAAAGACTACTGCGTCCTTTTGGAGTGCCCTGATTTTTCAGCACTCATCCATACCCGTTGGCAGTCAGAGTTTCACAAATTTTTCACATTAGCCTTTAACGCTGACAAATTTCCTGACACTATAAATAGCAACAATTCTCATAAGCATTACATTTAACTATCTGGTCAGGAAGCCGTTCATGTCACGCTTTGCCCCGCTGCATTGTTTCAGCCCGTCCCGTAATTTATTGGCCGTGGCCATCTGCATGGCCACATTGACTCCGGCAATGGCCGATGACAGCAGCGAGACGAAGGCGAAACCCGTCCCGACTACCGTGGAACTGGGCGCCAGTGAAATCAACTCGACGCAACTGCAACTGGGCAGCACCACAGAAGGCAGCAATTCTTACACCACCGGGGAAATGGCGACGGCGACCAAGCTGCCGCTGACCATGCGTGAAACACCTCAAGCTGTTACCGTGATTACCCGTCAGCGCATGGACGATCAGGCCATGACCAGCATCAATGATGTGGTCAGAGCCGCCCCGGGCTTGTTCCTCAACTATGCCAATGGCCCCGGTCGGCAGTCCTACATGTCTCGCGGTTTCGACATCGATAACCTGATGTACGACGGTATCCCCAGCGGCTATAACGGCGTATCGGTGGGTGTTCAGCCTAATCTGGCGATGTTCGACAGGGTTGAAGTGGTACGCGGCGCCACCGGCCTGGTTACGGGCGCAGGTAATCCATCAGCGGCTATCAACCTTGTCCGCAAGCGGCCACTGGCCGAGCAAAAAGTCACCCTGACCGGCGCTGCTGGCAGCTGGGACGATTATCGCGGCGAGCTGGATGCCTCCAGCCCGCTCAACGACAGCGGCACCTTGCGCGGCCGTGTTGTCACCTCCTATCGCGACGCCAACAGTTTCATTGATGGCGTGGAAGAGGACCACGGCCTGTTCTACGCCGTGACCGAGGCGGACCTTAACGAAGACACCACGTTGACAGTCGGCTTCTCCCATCAGAAGGACAAGACCAACTACTTCTGGGGCTCTTCGATGATTGGCGAGAATGGCCATCACCTGGATCTGCCCCGCTCGTACAACCCCGGCACCAAGTGGGAAAACAAGGATCAGGAGACCAACACCGTTTTCGCCGAATTGCGTCATCGTCTGGCCAACGACTGGAAGCTTCAGATCAATGCCAACTATGCCGAACAGAATGCGCTGTTCTCAGGCTCTTACCAGTCGCGCTGGGCTGCCGACAGGGAGCTGCAGCGTACGGTTTACCAGTCCGCAAACGATGAAAATCAGGCCGGGCTGGATGCCTTCGCCAGCGGGCCTTTCGAAGCGTTTGGGCGCACACATGAACTGGTGGTGGGTGCGAGCAAGCGTATCTACGACATGACCACACACAGCTACTCGCCGTACGACTTGTTCTGGCCGATCGATGCAGGCAAGCCGGACTTCACTCATACCGGAAATGATCGCGAAGTCACGACTCAGGATGGTGTGTACATGACCACCCGCTTGAGCCTGGCCGATCCGCTGAAGCTGATTCTTGGTGGTCGTCTGGACTGGTATGACTATGACAACCGTGATGGCGATGGCGACTACAAAGTCACCCGCAACGTAACGCGCTATGCAGGTTTGATCTACGATCTGGACGATCACCACTCGGTCTACGTCAGCTACAGCGACATTTTCACCCCCCAAAGCGCCAAAGACACTTCCGGCACTCCGCTCAAACCCATTGTGGGCAAGAACTACGAGGTTGGCATCAAGGGCGAATACTTCGACGGCGCACTGAACGCAAGCATGGCCGTATTTCGTGTAGATCAGGAAAACCGTGCAGTGAGCGTGGTGGTGCCGAACTGCCCACAAGCGTCTTGCTCAGAGGCATCCGGCGAGATTCGCAGCCAGGGCATCGACTTCGAACTGCAAGGTGCGCTGACCGAGAATTGGCAGGTTGGCGGTGGCTACACCTACGCTCGCACACACACCGTCAAAGATGCCTCTGCGCCACAAAACGTTAATCAGCGCTTTGACACCGACTTGCCGGAGCACCTGTTCAAACTGACCACCAGCTATCACTTCCAGGGCCCGCTGGAAAAACTGCGCGTCGGCGGCAACGTCTCTTGGCAGAGCCGCATGTACAACGACATCGACCTGGCCGACGGTGGCAGCTATCGCCTGGAACAAGGTGGTTACGCCATCACCGACCTGATGGCTGGCTATCAGGTTAATAAAAACCTCGACCTGCAGCTCAACGCCAACAACGTCTTCGACCGCAAATACTACTCGAGCATCGCCAACTCCTCGGATTATGGCGGCGACAGTTATGGCACTCCACGGAACATGATGCTGACAGCCAAGTACAGCTTCTGACTTGTCGAGGCGCAGGGATGCGCTTTGGGTGATGCAAGAACTCGCCGCAGCTTTGCCTGGCGCCAATGGCACTGCGCTGTTTCGCATCAAATAGTAGATCTGTAGGAGCGCACGAGCACCGCGAGGCCGCGATGACGGCCTGTCTGATGCACCGCTATCGAGGCCTCGCGGTGCTCATGCGCTCCTACAGAAAAAAGCATCTCAAATTAGATAGTTGAATTTTGTACGGTAACAGCCACTGTTTACTGCGCTACATCTTCGTTTCGACTATCCCCTACGTGCTCACGCCAGCAATTCAGTAATCCACCGAACCTGCCGCGCAGCGTCCTCAAGTTTCTGCTCGGGGAGCGCCTGCCGAGCCCGGGCAAAGTGGTTCAGGGTCTGTTGCTTATGGCGCAGCATGCGTCGCCACTTGAGCAGAAATGCCGGGCTACGAGCTTTCATCTGTAGCGGGCCGAAGTACAGTTCCTCGGCGGTATACGTCACCGGTCCAGCGCGCTCGGCGACGATGACTTCATAGTCGAAACGGTTTTCCCGCAGGACTTCCTCACTGAGGATGCAATAACCGTTGTCCATCAGCCATTGACGCAGTGGCTGCTCGCCGCCGTTGGGTTGCAAGACCAGACGCTCATCACCACTCAAATGCGCTTTACCACTGTCCAGGATGTCGCGGATCGTTTCGCCGCCCATGCCGCAGATGCTGATTGCGGTTATCCCGTCCTCTGGCTGAATTGCTGCCAGACCATCTGCCATGCGCACGGTAATCAACTGATCCAGATCGTTCTCGCGCACCGTGCGTTCGGCCGAGCGAAACGGCGTCAATGCAACTTCACCCGCCACGGCCGCCGCGATAGATCCACGGCGCATCAAAGCCACCGGCAGGTAGCCGTGATCCGAGCCGATATCGGCCAGCCGCGCACCGGCTGGCACATGCGCCGCCACGCGCTCCAGGCGCATGGACAATGTCTGTTCGTTCAACTGCAGCCCCTTTCACCACTCATGTCCGGCGCGATTGGCTGGACAGGGGCGCGATTCTGGCGAGCAATGCCGGGCATATCAACCTTGAACGACAAATGCCTTGGCTCGCTGCCAGCCTGACGCTTGTCTATCAAGCGAAAGCAGACACAAGCTCAGTATCTCGTTTACCAAGCGGCCTTAACAGAATGCAGCAACTCTTGAATTGTCGGATACCGCAAATGCATGCGACTTAAGTTGTTGGCAAAGTGTGGACAGTAGCGCGAGGAACTCCTCGTTGACGGCTTCAGACCACTTGCTGCCAAACCTGAGTGTCAGGTGCACGGAACTGACCGGATCGCCGCTCTGAGTGGATTCAACGCTATAGAACTGCCCTGCAGAATACGTACCTTGAGCACAGCCTGGAAAAAACGAATCCAGTGTGGCGTTAACCGAATCCAAAGCGCCGATATCATTCAGACTCTCGACGGCACTCAGGTCCTCGGCATCAGCGTTCGAGGGTCTCAAAATGATAATGTCAAAGCTCATTGCTGATCCTGCTTACGTTTATCAAATGATGGATATCCCTGCGCACTTGCTAATTCCCCCAATGCCTCTGAAGCACCGAACAAACAGCAGCATGCCGATCAATGTCCAATAGCGCGGCATGAAACCCCGGCCGTGATGTTTGCAGGTGTTCACGAGCACTGGCCCAGCGCGTAACGACACAAGCGAGAATCTCGACGGCACCGGGCTCTTCAGGTCGCCACGCCGAGGTATTTTCAAATACATCACTGAAAGCGTCCCAGTGCTCATACAGCCGGGACGTTGCACCGTTAACCAGGTGCTGTAACTGATCTTTATTCGCGGCAGACAACCAGCGCTCCGGGTAATCGATAACGCCAATGGCTGCATAACAGTTGGCGGCGATGTAAGCCAGACTTCGCAGTTGCAGGGCTCGTTCATACGGATTAAAGGACAGCAGTCCCGAGGCAGGAAACTCCAACCCGAGACAGGTCAATATCGCGGCGCTCTCGGTCAGCACGGTGCCGTCGGGTAAAACCAGAGTCGGCACTTGCAGTAACGGATTGAGCCGACGCAGTTCATCACGGCCACTGCCCTCCTCCCAGGAACTGGCTGTCACCAAGCGGTACTCGGCACCGCAATATTCCAGCGCTGTCTCGATAGCGGCCGAACCGGACCTCTTTGCCCCAAAAAGCGTGTACATGCTTCAACCCTCAGTTGGCCGAAAGCACGAGGGTAAGATTTGCCCGCTATTGCGTCTACCTGCCGTAGCGAGCGGAGGCAAATACCGACAACCGCCTTTAACGCGTCCGAATCAGCATCAAATCTCTGGTGAAGAAATGCTCGCGCCGCATCGCAAAGAGTGCGGCATCGGCGTTGGCGCTGGTCCTTCATGAGCTGGGCGCGAACGCGTTGCTGACTCGCCTATTGAGCGGGGTGCTCCTCTGACGAAGTTGGTCTGGGAATTGGACTTTTTAAAGTCCTGACTAATCGATGCCCTACCGGGGCATCGGTGCAGGCATTACCTGTAATTTTCTACAACACCGCCCCATGGCTGGATCTTGCAACCCGCTATTTATGCCAACTCAATCGACCAGGTGCCCTGCTTGTGTTGAGTACCATAACGTTGATGCCACTGCCCCTCATAAAGATCATCGGCCTGCCGATTAAGCGTCGCAGTGAAAAGATAATCGTCGCCTTCAAGTTCTTGACGGATGTTGAACTGCCCATCGGCTGTTTGAACCGCCTGATAAGTATTGCGGCTGCCTGCCTCATCAACATATTCAACCACCATTAGATTGTCGCGCATCACCACTTTACAGGCGCTGAACTGCTCATCGCTGACGCCTTCTGTGGTGTGGTACATACGGGAATCCGGAAAATTCATAAAGTCTCCTTACTTTGGGAACACGCGATCGCGGCACTTTACTCTGAATTCATATACGCGAAAACAGAATGAGAAAGCAGCCTGATATCAACCACTTAATCCGCCTGTATCCACGGCATTCAATGGTATTCAAGTACCACTCTCCCGCCCCTCAACTACCTCACCCTGCCCCCTCAATACCGTGATATCGCGCTTGGGAGGCACGCCGAACAGGCGGCTGTATTCGCGGCTGAACTGGGAGGGGCTTTCGTAGCCGACCTTGAAGGCCGCAGTGGATACGTCCTTGTGTTCATTAAGCATCAAGCGTCGTGCTTCGTTCAGACGCAGCCATTTCTGGTACTGCAAAGGGCTCATGGCGGTGAGCTGACGGAAGTGATGGTGAAAGGTTGCGGCACTCATTTGCACACGTGCTGCAAGTTCGTCGACGCGCAGCGCAGAGGTGTAATTCAGTTTCAGCCAGTCAATCGCTTTGGCGATGCGATAGCCCTGCCCGTCAACCGCTGTAATCTGCCGCAGCCTGTTCGCTTGGTCACTCATCAATAGTCGGTAGTGAATTTCACGCTTGATCAGCGGAGCCAGAATCGGAATGGCTTCGGGCTCCTCCAGCAACGCCAACAAGCGCTCGAAAGACGCCAATAACGCATCGGTCACAGAGCCGATGCCAACGCCCGCCACAACCGATCGATCCCGAACCGGCGACAGGCCGCCCTGCGCCACCAGCTCAGCCAGCATGCGCACATCCAGCTTCAATGTCAGCCCAAGGCACGGTTGCGCCGGGCTTGCTGCGAGTACCTCTGAATTGGCAGGCAAATCCAGCGAGGTGATCAGGAATCGCGATGTGTCGTACGGATATCCCTCGCCGCCGACCCACAGCTGCTTCTCGCCATGGGCGACGAGGATGATGCTCGGCTCGACCATGCACACCACCGGTGACGATGGATGTTCACGCCGGAAGAAACCAAGCCCTTCAATGGCTGTGCCGAAATCACCCGGTCTGGCAATTCGGTCGCCAATAATTTGCGCCAGCCTTTCCTGTGTCGATGAGTGTTGAGCAGCAGTGTTCTGATTGATCGCCATATTCGTCTCGCACCTCTTCCCTGAACTCTAACCCGGCGATATTCGGACGTCCTGCAAAAAAACAGAGACTCAGAGGATCGGGCAAGTAACTCATTGGAATGCACTACAAAGCTCGCATGGGGCCCGGGAAAATAGGCCGCCATAAGGTGCTGTGCGCAAAACCTCCAACCCACCGTTCCACTTTTGCAGCATCGACTCTGCTGCAACGCTTCAAATCTTCAAGGATCCATCAGCCAATGACCGATACCTCTCTCCCAACCCGACAGGACAGCGCGCACTCCTGGGGCGCTGTTCTGGCGATGTCGCTTGCTGCATTTGCGCTAGTGGCCTCAGAGTTCATGCCGGTCAGCCTGCTGACACCTATCGCTGCCGACCTGGGTATTACCGAGGGACAAGCAGGGCAAGGCATCTCCGTGTCCGGCCTGTTCGCCTTGTTCACCAGCCTGTTGATCCCGACGGTGGCGACGCGGGTTAACCGCAAGCCGTTGCTGCTGTCGCTCACCCTGTTGATGATCGTCTCGGGCACCGTCGTGGCGTTTGCGCCTACCTACACCATATTCATGGCCGGACGCGCGCTGATCGGCGTCGCCATCGGTGGGTTCTGGTCACTGTCGGCAGCGACCGCAATGCGTCTGGTGCCGGAGGACCAAGTCACACGAGCAATGGCCATCGTTAATGGCGGTAACGCGCTGGCAACAGTCATAGCAGCACCTATGGGAAGCTTTCTGGGCGCATTGATCGGTTGGCGCGGGGCGTTTTTCTGCGTCGTGCCGGTCGCCCTGCTGGCTTCTGCCTGGCTGCTGTTCAGCCTGCCCAACATCAAATCGGTCGCCAACAAAGGCAGCAGTAACGTCTTACGCCTGATGAGAAAGATGCCCGTCGCATTAGGCATGGTAGCGGTCAGCGTGTTTTTTATGGGTCAGTTCATGCTGTTCACTTACTTGCGCCCATTCCTTGAAACGGTCACGCATGTCAGCGTTTCCATGCTTTCACTGATGCTGCTCATCTTGGGCCTGTCGGGTTTGGCGGGCACCTTTCTGATTGAAATGTTCCTGAAAAACGGCCTGCATCGAACGCTGATTGTTATCCCGATACTGATGGCGGTGATTGCCTTGGCACTGGTTTTATTCGGTAGTTCGGTGATGACGACCACCGTATTGCTGGGTCTCTGGGGCCTGGTTGCCACAGCGGCCCCCGTAGGCTGGTGGACGTGGCTAGCCAAAACTCTGCCCGACGATGCAGAAGCAGGCGGCGGCCTGATGGTCGCTATTGTTCAGTTGGCAATCGCACTAGGCGCCACAGTAGGCGGCGTTGTGTTCGACCTGAGTGGCTACAGGGCAACTTTTGAACTGAGCGCGACGTTGCTGGTGGTTGCCGCAGTTTTCGCGCTGATGGCGGCACGGGCAGCATCCCGCCAGTCGTTGATGAGCGCCGAAACGGTGAGCTGACTCGTCAGCGCAGTAGAACCTCTGTGCTGACTCGAAGGAGACGTTCATGAGCAAGAAAAACGGTCATCTACGGTACTTGCGCCTGAGTACCCCGCGCCTGCTACTGGGGCTGCTGATGCTCGGCACTACGGTCATTCCAGCCTCAGCCATCGCGCAGACAACCGCGACGTCCACACGAGCAAATGAGCAACGCGTCTGGATGACTGTTGGCCAACGCCGGTTCTCAATCATCCTGGCTGACAACGAGACCAGCCGGGCATTCGCGGCGAGACTACCGCTCAGCCTGGACATGCCTGACCTGAACAGCAACGAGAAACACGTAACCCTCGCGCACAAGCTACCCACGCAACCGTACCGTCCAGGTGTGATCCATAACGGTGATCTCATGCTGTACGGCTCGAGTACTTTGGTACTGTTTTATCTGACCTTTGACTCGCCCTACTCTTACACCCGTATTGGCCGGGTTGAAGATGTAGACGATCTGGCTCGGGTGCTTGGCCGTCACAGCGCTCGGGTAGTGTTTTCTGCGCAATAGGCAAACCGGGCTATCCAACAAAAACAGCGCACTCATATCTGCCGAATGAAAAAAGCCGCAGTTCTTTCAAAACCGTAGTCGGCCATTCTTTGGCAGAGCAGGACGTTGAGACGGCATCTGACTTGAAGCCCCTGGCCGCCTCAAGACTCGCCCCCCAGCAGAGACAGGCTTGCCGCAAGCTCGTCCTTGCGGAACGGCTTGGTAAGCCGCGGGATATCCGGGTCCAGTCCTTCTCGTTCGGCATAACCAGAAACGAGGAGGATCGCAGTCCCAGGCCGGGAAGTACTGACTGCCCTGGCAAGATCGGTCCCACTGATGCCCGGCATCAGATGGTCCGTAACGAGCAGATTGAATGGCTGCCCGGTGTGCAGCAGGTGCAAAGCCTCCTCGCCCGACGCGGCCTCGATCACGCGGTAGCCCAAGTCAGCCAGCATGTACGAAGTGCTTGCGCGTACAAGCTCTTCGTCGTCGACCAACAGCGCAACACCACGCACCGATTGACGCTCCAGAATTTCGACAACACGCAAGGCCGCTGTCGGCACGGCCATGCTGCGTGGAAGCCAAAGCTCCACGTTAGTCCCCAGACCAGGCAAGCTCTGAATAGTGAGCGCACCGTTCAACTGGGATGCCAGTCCATGCACCATCGAGAGGCCCAGACCAGTTCCTTTGCCGACGCCCTTGGTCGAGAAGAACGGTTCCACCGCCCGGGCGAGCGTGGCGGCGTCCATACCCGTGCCGGTGTCCGCGACAGACAGACAAAGATACTCGCCCGCCGGAAGCTTCGAGCGGTGGCCATTACCGACCAACTCCGTGATGGCCGATATCCTCATCGTCCCCCCTTCAAGCATCGCGTCGCGCGCGTTCACGGAGAGATTCAGGAGTGCCATCTCGAGCTGGTTCGGATCCGCCATCGCCGCAGGCAGATCCTCCGGAGCATCGACGACTACCCTGATTTGCGGACCGGTGGTGCTGGCTACGAGGTCGCCCATGTCGCTCACCAGCTTCGCCACGTCGACGGGAACCGCCTGGAGCGGTTGACGGCGAGCGAAGGCAAGCAATCTCTGCACGAGCGTCTTCGCACGATCGGCCGACTGCAAGGCTCCAGAGATCAGTCGCTGTTCCCGCTCGCCGCCCACGCCTCTGCGCTGGAGCATGTCCAGCGTGCCGACGATTGGGGTCAGCAGGTTGTTAAAGTCATGAGCTACGCCGCCAGTAAGCTGCCCCATGGCTTCCATTTTTTGACTCTGACGCAACGCCTGTTGGACCTCTTCCCGCTCGGCGATAGCCTGGGCTACCCTCGCCTCAAGCGTGGCATTGAGCTCGCGCAGCTCCTCCTCGGCAGCCTTGCGGGCGGTGACATCCACCACCGTGCCGGTAAAGCGCAGGCAGCGGTCAGCCGCATCGAACACTGCCCGGCCCTTGGCCGCCACCCAGCGAACAATGCCATCCTCCCGGCCAATCGTGCGGTAGTCCACTTCGTAGAGCGCGCGGCGCTCGGGGTCGACAGCCGCTGCGAAGGCCTCGGTCGTTGCTGCTCGATCCTCGGGATGCAGGCCTTCATAGAAGTTCTGCAATGTGACCGGCACGTCGGGCGAGATACCGAACATCGCCTTGGTCTGTGGCGGCCAGATAAGCGTGTCATGAACGATATCCACGTCCCAGAAACCAATATCGGCGTTTTCAACGGCAAGGCGCAGTCGCTCCTCGCTCTCGCGCAGACGCATCTCGGCGCCCACCCGTTCGACATGCGCCCAACAGCGCTCGACAACTTCCCTGACCAGTAATATTTCGGACGGCTGCCAGTCGCGCGGCTGGTTTTGATGAACGGCCATCATTGCCGTGAGTCGGCCATCCTTTACAAGCGGGCAGCAGATGATCGCGTCGATGCCGATGGCCCGAAAGGTCTCAAGGCCCGCGCCGCGATCAAGCTCTGCGATGACGTCACGTATGATCAGCGTACAGCCGGCGCGCATGTCATCCGCAGCCCGCGGTCCAAAAAGGTCGAGGCTATAGGTGCCCGCCGAACTCTGGATGCCGGGCGCATTGTAGTCACTGCGAATCCAGAACCGGTCGTGGTCGATATCGACGTCGGCATAGGCGCAGCGCGATACGTTTAACGTCCGTCCCAGCAGCTCGGTCGCCGCAAACATCGCGTCTTCTGCATGGCGGATGTTAAAAAGCCGACTGTCGAGTTCATCAAAAAAGCGCAGTCGCGCCGCGCTCTCTTCCAGCGCAGCTTCCGCCTGGTGCTCGGTCGTGCGGTCGCGAAATATCTTCACAAAACCGCCATGATCCATGGCGAGCGGCATCATCAGCCCCGAGCCCCAGAAGCGCGTACCATCCTTGCGCACGTGCCAGCGTTCGTTGACCGCCCGCCCCTGATCCTGGGCGATTTTGAGCTCGTCGTGGAACACACGCTCAGCCTGGTCCATGTCTGTGTAAAAGAGGTCGCCCTCGCGCCCCATCACCTCTTCGGCGTGGTAGCCGATAATTCCCTGGGCACCGATGCTCCAACTGCTGACGGCTCCTCGTGCATCGAAGGTAATAATCGCGAAGTCCTCGGCGCCCTCGACGATCTGGCGGTAGCGCGCCTCGCTGATCCGGATAGCGGCCTTCGCTTGAACGCGATGGACGACAAGCCCGATCGTCTGGACAACGAAGTCGACGATCTGAATATCCGTCGCCAACAGCTCGCGCGGCTCATAGTGGTACATGACAAAAGTGCCAAGCACTGCGCCCTGCGCCGAACGGATCGGGAATGACTTGCAAACGTGCAGGCCATGTCCGATGGCCTTCTCACGGAACCCGGCCCATAGCGGGTCGTTCGCGATATCGGACACAAGTACCGGCTCGTTGCGCAACCTCGTGGTGCCGCTCAAGCCTGGGCCCGAACCAATGCTGATGTCTTTTATGGTGTCATTGAATGCAGCGGGAAGACTCGGTCCTGCGCAATGCTGCAGCTGCTGGCCCTGCTCGTTCAGGAGCAAGATGCTTCCCAGAAAACGGGAGGTGGACAGCGCTTCGACCTCGCGGACGATCGCATCCAGCGCGACATTGAGCGGTGTCTCTTCGACGGCCAGTTTCAAGATGCGGTTCTGTGCAGCCCCAAGTGCAGCGGCGCGATTACGTGCTTGAGTAAGCCGTGCATTCTCAATGGCAATCGTCGCCAGGCGCGCCAGACTTTCCAGCCGTTTGATCGTGTCGGGGTCGTGGGTACGGACCTCCGACCAGTAAGCTCCGAGCGCCGCGACCGGAACAGGTCGTCCGATAGGCACCATCACCATGCTACGCACGAACGTCGGCGAATAGGCATCCTGCGGAATGCGCGGGTCGAGGCGGACGTCGGGGATGGCGACCGTCTCGCCGTGGTGCATCACCCACCCCGAAATGCAGTGGTCGGCAGGAAAAGTCTGCCCTTGCCACAGCGCAGACACAGCGTCTTCGGCCACATAAGAACAACGCCCGTCATGCTCAATGACGACTGCAACGCCCTCCGCTCCGACAGCAACACGCGCGGTATCGCGAAGCACGGCAACGACCTCTTCCACCGATCCAGCCATAACCAGACGCTCACTGGCATCCAGCACATGGGACAAGCGCTCGTCACCGCCTGGATCGACCGGAAAAGTAGGCAAATGAATCTCCCAACGGCAGCCTCAGAATCTATTTTCCACGGACTGCTTCAAAGTGAATGTAGCAAAAGAAAGATTATATAGAGCATCCCGCCTCGGCATGCCCCGATTTCAGCCACAGATGAAGCTCACTGCCAGCAGCTTACCGACGACGCAGCTATGAAGCGAAGATCCACTCGTCACTGCCTGCCATCTGATTCCACCTCACTGACAGGCTGATCGGTATATAGGCCGGGAGGAGAATCCGGGTAGTCAACAATATATGTATCGATTAGTATTTAAATAACTTTAGTTAGAAAGCCCTATTTAAGTAGCTCCATTGAATAACCCTGAAGGAAATCCGGCATGGCACAGATGGGACGTCCGCGCACGTTTGACCGTGACGTAGCGATCACTCAGGCACTGCATTTATTTTGGGAGCATGGATACGATGCAACCTCTCTTAGCCAACTGAAAGCCGGTATCGGTGGCGGCATCACCGCGCCCAGCTTTTACGCCGCATTTGGCTCGAAACAGGCTCTGTTCAATGAAGTCATGGAACGCTATCTCACGACCCACGGCCGGGTCACTGACAGCCTGTTTGATACGTCCCTGCCGCCCAGGGACGCGATTGAACTCACCCTTCGCCGTTCGGCGAAAATGCAATGTGAGCCCGATCATCCCAAGGGATGTTTGGTGTCGCTAGGCCTGATGAGCGCCTGCACAGAAGAGAGCAAGGCCATCTCTGAACCGCTCGCCAGGGCGAGGAATCTGAACCGTGCGGGCATCGTCGCCTGTATCGATCGTGCCATCGCCGCAGGAGAATTGCCTGCGACGGTGACACCGGAAGCTCTCGCATCGGTATTCGACAGTTTCATGCTCGGCCTTTCAACGCTGGCGCGCGATGGAGTTCCACATGCCACGCTGGATGCTGCAGTAACTCAGGTGATGGGGCTATGGGACAGCTTGCGCATTGACGCGCCGCCACTGCCCGGGTGAGATCTTCTCCCACTGCCGAAAAGCCCGGGGAAGCATACTGCCCTTCGCTCCATGTCCACGCGGGACATAAGTTGTACCTGCCCGATTCTTCCAGCCACAGATGTGAAGCTAGATTTTTCGTCTTCTTCTCGCGCAACTCTGCTCAGGACAAATCCGGGTGAACTTTCAAAACCGCTCTGACCTCCCATCTTCACGCGTCGGATGAATCATCAACCGCATGCTTTACGTTATTAGCTAGATACGAAGATGGAGTGATCACTATGAGTAACCAACTGGCAGGCAAAAAAGTACTTTTCATCACCTCCAATACCGGGATCGAACGGGACGAACTGGTTAAACCGCTGGAGGCTCTCAAGGCGCAGGGTGCATCGGTTACCCATGGTTCGAGTGACGGCGGTACCACTCAGACATTCGTTCAGGACACCGAGAAAGATCGCACTGTCGAGTCTCAGGTTGCGCTGGCCGGGCTCAAAGCGTCGGATTTTGATGCGCTCGTGATTCCAGGCGGTACGGTAAATGCCGACACGCTGCGCCTGGATGAAAACGCCCAGCGCCTGGCCAAGGAATTCGCCGATGCGGGTAAAGTCATCGCCGCGATTTGCCATGGGCCGTGGCTGCTAATCAATGCTGGAGTTATCACTGGCAAGACCCTCACCTCCTACCCCAGCATCAAGCTTGATCTGGAAAATGCCGGTGCTGCCGGTTGGGTAGATGCTGAGGTCAAGCAATGCCAAGCCAATGGATGGACCCTGATTACTTCGCGTACTCCCAAGGACATCCCGGCGTTCAACGAAGCTATCGTCGCGGCGCTGGCGTAAGGCGCAAATAAGTCAGAGGCTTCAGCCATCCGGTCAATGGATCAGTGGCTGGGGCCTCTGGAGAGGTCTGCCCTTTCGGCGTCTAGCCGATCTCTACCGGTGCCGTTAGCGCCATAGCCTGCAATGGGCTCCAGGCGTGCAGCTCAACGAGGGCTAGGTCGCGGCATAGATGTAGATCTGGTCATCACCCCCTCACTCCTCTACGATCAAGTGGCACCGGATAAGGAGATGGGAATGGCTGGCTTGATCAGGATTTCAACGACCGCGGACGCGACGGTTATCAGTCAGGTCATCATTGCAGCGTTGCGCGAGTCCAATGCGCAAGACTACTCACCAGAGATCATCAGGCGAGTAGAGCAAAGCTTTTCCCCTTCAGCGATTCTCGACTTACTTACCCAGCGGCAAGTCTACGTTGCTGCAATAGACGGTCAGATCGTTGCAACTGCAAGTCTTGATCGCAACATCATTCGAAGCGTATTCGTCGATCCGCCCCACCAAGGGATGGGCATAGGACGTCGACTGATGGTGCATCTCGAGTCAGTAGCCACCAAGGACGGACACGAGCTGATGCGTGTTGCGTCTTCTATTACGGCCGAGGGCTTTTATGCCTCTCTCGGGTTCTCGAAAATTCGGGATGAGTTTCATAACACGGAACGCACAATCGTTATGGAAAAGAGACTGGGCCGATAATACCTCGGAACACCCTTCCACGCGCCAATACTCGCGGATCGTGAAAGCCTGGCTAACTTCTATCGATCAGGCCCCGGTGCGGCCGTACGGCACCGATACGGTGAGTCGGACCAAGACACCTGATCCATAGCAATCAGAGACACCGGGCAGTCACCCTTCACTTTCGGCCAATTGCCGGGCTTCAGGAACGCAGGCATTGTTGCCAACCGGCAGTCAGCGTTGACGTATCATAGGCGTTCGCTTCCGCACGGATCTCATAATGATTAGCCAGCATCCTCCCTCCACAACTCGCTCTTGGGCATTTTGGTGCAAACCGGCGTTGTTTCTTCTGGTGGCCGTAGTTGGCCTGTACTACGTCAAGTGGTCACCTTATTACCTCAAATCGTTCATCGCCGCCGACACGCATAGCATTGGCGGCTCGATCCTCGACGATAATGTCGCGTCGCCCCTGGTCGCTGCGCTGGCTTACGCCCAAGTGTATTTTCTAGCCATCTGGAAGGCTGCCGTGCTGGCGATCATCCTTGGTTCGTTGGTACAGGTGCTTATTCCCCGCGACTGGTTGCTGCGCGCGTTCGGAAAAGCCGGTATTGGCTCCACGTTGCGAGGGAGCCTGTTCGCCTTGCCGGGCATGATGTGCAGTTGCTGCGCGGCCCCCGTGGCGGCCGGCCTGCGGCGACAGAACGTGTCGCAGGGTGCGGCGTTGGCGTTCTGGATCACAAACCCGGTACTGAACCCCGCCACATTGATTTTCATGGGTTTCGTTCTCGGCTGGGAGTTCACCGCCCTGCGCCTGGTGGCCGGCGTCGCACTTGTGCTGGGTGTCTCAGTCCTTGCCCAGCGCATTTCGCGACCAGATGCCCTGCCGAAAGCGGCCGTGGATGCTGTTGAGGTGGCCACTGCCGCAGATACCCGCAGTCTCCCGGTGCAGTGGTTACGCACGATGTGGCAGTTGTTCTGGACCACCATCCCGATCTACGTGCTGGCGGTGCTGATCCTCGGAGCGGCACGGGTATGGTTATTCCCTCACGTTGATGGAGCAATGACCAATAGCTGGCTATGGCTGGTACCACTGGCTGTCGTGGGCACTTTGTTTGTGATCCCCACCGCAGCAGAAATCCCTATCGTGCAGGCCCTCATGGGCCTCGGCTTAGGAACAGCTCCGGCAGTAGCACTATTGATTACACTGCCAAGCGTCAGCCTGCCTTCGCTATTGATGCTGCGCAAATCCTTTGATCGTCGGGTGCTGGTGGCCGTCGCGTTGCTGACCATGCTGGTGGGCATTATCAGCGGCGTCATCGCGGCGCTGGTCTTCTAGAAAGGCGGAGGCGTCGCTGGGTTCACGCGCGGCGGCGCTGCAATAAATAGTCCCTGACTGCAGCGTGGTCACCGGCAAACTCGATTCGCTTGGACTTGCTGTCCCGCTGGTAGGCGTACATGGGGTCATAGTATTCGTTGAGCAATTGCTCGATCCATTGTCGATGAGCATCCACCTGCCCCGTTTTCTGCTGGGTCTGCAAGGCGCCATCCATAATCACCGCCAGGCGTTGGTAACGCTCGCCCCCCAAGCGTCTGAGGTTGCTGGCCAGACTCTGGCGCAACCGCTCAGCGAACGCATTGAATCCTTCCTCCACTCCATGAACTGCGACAAAATCTGCGCACAGGTCGATAACGTAATCCTTGAGAATACGTTCAACCCGGTTCTCAACGCTGTCTTGCAGCCACACCAGAGGCGCGGATTGCATCTGCCGAAACAGCGAAAGAGGCACAGCGCGGCTGCCAATCGCGCGACCTTCATCCTCGAGGACCAAATGGTCGGCACCGCGATGACGTTTCTTCAGAATGTCCACAGCCAAAGCATTTTCAAAGTCGATCTGTCCGGGCTGGCCACTGACACGTTTGCCGAAGCTGGAGCCGCGATGGTTCGCATGGCCCTCAAGGTCGAGGCCGTTGCTCAACTCCGCCAGCACTTCAGTCTTGCCGGACCCGGTCAAGCCCCCTACAACGACCAGTTCACACTCCTGAACAGCGCGCTCGATGGTGTCGATAAGGAAGGTGCGCATTGCCTTGTAACCGCCTAGCACCCGCGGGTAAGGAATACCGGCAATGTCTTTCAACCACTGCTGGGTGATCTGCGACCGCAGGCCACCGCGAAAACAATACAGATAGCCTTCAGGCTGACGCCGGACGAACTCCGCCCAGCTCTCAATACGTGCTTCCTTGGTAGCGCCAGACACCAGCCGATGCCCCAACTCGATGGCGACCTGCTGCCCCTGTTGTTTATAGGCAGTGCCGACGGCCTCACGCTCGACATCGTTCATCAGCGGCAGATTAACGGACTGGCCGAAGGCCCCCTTAGCGAACTCCACGGGGGCGCGGACGTCCATCAGGGGAATATCGTTTAGAAAAATATGGCGCAAGTCGGCGCTGTTGTCGCGCATCAGAACACCTCAACGGCGTTGGCCTGGCGCTCGATTAGCGTGCCTATGGGGCGCAAGCTCAGGCCAAGATCGGTGGCGGTCTGCAGAAACTGCGCCTGGCCCTCTGGCGCTACCGCGACCAGCAGGCCGCCACTTGTTTGCGGGTCGCATAGCAGATGTTTCTGCCAGTCGGTCAATTTACCAATGCGGCCACCGTAGCTGTCAAAATTGCGCTGCGTGCCTCCCGGTACGCACCCCCGCTCAAGGTAATAATCAACACTGTCCAGGCGCGGCACAGCGCTCGCCTCGATACGTGCGGTCAATCGGCTGCCGTCAGCCATTTCCACCAAATGACCCAGCAGGCCGAAACCAGTGACATCAGTCATCGCGGTGACCCCGGCAAGCTTGCCGAAGCGGCTGCCGACCGTATTGAGAATGCACATCTGGTCGCGCGCGACGTCTATATCGGCGTCGCGCAACAAGCCTTGTTTCTCGGCGGTGGTTAGCACACCGATCCCCAATGGCTTGGTCAGATAAAGCGTACAGCCTAAGGTGGCGGTGTCGTTACGTTTCATGAAGCGCTTTTCGACCAGCCCCGTGACCGCAAGGCCAAAGATCGGTTCTGGCGCATCGATGGAGTGTCCACCGGCCAACGGGATACCCGCAGCATCACACACTGCTCGGCCACCGCGAATCACTTCGCGAGCAATTTCCGGAGCAAGCACGTTGACCGGCCAGCCGAGAATAGCGATAGCCATGATTGGATCTCCGCCCATGGCGTAGATATCGCTAATGGCGTTGGTGGCGGCAATGCGGCCGAAATCGTAGGGGTCGTCGACGATAGGCATGAAGAAGTCGGTAGTTGAGACGACTCCGCGCTCTTCATCAATCGCGTAGACCGCCGCGTCGTCTCGCGAAGCATTGCCCACCCAAAGCTTTGGATCGAGATTTTGGGCGCCGCTGCCAGCGAGGATCACCTCAAGCACTTGAGGCGAAATCTTGCAACCGCAGCCGGCGCCGTGGCTGTATTGGGTCAAACGGACCGATGCGCTCATTGGATGCCACTCTGCGTGTAAAGGGGTAGCATTCTACCAGAGGCAAGGCACACCTGATTGCGCTGACTCATTAGTGTGACGCAGCCCTGAACGCCATTCTGGTTAAGCACCGCGCCAACGCAGCTTGTATGATTACCAGCTTGATCGACAGGCCTTGGCATAGGGCGTCCTGCGCCTCACTTGCTGCTGAACGCCAGCCCCCGAATCACCAAACTGACTGAATGGTGCGCCAATGTTTCTCAGCCTCGAAGTTCGCAGCTACGACGGAGAAAACCCTTATCACCAACATGACCATGTTCAATTGGTGCTGCCACTGCGCGGCCGAATGGATATCGACGTGGAGGGTCGTGGGGGATGCATCGATCAGTCAATGGCAGCGCTTGTAGCACCTGGCTCGGAGCACTCGCAGCTCACCGATATCGACAGCCGTTTTCTGGTCCTGGACTGTGCGCCGACAATGCTGGAGGCATTACACATGGGGCGTCTGGCTGAAAGAATCTATGTGCCTATTCTTCCGGCAACACGTCGGCTTATCGAGTTCGCGGAGTTGATAGGTAGCGAGCAATTGTCCGTCAGCGCCCCGCAATTGGGCCCTCTGCTCCTGTCGTCCCTGGGTTCGGACACACCCCGTGTTTCGCCCCCCATGGAACGGTTGATCAACCGTCTGCGGGCAAATCCTGGAATACACTGGAACAACGAGGCCATGGCTCAAGTAGCGAACATGAGCATGAGTCAACTGCACCAGCGATTCCGGCAATTGTTCAAGATGAGTCCTCAAGCCTGGTTGACTGATTTACGCGTACAAGAAGCTCAACGATTGCTGCGTGGAACCTCACTACCAATAACTGAAATTGCCTCGCTGGCAGGTTTTTCCGACCAGGCATCGCTCACCCGTACCATGCAACGTGTGAGCGCTACGTCTCCGGCGGCTTATCGCAAAGCCCAAAAACAGCCTCGGTAAAAAACTCAACAGTTAACGACAATACCCTCCGAGCCAACTGCTCCAGACTTCGTGTTTTACGTTTGGAGCGGTGGTTAAATGTTTGCTGATCGATCACTGCTGAAAGGCATCGGCTATGGGGTGTGCGCGGGACTGTGCTGGGGCGTGATTTTCCTCGGGCCGCAGTTGACCCCGGAATTGAGCGGCCTGCAGTTCGCAGTGCTGAGATTCCTCTGCTACGGCGCGATCTCGGCAGCTTTGCTTATGCCCCGCTGGCGGCGTGTCTGCATTAATCTCACCATGGCCGATTGGCAGTCACTCTTCTGGCTTAGCCTGATTGGTAATCTCGTCTACTACACGTTGGTGGGCACCGGCGTGCAGTTGGTTGGCATTGCTACGACGTCCCTGATTGTCGGACTTATCCCCGTGCTCGTCACTCTGGCGGGGCGTAACGACGCAAACGCAGTGCCTTTGCGCAAGCTCTTACCCTCGCTGTGCTGTGCAGTAGCTGGGGTCTTGCTTATCAGCTGGCATGCACTGATCAACGGCGACAGGCCAGATGCATTGACAAGCATCGCCGGAATTTTATGCGCAACAGGCGCACTGGTTACGTGGAGTTGGTTCGCCGTGAGCAATGCCCGGCGCCTGCTTCAGGTTGCCAGCGTTTCCTCGCATGACTGGGCACTGCTGACAGGGATCATGACCGGCGCTCAGTCACTGCTTCTGGCGGTGCCTGTCTTGGGTTTTCAGACAGATACGCATGGCATCGCCGAATGGCGAGGCTTCCTCTTGGTAGCCGGTGGTGTAGCTCTTTTGTCTTCGGTTGTGGGTGGCGCGTGCTGGAACCAGGCGAGCCGACTTCTACCGTTGGCACTCAGTGGACAAGTACTCGTGATTGAAACGCTGGCGGCGCTCTTATTTGGCTTTCTATGGAGCCATCGCCTGCCCGACGGGTATGAGCTGGCGGCCATCGCGTTGCTGCTCACCGGTGTTGTCTGGTGTCTGAATTGCTATCGTGCTCCACTCCCCTCCCCGGCTATCTGACTCATGAGTGCCCCTTGACGCCAACGTTACCGACTGCAATCGGCTGATTCTGTTGAAAACAGTCGATCCTGGTTCGCGGCGCGGAGGTCATCGCTCACACAAAGCGTCTCTACTGAAAAAATCGCCCCACCTAAAAAATCGAATCTGCTCTGGCCATTAAGCTATACGGAGCAGACATTTATCCCTGCAAAACCCTCAAAGTGGCCTTTAAGTGCCAGAATCTCCCCACTAGCTCGTTTTGGAGATCATCATGCTTCGCGCGTTTGAACAACGGCTCGACCCTTTTCCACCCGACGAGGCCCCGCCACCGCCTGAGGGTTTAGGGCGGTTTTTGTGGGCCTGTACCCGGGGTGCCCGCGGCTATATTTTTGCGTTTGCACTGCTCAGTGCCGGTGTGTCGATTTACGAAGCCTGGCTGTTTTCTTTCCTCGGGCAAGTCGTAGACTTGCTATCGACCTGGCAAACAGGCGGCGATACGGCCGGGCAGGAAAGTCGAGTGCTATGGGGCATCGGCATAGTCCTCGTGACCAGCATTGGGCTTGTGGCGTTGCGCACCATGGTGCAGCACCAGGTATTGGCGATTAACTTACCGCTACGGCTGCGCTGGGACTTCCATCGGCTGATGCTGCGACAAAGCCTTTCGTTCTTTTCCGATGAGTTCTCCGGTCGGGTGACCACCAAGGTGATGCAAACGGCGTTGTCCGTGCGTGAAGTCCTGTTCACCATTATCGAAATCGCCCCCGGAATCGGGGTGTATTTCATCGCGATCATCGCACTGGCCGGCGGCTTCGACCTGAGGCTGATGTTGCCGTTTATAGCTTGGGTAGTGTTGTTCGGTCTGGCCATGCGCTACTTCGTGCCCCGCCTTGGAAAAGTCGGCCAGGAACAGGCCAATGCGCGCTCCTCGATGACCGGACGGATCTCGGACGCCTACACCAACATCACGACGGTGAAACTATTCTCCCACTCCAAACGTGAAGCGCATTTCGCTCGCGCGGCGATGGAGGATTTCAAAATAACCGGCTTTCGTCAGATGCGTCTGGTCAGCCAGTTCGAAATCGTCAATCAGGCGTTGGTGGTTGCGTTGATCATGGGCGCAGGCGGTTATGCCCTATGGCTGTGGCACCTAGGTGAAGTCGGTACCGGGGCGGTAGCTGCAATTACTGCCATGGCGTTGCGGATCAACGGCATGTCGCACTGGATCATGTGGCAAATGACGTCTCTGTTCGAGAACATCGGCACCGTGCAGGATGGCATGGCAACCTTGACCCAAGGCCCGAAAGTGCAAGATGCGCCGGACGCGACAGCGCTGGTCACCACCGGTGGCGCAGTGACGTTCGACAAGGTGAGTTTCAACTACAATGGCGAACGGCAGGTGCTCGACAACCTGAGCCTGACTATTCGTCCGGGCGAAAAAATCGGTCTGGTGGGTCGCTCAGGCGCGGGCAAATCCACACTCATCAACCTGCTGTTGCGCTTCTACGACGTGGACGAAGGTGAGATTCGCATCGATGGGCAAAACATCGCGCACGTCACGCAAGACAGCTTGCGCAGCGCCATCGGCATGGTCACTCAGGATACGTCCCTGCTGCACCGCTCGATTCGCGACAACATCGCTTATGGACGCCCTGATGCGACCGACGCGCAAATTCGTACCGCTGCCGCCAACGCCCAGGCCGATGGTTTCATCAGCCAACTGAGCGATAAACAAGGCCATTCAGGCTACGACACTCTGGTGGGTGAGCGTGGCATCAAGCTGTCCGGCGGGCAGCGTCAACGCGTCGCGATTGCCCGGGTGATGCTCAAAAATGCTCCGATCCTGCTCCTTGACGAGGCCACCAGCGCACTGGATTCAGAAGTCGAAGTGGCCATTCAGGAAAGTCTCGATGAAATGATGCAGGGCAAAACCGTTATCGCCATCGCCCATCGGCTGTCGACGATTGCGGCCATGGACCGGCTCATTGTCATGGATGACGGACGCATAATCGAACAAGGCACCCACGCCGAACTGCTCGAGAAGAACGGTACCTATGCGCGACTGTGGCAGCACCAGAGCGGTGGATTTCTGGGCGAGGATCAGGGCGTGGCTGAGGCGATGGAGTAGCTTGGCAGGTACAAACGTCGCCTATGGGTACACGACGCGAAGGGGCCACGCATGATGCGCGGCCCCTGCACGCGGGCAGTCAGAAGCTCATCAGTCGCAGGCAGGAATATTCAGTTCAACTTCCTGAAGACAGCGCAGTAAAAGGGTTCTATCAATGGTACGAGTGAACGCAGATCTGATTACTGACTGGCAGACATTCCACACGGTTTTTTCGGATGTGTTCGGCTTCCCTGGCTTCTACGGCTGCAATATGGACGCCTGGATTGATTGCCTCTCGTACCTTGATGACCCCGGCGCAGAAATGTCGTCAGTGCATGTTCAATACGGACAAACGCTATCACTGGTCATCGACAATGCTCAGAGCTTCAAGCATCGCTGCCCTGAACAATTTGCAGCGCTGGTGGAGTGCGCGGCTTTTGTAAACTGGCGCGCCGTTGAGGCGGCTGGCGCTCCACTTCTAGCGCTCGCCTTCATTGTTTGAATGGTTAGCCGTGGCTGTCATCCACAGCCAGTCATTTTCCACGGAGGACATCCAGTGCTCATCGCTCACCTGTCAGACTTGCACATCCGGCCACAAGGCGCGCTCTACAAAGGGTTGGTGGATTCAAACACGATGTGCAAACAAGCCATCGAGCACTTGAACGCCCTGCATCCGCGCCCGGACGTGGTGATCATCACCGGCGATCTGGTGGATGAAGGACAACCGGCCGAGTACGAAATGGCCCGCGCACTTTTGGCGGAGATTGAACAACCACTGTTGATGATCCCTGGCAATCATGACGACCGCGAGTTGTTCAGGTCTGCGTTTGTCCAGGCAGAAAGTGCTACACGCGAAGGGCCGTTGCACTTTGTTGCGTCACATCTTGGCCCTGTCCGCATCATTGGACTGGATATCACCGTGCCCGGCGAACATCACGGTGACATGACCGAAGCAGCACAGGCATGGCTGGAAGCTGCCCTGGCAGAAGAGCCGGATCGACCAACGCTGATCATGCTCCACCAGCCGCCATTCTTGAGCGGCATTCCTTACATCGATACGTATGCGTGTATCAATGCGCACCGGCTTGCTCAGGTGGTGGAGCGCTACCCCGCCATCGAACGAATAGTCTGCGGGCACATCCACCGATCCATGCAACTGCGCTTTGGCGGCTCCTTGTTGTGCACCGCCCCCAGTACAACCACAGCCATCGCGTTGGCGCTGGACGCAAATGCTCCGCAAGCCTCTTACGTAGAGCCGCCAGCCCTGCTTTTGCATCACTGGAAACCTGATACGGGGCTTATCACTCATTGGGTGCCGATCGGCAAATTCCCTGGGCCGTTGCCGTTTGCCTGATGGGTGAACTGCGCACGTATTTTCCGGCAGAACAGTGCCTCTCCCAAAACGGGCGCAAAAAATGGGGGGAATTACAGGCGGTGAATCTGAATATCCAGCCCCTCCTCCGGCGTTGGTGCCTGAAAATATCGGGTGATCAAATCAAACTCCGCGTCGGTTGCCGCGAAGTCATGCTCACCGCGTACGTTGCGGGCGCGCAGTCGAGCACGGCAAACATCATCCTCCACGTCCAGATAGTGCAAACAGTGCTTCACCTCACCCGCTTCCGCCAAGCCCCGCAACCACTCGCGGTCTGCACGAGTATTGCCGGGAAAATCCAGAACCACACTGATACCCGACTTCAGCATGGTGCTGACTAGCGGGCCAACGACATCGCGAATTCGACGGGCGAATTGCACATAGTCGGTCACTGACTTGATCTCGCCAGGATAAAGCCTGGCAAGCCAATGATCCTCACTCAGCAGGATTGCTGAATGCTCAGCGACGAGTGCCTTGGCAAGTGTTGATTTGCCGGAAGCGATCTTGCCGCACATGAGATGAAGTTTCGCAGTAGTCATCGAGCTGTCCTGTTTTCAAAATGTGGTGGGTATCTGCTTGAAGCACATTCAAAGATCCCGCCCCATCAGCCAGTGTTCTTTATCCCACGCCTGAAAACACTCCAGAACCTGCCAGCCGCGCTTGGCGTAGTACTCATGGCGGTCATGGGTGTGCAGACACAGCCGCGTGTTGCCGTTAGCCTTCGCTGCGGTGCAAATGCCCTCGATCAGTTGTTCCGCCAGACCTCGCTGTCGCGCATGCGGGGCGATGAAAACACAGGCCAGCCATGGGCCCAGCTCCGGGCGTTCAGCCAGGTCATTTCTAGCCAGCGCAGCGCCGCCCAGCAGTTGCCCATCCTCGACGGCAATCAGGCATTGCCAGTCACCATTAACCTGCCCTTCGGCAAATTCACGCTGCCAGTCACTCAATGATTGACCGACGTATTCATATGCAAATTGTTCGTGCAGCCACTGTGCGAAAGTGTTGCTGTACTGCATATCGTCGCGCAGCCAGATCAGGCGGGGCATGTGGCTTTCCTTCTTTTTCACCGTCGACGAGTTGAGTATCTCCATCACCATCGGCCTTGGGTACTTCTAAGCTGGGTCAGTGCCCGGCGGTTCAGTGCTGCGAATGCAATCGTCTTGATTGAACCGGCTAAGAGTCAAGCAGAACAATCGCCCATCACTCGCTGGCAGCACTCGACATCCAGGCTCACATTCTGCAAGAGTGTGAGTCGATCTGGTGATACCGCTTTAAGGACCTCGCGCCATGGAAAGCCCGCATACACTGCAAACCGCTCGCTTGACACTCACTCCACTGCAACTGACCGACGCCTCCGATATCCAGCAGTTGTTCCCCCACTGGGAAGTGGTCCGCTACCTCGACCGTCGGGTGCCATGGCCTTACCCGGATGATGGCGCGCTGACGTATGTTCGTGACGTAGTGCTCCCGGCCATCGCGGCAGGACGCGAGTGGCACTGGATGATCCGTCTGGGTTCAGAGTCAGGGCAAAGCATTGGCAGCATCAGCCTGTACGACCAGCCTGGCAACAACCGGGGATTCTGGCTCGCCCCGCGATGGCAGGGCAAAGGCTACATGCGTGAGGCCTGCGAGGTCATCAACAGATACTGGTTCGAAACACTGGCGCGTCCGGTCATGCAAGTGCCCAAAGCAGTCGAAAATCAGGCCTCGCGCAAGGTCTCACAGCGTGAGGGCATGCGCCTGATCGGGACAACAGAAGGCCACTTTGTCTCGGGACCGATACTCAAGGAAATATGGGAGATGACGCGTGCTGAGTGGTTGAGCAACCCGGAAAACGGCCGGGCCTCTCTTGATCGGCCTGTCAAAAGCGCAAAGTAAGACATTGCAGGAGATCGCCGTGTGCTTCTAACACGGCACTTTAGCGCAGCGGACACCTATCTGTAGGAGCGCACGAGCAACGCGAGGCCGCGATGGCGGTGTGTCAGGCGGAAAGCCATCGCGGCCTCGCATTGCTCGTGCGCTTATACAGAAAGCGTTTGGCAGTCCTACAGAAACGGACATGCACCGCCGGGGTTCAGGTCAAGTCACACTTAATCGTAAAACGGCTCTACCGACGTCCGACTACCAACAAAGAAACTGTCCGCGACTAATCGCAACGGCTGCAAATCCAGATCACTGGCTTTGCTGCCAATCAACTGCTGAAAATGCCGATACACCGCCGCGTACTCGCCCTCCTCCGAATCAGCCTGTCGCACGCCGTCAATGCTCAACAGCGCACCACCGTTGTCCAGCCGCAAAACACCTTCGGCACAGCGAATTTCGATACTCCAGAGCTCATCATGACCATGGTCAAAGTCGAACTCCGCGCGCACGTCGAGCTGGCGCGCATCAGACATTTTAATGGATGCAGCGATAGGCGACTGACAGTTACTCGGGACTCGCAGTTCGGCGGACTCAACGAACAGCGGCAACGGCAAAAGATAGGTCGCAATCGACAACGCATTGATGCCGGGATCAAAAACGCCCAGACCGCCCGGCTGCCAGATCCATGCCTGACCGGGATGCCATTTACGCACGTCCTCTTTCCAGTCGATCTGCACGCTTTGCAGCGTGCGAGTGGCCAGCCAGTCACGCGCAGCTTCGATCCCGGGTGCATAACGCGAATGCCAGGCGAACAAGCCGCTGACGCCCTCCTCCGCAGCCTGACTCGCCAACGCCATCGCTTCGCCCAACGTGGCACACGGCGGCTTCTCGACCAACACGTGTTTCCCCGCAGCCAACGCCTGTCGCACCAGCGCAAATCGCCCCTGCGGTGGCGTGCAAAACGCAATCGCATCGACATACGGACCTTTTTCCAGCAACTCACTCAAGGACTGAAAGTTCTCTACCCCGGCACAAGGCTGCCCTTGCGTCGCAACAGCCACCAACTGGAACGCGGGGTTAGCGGTAATAGCGGGCACGTGCTGATCCTGGGCAATCTTGCCGTAGCCCACCAGACCGAGACGGATCGGTTGCATCGATGACTCCTGAATTTTTGTAGTTATTGGGAAAGCGAGATGACTCGATTATGGACGCGCAACGGGCTAGCCGTCGATGACCCAGCTTATTGTTTGCCTACGGGTTGCGTAAATCCTGTGCGAGTTTTTCCACGAAGAACGATAGCGCGTGTTATCTGGCAAACCGAGACGATTATCCGCGGCGATGGGGTAAGAATAAGTATCTTGATCAAGCTATTTATGCGCGGTAAAGCTCCCGGAGATTAATCACTGTCTTGTGCTGAACTTCACACTCTTCTTTACTCAATGCCCGCTCGCAATACTCGCGACTCAAGAAAAGGATGGTGTCATTCCCGTCAGGTTCGCTAGGGTAATCCGGGTGCCGTCCAACTTCTGCCAACAGTGAATGCGTAACAGGAACCACATGAAAATGCAGATTGAAACCTGCAGAAAAACCCAACTTGTAGACAACAACCTTCCAGGGCTCAAAGGCCTGAAAAAGAAGTTGCTCGGTTTGCCGCAGGACGTCGCCGAGTGAGGCCAGTGCTGAATCGCTGAGGTCCATGAAATCCGAAGCAGCAGCGATTGAGCTGACCATCAGGTAACCGCTATGACGTGCATCGCGGCGATGGCTGACTCGCCAGTGTTCCGTTTCGAAAATGTCCCATTCAGTCATGCGTACTCGTGCTCCAACTGTTCTCATGTTTGGTTTGTCATGAATGAGGTGCCCTTGTCGGCGCTCCCGGTTCTGTGCAAGGATTGGCCATGACCAACTCTATTCCATGCAACCGACATCACCATCACGGACCTCGCTCAAGGTGCCGCGGTTGCTCATGCTCATCGATTCATCAGAACTCAAACCACTTGTTCTGACGACTCAATGAACAAAACCAAGGCGCCCATGGCGCCTTTTTTATTGCCTGTAAATTGGAGATCACAAAAATGACAATGCTACGTGGAACGCGAATAGTAACCGGGAAAGAAGCAGCAATCATGCGCGAAGTAGAAGGCCGTTTTCGGAGCTGTCTTCATCGAAGCTGGAGCTGAGGAAGCGATTGTTCCAGCGTTATGGGGTCAGGACACTTTTATCGAAAAGGCCGGCGGAAGTGAAATAATCGGGCAAATGTGGGCCTTCGATGATAAGGCCGGACGTCCCTGCTGCCTCATCCCGGAGGCAACCGCGCTTTTTCAGGAGCGCAACGATGTACTTCTCGGATCGCGGGAAGAAGCAATGTTTTTCTACGTAGCTCGATGCTATCGATATGAGCGCCCTCAAGCTGGCCGGTACCGCGAGTTCACCCAACTGGGTCTCGAAATCCTGAGTGCCGACCCTGCGCAGGCTTTGCAGCGTAGTCAGGCTATTTGCATCGGTTTCCTTGACTCGCTGGGGCTCGACTATGAACTCAATCTGGCGGTGAAACGAGGGCTGAGTTACTACCTGGAGGGCAATGGCTTCGAAGTGCGATGCCCCGCCTTGGGCGCACAGCAACAAGTTGTCGGCGGCGGTGCCTATCGAGAGGGGGCGGGTTTTGGCATTGGGCTTGAGAGGCTGGTCCTGGCTCTGCGTTGACTGGATCTGAGTGATCTGTAGGAGCCAACGTGTTGGCGAGACGGTTTTTCTGCCACAGCGAGTTAAGCGGCTCGCGAACAAGTTCGCTCCTACAGGTTCGTCGTTGCCACGAGACCTCACCGTGAGAGGCGTTGAGCCCCAGCAAACGATTGTGATGATGGATGCAAATGGCGCAAATGCTTTAATACATCACAGCTCAAACATAATCAGGAAAATCCGCAATGCCAGACGCCACCGACCTAGCATTCTATGACCGCGCAGACGCGCACATCGAGTTGTCCAACGAGCAGCTTAAAGCGTTCGAAAAGCTCGGACAGGTCAGTGCATCCATGATGTTTGGAACCACACGATTCAATGCCTGGGTCAGTGCGCGCAGCTTCAAGTCCGGCGAGGAAATGGCTCAGGCACGTGGGGCGATGCTGAAGTACTTCTGCGATCAGTACCGGCTGATGCTTGAGGATAATCTGGACGATCACATCAATAATTTCAGCCAGTACATGATGGTTCAAAAACCGGATTGATAGCGATAACTGAGCACCGGTCTTTTTATTGGCCCGTCGAGGCTGATTGCCTCCAGTCACGCTTATGAGAAAAATACTACTGACTGTAGGAGCTCACCGAGGTTACGAGGTCAGCGATAGCGGTTTGTCTGACACTCCGCCATCGCTGACCTCGTAACCTCGGTGAGCTCCTACAGGCCCCAGGTTTGCCATAGTAAGATCCGGCTAAACCAAAAGAACAAACCGGCACTCAGCAGTATCGTCACCCATCTGCGGTTCCAGCCGGAACCCGCACCGTTCAAGCACTTTCCTGGAGCCAAGGTTTTCCTCGAAGACATAAGCGACCAGTTGCGTAAGCCCCCAACGCGCCCTTGCCTGCTCAATCAGGTGCTTCAACGCCAGTGTCCCCAGCCCCTGCCCGCACGCCTCCTGATCAATTCGATAACCAACCTCCGCAGTCTGGCCTGACGAACTGATGCCTTTGAGATTTGCGCGTCCGACGATTCGCCCACTGCAATCCTCGATGACAAATGGATGCCAGACGCCAATGGCGAAGTCGGCGAGATAGCAGTCGATATGCTCTGCGACACCTTGCAACGAATAGAAGTCAGGCTCGCGGGCATCAATGTGCGATTCAAACCACTCACGGTTACGCACTTCAAAGGCCAGCAGTGCTTCGGTGTCGGCTGGGGTTAATTCACGAATTAGAAAAGGCTTCATGGGCGTTTAACGCTCTGATGAGCTTGAAGATAGGCCGTCAACATCAAGGTCAACTGCTCTTCGAGGCAGGTCTCGAAGTCAGGATTGCCATGCCCTTCGAGCAAGGCACGTACAGGCCCGACCACTGCCGTATGCGAGATCGAGGCAATCAAGGCGGGATTATCAAAATGGGCGTCAGACGCCGTGGTCAGCATGGTCGTCATCGCGACTAGCATACGGGCGTTTATGCGGGCGACCAGTTCGGCTCCACCCCGCTCTGCTGCGATGGCGTAGAGCGCTTTCGACACCACCGGATCACGCAGTTTGACGGCCAGAAACGCCACAATAAAACCCGACGCCATTTCGGCCACTGTTTTACCGTGGCATCGACCGCAGGCGAGCTCAACAGTGTCGACAACTTCCTGCAGATGCTTTTCGAGCACCGCAGCCAGCAGCGCGTCGCGATTCGGGTAGTACTGATAGACGCTGCCAACCGACATTCCAGCCCGCTCGGCAACCCGCGTGGTGGTGCAGCGGGTTAGCCCGTATTGGGTCAAAACCTGAAGGGTAGCCGTGTGAAGCGCCTCAACCGTCGCGACGGATCGGGCCTGAACGGCTGATTTTCTTGGCTTTAGTGACGGTTTGACTGTGCTCATGGAATGCGAATTCAAAACCTGAAGGTTCCTTCATATCATAGTTTTTCCTCACGCAAAGCAAGAGCGATAGATATGACGGATGCTTTAAACAAAAGAGGCAACAAAAGCGGCACGTTCAATCTCGGCGACCGCCAGGTGAAGCGAATCGGTTACGGCGCAATGCAGTTGGCAGGCCCCGGTGTGTTTGGTCCGCCCAAGGATCGTCAAGCCGCGGTGGCAGTCCTGCGTGAGGCTGTCGAATCTGGCGTGGATCACATCGACACCAGCGACTTTTACGGGCCGCATGTGACCAACCAGATTATTCGCGAAGCACTGCATCCCTACCGAGATGACCTCACGATAGTTACCAAGGTGGGCGCCGTTCGCGGCGAAGACGGCTCCTGGATTCCAGCCACGTCGAAAAAAGATCTGACCCAGGCTGTACACGACAACCTGCGCAATCTGGGCCTGGACGTGCTGGATGTAGTGAATGTGCGCATCATGTTCAGCGCAATGGGACCAGCCGAAGGTTCGATCGAAGAACAATTGAGCGCCGTTGCGGAATTACAGCAGCAAGGACTCGTTCGCCATATCGGCATCAGCAATGTCACGCCCACGCAAGTCGCCGAAGCGCGGAAGCTGACCAAATTCGTCTGCGTGCAGAACCTTTACAACATCGCCCACCAACACGATAACGCCATGATCGACGAGCTGGCCCGTGACGGAATTGCCTACGTGCCGTTTTTCCCACTGGGTGGATTCACACCGATTCAATCGTCGGCACTGTCGACGGTCGCACAGCGACTCGACGTGACGCCAAAGCAGTTGGCACTGGCATGGCTGTTACGCCGCTCACCTAACATTCTGCTGATCCCCGGCACATCCTCGGTCATCCACTTAAGAGAGAATCTTGCAGTGAGCGAATTGGTTCTGTCGGATGAAATCATGGCAGAGCTGAACGCCATCGCGGATTGACCGCAGGCGATCAACGTTGCGCGTAACCGGTCGACCATCGGCCGGTTACGCGCAGGTTTAAAGCATCAGCTTGCATCAACCCCTGACCCTATTTAAAAACCGGAACCGAAGTCGAACTCTCTTGAGATTGCGCCTGCTGACGCAGTCGGTTCCCGATTTCAGCGATGTTTGCTTCACCGGCACGCAGCGCTTCCTCGCTGGTGTGCACCGAGTAGTAGCCGAGTTTCAGGTCATAAGGATGAGGCGCGGCCGAACCGAGGACAAAGGTCGCACCTGCTTGCCCGGCCTCAAGCGTAACGACCTGGCTGCCTCGCTCGAAAATCACCATTTCGCCTGCCACGATTGGATCTGGCGAGCTGACCGAGCCGCGACTGAGGCTCATCCAGAGCGACTCATGTCCCTGCGGCGGCGTGTAGGTCCAGGACTCACCGGCAGGAATAGTCACCAGCAAATAGTTGATGCCTTCAGGCGCGCGAACCGGACTCTGCACGCCTTCGTACTGGCCCACAATCACCCGCGCCAGACCCGAAGTGGGCATTGCGTCGGCTTCCAGGTACTGGCTATCAACAGAACCGTTTTCAAGTTCCGGCCCCAACGCGAGCCAGAGCTGGAAGCCTTGAATCCGATCTGAAGTGCCTGCCGACATTTCTTTGCCGTGCCACACGCCGCCACCGGCACGCATCCATTCAACCCCACCGTAGGCAATCGTTCCGCGGCCTGCCTCAGGATCATCAAAATGCACATTGCCCTCAGTGATCACGGTGACCGTGGCAATACCGGAGTGCGGATGCATTGGCATGCTGCCGAGGAACGACTTCGGACCTTCAACCAAATCCAGAAAAACAAACGGCTTGATCAGTTGCCCATAGTCCGACGGGCTCATCAGCCGGACGATCGGACCATGGCCAGTACCCGTGGTGCGATGGCTGATCGGACGAGGAGTGACTGCGTTAACGACCGATGATGCATTCATGTAATTGACTCCTTGAATATGAGTGAACGTTGCTCCGCCCGGACAGGCAGCAACTGTTTGCGTGCGCTCATGGTAGGGAGTCGGCATCCCGCTGATTAGTCGCTACAATCGATTTGGACTCATCCATTTTTGGCTTAATACAATAATCGACCTGAACGATGTGGCAATTTTCATCCAAGTAGTCGATGCCGGGAGCATCGCTGGCGCAGCACGGCGTATCGGCGCACCGTCAAATACACTCAGCCGTCGCATCAAGCAGTTGGAGGAAAACCTGGGGGCCAGGCTGCTTCATCGATCAACCCGCAAATTGACACTGACCGATGCGGGCAAATCCTTGTATGAGCAAAGCGCCGCGCAGATCACCCAACTGATAGAGATCAGCAGCGAGCTGCTCAACGGCAGCCAGGAGCCTGCCGGTAGAGTCAGGGTCGCGGCACCCGCAGATTTTTTCGAATTGTTCGACATGAATTTCGTGGCGGATTTTCTGGCTCGATACCCCAGGGTCCAACTGGACTTCCTGCTGGGCGATCAACGCAATGACTTGATCGCTGAAGGCATCGATCTGGCGTTCAGGGCCGGCGCTATGCCTGACTCAAGCCTTGTTGCCCGAAAGGTCAAAACAGGTCGCCGCCTGCTCGCGGCAAGCCCCGCTTACCTCGCGGCTCGGGGAGTGCCGCAGGACATTCATGCACTGGGGCATCATGACTGCGTGTGCTTCCCTCACCCCTCCGGCCAGACATCATGGAATCTGGCCAGCGCAACCGGGCCAGCGCGAGTCGATATCGTGGGAAGACTCTGTGCGAGCACCGCACAAGCTCAGTTGAAAGCAACGCTCGCAGGCTTGGGTATCTGCTTTTTGCCCGAATCGGTCCTGCGCCAGAGTTTGAAAAGTGGCCGCCTGGTAGAAGTGCTACCGGACTACGGCCAGCAAAACAACGACCTGTTCATCGTCTTCCCCAGCCGCAAGCAAATCCCCCTCGCCGTCAGCACCTTCGTTGATGAAGCCGTGGCGCATTTACAGCAAGTCCTCTCAGCGTAAGGGCCTGCCAAGCCAGACGCGGGCAGGTACTCAGTTACCGGTCACCGCGCCGATCCGGTCCGTGATCCACTGATGGCTGCGCGCAAGAACACGTCCCGTCATCGCCGTCGGAAAATGAATAAACCCATGCGCACAAATCGGTGTCACGTGAACTTCAACATCCGCCGACTTCGCCCATCGATCAGCCATCTGCACGGTGTCGTCCAGAAGCGGATCCAGTTCACCGGCAAACATCAGCGCCGGCGGCATGTCCGTGAGGTCGCCGTACAGAGGCGATAGCGGTGGCTGACGGCGCTCCTCGTCGCTGATATCAGGCGTAAGCAGACGCAATGCATCGACCATTCCCGGGCCATCCAGCACCAGCGTTTCAGGGCCTGCGGCCCTCACACTCGCAGTGCCCGTCAGATCGTAAACGCCGTAATACAAAACTGCCCCGCTTACCCGCCGAAGCAAATCCGGCCAGGCTTTTAGCCGCAACAGCGTCGCCGCCGCCAGATGCCCGCCCGCCGACTCACCGATGATGATCACGGGTAAATCAGCAAATTCTTCATTGGCAGCACTCAATAGCCAGCGCGCGGCAGAAAGACAGTCATCCATCAAGCCTTCAACAGGCGTTGATACCGCAAGGCGGTAGTCCACCGAAACCACCGCGACATCGCACGCCTTCACCAGGGCGAGGTTAAGGTCGTCGTTCATTTGCGCGTTGCCGATAACCCAGCCACCACCATGGATATCAAACACCACGCCTTTTGCCTGGCCTTTGGGCCTTAAGATCCGCACGGGCACCGATACGCCGTCGACACCCACCGATCTTTTTTCAGCCTGCTGCCCATGCTTGGCCAGCTTGCTCGCGCCGCCGATTTGCCCCGCTCGCAAGAGTGTTTGAATTACACGAGGCATCAAGCGATTACGGATTCGAAAACGCGGTAACCAGCCGAGCTTTTTATTGAAGCGTCGCATTTCTGCGACTTCATGCTCGGTAAAAGCCTGAAGCTCGTGGTGATCCAATGTGTGGCCTCCTGTCGAACGATGCATAGTCTTCGGTTTGAAATACGTGACCTGTAGGGGTGAGCCTGCTCGCGATAGCATTACGTCAGTCGATAACTTATCAACAGAAAAAACCCGATCGCGAGCAAGCTCACTCCTACAGGTCACGTGTTTACCGCACGCCAAAACGCTTGGCGGGAAATGAGTAGAACGCCACATTTATTACGAGTTCTGATCACCCAACTTTCATTTACTCGTAGTCGAGCCACCTTGCAGCGCGCCCTCAAGAAACTCAATGAACGCACGTACCTTCGCATTCAATGCCGACCGTTCTGTGACACATGCATAAATATCCATCGGTTCAGACTCAGCCGCCGCAGCGCCGCGGCTTTCTGACTCGAACAGCGGCAGCAGTCGGCCGCTGGCGATATGCGGCTGCGCAATAAAGCTGGCCAGTCGCGCAATGCCGCCGCCATTCAGGGCGATCTGCGTGAGCATGTCGATGTCATCACAGACAAAACCCGGATTGACCTTCGCCTCGAAACGCTTGCCCCCGAGTATGAAATTCCACGGCAGAAAACGCCCGTCGGTGGGATAGCGAAACACCAGGCAGGCGTGTGCTTTCAAATCGTCAGGCGTGACAGGCACTCCGGCGCGATCAAGATAAGCGGGCGATGCACAGAAAACAAAAGGCAGCGAAGCAATATGGCGGGCAACCAGCTGATCACTGAGTTGCGCCTGGATTCGGATACTGACGTCCACACCTTCCAGCCGATGATCGACACGCCGGTCGGCACTGATCAACTCGACACTGATACGCGGATAGGCGGCCTTGAACGCGGGCATCAGCGGCGCCAGTACATGACGTCCAAACGCCGCCGTGGTTGCAATACACAGCCGCCCTTGAGGTTCGGTGGCAACGGCTGCGGCTTGCGACGCGAGTTCGATATCGCGCGGGATGTGCCGCACCTTTTCGTAGTAACGCGTACCGCTTTCGGTGAGTGCCATCCTGCGCGTGGTGCGCGACAGCAGTCGCGTGCCCAGATGTTTTTCCAGCCGGGTAATGCTCTGGCTCGCTGCGGCGGCGCTCATCCCCTGGGCACGTGCTGCCGCGGCGATGCTGCCCGCTTCCACCACGCGGATGAAGGTATTAATCAAACCCAGAATATCCATCGAATCTTTGGCGCCCTATTCGTTGACTTTACTTATGAGTGATTCAAGCGCCGCTTGGCTACCCGCATATTCCGCCGCTTGTTAGGTTAGCGGCTCCGGCTACCGCCAGACTATCCAAGAGGTTAACCGATGACAGCTCGAACGAGCCAAACCAGCCTGCGTCTTCGCTTTCCAAAACGCGCAACGCCTTACGTTTTTGCGCTCTACATGGCAACTATCATGGCGTTCCTGATGTGCCTGGTGATCACCCTGGCGGAGTTTGGATTCGACGAAGATTACCTGAGGAATGTGATGAATGCCTATCGAGTGGCAATGCCCGCAGCCTTCGTCTGCGTGCTGGTTGTAAGGCCGATGGTTGCCCGGCTGGTCGCATGGACCGTGCATGGACACTGAGCCTGACAGCGCTTATCACTTGAAGAATTGTGCTGCCCCATCGACACTGCAACATCCCGAATGGAATCTGAGAGATAGCCGTGCGTTTTATTGCTCAAGTCATGCTTGTCTGTGGCGTCGTCAGCCTGGCAGGTTGCGCCACCAACTCCCATAACGCCGAACGTGGGCTGCAAGCCACCATGGGTCAGCCGCTGATACAGAACAGCATCATGCGTGAAGGCGATGCGTTGACCTTTCAGGTTGCCGTGCCGCAGTCCATTAACACGGTGCCTGTTACCGGTATGTTCGAGGCAGCATGCTCGTCGCCCACGCTCTATTTTCTGTATGTGCATGGCACTCAACGCGCGTATCCGGCGGGGTCCGTCAACTACAGCGCAGCCAGACAGTTATCGCCGACGCTGTATCCTTCGCTCGCGGCCAACCCGACGTTCACGCAGGCCTGCGCACAGACACCCAAACCCGACTGGCGCGTGGTGAAAACCAACGACCGCGAAGACTGGACATTGCTTGACCGCAATAGCGTGAAAACAGTCAACGGCGAAGTGCGCTTTTGGGCCGCCTTCGATAGCCCCACCGTACTCACTGACGTGCCCTATGACGCCCCTTATGCGCAGAAGCGCGAGCAGTTTGCAGTGTCCTGCGCGGCGGGCACCTACAAAATGCTTGCGGGTTACGATCTGGACGCAAACAACCGGGTGACCGATGGGCGGGTGACTGCATCCCCCGCCGCCGAGCAGATCGTAGGCAGCAATGCTGACTATCAGGCGTTGTTCGCCCTGGCGTGTGGCAACGCGGAAAAAACCGCCGCGCTGGATACCTTCAAGCCGCGCCAGAAGGCTCCTTTGGTGATCAAGCTGGAAGCCGTGCAGCCATCCGTACTGAACGCGATCAAACAACTTGATCTTGGCCAACCCCGGCAAACGCTCAACTACGTGCGCACCCAAGGCACCACAAACTTCGAGGGCAAAAGCGGCACCGCCAGTGAAGAGCGCTTTATCAGCACCGATAAGTCGAGTGGTCAATTGAGCATCAACTCACGCGCTGAAGGCTATGACAACCAACAAGTCAGCTGGCGCGGTCTGCTCCCACTGGTGTCCAAAACAAACTTCACCGTTAATGGTGCAAGTGACAGCAGATCCACCAGCCAACTCAGCTTCAGCGGCAACTGGAAAACCCTGCCGGTCGGCGAAACCGTTAGCCACACCTCCACCCAGACAACGGTCAGCAGCCTGGTCGGGAAATACGGGGGCAAGCCTCAAACCACCCACTGCAAAGTCGAACGCGAACTGAATGCCAGCGAACTCAACGCCGCCCTTTCCGGTACAGCCAAAGCTTTGTCCTGCAGCACAGAAGGGGATCAGTACAAGCGGGTTAACCACGTTTACTACCTGAACGATTACGGGTATTTCTTCCAGGCCAGTACAGACAAGAACCGGTTTTATTACAGCGATTATCGGATTGAGTCGGTGAAGTAAGAACGCGGCAGGAGCTGTAGGAGCTGTAGGAGCTCACCGAGGGTACGAGGCCAGCGATAGCGGTGTGTCAGACAAACCGTCATCGCTGGCCTCGTACCTTCGGTGAGTTCCTACAGAACTGTATTCAGCTTTGAAGGCTGCGCGGCTACTTTACCGCCGCCCATCAATTAACATCCGCACGGCAAGGCCCATCAGTACCGTGCCCATCAACCAGCGCTGTACCACCTGCCAAAAAGGCCTGCCCACGAAAAACGCAGCGATTGAACCCGCCGTTATGGCAATCATTGCGTTGACGCTCACGCTAATAAATATCTGCGTAAAACCCAGCACTAAAGATTGCGTCAGCACACTGCCGTGATCAGTCGGGTCAATGAACTGGGGCAGCAACGACAAATACATGACCGCCACTTTGGGATTCAGAAGATTGGTGACGAAGCCCATCATGAACAACTTTCGTGGGCCGTCCATGGGCAAATCTTTGACCTGGAATGCAGAACGGCCACCCGGTTTGACCGCTTGCCAGGCCAGGTACAGCAGATACAACGCGCCGCCGATTCGCAGGGCGTCGTACGCATAAGGAACGGCCATAACCAACGCAGTAATGCCCAATGCCGCCAGGACCATATACACCACAAAACCCAACGCAACGCCGCCCAGGGAAATCAAACCGGCAACCGGTCCTTGACAGATCGATCGCGAAATCAGGTAGATCATGTTCGGACCGGGGGTCAACACCATGCCGAGCGAGATCAGGCCATAGGCAACTACAGTGGACAGTTCGGGCATCGTGTTGCTCCTTGAGAATATTCGGAGCAAGCGTAAGTCGCGAAAACGAAAAACGTTAGATACAGATACAACAACAAAACGGCATACACAGAGTGGGAACACTTGAACAAATCCAGGGCGTTAACCCTGCGCATACTCAGATATCAGGGGGCATGATGATGCAGGGAAACCGACAGCAAGCGACTTTGGCAGTGTTATTTTTCAAGCCGGATTCAGATCAAGACTCAATTATTGATAACCTCCCCTTTTTTAACGAACAAGGACAGCCCGTGTGATTACCTGCCATGTGAAGTACCTGATTGATCCGTATCAAATCCCTGCTTTCGAAAACTATTCACGCTTATGGATCAGTCTGGTGACGCGCATGGGCGGCTTGCACCATGGCTACTTCCTTCCGGCCGAAGGTGCCAACAACATCGCGTACTGCCTGTTCAGCTTTCCAAGTCTCTCGGACTACGAACGCTATCGCAAAGAAGCGGAAACCGATGCCGAATGCATTGACGCAGTGGCATTGGCAGTGGAGAAGAAATTCATCGTCAGCTATGAGCGAAGCTTTATGCGCCCCGTGCTCGATTGATACTTGGCGCGAATTATCACTTCACACCAGGACACCCAATGCTCATTGTCTTCAGCGGCCTTCCCGGAACGGGTAAAACGACTATTGCGCGTGAACTCGCCAGGCAAATACCTGCGGTGTACCTGCGCATTGATACGATCGAGCAAGCTATCCGTAACTCCGGCGAGCTTGCAAAGGATGTTGGTCGCAGCGGATACAGGGTTGCGAACGCACTTGCGCTGAGCAACCTTCAGCTTGGCAGTAAGGTGGTTGTTGATTGCGTTAACCCGGTAACGGAAAGCCGAAACGCCTGGAGTGAAGTAGCCGCACACACGGGTATTCAGCTAGTGAACATTCAAGTGGTTTGCTCTGATAAACAGGAACATCAGCGCCGGGTTGAAACCAGGCAAAGTGATATTTGCGGGTTGACTCCACCTGCCTGGCAGTCTGTATTGAGCCATGAATATGAAGCCTGGGATGAAGCTCCGTTTACGATCGACACAGCGGTAACGTCTGCGACCGAGGCAGTGGCAATAATCACCCGGCAATTTTTATCGAATGATCATCAGGCTCGTTGATAAGGGAATGTACAAATGCTGACAGGACAATGCCTTTGCGCAACCGTGGTTTTTTCCCTGAGAACAGAACCGCTTTCTTTCTATCGATGCCACTGCTCCCTCTGCCGAAAGCAAACGGGCACAGGTCATAACTGCGCGACAATCGTGCCTGAATCCAGTTTCCAATGGGAGGCCGGACAGTCTGAAATCAGCACATGGCTCAAACCCAGCGGCTACAGGAATGATTTCTGCAAACACTGCGGTTCGACAGTCCCCAATGCCTTGCGTGGCTCGCCGTATATGTGGATTCCTCTGGGTCTGCTGAATTCGCAAGTCCAAGCCATGAAATGCATTGGCGATTATTGCCTGAGCGACGCGATGCAATGGGATACGTTGCAGTCTGAAAACGCTTATGACGCCTCGCCTGAATCTTTGGAGTCGCTGCTCACTGCACTGGGAGCCAAGTGTTGATCGGTTAGCCAGGAGGGTTAAAGCGAACATAGTAATGATCGAACTCGCCACTTTCTAAAAACTGAAAGCCGTGACGGACATAAAACCGATTCGAATCGCTCTCTTTGAGTGCCCCGACTTTAATCGGCAGTGCAACAGCATCCGCCTCTTGGAATATCAGCGACAGCACCGCAGCGCCTACACCTGAACCTTGCGCGACCCGCTTCAGGTACAAGTGGTCAAGCAGCAATTCAGCGCCCTGTTGCTTGACCACAACGAAGCCAACGCGCTCACCGGCCACTTCGATGTAACGCGTATTACCCGCCTCAAAGCCACTGACAAAACGCTCGCGAGCACGCACCGGATCAAATCGCCCTACCCGCTCCAGACTTTCGCGCATGGCTTCAATCCGAATGGCGACCAGGTCGTCCAGATCGCTTTGTTGAGCAGGGGTCAAAGTAACGTCGGGACGATGATCAGTTGTGGCAAGCATCATTTGCGCGCTCCAGTCCTTTTGAATTCAAGTTGAAGCGCAGTGCCTTCCAGGTAATCAAGCACCATTAATAACTTCAGAACCCACTGCTGACTCCATGCGCCTATCCGCTTTAAATATCAGCAACAGGCGCAGCGTCAATACTGCATTAAACAGGCGTGCGTTTGAACACTTACACCCGGTGGACCGCACGCCTGCATAGCACCCAGGCCGCTTACCCCTTCAGCTTGCGCGAGAGAAATTCGCCGATGTACTCAGCAACTTCTGGCGCATGGGTTTCCAGCGCGAAGTGGCCGGCATCCAGCAGATGCACTTCCGCATCCGGAATATCTTTACGGTACGCCTCAGCCCCCGGCGGGATGAACGCCGGATCATGCTTGCCCCAAACAGCCAGTAGTGGCGGCTGATGTTTGCGCAGGTACGCCTGAAATGCAGGATAGGCCGCAACGTTAGTGCGGTAATCGAGAATAAGGTCCAGCTGGATTTCTTCTGCGCCGGGCCGTGCCATGTACAGGATGTCGAGGTTATAGCCGTCCGGGGAAAGCTTTTGCGGGTCTGCACCCGTGCCATATTGCCAGTCACGGATTGTCTGCGGTGATAACGATGGGCGGCAGGCCTCGCGATTGGCGGCGGACGGATCGCGCCAATAGGCTTGCCACGGGTCCCATTGATCGCTGAAGCCCTCCAGATAGGCGTTGCCATTCTGGCTGATAATCGCCGTCACCTTCTCTGGGTTTGCAGCGGCAAGACGCAAGCCGGTTGGCGCACCGTAGTCGAATATGTACAGCGCGTACTTCTTCAAGCCCAACGCCTCGGTGAAGCCCTCGATCACTTTGTAGAGATTCTCGAAGATGTACGCGAACTGCCCGCGTTGCGGCGCTTTGGTGTTACCGAAACCGGGCAAATCCGGTGCGATCAAACGGTACTGGCTAGCCAGCAACGGCATCAGATCACGGAACATGTGGCTCGCTGTCGGAAAGCCGTGCAGCAGCAAAAGCACCGGGGCGTCCTTGGGGCCGGCTTCACGGTAGAAGACCTCTACCTCACCCACTTGCTGCGTGTGATACGTGACGCGCAAAGCATCATCGAGTGCCATATCGTTTCCCTTGGTCGCAGGACCTTTGATGGATGAAGCGGCGCTCACAAAAGAAGCACCGATAGCAGAAGCGGCGCCTACCGCAGACGCCTGCAAAACCTTGCGCCGGCTGATGCCAGACGCTGGATCGGAATTGTTCATGACAAGAACCCACTCTGAATGAAGTGAGCTCAATGCTATTCATTGAGTAAGGTGTAGAGAATGACCAGCCAACTCAATTGACCATTTCCGTTTCTGCAATGCTGGTAGGATCTCTGGCAAGTCACATCACGCGGTGAGCGGTATATGGATCGGATTCAGGAGATGACGCTTTTTGCTGCTTTGGCCGAGCAAACCAGCTTTGCCGGGGTGGCTCGCCATGTCGGGCTGTCCACGGCCACGGTCACACGGGCCGTGGCCAGCCTCGAAAGCCGTCTGGGGGTGCTGCTGGTTGTGCGCAACACGCGCAACATGCGGCTCACCGAAGCGGGACAACGGTTCGCCATTGATTGCCGCCGTTTACTTGCCGACCTCAATGAGGCGGAAAACGCAGCGGGCGGGCTGCATGCGGTCCCGGGTGGACTACTGACGGTGACCGCGCCACAGATGTTCGGCGCGCTGCATGTCACTCCACTGATGACCCGGTTTCTCAGTCGACACCCGACCGTGGAGATTCGGGCCATTCTGGTTGACCGGGTCGTGTCCATGCTGGATGAAGGCGTTGACGTCGCCGTACGCATTGGCACGCTGCCCGACTCATCGTTGACAGCCATCCCCGTCGGCAGCGTGCGCCGCATGGTCTGCGCTTCCCCTGCTTATCTGGCCGAACATGGCACCCCGCAGCATCCGGATGACCTGCGGCAGCACGCGACCATCTCGACCTCCGCAGCAGAACGGCCCCCTCAATGGCAGTTTCGAATAGATGGGCACGACTACTCGGTGGACGTGGGCTCAAGGCTCAGCCTGACGTCATTTCAGGCTGCGATCAGAGCAACCGTTCAGGATTGGGGGCTGACCCAAGTGCCGCACTATCAGATACGCGAACACCTGCAGGACGGAAAGCTCGCATGCGTGCTGCAAGCATTTGAAATCGCACCGGAGCCGGTACATGTGGTGTACCTCGAAGGCCGCCGAGGCTCTTCGAAGGTGCGCTCATTCGTGGATTTTTGTGTTGAGGCGTTGCGGGAGGATCTACGTTTTGAGGCGGGTGCTGCGTGACGGTGGACTGAAACGATAAAAATATCGTGGCCTAAACGGCCTGTTTTTTAGCTACCCCGCTCCAGCGACTAGGCTGAACGAAACTCAAATGACCTTTTTTCCGAAGATCGTTTCGTAACGCTACCCTTGGAGCCCCGACCATGACCGACACCCAACCTCTGACCATCGCTGTATTGCTAGGCTCCGTGCGCAGTGACCGTCAAGGCATCAAAGCCGTACGCCTGCTTTTGAGCGCCCTTGAGCAGCGCGGCCACGAAGCCGTCCTGGTCGACCCCATGGTGACGCGCCTGCCTCTGCTGGACCGGATGTACAAGGAGTATCCAGCCGGGCAAGCGCCAGCAGAACTGGAACAACTCGCCACCCTTTATCGCCGCGCCGATGGATTTCTGCTGGTCAGCGCCGAATACAATCACGGCGTCCCGCCGGCACTGAAAAACCTGCTCGACCACTTCCTGGAGGAGTACTTCTGGCGCCCCTCGGCGATCACTTGTTACTCAGCAGGAGGTTTTGGCGGAGTACGGGCGGCGATGCAGTTGCGCATGATCGTGGGAGAACTGGGCATGCCGAGCATCCCCAGCCTGTTTTCCATCCCCCGCATCGGCGACGCCCTGGCGGATAACGGACAGCCTACAGAAGCGCGCACGCTGAAACAGATGAACCGGTTTCTGGACGAGTTCGAGTGGTATGCGCGGGCGTTGAGGGATCAGCGGGCGAAGGGGACGCCTTATTGAGGCGTGCACTTACGGGGAAATATCTCGAATACTCCATGCCTAGATATCGAGATTCAAACGGCGAACCTTGATGACTTCGCCGACTGGCACTTTACGGCGCGGCTTTATAGAGGCAATAACCTGTTGACCTTCGGCACAGGATGCAACGACGTTTGAGCCTTCAACCTTCAGTACGGTGTGACCTGCTGCAAGAGCCCGGACATAGGCTGCATGAGTCGCACCAGCGGCCAATTCGGGGATGAGGGCTTCAAGATACTCGATGGCTCTGTCAGATAGTAAGCTGTCTTCGACTTTGCTCATGACGACCTCAGGCGCTCTTGGCGGAAACGTTCTATCGGTCAAACATCAGGCAGTAGTTGATCAACTGGTCTTCGACGCTTTGCTTTTGCGCCAAGATCAGGCCCACCACGACAAGTTGCTCACTGTCGAAAAATTCGAAAAAAATGCGGTAACCCTCATGATTTAGCTCCCGATACTGGGTGATGCCGAAGAGGCTTGCTTGAGGGCTGATCGGATAAGCAAGTGGGTTTACTGACAGCAAAGCTTCAACCTCTACAATCAACCGCGACAGCTTCTGCTGTGCGCCAGCATTGCCGACGTAAGGCTGCAGGTGGGTGATCTGGGAATATAGGCTTTGCTCAGCAGTGGAAGCGTATTGGATCTTAAACTTCGCCATCATTTTCCTCTTGGTATTGATGGCAACGATGGGCCAGTCGACTCATCAGGGTATCGCCTGAGATGAGCTTGCCTTGCTCCTTGTCCCGAGACGCCAAAGCCATGAGCTTGATCAATGCGATGGCTTCATCTCGGCGCTTGCGCTCCGTGTACGATTCAACCACATAGGCTGGAATGCCATTTTGCGTTACTACCATAGGTTCAGATACGTCCAGTGTCGCTGCGTTTTTTTTCAAGTAGCTGATGGTTTCGATGCGCATGAATCAGTGCCTCCAGGAATACATACGTAAGCCGTGCCAGTCCTACCGCGAGGACTGGCCTGATGGTAGGCCAAATTTAGGCCATGGTAAACGTAGGGTTCCTAAGCGATTGACGCGCTTACAGGATACTCGGAAGCTCTTCGCCTCGACTATTCGACCTGCCGCATCCACCCCGTCGGTGAGCGTTCCTGACACCAGGCATCGAAGGGTGACTACTTTAAACACCAAAAAAACCAACATGTAGTACATACCTAAAGCCATCCAAAAATCGCTCGATGCTAGCGTGATTTCTCATTCACGCTCTGCAGGATTCACCGATGTACGCTATCGATTACAACAGCTACCGCGCCACCAAAAGCTTCAATCACCGCACCCGTTTTCTGGTCATGCACTACACGGCCTGTAACTTCCGACAATCAGTCGCCGCGCTCACCGGCCCTTCAGTCAGCACGCATTATCTCGTCCCGGACCCAAGCGATAAAACCTACACCGACGCGGGTTTCACCGATATGCGCATTTTCAACCTCGTCGATGAAGGCGAACGCGCATGGCATGCAGGCGTCAGCGGATGGGCGAAGCGTTACAACCTAAACGACACAGCCATCGGAGTAGAAATCGTTTATGTGGCCACCGAAGACAAAGGCGTTTTCACCTTCCCGCCCTATAACCCCACGCAAATAGAGGCAGTCAAGGAGTTGGCAAAGAACATCCTCCAGCGCTACCCCGATATAACCCCGGTTAACGTCGTCGGCCACAGCGATATCGCCATCGGCCGTAAAAGCGATCCCGGTGCTGCATTCCCCTGGAAAGCACTTCACGATGCCGGTATTGGCGCGTGGTATGACGAAGCAACCAAACAGAACTATCAGGCACAGTTCAGCACCGCCCTGCCCGCCAAAGCCGACATGATCGCGAAGCTAGGCCGTTACGGGTATGACCCAACCCCTGCGATGACTGACAGTGGATACAAAAACCTGATCCGGGCATTCCAGCTGCATTTCCGCCCGCAAAAATATGATGGCGTGGTGGACGCTGAAACGGCGGCGGCGCTGTATGCGTTGGTGGACAGGTATTTTCCAAAGAAGGTGACGAAGCAGATCTATGTCTAAAGCGATTGAGGGTGAAACGGATTCGCAGACGACGCGGCACGATATTCAGGAAACCCTGAACGCTGATCAAAAACCGGATTTTTTTACAGATACCCACTAGAGCTAGCGAGTTAAAAGATAGGTGGTGCCCCCACCAGCCACACCCCGGCACACAATGTTCCCGCTGTGGCTGCCTCCTTCCGGATCTGACCGGAATTCACCAAGCCCTGCGCAACCTGTGGAGCTAGCACATACTCGTCTTGGCGCTACCAGCGCCTTCCCGATTAATCTGGGCTCGCAGCACCAAACCCCTGAAGACACTGGTCCTCGAAAGGCTACTTGCAATATGAGGCCCAACAAGCAGTAAAATGAAGAACCAGATTGCCAGCACAAGCTAGCTGAACTCAGTTTTTCAAAGGAAGATTTTGCATGGATGCTCGATACTCTCGCAAAAAAGCACTCTCACCCAATTCAACTGCTTGTAGGTAGAAGAGAGTATCCTCGTGCGATCCAAGAAAAGTGACAGCTTAGATCTACTCCTTCACGACTCCTTTGAGGACGAAAAAAAAGGAGCCAACGCAACATTAGGATTTACCTTCCAGCAGTGGTGGGCAGCCCTCACTGTCGCAGAACTTCTTGAAACAGAAACAGATTTTGCAGTCGTGCTGGAATTCAAAGAGGATGTCGCCATCCTAGACTCCTCAACAGCCCCCACCCGAATAAAGCTATATCAGGTCAAGAAAAACGAACAAAAAGCTGACTGGACGATAAACTCGTTATATGCGAAGGGAAAGAAACTATCTTCAGGCCACGAACTATCAATACTCTCAAAAATGTACAGCCGAAGAGCAAGTTTTACTGGGCATCCAGTAAAACTATACTTCGTTTCCAACATAGGAGTCAAAACAAAGTCTGAGGAAGGCACATCTATATCTATTTCAAACGGAAAATTTGACTCTTTCCCCCAAAAAGATAAAGACGCTATAACCTCGGCCATTGCATCTGAACTTAAACTATTACCCGCTGCTGTAGGACTAGATAATATCTATATCAGTAAAACCAACCTACCACTGGCGCAGCAAGAATTATTTGTCGGCGGAAAGCTAAGCGACCTTGCAGCCAATTCAATTCTCCCGTTTACACTGCCCCACTCTACAGTAGCCGCCCGAGTTTTAGCGTCACATATTCAAAGCAAAGCTTCCAGCACCTCGCTAGCATCCTCATTTGAGGAGCTGAGGCCTCGCCTACTATCTAAAGAAGAAGCTCTAAAAATACTATCGCAGGCCGCTAACTCCAGACATCCAACCCAATCAATTTTTGATGAGGCCATTACTTCATTGACCTCCGAAAGATACCCTTTTTTTGCGATAAGGGAAATCAAGAAATTTCAAGTCGAAGTCTGTACTGACGCCGCTACACGCACCAACATCCAGTTTAAACTGGCAGCTAGCGCAATGCTTTCAGAGTTCAGCTTAATAATCAAAAATGCTTCAACACACTCACTTGGCGAACTAATGGATTTACTTGTAAAAAATACTCTGGAAGCGCATCCAGAGAAGATCGCCAACCTTAGCAAACCCTATTTAAGCGCCCTAGCGCTATTGGTGCTGAACGATGGAATCAACATCGACATACTCTCTACTTCGGCTGATAAGAAATCTGAGGGAACAGAATGAACCGGCAAGTGATCTTCGAAAGGCTCTGGCTCGTATCAGAGAAGGAGAGAAAAGGAAGAGCCTTGAAATTCGGCCCGAAGACGCTTCTGTTCGGCGGTAACGGAACTGGAAAGTCCAGAATAACAAAAGCCTTATTCTGGACTCTCGGCTGTAACCCTCCTAAATTCCAAGTCGGCGCTTGGGACCCGGACACTATCTCTGGCCTAGAGTTTACCTTCAACGATAAAAAATATTTAGTGATTAGAGACGGCAGAACCTTCGGTCTTTTTGATGAGTCGGAAAACATCATCATTGCGGCAGATACTATTCGTGCTTGGGAAAAGGAAATAAGCGAGTTCTTTGGCTTCCATCTTACACTCAAGCGGCCTCGTGGTGAGACTCTCTCACGAGCAGGAATGGATTACCTAACGATCCCCTTCTACATAGATCAAGACGGTAGCTGGGGACACGACTGGGATACTTTCGAAAATCTTTCCCAATTCTCTCAGTGGAAAAAGCCAACTTTTCAGCTTTTCCTAGGAATGCGCCCAAACTCTTACTTTGCAGCCACACAGAAACGTGACGCGGTAAGGCAGGAGATTAAAAGCAAGGCGAAAGAACTAGATGCCCAAAAATCCGCCTTCAAAAGAGTAGCAGAGCTGCTTCCCAGAGGACTTCCAAGCTTAAACATCTCTGTCTTTAGAAACGAGCTAAATGAATTAGGCCGACAGTCCAACAGCCTTCAAAAAAAACAGTCAGAAATAAAAGCCAAGCTAATACTACTTGTCAACGAGAGACAAAAAATAAGTTCAGAAGTCGCTCTGGTCACCAAGGCTCGACAGGAGTTATCCGCAGACTTAGGTTTCCTATCAGAGATTCCAAACAGCACACTTGAATGCCCTACCTGCGGCACCCAGCATCAAAATTCTTTTCACGCTAAACTAGAACTTTCAAACGACATCGAAACCATGAGCTCGCTAGAAGCAGAACTCCGTAAAAAACTAGCAGAAACACGACCAAGGGAAGCCAAGCTCCGCAGTGAACTGATTAGCGCATCAAAAACAACGAATAAAATTGAAATGCTTTTAAACACTAAAAGAGCTCGATTAAAGCTCGAAGATGTAATGGCCTCGTATAGCAAGAAGACGCTTGACTCAGCTTTTCACCAAGTAAGTAGGGAGCTGAGCGTTGCCAAAGACACCCTTGAAATACAAGAGAGCAAGCTTGACCGAGAGGTGAAAAAGTTTGATGACAAGAATCGACTGAAATCTGTCTCCGACTATTACTCTTCGCAACTCGAACACCTATCAATAGCTCTAAATATTCCGGCGACTGAGCAAGTGGACAATCCAACCCCAGGCGCCAGGTCGTCCTCAGGCGGCAGCTCAGCACCCCGCTCTATATTGGCAATCCATGTTGCAATGCTCGCATCAAACTTGAAGTGGGGGGACACGCCTCTATTTCCTTTTGTTGTCGATACACCGTCTCAGTCAGGCCAAGATGACAAAAATCTAGGAAAGATGATAGAAATCCTAGCTATGACCGCAGGCGGGAGCCATCAAATCATTCTTGCTGCTGAGCGACTTCCAGAAAACATTAATATTTCGGAGTACAGCATCATACGAAACGAAGAAAAAATGAGTGCTTTAAGCTCTGACTTCTTTGAAGAGGCGATGTCACGACTTAAACATCCTTATGGAAACCTCAAAAGTAAGCTTACTGAACTTAATAATTCGTAGTCCCCAAAAAATTTAAAGATTTACTCGCGGCCGCGCTCTAGGTAAACGATTTAGCAGGATGCAGGCTCGCGAGATTGGGTTTCAAAGGGCACTTACGAATCAAATGAAGCCTTGACGGGCGAACCCTAAATATTGACGGCCGCGTTATGGGTCGGCCGCATTGGTGACTATAGTTGATGAAAATTTCGAGCAGCCTCAAAAGATTTTAGGATGTTCTCACGCGCCTGCCGACGCAGCGGGCGAGTGAAATCAATCAGTTGCTGCCGCATAAGTGGCAACCGTTTTAATCACGCCAGGCGTGATGCCCGGACGCCTACCGACATCAGACTGAAAATTTTGGTGCGGGAATTGAAAGTCACCTAAAAACCGCTCCCACACTATAGCGAATAAATTACACTAACAGTTATCAATGTCCCCATGTTCTACATACTGTCTTGCACCAAAATATCTTCGATTTATAAGCTGGGGATCAACTTCATCTCTTATTTCATCCAGCTCGTCAAACTCATCCCGTTGCCAGCTCGCAAAGCGGTAAATCACGAAGGCGGAGGTTTTATCTATCGGTTGCTGCCTGCGATTCTCCATCCACCTGTCCCAGTCCATTACATAGAAGTATGTTGGTTGTATCGTGTCAGGGTTGTTGTCAGGGTTAAGCAATGTACTGAACCTTGATCGAAGCACCTTCTCCGCAGCTTCATAGGTTTCACGAACACTTTTGCTTGTGATCCGTGCTGACAAATTTTTTGCCGTAAGAATCAGCCTTGCTGATTCAAGCCAAGCCACTCTGTTTCTGTATAGACGCCCATCTGTAGGGTTTATAAGCTTGCTGAGTGCCTCGTTGAAACACTCCAGCGACTGTCTGCTATATACCTCGTCATCCCTCGCTTCCTTATCCTGCTCAATACTCTTCCATTGAGCCTTGAGGGCGGCCATTTGCATTTCCATCGCTTCTCTTTGTATCTTGATAGTTATAAGCAATGCCACAAACCCAAAAATGGACACTGGAATGGACAGCACTCCCCCAAAGTAATCTCCGAACACGCCCCAATCAGCAGGCGTAGTGCTTAAGGGGGCGTTGTGAAACGTGGCAACCCATGGCAATACAACTAGGGTCACGCTCATAGCGATGACGACAAAGATAATCAGCCCTAGCTTCCGGTGCATATCCTTTTTCCTTGTTTTCTTAAAGCTTGATACCGTACAAATCAAGGGCAGTCAGTAGTTGCGCTATCCGGTCGTCACATTCCTGTTTGGGAAGAAGTGTCTGTATGCTCAAGACACCTTCGGCGTCCCTAGAAATGACTGCGTAATCATCTTCGAACCTGCTCAGTACATCTGTATAGAACAAGCTGATACTCCGCTCCTGCTCGTCGTCTGTTAGCATTTCTCTGAGAGGATTGCTGGCTGACGGGCCATTGTATTGATAATAAGGTCTGTATTTATAGGTATTCATGGCAGCTCGCTATTTATGAGAAGTGCGGTTAGTGGCCGTCTATGCAAATAAGTCGTATCATAAATACCAACCATGCTAGCGTTTGAGTAGACGTCGCAACCCAACCTCCAAACAATTATCCGCTCATAAGGCAATCCGAATCATGATAGATAGTATGTTTTGACTCCGGAGGTGGGGTGATTTGAAACAGCATTTGGAATGTAATCATAACTGTGGACGCAGCACGCCTTCGCCTGCTTCCACCTGTCCAGATAGGTTTCTATCTGAAATCCTACGTACTGCCTCAGCCGCTACGAATTGAGCACGCATAGCCAGAGCTAGCAACTGAACTTTAGTCAGCCCGTGTGCAGAATAACGGCTGTTAACATAGTCGGGAAATTTCTCGCATACATCTAACAAACGAATGTCATTGACGTGTGGCCTTAGCTCCACCAGCTTTTCTGCGCTTTTCCGCAAGTTGTGACTGTAGCCCTTGACTATTTTGGCATCTACACCCAAATGTAGCAACACACCTTTTAACGCTAGCTCTGCGGCTAGACAGCAGGTTTGCACAGCTGAATCAGTATCTAAAGTTTGAGATAGAATGCTAGCAGTTGATGCTATAGCTGACTATGCATTCTTTAGCTGTTGCACCGCTGGCGTTTTATGGAGTCGAAGATCATCGACACCATAGGCAAAATCCCAAAGATCGCAGACCCCGTATAGTGCAGCCCATCCATGGTCTGGATAGTTTTTAAATACGCTCTCAAGTTCAGGCCTTGAGATATCGATCATATCAAGCGGCTGAATGCTGCTGACGCCATATCCAACATTAACTCTGACAGAGTAAACCCTATCTCTAATCGCAACTCCTGCTTGTAGGAGCGCGGGTATTGAAAAGTCACCGGTAGGGTATAGTTTGCGGTAGTCCTCCATGAGCGGTACCCAGATACGCTCATCCAGAAAATCTCCCTCCAGACCGTGCTGCGTCATCCACTCCACAACAATGCGGAATGGCCGCTGATGAAGGTACACATCCTCATCTATCAGCTTGTTATCCGTCGCACGAATAAACTCTTTGTCGATCCTTTCCATGTGCATCCCCCATGATCCGCAAGCCTGTCAAAATCAGCATCCCCCCCCCCAACAGTAAGGCTATTTCCTTCGGCTTATACCGAAAGAAAACGAGCACGATGATAGCTTATCGCCACAAAAAAAAAGAATGACAGTCGTACACCAGTTATGAACTGGAGGGTCTGCAAAGTCCAAGATTCAGAATTAAAAACCAACGGACAATAAAATGCTCTGCAGGGTATACCGCTTAGGTGTACCAAAACGCTGCCACACTTAGAGGATTTTTACTGCGAATCCTTGAAGACTCAAGGACTGAAAGATAGGTGGTAACCCCACCAGCCACACCCCGGCACACAATGTTCCCGCTGTGGCTGCTTCCTTCCGGATCTGACCAGGTTCACGGGTAATCGTTGCGGGGGGACCGATGGGGTCACCATAACGACACTCACCTGTCGGCGAGCCGCGCCATTGTACCGGTCTTGCGCGAAGTTACAACCCGTAATGCCGGATAAAAATTCGATAGGGCTCAAGCACTTGTGTGACGGGGGTTGGGTGGGTTGCAGCGCTCGGGATCGGGGCTTATAGTCGCGCCGTCGCTGCACATCAGCGATCGGGTGTGGAAGCCCGGCTGTTCAAAGAGTACAGAAGCTTTACCAATCATCGGGGCCTTCAGGTGTCCGATGGCTGTGTTATGGCGGCTGTGTGCTGGGGCACCTTCGGGTGCGCCGGGTTCTCTTTGACCGGTCTTCCACACCCGCGCACAGCTGCCACCCACTCATGTGGAAGTGAGTTTTTGGCAGCTCCACCTCACAAAGAGAATGCCATTAATGTTCAAGATCACTCCAAATCCCCCTGCCCCATCGGTTCCCGGAGGTGCAGCATGAGTCGCTTCCTTCCGCTCAAGAGCAACAACACAGACACACCGGTGATGCACATCGACAGCCATGCGCCGCTGGATTTTCTGTTTGCCAGTGCTGACCGGCGTATTCGCATGGCGCGCTATCTGCTGGAAACGCTGGACGGTGCCGATGAGTGCGATGTGCGTTGCATCGCTAATGCCGCGCTGATGTTGCTGAGCGATGGTTGCGATGCGCTGACGGTTGTCGAGAAGCAGATATTTAGCCCGCCCTCTCCATGCACTTCTGTAAGACACTGAGCCATACTGCGCACCGCCTACTTTTCTTGTCAGACGGTGCGATTTAGCAGTGATAAATACGCAAGTTGTGAGCTACGAAACCCTCAACGAAACACAGCGCCAACAGCTGGATGCTCTGGAGATTTTGCCGGAGCAACTGCCGTTTTCCGGGGATATCTACTGCGCGCTGAATACGTTGCTGGTCCGCCCCAGTCCGAATATTCAAGGTGTGGCGCTGTTGATGGATGACAAGCCGGTGGGTTTTTTATTGCTCAAGCGTGGGGAGTTTTTGCCGCACTGGGCGGTGGAAGGTTCAGCGACGCTGCATGCGCTGCAGATTGATCATCGGGTGCAGGGTAAAGGCTTGGGCAAAGTGTTTTTGCAGGGCTTGCCAGAGGTAGCGCGCGCGACATGGCCGGATATCGGGCAGTTGATGTTGTCAGTGGATGCGGACAATGTGGCGGCTCGGAGTTTGTATGTCGGCCAGGGCTGGGTGGATACAGGTGAGGCGTACAAGGGCCGTATCGGGTATGAGCGGCGGTTGGTGCTGGACCTGTAGACATAGGTCACCTATGGGAGATTCTATGTTCGCCCGCAAGCCGACGTGGGACCGGCTTTAGCCGGGAAGGCTGTATTTCTGACGATGAAGATGTACTGAATTTACAGGCCCCTTCCCGGCTAAAGCCGGTCCCACGTCATCAGTGATTCCACAGAGAACAGGTGTACAGCCAGTATCACTGCGCCGTCAGACCTATAGGATTTAAAAGAACCCTATAGGTCAATAAGGTTCTTAGAGCCCCAACTCAGCCACAACCGCTTCCAGCGCCTTGGCCGGGTCGGCCGCCTGGCTGATCGGGCGGCCGATGACGAGATAATCGGAGCCTGCGTCCAGCGCCTGACGCGGGGTCAGGATGCGGCGTTGGTCGTCCTGGGCGCTGCCGCTTGGGCGGATGCCGGGGGTGACCAGTTGCAGCGTCGGGTGGGCAGCTTTCAGCGCCTGAGCTTCCAGTGCGGAACACACCAGACCGTCCATGCCAGCCTTTTCAGCCAGGGCAGCCAGACGCAGCACTTGTACCTGCGGGTCAACGTCCAGACCAATACCGGCCAGGTCTTCGCGCTCCATGCTGGTCAGCACGGTCACGCCGATCAGCAGCGGTTGTGGGCCGGTGCGCTGGTCGAGCACTTCACGACAGGCCGCCATCATGCGCAGGCCACCCGAGCAATGCACGTTGACCATCCACACGCCCATCTCGGCCGCTGCTTTCACAGCCATGGCGGTGGTGTTGGGGATATCGTGGAATTTGAGGTCCAGGAATACTTCAAAACCCTTGTCGCGCAGGGTTTCGACGATGTCCGAAGCGCAGCTGGTGAACAGCTCTTTGCCGACTTTGACGCGGCACAGCTTGGGGTCCAGCTGGTCAGCCAGTTTCAAAGCGGCGTCACGGGTCGGGAAATCCAGGGCGACGATGACAGGAGTCTGGCAGGCGGACATGAGCGGGTTCTCTGGTAGGTCGAAATCGGCGCGCATTGTATCCGAACCTTACAGCAGACGGTAATCGAACCGCTGAACTGAATCGATTCTCCCCAATGAATACGCCCTAAAGCGGACATCACAACGCCCTGCCCGCACCAAAGCTGCCCCCACTTGCCCTGCGCAAACGAGAACCGTTCTGCGAACGACGCATTTTGGACCAATACGACTATGGTTCAGTGAGTGGCATGGCGACTGCAACAGGATGTTTCGATGATTCCACAGACTCCAGGGAGCTGCACATGAACACTCAACTCAAGCCCACGCTGGGCACACTCCATTTATGGGGGATCGCTGTAGGGCTGGTGATCTCCGGTGAGTACTTCGGCTGGAGTTATGGCTGGGGCGTTGCCGGAACATTAGGCTTCCTGGTCACATCGCTGATGGTTGCGCTGATGTACACCTGCTTCATCTTCAGTTTTACCGAACTGACTACTGCCATCCCACACGCGGGCGGACCATTTGCCTACAGCCGTCGAGCATTCGGGGAAAAAGGCGGGCTGATTGCCGGGCTGGCGACCTTGATCGAATTCGTGTTTGCGCCCCCAGCCATTGCGATGGCCATTGGTGCGTATCTGAACGTGCAGTTTCCGGCGCTCGATCCCAAGCACGCAGCCGTTGGCGCCTACATTGTGTTCATGACCCTGAACATCCTCGGCGTGAAGCTGGCTGCAACCTTCGAGTTGGTGGTGTGCATCCTGGCGGTGGCCGAACTGCTGGTGTTCATGGGTGTGGTTGCCCCGGCGTTCAGCTTCAGCAACTTCGCGCTTAACGGCTGGGCCGGTTCTGACACCTTTGGTGCGCCGGCAATTGCCGGTATGTTTGCCGCCATCCCGTTCGCAATCTGGTTCTTCCTGGCCATCGAAGGTGCGGCCATGGCGGCTGAAGAAGCCAAAGACCCAAAGCGCACCATTCCAAAGGCTTACGTCAGCGGCATTCTGACCCTGGTGGTGCTGGCCATGGGCGTAATGCTGTTCGCAGGTGGCGTGGGTGACTGGCGCACCCTGTCGAACATCAACGACCCGCTGCCACAGGCAATGAAAACCGTGGTCGGGGAAAACTCCGGCTGGTTGCACATGCTGGTCTGGATTGGCCTGTTCGGTCTGGTGGCTAGTTTCCACGGCATCATCATGGGCTACTCGCGACAGTTCTTTGCGCTGGCCCGGGCTGGTTATCTGCCCTCCTCGCTGGCCAAACTGTCGCGCTTCCAGACGCCACACCGCGCAATCATCGCGGGCGGCCTGATAGGTATTGCAGCGATCTACAGTGATGGTCTGATCAACCTCAACGGTCTGACCCTGACCGCAGCGATGATCACCATGGCGGTTTTCGGCGCCATTGTGATGTACATCATGAGCATGCTCAGCCTGTTCAAACTGCGTAAGACCGAACCAGGTCTGGAACGTACCTTCCGCGCGCCGGGCTACCCGATCGTGCCTGGCATCGCTTTGGCGCTCGCCGTGGTGTGCCTGATTGCGATGGCCTGGTTCAACGCTCTGATCGGCCTGATCTTCCTCGGTTTCATGGTGGTGGGCTTCGTCTACTTCAGCCTGACGGCGCAATCACGCGCCGATGCGCCGGCTGATGCGATGCTGACCGGGCTTTAAATAACCACGCACACAGGGCACAGGACTAGACTTGAACCATTGAGCGGCGCTGCTGCTCAAACGGTTACATAAAAAGGAGAGCCCTATGCCCTGGTATGCCTGGTTAATTCTGCTGGTTGCAATTGGTTCGATCGTGGGCGGTTTGATGGTCTTGCGCCAGTCTGCGCAAAAGCTGCCACTGACCGACGAGCAACTCAAACGCGTCCACGAGCGCAATGCCGAGATGGATGCCAAAGAGGCCAAAGATAGCTAGAACAGAAAAGACGGTGCCAACAAGCACCGTCTTTTTCGTTTAGCGTGTTGCGTGATTAGGCTCGGTTGCCACGGCCCGATTGCTGGTCAGTGGCAGTACGGCTATTCGATAAGGCTGGAAAATCTTCAGCATCTGCCCGTTATCGCGCAGTTGCTGCAGCAGGTCTTCGAATTGCGCGGCACTTATCGGCGATTTCGGACGTAGCAAGGCAAAATGCCGATACGTTTGATCGACCCGCTCCGACACCAGCAGCTGAGCAGCTTCGGTGCGGTTGCGCGCCATGAAATCACTGAGGTACGAGCGTGTAACCAGCGCAATATCGGCGCGGTCACGCATGACCATCAGCAGGTTGCTGTCATGTGAATAGGTCAGCGTGGTATCGAAGTGTTCGCTGAGGTACTTCGGGTCAGCATTGAACTGCGCAAACGCATAGTGATAGCCACTGAACAGCGCGAGACGCTTGCCCTGCAAGTCATTGAAATAACTCTGCCCCCGGCCCTCGACTTTGCGCGTGACGAAAATTTCCGCATCTTCGAGTTTCATGTCGACCGATTCGTGGGGAATCGTCTGCCAGTCCCACTCGGGATTCTCAAAGATCGCCATGTCGATGCGCCCTTGCTCGAAATCACGAAAGCGACGAGGAATCGACGTCGGCACCAGCACAAACTGATAGTTTTGCTGAGCAGCGTTCAGGGCAGCGACTAGTTCAGGCAGCAAACCGGTGTCTGCGCCTTTTTCCGGTCGGATGGTGTAGGGCGGGAAATGCGCCGCACCGATTTTTACTACTTGTGCAGCACTCACCGGAAATGCCAGCAGTGCTGCGGCGCTTACCAACAAGGCCCGCGAAACCGTTCGCCCAGACAAAAAATCCAAGACTGCGCACCCCTGAAATTGGTCAACCCTAGGTGTTTTTTGGTGTTAAGACTATCAGCAAATAGAGCAATGCAGCCTTAATTGTCCTTAAGTGCCATCATCAAGGCTTCATCGGCCAATTGATCCAGTGTCATGCTGCCTTGCGGTTTGAACCACGTAGTGGTCCAGGACAGCGCGCCCGTCAAAAAGCGCCGGGTGATGAACACATCGCCCTTGATGAAACCGGCTTCCTTAGCCTCGCCCAGTACCTGTAGCCACAACTGTTCGTAGAGATCACGCAACGCCAGAACCTGCGCCTGGCCCTGCGGCGACAATGAACGCCACTCGTAAACCAGCACCGCCATGGCTTCACCGCTCCCCCCCATGATCGACTGCAACTCGCAGCGGATCAGTGCCAGCAACCGCTCGCGCACGGTGTTCGCTTCAGTCAACGCAGCGCGCATCAAGGCGGTGTTGTAGACAATGGTTTCCTCCATCACCGCACGCAGGATCTCGTCCTTGCTTTTGAAGTGATGAAAGATGCTGCCCGACTGGATGCCCACCGCGCTAGCCAGATCGCGCACGGTTGTACGCTCATAACCTTTGTGGCGGAACAAGTGCGCCGATACCTGCAACAACTTGCCCCGGGCGCTTTGCGGGTCAGTGAGCTGGCCCGCGTCGACCAAATCGCGCATGACCTGTAAAGCTTGCTGCTCGTTCAAGTTCGCCTCCCCCAGCTCACACACGAAACGCCTGATCCCACTTCCATATCTTGCAGGAGCTCGCGCTGCTCGTAAGCGCCTACAAAATCCAACCGTGTTGAAATACCCTCCTGCAAGCCCCGCAATCTATGCTTGCCAGCGCAACCAAGCAAGCGCTAGGCCAATAAATAAATAGTGGAGTCGAAGATCAACGGTCGTCCGAAATCGTTTTCGCCACCTCAAAAACCAAGCACTTGCTCGGCAAGCTCGAACAAGCTGGTATCCGCGAGATGTTCAGCAACGCCCCGCTGCCCGCAATGACAGACCGGACGCATGACACCATCGCAAGTCCGAATATTGTCCTTTGCGGCACGATCAGGGCACCGATGGACGGATCGATTGTCGATGTATTAATCAGCGAGGGCGCAACCGTCAGCCAGGGCCAGTTACTGATGGTGCTCGAGGTCGCGCCGATAGACGTATCCGGCTGAATGTAGCTACGCTTGGTCCGAATGGATCAATGACTTGGACAGGAGCTTCAGATGCCGCACTGGTTGGTGATTGATCTGGAGGCCACGACCGAAGAAGGCGGCTGGCCTGTAGCGGAAATGGAGATCATCGAAATCGGGGCGACGCTCGTCAATCAGGACGGCCGTGAGCTGGATCATTTCGAACGCTTCGTGCGCCCGGTGCGTCGGCCTCTGCTGACGAGCTTTTGCAAGGAGCTGACTCATATCAGCCAAAGCAACATCGACAGCGCAGCGCCACTGACTACGGTGTGGCCGGCCTTTGAGCGCTGGATCAGCCATCATCAGGCGCGAGTGGTGGGCTGGGCAAGTTGGGGGGATTACGATCGCCAGCAGCTTGAGCAAGAATGGCGGCAGCACCAACTGACAAGCTTCCTGAGCAGTGTGCCCCACGTGAACCTTAAACAACGCTTCGCCAAAGAGCGCCACCTGCAACGCCCTTTAGGGCTGAACGGCGCGCTGCAACTGGCCGGCATGCAATTTCACGGTCAACAGCATCGCGCTCTGGTGGATGCTCGAAACACGGCACGCCTGCTGCCGCTGATTCTTCCCAACTGAATGGCACGCGCGTTCTAAAGCGGGTGACGAGGAGAATTCGCTTCGGCATACTGGCCGCCCAATTTTCAGCCCTTATCGAGGAATCGCCATGTTCAAAGTCAACGAGTACTTCGACGGCACTGTTAAATCCATTGCATTCACTCAACCTGAAGGGCAAGCCACAATTGGTGTCATGGCCGCGGGTGAATACGAGTTCGGTACTGCGCAACGGGAAATCATGCACGTCATTTCCGGCAGCCTGAGCGTGAAGCTGCCAGATAGCACTGATTGGGAAACCTTCGAGACCGGCAGTCTTTTCAACGTACCGGCCAATAGCAAGTTCCAGCTGAAAGTCGCTGTGGACACGGCTTATCTTTGTGAGTATCGCTAAGGCTGTTGCTCCACACGCCTGATTGCACGGCACCCGAGCCTGAACGGCAACGCTGAAAATGCGCCGGGTGCCTAGCGATCAAACACGCTCGACAAGCAGTTGATCATCCCTCCCCGGATTGCGCCTGATTCCTCTCCCCCATCTTCTTGCTGCGTTTCTCAAGCACCAGATAAACCACTACGGCAATCACCAGCGGCAGCAGGAAATAGATGGCGCGATAGCCAATCAACGCCGCCAATAACGTGCCTTTGGAAAACTGACCCTGCAGCAGGGTGATAAACACCGTTTCCAATACCCCGAGTCCCGCCGGAATATGGGTGATGACGCCCGCGATACTGCTGATCAACAGCACCCCGAGGATTGCAGGGTAAAACGCCTTGTCAGGCAACAGCGTGTAGATCACCAACGCCATCAGCGACCAGTTCAGCGCGCCAAGGCTCGCTTGCAGCAACGCCTGCTTCAGCGATGGCAAGTTAATTTCCTGTTTACGGATCGTCCAGGAGCGACGCTTGGAGAAGCGGCAGGCCAGCAAATAGGCACCGGACACCAGCAGCAGCGCTACACCGATCAGCCGCAGGGTTCCTGAACCTACCGCCCAGTCCTTGGGCAATTCCAGAAAGCCCATGGAGAAAACGCTACCCGCCAATATCATGTAGCCCAGCCAATTGGTAATCAGGCTCAGACTCAAAACGCGGGTGATGGTCGGCACATCCAGCCCAAGCCGGGAATACAGGCGATAGCGCAAAGCGATCCCGCCTACCCAGGAACTGAGGTTGAGGTTAAACGCGTAGCAAACAAAGGCCACCGGCACGATCTGCTTGATCGCCAGTTTGTGCCCGGTATAAAACCGCGCCAACACATCAAAGCAGCAATAGGTAAGGTAGCTGCACAGCGCAATGACCACGCCCAAGGCCAGGGTACTGAACTTGTAGGACTGCAGCGCCTGCTTTACCTCCTGCCAGTCGAGATTCTTGACCAGCAGAAACAGCAACACCGGCACGGCAATAAAGAAAAACAGATTGAAGGCACGCTTGGCCCACTTCCATTTGTTGCCATGCTTGTTCTGGACGTTATCCGCTGACGGGTCGGTCGCGGCCTCATAAGACTGGCTCATAACGACTTCTCCTGATCTGATCGCATGCCCGACTGCAGCGTTTGCGCAACACCGTTCTGCTCGTCCTGAATAACGCTGGCTTCGGGAATCACATCAGCGGTGCGCAGTGGTTTGAGGCGCATGCCGTGAGCCGGGAACAAACCGGCAATAGCCGGAAAGTGTCGCAAGAAGTGAAAGCACAAGAAGATCATCGGCGCGCGCCACCACTGACCGCGCGCGGCGCCCTTCAAGCTCATTTCCTTGCTATGGGCCGCCGCCAGTCCTGTCAGGTGCTCATGCAGATGCTGATTGAGCTGCTGATCGCGAATGAACAGGTTTACCTCAAGGTTCAGCGCAAGGCTTAACGGGTCAAGGTTGCTGGAGCCAACGGTGGACCATTCACGGTCGATCAGCGCGACTTTGCCGTGCAGCGCGCGCTGGGTGTATTCATGAATTTTCACCCCGTCACGCAACAAGTAGGTGTAGGTCAGTCGCGAACACACCCGCACGAACGGCATGTCCGGCTGACCTTGCAGAATCAGCGTGACCTTGACGCCGCGCCGCGCCGCATTGCGCAACTCGCGCAGAAAACGGTAGCTGGGGAAGAAGTAGGCATTGGCGATGGTGATCCGCTGGGTTGCATTACGAATCGCCAGTAAATACTGCTCTTCGATGTCCGTGGTGTGTTCTTCGTTGTCGCGTTCGCACAACAGCATTCGTGCACTGCCGGCATGTTGGGTCGCCACACGCAAGGCCGGAACCTTGGCTCGCACGCCCTCGCTGAGCAGACGCAAAGCAGAATGATGGATGTCAGCGACGATGGGACCCCGCACCATCACCGCGTAATCCTGCTTGGCGGTCAGCCCGGTGTCGCTCATATGATCGACGCTGTAGTTGATGCCGCCAATGAACGCCAGCTCGCCGTCGATGACCACGACTTTGCGGTGCAAACGCCTGAACAGATTAGTGCGCATGCCCATCAAGCGAGGCCGCGGGTCAAAAAGCTGGATATGCACGCCCGCAGCCAACATGCGGCTGACGAACGACTTGCTCAGGTCGGAGGTGCCATAGTCGTCGACCGTGACCACCACATACGCGCCGTTAGTTGCCGCCTGGATCAGCGCCTGTTGCAGCGCCTCGCCAATCCGGTCTTCAAAAATAATGAACGTCTCCAGCAGCACTTCCTTGCGTGCCGCGCGAATACACTCGAAAACCCGGCTGAAATAATCTTCACCGTTAATGAGCAACTCAACCGAATTGCCTTCCTGCCAGTGCCCGTGGTTATTCGCCTGATCACTCATAAGGTAACCTCCACTGCCAGCGGTGCATGATCTGAAAGATGGGACCACGGACGATTGGACAATACTTTGGGCCGATCGCTCGTGGCATTACGTATGTAAATGCGGTCCAGCCGAAGTAACGGCCAGCGCGCAGGAAAACTTTTCGCGGGAGCGCCGAAGTGCTCAACAAAAACTTCCTGTAACCCCGTGCCCTCCAAGGCTGCATCTGCGCGCTGACGCCAATCGTTGAAGTCACCGGCGACGATCACGGCGTCCCCTTCCGGCAACCGGGCCAGCAGCTCTGCGAGCAGCTTCAACTGCTGTAGACGATGATGTTCACGCAACCCCAGATGCACGCAGATCGCATGGACCTGACCGTGATGCGGCACCTCTAGGACGCAGTGCAATAACCCGCGCTCCTCTGTGCCGTGGATCGATATGTCGAGGTTCTCGTGATAACTGATCGGGTACTTGGACAGCAATGCGTTGCCGTGGTGTCCATGGGGGTAAACCGCGTTGCGACCGTAGGCAAAGTCGGTCCACATGCTGTCAGCCAGAAACTCGTACTGGGTAGTCGTGGGCCAGTCTTTGACACGCTGCGCATGGTTCTGATGCTCACCATGCACTTCCTGCAAAAACACCACATCGGCAGACACTGTGCGTACCGCGTCGCGTAGTTCGGGCAAAATAAATCGCCGGTTGAGGAAGCCGAATCCCATGTGCATGTTCATGGTCAACACATTTAGGGAAGTACTCGCAGGCGTGGCTGTTCGCACGCCGACTGGCGATGTGGCACTGGTCAAAACTTAACTCCTTGCAGGTCGCCCGGGGACACTTCAAGCCCTTTGACGAGATTGAAGCGCTCCAACAATTGGCGAGCGTCGTACGGCGCACGAACTTTTATGTCGTTATCGAAGTAGCAATAGATGTCTCGGGTCTTGCGTTTCGGACCGTTCGCGGCGCTGACCAACTGCGCATCGTCGGGTTGCGAGCCGTTGCGCCACGCGTCTATACGCGTCTGCCAATGTTTGATGGCCTTGTCGCTATAGCCGCTGGCATAGAGTTTCTTGTCGCCATGCAAACGCAAATACACATAGTCGCTGGTCAGGTCTTCGATATACGGCCACTTGCCTGCGGTGTCCGCTATCACCAACGCAATGTTGTATTTGCGTAATAAGGTAATGAACTCCGGGACCTTGAAGCTTGCGTGGCGGATTTCCACCGCGTGACGCACCCGGCCGGTCTTGGGGATTTCCAGGTATCCGGGCTTGTGCATTTTTTCGTCACAGCCCGAGGCGCAGTGCTTGGCCTGCTTCATGTCATGGGGCAGCAACGTCAGAAAGTGTTCGAACTTGTCGGCATCAAACTTGAAGCTAGGCGGAAACTGCCAGAGGATCGGGCCGAGCTTGTTCTTGAGCTGAAAAATACCCGATGCAAAGAAGTTTGCGATGGCGTTCTCTACTTCATTCAAGCGCCGCACGTGAGTGATAAAGCGCGGCGCTTTGACGCTGAAGACAAAGTCATCAGGCGTATCGGCATACCAGCCTGCATAACGCTCAGGCGTCTGCAGAGCATAGAACGAGCCATTGATTTCAATGCTGTTGACAGCCCGGGAAGCAAACTTGAGTTCGTTCTTCTGCGTCAGTCCGGGCGGGTAAAAGTCACCCCGCCATGGGACGTAACGCCATCCGGAGATGCCTATGCGGATATCGCTCATGATCGAGGTCCAGTGCTATGCGCGTAGCCTGAGTGCGCGGTATCTCTGGCACGCTCCGGGCCGAGATCCACATCTGCTCTCAGGCATGAATGTTCAGTCATATGAAGCCTGGCACTGGCACAGGTTCCCTATCGATTTACGGCTGAGGCCTAACTGAGCGAGTTCACAAAGCTTTTATACTTGCGCCCCAGTTCTGCAGCACATTGGTGAACGTCCTGAAGCTTGAGGTTCGAGACAGTGAAGCCAATCAGGGACTCCATGACCGCCATGTTCTCGGATTCGAAGCTAACGCTGCCATCGGCACGTATGGCGCTAATCCCGTCCTGCCGTTGGCCTTGTTGATTGACATCGATCGCCTCGCTGCGCGATACCCCATAGGGAAGCGCCAGCAAAATTTGCCCCATTCCTACCCTGACCGGATAGCCACCCGGCAGCCCGTTTGGGCCCGGCGCATGGGTGATGATTTCATGCGCGGCATACAGATTTTCAAGCATGGAAACCGCTGATATCGCATTGAAGAAATTGATATCAACCCCGCCCAGGCTACGAAAGTGGGTGAACGCAGCATTGAAAATCGCCTCGTCGTCGAACTCACCCGTGTATTCCCGGTTATCGACCCAGTAAATGAGTCGATAATGAGCAATTTTGGGTAAGCCAATCTGAGCGACCTGATGGCAGAAGTGTTGCTGCGCCACCAGTCGGACCTGCACACAATCGGGGGGACGCATCGCCAGACGTGCTATCGATAACCGAACAACAGGCACGAGATTGGCCAAACCGCCTATACCCGCGTCTGGGGCCATGCCTACTTTATCAAGCACAACATTAACGGCGTCAGGAAATGCCGCATTAATCACTAAAACTTTTAACCCGCAACTTTTTATCGCACGCATCAGTTCATAGGCAGGCGCTAACTGCATAGGTAGCCAGGGTCCAAACCCGGCTTTATCCAGCGCCTGATAATGCGCAGCCGGCAGATGACCGATCAATCGCCACGGCTGCAAAGAGGCACTATTAAAAATGATATCAGGGCGAATTCGATAAATAATTCGAGCATTCTCCTCGACATGACCTTCCGCCAGGTCCATGACCACTGGATAAATAGTGCATACCCCGCCCATCTGCAGGCATCCCAAACGCAATAAGTTACAACTCCGGATTATTTTTTCCAGATCACGACCCGCGACATAAAAGATAAATGCATCTCTGGGGACCAAAATCTTGAGAATCTGCAGGCACAAATCTCCACCGCCCACCAACATCAATTTTTTCTTTTCCATTGCTCTTTTCCCTGACACGTATTTGGATGCTCCTTGTTTCAGCGCGGGCATAAAGATACGCCGCGCCGTATCCGGCGTGATCTCATAGCGTTGTTTTATTTCACCCTATAAAAGCCAGCCAACAGGCTTAGCTACCCCATACGAGCGGCGACCGCCCAAATGAAGCACTGTCTACAACTCACTAAATAAAATAGTTTTCCTTGAAGCACAAAACCTGGGCACTTACAGCACGACACTCAAAACTTGTACAACGCCCCCGCGCCAACAAAAAACATCGAATACCGAGTAAATTCCGCTCAAGTATCAGGCACTCCAACCTCAGATAAAAATAACGAAAATCATGACCTTCAAGATGAATCCAATTCAAATAACTGTCAAACATGAAGACAACATTTAACAGCACAATTAGATATAACTACCGATATTTTAAATCCGAAGTCTTTTTCGCCCCCCCCTAAGGCGCCAGTGTCGCTATGATCATTCACCCTCAGCAAGGATGCATGCAGCGTCGTTCAGGCATGGGTATTGCTGTAACAATTTGAGCGCTCAGGGGTCAAGAAAACGTCACTTCCACAGCCACTTAACGACCTGCCCGCGCTAACAAACTGGTCTGACCGAAGGTCATAAGGAAGCTGGGCCAACTTATCAATCCTGGATCAACCCGAGCCAGGCAGCCCAAAAACAAAACAATGCCGCACATAAAAAACCTGGCATGAAGGGAAAACACCGTGAAGACACTTTCATCAGCACGCTACAGCTACAAAGCCCGCTGGCTTCACTGGATCATGGCCATCCTGATCGTCCTGGCCTACGCTTTGATCCTGAGTCGCACACAGTTTGCCCGCGGTTCTGAACTACGTATGTTCGCCGTACAAAGCCACTTCTGGGTCGGCATTCTGGTGCTGGCGCTGGCATTCTTTCGTGTTGCCGAGCGTCGTCGTCATGCACCGCCTGACATCACGCCTCCACTCGAAGGTTTTCTGCGGCTCGCCGCAACGCTCTCTCACTACCTGCTTTATGCGTTTTTGTTTGCGCAACCGCTGCTGGGGTTGTTCACAGTTCTGATCGAAAAAGGCGCGCTGCCTGTTCCATTGACAGAAATATTGATCCCCTCCCCGTTCCCGATTTCGGAACGCTTTGCAGAATCTCTGGAGGATCTGCATAAGCTGCTGGGTTCAATTTTCTACTATGTCGTTGGCCTGCATGTGATTGCGGCGATCTGGCACCACTTCGTGCGCAAAGACAACACGCTCAAGAGAATGGTCTAAAGACGAACAGCGGGACCTTGCAGGCGACAGGCAATGGCTTGCTCCGGCCGCCTTGCAAGACAATCCACGATTCAAAGGTTCTGTAGTGTTTCTGCAGCCTCCCCTGATCAGAGATGCTGCAATATGTCTTCGCTGGCGACAACCGTGGCGTATTCCCCGTGCAGATTCGCGAGCGACATGGCGTGTACGTCTTCGGCGCTGCGCGGGGTGCCGAAGAAATCTGTGGTGTCGAAAGTAAAGCATCCGTCATGAGGCACCATGACCTCAAACCCCAGGTTGCCGCCTGTGCGAGCAGTGGATTCCACTGAGTTATTGGTGACAACGCCAACGATGACGAGCTGGGTGATGGCATCGTCTTTCAACCACTGTGCGAGTGACGAATTGCAAAATGCATCCGGCACCTGTTTGCGTAGCTCTCGCTCCCCGTCTACAGGCGAAAACTGCGGCTGATACTCCACGCCGGATTGCTCAGGCCAGAACACCGATTGAGGCTCGCGGGAAAAATGCCGGATATGAATCACCGGTCGATGGGTCGTACGCCACGCCCGCAACAGCTTGAGCATTCGCTCTTCGGCTTGCAAATTGTTGCGCCTTCCCAGTTTTGGATGCTGGATACCTTGTTGCATATCGATGATCAACAGCGCGGCATTGCCGTGAATATTCATTTTCAACTGACTCTATCGAAGGTTTTAAACGGCGCTAAAGGCTGATGCCAGACCCTGCCGGGCAAACTGTTCAAGGATAAAATCGACGAATGCCCGGGTCTTGCCTGGCAGTAATTTATGCTCACTGTAATAGAGAGAGATATTGCCGTCATCGACGTACCAGTCGGGCAACACCCGGTGGAGCTGGCCGCTGCGCAGATACGGCACGGCAAACGGCATGCTGACTAACGCAACCCCCAGGCCCTGCTCGGCTGCAGAACAAGCCGCTTCCGAGTCGCTCATAGTCATGCGCGGCTTCAAATTCAACGGGCTGTGCTCGTGTTCGCGACTGGTCAGCGACCAAGAGCGGATTCGGCCCGTCTGTGGCGAACGGATAAGAATCCCCGGATGTATCTGTAGATCATCCGGATGCACGATACCCGGCTGCCCGGTCAAGTAGCCCGGCGAAGCAACCAATATTCGATGCGCGGGCGCGAGTTTACGTGCGACCACACCCTGCGGCAGATCGAAGCCGCCGCCAATGGCCGCGTCAAAGCCCTGACCCACAAGATCGACCTGTCGATTATCAAAATGCCAGTCCGGAGTTATCGCCGGGTAACGACGCAGGAACTCCGCCAACAGCGGCACGATGTAAAGACGACCGAATATCGTCCCCATGCTGACTTTAAGCGTGCCCGCTGGCTGACCTTGCGCACTGGCCAGGTTCGCGACGGCATTTTGAATGGTGGCAAAGCTGGCACTCACTTCGACCAGAAAACTTTGCCCTGCCTCCGTCAGCGTCAGGCTGCGAGTACTACGCTGGAACAGGCGCACGCCCAGTCGTGCCTCCAGCTTGGCGACACTTTTGCCCACCGCCGCTGGCGTCAGACTCAGACGCCGTGCTGCTTCGGCAAAGCTCCCCACCTCGGCACTGCGGACAAAGCATTCGATGCTGCTGAAGTTTTCCATGAGCAGGATTCTAAACTTTTGGTTTACACAGACTAGCCCAATTACCGTCTACACAGGATGCAATCTGCGCCGGATACTGAGCCCCATCAACTTCCACCCCAACTGTTCAGGAGAATCACATGACTCAGCACACACCTCTCAGCGGTAAAGTAGCTCTGGTTCAAGGCGGCTCACGCGGTATCGGCGCGGCCATCGTCAAACGTCTGGTCGAAGAAGGCGCCGCCGTGGCCTTCACCTACGTCAGCTCCGAAGCCAAGGCTCAGGAACTGCAGGACAGCATCACCAGCAAAGGCGGCAAGGCGCTGGCGATCAAGGCCGACAGCGCAGACGCGGAAGCCATTCGCAGCGCCGTCACCCGCACCGTTGAAAGCTTTGGTGGCGTCGACATTCTGGTCAACAACGCAGGCGTGCTCGCAATAGGTCCGCTCGAAGAGTTCAGCCTGGAAGACTTCGACCGTACGCTGGATATCAACGTACGCAGCGTATTCGTTGCCTCCCAGGCCGCAGCGAAACATATGGGTGATGGCGGTCGCATCATCAACATCGGCAGCACCAACGCCGACCGCATGCCCTTCGCCGGTGGCGGTGTGTACGCCATGAGCAAATCAGCGCTGGTCGGCCTGACTAAAGGCCTGGCCCGGGACCTCGGCCCACGGGGCATCACCATCAACAACGTACAACCTGGCCCGGTAGACACTGACATGAACCCGGCAAGTGGTGATTTCGCGGAATCGCTGATCCCGCTGATGGCCGTCGGTCGCTACGGCCATGCAGAAGAGATCGCCAGCTTCGTCGCCTACCTCGCAGGCCCTGAAGCGGGCTACATCACCGGCGCGAGCTTGACGATTGATGGTGGTTTTGGGGCTTGATGGACAGCAGCGCTATTGATTGACACTGCGCAGCAGGAAAGCCAGAAACGAAAAACCCCTGAACTCTCAAGGAGTTCAGGGGTTTCGTTTGTAGCGAATTTGGCGGTGAAGGAGAGATTCGATTTCTACCACTCCCCAGCCCTTATAGCTCCGTATTTACTGGTCTAAACCAAAATTTTACGTACAATCTTTACGTACACTAGACATGCTACGGCGGGCGTAATGGCAGACAATTTGGAGCTTCAGGGAGGTACGTGGCATGCGCGCCTCGCCATTCCCAAGGATGTGCAAAAAGCGTTCGGGGGGAGGAAGATTTTCTCCCAGTCACTGAAGACTGGTTCACGCCGTGAGGCAATGACTCGTCGTCTATCGATAATCGACGGATGGAAGACTCTCATTGCTAAGACACGGGCCGGAACGCCCCTCCCAGCGGATTGGCAAGACAGCCTAATCGGTACGTTGGAAACAGCAGATCGAATTATCCGTGCCTCGAAGCTGGCGACTATTGGGGAAGTGCCAAGCTTCCCTGTCCCTGAAGTCGACCCGGCTATTGTGGCAAAGTACATGGAGGACAACCCGGCAACGCTGAGTATGCTTGAAGAGATGGTAGCCAAAGCGCATCAGACGCCTATGGGGTTGATCAAGCTGATGAGGAGCTTGGAGCGTCGTTCCGTAGAGCGATGGTGCGCCGCTATGAGACGGCGTACACGCCGACGCCACAACAGCAGGAGGAAATACGCGCGATTACCGATGATCCTGCGTCCCGCAAACCTCGCTCGCCAATCAGCCCTGCAAGGATAAACGCATATCGGGAGTTTCGTGAAAGCCGTCCCGGTTCCTCTAAACACATTGAGCAACAAGTTGGGAAAATGGAGCGTCTGTCGGCATTTCTCAAAGAGTCCGGCCTGTCGCTCAACTTTGACTCTATAGACTTGTGGCTCAAGTCCTTGAACCGCGCCCCCAAGACACTTAGTCAGTACATCATGGCAGGTACAGCGTATTGGGAATGGGCTATGAGATATGACGCTGGCTGGCGTGAAGCCTTCAAGGAGCAAGCCAACCCGTTTAAAGGCCATGTGCTACCCAGTGGTGGTGGCAGAGACTCTGCGGGTGAAAAGCGTAAAGTGTATACAACCAGAGACCTTGAGAAGTTACACGGGGGCGCTTTAGATGCTGGCAATGGCCCGTTGGCGGACCTGATTTTGTTGGGGGCATATACTGGCTCAAGGATTGAACAGCTATGCCAACTCAGAGTTGAACACGTCATCGAACAAGATGGTATTCAAAGCTTTGACTTCATCGGCGGCAAGAACGAAAACGCCGAACGAGTTGTACCTGTGCACGATGCTATTAAGGTGACAGTGGACCGTTTGATCAACGACTCCAAAGATGGGTACTTGATCCCTACCACGACACAGAACAAACACGGCAAACGTTCACACGCACTTTCAAAGGCATTCGGTCTGCTTCGCACAAAGATGGGGTTCGGGCCATTGCATGTGTTTCACTCTATGCGGAATACAGTCGTCACCGCACTTGCACGCGCCGATGTTCCCGGCCCATTGATTGCTGAGCTTGTCGGCCATGACACTGGCACCGTAACGTTTGATGTCTATGCCCGTGGTGCTTCCGCAATACAAAAGTACAATGCAGTAATGAAACTGCCTAAGCTTAGCATCTGACAAAGAACTGTTTCGCATTTTAGGCGGTAATGCTTGGATATCTAACTGGGGGGCTACATCTCAGGCAGCGTAGAGGAAGTGCAAGTATTTTTTCAAATGAGAACGATAATCACTTGACAAAACGCACTTGTCGTGCGATAATTAGTATGTAGATCAGAAACTAATTTAGTGCCTTCTTTCTGCTCGTATCCCCTCCGTAATATGAAAATTCAAACTCGAACCGACTCCTGCTTCTTCTCAGGATGGTTGTGTTCGAGTTGATAGACCGCGTGCACTCCAACACGTCCTCTCCTGTCTAGCAGTGCAGGTAGGTCGAGTACTGTTAGAAGGTCGGAAGCCTTCGCCAGCGTTGCCCAGCGCTGTAAGCCTTTGTTGAGGCATGGGTACATTTTTTCTCTGGTGCCTCCACCAACTTAAACCAGACCTCGGGTCTGGTTTCTTTTGTCTGGGCGTAACCCAGTCCCCAAACTATGCGACGAACCCAATCACCATACTTCAATGGAGGTAATCCCCTATGGCCAAAAAGAATTGTGCCTATTGCAACAAAGAGTTTCACACACGCCCGCAAGGACAGCATGCAAAGTTCTGCTCGGACGCCTGCCGCAAGGCGAGCCACAAGGCAGAGAAGCAAAATGAAACAACGCTCACTCTGCAGTTCGGTAAAGTCACGTTGAAAATTGTTGATCTTGACCCAACCATCGACAAGGAGAGTTTACGGCGAACGATCATCGATACGCTCGGGCCAGAACTCATAACTCATGTGTCAGCACTTGAGCCGTCACGACAAGTTACTCCAGATCACGGAAAACTCTTTCCGTCGGTCATTTTGTTTGAAGACGGCTGGACTCAACAAGCCAACCTCACCCTGCAACAAATCATCAGCCTTCCCGGCACCCAACGCCTTGTTGGCGAAAATCTTCGCACCGTTAAAGAAGTTAGATAACTCATCAGGAGAAATAAAAATGACCGTATTGAAAATATTCGACAAAAAAGAACTCGCTGAGCGTAAGGCTAAAGCTGAACTTGAATTCCAAGGCCGCATTAATGGGGTCAATGCCGCAGCAGCGGATGAACTTCGTTATTACCGCAGTGGAGTTGCATCGTCCAAAGGAGCGATTGAGGCCGTAATGTGCAACAGCGTTTACGCAATCCTCCCAAACTTCGTGGAGAAGATAGCGCAAGGCTACACACTGCATGAAACTCTCGGCTTGGCACCAATCAGTCCGATTGCATTCGAATTCTACATGGTTCGCCCTGAAGCTGATATCAAGAAAGACCTAGCCGTACTCTTCAAAGAGATTGAAGCAACCTATGTTTCTGAGTTGGATGCATACAACGCAAGCATTCTACAGCGGGAAGTCGATGCCCAAGTACAACGTGAAATTCGTCAAGAGCAGAAGCAACTTGCTGAAGCCGAACAGGCCCGCCGTGATCGTATTACAGAAGAAGTTCGCCAAGCATTTGGGGCAAAATGATCGACGCCCTTACTCGTGCATTACTTCTGAAGTACGACCCTGATAACAAACTACTACAGGAAGCTCCACAAGCCTCTGTAGAAACCGCAATTACAAAAGCAGCACATGATCTGCCTCTCAACACCCGAATCGCCATAGCGAAGCTACAGGGGTTCCCTGAGTTGATTGTTGCAGCACTCGAAAGACAACTTAAAACCCACCAAACCAAGGAGACCGAATGATTGATAAATACTTGCCAAGACTACTTGCCGCAGGACCTTACTTCGAAACTGTATTGCTGAAAGACACCACGAGCGCCAGAACTCTGCTCGGAGCTTTTCGCACAAGATTAAAAGCGCTCGATGTAACACAATACCCCTTTAAAGAATTCTGGTTCAAAACTGCTGACGGCATTGTGTTGTCTGTCAGCGGGCCTATGTTGATTGTTCAGCTTTTCACTATGTTTCTAACTGAATTTGATGGGCATTACTTCCGAGGGTTTGAGACGATTCACTCAAGTCATGGGCCAGTGAAGTTCGAGAGAGCCTTGCGTGAATCGTTTCTGAGTTACACGCCGCCGAACGGCGATAATAGCCGCTGCCATGGAGGGTCCTACTGATGTCAGGAATTAATACTGAGGTCATCGCTAAGCTAGTAGGCCAACTAAATTTTCATGTCGATCTAAGCGGCCTTGACCGTTTCCAGAGGGGACTTGAACAAGCACGTCAGCGAATGTTGGCGATGAGCAAACAAGCTGACCAGCTTTCACAGAAGCTCGGGCAAACGATGGGTATCAAAGTTGACAGCAAGGCTCGCGAGAAACTCGAAAAGCAAATTAGAACATCGCTTGATCGTGAGTTACGAGGCGAGGTTCTGCTACAGAAAGCACGGCGGGCAACGTTCAACGCTGAGCTAGCTGGGCAGAAGCTCCAATTTGCCGGACAGCGTGAGTCAGCGTTTCTCACTACGCAGGGTTTGAAGGATCGCCAGCAAATGGCCGTCCTTGCTGCCAAAGAGCAACGTGCTGAGCAAGCTAAACTTAAGACTCTGAACCTGGCTTTCAAGAACGAAGATGCTCTAGCACAGGCTAAGGCCAGACAGGCCCGTATAGAGGCTCTGCACGCTCAACAAGTACAACGCACGCTGAACCTTCAGGCCCAGCAGCAACGCACCCTGACAGCGACACAGAAGCTTGAACAGTCTATGCAGCAAGCTCGTGAGCGTGGTCAACGTCAGGCTCAGAAGTTTGTCGAGTCTCAACAGGCCGCAAAGGTACGTGCCCAACGTCAGGACGTAGTACATCAGCAACGTCAGGAGCGCTTCCAGTGGGCCAGCTCAAGACAAGCCCAGTGGGAGGCCAACCGTAACAAGCCTGAGCCATCTACAGGCTTTTTGGGGCTTGGTACAGGCGCTCTCGCGGTTGGTGGTGCTGCTGCGGGTGTCGCCGCTGTAGTAGCCGCTATTCAAGCCCTCGGGCAACGTCTCGACCAACGTCAGGCGGGGGCAAGCGAAAGCCAGACCTACAGCAATATTTTTGCCCAGATAGGCGGTAAGAACCCTGCCAATGGTAAACGGGCTCGCGATTCATTCGCCGAAATGACAGAACGTTTCGGTATGGCAAACAATGTCGAAACTGCTTCGGACTTTCGTACATTCATGCTTAGCCAACAGGCTCGCGGCATTGCCATGCAAAAGTCGCTGGATACGTACGGCACTCAGCTTGCGGCCATGCGCGCCTCGGGCATGAGCAAGACCGAACAGCAACGGGCAGTTATACAGCTTCAGCAGGTGCGCAGCATTGGGAGAGCCGATACCGAGGACGTCAAGACCTTTGCCGAGGCCGCCCCGCTGATCAAGCAAGCCATCGTTCAAGCATGGGGGCAACGTACAGGCTACAAGGGCGATAACCTAGACGGTGCATTTATGAAGGCCATCCCGAAAGGTTCGGTCCTGTCTAAAGATTTCGAAGCTGGGTTCGCACTATTCGTATCCCAGCAGCAAGAAGCCCTTGCCCGTCAGATGGTCTCGATTGACGCGCAACAGCAACGCTCCGACAACGCCAGTTACCTACAACAGCAGAACATTAACGCCAGTCCTGAGCTGGTGGACGCCATTAGTAAACGGATTGCCGCAGAGCAGGAGCTGACACAGTCACTCGAACCTTTGCGACAAGCAAGTGCAGAACTAGACGCAGCGTTCATGGGCCTCACCGCCCGGTTCCTCCGCTGGACTATGGGCAAGGACGCCACACCACAAGACGCAGCCGCGAAAGTGGATTCATTATCGCCAGACAAGCCAGCAATTGATCCAAACGCGCTGACAGGCGCTATAGTTGATTCGAAACGTACAGGCATTGAAGACCCAATCGATAGGATAGTTCGCCGTATCTTTGGCATTGAAGATTATTCCAAAGGCTCAGCGAGTAAGATGGAATATCCCGAGTACACATTTAACGGGGCATTCGAAATGCCTGAAGTTGGTTTCCCTAAACCACCAGAGGCTGACGGTAAGTTTAATCGAGTCTTACGTATGCCGCCCGTACTGGGCATGAAGGATTTGGCTTCTCGTGCTACACGCGATCAAACAGGTAAGTCTGCAACTGCAACCCCGGCTGCTGTTAATACAACCAACAACACAACCAACGTGCAACCAGCGAACGTCAGCTTGAACTTAACGATTAATACGCCCGCAGCGCTTGATGCTCCAGAGTCTGAAAAGGTAATTCGCAAGGTGTTTGAAGACGCACTTCGCCAGAGCTATCAGAGTCTTGAGCTGCCGCAGGATTCAGAGTAATGGCTAAGTGGCTAAAAGCGCTAGTCTTCTGCTCCGCCCTTCAGGTTTTGGCAAGTCTCGGTGCTATAAGTTATCTCGAAGTTCACAGCAGTGACATGGCTCGTGATTACGCATTGCTCGCTGAGCAGAACGCCCGAGCTTTCACCAGTGCGAGCGTTCTCGATATGTATAACCAGATTCAGCGAGAAATGCAGTACGACCGAATACAGACGACAAGCGAAATCACACGTGCCATTGAACTCAACAATGCACGTCGTGATTCACCCCTTCTAATGGAAGAGAAGTAACGGCACTACTGCTATTATCTTTGATAATGGTGCCCCTTCGCTGTAGCCCTTGCTGCATAAGGGTTTCAAGCTATTTATGCGTTACAAATGTATGCCCAGCATACAACATCACCTTACTTATACAGGAGAAACCATTATGGCTACGCCATACGAATTCACATCCCAAAGGGCGGCGATGTCAGCCGCTATGACTCTCATCGGCAACAGCCGTAGGAAATTCATCGTTAAAGAAGTGATCAACATTAACGGCCTTCGCCGTTGGGTAGTCGCACATCCTGACGGTAATCCTGCTATTCCATTCGAGAGGTTCGCAGCATGAAATTTTGCACATGTAAAAATTGTGGTCACGTCTACGCCTCAAAACGTATTCGCCCATTCTGTAGTAATTCATGCCGTACGGCATTTATGACCATCTATCCCATTCCCGCTATCCTGATTGGAGCAATCAATGAAACAAGCAACACCCGTAACAACCACCAAGGCTAAGAAACGCTATAGCCGCAGATGCACTAAATGTTCGAAAGTGTTTACTACTCTCACTGCCACTAAGAAATATTGTTCAGTGCAATGCTCTCGCAAGACAGACAACAGCAAACGTCCCAAGGTTGACCGTATCGAAAAGGCTCGCCATTCAGCACCGTTTTATCGTCTTGTGCAGGAATGCAAGCGTGCTGGAACTCTGGAAGTTCTCAAACACCACACAGCACAATCCCTACTCGAAGTAATCCAGCTTCAAGCTCTTGCCTTCAAGTGCAACCAATACGGCACGGCCCGTTTGTTCGAGCTTAGCCATATTGCTCCTGCTCAAGGACAAAGCCAAATCGGAATGTACTACGCCGACAATCTTGTGCTCAGCCCTCAGAAACCGAACAAGGCTCACGGAACAACCTACTATGGGCATGGCCGCTGTATCCCTCGCTCAGCCTGTCACCCTCGCCATGCCGTGCATGAGAACGAACGCGACAGCGATGTGCTGGAGCGCCTAGTTGATTACCTAGGCAGGCCATTGATTGACGAAGTTGTGAAGCTGGGGAAGATAAAGCCCACACGGCGTAACGCGCTTCTACGCTGGCTCCGTGAATTCCTGAATCCGTCAGACACAGTGCATGCCCGTCACTTGAAAGACCTGGAGCAGATGACAACCGTAGCGCTGAGCACGCTCCAATCGGAACTCAAGGGGAAGGACGCTAAAGGATGGTCCCCAAAGACTGTAAGGTATTCACGTGTCGCCGTTCTGGTAATGGAACTGGAGCGCCACGCTCAATATCGCCCGGAGCTGTCACAAGTGCTCGAAGACATGCCCCACCTTGAGTACATCCGCCGTGCTTCAACGGATAAAGCCGAAGACCAAGACTTCGAACAGGCACTGTTCAATCTACTCCATGGCAAGGCCGTAGAAGATGTGCAACACGTTATCGATGCCTATGTGCAACGAAACACCAAGGTGATCGACTACGCCAGTCTTGAGGACGGGTTCGGTACTACGTTTGACAGGCCAGCCCATAAGGAACGCATTCCAGCGTACAAGCCGATTCGGCTCCCTGTGCTACTCGCCAGAATCGAATCACCAGCGTTCGCTATGGCTTTCGCTGACACGCTGGACGGCCAACAAGCCGACATCGTTCCTGCCTTGTTCAACCTTGAGCCTGAAACCAGTTATGAGCATCTTCCATGGTGATAATGATCAAGCCTCTGCCAGCAATGGTGGGGGCTTTTCTTTGTCACGGAGAAAGTAGCAAGGTCGCTGCTATACTCTTTGAGTAGGGCACCCACCAGTTTAAAATACGCTACAGACCTTATTCTAAGTGGCCTGCAGCCAATTCATACCCCGGTAAAAAGTTACATTCCATAGCGGAGCTATCTCTATGAAGGCGATAGCTCCTATAATACATCTCCTATATCGTCGAGAGAGACAGACATCTTATCGTTTTGCCACCCAATCGTGATCCCACTTTTCTTACACAAAGCTATTCCTTTAATAGAAATCGCTTTGATGTCGGGATTTTTCCCGGCGTTATATTGTGATGTCACGTAACTAACAATGATTTGTGAATTAGTATTCGCAGTATCACGAAGCGTCGCGAAAATCATCATCGGATAATCATCTTTCTGCGAAACAGCTTTCATCCTTACTCCAATGATGTCCAATGAACTGTTAACCGCATTAGGGCTAAGTTCTTTTACCGCCCAGAGATAACCAGCACATTTCGTCAGGTTGGACTGTTCCTCTGTAAGAGTATTCGCGCTTACGTTTGAAGCGGTCCCCATCAAAATAAATGCGAGAGCCGATTGTTTGAACATTCGCATCACCATTAATTGAGACTTAGTTAATTAGGCATTACTCTACCCGTTTCATTTTCATTTAATCCTTAGTGGTATCAATAGCGAAGTTGATGAAAGCGGAGCACGAGATCAACATCCAGCGGGCATCGGCGTGTGAGAGATTCGAAACGTCCATTAGAGCATGTCGAATTCCATCGGCGTTGGACGTCCATCCATACAGGGATGAAAATGCGCTTTTCAACGCAGGATGAAGAGCGTGATGCCGCTCAAGCTCGCTCAATGCTGGAGCGAGCGTCGTTTGAGGGTTACCGGTGATTTGCTTCGCCAGTGATTCCACGGCGCTGATACTTTCTTTTATGGAGTTTCGAAAGTCCGGATTCTGTCGATCCGTAAGCATTGCGAGTGCAGTCTGGAGATGCGTCTTGACGCCAGCGTAGCCACTTGCGGAGGCTATTGCCGTATCGATTTCAGCGATTTCTTGGGGATCAGTAATACGTGTAACTAGTCCATTTACAATCCGATAGGCTGAGCTTTCGGCTTGAAGTACGTCGTTACACTCCTTGATAAACAATTCAGTAGAAGTGAATTCCTCATAAGCGCTATTGTAGTTCGGGGCGAGCTTAATGACGAATTCAATGAAGCTGTATACTCTATGCCATTCACCCTTTTGATAAATGGAACCGAGTGACTCAACAAATGATGTAAAATCAATAGGCAACTGGTCCAGTCGTAATTTTAAGAAACGACTCTGGATGTGAGACGCAAGCTCCTCCATATTAGTGTTTGCAATCAAACCGCTCCCGGGATAATAAGGGATAAACTGGTTCCAATAGTGCGTATAGGCTGCGTTCCACAGGCCTGTCCTGAGGTCGCGATCCATATCCTCTATCTGAATACTTTTTGACGCGGGACGGAGCCCCATTCGCTGTGAAAAGTCGCCTTCCATGTGCCGCCTCGTTCGTGTGCAGTGATGGCAGTCTAACTCTTCAGTAACCCCGCGAATACTCCTATAAACCCCCCGTTTATTCCCATGCAAACCACTACGCCTGATGTGCTCACCACGCTACGGCCCAGTATCTTCAAGGCTTGTGGTCGAGTATGGATAAGCCGGGGCCTGTCAAAAGAGTTAATTAGCAAGCTAACGATATAAATAGTGGCTGAATTTCAAAAAATCCATTCCACTCAGCACAACGCCTCATCAGGGCCTGCCAACCCGCCTAACTCTCCCCCCAGAAAACAGTCTTCACAAAAGGCTGTACGATGAAATCTCCAAACAAGAGGGGAACGTCGTATGGAATTGCTATCGGTCGAAATCAAGCTTCTGCTCGCCATCCATGCAGGACAGTCCGTGGTGAAAGGTGATGATGTCCACACGCTTCGCCAGTTGATCAGTAAGGGATATGCAGTTGGTAAGAATGCATCCAACGAAGACAGCGATGAGTACATGGATGTCCGTCTCTCTCCAGCAGGACGCGAGATCGTGAGCGACCTCCACACAGATGAATAGAACGGGATTCCCACTATCTTTTAGGTCTACTTAATTGGTAGTGGGATAACCTCTCGTCGGTTGCTATCAAATAACTTTAGGAGATAGCTATATGATCGTATTATCATTTGTCTATCTAATTTAAACCTAAAGGATAGAAAGCAATGAACGCCCATTTGTACCTCAGAGCATCGACCAAGGATCAACATGCCGACCGTGCTCAGATTTCACTTGAGGCGTTCGCAGCTGAAAAGGGACTGACCATCGTTGGCATCTACAGCGAGAACATCAGCGGCACCAAGCTAAATCGTCCTGAATTGCTCCGCTTGCTGGAGTTAGCTCAGCCGGGGGATGTTCTTCTGGTCGAGTCTGTAGACAGGCTCTCCCGCCTATCCCAAGCTGATTGGCGAGTGCTGCGTAATACCATCGACACAAAGGGTCTTCGCCTTGTTGTGCATGATTTGCCAACCAGTCACATGATGGTCGAAGACAAGGGCATCACAGGCCAGATCATGAAAGTGATCAACGATATGTTGATTGACCTAATGGCTACCATGGCGAGACTGGACCAAGAAAAGCGTGTAGAGCGTATCAACCAAGGCTTGGCGAACAAGCGTGCTAACGAAGACTGGACGCCCCCCGGTAAGGCTAAGAACGCTGAGCTTTGGAATGACATTACTAAGCTGCTGAAAGAGCACCCAACCATGAGTACAGATCACGTAGCCAAGCTCGCCGGATGTGGTGTTGCAACTGTCTACCGTGTCAAACGTAACCTGAAAGCCTGATTGTTATACGTGTCACCACAGCCCGCCTTGAGCGGGCTTTGTCGTCTCTAGGACCTGGCCCAACGAGTGACATCAGTCTCGCTACAGAGAGCATCCCAGCGCGCCCACAGCCAGCCTCAAGAAGGTTATTTTGAGAAAGCTCAGGCTTCCATTTGCCCCCTCTGCACAGCGTTAAGAGGCTCTGGAAATAACCCACCAATAGCTATTATTTTCCAGCCAGTAAAGGTAATCGCCGTCGAATTTGAGAATCTTCTCCGGGCGGCGGAAATAAGCTGAGAGGCTTAATTTGTAATACGATGAATGCTCAAACAATCCATCCGCAAGGAGCCCCGATGCAAATTCCTGCCGCGATATTACAAACTGTTCGAGAGAACCCCGTTGAAGGCACCATCGCTGTCTGTAAGTACGCACTGGGGGTGTCCCAAGCATGTGAAGACTGGGACGAGCCAACCCACGAAGTCCTTCTGGAGGCTTGCGCAGTTATTCTCAGCTTGGCCGAGCATGAGTTGATTGCTCACCTTAATAGCCCGCCTAGCCTAGAAGGGCATATGGGATCAGTTTGTAACAACATGCAGCAGTTCCTGAGCGATACCCAAGCGGAGATGGTCGGCCAGACTTCAGCAAAGAAAATGGAAGCGCTTAAGAAAGGGTTTGCGGTGAGTCTCGCGAACGGGTTTGGCTATGAGTTCACCGATGGCGATCTCTCCCGTTTACAGACCCTTATCAACGAGCTACGTGGACTGCTTCAGGCAGATACCAAACTGGATGACGGCCACAAGCGGCGTTTATTCAAGCGCTTGGAGGCTTTGCAGAGGGAGTTGAATAATAAAGTCTCCGAGGTGGACAACTTTTACGCTCTTCTCGGCGACGCGGGTGTCGCCATGGGGAAACTCGGCAAGGATGCCAAGCCTTTCGTTGACAGAATTCGAGAGATTGCCCAGATTGGCTGGAAGGCACAGGCTCGTGCGGAACAGCTACCGGGCTCTGCCGATAATCCACTGCTTGGCAGTGACACAGAACCGCCAGCGTTGAGTTGAGTTCCAAGAAGGCGGGTCTGCACTTAGTGAGGCCCGTGCCTAAGTCTGGCACTACTCCAATGCAGTGCATAATGTGCAGGCTGATCACTATTTTCGCAGCCAGGTTCGGTATCTTTGCCTTCTTGAGGTTCGTGTATCGCCACCTACAGCGCCCCCCTCTGATTCAACGTGTACTGTCATTGCTCTGCGTCGAATAGCCAATGGTATGTGCAGACCCGTAAGCATTGAGGCGCTGAGCTTCCCGGATACTACCTAGCCTCAGGTGCTCGCTCATATCCCGCTTCGTTTTAGCAAGTTCCAGCATGAAAGCATCACGCTCTTTGCAAGCCTCCGAGTGCATCAGCACGAGCTTGTGAATGCTACGCCTCGCACTGGACAAATCCCGTTGCAGGTCGCCAATCTCCGCCGCCAGTAAGTGAGCCTGTTGCTTCCAGCACTCCAGAGCAGATGGCACGCCAAGCTCCTCAAATTCAGTACAGTCCATCAGATCATCATTCACAGTAATCAACTCCAAAGAGTACAAATGTTCTCTGCGGAGGGTAAGCAAACATACTGTATGGATCAACAGTAACCTGATGAAGGGAGTCGTATCAAAATGGAAAGCAGATCAGCGGAGAAAGAAGAGCAGAAGCGAGGCAAGATTTACGTACAATTACTACGTACAGCCCAGAATGCAAAACGCCCGTAACTCTTTGAAGTTACAGGCGTTTTTTAATTTGGCGGTGAAGGAGAGATTCGAACTCTCGATACAATTTCTTGTATACACACTTTCCAGGCGTGCTCCTTAAGCCACTCGGACACTTCACCGTATCTCGTCACACCGTTGGTCTGTCGAGGCGCGCTAATGTAGTCGAAAGCTTTTACGAACGCAAAGGTTTTTTCAGAATTTTCATGTGCTTAAGCAAAACACTCGCCTGCACTCTGATCGCCACGACGTCTTCGCCATTGGGCGATGCAGTTTGCCGGGGTGATTTCCGGTCGGTCATTGCTCTATATTCGAGTCCTGCTCGGCGGAGATAGAAAGCAATGGCACATTCACCCCGGTATCAAGTATCAGAATCCGTACGCAGCATCGAAACAGAGATCGGAAAGCTGCTGGATCTGGTCCTCATGCTAAAGGACGCTGGCGACGAAGGATTATCAGCGAGCGTGGCGCTTCAAGCGCATAAATTGCTGGAGGCTGCGGTAGCACTGAGGATGGCGATAGCGGATTGACTGCCGGTATGGGCCCGGTGCCTTGCTCAAGTCAAAAACTGCATTAAGGGTCACACCCGACTTGCAACGAATATCGTGCAGCACTCGATGCATCTCATCTTCGCGGGGGCGACCCTAAAGGCTCGGCGGCACTGGCAGCTCACCCGTCAATAACGCACAATCGCGCCTCCCCGACACTTTGGCGTCTTTGCGCCGGAGATGGTCGACTTGGCTGCACACCTGCCGGAGAACCCGATGAATCTGCTCGAATGGAACGACGTTACTCAAGCCAAATACCTTGAGACCAACCCTCTCCTGCGTGATGAAATCAAGAGTTTGAGCGCCAAAGACCAGGAAGATCAGATCAAGTGGGCCTTCGAAGACGAGGCTGAAGCTCAGGGTATTGAACCGTGGGAGTTGGCCGCGCAACTGATTGCTGAAACCCCGGAGCAACTCAAAGAAATTCGCCGCAACACCCATCAACAGGTTGCCGAGGCTTTGGGCATGGACTGGGCTGAATACTGCGAGCTGAACGACATTCAGGAGTGAGACGTACATGAGCGCATCGTCTGAAGCAGGAGCCGCAGTTTATTCGCCCCTGACGCTGAAGCTGTATGACGCATGGGTGCTTGGTATTTCCAACCGTTTCGCCTGGCACTGCCCCACGCGGCAAGTGTTGCAACCGTTCTTCGACCGTCACATCGGAGCGAACCACCTGGATGTGGGCGTCGGCACCGGCTATTACCTGGCTAACGCCCATCTGCCAGACACCACGCATGTCACCTTGCTGGACCTGAACCCCAGCAGCCTTCAGGCAGCCAAGGAGCGCTTCGGTCGCGCTGACACGCAAGTCCTGCAGCACGATGTGTTCAAGCCGCTGGATGCTTCGCAGCACGGTCGCTACGACTCGATCTCTCTGTTCTATCTGCTGCATTGCCTGCCAGGCAGCATGGCCGACAAGGCTCAGGTGTTTGCCAGCCTCAAGCCCTGCCTGAAAGGCAACGGTGTGCTGTTCGGCGCAACCATCCTCGGCGATGCGGCCGAGCACAATGGCTTTGGCCGCAAGCTGATGGACATCTATAACAAGAAAGGGATTTTCGGTAATCGCGGCGATACTGTGCAAGGCCTGCGCACTGCTCTGGAGCAACACTTTGCTCAAGTGAGCATTGAAGTGGTAGGCAAAGTCGCGCTATTCAGTGGCAGATCACCGATTCTGTAAGTGCCGTTGACGCAGGACGAGCAAAGAAAAACTGACTCGGTAGTCATTGCTTTACCTGCCCGTTGCGGGTGGGTAACGTCTGCTCACGTCAATAACAAGGAACACTGCCATGAGTGATTTGATCTCTTACCAACTGGAAGATGGTATTGCCACCCTGACCCTGAGCAACGGTAAGGTCAACGCCATTTCGCCTGCGGTAGTCGCGGCTTTCAACAGCGCGCTCGATCAAGCCCAGAAAGACCGCGCCGTGGTTATCATCACCGGCCAGCCCGGGATTTTGTCCGGTGGCTACGACCTGAAAGTCATGACGTCGAGCGCCGAAGCAGCCATCAGCCTAGTCAAGGAAGGTTCGACACTGGCCCGACGCATGCTCGCTCACCCCTTTCCTATCGTAGTCGCCTGCCCCGGTCACGCGGTGGCCAAAGGCGCTTTCCTGCTGCTGTCGGCTGACTATCGAATCGGCGTCGAAGGGCCATTCAGCATCGGCTTGAATGAAGTGCAGATCGGCATGACCATGCACCATGTAGGCATCGAACTGGCCCGGGACCGCTTACGCAAATCGGCTTTCCACCGCTCGGTCATCAACGGCGAAATGTTTGACCCCAAAGGCGCCATGGACGCGGGATTCCTCGACAAAGTCGTCAGCGTCGAAGAGCTGTCGGAAGCTGCACGCACAGCGGCGCTGCAATTGAAAAAAATCAACATGAACGCCCACAAGCACACCAAGCTGAAGGTGCGTAAAGCGTTACTTGAAACGCTGGACGCGGCTATCGAGGCTGATCAGCAGCACTCGCTTGGCTGATATCAAGCGTCTGTCGAAGCGGACTTGACGTAGCCCGCGAACTCGGCGGGCTTTGCCGACTCTTATTCGTTAGCCCGCTGCCCGGGCATCCCCGCCACTTTCAGGATGCGAAATCAAAATGGGTCGAGTCGTTGCCGCCGCGGTTTACAGTGCGGGCAAAAAAGTCACCAATATAAGCCTCGAAGAAGGCGCAGCCTGGGCTGCAAAACCTGGCCACTTTGTCTGGATTGGTCTGGAGCAACCGAGTGCCGCCGAGCTGGCCAGCCTCAAGGAGCAGTTCAACCTGCATGAACTGGCTCTGGAGGATGCCCTCGAGGTACACAGCCGTCCCAAGCTGGAAACCTTCGGTGATGCGCTGTTTATCGTCACCTACGCGCCGGTCAGGGCGAACGGCAAGCTGGAGTTCATCGAAACCCACATCTTCGCGGGCAAGGGTTACATCATCACTTCGCGCAATGGCCACTCCAAGTCTTATGGCCTGGTGCGCCAACGCTGCGAAGCCCGGCCATTGCTGCTGGAGCACGGCGAGGACTTTGTGCTCTACGCCTTGCTCGACTTTGTCACTGAAAACTATCAACCCGTCACTGAAGCCATCCATTGCGAACTGGAAGAGCTGGAACACAACGTGCTCAACGGTGCGCTGAAAGAGAGTGACATCCAGCGTATCCACAGCCTGCGTCGCGATCTGCTACGCCTGTGGCGTTACGTGGCGCCAATGGTGGAAGTCGGTGAGGAGTTACAGAAACTCAATTTCCCCTTCATCGACAAAAACATGCGGCCGTACTTTCGCGACGTGGAAATTCACGTCAAACGGCAGATGGAAGATTTGGGTAATCTGCGTGACATCGCCAGCCAGACCATCGAGATCGGCCTGCTGCTGGAGTCCTCACGGCAGAGCATCGTGCAACGCAAGTTTGCCGCGTACGCGGCGATCCTCGCCGTACCGACCGCCATCGCGGGCATTTACGGGATGAACTTCGAAAACATGCCGGAGCTGACGTGGCACTACGGTTATTACGTGGTGCTCGGCACGATAGCTACCGTGTGCGGCGGATTGTTTGCGAGCTTCAAGCGCTCGGGATGGCTTTGAAGAGAGTGCCTTTTTGGCGCTGACTTGTCGGCGAGGCGGAAATCCTGATTACGCAGGCCCAATGTCTCGCCAACAAGCTGGCTCCTACCGGTTATTAACGGTCAGCACTAAAGCGTGGCCTCAAACCGCTGCTTTGTGCTGCACGAAGCGCATCATCCATTCGGCTACTGTCTGGCCGTGATGGTCATGGTCGAGGCTGGCGATGCCGGTCTGGTAAATCGTTTCGCCCAGGCACTCCTGGCGGATATCCAGCAAAGTCCGTGAGTAATTGTGAATGAACTCCGGATGCCCCTGGAAGCACAGCACCTGATCGTTGATGTGATACGCCGCAAACGGACAGAACTCGCTGGAAGCAATGACGGTGGCGTTCTCCGGTAGCGCAGTGACCTGGTCCTGATGGCTGATCAGCAACGTCAGTTTTTCCATCGTAGGTGTCATCCACGGCGTGGCGGGCGCCAGCGTGTAGTGATGAATGCCGACGCCCCAGCCTTTGCTTGCCCGCTCACTTTTGCCGCCCAGCAGCAATGCGAGCAACTGATGGCCAAAACAGATACCGAGCAGCTTGTCACCGCGCTTGTACAGCTCCAGCAAATAGACTTTCAGGGTTTGAATCCACGGATCTGTGCCGAACGAATCCGCCTTGCTGCCCGTGACGAGGTACGCGTCGAAACGCTCGCCTTCGGGTGGGTAAACACCCTGCATCACGTTGTAGACCTCGAACTCGGCGGCAATCGGTTGCCGCGCGAAAAGCCGTTCGAACATCCGTCCGTACCCCTGATATTGATCCACTAACTCAGGACGCAGGACGTCGGTTTCCAGAATGCAGATGCGTAGCGGCATAGAAAGTACCTGAAGCGGTAAAGGCGATAGTGCACCGCTCAAGCCTGCCTTGAACAGGCATGCCAAGGCAAGCGCCGGTTGCAGGGTCTGTGCGTCATTACCTGAACCCTGGCTGTACCGTCAGCAATCAGAACTGCTCGCCTTTTGTAAGGCTGATACAACAGCAATCACGGCCGTAGGAATATTCCGACACCGACGAACGGCAGCGAGATGCAAAAAGGTTGAAAAATTGCCCGAGCTGTCTAGCAAGGGAGCATCCGCCCGGCAACGGCGACTTCTATAACTCAATAGTCATATTAATTAGCTGTAGATACGAAATGGTTCTAAACAACAGTATCCGTGGACTCTAAGGTTAACTTTGTAGCAACAGTAGCGCGATAAAAATTATATGTGGCGCTCGGGTTGTCGGCGGCTTTGTCGGACCGGTTGCTCAATGAATCACCTTTGCCAGCTGCCCGAACATTCATCAACGAATTCGGTGAGCTTTTGTCGCTCAGGAATAACAAAAAAAGGCAGACAGCCATGTTCAAGCACTCCAAAGTACGTCAAGCGGGACTCATTGTGTTCGCCACTACCCTGCTGCTGATCTTGCCGAACATGACACGCCTGTTCGGTTGAAAAGCTTCGCCAATGCAACCGATCATGCAGCGCCCTACCCGGTGAAGACTATCTGTGCCAATCTTTCCTCATCACGGAAGGAGGCATTGGCGATGAATAAATGGTTAGCATTGGGGCTGGCAGTATTTGCCAGCAGTGCCACTGCAGGCGATGTCGAACAGGCTGTCGCGGTAGCTGCTTTAAAGGAAGGCAAGCTGGCAGTGGACGTGCGCAGTCAGACTGACTATGACGCAGGCACCGTACTCAACGCAGTACGCGTTGAAGAAGGACGTCTGGTCAACCAGATGAAGCAAGTACTCAACGATCGCAACGTGGTGTTTGTGGTGTTCAGCAGCAGCAATGAAAAAGCCAGCAAGGCTCAGGACAAGCTGAACAAAGCCGGGTATTACAGCGTGATCAACGGCGGCAATTATGAAGAGCTGCATAACGCTCTTTACGACACCAGCGATGACCCTGCGGAGTAATGTTTTGCGCTTTATGCTTTCCCTCGCTGCGCTGACGCTGGTGCCTCAACTTTCCCTGCAAGCTGCACAACTGAAAATAGAACGAGCAGATGGCGTCAAAACCTGGGAGACCAGTCAACTGCTTGCACACCCGCTGATTCAGACCATCAAGGTCAGCGAGGATGTTGCCTACAAACGCGCCATGAGCTATCGAGCCATCCCGCTTGCGGCGCTGCTGGAGGGTGTTACAGCACAGGATCACCTGCAGGCTGTCGCCACTGACGGCTTTGCAGCCGAAATATCTGCAGCACCTGTGGTTCAACCCAAAGGCTCCAAGGCCTGGCTCGCCATCGAAGACCCGTCCCATCCCTGGCCAGCGCTCAACAACGGCACGCATAGCGCTGGCCCGTTCTACCTGGTGTGGACAAAGCCCTTGGCTGACGACATTGGCCGCGAAGAGTGGCCGTATGCGATGAGCAGTCTGCGAGTGCTGGCGTCGGTCAGCGAACGCTTTCCCGCGTTGCTACCCGACCCGAAACTGGCGGCTGAAAATCCGGTAAGCAAAGGTTTTGCGCTGTTCCAGAAGAATTGCCTGGCCTGCCATCGTCTCAACGCTGCTGGGGACTCCCAGCTGGGCCCTGACCTTAACCTGCCGTACAGCCCGACTGAATACTTCACCGCCGGGTTTCTGCGCCAATACATTCGCAACCCGCAAAGCCTGCGCGAATGGCCGCAAGGCAAGATGCCTTCCATTCCCAAGGAAGTCTTGTCAGATACCGAACTGGATCAGGTTATCGCTTATCTGGAACACATGGCGGCGCGGCGTAAGGCGGGGGACTAACGATAAGCATACTGTGGGTCTGGCCCGCCTCGCGAACAAGCTCGCTCCTACCGGTCCAGCACCGTTTCAGGTAGGAGGCAACTTGTTGGCGAGGGGCTTGATGCAGTGACTCGCACGGCGCCTGGGCATCAAGGGCTGATCAGCCCCCTTTCAATCACTGATGCTGCGCCTGCATCATCACTTTCGGCGCGCCAACCATCGGTGACACAAACACCTTGGCGTGCATCTGTTCGCTGCCCCCGCCACGGCGCATACCGCGCACCGGGCAAGCGTCCAGGTAATCCAGGCCCACCGCCAGTTTCAGGTGGCGCTCAGGAATGGCCAGTTGATTAGTCACATCAAAGCTGTACCAGGCGTCATCAATCCACGCCTCTGCCCAGGCATGACTGGCCAGGTGCTCGCTGTCTTCGCTGTACAAATACCCCGACACATAGCGCGACGGAATCCCGAGGCTGCGTGTGCAGGCCAGAAACGCATGGGTGTGGTCCTGGCAAACACCTGACCGGCCCGCAAAGGCCTGCGCAGCACACGTATCGACTTCAGTGGAGCCCGGTGTGTAAGTGATGTACTGATTCAGCGCCTGCATCAGATCAATCAATGCGGTGCGGTCCTTGCGGGTTTTGCACTGCTGACTGGCGAAGGCCCGAATCGCCTCGTCAGGCTCGGTCAGTCGCGTGAAACGCAGAAACGGCAACGGTGACTGGCTTTCGTGCTCAGCTTCGCGTTTCTCGTCGATTTCGACCTGACCACGGGCGCCGATGATGATCGCTTCGTGCGGCTCATCCATGCTCAATACGTGCAGGATATTACCGAACGGATCGATCTGCGCCCGCACAGGACGCGGCAAGGTCAGTTGCCAACTGAGCACTTGCTGGCGCTCGCTGTCGTGTGGCGTCAGACGTAAATACTGGATGCTTGCGCGGACCTGATCCTCGTAGTGATAGGTGGTCTCGTGGCTAATTGAGAGTCTCATGCAGCCTCCAGGTAAGAAGTGTGAATGGCGTTACCCAATTGGGCCAGTAACGGGATGAATTCGTTCAACCACTTGTGCAAGCCCTCATCCAGAATTTCATCGATCCCGGTATAACGCAGGCGTGCATCCAGCTCGGCAGCCAAACGCTGCGCCGGACGGCCGTTGGCACCCGGCAGACTCGCAAGGATCTGGTCCAGCTCTTCCAGACAAGCACTCAGCGAGCGTGGTACGTCTGAGCGCAACAACAACAGCTCTGCAACTTGCCGAGCGCCCGGCGCGTCTCGATACAACTCGGTGTACGCCTCAAAGGACGACAGTGCCCGCAACAAAGCACTCCACTGGTAATAACCATGCGCCGAGCTGTCAGCCACGGCATTGGTGTCATTGCCTCGCAGCTCAAGCATTTCGTAGCGGGCGTCGAGCATGCGCATGGTGTTGTCAGCGCGCTCGATGAAGGTCCCGAGGCGGATAAAACGGAACGCGTCATGACGCATGATCGTGCCGTAAGTCGCGCCGCGGAACAGGTGCGAACGCTCTTTGACCCATTCACAGAAACGACTCATGCCGTAACGGGTCAGGCCTTGTTCAGCGATGCCGCGAATCTCCAGCCAGGTGGAGTTGATGTTTTCCCACATGTCGGCAGTGATTCGCCCACGTACCGCATGGGCACTGGCCCGCGCAGCACCCAGACAGCTATAGATACTGGCCGGGTTGCTCGCATCCAGCGCAAAGAAATGCAGCAAACGTTCCGCGTGCAGCTCACCGTGACGCTCAAGATAGTGGTCCAGCGTGCCGGTGATCAGCAGCGGCATGGCCAGTTCATCAAGGCCGTCGCCCCGCCCGTCCTGAGGCATTAAAGACAGCGAATAGCTGACGTCCAGCATCCGGGCGAGGTTTTCCGCTCGCTCCAGATAACGCGACATCCAGTATAAATCCGAGGCAGTTCTACTTAGCATTGGCAGGCATCCTTAATCCTCGACCACCCAGGTGTCTTTTGTTCCGCCACCTTGAGACGAGTTCACCACCAGCGAGCCTTCGCGTAACGCGACTCGGGTGAGCCCGCCGGGTACGACGCGGGTTTCACGACCAGAAAGGACAAACGGGCGCAAATCGATATGGCGCGGCGCGATGCCGTTCTCGACGAAGGTCGGACAGGTCGACAGGCACAACGTCGGTTGCGCGATGTACGCATGTGGTTTGGCTTTGATACGGGCGCGGAACGACTCGATTTCCGCAGCCGTCGAAGCCGGCCCAACCAGCATGCCGTAACCGCCCGATCCTTGAGTTTCTTTGACCACCAGTTCCGGAAGATTGGCCAGCACATGGGACAAGTCAGCAGGCTTGCGACATTGCCAGGTCGGCACGTTCTGCAGGATTGGCTCTTCATCCAGATAGAAACGAATCATGTCCGTGACATATGGATAAACCGACTTGTCATCCGCCACCCCGGTACCGATCGCGTTCGCCAACACCACATTGCCGGAGCGATAAGCCGAGAGCAGGCCAGGTACGCCCAGCATCGAATCAGGGTTGAACGCCAATGGATCGAGGAACGCGTCGTCTAGACGACGGTAGATAACATCCACCGCTTTCGGCCCATCGGTGGTCCGCATGAACACGCGATCATCACGCACGAACAGATCCGCACCTTCAACCAACTCAACACCCATTTCCCGCGCGAGAAACGCGTGCTCGAAAAACGCACTGTTGAAGCGCCCAGGGGTGAGTACCACCACACTCGGGTTATCCAGCGGGCTGGAACTCTTCAATGTGTCGAGCAGCAAATTCGGGTAATGATCGATAGGCGCAATGCGCTGCGCGGCAAACAGCTCGGGGAACAGACGCATCATCATCTTGCGGTCTTCGAGCATGTAACTCACGCCACTCGGCGTGCGCAGGTTGTCTTCCAGCACGTAATACGTGCCGTCGCCATCACGAACCAGGTCAACGCCAGAGATATGCGAATACAGATCGCGATGCAGATTAAGGCCCTGCATCGCCAGTTGGTACTGCTCGTTGGCCAGTACCTGTTCGGCGGGGATAACCCCTGCCTTGATAATCCGTTGCTCGTGATAGAGGTCGGCAAGGAACATATTCAGCGCCTTGACGCGCTGAATACAGCCGCGCTCAACCACCCGCCACTCACTGGCCGGAATACTGCGCGGAATCGTGTCGAAAGGAATCAGGCGCTCTGTGCCCTGCTCATCACCATAGAGCGTGAACGTGATCCCGGCCCGATGAAACAATAGATCGGCTTCACGCCTGCGCTGAGCCAATAGCTCAGGGGGCGTCTCACCCAGCCAGCGGGCAAATTCCCGATAATGCGGACGGACCAGGCCGCCAGCATCGTACATCTCATCATAAAAGGTGCGGATCATGCCGTACTCCTTGTCACCACGGACACCAAGGGCCTTCGCAAGGCCCGTGCCATCGGCATAAACGCTTAAATATCAAATGGTTACATAAACATAGAAAGGTATTCGCACCATTCCTGTGCAAGAACCCTCTCAACCAATTCTCCTACGCTTCATTCGGAAGCGTCTTTCAACTGCAAAAGCTATGAACAGCATAGCCAGAGTTGATTTCACGAGACGATATCGTTTCCCGATAATCCACGACATCTGAAGCACACTGTATTTGCATGCCCCGTTTCAAGTCGTTGTCGAAAAACACGACAGCGCTGGCAACACCGATTTCTTACCCGGACTTCCCTTTGAGCCACTCACTGAGTGGCTCTTTTTTTGTCCTTTCAACGGGTTGATCTCGTATCTGTAGAACCACCGGATACTGCTTTCTGCGTTTAGAACATACAAACTAAAACCGGCCAATTCCCAGGCATGCGCCCAGAAATTGACCGGTTATTCAACGCATCATCATAAGTTTCATGCGTGCAGACGCCTGATCTCCTGCCTGACTCCCCAGCCCTCAACCTCGCCATCCAGCGGCGTGATTGCAGCCTGGAAATCCTGTTCGAAATCACCGATACCGTCATACGTCGCGTGCATCACCTTGCTCAGCTGCAAGTGCCAAGCGCCGTCATCTCTTACATTGATCTGAGTATTAAGGGATTCGCCACGGTATTGATCCGCAGCCTGCCTTGCCCGTTCCTCGTCCGGGAAAATGGCGTAGAACTCGATAGGGTGGATACGCGCGAAATCAAAACCGCTTTCTTTCATGCGGCGCAGTACGTTACTGCTGATGTCCTCTTGATAGGCTGTGCTCATGAAACGTCCTCCTATTCAACGATAGATAGAGTTTCAACATTCCCGAAACGACGCGTCCAAACAGTTGCGTCACACGGCGGATACTCCGCCGCCTGGGATCAAGCATGTAGCTGACAAGGCCGGGTCCATTCAAAGATCGGCATCGACATGGGAGAAACGGGAGAAGTGTGTCACCCGCCTCATTTGCAGAGTAACCCCTTCGTTGGCGTTCTGCCAATTCCTGGTTGGAGCAATTTTTTTTACACGCTCAGGACGCCTCTTTGATAGAGATGATCTGCACGGCATTGTGTTCTTTCAAAGACTTCGCTGTCGGCTCGGCTATTCGGCCGTCCAGATCGTTCATGTCCAGCTCATCAGCGACCGGAACCAAAATGTGGCGCAGACGGCGAGCAACTTCCTCGTCACTGGGACGATGATCAGACTCCATCACCTGGCTTTGCTGCACACCGTCTTTGTCGAGATACGAAATGGTCCACTGTTTCATTAAGGTCTCCTCGGCAGCCGACAATGCGGCTTACGTGATCTTGACCTTTTGAGGGGGGAATTCGTTCACAGGATTTGAATCAATACAGTCCATGGCGCCACGTTGTCTCGCGGCAAACATAAGACCTGTAGGAGCTGCCGAAGGCTGCGATAGCGGTGCGTCAGACTGAATGCCTCGCAGCCTTCGGCAGCTCCTACAGCTCAGTCGCACGCTCATGACGGCGAGATCTTTTCGGCATGCCCGGACAACAAAAAGCCCCTGCGTGAGGGGCTTTCTGTTTACATCACCAGCGGATCAATTCTTGCTGGCTTCTACACCTGCAGTGTTATCCAGCAGGCTCTTGGTTGCCGTTTGCAGGAAGCTGTCGAGCTTGTCGCGCAATACCTTGGTATCAGGAGCATCAGGTACCAACTCAGCGTGCGGCGTACGACCCAGCGTGTACGTCAGGACCTGAGGCTCCATATCCTTGGGTTCAATGAGAATGCGATCCTGAGTGACCAGCGCGACAGTCTGCTCACCACCCGATGGTTTGATCACGCCAAAGCCAGTGTCGCCAGCCGGAAGGTTGAGCAAGTCACGGCCCCAGCACTGATGACGGGTTTCACCGCCAAGACGGCCCATGATCGTGGGTACGATGTCGATCTGAGTGCCTACAATACTGCTGCGCTGACCAAACTTCTCTTGTACACCCGGAGCGATGATCAACATCGGCACATTGAAGCGACCCAAGTCCATTTCAGTAATCTGCTGGCGATTACCGAAACCGTGGTCACCCACTACGACGAACAGGGTTTCCTTGTAGTACGGCTCCTTCTTGACCTTCTCGAAGAACTGACCAAGTGCCCAGTCGGAATAGCGCATCGCAGTGAGATGCTCATCGAGAGTGCCCTGACCGGTAACTTTCTCCACCGGAAGATTGGTCGGCAATGCATAAGGTGTGTGATTGGAAAGACTTTGAAGCAGCGCATAGAAAGGCTTGCCCTTCTCCGCACGGGCTTTCAACTCCTGCGCGCCGCGATCAAACATGTCCTGATCGGAAACGCCCCAGGTCGGATCAGAAAACACTGGATTGACGAAGTCTTCACGACCCACAAAGTTAGTCATTCCCTGATTGCTGAAGAAACCCGACTGGTTGTCCCAGGCGAAGTTACCGTTGTAGACATAGACGTCGTCAAAACCCCGGGCGCTTAGCAACTGAGGCAAGCCGGACAGCTTGTGCGCGCCCTCAGGCATACGCATCAGATATTCGAAAGCCGGCAGGTTGGGGAAGCACGCCATGGTTGCGAACATCCCTTGGTGGGTATGTGTACCGTTAGAGAAAAAACGATCAAACAACAACCCTTCTTTGGACAACTGGTCGAAGTAAGGTGTGATATTCGCTTCATCCCCCAAAGCACCCACGGAATGTCCGGCAAAACTTTCCATCAGGATGACTACGACGTTCTTGATCGGAAGCGTGTTCTCCACCGGAGGCGTAAACTCTCGGCGGACAGCAGCAATATCACCGTCTACAAGTTTGTCGTGACTGGTCAACAGCATGTTACGCACGATTTGCTCAGCCTGGGCTTCAGGCAAAGTCGCCTTCCAGGCATTGTCGCGATGCGACGACATACTGGCTTTGGCCGCGGCGATCAGAGTCAGAGTGCCATTGAGGCCCAATGTGTTGGCGAAATTGGATTCCGTGGTGTAAGCATCACCCCAACGCAGGGGCGGCCCCTGACGCAGCGTGCCACGCACGGCAATAACGGCGATCAGCAAGCACACTACGAACACGCCAATACGCGCATACCACGGTGCCACATTGCGGTTGCTGGAATTACTGACGCTGAACTCACGGCGTGGGCGAGTGACACGATCAATCCCTTTGAATACCAGACTCAGCAGCCAGGTGACAACGGCCCATGCCAACAGGTAACGCACCACGGGGAAGCCATACCACAACATACTCAGAACGGTTTTCGGATCTTCCTTGACGTACTGGAACACCAGACCATTCAGCCGCTGGTGGAATTCACGATAGAAGTCCATTTCCATCAGGCCGAGAAACAGCGTGATGCTGGCAACCACGGTCAGCCAGAAACGGAAGAAGCCCCGTGCAGCCATGGCGCGGACGCTGAACAACGAAAGCAACAGCGGGATCATCAGGTAAACGGTCAGACGCAAGTCGAAACGCATACCGTTGAACAGCGCTTCGACAAAGGCCGAGGCCGGTGTGTCACCGATCATCTCGCGGTTATAAACCAGCAACGCGACGCGCAAGAGCGTGTACATCACCATCAGTACCAACGCACTGAGCAGCGTATAAGCCAGATGCGATTTGACGGTGGGTTGCAGCGAGCGCGACGACGCGTGCTTATGAATCATAGCGTCCGGTTTAGCCATGTTGTTCTAGGATCCGTTGGATTCAAAGTAGGGTTCGAAATACAGGTGCGCCCGGCAATGACCAGGCATTGGCGAACGGCGGGCGCAAATCTTACGTGATCGCCCGGGATTTAGCAGCGATGCACTACAGATGTTTTACCTTCAGCAGTAAGAAACCGGGTGAGAAGTCCGGGGAAAAAGCCCGGGCACACGAACACGAGTAGCGAACGGCTGAAAACCGCGCGCAATTCTCAAGGACGAGGCGTGAAAAATTTGTAGTGGCGAATCAGCGGCGTCTGCTGTTGCCCGAATGCAACGCAAGCATGACCTTCCAGCGGATGGGCCATGCTTGCGTAATCGTTACAGATATCAGTCGTTGCTTGGCTTGTTCACGGCCTGGAGCACGTACTGCGGCAGTGCGAAAGCACCGATATGGACTTCAGGGTTGTAATAGCGAGTAACAATACCGCTACCCGCGAAACGCTGACGCAAGGTCTCAAGTGGCAATTTGCGATACGCCGGGTCGGTTGCCCCCCAGGCAAAGGTCATGGCGCCACCGATGTAAGTCGGAATCGCAGCCTGATAGAAGTGCCAGTCCGCAAACAAACCACGCATGCGTCCAGCAGTCGTCTGCACGCCGCTGAGTTGCATGAACGGAGTACCGTTCTGCGTGACCAGGATGCCACCTTCGTTCAGGCAGCGATGACAAGCCTGATAGAAGTTTTCCGAGAACAGCACTTCACCCGGACCGATCGGGTCGGTGGAGTCAGAAATGATCACGTCGAATTTTTCTTCAGTGGTTGCGACAAAGCGCATGCCGTCGTCGATCACCAGATTCAGGCGCGGGTCATCGAATGCCCCCTTGGAGTGTTCCGGCAGGAATTCCTTGCACATCTCGACCACAGTGCCGTCGATTTCGACCATGGTGATGTGTTCGACAGAGCCATGCTTGGCCACTTCGCGCAGCATGCCGCCGTCACCGCCACCGATGATCAATACACGACGCGCAGCACCATGAGCCAGGATTGGCACATGGGTCAGCATCTCGTGATAAATGAACTCGTCAGCTTCTGTGGTCTGGATCACGCCATCCAGCGCCATCACCCGGCCCATGCGCGGGTTCTGGAAAATCACCAGATGCTGATGTTCGGTGCGCACTTCGTGGAGCATTTTTTCAATGCGAAAGCGCTGGCCGTAACCCTCGTACAACGTTTCTTGATAGTCGCTCATGGGGTAGGTCCCTGATGAATGCTGAAAACAGGACGGCCAGCCGCCCATAAGGAAGGCGCGCATTCTACGTTGCGAATGATGACAGGTCGAACCTCGGGTGCTGTAAGCACTGAAAACCCTGGGTTCCCGCGAAAAAAAAATCCTGAGTTTGAAGATGCGCCTCCCGTAGGCGCTACCGAAGGCTGCGATGCATCCATCCTGACCCACCGCCATCGCGGCCTTCGGCAGCGCCTACAGGTCACTTGTTTACAGCGCGGTGCAGATCAAATCCGCACATTGCCCCGCGGACCAGCAACAGCCCAGATGATCAGCCCCAGCACAGGCAGTAACGCGATCAGAAGTACCCAGAGGATTTTAATCCCGGTTTCGGCACCGCTTTTCAGCACGTGGATGATGGCCCAAATGTCGAGAGCCAAAATGATCAGCCCTACCAAACCATTAAACGTAGAACCCATGATATTGCTCCAGATTGAATAAACGCCCCTCTAGGATAGTGGCATTGCTGTAGGGTTCCGTTGAACCAACCGCATATTTTTGCGTTCCGAATCAGGTCACGCCAGCATTTAAACCGCTCAACGTCTAAACATTTGCGTTCAGATTCTTCAGACAGGGTCAGCCAGTCATGCAAACACCCGCACAACCAAGATCGCTTTGGGCCTCGTGGTTAGCCCAGGCTCAGTCCACTCCCCTGCTCAGCCTCGGTTTTTTGCTGGTGCTGCTGGTCGTGCTTGGGCTGTTTGTTGCCAGCGGTTACAACGCGATTTATGGCGCCAATCAGGACAACCTGCATTACGCGCTGCTGGGTGGTACTGCCGGTTTCGCGGCAACGGCGCTGGGCGCGGTCATCGCCGTGGCACTGAGGGAAGTTGACCAGCGCACTCAGGACGTGATGCTGGGCTTTGCCGCAGGGATGATGCTTGCTGCCAGTTCGTTTTCGCTGATTTTGCCGGGGCTTGCTGCTGCTCGTGACATTACCGACAGCGGACCGCTGGCGGCTGGCACGGTGGTGCTTGGTCTAGGGCTCGGTGTGTTGTTGATGCTGGGTCTGGACAAGTTCACACCCCATGAACACGAGAGCGTCGGCCGCCAGGGCCCGCATTCGGAGCGTATCAATCGGGTCTGGCTGTTCGTGCTGGCAATTACTCTGCACAACCTGCCTGAAGGGATGGCAATCGGCGTCGGCTTTGCCAATGGCGATATGCAAGTGGGCGTACCGCTGGCCACCGCCATTGCAATTCAGGACATACCCGAAGGCCTGGCGATTGCCTTGGCGCTGCGGGTGACGGGGTTGTCCTCAATGAAGGCCATGCTGGTAGCCGTTGGCTCAGGCTTGATGGAGCCTATCGGTGCGCTGATTGGTCTGGGGATATCCAGCGGCTTTGCCATTGCGTACCCCGTCAGCCTGGGTCTGGCTGCGGGGGCGATGATCTTTGTGGTGTCCCACGAGGTGATTCCGGAAACCCACCGCAATGGCCATCAAACTTCAGCAACCCTGGGACTGATGGGCGGCTTTGCGGTGATGATGTTCCTCGACACGGCGTTGGGCTAAACGCTTATTGGCTACGCAAGGCTTCCAGTGCAGGCGCGGCGTGAATGTTCAATGCGGCGCACAGTTCAAGCACGCGAGCCTGATCGTCGCCGTAGACCAATACTGCCTGCAATTCATCATCCAGCGGCTGACTGAAGTTCATCAGCACATAGCCGCCGTTTTCCTTATTCATGCTGCCTAGCTGGATCTGGATGCGATTGAGCGCTACCAGAGCATCGACTTTGGCAAGCTGTTTGGGCTTGATGTTGAACGCTACGTCTTTGCCAAAAGAATCGACGATTTGCGCGAAGAGGTCCATGTAGGTGTCGGCCTGAAACAGCACGGTATCGGGCAGGCTGCCCACCACGACCCATTCACCCAGAGGGATCGGAAATGTATCGTCATAGTTGATATCGGGATTGGCAGCCAGAAACGCAGAAGGATCGGCGTAAGCCTGTGCGGCCTCATCAGCAATGCGCACGATGTCCTGCTCGCCCATGCAACCCGAACTGATTTTGCCGATTAATTCGATAAGTTGATTTTTCATGGGAGATCCTGATCACGAGCAAAAATAAAGGCGCGAAGGATACCGACAAATCCTTTGCGCCCCTATCACTTACGCCCGCAACACATTTCAGCCAGCGAGTCGGGCCAATTGCTCTGCGGTATCTGCCGCCCCCATGGTCTGTGCGGCCGCCAGCGGCGTCACGCCCTTGGCATCCCGGGCGTTGGGGTTTGCACCCTTGCTGATCAGGTAGTCGACGATCGCTGTACGGTTAAACATCGCTGCCATCATCAACGCCGTGCGACCGTCAGCCGATGCGCCCTCGACTTCAGCCCCGGCATCGACCAACAATTTAACCACTTCCAGATCGCCCTTGAATGCGGCCCCTGCAATCGGGCTCTGACCGTTGTCGTTGCGAATTTCCGGATCAGCCTGATACTTGAGCAAAACCCGTACGGCATCCTGATGGCCGTGATAACTGGCGAGCATTAATAGCGTGTCGCCTTTGTGGTTACGCAGGTTGGGCGTAAGGCCTTTTTCCAGCAACCTGTCCAGCATCACTGCGTCACCGCGACGAGCAACGTCAAATACCTGCTCGGCAAACTCCAGAGCTTCCTCGTCGTTCATCTGCACAGGTTGATTGCTGGTGTTCTGATCTGACATGGGTAACTCCTGCATTAATAAGGCACGAGATCAGCAGCCGCATCGCTGCTGTCTCCTTCAATTAATGACCGCAAGTCTCCAGAGCCGTTCGTCTCGGGTCAAGGTGCGCGAATAGCCCGCGACCGTTCATCGACTGATGAGACGTTCGTACCATCTTTTTTATTGATCGCCTGAATAAAAACCCAAAAGCGCGGTCGGAGTATTCACGCGACACCACTCGATCTACTCGCTGAATCCTTTCTGCTCTACTCGGCAAAGTTCCCTCGCCGCTGAAAAAAACCTTAAAAAACCCGCAAAATGCAGGATGCCCGATAGCCATTCATGCATATTGCACGAATCTGAAAATTTAAATTTTCTGTAAGCCATTGTTTTAAAAGGATTTTTAAACAACGCAAATACTGGCACAGTCACTGCACTAGTACTACCAAGCTTGTTATCCCATGAGCAATGGAGCCGCTAGACATGACCTTTATTCAAGAAAAATTCGCATCCGTATTTTCAGAATTCGACGTGACCACCCAAGCCCGTCCTGACGGTGGTGTGCTGCTTTCCCTGCGCAACAACGAAGGTAAGCAGATTCGCCGTTCAGTGTCCTACGCGCAGCTCCACACTCCAGTTCAACTTGAGTGGGTAATCAGCGCAATTCGTCGTGATCTGGCGAGTCAGGCAAGTGATCTGCCAGCGATCTCGATGCTGCAAAGCCAGCACCGTTTTGATCTGCCGACCTATCACACCCGTTGATTCAGATTTTTGATTGTCCGTTTCATGCTGCATTGATTCAAACGCTTCGCTCCCTTTGTTTAGCCGTGATTGCCAATTGGCATTCACGGCTTTTTTTTGGCCGGGAATAATAAACAGCCGGGAATACCGGTTGGTGTTCGCTCACCTGATAATGCCCTGACATAAAGCCTCCCCCACCGCCTGAGCCTTGTTGGAAACCCCGAGTTTGCTGTAAATACTCCTTAGGTGATATTTAACGGTTGCCTCGGACACTTGCCTGATCGTGGCGATTTCCCACGCTGTTTTGCCGTCACGTGCCCATTCGAGTATCTCGACTTCTTTTTCACTCAACCCCTTGGAGCGCAACTTTGTCCCGCGCCCTACCAGATGCAGGACAGGGACGAGGCTGGATAACAAATACTGGTCGGGACCTTTGAGCGCTCGACTCAAGCCGTTCAGCGAACAAATCGACGTCACTCCCTGAAAGCTGCGGGCAGGACTTGTGTAGCCGTAGGAGCATGCGGGGGTCAGTCCGTGCTTTTCAACTGAGCGGCCGAAACCCGCCGTAGGTGGATAACGCTTGAACGCCGCGCTCCAGTCGACGAATCCCAAATGCTCGCGGTAATGACTGACTACAGGGTCATCCATCAGTAACAGTTGCCGCCGGTAATCCTGACTCCACGCTCTATCAACATTGGATGTCACCAACGTCAACAGCATCGTGCCTCTGAATTGGCAAAATATCGCCCCTTCGCACTGACACTCCTGGCGCAACCAGTCCAGCGCATTTTCGATAGCCTGATTGCTGTCCAGCTCATGAATGCTCCTGACCATTTGTTGTATGAGTGGATTCTCGGTCGAGTTGATTGATTCAGCACTTCCCATCGCAGTTCGCTCCTTTTCCAGGCTCGGCGCAGGGCTTGATTGATTGCGCCGGGAATGGGTGGATCAGGAAACTACACGATTAAAAGCGCTGTAGAACAACACTCGAAACAAACAGGTATTACTTACCCAAGTAAAAGCCTCGTCCTACTTTTCAGCAGGACGAGGCTTACTTGCGTCGACAGATAATCGGCTTAAAAGACCGAGTTAGCGGATGGCGACCGCCGCTAACCCGCTAGAAGGACGGTTGTCTCGGAGGATCAAAATGACGCGAGGTCTATATCGGCAAAACTCACCACGTTGACGTGGCCCGCTAACTCGCCCCCCTCCCGTACCAGGCCGCAAGTGGCCATGCCGGCAGCCTTTGCGGCATCCAGTTCCTCGACGATGTCCGAAAGAAAAACGATCTCTTCTGCTGGCAAGCCAATGGCCTTGGTGATATTGCGGTACGACTGCGCCTCGCGTTTGGGCCCGGAGGTCGTATCGTAGTAGCCGCTGAACAAGGCCGAAAGATCTCCCGCTTCAGAGCAGCCGAAGATCAGCTTCTGCGCCTGAATCGAGCCAGAGGAATAGACGTAAAGCCCGTAACCTTGCCGATGCCAGCTCTGCAGCGCGTGCACCGCGTCAGGGTAAACATGGCCTTTGAGCTGACCGGCGTCGTAACCCTGCTCCCATACCATGCCTTGCAGCGCTTTGAGCGGTGTGGCCTTGCGATCTTCGGCAATCCAGCTCAGGAGAATCTCGATGACACGCTCGACGTCGGCATCCGGCTCGGCGCTGTCTTCACGCACCTTTTGTAACTGCGTGGCGACGTCAGGGCGAGAGGCCTGCTGACGGACGAAATCCGGCAGATGTTTTGCTGCGTAAGGAAACAACACGTCGAAGACAAAACTGACCGCGCTGGTGGTGCCTTCGATATCAGTCAGGACTGCTTTGATGGTCATGAAAACCGAATCCTATAAATCGTCAAGCTGAGGAAATTGGCTAGCGATTTTCTCGCCAGTGAAATTCGCGACCCAGCCTTCAGTGTTGTTGAACAGGCGAATCGCCACGAAATGCGGGTTCTCACCCATATCGAACCAGTGCGGCGTGCCCGCTGGAACCGAGATCAGGTCGTTCTTTTCGCACAGCACGGCGTAGACATACTCGCCGATATGCAAAGTAAACAGACCGCGCCCGGCGACGAAGAAGCGCACCTCGTCTTCGGAATGGCGATGTTCATCAAGGAACTTGGCGCGCAACTCGGCCTTTTGCGGGTGATCACTGTTGAGGCTGATCACATCGACGGTGACATAACCGCGTTCGGTCATAAGCCTGTCGATCTGCACGCGATAAGCGCTGATCACCTCTTCCTGGCTGGCACCCGGGGTGATCGGAGTCGCGGCCTGCCAGCGGTCAAAACCCACTCCGTGCTCGGCGAGGGTCGAAGCGATGTCTTCCAGATGCGTCAGGACTTTATCGGGCTGCTCAGGGCTGGACTGGTGATAAACATACAGGCTGCTCATGGCGGCGCTCCTCAGTTCGGTTCGGCTCGGTTCAATGTGCCCTGCGACTTTTACAGGTCGCTCAGGCTGAACGCTAAAAAAACGTTATCGGTTCAGTACGGCAAGTGTCTTGAGTTCGCACTCAAAGAGGAACTCGAAAGCCTCGATCTGCCGCAGTGCGTCGCTCATCTTCGCGCCCCAGGTATATAAGCCATGGCCGCGAATCAGATAACCCGCGCAATCAGGGTGTGCATCAAGCCAGGGCTGCACTTTCGCCGCCAGACGCACGATATCCTGATCGTTGTCGAAAATGGGCACCACTACTCGCGACTCATGAGTCACCACGCCACTGAAGGCCTTTTGCAGCTCATAGTCTTCAAAGACCAGATGATCGGCCTTGGTCAGACGCGACAATACCGTCGCGTTGACCGAATGGGTGTGCAGCACTGCACCAACTTCCGGTTTGCAACTGTAGAGTTGCGTGTGCAGCAAGGTTTCCGCAGACGGTTTTTTGCCAGGCTCCAGGCTATTGCCTTCAAGATCAGTGGCCAGCACATCGTCAATGCCCAACTGGCCCTTGTGTTTGCCCGACACCGTCAACAGCACTTCAGTGGCAGACAGCCGCGCCGAGTAATTACTGCTGGTAGCAGGTGACCAGCCACGACCGTACAGAAAACGGCCGGCGTCGATAATTGCCTGACTCAGTTGTTCGCGGCTCATGCCCGCTCCTCTTTCATTCGTGTAGCCGCCATCACGGCACCAGCCAGTGCCGCAGCACTGGCGATGGTAAATGTCCAGCCGGCGCCAAGGAAGTTCCAGGTGTAACCGGCGTAAAGCGCGCCCAACGCACCACCCGTCCCGGCCAAAGCCGCGTATAACGCCTGTCCCTGACCTTGTTGCTGCGAGCCGAAGCTACGTTGCACGAAGTGGATGGCAGACGCGTGAAAGCTGCCAAACGTGGCAGCATGCAGCAATTGGGCGAAGAGCAGCACCGTCAAATGGTCAGCAAGATTACCCAGCAACAGCCAGCGCAGCGCCGCCAACAAAAAACTCGTCAACAGTACCTGACGTACCGAGAAGCGCTGCAATATTCGGCTCATGGCCATGAACATCAGCACCTCAGCAACGACGCCGACCGCCCAAAGCAACCCGATCAACCCTCGGGCGTAACCCAACTGCTCCAGATGCAGCGTCAGGAATGTGTTGTACGGGCCGTGACTCAATTGCATCAGCCCGACGCAGGCGTAGAAAGCCAACACTCCTGGACGAGTCAGTTGCCGGAAAAAACCACCTGTTTCAGCATGACTCGTCGACACGATCGGCTGCGCATTGGGCACCCACCAACTGCTGATGACAATCCCGAAAATGATAGCGACCAGTAAGTAAGGGAAATAGTCGAGGCTCAGCCACTCGAATAAACGCCCCACGCTCACTACGGTCAGGATGAAACCAATTGAGCCCCACAACCGGATCTGGCTGTAACGAGACGTCTGCCCGCGCAAATGCGCCAAGGTAATGACTTCGAATTGCGGCAGGATTGCGTGCCAGAAGAACGCATGCAGAGCCATGACCATCGCCAGCCATAGGTAGCTTTGCTCGATCAGAATCAGGGAAAACGCGAGTAGCCCACAGATAGCTCCAAGCCGCACGATCACCAATCGACGTCCGGTGTGATCCCCTAGCCAACCCCAGATATTTGGGGCAACACAACGCATCAGCATCGGGATCGCCACCAGCTCGCCAATGCGCGCGCTGGAGAACCCGAGGTGGCTTAAGTACAACGGCAGAAATGGCGCGGTAGAGCCCAGCAAGGCGAAGTAGAAAACGTAAAAACTGGACAGCCGCCAATAAGGCAACTGTCCAGCCGGGGATTGCGTCACGTCAGTTGCCCTTGGCAGCAGCAACGCCATCGGGCATTACAGCTGACCCAGCACAGGCGTGGTCACCCGGACGTCGGCGTTCTGGCCACGATGACGCAGCAGATGATCAAGAAGCACGATAGCCATCATGGCCTCGGCGATCGGCGTGGCGCGAATGCCGACGCATGGGTCATGACGCCCCTTGGTGATCACATCTACCGGGTTGCCGTGAACATCAATCGAATGCCCGGGCGTGGTGATGCTGGAGGTCGGCTTGAGCGCCAGGTGCGCCACAATCGGCTGACCTGAGGAAATACCGCCGAGAATGCCGCCAGAGTTGTTCGACAGAAAACCTGCAGGCGTCAGCTCGTCGCGGTGCTCGGTGCCGCGTTGCGCAACACTGGCGAAACCGGCGCCGATTTCCACTCCCTTGACTGCATTGATGCTCATCAGCGCATGAGCCAGATCAGCATCCAGACGGTCGAAGATCGGCTCGCCCAGGCCCGGCATCACGCCTTCAGCAACGACCGTGATTTTTGCGCCGACTGAATCCTGGTCACGACGCAACTGGTCCATATAGGCTTCCAGCTCCGGAACCTTGTCAGGATCCGGGCAGAAAAACGCATTCTGCTCAACCGAATCCCAGGTCTTGAACGGGATATCGATCGGCCCGAGCTGGCTCATGTAACCGCGTACCACGATGCCCATCTTTGCCAGATACTTTTTGGCGATAGCGCCAGCCGCCACGCGCATGGCTGTTTCCCGCGCCGAGCTGCGACCGCCGCCGCGATAATCACGAACGCCATACTTGTGGTGGTAGGTGTAGTCAGCGTGGGCCGGACGGAACTGTTCCTGAATCGCCGAATAATCCTTGGACTTCTGATCAGTGTTGCGAATCAGCAAGCCAATGGAGGTGCCGGTGGTTTTGCCTTCGAAAACGCCGGAAAGGATTTCAACTTCATCCGCTTCCTGGCGCTGGGTCGTGTGGCGACTGGTGCCGGGCTTGCGCCGATCCAGATCAATTTGCAGGTCTTGCAGCGACAGCTCAAGGCCCGGCGGGCAGCCGTCAACGATAGCAACCAGCGCCGGACCATGGCTTTCGCCGGCGGTGGTGACAGTGAACAGCTTGCCGAAGGTGTTGCCGGACATGCGGACGCTCCGATAAATCAGCGAAAAAACCAGGTCGATATAAACAGACCCGCCAGTATACGCAGGCTGCTCGTGTAGTTCATCCTCGAACCTTATTCGTCTGGCCGCGTCCAATCGGCATCCAAACAGATAGTGGCCCAACGATGCTACGAGTTATCGCTTTGATTCTTCCCCTGCTCACCGGGCTTGCTCACGCTGCCACCCCATCCGTACTACAGCGACCCATCGTCCTGCAAACCGCGACGGGCGAGTTGTCCGGTACCTTGTTGCTGCCCAAATCCACTGAACCGGTGCCCGTGGTGTTGATCATCGCGGGTTCCGGCCCTACCGACCGCGATGGCAACAATCCCGACGGCGGGCGCAACGACAGCATGAAACGCCTGGCGCGCATCCTCGCCAAACACAACATCGCCAGCGTGCGTTATGACAAGCGCGGCGTTGCCGCCAGCAAGGCCGCGACCCCGGATGAGCGCAACCTGAGCATTGAGGCCTATGTTGCCGATGCACAAGCCTGGGGCCAGAAACTCAAGGCTGACCCTCGTCTGGGGCAATTGATCCTGCTGGGCCACAGCGAGGGCGCACTGGTGGCGGCTCTGGCGGCTGAAAAAGCCGGTGCTGCCGCTGTGATCTCCGTGGCTGGCACCGGCCGCCCAGTAGACCAAGTGTTACGCGAACAACTGCAATACCGTCTGCCACCGCCACTGCTCTTGCGCAGCAATCAGCTGATCGACGAAATCAAGGCGGGCAAGACCGACAACGATGTTCCGGCCGAACTTGAAGTGGTGTTCCGGCCCAGTGTTCAGCCGTATCTGATTTCGTTGTTCCGTCAGGACCCGGCCGCGGCGTTCGGCAAGCTGCAAGTCCCGGCGCTGATCGTGCAGGGTCGCCATGATATTCAGGTGGGTGTCGGTGACGCCGAGCTATTGAAAAAGGCGAAACCCGATGCCGAACTGGCCTTGATCGAAGGCATGAACCACGTGTTACGTATCGTGCCGAACGACATCAAGCGTCAGTTGGCGTCGTACAAAGATCCGCAACTGCCGCTGTCGAGTGAGCTTTCCACACGGATTTTGCGTTTCATAGAAGCCGTGCCTGCGGCGTAATCATGGAAATTTGACGTCAGGAAATCACGGACACCCTTCAGGACTCGTAAAAACGGCCGATAGGGATTTGCTGGCACTGTGTTTGCTGCACAGGGTCAAGGACAGGATCGCCGTAAACATGACAGAAACAACAGCATTACCCGACACCATTGAAGACACCAAAGCCGCTGAAGCTCAAGCCTCGGCGCCTGCGCAGCTGTGGGACGACGTCAAGCCGGAACACTTTCTGATGCTGCGCCTGGCCCCGCTGCAAACCGACCGTGCCACCGGTGGCCGGCCGCTGCGCTTTGTCCAGTTTGGTCGCGCCGAGCGCCACAGCAAGGAATTGAGCCTGCTGCGCCTGAACATTCAGTTGCCAGGCCAACGGGTGCGGCGTGAACAGAATCATCTGGATGTCTGGGTCGATCATGAAAAGCATATCGTGCGCTTCGGGCCGGATTCCGGCTTGCAGATAGAGCCATGGAACCGTGGCATCGGGCGTTTTCTGATTGCTCAGGGTATCCACTGGGCGCAGAAAAAATGGTCGGCCTACAAAGTCGAAACGTTTGCCCTGCCTAGCAAGGACGGCCTGAACGAAGACACCCGCTTGCGCCGCGACCACTTCCTGAAAACTCAGGGATTCGAAGTCGCCTATGCTGATGCGCAGCACATGAAGGGCAGTTTCAAGGAAGTCCAGGTGGGCAACCTGCACAGCACCTGGAACAACGACAAGATTCAAATCATCGAAATTCTCGAGGCCTCACAGATGCTGGAGGGCGCCGAGAAGAAGATGATTGAGCAGGAAGGGTTGATCCGTCAGCACGAGGATCGAGTCGGCAAGTACAAACGTGAAGACAGCGGCTTGCGCTTCACTATTGCCTGCTTGGTTACTTTTGCAGTCTTCCAGGCCGGGTTGCTGATCTGGATTGCAACCCACCGCTAGCCTTCAAACTCAAGGCGCTCACCGAGAGCGCCTTGAATCTGCTCAATCAGACCCGCGACTCAAACAATGCCTGATGCTCCCGGCACTGGGCAGCGCTGAGCATGAAAACGCCGTGACCGCCGCGCAGGAAATCCAGCCAGGTGAAGTCGACTTCCGGGTACAGTGCCTGGACGTGAACCTGACTGTTGCCAACTTCAACAATCAACAGACCCTTTTCGGTCAGATGATTCGCCGCCTGACTCAACATCCGTCGCACCAGATTCAGACCATCACTGCCACAAGCCAAGGCAAGTTCCGGCTCGTGCTGGTATTCGTCCGGCATATCCGAAAAATCTTCGGAGTCGACATAAGGCGGGTTGGAGACGATCAAGTCGAAACGCTGGCCCGGCAGGCCATCAAAGCCATCGCCCTGAACGGTATAGACACGCTGGTCAACGCCATGGCGTTCGATGTTCTGGTTGGCAACTTCCAGCGCTTCAAACGACAGGTCGGCCAACACGACTTCGGCCTCCGGAAACTCGTCGGCGCAAGCAATACCGATGCAGCCAGAACCCGTACACAGATCCAGAATGCGTGCCGGCTCGTCCGCCAGCCAAGGGGCGAAGTGGTTTTCGATCAGCTCGGCGATCGGTGAGCGAGGGATCAGTACACGCTCATCGACAATGAACGACATCCCGCAGAACCATGCCTCACCCAGCAGATAAGGCGTTGGCACGCGCTCATCAATGCGGCGTGCAATCAAACGCTGAAGCTCGGAGATTTCATCAAGCTCCAGCCGGCAATCCAGATAGCTGTCGGCAATTTCCCAAGGCAGGTGCAAGGCGCCCAGAACCAACTGGCGCGCCTCGTCCCAGGCGTTATCGGTGCCGTGCCCAAAAAACAGGTCTTCTTCGTGAAAGCGACTAACCGCCCAACGGATATGGTCGCGCACAGTGCGCAAGCGGGATGTGATCACTGGGACAAGCTCCTTGGAATACGTCTTGGGATTCTAGCAGCCAGGAACGTATCACACGATGCCCCCGTGCCATTACTGATCCACCCATTTCTGACGCATCTCATGTTCGACGATGGTTATGGATACGCGGCTTTTCAATCAGGGCATAATGCTATCCGCCTGGATCAACCAACGCCGCTACAGGCCAGAGAATCCGGAGCTTCTCATCGTCGCCATTCCCAGAACCGCTCCAGCGGAGGAGAATGTCGCAAAAGCCCCACACAAAGGAGCCCCAGATGTCCGATCCAAAGACCATGTTTCAACTCAGCGGCCGTGGCTATGCAGCGGCCACTTTGAGTAATGCCACGCTGATTATTATCGATGCACAGAAAGAATATCTCAGCGGTCCGCTGGCCCTGACCGGAGTAAATGAAGCTGCGGCGAACATCTGCCAGCTGGTAGCAGCCGCCCGCGCTGGAAAATGCCCGATCGTGCATATCCGCCATCTCGGTACAGTCGGTGGCCTGTTCGATCCGCAAGGCGAGCGCGGCGAGTTCATGCCAGACCTCAAGCCACATGAAGGCGAGCAGGTAGTGGAAAAGCGTCTGCCCAATGCCTTTAACGGCACCGGACTGGATGACCTGCTGCAAAGCCTGGGTCATCTTGACCTGATCGTTTGCGGCTTCATGAGCCATTCGAGCATCAGCACCACCGTGCGCGCAGCAAAGGATTACGGCTATCGCTGCACCCTGGTGGACGACGCTTGCGCAACCCGCGACTTGCCGAGCCCGGACGGCGTGGTCAGCGCCCATATCGTTCATCGCACCGAAATGGCGATCATGAACGATAACTTTGCGACTCTGGCCCTTACCAAAGACCTGATCTGAAGCACCAGCCTCCAGAAGTCAACTGCCCTGCCCGGCTAAGAGTGTCACCACTCCATGCCGGACTGCCTCGACTCAGGTCTCTTCGCGTAACCGCCGCCGCAATAGCGGTCATGTGACGCCGTTCACATAACCGCCCATCCATTAATGCCCGCCTTCTGCCCTTCAATCCCTCCCTGCGGGAACCAGCCGCCCTTTATACGAGTCAGACCCCGATACTCTGGAGGAAATCGGAATGAAAGTATCCGACGGTTTTGATGCCCGTCGCCTGCGTCCAAAAGGACCGGGTAGTTGGGGCGTGCGCATTGGTTCGGCCATTGCTGCCCTGTTGGCCACTTTCGGCGTATTGCTGGCGATGGCCGGTGTTTCCAGCCTGATTGGCCGCCCACAAGTATTGGGTGAACTCAATGCCAGTCCGCTGGGCGCAGCGTTGGTAGTGTTCGGTGGTTTGTTGGTGCTCTACGTCGGCGTCTGGCTATGGCGCCGCTGCCGACTGGGCCGCCGCCGCAAAAATGGTCTGAACATGTCGCCGCATTTGATGAAGAAGAATGATTGAGCGGTAGTTCCTGTCGGGAATGTCGTGCGGTAGGACTGGCTTTAGCCGCAAGCAAATGAATACCCAGCGAATTTACGGCCCTTCTCCCGGGCCTCACGATAAATCGCGTCATGTCAGTTGCAGGGGCAGACCCGAGTTGCCAAAAGCGGCGTTTTAATCACGCCGCAGACCACGACTTGGTTAAACTAGCCCCCTTCGCGGAGGCTGACATGCAAGACGACGATTTTTCCCTGTTCAAAAACGAGTTACGCGGCGTCAAGCCCATCAAGCAAGAATATGCCGATGTCGGCAAACCGAAAACCGACCGTAAACTCCTGGCAAAACTGCGTCAGTCCGCAACGGTGCGCACCGATTCAGTAAGAGTCGATGGTTTGTCGGATCAGTTCGTGATCGACGTAGGACCAGAGGATGTATTGAGTTGGTCCCGCGATGGCGTGCAGGAAGGCCAGATGCGTAAGCTCAAGCTCGGTCAGATCAGCTTCGAGGGCAGCCTGGATTTACACGGCATGACGGTCGAGGTCGCGAGGGAAACCTTGTGGGAGTTTCTCGCCGAAGCCACCAAGCTGGAAATCCGCTGCGTGCGCGTTACCCACGGCAAAGCGGTGCGACTGGACGGCAAGCGCCCCATGATCAAAAGCCACGTCAACACCTGGTTGCGACAACATCCCCAAGTGTTGGGATTCTGTTCGTGCCAGGCGAAGCACGGCGGCGCGGGAGCGGTTTACGTGATCCTGAAGCGGACCATGATGGAAGGCCGCGACGAGTAACCCGTCGCAGCCTGAACACACTCCGGGTTCGTTACGGTCGTCCGCCCGGGCCGCCACCACCTGGACCACCGCGGTCGCCACCTTCATAGTGACCGCCGCCACCGTGCCCGCCACCGCCTCCATGCCCGCCGGGCCCGCCTGGACCCCAGAATGGCCAGCAGCCTGAGACGGTAGACAGCACAGCAACCACTATTGCCACTTTCATCATTCGACCAAACATCACTTCACTCTCTCATGCGACAGGTATTTGTTACCTGCTCGTTCAGACAGCGAGAGCGGGGTTATTTCTGTCGTGGCTTGGTAAGGGTTTGGTAAGCGATTGGATACATATCTACCACCGGCTCTCATCATCAGTGACTACAGTAGGCATCCGCAAGTCTTCCGCCATTGCCATATGCACCTATTTAGGTACACTGCATCCTCACGCCTGATGACACACCTGTTCTCGCCGTACGTTTCTTCTGCACAGACGCTGGCAATGAGCCGGTTCGTGAATGGCTATCAAATCTAACGCGCCAGCACAGGCGACTGATCGGGATTGATATAAAAGCCGTCCAACTCGGATGGCCGATGGGTATGCCCGTTGTTCGAAAGCTTGAAGCCGGGCTCTGGGAGGTCAGGGTTGATCTTGGCGATGCCATTGCCCGGGTACTGTTCACGGTCACAGCTTGCGAAATGGTATTGCTTCACGGCTTCATCAAAAAAAGCCAGAAGACACCTTCAACGGATTTAACGACTGCACGACAGCGCAAGTCGCGGCTATGAGGAGCCAATGATGAACGAGAACGTAGGATCTGACTTCGACGATTTTCTTGCGGAACAGGATCTTGTCGAAGAAGTCACCGCTGCGGCACTGAAACGAGTCATATCCTGGCAGCTTGCAGAAACGATGAGGCTTCAGAAAGTTACCAAAAAAGACCTCGCCGAGCGGATGCATACCAGCCGGACAGTGGTGGACCGCGCCCTTGATGAGAGCGACGCGGGGATGACTCTGGCAACCCTGGCCAGTGCGGCACGTGCTTTGGGACAACGCGTGGAAGTACGACTGTTGCCCAATATCAAGTAGCAATCGTCTCCCCACAAGACTGCCGTGACCCCGTGAAAGCGGTCTGGAAGGCAACCTACCGACATCGAGCGATACAATTGCCGCCTGTCCTACGTTACTATGTCGCGCAACGCAGGCTTGCCCTGCATTTCTTGCTGATCAGCCTGGCCATGTCGTGCAAATGTTGGTTATCGACACGGTACCGCTGCGGACAGCATTACCTTTTACGGAACAACCCCTGTGACACTGGAACAGAACTACACCGCGATCCTTGGCCAACTGGGGGAAGACGTTTCCCGCGAAGGTCTGCTCGACACTCCCAAACGCGCTGCCAAGGCAATGCAGTATCTGTGTCGCGGTTATCAGCAAACGCTGGAAGAGGTCACCAATGGTGCCCTGTTCAGCTCCGACGCCAGCGAAATGGTGATGGTCAAGGACATCGAATTGTATTCGTTGTGCGAACACCACCTGCTGCCGTTCATTGGCAAGGCACATGTCGCCTATATCCCCAACGGCAAGGTGCTGGGTCTGTCCAAGGTCGCACGCATCGTCGACATGTATGCCCGCCGCCTGCAAATCCAGGAAAACCTCAGCCGCCAGATCGCCGAAGCGATCATGCAAGTGACCGGCGCAGTGGGCGTTGCCGTGGTAATCGAAGCCAAGCACATGTGCATGATGATGCGCGGTGTCGAAAAGCAGAACTCGTCGATGATCACTTCGGTCATGCTCGGCGAATTCCGCGAAAACGCTGCCACCCGCAGCGAGTTCCTCAGCCTCATCAAGTGACTGACGCCCTGCCCGGCTGACCACTCGCCGGGCCATGGGCGATACGTTCCCGCCTGTTTCTCGCGAGGTCTTCACGTGTTTATAAAAGCTTTGAGGGTTGGTCTTGGCCAACTGGTGATCTTCGGCGACTTCATTACCCGCCCGGCGAAGAAAAAACGCACGCCCGAGGCCCAGGCTGCCGTCGAGCAGTCAGCAAAGAATCTGAGCCTGTATCAGTTCAATGCCTGCCCGTTCTGCGTCAAAACCCGTCGTACCCTGCACAAGCTCAACGTCCCGGTGGCACTGCACGACGCCAAAAACAATGAGCACGATCGTCAGACCCTGCTCAATGAGGGCGGCAAGATCAAAGTCCCTTGCCTGCGTATCGAAGAAGACGGCAAGACTACCTGGATGTACGAATCCAAAGTAATCATCGACTATCTGAATCAGCGTTTCGCTACGGTCTGATTCACGCCCCGCTGCCCGACATCAGTTCGGGCAGCCCTCCTGACGGCACGCCGCATAAGCCTTCAACTGGTCTACCCGGACTTGGGTATGCTCAGCCAGACACCGGGACTGCAGCAGTGGCCAGATAGAGCCGGAGTCCTCAGGCTTACCTACCTGATACGTACAATCCGCATCACGGAAAGCAATCCACTTCTGCTGCGCGCTCTTCAGCGCCTGCTGCTTCGCGGGCGTCTGCAAGTACGCCATTTGCGCCTTGTATTGCGTGTTCAGCTCCGCGTCCAGTGTCGCCAGTTGCTTGCTCGCGCATTGGTTCATCGCGGCCTGGTTGGCATCACAATCTTCTGTTTTCGCAGAAGCAGAGCAACCAATACCCAGCGCCATGAACATCAGCACTGCCATCATTGAAAAGCGCATAGGGAATTCCTTTCCTGAAGTCGTTGATATCGGGTCACGGGGTCGCTCCCGAAGGGCGCGCAGACTAAATGCCTGTGCTGACACAGCCAAGTGATTTCAGCCCTGCTAAACAATCGGACATAAAAAAGCCGGTCATGTTGCGTGACCGGCTTTTCAGGCATCCATTTCGATCAGTCCAGCATCCCCACGTAACCAGGTTGCGCCTTCACACGCTCCAGCCATTGCTCGATGCCAGGATATGGCGTCAGGTCGAAACCGCCCTGATGGGCAACATGGGTGTACGCGTACAACGCAATGTCTGCGATGGAAAAGTTATCGCCGACCAGGAACGGCGTGCGTTTCAGTTGCTGCTCCATCACTGCCAGCGCGCGGTAACCGGCTTTATGCAACGAACGATATTCCTCCAGACGCTCCTCAGGCAGCCCCAGATAAAACTGGATGAAGCGAGCGACGGCGATGCTTGGCTCATGGCTGTACTGCTCGAAGAACTGCCATTGCAGCACTTGAGTACGCAGTCGCGGTTCGCTTGGCAGGTACTGGCTACCATCGGCGAGAAAATTGAGGATCGCGTTGGACTCCCACAAACAGGTGCCGTCCTCAAGCTCCAGTACTGGAATCTTGCCGTTGGGGTTCTTCTCCAGAAAGGCTGCGGTCTGGGTTTCACCATTGAGGATATCCACCGCCACCCAGTGGTATTCAACACCCAGCAAGTTGAGCATCAGCTTGATCTTGTAGCAGTTTCCCGATTTGTAATCGCCGTAAACCTTGTACATCCCCTTCTCCTTAAATTCGCCTGATGCTCGCTGCTAAGCGGCCTGCTCTAACTGGGCCTGACGTACAACTGCCGCCAATCGTCTCAGACCTTCGTCAAGACGGGCCGGGTCGATATGGCTGAAGTTAAGCCTCAGGTAACCAGGATTAGCATCCGGATCAGCGAAAAACGGCTCCCCCGGCATAAACGCGACATCCTGCTTCAGCGCTTCATCGAGCAAAGTCCTTGTATCCATTGGCTGCTTGAGCGTCAGCCAGAAAAACAGACCACCTTGCGGACTGTTCCAGTCAGCTATATCGGCAAAGTGTTGTTTTAGTGCAGCCTCAAATGCATCCCGACGCTGACGGTAGAAGCTCTGCAATTGCGAAAGGTGCTCATGGTAGTGCTCGGTCCCGATCCATTGCAGTGCCTGCCACTGACCCAAACGGTTGGTGTGCAGATCCGCTGACTGCTTCAAACGCAGCAGATGTGGGAACAGATCGGGGCTGGCGATCAGATAACCGACCCGCAAGCCAGGCAACAGGGTTTTCGACACGGTACCGGTGTAGATCCAGCTGGCTTTTTGCAAACGACTGGCGATGGGCTTGGCACTGCCGCCATCAAATGTCAGATCGCGATAGGGTTCGTCTTCGATCAAGGTCACACCGAACTCATCAAGCATCGCAGCCACGGCCACCCGGCTGGCCTCGCTGTAACGCACTGCAGAGGGATTCTGAAAAGTCGGAATCAGATAAGCGAACGCAGGTTTGTGCTGCTCCAGTTGCTCACGCAATGCAATTAAATCAGGGCCATCGGTTTGCAGCGGCACAGTGAGGCAATCGGCGCCGAACAACTGGAAGATCTGCAGCGCAGCCAGGTAAGTCGGCGCCTCGAGCACAATCTTTGTGCCCTTATCGATGTACAGCTTGGCCGCCAGATCCAGCGTCTGCTGCGAGCCACTGACGATCAATACCTGGCTGGCATCGCATTGCAAACCGATAGCTCGCGCCTCTGTGGCCAAGGCTTCGCGCAATTCAGGCTCGCCCTCGCTCATGCCGTACTGGCCAAGCGCAACGGGCATGTCCGCCCATTCCACCTTGGGTAGCATGGCTTCGGCCGGCAGGCCACCGGCGAACGACATGACTTCCGGACGCTGCGCTGCGGCAAGGATTTCACGAATCAGAGAACTTTTAAGCCGGGACACGCGTTCAGAGAAAGCCATTGAGATCACCGCTAGCCGAAGTAATTGGAAATAAGTCAAACTGGTTGACCGAAATTACGACGCCGGACACAGATACGTCAATATGCTTGACCTTAAAAATTCCGCCTCCCAACAAGCAGCCATGGAAGCTTTCTTCTTCGGCTATCAGGCATTCACAGCCAAAGCCGATGAGATGCTCGCCCGCCGAGGCTTCAGCCGTGTACACCAACGCGTGGTATTTTTCATCGCGCGCTACCCGGAGTTGAGCGTGAAAGAGCTGCTCGGCGTGCTGGGTGTGAGCAAGCAGGCACTCAACGCGCCTCTGCGTCAGTTGATCGCAATGGACCTGGTCCACAGCACCGCCCCGGACAGTGACAAACGTAAACGTCTGTTGGGGCTGACGGAAGAAGGCGTCAAGTTTGAGCAGGCATTGCGCCGCGAACAGGTAAAGCTGTTGCAACGGGTCTTTGCCGAAGCGGGTCGCGATGCCGTTGATGGCTGGCTGCAGGTCAATGAAGCGCTGGGCAGGACTTTGCAGGGTAGCGCAAGGCCTGTTTCTCGCGAGGATGATTGAACATCCAGCACTGGACCTGTAGGACTCACCGAGGTTAAGAGGCCAGCGATAGCGATGTGTCAGACAGACCGCCATCGCTGCCTCGCGGTGCTCTTGAGTTCCTACAGGGTCAGACTGCCTGGTAACTGTACTCACGTTTACGAATACCGCTGTATCGCAACACTCTGATACCACTACGTTTACGCTTGCAGCCTGCCGTTGCACACGCTCAAGGATGGATCGATGAACGCTTCACCCCCCGCCCGCCTACGCCCATTGGCCGACACCTCCCCCGCCGCGATAGTCGCTGGTTTTATCGCCATGATGACGGGCTGTACCAGTTCGCTGGTACTGATGTTCCAGGCGGGTCAGGCAGCCGGATTGACCAGTGCGCAGATTTCTTCGTGGATCTGGGCATTGTTCGTGGGTATGGCCATATGCAGCATCGGCCTTTCGTTGCGTTATCGGACACCCATCACCGTGGCCTGGTCGACCCCCGGTGCAGCCTTGCTGATCACCAGCCTGGGTGGCGTGGCGTATCCAGAGGCCATCGGCGCGTTTATCACCTGTGCGGTGTTGGTCATCATTTGCGGCGTGACTGGCAGCTTTGATCGACTGGTAAAAAAGCTTCCCGCATCCCTGGCTGCGGCGTTGCTGGCAGGCATCCTGTTCAAGATCGGCAGCGAAATCTTTATCGCCGCCCAACACCGTACCTCCCTGGTGCTGGGCATGTTTTTTACCTACCTGCTGATCAAACGGGTATCACCGCGTTACGCCGTATTGGGTGCGCTGCTGGTGGGCACCGCGCTCTCAGGATGGTTGGGCTTACTGGATTTCAGCGGGTTTACCCTAGAAGTCGCGATGCCGGTCTGGACGACTCCAGAGTTTTCCCTGGCAGCAACCGTGAGTATCGGCATTCCGCTTTTTGTAGTGGCCATGACCTCGCAGAACATGCCGGGTATCGCCGTGTTGCGCGCTGATGGTTACCACGTGCCTGCCTCGCCGCTGATTTCAGTCACCGGCATTGCTTCATTACTGCTTGCGCCGTTCGGTTCCCACGGGCTCAATCTGGCCGCCATCAGTGCAGCCATTTGCACCAGCGCCCACGCTCATGAAGACCGGGAGAAACGATACACAGCCGCCATCTGGTGCGGGATTTTCTACGCCGTTGCAGCCATTTATGGCGGGGCGCTGGCGGCATTGTTCGGCGCGTTCCCCAAGGAGTTGGTGCTGTCGATCGCAGCTCTGGCGTTGTTCGGCTCGATCATCAATGGCCTGACTGTTGCCATGAATGAACCCAAGGAGCGCGAGGCGGCCCTGATCACCTTTATGGTGACCGCGTCAGGCCTGACCTTGCTTTCTATTGGTTCGGCGTTCTGGGGGATTGTGGCGGGGGTTGTGACGATGGTGATTTTGAACGGGAGGTCGCGTCGGTAGAGGCAGATCGTTTCAGCAATACATCTACCTGGTTCAAAGATGATTCTGTGGGTCTAACTCTTCTGCGCAGAAACCGAGTGACCTGTAGCTGCCGAAGGCTGCAATAGCGGTGTATCAAACCAAGTGCTTCGCAGCCTTCGACAGCGCCTACAGGCCAGTAAAGATTTCGTGTTTCGCTACAACCTGAAATGTCCGACCATCCCTTTCAGCTCGGTCCCAAGTAATGCCAGCTCGGTGCTCGACGCCGCATTGCCACGCATGGCCACGGCCGACTGGTCGGCGCTGGCGCGAATATTGGTGACGCTGCGGTTGATCTCTTCAGCCACTGAAGTCTGCTGTTCTGCCGCTGCGGCGATTTGCTGGTTCATCTGCTGGATAATCGAAACCGCCGCAGCAATGCTGCCCAGTGCGCTTTCTGTTTGCAGCACATCGCTGACTGCAAGTTTGACCAGCTCACCGCTGCTCTGAATCTGCGCCACCGAAGCCGACGCACCGGTGCGAAGACTACTGATGAGACGTTCGATTTCTTCGGTGGACTGCTGAGTGCGTTTGGCCAATGCCCGGACCTCATCGGCCACCACCGCAAAGCCCCTGCCCTGTTCACCTGCACGCGCCGCCTCGATGGCGGCGTTGAGAGCCAAAAGGTTGGTCTGTTCGGCCACGCTTTTAATCACACCCAGCACGGTGCCAATGTTCTGGATCTCGGCACTGAGGTTTTCGATGCTGTCGCTTGCCGACGCCGAAGAGCTCGCCAGTTGCTCAATCCGCTGAAGGCTCTGGCGCACCACTGTCTGGCCGCTGTCGACCTTGTCATCCGCGCTCTGAGCAGCAAGTGCCGCCTCTTCCGCATTGCGGGCGACGTCATGTACGGTTGCCGTCATCTGGTTCATCGCCGTCGCGACCTGCTCGGTCTCTTCCTGCTGATGACTGACTTCACGGTTGGTCTGCTCGGTCACAGCCGAAAGTGAATGCGCGGAGCTGGCCAACTGATCGATACCCGCTTGCAGACCACTGACTATGCCGCTCAGGCCTGCCCCCATTTGCTGCATGGACAGCATCAATTGGCCGATCTCATCACTGCGACGCACCTCGATACTGCCACTCAGATCGCCCGCCGCGATGCGTTGCGCAACAGCAATAACGCTGCGGAGCGGCCGGACGATCAAGCGAGTGATCAGCAGCGAAGCAATCACGCCCACCAGCAAGGCCACCACGGATGACCCGATGATCTGCAACGTGTTCGTGGTGAGCTGCGCCTGCATTGACTGATCTTCAGCGGCATAAGCCTGCTTCACCTGCTCGACGACCTGTCTGGCATTAGCTGCCAATTGCTGCGATACCTGAGCCTCACTGGCGAGCAAATCGGTGTATTCGCTCAATTTGTCGTTGAAGTTGCCAATATGCGTGCTGACCTCACCCAGCACCGTTAGATAGCCCTCATCCTTGACAACGCCTTTGAGCTCTTCGGCCAGCGTCTTTGCCTCATCTGCCTGCTGGATTTTGCCAGTCTTGACCTCATCACCCGAACCCGTCTTTCGGCTCTTGTCGAGACGCACTCGCGCCTCGTCCATGGCCTGCATCATCAGCCTGGAAACCTGGCTGACCTGATTGGCCTGCTCAATGAACTCAGCGCCCTGCTCACCCTTTGAATCCTTGAGCCAATAAGTACCGTCATCTGCCAACCCGGCCTGCAGAACATCCAGGTTGTTGGCAACACTGGAAACCGACCAACTGGCCATTTCCAGAGCAAGGTCCTTGCTTTGGCTGATATCAACGAACTGATCGAAAGACGTGCGGTAAGCGCCCAGCGTTTGCTGGACCTCAGCCATTCTGGACTCGCTGGCCGGGGACTGGGACTTCAGCTGTTCAGCCAGTGCATTCAACTCGTCAATGCCTGCATGCAGTTGCTCAACGATCTTGGGGTCACTGCGCAGTGCGTATTCCTGTTCCAGCAACCGAACCTTGAGCAGCCCGCTGTTGAGGGATGACATCTGTTTCAGTCCGTCGAAATGAACGCTGATATTTTTCAACGACCAGACGCCGATCGCCGCCACCAGAGCGGTCAGCAGCAAAACCAGCGTGAAACCCACGCCAAGTTTTTTGGCCACACCAAGATTGGCAACTCGAGCTTGCACGGCCGAAATCATAGCGCTCATCCCCGTTCGATGACTCATAGCGACCCGCCTTTCGACTGAGGCCTTTGAATCGCACCATTCAATAATCGTGCAGATTCGCAATGGATCTGGGGATGCACAAGAGTTTGACGTCGAGATAATGGCGATTAGCTATGCCGAAGTCGTTTTCAGACTGTTCCGGGGGTTAAACCAGATCAAGGGTCAGCTAAAAGCTCCGGATTTTCAGGATGGAAGCGCTGAAAAACTTACGAACAGCCACATGCGAACGCCCGATTCGGAGCAATTACCCAGAGTGGAGCGCTGATTACGTGCAGATTGGCGTCAGCGTGTCGCAGCACCAACCAGCAAGGTTCCGGCATCAGCATCCAGCGTGGCCTCTATGCCCAGAGGCACCGCGTAGTTGACGGCGTCATGGCCGATGGACAGACCGCCCAGGACAGGAATACCCAAGTCCCCCAGTCGCTCCATCAATACGCTTGAATGGGTGATCGCTCCGGTTGCGCCTTTGGGTTCACTGAACTGCCCAACCGCAATGCCCGCCAGCCCATTCAGCGCACCACTGTTGAGGAGTTGGGTCAGCAGACGGTCGACTCGATAAGCTGCCTCACCCACATCCTCGATCAGCAGAATGGCGCCGTTCAGGTCAGGGATGTAGCCAGTGCCCACACTGCTGCTGAGTATGCTCAGGTTACCGCCCAGCAATATGCCTTGAGCAGTGCCGCGAGTACGCACATCGAAAGTGCGCTCCGCTGGATCTGCTGACACCACAACCGGTTCGGTGCTCATGGTCACGTGCCGCAGACCGCTGACGAACACGCCACCCCGCTCAAGCTGACTGGCGACAGGCCCGTGAATGGTTGCCAGTCGCGCATGTTCCCAGAGCGCTCCGTGAAATGCAGTGATATCAGAAAAACCAATCACGAGCTTCGGATCACGCCTTACCGCATCGAAGTCCAGATGCTGAACAATCCGTTGTGCGCCATAACCGCCACGATTGCAGAAGAGTGCGCGGATTTCCGGATCGGCCAGTGCGGCATTGAAGTCGGCAAGTCGATGCTCATCAGTGCCCGCATAGAAAGAGTGAGTATCCAGCGCGTGAGGGTAAATACGGGGCTTCAGGCCCCAGCTCTTCAGAACTTCTGCCGCGCTCTCGACCTTCGCCGCCGCCACCGGGCCAGCAGGTGAAACCAGAGCTACAGCGTCTCCAGGGCGCAGTACGTTGGGGCGAAGGGTTGGCAAGCAGGTAGGCGACATTCGGGTAACTCAGGCTTCAGGTAAGGGAGCCAATGTAGATTAGTCTCGGCTGACGATCTACATGGATAAATATTACCCTTGATTTAAAAGCTTATCGCCAGCGGGTACACGCCTATTCATCATTCAACTGGATCGCAGCGCATTCGCAGAGTGATCTTCACTTGCCTGGCTTTGCCTCAGCGACTTCAATCAACCTTTGTCTATCTTTGAGGAACTGCCATGAGCACCCAGACCAACCGCCAATTCCTGCTCGCCAAGCGCCCGGTCGGCCAGGCCAGTCGCGAGGACTTCACTTATCAGGAAGTGCCGGTCGGCGAGCTGGCAAGTGGGCAGATTCTGGTCAAAAACCATTACTTGTCGCTGGACCCGGCCATGCGCGGCTGGATGAACGAGGGCAAGTCATACATCGCTCCGGTCAGTCTGGGCGAGGTGATGCGCGCACTGGGCGTTGGCGAGGTCATCGCCTCGCAGAGTGATCAGTTCGCAGAGGGGGATTTTGTGCAAGGCGCGCTGGGCGTTCAGGATTACTTTCTGGGTGAGCCTAAAGGCTTCTACAAGATCGATCCGAAACTAGCACCACTGCCCCGCTACCTTTCCGCACTGGGCATGACCGGTATGACGGCCTACTTTGCCCTGCTGGATGTCGGCGCGCCGCAAAGTGGCGATACCGTGGTGATTTCCGGCGCGGCGGGTGCAGTGGGTAGCGTGGCCGGTCAGATTGCCAAGCTTAAAGGCTGCCGCGTGATCGGCATCGCTGGCGGCAAGCAGAAGTGCGAGTCGCTTATCAATGAACTGGGGTTCGATGGCGTTATCGATTACAAAAGCGAAGATGTACTGGCAGGTCTGAAGCGCGAATGCCCCAATGGGGTGAATGTCTACTTCGACAACGTTGGCGGGGACATTCTCGACGCCGTACTCAGCCGTCTGGCACCCAAAGCCCGAGTTGTGATCTGCGGTGCGATCAGCCAGTACAACAACACATCGCCCGTCAAAGGACCGAGCAATTACCTGTCGCTGCTGGTCAATCGCGCCCGAATGGAAGGTTTTGTAGTCATGGACTACGCCAGCAAGTTTGCCGCTGCCGGACAGGAGATGGCGGGCTGGATGGCTCAGGGCAAGCTCAAGAGCAGGGAAGATATTGTCGACGGGCTGGAGACTTTCCCGGAAACCCTGCAGAAGCTGTTCAACGGTGAGAATTTCGGGAAGTTGGTGTTGAAGGTTTAGGCCTAGAGAAATCGGGGGCTATCAATCCAAAACATTCATCGCCCAATTGCAATGCATTCTGTAAGAGCTCACGAGCACCGCGAGGCAGCGATGGCGTTCAGTCTGATACGCCGCCATCGCGGCCTCGCGGTGCTCGTGCGCTCCTACAGGTCAGAATCCGGCCGGCGACAAGTGCAGGACTAACTCTCTACTGCGCTTGCAACACCTCATCCGCCTTGCCGCCTGCGTCCTGAATCACCAGGTGAATGAAGTGCAGCTTGGTGATCACTGCAGGTGGCAGGACAAACGGGTAAAAGTCCGGCTGCCCCATGCTGCGCGACAGCTCGTTGAGCATGCCGGCCAACTCGATCCATGCGTTGACGAATGACAGGAACGCAGGCCCACCGGGATGCTGCGGATCGTAGAGGGTCTCCAGCGGGAACGGCTGATAATCTAGGTCCATGTCCCGGGCACTCATGCCGAAACCCAATGCAGTATCGACCGCGTCCATCATGTGCAGGTAATGCGCCCAGGTCTCTGCCCAGTCCTCCCAAGGGTGCATGGTCGCGTAGGCACTGACGAAGTTCTGCTGCCAGTCGCTCGGCGCGCCGTTCTGATAATGATGGTCCAGAGCATCGGCGTAACTGGCGCGCTCATCACCGAACAGGTTACGAAACCCATCCTGCCACCAGGTATTGGCAATCAAACGATCCCAATAGTAGTGCCCCACTTCATGCCGGAAATGCCCGAGCAGTGTTCGATACGGTTCGTGCATCTGCACACGAATTTTCTCGCGATGGGCGTCGTCCGCCTCTTTGATATCCAGGGTAATCAAGCCGTTGGCGTGGCCCGTGGTGGGCGCCTTGCCTTCCAGATCAACGCCCAAAAACTCAAAAGCCAGCCCGCGCTCTTCGTCCTGGGTTTTAGGAATAACTTTCAGGCCCAGGGAGATCAACTGCGCAACCAGCCGACGCTTGGCCGTTTCCACCTTGCACCAGCGCTCACCGTTTTCCGGAATCGACAAGTCGGGAATGGTGCGATTGAGGCTACACGCGATACAAAATTCACCGCTGTCATTGGCGGGAAATAGCCAGTTGCAGGCAGCCGGCGTATCGAGGTTGGCGCAGCGTCGATAAAGCCCGGCTCCGGGCTCGTCGCTCAAGCGCCAGGTGTCTTGATCGGGACCAGGCTCAAGAGCCGCAACTCGCCCCTGCTCCGGCAAATAGCCGAGTCCTGCCGAACAGGCCAGGCACTGGGTATTCGGGAAAAATACTGACTGGCCACACCGGCACTGCCAAACCTTGCTATTACGCCGGGTCTCGCCAATGAACGGTGCGGCAATGCGGGAACTGAGTTGTTCGAAAAACCGGTACATGGCGATCTCCTGGTGGGCCAGCAAGCACTAGATCACCGCCGGTTGCCGTCGTTCCGTGGACTTGATGCGTGACGTGAGCTTTGTGGGAACATGCTCAGCACATGGCCATTCAATCCACCGCGACGCCATGCTTGGTCAAGAAAGCCACAAACGCCTCTTCATCCAGCACCTTCAGGCCCAGCTCGTTGGCCTTGGTCAGCTTGGACCCGGCCCCCGGTCCAGCGACCACGGTATGGGTTTTGGCCGATACCGAACCAGATACCTTGGCACCCAGGCTTTCCAGTTTGTCCTTGGCGACGTCACGGCTCATCAGCTCCAGGGAGCCGGTCAACACCCAGGTCTGCCCTGCCAACGGCAAGCCTTCAACGACTTTTTTCTCGCTCTGCCAATGCATGCCGAATTCTTTCAACTGGGCTTCGATGGCCAACCCGCGCTCGGCGTTTTCCGGCTTGTCGAAAAACTCGCGCACAGCCTTGGCCTGCTTCTCGGGCAAGGTCTGACGCATGTCCAGCCAGTCTGCCTTGATGATGCCCTCCAGCGAGCCAAACTTGTCCGCTAACTTCAGCGCGGCACCAGGACCTACCGAGGGGATGTTCAGCTTGTCGACCATACCACCCAGCGTCGCGCTGGCGGCGAATTCGGCGCCCAGCTCACCCTCGTCCTGCAATTGCAGGCCGCGTTCGTTTAGCAGCGCGTCAATCACGTTCTGGTTGTGCGCGTCTTCAAAGAAGCTGTGGATTTCATGGGCCACTTCCAGACCGACATCGGGCAAATAAGTCAGCACCTCAGGCAACGCCTGTTTGACCCGCTCCAGCGACGCCAGCGAGCGGGCCAGCACCTTGGCGGTCTCTTCGCCCACATCCGGAATACCCAGCGCATAGATAAAGCGCGCCAGCGTAGGCTGCTTGCTGTCTTCGATGGCCTTGAGCAGTTTTTTGCTGGAGATTTCCGCGAAACCCTCCAGATCGACGATTTGCTCAAAGGTCAGTGCATAAAGATCAGCCGGAGAACCGATCAGTTTCTCGTCCACCAGTTGTTCGATGGTCTTGTCGCCCAGACCTTCAATATCCATGGCCCGTCGCGAGACGTAGTGGATGATCGCCTGCTTGAGTTGCGCGCCGCAGGCCAGTCGACCGACGCAGCGGTACACCGCGCCTTCACTGACGGTTTCCTTGCCTTTGCTGCGCTTGATCAGTTGCGTGCGCTCGACGTGCGAACCACACACCGGACAGGTTTGCGGAATCTCTACCGCGCGGGCGTCTTCCGGGCGACGCTCAAGCACGACTTGCACCACTTGAGGAATCACGTCGCCTGCGCGACGGATGATCACGGTGTCGCCGATCATCAGCCCTAAACGAGCCACTTCGTCCATGTTGTGCAGGGTCGCGTTGGCGACGGTCACGCCAGCCACTTTGACCGGTTTCAAGCGTGCTACGGGCGTAACAGCCCCCGTACGGCCGACCTGGAATTCGACGTCGAGCAACGTAGTGAGCTCTTCCAATGCAGGGAATTTGTAGGCAACGGCCCAGCGTGGTTCACGGGCCCGAAACCCTAGTTCTCGTTGAGAAGCCAAGCTGTTAATTTTGAGGACGACCCCATCTATTTCGTACTTCAGCAGAAGACGCCGTTCTCCCATTGCTTGGCAATAAGCAATAGCATCCTCGATTTTTGACACCAATTTCAGCTCGTGGCTGATTGGAATGCCCCATTTCTTAATTTTTTGAAGCATTCCAAAATAAGTATCAGAGAACTCGCTACTAATCTGCCCCACCCCATAGCAGCAAAATTTTAAAGACCTACGACCAGATATTTTCGGATCCAACTGTCGCATGCTTCCCGCCGCAGCGTTTCTGGGATTCGCAAAGACTTTTTCGCCGATTTCCTCCTGATGTGCATTGACTCGTTCAAAACCCGCTTTTTCGATGAAGACCTCTCCACGCACTTCAATAATTGAAGGCCATCCACGCTCACGTAGCCGCAGAGGTATATTGCGAATTGTCCGAACGTTCGCTGTGATGTCTTCACCGACCGTCCCATTACCGCGGGTAGCTCCTCGAATGAGCTCACCGTTTACATAGAGAAGACTGACTGCGAGGCCATCTAGCTTGGGCTCGCATGTGTACTCAACGTTGACACCATTAAACAAATCATTCGGCAAAGGATCCAGCCGCTGAACAACTCGGCGGTCAAACTCCCTTAACTCATCTTCCTCAAACGCGTTACCCAAGCTGAGCATAGGAACTTCGTGACGAACCTTTGAAAAAGCAGTTAGAACTGCTCCGCCGACCCGCTGTGTGGGCGAATCAGGGGTGACCAGATGAGGGTTTTCCGCTTCAAGCGCTTTGAGTTCGTGGAATAGCCGGTCGTACTCGGCATCCGGAATGCTCGGCTCGTCGAGGACGTGGTAGCGGTAGTTGTGCTGATCCAGCTCGGCGCGCAGTTCTAGGATTCGGGTTTCGGCGGCTTTCATGCGGTGTTCTCTTCAAAAGCAAAAGAGCAGCCTAGGCTGCTCCGATGTTGGTGCTCTGTTGGTTCGACCGTAGGAGCGCGCTTGCCCGCGATAAGGGCCGAAGGACCTTCGTTGCCTGAAAACCGCCATCGCGGGCAAGCGCGCTCCTACAGTTACAGGTTTGGCTTCAACGACGCTGAGTCAAGGCGCGGCGTTCGAATTCGACGATGCGCTGACGGTAGTGCTCGATGGTCTGCGCGGTCATGACGCTGCGCTGATCATCCTTGAGTTCGCCGTTAAGCTCATGAGCCAGCTTGCGAGCAGCGGCGACCATCACATCAAAAGCCTGTTTCGGATGACGCGGACCCGGCAAGCCGAGGAAGAAACTCACGGCACGGGTGCTGAAGTGATCGATGTCATCCAGATCAAAAACGCCTGGCTTGACCGCGTTGGCCATGGAGAACAGCACTTCGCCGTTGCCGGCCATGCTTTCATGGCGATGGAAAATATCCATTTCACCGAAACGCAGACCGCTTTCCAGAATGTTTTGCAGCAGTGCCGGCCCCTTGAAGCCACTTTCGTCACGGCAAATAACGCTGATGACCAGCACCTCTTCGACCGGCGCCAGGTCCTTATCTTCGGTAATGCGCTGAGCAGGCTTGTCGTCCGGGAAATCATCGTCACGCCCGGTGAACAGGCTAGGGCTGTCCATATCCAGATTCAGATCGCCTTGTTGCGGCTCATCTTTGCGCTTGTTGTTGCGCTTGCTCTGACGCGGCGTCGCGCTCATCGAGGGCAAGTCTTCCTCGTCGAGCTGCGGCTCTTTATGCGTGTCGAGCACTCGCGGTGGGCCCAGCAACTCGGCGGAGGACGTGTCATCGTCGTCCGGCAGGTTCGAGAAGCTGCGGTCCAGCCTGAATTTCAATTTCCCCTTGCTGCCGCGCATACGGCGCCAGCCATCAAAAAGAATACCGGCAATGACAATTATGCCGATGACGATCAGCCACTCGCGCAGACCGATTTCCATGTAATCCAGTGCCTCTAGTGAAGAATGCTTGAAATAAGGGCCTAAACCCCTTTAAAACGTGGTGCCAAGTCTCTGTTCTGACTGGCAATTTGCCCACGCGAAAAGAAAAAGTGGACATTAAACTAGCACGACCAAAGGTAACTTTACACCGTCTGTTACATCTGGTTGGTGCGCAAAGCGATATCTACCGCACAGAGTTGTTCACGCAAGGCCAATAACCGGCCATTTCTATCGCGCGGAACAAGCCTTGCTAGGCGTCGACCAGCGCCATTGCTTCCTCCACATCCACTGCCACAAGTCGCGAACAACCCGGTTCATGCATGGTGACACCCATCAATTGATCGGCCATTTCCATGGCGATCTTGTTGTGGGTGATGTAAATGAATTGCACAGTCTGCGACATCTCCTTGACCAGTCGCGCGTAGCGTCCAACGTTGGCATCGTCCAGCGGTGCATCCACTTCGTCGAGCATGCAGAACGGTGCAGGATTGAGCTTGAAAATGGCGAAAACCAACGCCAACGCAGTCAAGGCTTTCTCGCCACCGGACAGCAAATGGATCGTGCTGTTTTTCTTGCCCGGCGGGCGCGCCATGATTGTTACCCCTGTATCGAGTAAATCTTCGCCCGTCAGTTCCAAATAAGCTGAGCCACCACCGAAAACTTTTGGAAAAAGTGCCTGAATTCCACTATTTATCTGATCGAAGGTCTCTTTGAAGCGATTTCGCGTCTCCTTGTCGATCTTGCGGATGACGTTTTCGAGGGTTTCCAGAGCTTCAACCAGGTCAGCATTCTGCGCGTCCAGATAACGTTTGCGCTCTGACTGCTGCTGATACTCGTCGATGGCCGCAAGGTTGATCGCCCCCAGTCGCTGAATACGCCCGGCGATGCGCTCCAATTCCTCCTCGGCCTCCTTTTCGTTAGCCTCGGCGGTCAGGGTGGCTAATACGCCATGCAAGTCGTAACCGTCTTCCAGCAACTGATCCTGCAACGTGGTACGGCGCACCGTGAGGGATTGCCATTCCATGCGCTGCTGCTCCAGCTGGCCACGCAACAGTTGCGATTGCTGCTCGGCCTGGGTGCGGCGCTTCTCGGCATCGCGTAACTCGCGATCGGCATCTTCCAGTGCATTCTTGGCGGTACGCATTTCATCGTCCACCGCCATGCGCCGCTCAAGTAATTCTTCAAGTTTCAGGCGCAGCTCTTCCAGCGGAGCTTCGCCCTCTTCCAGATTGAGATTTAACTGCTCACGTTTTTCGCTAAGCCGCTCGGATTGCATCTCCAGACGCTCAAGGGCCTGCCGTGTGGAATCGTGCTGAGCCCTGAGCGAACCGAGGCGCACCGCCAGCTGATGAGCATGATCCTTGTGCTGACGGGCTTCTTGTCGCACCCGGTCGAGCTGTTCGCGCAGGCTGTCGCGCTGGGCCTGAAGCAGTTCACGCTGTTCGGTGTCCAGCGCCATGGTGTCCAGTGCATCCTGCAATTGCAGACGCGACTCGCCCAATTGCTCGTGCTCAATGGCGCGCTGCTCACCCAGTTCGGCCAGCTCCTCATCAAGGCGAGTTCGGCGTAGCGTGAGCTGTTCGACCTTGACCCTGGCGGCAGACAACTGCGCCCGGAGCTCGCTTTGCTGACGGGTCTCATCCTGCACCCGACGCCGCAATTCTTCCCGGGCTTCTTCCTGATTCGATTGCTGTTCGCGCAACATCAACAGTCGCTCTTCAAGAGAGGCCAATGTGGCTTCACGCTCTTCGCGCTCCTGCCCCAGGCGCTGCAACTCCTGCCCACGGGCCAGCACGCCGCTTTGCGCTTCACTGGCGCGACGTACCCGCAGAAAGTGCGGCCCTACCCAATAGCCATCGCGGCTGATCAGGCTATGCCCGGCCGCCAGCTGGCTGCGTTGGGCCAGTGCCTCGTCGAGGGTTTCAACCGGGCGAACCTGACCCAGCCAACTGGCGAGGTCCATGTCACTGTCGACTTTATCCAGCAGGCTGCCAGGGATGCGCGCAGCTTCGGCACTGGCGCTGACCAGACGCAGATCACCCTGCTGGAAACCGGCTAGATCCAGACCGCTGAAATCATCCACCAGCACAGCCTGCAGATCAGCGCCCAGCACGGTTTCCACTGCAAGCTCCCAACCCGGCTCAACCCGCAAGCCTTCAGCCAGCCGTGGTTGCTCAGCCAGATCATGATCGCGCAGCCATTCGGCAGTGCCGGTGTCGGGATCGAGAGCAGCCTGCTGCAACGCTTCCAGGGATGCCAAACGACCATTGAGCCGCTGCAATTCGCCTTGGGCCTGTTGTTGCGCCTGACTGGCTTGTTGCAGCTCGTTGCGTAAATGCTCAAGCCGCTCGACCGCTTGCTCTTCGCCGATGTGCAGCTCTTCGAGGGACATTTCCCGAGTTGCGAGGTCTTCGTCCAGTTGCAGGATCGCGGCATCTTCCGGGTCGGCTTTGAGCAACTGTAACTCTTCACCGAGACGTCGCTGGCGCTCGGCAAGACGCTCCAGGCTTTGTTCCAATTGTTGAATACGTGACTGCTGAACCTCTGCCTGCCGCCGAGGCTCGGCAGATTGCAGGTTGAAGCTGTCCCATTTCTCCTGCCAGCCGTGCATCGCACTTTCAGCGTCTTCCAGCGACGCAGCAGATTCCTCGGCTGCCGCACTGGTCATCTCCTGCTCGGGTTCGAGCATTTCCAGCTCTTCGCCCAAGGTCGCCAGCAATGTGCGGTCGTGCCCTAGATGGGATTCGGTTTCCTGACGAGCGCGCTCGGCTTCGCGCAGGTCGTCCTGCAATTGGCGCAAGCGTTGCTGGCCGTGCTGAATACTTTGCTCGACGCGGGCAATATCACCGCCCACGGAATAGAAGCGGCCCTGAACCAGATTGAAGCGTTCGGACAGATCATGGTGGCCGTCACGAAGACGCTCAATGCTGGCATCGGCGTTGCGCTGTTCCGCAACCAGCGCCTCGAAACCGACTTCCTGATTGCCGATCACCGCTTCTCGCTGGCTAACCTGCTCGTTCAACGCCTGCCAGCGCAACGCCGACAACTGCGCCTTGAGCTGGCGTTCTTCGGCTTTGTACTCCTGATACTTCTCGGCGGCCTGAGCCTGACGATGCAAACGTTCCAGCTGACGTTCCAGTTCCTCGCGAAGGTCGGTCAGACGCGCAAGGTTTTCGTGGGTACGACGAATCCGGTTTTCAGTCTCGCGACGGCGTTCCTTGTACTTGGAGATACCCGCCGCTTCCTCGATGAAATTACGCAAGTCTTCGGGCTTGGCTTCGATCAGCTTCGAGATCATGCCCTGCTCGATGATCGAATAGCTGCGCGGGCCCAGACCGGTACCGAGGAAGATATCGGTGATGTCCCGCCGACGGCATTTGGTGCCGTTCAGGTAATAGGTGTTCTGGCTGTCGCGGGTGACCTTGCGGCGAATGGAAATTTCCGCGTAGGCAGCGTACTCGCCGACCAGCGTGCCGTCGGAGTTATCGAAGACCAGCTCGATGCTGGCCTGACTGACCGGCTTGCGGCTGGTGGAGCCGTTGAAGATAACGTCAGTCATCGACTCGCCGCGCAGGTTCTTGGCCGAGCTTTCGCCCATGACCCAGCGCACGGCGTCAATAATGTTGGATTTGCCGCAGCCGTTAGGGCCGACGACCGCCGCCATGTTACTGGGGAAGTTCACCGTGGTGGGGTCGACGAAGGATTTGAACCCCGCCAGCTTGATGCACTTCAGCCGCATGGGATCAGCCTGCTTCCAGAGCCGAAAGTACCAACTGACAACTGCGCTGGCCGTAATCGGTCAACACGCTACGAACCCGCGCTGTATCGCGAGCCACCACTGCCTCAAGCAGCTGCTCAAACAAAGTCAGGTAATCGCGCATCTCGGCCTTGCGCTGATCGAGCGCCAGGTAATAGCTGCGGCTCATGGACGGTTGCAGGTTATCGACGGTTTCTTGCAGATAAAGGTTGTCGGCAAAGGGATAGGCGGCACGCATAACGTTGAAGCTGTCTTCAACGAAGGCTTTCACGTCCTGGCGCTCGTAGCTGGCAATCAGCCGCTGCTGAATTTGCAGGAAGGTTGCCAGATCGCTTTGCTGCTGCCACTTCTCGGCCACCGCAATGCCCAGCAGCACATACAATTCAGTCATCAGCGTGCATAAGCTCTGCACGTTGTGCGCGTTGAGCACCGTGACCTGCGCACCGCGACGCGGCAGTATCGCCACCAGATGACGGCGTTCCAGAATCAACAATGCTTCGCGCACCGAGCCACGGCTGACGTTCAACGCCTGCGTGACTTTTTGTTCCTGAATGCGCTCCGCGGGCTTGAGTTCGCCACGAATGATGCGCTCGGCAAGGTGGTGAGCAATTTGCTCGGCGAGGCTGTCCGGAGCCTTGAACGTCATGTCTATCCCAAATGCTGGTTATAACCAAGCGGCGCAGTGTATCCCAATGAAGGCCAATGGCGCAGGGCCATACCAGTGGAAACTGGCACGAAATAAGCAAAACTTTCAACAGATCGTGTCAGTTCGTCGCATTGGCGACCTACTGATACCACGCACCTGATCTAAAAACGACATTTCCTGACCTAAGAGTCAGAAACAAATTGACCGAGAAGTCAGACCTGATAAATTCGCCCTTACAGACCGTGTGAAAACGTAGCGAGCGACGGCAAGACAAGGCAAAAACAGGCGAAAAAGCGGAGTCTAGGTGTTCTAAATGAGCATTTTTCGCCTGTTTTTAACGCAGTATTGCCGAGCGCAGTAGTTTTCACGCGGTCTGTCGTGTTCGATGACCAGAAAAACGCGTAGAGGACCTGCCGTGATCCAATTTCTCTTGAACAATGAGCTACGCACCGAACATAGCCTGGACCCCAATCTGACGGTTCTCAACTACCTGCGCGAACACCTGCACAAATCGGGCACCAAAGAAGGCTGTGCCAGCGGTGACTGCGGCGCCTGCACGGTGGTGGTCGGTGAACTCGAAAGCGATTCACAGGGTGAAGACCGCCTGCGTTATCGCAGCCTCAATTCGTGCCTGACTTTTGTCGCTTCCTTGCACGGCAAGCAGTTGATCAGCGTTGAAGATCTCAAGCATCAAGGCAAGCTGCACAGCGTCCAGCAGGCGATGGTCGATTGCCATGGCTCGCAATGCGGTTTCTGCACACCCGGTTTTGTGATGTCGTTGTTTGCCCTGCAAAAGAACAGCACACAACCCGATAGTCATAAAACCCACGAAGCGCTGGCAGGCAACCTCTGCCGCTGCACTGGCTATCGCCCGATTCTCGATGCCGCCGAACAATCGTGCAGCAAGCGTCAGCCGGACCAGTTCGACGAACGCAAAGCACAGACCATCGCCCGCCTGCGCAGTATTGCGCCGACGCAAACCGGGGAACTGAATGACGGCGACAAGCGCTGTCTGGTCCCGCAGACCGTTGCCGACCTGGCACATTTGTATGAAGCCAACCCGCAGGCGCGGCTGCTGGCTGGCGGTACCGATCTGGCCCTTGAAGTCACTCAGTTCCACCGCCCGCTGCCGGTAATGATTTATGTGGGCAATGTCGCCGAGCTGAAGCGCATCGAGCATTTCGATGATCGCCTGGAAATCGGCGCTGCGACACCACTGACCGATTGCTACGCCGCCCTGAGTGCCGAGTACCCGGACTTCGGCGAACTGCTGCAGCGCTTTGCCTCGTTGCAGATCCGCAATCAAGGCACGCTGGGCGGCAATATCGGCAACGCCTCGCCGATTGGCGATTCCCCTCCTCTGCTGATCGCTCTGGGTGCGCAAATCGTGCTGCGTAAGGGCGACACCCGCCGCACCCTGGCGCTTGAGGATTACTTTATTGACTACCGGGTGACGGCGCGGCAGGAAAGCGAATTCATCGAAACCATTGTCGTGCCTAAAGCCAAGGCGCAGCAGGCCTTCCGCGCCTATAAAGTGTCGAAGCGACTGGATGACGATATTTCTGCGGTGTGCGCAGCGTTCAATCTGCATGTCGAGAATGGCAGCATCGTTGACGCACGCGTTGCTTACGGAGGGATGGCGGCAACTCCCAAGCGAGCCGCCGCCTGCGAGCGGGCATTGATCGGCTCGCCATGGACATCTGCCACAGTGGAGGCTGCCTGCGCGGCACTGGCCGAAGACTTCACGCCCCTGTCAGACTTCCGCGCCAGCAAGGAATATCGGCTGCTCAGCGCGCAAAACCTGCTGCGCAAATACTTCATCGAACTGCAAACACCTACTGTCCAGACGCGGGTGACGGCTTATGTCTAACAACTCAGCCATAAAGTCACAGGCCGAAATGATCGCCCTGTTTCAGCAGGATCTGACTACCGGCGTTGGCCGCAGCGTCAAGCACGACAGCGCCGACAAGCATGTGTCCGGCGAAGCGGTGTACATCGATGACCGCCTGGAATTCCCTAATCAACTGCACGTGTATGCGCGCCTGTCCGACCGTGCTCACGCGCGGATCATCAGCGTCGATACCACGCCTTGTTATGCCTTTGATGGCGTGAAAATTGTCATCACGCACGAAGACATCCCCGGCCTGAAAGACATCGGTCCGCTGCTGCCCGGCGATCCATTGCTGGCCATCGACAAAGTGGAGTTCGTCGGCCAGCCGGTGCTCGCCGTTGCTGCTCGCAGCCTCGATATCGCTCGTCAGGCGGCAATGGCCGCGGTGATTGAATACGAAGATCTGGAACCGGTGCTGGATGTGGTCCAAGCGCTGCGGGCCAAGCACTTCGTGCTCGACAGCCATACGCACAAGCGCGGTGACAGTGCCGCTGCACTGGACGCTGCCCGGCATCGTCTTCAGGGCAATCTGCACATCGGTGGTCAGGAACACTTCTATCTGGAGACCCAGATATCCTCGGTAATGCCCACCGAAGATGGCGGCATGATCGTCTACTGCTCGACCCAGAACCCCACTGAAATACAGAAACTGGTCGCCGAAGTGCTGGACGTTTCGATGAACAAAATTGTCGTCGACATGCGCCGCATGGGCGGTGGTTTTGGCGGCAAGGAAACCCAGGCAGCGAGTCCTGCGTGTCTGTGTGCCGTGATCGCGCGCCTGACCGGGCAGCCCACCAAAATGCGCCTGCCCCGCGTCGAAGACATGCTGATGACCGGCAAGCGCCACCCGTTCTACATTGAGTACGACGTGGGTTTCGATGACGATGGCCGTCTGCATGGCATTCAACTGGATCTGGCGGGTAATTGCGGTTACTCGCCTGATCTGTCAGCGTCAATTGTCGACCGGGCGATGTTCCATGCTGACAACTCTTACTACTTAGGCGAAGCCACGATCAACGGCCATCGCTGCAAAACCAACACCGCATCCAACACCGCGTACCGAGGCTTCGGCGGCCCGCAAGGTATGGTCGCCATTGAAGAGGTCATGGATTCAATCGCCCGCTATCTGGGCAAAGATCCACTGGCAGTGCGCAAGGCCAACTACTACGGCAAGACCGATCGCAACGTCACCCACTACTACCAGACCGTCGAGCACAACCTGCTGGAAGAAATGACTGCCGAGCTGGAAGAAAGCAGTCAATACCACGAGCGGCGCGAAGCGATCCGGGCGTTCAACGCCGACAGCCCGATTCTGAAGAAAGGCCTGGCGCTGACCCCGGTCAAGTTCGGCATTTCCTTTACTGCCAGTTTTCTCAATCAGGCCGGTGCGCTGATCCATATCTACACAGACGGCAGCATCCACCTGAACCACGGCGGCACAGAAATGGGTCAGGGGTTGAACGTCAAAGTCGCGCAAGTCGTGGCCGAGGTATTCCAGGTCGATATCGACCGGATTCAGATCACCGCCACCAACACCGATAAAGTGCCCAACACTTCTCCGACTGCGGCTTCCAGCGGCGCGGATCTGAATGGCAAGGCGGCGCAGAACGCGGCAGAAATCCTCAAACAGCGTCTGGTGGAATTTGCCGCCAAACACTTCAAGGTCTCAGAAACAGACGTGGCGTTTCGCAACGGCCACATTCGCGCTGGCGAACAGATCGTGTCATTTCAGTCTTTGGCGCAACTGGCGTGGATGGGGCAGGTTTCGCTGTCCAGTACCGGTTATTACAAGACGCCGAAAATCTTCTACGACCGCAGTCAGGCACGGGGCAGGCCTTTTTATTACTTTGCCTTTGGCGCAGCCTGCAGCGAAGTGATCGTCGACACCCTGACCGGCGAGTACAAGATGCTGCGTACCGACATCCTGCATGACGTCGGCGCGTCATTGAATCCGGCCATTGATATCGGGCAGGTCGAAGGTGGCTATATTCAGGGGATGGGCTGGCTGACTACGGAAGAACTGGTCTGGAATGACAAAGGCAAACTGATGACCAACGGCCCGGCGGGCTACAAGATTCCGGCGGTCGCGGATATGCCTCTGGATTTGCGCGTCAAGCTGGTGGAGAACCGCAAAAACCCGGAAGACACTGTGTTTCATTCCAAAGCCGTGGGAGAGCCGCCGTTCATGCTTGGCATCTCGGCCTGGTGTGCGATCAAGGATGCAGTGGCCAGTCTGGCCGACTATCGCCATCAACCGAAGATCGATGCGCCCGCGACGCCGGAACGGGTGTTGTGGGGGTGTGAGCAGATGCGTAAGACCGAGTCGCCAATATCGCGGGCAAGCACCGCCCCCACAGGGGACAGCGATCCAATGTGGGAGCGGCCGGGGTCGCGCTCGACCTTACCCGCGATGGAAGCGATGAAGATCGCAAGCCCGGAGATCAAAAAATGAACTGGATCAGCGCCCTCGCCGACCTGCAAACCCAGGGTGAAGCCTGCGTGCTGGTCACCATCATCGAAGAGCGCGGTTCGACGCCACGTAATGCCGGTTCGAAGATGGTGGTCAGTGCCGAACGGATCTTCGACACCATTGGTGGCGGGCATCTGGAATACAAAGCCATGGAGATCGCCCGGGAGATGCTGCTCAGCCGCAGCCAGGACACGCGCCTGGAACGCTTCAGCCTGGGCGCGAGCCTTGGCCAATGCTGCGGCGGCGTGAATGTGCTGCTGTTCGAACCCATGGGCCAGCCTCAGGCGCAGATCGCCGTGTTCGGTGCCGGCCATGTAGGTCGAGCGCTGGTGCCTTTATTGGCCAGTCTGCCCTGCCGGGTGCGCTGGATCGATTCTCGAGAACAGGAGTTTCCCGCGCAGATTCCCAGTGGCGTGCGCAAGATCGTCGCCGAAGACCCGTTGGATGAAATCGATGAGTTGCCCAAAGGCAGTTATTGCATTGTCATGACCCACAACCATCAACTGGACCTGGAGCTGACCGCGGCGATTCTCAAGCGCGGCGACTTTGCCTACTTCGGTCTGATCGGCTCGAAAACCAAGCGGGTCAAATTCGAGCATCGGTTGCGTGATCGCGGCTTTGATCCGGCACTGTTGCAGCGCATGCGCTGTCCGATGGGGCTGAGCGAAGTCAAAGGCAAATTGCCTGTCGAGATTGCGGTATCGATTGCCGCCGAAGTCATCGCCACTTACAACGTTAATTTCGGGCAGCACAGCGCCAGCGCCGAACCTGTTGCCAAACTGCTACCGGTTTCACGGCGCAGCCGGGCGCAATAACCGGCTTGCTGTTGCGCTGCACCTCCCCGTAGGAGCGCATGAGCAGCGCGAGGCCGCGATGGCGTGGTATCAGCCTCGCGCTGCTCGTGCTCTCCTATAGGCAAGACACTCCAATTCAAATGCTGATTTATGCTTGATGAGACCTATATGAACCCAAGTAAAAAAGCCTACCGAGCCGCCATTCTGCACAGCGTTGGCGACCCGGCAGAAGTCGGCATTGAAGCGTCATACGAGTACTTCGCTGACGGCCTGATGCTGGTTGAAGACGGCAAGATTGTCGCCCTTGGCCACGCAGCCGAACTACTTACAACCCTCGAATCTCATGTCGAAGTGACCGAGTACAAGGACGCATTGATCACGCCTGGCTTTATCGATACCCACATCCATTTGCCGCAGACCGGCATGGTCGGCTCCTACGGCGAACGTTTGCTGGACTGGCTCAACACTTACACCTTCCCCTGCGAAAAACAGTTCGCTGACCCGCAGCACTCAGCCGAAGTCGCGGACATTTTCCTTAAGGAACTGCTGCGCAACGGCACCACCACTGCGCTGGTGTTTGGCAGCGTGCACAAGGAGTCAGTCGAGGCGTTCTTTCAAGCAGCAGAAAAGCTCAACCTGCGAATGATTGCTGGCAAGGTGATGATGGATCGCAACGCTCCGGACTACCTCACCGATACGGCAGAATCGGGCTACGCCGACAGCAAGGCGCTGATCGAACGCTGGCACGGCAAGGGCCGCCTGCACTACGCGGTCACGCCACGTTTTGCGCCGACCAGCACCCCGGAGCAACTCACCATGGCCGGGAAGTTGCTCGGCGAGTACCCCGATGTGTACATGCAGACTCACATCAGTGAAAACGTCGAGGAGGTGCAGTGGGTCAAGGCGCTGTTCCCGGAACGCAGCGGTTATCTGGACGTATACGACCATTTCAAACTGCTGGGTGAACGCTCGGTATTTGCCCACGGCGTACACCTCTGCGACGCCGAATGCGCGCGGCTTGCCGAGACCGGTTCAGCCATCGCCTTCTGCCCTACTTCGAACCTGTTTCTGGGCAGCGGCTTGTTCAATCTGCCTCTGGCTGAAAAGCACAAGGTCAACGTCGGCGTAGGCACTGACGTGGGCGGTGGCACCAGCTTCTCAATCCTGCAAACCTTGAACGAAGCCTACAAAGTGATGCAGATGCAGGGCGCCAAACTGAGCCCTTTCAAATCGCTGTACCTGGCAACCCTGGGCGGCGCACGTGCGTTGCGTCTGGACGACCGGGTTGGCAGTCTGCGGGTGGGTAATGAAGCCGATTTTCTGGTGCTGGATTACCACGCCACGCCGCTGCTTTCGTACCGGTTGAAGCAAGCCAGGGACATTGCCGAGACGTTGTTTGTACTGATGACACTGGGGGATGACCGGACCGTACTGGAGACTTGGTCGGCCGGGGAAATGGTGCACTGCAGATAAGGCGAAGCTGACGGAAAACTTGTGGGAGCCGGGCTTGCCCGCGATGAGGCTGGATGCGATCTAAAATGAATCGCGTCTAGCCTCATCGCGGGCAAGCCCGGCTCCCACAGAGGTATGCAGTAACACTCAACCTTTCTTCCCCGCTCTCAAATGCGAAAACACTGCATGCAGGTCATCTGAGGCGCTGTCTTCGTCCAGGTTGAGTTTGCTGTCGATGTGATCCATGTGATGCATCATCAGCTCGACGGCACGCTTGGAATCACGAGCTTCGATCGCGTCGATCAACTGGCTGTGCTCATCCCATGAACAGTGCGTGCGATTACCGGTTTCGTACTGGGCAATGATCAGCGAGGTCTGCGATACCAGACTGCGCTGGAAGCTGATCAGCGGGGCGTTCTTCGCCGCGACGGCCAATTGCAGGTGAAATTCGCCGGACAGGCGAATGCCTGCGCCGCGATCGCCCTTGGCAAAACTGTCGCGCTCGTCATTGACCATCTGCCGCAAGGCCGCCAATTGCTCCGAAGTCGCATGCTCGACAGCCAGTTCAGTGATGGCTTTTTCCACCATCCGACGCGCGAAAAATACCTGACGCGCTTCATCAATGCTTGGGCTGGCGACCACGGCACCACGGTTGGGCCGCAGTATCACCACCCCTTCATGCGCCAGACGAGACAGAGCCCGACGGATGATCGTCCGGCTCACGCCAAAAATTTCACCCAGCGCTTCCTCACTCAGCTTGGTCCCAGGTGCCAGACGCTGCTCGAGAATGGCCTCGAATATGTGCGCATAGACCACATCGTCCTGAGTACCACTGCGCACTGGCTTTGCAACGCGTGGCTGCTTTTTGAGGGGTTGCAACGGTTCGTTCATGAGCGCTCGTGGCAGTCGACGATAAAAAGTGAGCGCATTGTACACAGGGTGCGGCGACCGAACAGTGCGCCTTCCGAGCGGGCTAAACCATACAGTATGAGTTGCAGAAGTGGCGGTCGTTTGTGAATCACTCAACTGCCACGATACGTCGAGTAACTGTAGGGCGAGATCAGCAACGGCACGTGGTAGTGCTCCTGGCCGGCGTCAATCCCGAAGCGCAACACCACCACATCGAGAAACGCAGGTTCAGGCAACGCCACACCTCGGGCGCGATAATAGTCACCGGCATGAAAGTGCAGTTGGTAGACACCCGAGCGGTAGTCCTCACCTTGCAACAAAGGCGCATCACAACGACCGTCGCTGTTGGTCTGTGCCGAGGCGACCAGCACCTGGCTTGCGCCCTCGATCCGATACAGCTCGACCCTGATGGACGCGCCGGGACAACCGTGGGCAGCGTCAAGAACGTGCGTCGTCAATTTACCCATTTCGAATCTGCCCCATCCTGAAATCTGAAAGCCACACGCCGCACCATTTGAGTGCTAGCAGCCGTGAAAGAATGTCGAATTAAGACACTTTAGCGAAAAGCTGTACACAATAAAAAATGCTGATTAAGCCTGCATGCGGGCTTATATCCCGCGCAGCCCCGATTCACCGGGACTCGCGGAATTAATTAGAGTTTTTCACGATTACCTGACCACCTAGGCAAGTTTCTTGCAGAAACATGTTAAGCATCTGGGACAAAAAACAAGGTTACAAATTGAAAGACGCTTTGTATACAATCCAGCCATCGCATCTGTTCCACAGCACATAAGGAATATTGCAGTGAGCGCTGACTATCCTCGCGACCTGATCGGTTACGGCAGCAACCCGCCCCATCCCCGCTGGCCGGGTAATGCGCGTATTGCGCTGTCCTTCGTGCTCAATTACGAAGAAGGCGGCGAGCGTAATATCCTGCACGGCGACAAAGAGTCCGAAGCGTTCCTGTCCGAGATGGTCTCCGCTCAACCGCTGCAGGGCGAGCGTAACATGAGCATGGAATCGCTTTATGAATACGGCAGCCGCGCTGGTGTGTGGCGTATCCTCAAGCTGTTCAAGCAATTCGATATCCCGTTGACGATCTTTGCCGTGGCCATGGCAGCCCAGCGCCACCCGGATGTGATCCGCGCCATGGTTGCCGACGGTCACGAGATTTGCAGCCACGGTTATCGCTGGATCGATTATCAGTACATGGATGAAGCCAAGGAACGCGAGCACATGCTCAAGGCGATCCGCATCCTCACCGAGATCACCGGCGAACGTCCGCTGGGCTGGTACACCGGCCGCACAGGGCCCAATACCCGGCGTCTGGTGATGGAAGAAGGCGGCTTTCTCTACGACTGCGACACCTATGACGACGATCTGCCTTACTGGGAGCCCGATAGCCCGACCGGCAAAGCTCATCTGGTGATTCCGTATACGCTGGACACCAACGACATGCGCTTCACTCAGGTCCAGGGCTTCAACAATGGCGATCAGTTTTTCCAGTACCTCAAAGACGCTTTCGATGTGCTGTATGCCGAAGGTGCCGACGCGCCAAAGATGCTTTCCATCGGTTTGCATTGCCGCCTGATCGGTCGCCCGGCTCGTCTGGCTTCCCTCAAGCGTTTCATCGAATACGCCAAAAGCCACGAGCAGGTCTGGTTCACCCGCCGGGTAGACATTGCCCGCCACTGGCACGCTGAACACCCGTATCAGCCGGAAGCCGCACAATGAGCCGTTTCATGACGCTAAAACCATCAGCCCTGAGCCGGGACGAGTTCATTGCGACCTTTGCTGACATCTACGAACATTCGCCATGGGTCGCAGCCGCTGCTTACGATCAGGGCGCGCTCGATGAGCTGGACGATGTCGAGACCCTGCATGCGCGAATGAGCCAGATCCTGCTCGACGCCGATCATGAGCGCCAGCTCGCACTGATCAACGCGCACCCGGATCTCGCCGGTAAAGCGGCAGTGCAAGGGCAACTGACCGAAGCCAGCACCAGCGAACAGGCTGGCGCGGGCATCCACCAATGCACAGCCGAAGAATTCAAACGATTTACCGAACTCAACGACGCTTACAAAGCCCGATTCGCCTTCCCGTTCATCATGGCAGTCAAAGGCAGTAACCGGCACCAGATACTCGCAGCCTTTGAAACCCGCATCGATAATTCGGTCGACGCCGAATTCGCCTGCGCCCTGGCCGAGATCAACAAGATTGCCCTGTTTCGTTTGCAAGCCCTCTAACCGCCCTACCCAGGCCACTGATCAAAAGGCAGACCTAAAAGAATGAAAGCTTACGCCGCACCCTTCGAGAAGTTCGTCAACCTGGCCGACGCGCGCCTGGGTACCAAAATCCTTTCCGTGACTGACGACTGGTTCGCCGATGCCAACCGCCTGTTCCAGCCCACCCCTGCGGTGTGGAAAGAAGGCGTGTTTGACGACAACGGCAAGTGGATGGACGGCTGGGAATCGCGTCGCAAGCGTTTCGAAGGTTACGACAGCGCAGTGATCCGCCTGGGTGTGGCGGGCACGATCAAGGGCGTGGACATCGACACTTCCTACTTCACCGGTAACTATCCGCCATCGGCATCGCTGGAAGCGTGCTTCCTGGCCAGCGGCGAGCCGGACGAGAACACCCAGTGGACGGAAATCCTGTCAGCTGTGGAACTGAACGGCGACAGCCATCACTACCATGAAATCAGCGCTGACCAGGCGTTCAGCCATTTGCGCTTCAACATCTATCCGGACGGCGGAGTTGCCCGTCTGCGTGTTTACGGCGTGCCGTTCCGGGACTGGTCGGCAGTGGGTGAAACCGAGCAACTTGATCTGGCGTCGGCGCTCAATGGTGGCCGCGCTCTGGCGTGTTCCGATGAACACTACGGCAGCATGAGCAACATCCTCAATCCGGGCCGTGGCGTGAACATGGGCGACGGCTGGGAAACTGCACGTCGCCGCACGCCTGGCAACGACTGGGTAATCATCGCCTTGGGTCATGCGGGCGAAGTGGAAAAAGTCCTGGTCGATACTCTGCACTTCAAAGGTAACTATCCGGACAGTTGCTCGATCCAGGGCGCATTCGTGAAGGGCGGTACTGACAGCCAGATCGAAACCCAGAGCCTGTTCTGGCGCGAACTGCTGCCAAGCCAGAAACTGAGCATGCACGCCGAACACGAGTTCGCCGAGCAGATCAAGGCGCTGGGTCCTATTACCCATATCCGCCTGAACGTGTTCCCGGATGGTGGCGTGAGTCGTCTTCGGGTGTTGGGTAAAGTTGTAAGGTAAGCATCGTGATCCCCTTGTGGGAGCGATGCTTGCCCGCGATAGGAACACCGCGGTCTATCCTGAACCGCGTCCAGCCTTATCGCGGGCAAGCACCGCTCCCACATGGGTCCAAAGAATTCGAAAACAGAAGACCCAGCATGCGCACACTGACCATCGAGCCGTTGACCAAAGAAGCTTTTGCCCCGTTCGGAGACGTCATCGAAACCGACGGCAGCGATCACTTCATGATCAACAACGGTTCGACCCAGCGTTTTCATCGTTTGGCCGAGGTGCAAACCGCGACGCCGGACGACAAGGCGATCATCAGTATCTTCCGCGCCGAGGCGCTGCAGATGCCCTTGATCATCAGCATGCTGGAGCGCCATCCGCAGGGCAGTCAGGCGTTTGTGCCACTGCTCGGCAACCCTTTTCTGGTCGTGGTCGCGCCCATTGGCGATGAACCTGATTCAGAGCTGACCCGTGCCTTCGTGACCAACGGTAGGCAGGGTGTTAATTACCATCGCGGCGTCTGGCACCACCCGGTGCTGACGATCGAAAAGCGGGATGACTTCCTGGTGGTTGATCGCAGTGGAACTGGCAATAACTGCGATGAGCATTTTTTCGCTGAGAGCCAGAAGCTGGTTCTCGACCCCCACCCGTAGAAGCTTGAACGTCCGAGAAGTGACGACAGCTAGAAGGTAAACCCGTGGAAGCACATTTGATGGAATGGCTGAATCTCAGCGTGCGCTGGATTCACATGATTGTTGGTATCGCCTGGATCGGCGCATCGTTCTATTTTGTCTGGCTGGAGAACAACCTTAATCGGGTCAACCCGCGCGATGGTCTGTCCGGGGATTTATGGGCCATTCACGGTGGCGGCATCTACCACCTGGAAAAATACAAACTCGCCCCGCCGACCATGCCCGAGAACCTGCACTGGTTCAAATGGGAGGCTTACTTCACCTGGCTGTCAGGCGTAGCACTGCTGTGCGTGGTGTTCTACGCCAATCCGACTCTGTACCTGCTCGCACCGGGCAGCAGCCTGTCCGGCGTGGAAGGCGTGGCGCTCGGACTGGGTTCGCTGTTCGTCGGCTGGTTCGTCTACAGCTTTCTCTGTGACTCAGCGCTGGGCAAACGCCCCGCCCTGCTCGGCCTGATTCTGTTCGTGCTAGTCATCGCTGCGGCGTATGGTTTCAGCAAAGTGTTCAGCGGTCGCGGCGCTTACCTGCATGTTGGCGCGATCATCGGTACGATCATGGTCGGCAACGTGTTCCGCATCATCATGCCAGCCCAACGCGCATTGATAGCAGCCATCGCCGAGAACCGCACACCGGATCCATCGTTGCCCGCCAAAGGCTTGCTGCGCTCGCGCCACAACAACTACTTCACCTTGCCGGTGCTGTTCATCATGATCAGCAACCATTTCCCGAGCACTTACGGCAGCGCTTACAACTGGCTGATCCTGGCCGGGATCGGTGTGTTGGCAGTGCTGGTCCGTCACTATTTCAATACGCGGCACAACAGCCATAAATTCGCCTGGACCCTGCCTGTTGCTGCACTGGGCATGATCTGTCTGGCTTACGTCACCGGCCCTGCGCCGATGCCACAACCACAGCAAGCAAAGAAGATCGAATATCAGCCATTACCGGGCACCGCCGTCGGCGGCTATCGCCATGACGAAGTGCGCCCGGCTCCGCCTCCGGAACCTGTTGCAGAGGCTGCAGTTGCCAGTCCGGGCGTAGACTTCGGGAAGGTGCAGAGCGTGATTCATGAACGCTGCACCGTGTGCCACTCAGCCAAACCCACCAGCCAGTTATTCAGCACCGCGCCTGCCGGCGTGATGTTCGACACAGCAGAACAGATCAAGCAAATGGCCCCGCGCATTCAGGCCCAGGCCGTGACCTCGCAGATCATGCCGCTGGGCAACATCACCCAGATGACTCAGCAGGAAAGAGACCTCATTGGGGCGTGGGTGACGGCAGGCGCGCAGCCCCACTGATCGCTGGCCGAGCACCTGACTGTAGGAGCTGGCGAAGGCTGCGATGGCATTTACCTGATACACCGCCATCGCAGCCTTTGGCAGCTCCTGCAGTCAGGTATATGAAACATCAATTTTACGCCCCACAATTGTTCGCCCTGCCCTGTCCCAGAGCACTTGCACGAAACACGCGCAGCCAATATCCTCCGCCGCCGCGTTAAAACCCGCCGTGTTGCAATGCTGACTGAACAGACAACTAACTGACCAACCGGTCAACTGTCGCGTTTTTCTGAAAAAAGCCCTGATCGACTGTTAAAGATGCAGCCGATAGCACTTTCGTGCGCTTTTCAATCAGCATTGGCTCAGCTCTTGCTATGTAGTCAAAGCTGACCAAACAGACATGTTTTAACCGCGGAAAAGTGCCTACAAAGAGCACCCAAAAAAAGACCATATCGATCCATCAGGGGAGCATTGAATGAACCGTATTATTTCCAGCGCGATAGTTGCCGGCAGTCTTCTGGCGTCCGGGCAAAGCATGGCCGACGGCCTGCTGCAATGGCAGAGCAACAGCCTGACTTACCTCAACGGTCGCGACTTTACAGTCAACCCGTCAAACCAACAGACGTTCACTTTTGAACACGCTGACGGCTGGAAATACGGCGATAACTTCCTGTTCATCGACAAGATCTTCTATAACGGTAAAGGCGACGCCACCAACGGCGACAACACCTACTACGGCGAGATCTCCCCGCGCTTGTCCATGGGCAAGATCTTTGGTCAGAAATTCGAGTTCGGCCCGATCTCCGATGTATTGCTGGCGGCTACTTACGAGTTCGGTGAAGGCGATAACGAGTCGTACCTGATTGGTCCGGGCTTTGACTTGAACATCCCGGGCTTCGATTACTTCCAGCTGAACTTCTACAAGCGTTACACCGACGGCCATCGCGCGGGTTATGGCGCATGGCAGGTTACACCGGTCTGGTCCTATACGATTCCAGTGGGCAAATCCGACATCCTGATCGACGGTTTCATTGACTGGGTCGTGGACAACAAGTCCGACCGCAATGGCGAATACAAGTCCAACGTACACTTCAACCCGCAAATCAAATACGACCTGGGTAAAGCGATCAACTTGCCTGAGCGCCAACTGTATGTGGGTATTGAGTACGATTACTGGTCTGACAAATACGGCATTGAAGACACCAAGTTCTTCGACACCAACCAGAACACCGCGAGCTTGCTGGTGAAAGTGTTCTTCTGATAAAGACATCGCGCTCCCTGTAGGAGCTCACCGAGGTTACGAGGCCAGCGATAGCGGTGTGTCAGACATACCGCTATCG
>NZ_LOHF01000008.1:0-31567 GCF_002158995.1 Pseudomonas caspiana | reverse complement strand
CTGCGTATCTATTCCCAAGGTAACGGCTTGCCCGCCCGCACTTTTGAGTTGATCGCACGCAGCAACTCCAATGGATCACTCTCGGTTTGCGCGTGACTTTGTTCATCGACCCAGGCCGAAACCTGCTTGCGGTCCAGATTGGGCCGCAAATGCAGGATCTCCACTAACTGACGCTCACATTGCTGGGCATACGCGACAACGCTGGAAAACAGTGGGCTATTCATTCAAGTCGACCAGCCATTCAGGCCCTGATTAGTTTCCAGACTTTCCCCGCTACCGTGACCAGCAGCAGGACCAACGCACCTGCAATAATACCGGCGACTGCGTCCAGCAGAGTAGGCACCACCATCGAAAAACCACCGACCGTTTGCGCCGCATGCTCCGTTACGCCTTCGATCCAGTGATGAACGAAAGGCACGCCATGGGTGAGAATCCCGCCGCCGACCATAAACATCGCGGCAGTACCGACAATCGAAAGGATTTTCATCAATACCGGCGCCAACCACAGTAGCGCTGAACCAATACTTTGCACCGCCGACCTGGCGCTTTTCTTCAAATAAAGACCGAGATCGTCCAGTTTGACGATGCCCGCCACCAGACCGTATACGCCGACGGTGATCAACACCGCCACGATAACAAGCACGCCGACCTGATCCAGGAATGGTCGGGTGGACACCACGCCCAGCGCCAGCACGATGATTTCTGCCGAGAGAATGAAGTCAGTCCGAATCGCCCCTTTGACCCTGTCTTTTTCGAACGCGACCATGTCGACATTCTTGTCGGTGGCAGCCTTCCTGCGCTGCTGACGCTGTTGCTCGGTTTCGGGATGCAGCCATTTATGGGCAATCTTCTCGAAACCTTCGAAACACAAGTAAGCACCGCCAATCATTAACAGAGGCAGAATCGCCCAAGGTGCAAACGCACTGATCAGCAAGGCAGCGGGCACCAGTATTGCCTTGTTGATCAAGGAACCCTTGGCCACCGCCCAAACAACGGGCAATTCACGATCGGCGGACACTCCGGTGACCTGTTGTGCGTTAAGAGCCAGATCGTCGCCCAATACACCAGCGGTTTTCTTTGCGGCCAGAGACACGTCGTCCAACAGCGTCGCGATGTCATCCAAAAGAGTCAGCAAACTTCCAGCAGCCACAGTCAATATCCTTGAATACGTCATTGAACGTTCGATAAAGCAGCATGATTGATGCCACGCAGCGGCCATTGAAGCACAGCACGGATCAAGGGGTTGGCTGATATTGAGGCGCTCATGAGCCGGGTGCTACCATGCGCAACCGCCGATCGGGCAAGGAAACCTCTGGTTTATGAGCAGTATTCGCGAGCGCAACAAAGAGCTGATCCTGCGTGCCGCCAGTGAAGAGTTCGCCGACAAAGGCTTTGCAGCCAGCAAAACCAGCGACATCGCCGCCAAGGCAGGCGTACCCAAGCCCAACGTTTACTACTACTTCAAGTCCAAGGAAAACCTCTACCGCGAGGTGCTCGAAAGCATCATCGAGCCGATCCTGCGCGCCTCCACGCCTTTCAATCGCGATGGCGTGCCTGCCGAGGTTCTCAGCGCCTATATCCGTTCAAAAATCCTGATCTCCCGCGACCTGCCCTTCGCCTCGAAAGTATTCGCCAGCGAGATCATGCATGGCGCGCCGCACCTCTCGCCTGAGCAGGTAGAGCAACTCAACGGCCAGGCCAAACACAACATTGATTGCATTCAGGGCTGGATCGACAGCGGTCTGATCGCGCCCATCGATCCCCATCACTTGATGTTCACAATTTGGGCTGCGACCCAGACCTATGCCGACTTCGACTGGCAGATATCGACAGTCACCGGCAAGGCGAAGCTGGAAGACAGTGATTACGAAGCGGCAACCCAGACAATCATCCGGCTGGTGCTGAAAGGCTGCGCCCCGGATATTGAACCAAAGAATGCATGAATCGGGATTTGGAATGATGGGTAGGCGCTGACGTGGGACCGGCTTTAGCCGGGAAGGCGGTATTTCTGAAGATGAAGATTCAGCGTCTGTCCCGCCCTCTTCCCGGCTAAAGCCGGTCCCACGTCATTCGCACAGAATCTGTGGATTCAAACAGCCTCAAAGGCTCACTTTCCCGCAGACAACAAAAAACCCGCCGAGGCGGGTTTTTTGTATGACCATTCCGACATCCTGTCAGTAGCCGTCCTGGCGATGGTCGATCATCCGTGATCCCGAAGCGCTTCCTTCGCTGCGGTGATGGATCCAATTTACCGCTCAAATATGACGACTCATAGAGCGGAACTCCCCTCTTCGTGTAAGCCTTTCGCTATACCGCACAGGAATTTGAGAAATTTCCGCCAAGCCACTCAGGTTTATCCTTTCAGCGCCGACACCCACTTTAGTAGCGGTGGACTAGACGACAAGTATCAAAAGGCTATTATCGGGTCGGGACTGACCTCATGGGGCCCCCACGGCGCAAAGCGTCCGAAACAATAAAAAATAGAACGGAGCAACCGGTCATGACAATGCGCAGCTTATCCATCAGCCGACGACTCTGGCTGATTCTCATCGTCTCCGTACTGATGCTGTTTATCCTGGCAGCGGCCATGCTCAAACAAGTGCACACGGACCTCTACGCCGCCAAGGCGGAAAAAACCATGCATGTGGTGCAGAGCGCCAGCGGGATCCTGGAGTATTACCAGGGTCTGGAGACTGCCGGCGCGCTAAGCCGTGATGCGGCCCAGAAACAGGCTCTGGATGCTATCCGCGGCATGCGCTACAACAAGGATGATTACTTCTGGATCAACGATATGCGTCCAGTCATGATCATGCATCCCATGAACGCGAAGCTGGTCGGTCAGGATTTGTCCGCAATCAAGGACCCGGATGGCTTTGCCGTCTTCAATGAGATGGTTGCCGTGGCCAAGGAAAAAGGCGCGGGCATGATTCAGTATCGCTGGCCCAAGCCGGGTGCCAGTGAACCCGTCCGGAAAATTTCCTACGTAAAACTGTTTGCACCCTGGGGCTGGATTCTCGGCTCAGGCGTTTACGTCGATGACGTGAAAGCAGAGTTCCAGCAACAGACGATCAATGCTGCATTGTTCAGCCTGGCGATCATCGCCGTCATGGCACTGCTGGTCATTCTTATCGCGCGCAGCATCGTCCGCCCTCTTCGCGACTCCGTGCAAGCCATGGCTGACATTGCCAGCGGCGAGAGCGATTTGACCCGCTCTCTGGAAACTCAAGGCAACGACGAAGTCACTCAACTGGCCAGACATTTCAACGCCTTCACCGCCAAGCTGCGTGGCGTGGTCATTCAATTACAGGCATCGGCTAACGGCCTGGAAAAAGCCTCCTCCGACTTGGGCAGCAATGCCGAACAAGCCCAGGCGCGCAGCCAGCAACAGTCGCAGCAAATGGAACTGGTGGCGACCGCCGTCAACGAGGTGACTTATGGCGTTCAGGACGTTGCCAAGAATGCCGAGCACGCCGCCAATGAAATGCGCGACGCCGAGTCCCAGGCGCACCAGGGCCAGGTGAACATCGACAGCAGCCTGCGCCAGATCGATCACTTGTCCAGCACGATCAATCAAGCGGTTGACGTAATTCGCACGCTCTCTTCGGAAAGTACACAAATCGGTGGCGTACTTGAGGTCATCAGTTCAATCGCCGAACAGACCAACTTGCTGGCCCTGAATGCGGCGATCGAAGCCGCTCGTGCCGGGGAGCAGGGTCGTGGTTTTGCGGTGGTAGCCGATGAAGTTCGCTTGCTGGCCCAGCGCACCCAGAAATCGACCGCTGAGATTCAAAGCATGATCGAACGCCTGCAGACTCATTCTGATGCGGCGGTAAAAGTCATTGCCGATAGCAGCCGTTCATCACAACTGACCATCGAGCAAGCCAATCAGGCCGGGCAAAGCCTGACCTCGATCAGCCAGGCCTTGCGCAACCTCAACAGCCTCAACGCGTCGATTGCCAGCGCAACGTTGCAGCAATCCCACGTCGTCGAGGACATCAACCAGAACGTCACGCAGGCAGCGCAACTCTCGCAGAGCACTGCCATCGCAGCAGAACAGTCGACGGAAGCAAGCGTTCACTTGCGGGAAATGAGCGAACAGTTGAATGGGTTGTTGCGGCAGTTCAGGGTTTAGTAACGGGCTTATAAACCTGTGGAAGATTCTTTTTTTGCGCGCAAGGGTACTGCGCCGTCGTGGGACCGGCTTTAGCCGGGAAGAGGTCAGTACCGTCACTGAAAATGTGTCGTCTGATAAGCAGCTTTCCCGGCTAAAGCCGGTCCCACGTCATCAGCTTGCGGACAAGTAAAGGATCCCACAGGTCCTGCGCTTCCAATACAACAGTGCAAACCAGCCCCTGAAATTTGCGTAGACTGCTCCGATCTTGAATTCGGAAACCACCATGGACAGCACCATCAGTCGCCGCGAACAGTTACGCATTGTCATTTTTCAGAACGATACCCCGGCCGGACGACGCTTCGACAAGATGCTGCTGGTGGTCATCCTCTGCAGTCTGATTGTCGTCGTGCTCGACAGCATTCCCGCCGCACACGAAGGCTATGGCGAGTGGCTCGCCTATGCCGAGTGGGGATTCACCGCAGTATTCATCATCGAATATGCACTGCGTCTGTACTGCTCACCGCGACCACTGCAATACGCCTTCAGCTTCTATGGACTGGTAGACCTGCTGGCCATCGTGCCTGGCATCCTCGCGATCTATTACAGCGATGCGCAGTACCTGTTGATCGTGCGTGTGATCCGCATGTTGCGGATTTTCCGGGTGCTCAAACTCAGCCCGTACCTGAAGCAAGCCAATTACCTGCTGTCGGCACTGCGCGGCAGTAAACAGAAGATCATCGTGTTTCTGGTCAGCGTGTCTACGCTGGTGGTTGTGTTTGGCACACTGATGTATGTGATTGAAGGTCCCGAGCACGGTTTTACCAGCATCCCGAAAGGCATCTACTGGGCAGTCGTGACGCTGACCACCGTGGGCTATGGCGACATTGTGCCCAAGACCGCTATCGGCCAGATGCTCTCGGCGCTGGTGATGATCACCGGTTACTCGATCATCGCGGTGCCCACAGGAATCTTCACCGCCGAGCTGGCCACTGCCATGCGTGGCGAACAGCTGAAACACGATTGCCCGGTGTGCTCGAAGAATAATCACGAACACGGCGCCGCCTTTTGCTCACGCTGCGGCAACGCGCTTTTCCCCCGCGTGGAAAATAAAGCATAAGCAAATGCTTTTTAAATCTTTAAACGCCTAATGCTGCCCGGCTATAGTCGCCAGCATTAAGCCATCAACTCAGTGCTATAAACCCGGTAGCATGACCCACCACAAAAAAGGAATGCGCAGTGAACAGACTTTTCGCCGCTTCGTTACTCGCCGCTGGACTGGCCTTCGGCAGCGCGGCTCAGGCCGCCCCGACCTTGCTCAACGTGTCGTATGACGTAATGCGTGACTTCTATAAGGACTACAACGCTGCGTTCCAGAAACACTGGCAAGCCGAACATAAAGAAAACATCGCCGTGCAGATGTCCTTCGGCGGCTCCAGTAAACAAGCCCGCTCAGTCATCGACGGCCTGCCAGCCGACGTGATCACCATGAACATGGCCACCGACATCAATGCTTTGGCAGATAACGGCGAACTGGTCCCGAAGAACTGGGTCACGCGCCTGCCAAACAACAGCGCGCCGTTCACTTCGGCCACCGTATTTATCGTCCGCAAGGGCAACCCTAAAGCCTTGAAAGACTGGAACGACCTGGTCAAGGACGGCGTAGAAGTTATCGTGCCAAACCCGAAAACGTCGGGTAACGGCCGTTACACCTATCTGTCGGCATGGGGCTATACCCTGAAAAACGGTAGTGATGAAGCCGCTGCCAGGAAGTTCGTCGGCGACCTGTTCAAACACGTACCCGTGCTGGACACCGGCGGCCGTGGCGCTACCACCACATTCATGACCAACCAGATTGGTGACGTGCTGGTTACTTTCGAAAACGAAGCAGAAATGATTGCCCGCGAATTCGGTCGTGATCAGTTCGAAGTGGTTTACCCGAGCGTCTCAGCTGAAGCCGAACCGCCTGTTAGCGTGGTCGACAAAGTCGTTGATAAGAAAGGCAGTCGCGCCGCCGCCGAGGAATACCTGAAGTACCTGTGGTCCCCTGAAGCCCAGGAAATCGCCGCCGCCAACTACTTGCGCCCGCGTGATCCAAAAGTACTGGCGAAATATACCGACCGCTTTCCGAAAGTCGATTTCCTCTCGGTAGAGAAAACCTTCGGCGACTGGCGCACTGTGCAGAAAACCCACTTCGCTGATGGTGGGGTGTTTGATCAGATCTATACCGGCAAATGATTGGGCTGGTTTGAAATGAAAAACGGCGACCTTCGGGTCGCCGTTTTTTTGCCTTAGGAAACACAACCGTACGGTGGGAGCACGCCTTGTGTCCACGACACACCGCTGTCGCCGAGCAAATATAGGACCTGTAGGAGCTCACCGAGGTTACGAGGCCAGCGATAGCGGTTTGCCTGACACTTCGCCATCGCTGGCCTCGTAACCTCGGTGAGCTCCTACATGATCGGGTTCAAATCTGGAAGACTGCAGGGTGTTAAACAGGAGCCTTGATGCCTCAATTCCCGAACTGCTTACCCAACCCCGCTGGCACACCGCTGGAATCCGTCTCCTGCCATGGTCCATTACGGCCCGTTGACCAGGTCCAGCCGTTGTTCCAGCGGTAGTAGGTGCGCTGGCGGTAGAAGGTGTCTTTCTCGTCATCCAGTACGTGCACACCCAGGCGCGCATCCCAGTGGCTGTTGCCACCCGGTGGCGGGGCGAAGTTGCTGGAAGTTTTCGGGCCGGCTGCCGGAGCTTTCGGGGTAGGCGTGGGTGCTGGCGTGCTCGGCTGCGACTTGCCGGGCAGCGTCGGGATCGGTTCCTGGCTGCGCGGTCCTGTGGGCTGAACCGCGCAAGCGCTCAAGCCCATAACCAGACCCAATAACGTAATACGTGCGGCTGCGCGGTACATAAGCGTGCTCTCTACTGATCAGGGCTGTCGATGGTCAGTGCCTGCAAGGCCGTGGTATTGCTCGACAGTGGCTTGCTGCGGCCGATCCACTCGCCTGTGGTCGGCTGACCTGCACGGGATATCCGCGCCACGAGTTGGACTTCCGGAAAGTTCGACAGTTTCAGTTGCGGCATCATCGCGTCGGCATCGCCCAGTTCGACCTCAGTGGGCAAGTCAGCCACGGTCACTCGTTTTACCGCCAACGGTGCCGGAGGGCCACCCACCGCGCGGGCGAAGATGAATACGCTGTCACCCGGCGCGACTTTGGCTTTCAGGTCAGCGGCCAGATCGACACGCACTTTAATCGAGGCCGTTTTACTGACAGCCGCCGCAGGCTGTTCAATCTTGCCACCGCTTTCAGCGAGCTTTTCAGTAGCGCGGGCAATGCCGCCTTCCAGTGCTTGCCGCGATGGATCCTGTGCAGGCAGCACAGCCAACAGGCGCTTCCAATAATCTACGGCCTGCTGATAATGCTGGCTTTCGAAGGCGGCAATCCCCAACAGCCCCAGACTGGTGACTTCCTTTGGATCGGCCTGCAACGCTTCGTTGGTCAGTGCCTGCACCTGCGGGCTGAATTTTTTGCCGTTGGCGAAGTACAACGCCTGGGCCCACTGGCCTAGTAATTCGGCCTGCCGCCCTGCCAGCGCGACTGCACGCTCGAACATCGCGGCGGCATCGGCCGGTCGGTCTTGAGCCATATAAGTGCGCGCCAGGAAGTACAAGCCTTCGGCTGAATCCGGCTGAGCTTTGACGGCACGCTCCAGGCGGTTGGTCATCTCTGCAATTGAACCGGGTGGCTGGGCGAACTCACGGGTCAGTTCGACTTTGTCGCTGGCACCAAAATGCATATAAAGACCGATGCCCATCAACGGCACCAGAAACGCAGCCAGCAGTGGCAAGGTCTTGCCCAGACGCGAAGTGCGCAGCGGTTCAGCACCTTCGGTGTCTGCCAGCAACTCACGAGCCGCTTCGGCACGGCTGCTGTCCATTTGCGTCGAGGACAATACGCCCTCCTCCTGCTGACCTTGCAGTTCAGCAACCCGCTCCTGATAAAGGGCTACGTTGAGTGCGGTACGGTCTTCTTCGCTTTGAGCGCGACGGCCACGCAGTACAGGGATCAGCAGAAAACTCATGGCCACCAGCAACAGCAGGCCGGCAGCTAGCCAGAAATCAATCATTCGCGGTTTTTATCCAGCAGATTTGCGAGGCGCTGACGCTCCCCGTCGGAAAGCGCATCGTTTTCCTCGCGGCCTTGGCCACGACGACGCACGACAATCACACCTATCACAACCATTCCGCCCACCAGCAACCCGGCTGGCCCGAACCACAGCAGCCAGGTTTTGGCGGTCAAGGCAGGCTTGTAACGCACAAAATCGCCGTAGCGGTCGACCATGAAGTCAATAATCTGCTGATTGGTCTGCCCTTCGCCAAGCATGCGGAAGATTTCCTTGCGCAGGTCAGCAGCGATCGGCGCGTTGGAGTCGGCGATGTCCTGATTCTGGCACTTGGGGCAACGCAGTTCTCTGGTCAACTCGGCATAACGTGCGCGTTCAGCGTCGTCACGAAACTCATAGGCGTCGATGGCGGCGTGGGCCACGCTGATAATGCCCAGGCTGAAAGCAGCTGCGGCTATAAAACGCTTCATTGACGCGCCTCATCTACAAGGCCCTGATACAAGCCTGCCAGCTGTTCACGCCAAACGGTTTCGTCGACAACACCGACAAACTTGTGGCGAATGATGCCTTTGCTGTCGATCAGGAAGGTTTCCGGTGCGCCATAAACACCCAGGTTCAAACCGAGGCTGCCTTCGTCATCACGGATGTTCAGCTGGTACGGATTATGGAAATCCTTGAGCCACTTCAAGGCGTCTGCATTGACGTCCTTGTAGTTGATGCCGTAGATCACCACGCCCTGCTGCGCCAGTTTGTTAAGCACCGGATGTTCGACCCGACACGCGACGCACCAGGTCCCCCAGACATTGACCAATGCCGGTTTGCCCAGCAGGTCAGCACGGGTGATGATCCGGTCGCTTTGCACATCCCGCAGGGAGAACTCCGGGAACGGCTTGTCGATCAGCGCCGAGGGCAGCTCGGCCGGGTCCAGATACAGACCGCGATAGAGAAACACCGCAACGCCAAGGAACAGCGCCAGCGGCAAAAGCATCATCCAGCGCCTCATACCGCAGCCTCCAGGCCCAAGGCATCACGTACCTTGCTTTTGACTTTGACCCGATAACGCTTGTCCATCGCTGCCAGTGCGCCACCCAATGCGGTGATCAGCCCGCCGAACCAGATCCAGCGCACGAACGGTTTGACGTGGACCCGCACCGCCCAGGCGCCATCGCCCAGCGGCTCGCCCATGGCCACATACAGATCTCGAGTAAAACCGGCGTCAATACCCGCCTCGGTCATCATCGATTGCTGCACGGTGTACAGGCGTTTTTCGGGATGCAGGATGGTTACTTGCTTACCGTCCTCAAGCACGCGAACGGTGCCGCGATCCGACGTGAAGTTGGGGCCCTGATAGTGCCGGGCGCCTTCGAACACGAACGTGTAGCCGCCCAGTTCCACGGACTCACCCGGAGACAGACGCAAATCGCGCTCGGCACTGTTCTGGCTGGACAGCACCACGCCCAGAGCGCACACCGCAATGCCGATATGGGCAAGCTGCATGCCCCAGTAACTGCGGGTCAGACTGCGTGAGCCTTTGATCAAACCTTTGTGGCGGGTCTTGTCCAACAGATCGCGAACACCCGCCAGCAACACCCAGGCAGCCAGCATGAAAGTGGCCATGACCGCCCAGTGGAAATCATCCATGGCAAAACCGGCAATCACCGCAAGCACAGCGCTGCCTATCAGTACCGGCGCAAGCATGCTGGCCAGCCATTTGACTGGAGTATCTTTCCAGCGCACCAGCACACCAATCGCCATGACCACCATGAGCAAGCCCATCAACGGCACGAACAGCGCGTTGAAATAAGGTGGGCCGACCGACATCTTCGCCCCACTCATGGCATCAAGGACCAGTGGATACAGCGTGCCGAGCAGAATCATCGATGCAGCCACCACCAGCACCAGGTTGTTGCCCAGCAGCAGTGTTTCCCGGGACCACAGGCCGAAGCCAACGTGGCTTTTGACCACCGGCGCGCGGAAGGCAAACAGGGTCAGCGAACCGCCGACCACGAACAGCAGGAAGATCAGGATGAACACGCCGCGCTCGGGATCGGATGCGAAAGCATGCACCGAGGTCAGCACGCCGGAACGGACCAGGAATGTCCCCAGCAGGCTCAGGGAAAACGCAGCGATGGCCAGCAATACCGTCCAGCTTTTGAAAACGCCACGCTTTTCGGTCACGGCCAAGGAGTGAATCAGCGCAGTGCCAACCAGCCATGGCATGAACGAGGCATTTTCTACCGGGTCCCAAAACCACCAGCCGCCCCAGCCAAGCTCGTAATAGGCCCACCATGATCCCAGGGTGATACCAATCCCCAGGAATGCCCAGGCAACAATGGTCCAAGGCCGTGACCAACGTGCCCATGCGGCATCAAGTCGTCCGCCCAGTAAGGCGGCGATAGCAAATGCGAACGCCACCGAGAAACCGACATAGCCCATGTAGAGCATCGGCGGATGGACGATCAGGCCGATATCCTGCAGCAGCGGATTCAGGTCGCGGCCGTTGGCGGGCACTTGCGGCAGGATCCGTGAAAACGGGTTGGAGGTCAGAATCAGAAACAGCATAAAACCAACGCTGATCATGCCCATGACTGCCAGCACTCGGGCCAGCATCACTTGCGGCAACTGTCGGGAAAACACCGAAACGGCGAAGGTCCAGGCACCAAGAATCAAAGCCCAGAGCAACAACGAGCCTTCGTGTGCCCCCCAGACCGCGCTGAACTTGTAGTACCAGGGCAAGGCGCTGTTGGAGTTTTCAGCGACATAGGCCACGGAAAAGTCGTCGGTCATGAAGGCATAGGTCAGGCAACCAAAGGCGAAGACCAGAAAGCTGAATTGCCCCCAGGCAGCCGGTTGCGCCAGGCCCATCCACATCCGGTCGCCGCGCCACGCGCCAACCAACGGCACGCTGGCCTGCACGACGGCGAAGCAAAGCGCCAGAATCATGGCCAGATGGCCGAGTTCAGGAATCATGATCAGCCCTGCTTCGATGGTGTTGAGGAAATCGGGGCGGGTTGACCGCTTTCCTTGAGCGCCTTGGTGACTTCCGGCGGCATGTATTTTTCATCGTGCTTGGCCAGCACTTCATCGGCGACGACCACGCCGTCTGCGGTGAGCTTGCCAAGAGCAACAATGCCCTGCCCTTCGCGGAACAGATCCGGCAGGATGCCGCGATAGGTGATGGTCACCGCCTTGTTGAAATCGGTAACGACGAACTTCACGTCCAGCGAGTCGGTGGAACGCTGCAAAGAGCCTTTTTCCACCATACCGCCCGCACGAATACGGGTATCCAGCGGCGCTTCGCCGTTGGCGATCTGGGTCGGGGTGTAGAACAGGTTGATGTTCTCTTTAAGGGCACTCAAGGCCAGAGTGACGGCGATGCTGACACCGGCGAGAATCGCAACGATGATCAACAGGCGCTTTTTACGCAGCGGATTCACTTCTGTTTCTCCCAGCGCAGGCGACGCGCCTCTTGTTGCAGGTAACGCCGACGTGCCAGCAACGGCAACGCCACATTGATCGCCAGCACCGTGAAACAGATGCCATAGGCCGACCAGACGAACAGACCATGATGACCCATGGCCAGAAATTCGCCGAATGAATCAAATTTCATTGTGCCTCCCCTTGGCTGGCGATTGACCCAGGGACTTGAGTACCTCGGCCTTGACCCAACTGGCGCGCGCCTCACGCTTGAGCACTTCAAGCCGCATGCGCAGCAGTAGCACCGCGCCGAAGAAGCAATAGAACCCCAGCACCGTGAACAGCAGCGGCAGCCACATTTCGGCGGGCATGGCCGGTTTTTCGGTCAGGCTGAACGTTGCGCCTTGATGGAGGGTGTTCCACCACTCCACCGAGTACTTGATGATTGGAATATTGATCACACCCACAATGGCCAGCACGGCACAGGCCTTGGCGGCGCTGTCACGATTACTGATGGCGTTGCCCAGGGCAATCAGACCGAAGTATAGAAACAGCAGAATCAGCATTGAGGTGAGGCGCGCATCCCAGACCCACCATGAACCCCAGGTCGGTTTGCCCCAGATGGCGCCGCTGACCAGCGCCAGGGCGGTCATCCAGGCGCCAATGGGTGCGGCGCTTTGCAGGGCAACGTCGGCCAGCTTCATCTTCCACACCAGCCCGACTACACCGCAGACCGCCAGCATCACGTAACAGGACTGGGCGAGCATCGCCGCGGGCACATGGATATAGATGATCCGGAAGCTATTGCCTTGCTGGTAATCGGGCGGCGCAAAGGCCAGGCCCCAGACGACGCCGATGCCGATCAGCAACACCGCGGCAATACTCAACCAGGGCAGCAGGCGTGCGCTGATGCCGTAAAACCATTTAGGTGAGCCGAGCTTGTGGAACCAGGCCCAACTCAACCCGCGTTTAGCGTTGTCTTTCATTACGCTGCCTTTCATCAAGCTGCCTTCTCACGGTGTCGCTCGGGTTTGCTGCTGACTGAACCGCTTAGTCAGGCATAACCTCAATTATTCGCCGACGCTGATCTTCAGGCCAGCGGCTATTGCAAAGGGTGTCAGGGTGACCGCCAGGGCGGTCAGGCTGCCGAGCCAGAGCAGGTAGCCGGTCGCAGGCATACCTTGCAGTGCCGCTTGCAGAGCGCCACTCCCCAGAATCAGAACCGGGATGTACAACGGCAGGATCAACAGGGCCAGCAGCAAGCCGCCGCGCTTCAAGCCCACCGTCAATGCCGCGCCTACTGCACCGAGCAGACTCAATACCGGCGTCCCGAGCAGCAGTGACAGCAACAAAACAGGCAGGCACTGCGTCGGCAAACCGAGCATCAAGGCCAGCAGCGGCGCCAACAATACCAGTGCCAGACCGGAAAAGGTCCAATGTGCCAGCACTTTGGCCAGAACCAGCAGCGCCAGCGAATGCGAGGACAGCACCCATTGCTCCAGTGAACCGTCTTCGAAATCACTTCGAAACAGGCCGTCCAGCGAGAGCAGAACCGATAACAATGCAGCGACCCAGACTAACCCCGGAGACAAGGTTTGCAACAGCTGTGTCTCCGGGCCGACGGCCAGCGGGAACAGGGCTATGACAATGGCAAAAAACACTAACGGGTTGGCCAGCTCGGCGGGACGTCTGAACAGCAAGCGTGCCTCGCGCGCAACCAGCAGGGTAAACACATGACTCATACGGCCCATTGCCCCAGATCAATATCGCGGTAACCGACCGGTATGCGGCTCAAGGTGTGGTGAGTGGTCAATACGATCATCCCGCCTCGCTCGCAGTGCCCGGCCAGATGTTCTTCCAGTTGCGCGACACCTTGCTTGTCCAGGGCAGTGAACGGCTCGTCGAGGATCCAGATCGGCGGGCTGTCCAGATACAAACGGGCCAGCGCGACGCGCCGCTGTTGGCCGGCCGATAACGTATAGCAAGGTACATCCTCGAAACCGCGTAGCCCGACAGCCTCGAGTGCTTGCCAGATGGCCACTGATTCGACTGGACGATGCAGTGCGCAAAGCCACGCAAGATTTTCTACCGGCGTGAGTAAATCCTTGATGCCGGCAGCATGGCCGATCCACAGTAAATTGCGCGCCAGCTCGACACGCTGCTCGCTTAACGGCAAACCGTTGACGAGTACCTGTCCGGAAGTCGGCTGCATGAGCCCCGAAAGCAAGCGCAACAAGCTGGTCTTGCCGCTCCCGTTGGGACCGCTGATCTGCAACATGTCACCGGCATGCACTTGCACATCAAGGTGCTCGAAAAGCATCCGCCAGTCGCGTTCACACGCCAGGTCGCAGGCTTGCAGAAGAGGTATGGAACGAATCATCCAGGGTTCCCGGTGCTGCGTCGTCGCATCAGAACACAGTGAAGAAGGTGCGGTCTGAAGAAATGGCTGTTCAAGTCAGCTTTAAAACGGCCGTTACACTGTCAACTTCACGTGTATTGGCAGGCCGTTAAGGCGGGCCGCATTATACATGGCATGTCTGCCACCAGAGGGCATTTTCAACAGGTCGCGATTCCATGACAGGTGACATCACCAGCCTCCAACCGACAACCGCTGCAGCAGCCTTGGGACGCGCGGGTCTTTCCCCGGCTCAAGTGCTTCAACTGCTGCAGCCGCTGGAAAATCTTATAAAGCCGGGAGAGACTGTCGAAGCCGAGGTGATTACCCTCAAACAGTTGCAGCAGAACTTCCAATTGCTGATCAAACTGGCCCTGAGCAACGGCTTGCAGACCAGCGTCAACGTTACCAGCCCGCTCCCCCTCACACCCGGGACCACGCTGTCAGTCTCGCAAGCTTCACCCAATTCGCTGACCATGAGCCTGCAGCAGGTCAATACGGCTCTGAATAATCTACAAACCAGTATCGACACCGAACAGCTACCGCAAGGCACGCTGCTACAAGCCAGGGTGCTGACCACTCAGGTGGTCGCCAACGCCGTGAGCCAATTGACCGGCCAGGGCGCACCGCAATCCGGCGTGCCCACGGCCCCCGCTTTGGCCGGTGCCCAATCTGCCCCGGCGCTCTACCGGTCTATCGTGATTCTGCTCAATACCACCCTGGCAGGGACTAGCCTAAGTATAGAAAGCCCCCAGCCACTGCGACCCGGTGCATTGCTGAGCGCTCAGGTGCAAAGCAGCCAAAGCCTTAACTTTGTGCCGCTGCCTGACAACCTCGATCAATTGGCGGTGACTCAGCAGCTCACTACCCAGCAAAACCGTCAGGGCTCGCTGGACGTCCTGATCAATGCGCTGCGTAATCTTCAGCCGCCGATGTCGGCATCTTCTGCAGCACCGGCACCCTCTACGCCGCTACAGGCAAGCATTCAGCAGCTGTTGGCGGACTTGCCGGACATCGAGCAGATGAGCAATCCGCGCGTCGTTGCGCAGGCGATCAATGCCAGCGGCCTGTTCATGGAAGCCAAACTAATGAGCGGCCTGAATCCGATGGCGATGCCAGACATGAAGGCCAACCTGATGCAGGTTATTGCTCAGTTGCTGCCCGGTTTGTCCGCCAATACCAGCTACGACGCAGCAGCTGCGTCCAATATGCTAACCCGCACGATGCCTGGCGTTCTGCGCAGCGCCCTCGGAACGATGGGACTGGTTGCGCCGCCGCCACTGCCGATTCACTTCCCATTGCCTTCGCGAGCCGTAAAAGGCGGCAAAGAAGACGATCTGGAAATTCTGCTCAAATTCGCCGCAGCGGCTGTTTCGCGTGTGCAAAGCCATCAACTGGCGAGCCTTGAACAGACGCGGATTAACGCAGACGGTAACCAGCAAACCACCTGGCAGCTGGAAATCCCCATGCGTAACGGCCACGAAATCGTACCGATGCAGGTCAAGGTGCAGCGCGAAGACACACCAGAGAAAGAAAACAGCAAGGACAAGGACGATAGCGAGCCAAAGGAGGTCCGGGATAAGCTCTGGAAGATTGACCTGGCTTTTGACCTGTCGCCGCTTGGAGCGCTTCAGGTTCAGGCGCAACTGCTCAAGGGCAAGTTATCAAGCCAGCTCTGGGCCGAGCGCGCCGACAGTGCAGAGTTGATCAACAGTGAGCTGGCCTACTTACGTGAGCGGTTGATTGCAGTCGGCCTGGAAGTCGGTGAGTTGGCCTGCAGTCAGGGTGTACCGCCGCAGGGGCCGCGCACGACCCTTCAACAACGCTGGATCGACGAGAACGCCTGATGAGCACACCGGACCAAAACCCTCGTCAGGCGATAGCGCTGACTTACGACGGCACCCACACTCCGACCTTGAGCGCCAAAGGTGATGACCAACTGGCCGAAGCTATCCTGGCGATTGCCCGGGAATATGAAGTGCCGATTTATGAGAATGCCGAACTGGTCAAGTTACTGGCGCGCATGGAGTTGGGTGACAGCATTCCAGAGCCGCTGTATCGCACCATCGCGGAGATCATTGCCTTTGCATGGCATTTGAAAGGCAAGTTCCCGGTGGGCCAGGACCCGGATGCGCCGCCGGTGGAGCGGGATATTACGCCCAAGTGGTAATGGATTTGCGCCGAATCAGCTGAATTTATGCCGCCTGCCATACAGTCATCGCGAGCAAGCTCACTCCTACAGTAGAACGCATTCCCCTGTAGGAGTGAGCTTGCTCGCGATGGAGTCGGTACAGGCAACAAAGATTTGAGGGGTGATGCAGGCAGCGAAAAACCGGATCTGTAGGAGCGTACGAGCAACGCGAGGCCGCGATAGCGGCGTATCAGGTAAACCGCCTTCGCGGCCTCGCGTTGCTCGTGTCCTCCTACAGTTGTTTGATTAGCCCTGATTATGACTATGCAGCTTGCTCATCAACTGAGCCTCTGCCTGAGTCAAACCACAGGCCTGGGTAAGCTCATCGACGCTGGCCCCCATACCGACCAGGCGTGCGGCCTGGGCGAACGACAGGGTTGATGGATCACGCTGCTCCAACGCGGTGAGTTTGTCGGGCAGAGGCCCGACAATCGCCCGCAGCTCGTGCAGGGCCTCACCCATCTTGACGGTACCACTCTGGAAATGATCCACCCGCCTGGCCAGTTCCCGGAAGCGCTGGTCACGCAAAGCGTCAATCTCTTCCCGTTTAAGGTCGAGTTGACGCTGGCGCTTGGTGTGCATGATGAACAAACCCAGGGTCACTACCCAGAGAATCCCTAGGAAAATGACAGCTACCTCAAGAATCAATCAGATGTTCTCCAGCTCGGACCACTCTTCTTCGGACATCATCTTGTCCAGTTCAACAAGGATCAACAGCTCGCCGTTCTTGTTGCAGACGCCCTGAATGAATTTGGCGGATTCGTCGTTGCCCACGTTAGGCGCAGTTTCCACCTCAGACTGACGCAGGTAAACCACTTCAGCAACGCTGTCGACCAGAATACCGACCACTTGCTTGTCGGCTTCGATGATCACGATACGTGTGTTGTCACTGACTTCAACCGGTGCCAGACCAAAACGCTGACGCGTGTCGATCACGGTCACAACGTTACCGCGCAGGTTGATGATGCCCAGCACGTAGCTTGGGGCGCCCGGTACGGGGGCGATCTCGGTATAGCGCAGCACTTCCTGAACCTGCATCACGTTGATGCCGTAAGACTCGTTATCCAGGCGGAAAGTAACCCACTGCAGAATAGGATCTTCGGAACCTTGTGCGGACGACTTCTTCATAACCCCAACCCCTCGCGTGTGTGCTGTGCAGGAGGCGTGCTGTACGCCCCCTCTTGATTATCTGGTTTTGTGCATCTGCTTGACCGCGCCACTGGCAATCAGCTCGGCCAATTCTGAAACATCCAGTAAGGCGCACATGTGCTCTATCACTGTGCCCGCCAACCAGGGACGTTGCCCTCGCTGGGTACGCCATTTGATCTCTTTTGGGTCGAGGCGTAGCGAACGGCTGACCTGATGTACGGCCAACCCCCATTCATAGCCTTGAACCGAAATTACATACTGCAGGCCCTGGCGAAAATCATCGCGGTAGCGATCCGGCATGATCCATCGCGCCGTATCCAGGACTTTCAGGTTACCGCTCTGGCTCGGCAGGATTCCGAGGAACCATTCCGGTTGGCCAAACAGCGGCGTCAAATCATGCCCGGCCAAAGGATAAATCGACCCCAGGCAAACCAGCGGTACCGCCAGCGTCAGACCGGCCACATCAAACAGCAGGCATTCAAACGGCTCCTCTGCCCAGGCTGCCCGACCGTCGCTGGCAGGCGGCGGTGTTGGTGTGCGTTCAGCAGTAGCCAGATGAACCTCGGCGACCGGCTCGATCAACTCGACCTCAGGCACCTGAACCACTTCTACAACTTGCGGCACCACTTCAACTTCAACCCGTGCCACCACTGGCGCGGCAACCGGCACCGCCACAGGTGCAGCGACAGCGACCGGTACAGCAACAGGCGCGGGAGCAGCCACGGCGACGGCGATCGGTGTCGCCAGAGCCTGCATGCGTTTGTCATGCTCCTGCTCCTCGCGCACCGCCGCTTCAAAGTCATCTTCGGCCGAGAGCTGCGCTTGAGCTGGCAATACTTCGGGCAAATCTTCGGTGGCGTCCTGAAGCAGCGCATCCAGATAAGACTGCAGGGCTAACTGCGGTCGTGTTGCTATCTCTACAGGCCGGTTCAGGTTCATACAGGTGCCACACAATGATTAACGCGATTACCGCTTGAAAGAGTTATCGGCCAATGTAAGCCCCGACTTGAATGGTTCTGCGTACCTGCTGCAAATAAAGACGACACGCTCATGTCAGGCCACCTGCGCCATGAGTTGTTCGGACAGTAAATGCTTGAGCAAAGCGCGATAGGCCAGCACTGCGCGACTTTTATTATCGAACTGCGAAGGCGTGACACCCTTGCGGCTGGCATCGCGCAAACGGGTATCCACCGGCACGTAGGCTTTCCAGACGTGCTCGGGGAAACTGTCGCGCAGGAATTTCAGGGTGCCCATGGACGCCTGGGTACGCCGATCGAACAGTGTCGGCACGATGGTGTACGGCAGCGGCGTTTTGCGTGAGCGGTTGATCATCGCCAAGGTGTTGACCATACGCTCCAGGCCTTTAACGGCCAGGAACTCGGTTTGCACCGGGATTACCAGTTGCTGACTGGCCGCCAAGGCGTTGACCATCAACACGCCCAACAAAGGAGGGCTGTCGATCAACGCGTAGTCGAATTCCTGCCAAAGCTGCGCCAGGCTTTTGGCGATGACCAGACCCAGGCCATTCTGACCGGGCGTCTGGCGCTCAAGCGTCGCCAGCGCAGTACTCGACGGCAGCAGCGAAATACGCTGGTCGCTGGTGGGTAACAGTAACTGACCTGGCAAGCCGTCAGGAATGCTGCCCTTGTTCAAAAACAAGTCGTAGACACTGTGTTCCAGGCTGTCAGGGTCGTGACCAAAATAACTGGTCATTGAGCCATGGGGATCCAGATCGACCACGACCACGCGCTTGCCCGCCTCGGCCAACAGCCCGGCTAACGCGATGGTGGAAGTGGTTTTACCGACACCACCTTTTTGATTGGCTACTGCCCAGACTCTCATGTGTGCTCTTCCTCCCGCCATGGCGGTGGCCATACCGAGAAACGACTATCGTACGGGTGACGAAGAATTGACGGTATTGCTGCGCACCGCCGGGTTGACAGGCGCAGGTGCAGTTTGTGTGCCAGCACGGCGCATGGCGGCATCCGGTTGTGCATTGGCCGAGCCGGTGGAGGTCAAACTGCGACGCACATCCAGATTGCGCGAGATCACCAGTACGACCCGGCGGTTGCGGCCACGGCCTTCAACGGTGGCATTGGAGGCTACCGGCTGAAACTCGCCGTACCCCACGGACGCCAGGCGGGAAGGATTGACCCCTTCCATCGCGAGCATGCGTACGATACTGGCCGAACGCGCCGAAGACAGCTCCCAGTTAGTCGGGTATTGAGCAGTGCTGATGGGCTGATCATCGGTAAAACCTTCGACGTGAATCGGGTTGTCGAACGGCTTGATGATCTTCGCCACTTTTTCGATGATCGTGAACGCTTTATCACTGGGCATGGCATCGCCGCTGCCGAACAACAGGCCTGAACTGAGTTCGATTTCAATCCACAGCTCATTGCCGCGCACGGTCATCTGATTGGACTTGATCAAGTCGCCAAAACCCGCGCGTACTTCATCGGCAATTTCCTTGAGCGGATCGGTCTCGCTCTGGCCGATACCGGCGTCGACTTGCTCACTGTCCTTGACCAGGGGTTCGGCCGGCTTGACCGACAACGGACGCTGCTCACCGATCGGGATCGGTTTCATGCTGCGCTCGGAGTCGTTGAATACACCGACCAACGCTTCAGAAAGGATCTTGTACTTGCCTTCGTTGACAGACGAAATCGAATACATCACGACGAAAAACGCGAACAGCAGCGTGATGAAGTCCGCGTAGGACACCAGCCAGCGCTCGTGATTTTCGTGCTCTTCGGGTCGACGACGTCGAGCCATGCGTATTACTCCATGAAGCCTTGCAGCTTGAGTTCGATGGAGCGCGGGTTTTCACCCTCGGCGATGGACAGCAGACCTTCGAGAAGCATTTCGCGATAACGCGACTGGCGCAACGCGATGCCCTTGAGCTTGTTAGCGACTGGCAAGAGGATCAGGTTGGCCGAGGCAACGCCGTAAATGGTTGCCACGAAGGCCACCGCGATACCGCTACCCAGCTGACTTGGATCGGCCAGGTTGCCCATCACATGGATCAGGCCCATGACAGCACCAATGATGCCGATGGTCGGCGCGTAGCCGCCCATGCTTTCAAAAACCTTGGCCGCCTGAATATCGCGGTGCTCCTGAGTCAGGAAGTCGACTTCCAGGATGCTGCGAATAGCTTGCGGCTCGGCACCGTCGACCAGCAGCTGCAAGCCTTTACGGGAGTAGGTATCGGGTTCGGCATCGGCAACGGACTCAAGCCCCAGCAGCCCTTCTTTGCGGGCGGTCATGCTCCAGTTGACTACCCTATCGATACCGCCCGCCAGATCGATTCGCGGTGGAAACAGAATCCAGCCGCCGATCTGAATAGCTCGTTTGAAAGCGCTCATCGGCGCCTGCAGCATCGAAGCTGCCAGGGTTCCGCCAATCACAATCAAGGCCGCCGGACCATTGAGCAAAGCGGACAGATGCCCGCCTTCCAGATAGTTACCGCCGACAATTGCAATAAACGCGAGGATGAGACCAATCAGACTCAGAACATCCATCAGACGCACGCCTCCACCAGGTGCCGGCCGATATCGTCCAGACTGTAAATTGCATCTGCCAGGTCAGCTTTGACAATCGCCATTGGCATGCCATAGATCACGCAGCTGGCTTCATCCTGAGCCCAGACATTGCTACCGCCCTGCTTGAGCAAACGCGCACCTTCGCGACCGTCAGCACCCATACCGGTCAGCACCACTGCCAATACTTTGTCGCCGTAGGATTTGGCAGCCGAACCGAACGTGATATCCACGCAAGGTTTGTAATTCAGACGCTCGTCACCCGGAAGGATTTTCACCGCCCCCCGGCCATCGATCATCATCTGTTTACCGCCAGGTGCCAGCAGCGCCAGACCTGGGCGTAGGATGTCACCATCCTCCGCTTCCTTGACGCTGATCTTGCACAGCTTGTCCAGACGCTCGGCGAACGCCTTGGTGAAGGCTGCGGGCATATGCTGGATCAGGACGATAGGTGCCGGAAAGTTGGCCGGCAGTTGCGTCAACACACGCTGCAAGGCGACCGGGCCACCGGTCGATGTGCCGATAGCGACCAGTTTGTAGGCCTTGCGCTTGGGCGTACCCGACAACGGCCCATGCGAGCTGCTTGCAGCCGGAGTGGCCGGAGCAGGCGCAGCCGCAGTACGCGGAGTTGTTGTACGCGCTGGCGCCGGGGCCGGGCTTGCAGTTCTGCTGGTAGCCGGAGCAGGAGCTGCGGTCGGTGTCAATGCAGGCGCAGCAGCCGGAGCCGGAGCCGAACCGCCAAAGCCACGGCGATTGCTGCGCGAGATGCTGTGGACTTTTTCGCACAGCAGTTGTTTGACCTTTTGCGGGTTACGCGAAATGTCTTCGAAATTCTTGGGCAGGAAGTCCACGGCCCCCGCATCCAGTGCATCCAGCGTAACGCGGGCACCTTCGTGAGTGAGCGAGGAGAACATCAGCACCGGGGTCGGACTGCGCTGCATGATCTGGCGGACGGCCGTAATGCCATCCATCATGGGCATTTCGTAGTCCATGGTAATCACGTCAGGCTTGAGCGACAGCACCAGATCAATCGCTTCCTTGCCGTTGCTCGCGGTACCGACAACCTTGATATTTGGGTCTGAAGAAAGAATTTCCGTGACGCGGCGGCGGAAGAAACCGGAGTCATCCACCACCAATACCTTGACTACCATAAACACTCCATTACAGGCCGCACGGAAACGACTGGACTTAGCGACGCGTCATTGAAACGAGATTCGGGGGACTACAAAAGGCCGACCGAAGCACGCCTCAAAAAGTCACGAGGCACACACGCGCTTGTGCAAGCTGCGCCTGCGACTCGTCATTATTATTGCCTTCGCATCCGTTCGCAGCGTTTCGACACCGCCCGACCAGGCGTCACGGGCAGTTGTCTGCCCGCGACACCAGAATCAGATACGCCGTGCAGCGTACCGCTTCAGCATACTCGGCACATCGAGGATCAAGGCAATGCGACCGTCACCAGTGATGGTGGCGCCTGACATGCCTGGAGTTCCCTGCAGCATTTTGCCCAGCGGCTTGATAACCACTTCCTCTTGACCCACCAACTGATCGACGACAAAGCCGATACGCTGGGTGCCAACAGAAAGAATTACCACGTGCCCTTCATGCTGCTCCTCGTGAACGGCAGAACTGACCAGCCAGCGCTTGAGGTAGAACAACGGCAATGCCTTGTCACGAACGATCACGACTTCCTGACCATCGACGACATTAGTGGTTGACAGGTCAAGGTGGAAGATCTCGTTGACGTTGACCAGCGGGAAGGCGAAAGCCTGGTTGCCAAGCATTACCATCAAGGTCGGCATGATCGCCAGAGTCAACGGCACCTTGATGACAATCTTCGACCCCTGCCCCTTGGTCGAGTAGATATTGATCGTACCGTTGAGCTGAGCAATCTTGGTTTTCACCACGTCCATGCCCACGCCACGGCCCGATACGTCAGAAATCTCGGTTTTGGTCGAGAAGCCTGGCGCAAAAATCAGGTTGTAGCAGTCGGTATCGCTCAGGCGGTCGGCAGCGTCCTTGTCCATCACGCCTCGCTTCACAGCAATGGAGCGCAGAACGTTAGGGTCCATACCCTTGCCGTCATCGGAAATCGACAACAGGATGTGATCGCCTTCCTGCTCGGCCGACAGCACAACGCGTCCGCCTCGAGGCTTGCCCGATGCTTCGCGCTCTTCCGGGGTCTCGACACCGTGGTCGACCGCGTTGCGCACCAAGTGGACCAGCGGATCGGCAAGCGCCTCTACGAGGTTCTTGTCCAGATCGGTCTCTTCACCGACCAGCTCCAGGTTGATCTCTTTCTTGAGCTGACGAGCCAGGTCGCGTACGAGTCGCGGGAAGCGGCCAAACACTTTCTTGATCGGCTGCATCCGGGTCTTCATCACCGCGGTCTGCAAGTCGGCCGTTACCACATCAAGGTTGGAAACCGCCTTGGACATGGCTTCGTCGCCGCTATTAAGACCCAGGCGCACCAGACGGTTACGCACCAGCACCAGTTCGCCGACCATGTTCATGATCTCGTCCAGGCGCGCAGTGTCGACCCGAACGGTGGTTTCGGCTTCGGATGCGACCGGCTTTTCAGCAGGTGGCGCAGCCGCTTTAACCGCTGCAGGAGCAGGAGCAGCGGCTTTGGCAGGCGCTGGCGCAGCGGCTGGTTTGGCAGCTGCGGCCGGAGCAGGCTTGGCTGCTGGCGCTGGCGCTGGTGCTGCCGCTTTAGCGGGCGCAGCAACTGCCGCAGCGGCCGCTGAACTGGCGGCTACTTCAGGCTCAAACTTGCCTTTGCCGTGCAGCTCATCAAGCAGCGCTTCAAATTCGTTGTCGGTGATTTCATCACCCTTGCCTGCCGATGCAGCAGAGGCAGTGGCAGCAGGAGCCGGAGCCGGAGCGGCTGCGGCAGCGACGCCGCTAGCATCGAATGAACCTTTGCCGTGCAACTGATCAAGCAACGCTTCGAATTCATCGTCGGTGATGTCACCGCTTTCAGCCTTGCCAGCGGGCGCGGCAGCTACCGGAGCGGCAGCAGGTGCTACGTCAGGAGCAAACTGACCTTTGCCATGCAACTGGTCGAGCAGCGATTCGAATTCCGAGTCGGTGATTTCGTCACTTGCGGCTTCGCCTGTCGCTGCCGGCGCTGCAGCAACTGCTGCTGGCTCCTTGGCTGCATTGAGCGAATCAAGCAGGTTTTCGAATTCGGTATCGGTGATCTCGTCCGAAGGCGCTTCAGCGACGACTTCAACCGGCGCCTCCTCCACGACTTCAGCAGGCGCTTCGTCAGCCGATGCTGGCTCTGCCAGACGCGCCAGTGCAGCCAGCAATTCCGGTGTAGCCGGAGTTACTTCACTGCGCTCACGCACTTGGCTGAACATCGCATTGACCGCATCCAGCGCTTCAAGGACCACGTCCATCAATTCCGAGTCTACGCGACGCTCACCCTTGCGCAGGATGTCGAAGACGTTCTCGGCGATGTGGCAGCACTCCACCAGCTCATGGAGCTGGAGGAAGCCGGCGCCCCCTTTTACAGTGTGAAAACCGCGAAAAATTGCATTGAGCAGATCTGCGTCATCCGGTCGGCTTTCCAGCTCGACCAACTGTTCAGACAACTGCTCCAGAATTTCGCCGGCCTCTACCAGAAAATCCTGAAGGATCTCTTCATCGGCGCCGAAGCTCATTGGGGTGCTCCCTAAAATTAACCGTCAACAGACCAGACTTAGAAGCCCAGGCTCGATAGCAGATCGTCTACATCGTCCTGTCCGGACACAACGTCTTCCCGTTTATCGGCATGAATCTGCGGACCTTCACCCTGTTTGATATGTTTTTGTGGATCTTTTTCTGCGCGGATGGATTCGTCGTCGTGTTCGATGCCCGCAAAGCGGTCTACGTGACTGGCCATGAGCACCAGTTTGAGCAGATTGCTCTCGACTTCAGTGACCAATTGCGTCACGCGCTTGATCACTTGGCCGGTCAGGTCCTGGAAGTCCTGAGCCAACAGAATGTCGTTGAGGTTGGAGGAAACCTGGTGGGTATCCTTTTCGCTGCGCGTCAAGAAACCATCAACACGGCGCGCCAGCTCACGAAACTCTTCAGCGCTGACTTCACGCCGCATGAAACGCCCCCAGTCCGCACTCAAGGCCTTGGCCTCGTCGTTCAGACTGTGCATCAGCGGAGTACTTTCCTCGACCAGGTCCATGGTGCGGTTAGCCGCACCTTCCGTGAGCCTGACAACATACGACAGGCGTTCGGTGGCGTCCGTGATCTGGGACACTTCTTCAGCTTGCGGCATGTTCGGGTCAATCTGGAAATTGACGATCGCACTGTGCAGCTCGCGTGTCAGCTTGCCGATTTCTTGATACAGGCCACGATCTCGAGCCTGGTTAAGCTCATGGATCAGTTGCACAGCGTCGCCGAAACGGCCTTTTTCAAGGCTCGTCACGAGCTCGCTTGCGTGTTTTTTCAGGGTCGCTTCAAACTCGCCCATTGACGTTTCGTTGTTCTCCATAGAGCCCTCGCGGCATACATCAGCTATTGACGCGCTCAAAGATCTTGTCGATCTTTTCTTTCAGCGCCTGAGCCGTGAATGGCTTGACGACATAACCATTGACGCCGGCCTGAGCCGCTTCAATGATCTGGTCGCGCTTGGCTTCTGCGGTCACCATCAACACCGGCAGGTGTTTGAGGCGCTCATCGGCACGCACTTTACGCAGCAGGTCGATACCGGTCATGCCGGGCATGTTCCAGTCCGTTACCAGAAAGTCAAAGGAACCGCTTTCCAGCATCGGCAACGCGGTAAGCCCGTCATCGGCTTCGGACGTGTTGGTGAAGCCCAGATCACGCAGCAGGTTTTTAATGATCCGCCGCATCGTTGAGAAGTCATCAACGATGAGGATTTTCATGTTCTTGTCCAATTCGACCTCCAAGCAGTCTTTGACGCGTTCAGCACCTGAACGCGCTGTTCAATCAATACTGGCACAGCTCACATTGGCTGCACGAAAACGACGACGGGCTTGGTAAATCAACAACTATGGAAACCGCACAGCAAATCCACGGGCTGCATGAAAGCTATTGCTTTTAACAGTCCGTGGAGCGAATGCCTGTATGGCTCCAGCCTTGTCCACTGTCCCACGTAACGCTTTGCACAGCCTGCTCACACGCGACACGCAATCACCAAGGATTACGTACCACCTGTCAACGCGCTCGCCACTCTCCCAAACGCCCTCGTAAACGAGCTGCGCACTGGCTGTGTAACTGGCTGACTCGAGATTCACTGACCCCCAGGACCTCACCGATTTCCTTGAGGTTCAGCTCCTCGTCATAGTACAGCGCCAAAACCAGACGTTCACGTTCCGGCAAGTTGGCGATTGCATCTGCCAACGCAGCCTGGAAGCGTTCATCTTCCAGGTCACGCGACGGCTCAAGCGAACCGCTTGCGCCATCCTCATGCAGTCCTTCATGTTCGCCGTCCTGCAAAAGGTCGTCGAAACTGAAGAGGCGACTGCCCAAGGTATCGTTCAAAATCCCGTAATAATCATCGAGACTCAATTGGAGTTCGGCCGCAACCTCATGATCTTTAGCGTCGCGACCTGTTTTTGCTTCAATTGAGCGAATTGCGTCACTGACCATGCGCGTATTGCGGTGAACCGAGCGAGGCGCCCAGTCTCCCTTACGCACTTCGTCGAGCATCGCACCGCGAATACGAATCCCGGCATAGGTCTCGAAACTGGCACCCTTGGTGCAATCGTACTTGGTGGACACTTCCAACAAGCCGATCATGCCTGCCTGAATCAAGTCTTCAACCTGAACACTGGCTGGCAAACGAGCCAGCAAGTGGTACGCAATGCGCTTGACGAGCGGAGCATACCGCTCGATCAGCTCATATTGCGAGTTCCGGGACGCTTTGCTGTACATCTGATAGCCGCTCGCGGTCATTGAACAGGCCCTGCGCTTGTCTGGTAAACCAGTCGCTCAACGAAGAACTCGAGATGCCCACGCGGGTTGGCAGGCAGCGGCCAGGTATCGACCTTCTGCGCAATAGCCTTGAACGCCAGGGAGCATTTGGAGCGTGGAAAAGCTTCGTATACCGCACGTTGCTTCTGGACAGCCTTACGCACGCACTCGTCGTAAGGTACGGCGCCTACATACTGCAAGGCCACATCCAGAAAACGATCAGTCACTTTGGTCAGCTTGGCGAACAGGTTGCGCCCTTCCTGCGGGCTCTGGGCCATGTTGGCCAGAACGCGGAAGCGGTTCATCCCGTAGTCACGGTTGAGCAGCTTGATCAAGGCATAGGCGTCGGTGATGGAAGTAGGCTCATCACACACCACCAGCAACACTTCCTGAGCGGCCCGGACAAAGCTGACCACTGACTCACCGATACCGGCGGCCGTGTCGATCACCAATACGTCAAGATTATCGCCAATGTCGCTGAAAGCCTGGATCAGGCCAGCGTGCTGCGCCGGGCTCAGATGAACCATGCTCTGTGTGCCGGAAGCAGCAGGCACGATGCGAATCCCGCCCGGGCCTTGCAACAAGACGTCGCGAAGCTCACAGCGCCCTTCGATCACATCAGCAAGGGTGCGCTTGGGCGTAAGCCCCAGAAGGACATCGACATTGGCCAGGCCAAGGTCGGCGTCCAGCAGCATGACGCGCCGGCCAAGCTCGGCCAAGGCCAGCGAAAGGTTCACTGACACGTTAGTCTTACCGACGCCACCCTTGCCGCCGGTCACCGCGATCACCTGTACGGGATGCATGCTGCCCATGTTAGTTTTTTACCTTGTGTTGCGTAGACCGAAGCCAGATTGCGGGCGACACGCTTAATGAAGAGCCGTGCCAGGCAGTCCATCGACGCAGGTAAGTTTCAATTGTTCGCATCACTTAACCGACCCGTTTGTTGGGGTTGTGGTAAAGGTCGGCGAACATATCCGCCATGGCCTCTTCGCTTGGCTCTTCTTGCATCTGCACATTGACCGCGCGCGTCACCAATTGGTGCCGACGTGGCAGGTGAAGATCATCAGGAATTCGTGGTCCATCGGTCAGATAGGCCACAGGCAACTCATGACTGATGGCAAGACTGAGTACTTCGCCCAGGCTGGCGGTTTCGTCCAGCTTGGTCAGGATGCAACCGGCCAGACCACAGCGTTTGTAGCTGTGATACGCGGCAGTGAGCACCTGTTTCTGGCTGGTGGTTGCCAGCACCAGATAATTACGCGACTTGATACCGCGCCCGGCCAGGCTTTCCAGCTGCATGCGCAAGGCCGGGTCGCTGGCTTGCAGGCCCGCAGTGTCGATCAACACAACACGCTTGCGCAACAGAGGGTCCAGCGCCTGCGCCAGTGATTGACCAGGATCAACGTGAGTCACCGGCACATTGAGAATACGACCCAATGTCTTGAGCTGCTCCTGAGCACCGATACGGAAGCTGTCCATGCTCACCAGAGCAATGTTCTGCGCGCCATACTTGAGTACGTAACGCGCCGCCAGTTTGGCGAGCGTGGTGGTCTTGCCCATGCCGGCAGGGCCGACCATTGCAATGACACCACCCTCTTCAAGCGGCTCGACGTCAGGCACTTCGATCATGCGGGCCAAATGAGCCAGCAACATGCGCCAGGCCTGACGTGGCTCGTCAATATCAGGAATCATCTCCAGCAGGTCGCGGGACAGAGGGCCAGACAGCCCTACACGCTGCAGACGACGCCACAGGTTGGCCTGTGCCGGACGGCTGCCCTGCAACTGATTCCACGCCAGGGAGCCGAGCTGGACTTCCAGCAGCTCACGCAGGCCGTTCAATTCAAAACGCATCGAGTCGTAACCGCGCTGGCTGGCAGCCGGAGCAGCCGGAGCAACCTGCGGCTGTGCGAACGGACGCGGCGGCTCTTCAAGCGTCGGCTCGATGTGGGTGTCAGCAGCATTAAGCGGCAAACCGGCGAACAACTGCCGATTGACTGCCCCGTCGCTATCACCACGATTATTCAGTTCAGCCTGGGCCGAGACGATGCGCGACTGGGTTTTGCGCAACTCGTCCTCAAGCTCGATGTTCGGTACACGGGGTGCGAGCGCAGACAGCTTGTAATCCAGGGCAGCAGTCAGCTCGACGCCACCGGCGATTCGCCGGTTGCCGATGATGGCCGCTTCTGCGCCCAGCTCATCACGAACCAGCTTCATGGCTTGACGCATATCGGCGGCGAAAAATCGCTTAACTTGCATGACTCACTACCTCAGCCGTTAGGCCCGACAGTCGCTACGATGGTTACTTGCTTGTTGTCAGGAATTTCCTGATACGCCAACACATGCATATTCGGTACAGCCAACCGCCCAAACCGCGACAGCATGGCCCGAACCGGGCCGGCTACCAGCAGAATCACTGGCAAGCCTTGCATCTCCTGACGCTGGGCGGCGTCGATCAGCGAACGCTGAAGTTTTTCCGCCATACTTGGCTCCAGAAGAACGCCTTCTTCCTGACCCTGACCAGCCTTCTGCAAACTATTGAGCAATATCTGTTCCAACCTTGGCTCCAGCGTGATAACTGGTAGCTCCGGCTCAATGCCTACAATGCTTTGCACGATTGCACGGCTCAATCCGACCCGAACCGCAGCAACCAATGCGGCGGTATCTTGACTCCGCTGAGCATTATTGGCGATAGCTTCGGCGATGGTCCGGATATCCCGTACAGGGACCTGCTCGGACAGCAGCGCCTGCAATACCTTGAGCAGAGCCGACAACGAAAGGATGCCAGGCACGAGCTCTTCAGCCAGTTTAGGTGAGCCTTTAGCCAGCAATTGCATCAATTGCTGCACTTCCTCATGACCAATCAGCTCATGCGAGTGTTTGTAGAGAATCTGGTTCAGGTGAGTGGCGACCACAGTACTGGCATCCACCACGGTGTAACCCAGCGATTGAGCCTGACTACGCTGGCTGATTTCAATCCAGACCGCTTCCAGACCAAACGCCGGGTCCTTGGCGGTAATACCGTTCAACGATCCGAAGACCTGACCAGGGTTGATCGCCAGTTCCCGGTCGGGATAGATCTCTGCCTCTGCCAACGTCACGCCCATTAGCGTCAAACGATAGGCACTTGGCGCCAGATCCAGATTGTCGCGAATGTGTACGGTTGGCATCAGGAAGCCCAACTCTTGGGAAAGCTTCTTACGCACACCCTTGATCCGCGCCAGGAGCTGACCACCCTGATTGCGGTCCACCAGCGGAATGAGGCGATAGCCCACTTCCAGGCCAATCATATCGATCGGCGTTACATCATCCCAACCCAATTCTTTGGAGTCCTGAGCGCGAGTTGGCGACGGCAGCATCTCCTGCTGACGCTTGACCTCCTCCAGCGCCATGACCTTGACCCGGTCCTCTTTCTTCCACAGCACGTAAGCGATGCCGCAAGCAACAAGGCCCAGGCTGATAAAGGAAAAGTGCGGCATGCCTGGCACCAGGCCCATCACGATCATGATCGCGCCAGATACACCCAGTGCTTTCCACGAGGTAAACATCTGACGGTTAATCATTTTGCCCATTTCTTCCGAACCGGAAGCACGGGTCACCATGATTGCTGCGGCGGTGGACAACAGCAGTGATGGCAATTGCGCCACCAAACCGTCACCAATGGTCAGTAGCGTGTAAATCCTGCCAGCGTCGGCGAAGGTCATGCCGTGCTGCAGCATGCCAACCAGCATGCCGCCGATGAGGTTGATAAACAGGATCAGCAAACCAGCGATGGCGTCACCACGAACAAACTTGCTCGCACCGTCCATGGAACCGTAGAACTCGGCCTCCTGAGCGACTTCAAGACGGCGACGCTTGGCTTCTGGCTGATCGATCAAACCAGCGTTCAAATCGGCGTCGATAGCCATTTGCTTGCCAGGCATGGCGTCCAGGGTGAAACGCGCGCTCACCTCGGAGATACGCCCGGCACCCTTGGTGATTACCACGAAGTTGATGATCATCAGGATGGCAAAAACCACGATACCGACGACGTAGTTACCACCGATCACCACTTCACCAAAAGCCTGAATCACCTTACCGGCAGCGGCGTGACCGTCTTGACCGTGAAGCATGACCACGCGGGTCGAGGCCACGTTGAGCGCGAGACGCAACAGCGTGGCAACCAGCAGAATGGTCGGAAATACCGAAAAATCGAGTGGGCGCAGTGCGTATACGCAGACCAACAGGACCACGATGGACAACGCAATGTTGAATGTGAAAAACACATCCAGCAGAAACGGCGGGATGGGCAACATCATCATTGCCATCATGACCAACAGCAACAACGGAACGCCCAACTGACCACGGCCGAGGCCTGCCAGATTGCTGCGTGCGCTACTGATTAACTGAGAGCGTTCCACCGATTATTCACCTGCGCACTAAATCAAAACTTTGACGCCGATGGCGACCTGATATGACCTATTGCAAGAAGCTTTCCAACTGTGGAATCGGTGATGAAATAGCGGGCGGGGTCTGTAAGAAAGTGTGAGATGGGGGTGGTCATTTAGTGATTTGTGTACATATCCGTTACTGGGTAACGGCGGCTTTATGGTTCCGCCCTTACGGCGGGTCACTTTCGAAAAGCGCGAAAGTAACCAAAGCGCTCTTGCCCCACCACTTGGTGCCTCGCCTAGGCTCGGCATGCCCGTAATCCGACCTTGCTGCGT
>NZ_LOHF01000007.1:187385-214289 GCF_002158995.1 Pseudomonas caspiana | reverse complement strand
CCTCGTAACCTCGGTGAGCTCCTACAAATTCGATGTTTGTTGCGCGACAGTGCGACGCCTGGATGAATGGTGCGCATCCAGAGATGCAGGTTACTTCCCCAATTCCAGCGCCTCGGCCATGCGCACCAGTTCTGCAAATGACTTGGCGTTCATTTTCTTCATGGCATGACCGCGGTGGATTTTGACGGTGATTTCGCTCAGGCCGATTTCTCCGGCGATCTGTTTGTTCATCAGGCCTGACGCCGCCAAGGCCATGATCTCTTTCTCTCGAGGGGTCAGGGTCTCGAAGCGTGTGCGTACTTCATGGGCGTTCTTGTTGGCTTGCCGACTGCTTTTATCTTTTTCCAGCGCCGAGGTCACCGCATCCAGCAAGTCCTGTTCGCGAAAAGGTTTGGCGAGGAAGTCCACAGCGCCGGCCTTCATGGCGCGTACGGTCATGGCGATGTCACCGTGGCCAGTCATGAACACAATGGGCAGGTTGACGTTGGCGCGGACCAGTTCGTTCTGAAAGTCCAGGCCGCTGGTGCCTTGCAGCCGAACGTCCAGCACCAGGCAACTGGGCACGTCGGGTCGCTGGAACTGAGTGAAGTCTGCCACCGAAGGAAACGTCTCGACCCGCAGGCCAATGGAACGCAGCAAGCTGCTCAAAGCGTCGCGCAGGGCGGCGTCGTCATCGACAATGAACACGATCGGATCGTGGCTGACTTTGACAGCGCTTCGGTTCATCGGATGATCATCATTCATGAGTTGTCTCTGCTTGTCGGGGAAGGGCGAAGAGCAGCGAGGCTCCTTCACCAGGCTGGCTCTGGGCCCAGATCCGACCACCGTGCGCTTCGATGATCGAGCGACAGATCGACAACCCCATACCCATGCCTTCAGGTTTCGTAGTGAAAAATGCATTGAACAGACGACCCATATCGTCGGGCTTGATACCCGGTCCGGTGTCGCGCACCTCTACGACTATTTCGTTTTGCGCATCGTGGCGCAATAGCAGGTGCATCTTGCGCGGCGAACCCTGGCTGCCGACCATGGCCTGCATGCCATTGATCAGCAAGTTGATCAGCACTTGCTGCAACTGAATCCGGTCGCCCATGACGCTCGGGGTGTCGATGGCAATGTCCTGCACCAGTTCGACCCGGGCGCGTTGAATCTCCCGAGCGACCAGACTAACGGAGTCCTCAATGACTTCCCGCAAGTCCACCGGCACCCGTTGCGGATCGGCTTTACGCGACAGAGCCCGAATACGTCGGATCACTTCACTGGCCCTGAAGGTTTCGCTGAGAATGCGCTCCAGCGCCTGAGCGGCTTCGTTGATATCCGGCTCGCGGCGATTAAGCCAGCGTAGCGAAGCTTCAGCGTTGGTCGTTACCGCCGCCAGAGGTTGATTCACTTCATGCGCAATCGATGCAGCCAGTTCGCCCAGCGTCGTGACCCGGGTGACATGAGCCAGTTCGGTCTGTGAGCGGTGCAGCGCTTCTTCGGCCTGCTTGGAGGCCGTTACGTCCATCAACGCCCCGACGTACTCGCAATTACCGTCCTGATCGTGGGTCAGGTGCGCGAGCATGTGTAAATGTTTGATGCGCCCGTCAGGCATCAACAGACGATGTTCCACACTGAGATCCGGAGTCAGGTTGCGGGCCTGGGCAATAGCGTCCAGCACCAGCACCAGGTCATCGGGATGCGTTCTTTGCAGAATCCGGTCCATGGACGCGTGAGAGCCGGACTCATACTCGAAGATCCGCTGGGTTTCTTCGGACCAGTGCATTTCCAGATCCGGAACACGAAAGCCGATGCTGCCGGTACGGCTGAGACGCTGAGCGTCGATCAGGAAGGCTTCGCTGCGCCGCAAGGCTTCATGAGCCTCCGCGAGCAGGCAGACTTGCTCCTGCAATCGGTCATTCACGGCCTTGTTGCTGCGCGCAAGTACCGTGGTGATCCCGATCGCAGCGATACTCACCAGACAACGGGCAACAGCAGGCAGCTCGGCGTCCTGGCCGTGGGTCAGCAAAAAGGAAATGATCGTCAGCGACAGACAACTCAGGGCCACGATTGTCAGGCCATGTCGGCTGAAGATATTCACCGACAACAGAATGACCGCGACGTAAAGCACCGCCACCGCGACGTCCAGCGACGTCACGGTATCGATGATGAACACCACAGTGGTGATGGCGACAGCGACCAGACGAAGCAGTAAAGATGAGGAGCGAGCGTTGAGACCTGAGCCGGTGTGCCCGGCAGACAGCGAAACGGGTGTATTCATGCTGAATGCTTCATGCCCTTGATGGCTGCCCGACAACCGCACTGAACAGCTTCTGATCCTTGAATGGGCATAGCGGTAAACAACGAAAACCGCGTGCCGGTGTGGGGCGAATTTTAAGCGGTGCAGTTGTTTCAACCTATAGCCAGAGTGGTTATTTTTGGAACGTTTGTGCTTTTGCTTGTGCTTCAGTGGGCAGCAATGCTCCATGAAGACCCGGTCGAAAACTCAAATAGTCGAACGTTTACGCGAACTGTTTCGCTTATAGTCAATTGCAGAATTATCAGCCACTGCCGATGTATGAACACATGAGCATGGATATTGCAGCAGTTGTAATGCTGAGTGAGTGAGCGAACGTATTTATTTGACGCCAGTTAAGTGGTCTAAACGATTGTTTAATAAGGCATGTGTTCAATAAGGTTCGATTTTCTCGCCAATGAAATGTAACCCGCTGATACTTGCGCCAGAACTCTTTTGCAGTGAGAAACAATGCAATGCCGATGATTCCCTTGGTGATTTGCGACGACTCAAACATGGCCCGCAAGCAGTTGCTGAGGGCATTACCTGCTGAGTGGGGCGTGTCGGTCACGCAGGCGACCAACGGGCTCGAAGGCCTGGATGCGGTGCGTCGCGGGCTGGGTGAGGTCATGTTGCTGGATTTGACCATGCCGGTCATGGATGGCTACGAGACGCTGGCGGCCATTCGCAAAGAGAATCTCGACGCCAGGATTATTGTTGTCTCCGGTGACGTTCAGGATGAGGCCGTACGTCGGGTCATGGAGTTGGGTGCGCTGGCGTTTATCAAAAAGCCGGCTGATCCCGATGAACTGAAGAATACGCTGACCCGCTTGGGGCTGTTGGGTGAGCCTGCTGCTGTGCCGACCATCGAGCCTGCGATGACTGGCGCGATTATCAGTTTTCAGGATGCGTTCCGCGAAACCATTAACGTTGCCATGGGCCGCGCCGCCGCGTTGCTGGCCAAGGTATTGGGCGTGTTCGTGCAGTTGCCGGTGCCTACCGTCAACATGTTCGAGGTAGGTGAACTGCACATGGCCTTGGCGGACGCGCACAGCAGTGATCGGTTGACCGCCATCTGCCAGGGCTACATCGGCGGCGGTATCGCGGGCGAAGCGTTGTTGATCTTCCATGACTCTGACATTGCCGACATGGGCACGCTGATGCACCGCGACTCGTCGGACTACACCGACGAAGAAATGCTCCTGGACCTGTCCACGATCCTGATTGGTGCATGCCTGAGCGGCATCGCCGAGCAGATCGACGTGGAGTTCTCCCAAGGGCATCCGCAGATGTTGGGCTCGCAAGGCGGCATTGACGATCTGATCCGGATCAACCAGACCCGCTGGCAGAAAACCCTTGCTGTAGAGATCAGCTACAGCGTTGAGGGGCATAGCATCAACTTCGACTTGCTCATGCTGTTCACCGAAGACTCGGTAGATCGCCTGACGAAAAAACTTGCGTACTTGATGAGCTGACCCATGAGTAATCAGATCGATATCAAAGAGCTTCATTGGTTGCTGACGGTCACCCAGAACATCGACGTGGGTATCGTCGTGCTCGACCGCGACTACCGCGTGCAAGTCTGGAACACTTTCATGGAGAACCGCTCCGGCGTGGTGCCGTATGACGCGGCCGGGCAGTCGATCTTCAAGTTGTTCCCTGAACTCAACCCGATGTGGTTCAGCAAGAAAGTCGACAACGTAATTACTCTGGGAACTCCAGCATTCACTATCTGGGAGCAGCGTCCTTACCTGGTGCGGTTCAAGAACTACCAGCCTATTACCGGGCGGGAAGACTTCATGTACCAGAACACCACCATGTTCCCGCTGCGCTCGACCACCAGCGAAATCACCCATATCTGTCTGGTGATCTATGACGTGACAGACGTCGCCACCAACCGGCATTTATTACAAACCGCCAATAACGAATTGCAGAAGCTTTCCAGTACCGATCGCCTCACGGGCTTGTACAACCGGGGCCATTGGGAAGAGCTGCTCAAACTCGAATACGCACGCCATAGCCGCTACGGTGCGGTGTCATCGCTGGTGATGTGCGATATCGATCACTTCAAGCACATCAACGATACGTTCGGGCATCAGGCGGGTGACAAGGTGATTCAGCGTGTCACCGAGGTTATGCGCAGCCATGTGCGTGATGCTGACATTGCCGGGCGTTACGGTGGCGAAGAGTTCGCCGTGCTTCTGCCTGCTACCACCAAAGCCGGTGCTTCGGTGTTCTGCGAGCGTCTGCGCAAAGCGGTGGAGGCCGAGACCGTGCAGCACGAGGGACAGGCGATCAAATGCACAATCAGCCTGGGCGTTGCCGACCTTTCCAAGCCGACCAGCGATTACAAGACGGTCATTGCATGGGCTGAGCAAGCGCTTTATCAGTCGAAGAAAAACGGTCGCAATCAGGTTTCGGTGGACGAATAAGCCGCCGATTGCTGGTAGGATCGACGTTTTTCCGGCGACGATCACGGACATCATGCGACCTCAATCCACACTCACCGTAACCCCTGTCGACCAGCCACTGATCGGGCGTGTGAGCCCGCCCGGCTCGAAATCCATCACTAATCGCGCGCTGCTGCTGGCTGGCCTGGCCAAAGGCACCAGCCGTTTGAGCGGCGCGCTCAAGAGTGACGACACGCGCGTGATGTCTGAAGCCTTGCGCCTGATGGGCGTGCAGGTGGATGAACCGGATGACAGCACATTTGTGGTCACCAGCACCGGCCAGTGGCTTGCGCCTCGGCAAGCGCTTTTTCTGGGTAACGCAGGCACCGCGACGCGTTTTCTGACGGCGGCGCTGGCCAACTTCCAGGGTGACTTTGTCGTTGATGGCGACGAGTACATGCGCAAGCGTCCGATCGGCCCGCTGGTCGATGCCTTGCAGCGCATGGGCGTCGAGGTCAGCTCGCCGACGGGCTGCCCTCCTGTCGCAATCAAAGGGCAGGGTGGTCTGGCGGCGGCTCGTATTGAAATCGACGGCAACCTCTCCAGCCAATACGTTTCGGCCCTGTTGATGGCCGGGGCCTGTGGCAAAGGCCCGATTGAAGTGGCGTTGACCGGCAGCGATATCGGCGCGCGTGGCTATGTCGATCTGACGCTGGCTGCCATGAAGGCGTTTGGTGCTGAAGTCGAAGCGCTCAGCGATACCGCCTGGAAAGTGTCGGCCACCGGGTACAAAGCGACGGACTTCCACATCGAGCCGGATGCCTCTGCAGCCACTTACTTGTGGGCGGCGCAGGCAATTACCGGCGGCGCTATTGATCTGGGCGTGGCAACTGAAGACTTCACTCAGCCTGACGCCTTGGCCAGCCAGTTGATCGAGCGTTTCCCGAACATGCCGTCAGTCATCGATGGTTCGCAAATGCAGGACGCGATCCCGACTCTGGCCGTGCTTGCCGCCTTCAACAATCAGCCAGTACGTTTTGTGGGCATCGCGAACCTGCGGGTCAAGGAATGTGACCGTATTTCCGCGTTGTCCCAGGGCCTGTGCGCCATTGCGCCAGGGTTGGCGGTGGAAGAAGGTGACGACTTGATCGTCCACGCCGATCCACAGCTGGCAGGCCGCACTGTGGATGCATTGATCGACACTCACGCTGACCACCGCATCGCGATGTCCTTTGCCCTCGCCGGGCTGAAAATCGCCGGTATCAGGATTCAGGATCCGGATTGCGTCGGCAAGACCTATCCCGGTTACTGGGATGCGCTGCAGTCGCTGGGCGTCAAGGTTCAGCGGCAGGATTAAGGTTATTTGACTCGAAATGCTTTTCCGGTAGCTCACGAGTAACGCGAGGCAGCGATAGCGATTTGTCTGACACACCGCCATCGCTGCCTCGCGTTGCTCGTGAGCTCCTACAGCTCATTCAGTTCGCTTGAATCTGTCGCGCCATCTCCCATAAACAGCACGCTACGCCGTTGCCACGGCGCTTTCAGCCAATGCTGCTTTGCCGCTCTGGCATCATGAACAACCCCTTAATGTTCAGCATGTTGTCGTTTCCTAAAGCTGATCCCGCAAAGGGGAGCAGTGGAAGGCTCTGTTTGCCGAACAGGCTCCGGATATCGATTAGTGTGTCTATCCGGAGCGCCGCAGGCCACTGCAGGCGTTGTACCGTTTGCCCTTGTCACAGGCCATTGGCTAATCCGGAGAATGTTTAATGTCACAGCTAAAAGCTTTGCTGTTGGTCCGTGCTGACGGCAGCCAAACGGGGACCTCTTTAACGTGCTGTTCCTTGAGCGTCGGTGATCCATTTGCGGATGTGCGTGAAATCGCCTGCGCAGGCGCTGACGGTGTCAGTGCTGGTGTAATCAACTCCAGCGGCGCGTGGAGCTGCGAGGCCTACCCATTCACTGAAATGCTCGTGGTTCATCGTGGTCACGTCAGCTTGCGCGCTAATGGTAAAACGCTCGAAATCGGCCCCGGCGAAAGCGTGGTTATCGGACAGGGAAGTGCCTGTCGGATAGATGCAGCAGAGGGCAGCCTTTGGGCTTTTTGCGCCGTCATTAGCTCCGCGCCATCGACGCAGCCAGCGCTGACCTGGATCGACCGGCAAGTCGCGCTTGAACCGGCAGCAGCCCCCGAGGCGAGCATTCTGATTGGCCCGACGCCTCAGTGCCGTTCACACACTACCTACGAAGACCCGAACAGTTCACTGCGCATCGGCGTCTGGGATTCGACGCCTTATGCCCGTGGCGGCCGACCTCACAAAGTGCATGAGTTGATGCATTTGATTGAAGGGCAGGTGACGCTTACAGACGCAGACGGAACGGCGCTGACCGTCAACACTGGTGAGACTGTATTCGTTCCGCAAGGCGCGAGCTGTGCGTGGCAGAGCGATGTGTATGTGCGTAAGTACTACGTGGTGGTTTGATTGGATTTGAATGCGCCGCATCCCCTGTAGGAACGCACGAGCACCGCGAGGCCGCGATAGTGGCGTGTCAGGCAGACCGATATCGCGGCCTCGCGGTGCTCGTGCGCTCCTACAGTGATCTGTGTTTGATCCCTTGAATCGCCCGGTAACTCAAACTGAACCCCAGCTCTGCCGACTCCCCCTGCTGCAACATTCGCAACCCTGGATGCTCCGGCAGATGGTGGGCATTGACCGGATGGCTGACGGGCTCAAAGCAGAAAAAATCCAGCCCGGGCGGGCAGAACACCAGAAAGAATTCACTCCCGGTGGCCCGGCACTCAAGCTCATAACCCAGGTCCGGCTGGCTGATCAGGCTATTGCCATCCCATTCGGTAAAGCCGTTATCGAGTCGGGCCTTTGGCAGGCTGTTCAGCGAATTGAAGTCCCATTCGGCTGGTAGATTTTCAAGTTGCGTGGGCAGCCCGTCTTCATCTGTCATCCAGACCTGCGAAGCCTTGGCCTGCAACCGGGTGTTGGCGGTGCGCGGCAGGTAAGGATGCAGACCCAGCCCGTGCCAGGCGGCGCGCGGGTCCAGATGAGTCACCTTCAAAGTGATGCTCAGCGTGCCGTCCTGCAAGCTGAAACGTAACTGCGCGCGATATGCGAAGGGGATGCTGCTGTCCAGTTGCAGGCAGGCATGCTGCGGGCTTTGCTCGATTACCGCCCATGGCTGTTGCCAGGCGCTGCCATGAATTGGTAAAGCATCGTTGGCGCTGTTGGGCTCAAGCGCGAACCAGCCATCAGGGCTTTCAAAGCCACCGTCGCTGATTCGGTTTGACCAGGGCGCCAGCGGATAGCAGGCCAGTTTGCGTGCAGTTCCGGCGCTCAGGGCTTCTTCGTTGCTGGGGCGCAGCAGCGGCTGACCGCTGGCGATCACACTCCAGTTAACGATGCTGCCGCCGGTTTGCGGGGCGAGCGTCAGTCGGGTGATGCCATCTTCGAGCGTCAGGATTGCCGGGTGCATGATGATCCGCCGTATGAGTACAGGTTAGGGCTCAAGCCGTTTTGCGACGCCAGGTCAGCAGCACAATGCCGGTGACCACAATCAGGCCGCCAATGATCTGGCCGCCGCTGAGCAATTGATCAAGAATCAACCAGCCAAACAACAGACTCGCCACCGGTTCGATGTTCATCACCGGTGCGTTGCGGGCCATGTCCAGACGGTTTACGCAAATGAACAGCAGGGAAAACCCCACGCCATAAAGCGTGACCAGACAGGCCAGGGCGGTCCAGCCGGTGGCGCTGGAGGGCAATGACACGCCGCCTGGCAGCACGCCGCTGAACCCCGCCAACGCAGCGGCGCTGAATACGATCAACATGGTCAGCATGCTGCGCACGGTGCCGCGCAGGGACGAGAGTTTATGGTCGGTGATCCACAGCGCGCAGGCGAAAACACCCGCCGCGCCGAAGCCAAAAGCGATGCCTTCGAGCCATTGAGCTTCGGTGCTGTGTTGGCTGGAAAGGCGCTCTGGTACGTCCAGCGCAAAGACCAGACCGATCAGAATAAAACCCATCAGCAGGGCGGCACGAGCGGTTGGCCTGGCGCCGCCTAACGCCCAGGTGAGCAAGGCCAGCAGGATGGGAGCAACGTTGGCGATCAGCAATGCCAGCGCTACCGGAATTCGGGCAACAGCCGAGTAGATGCAGAAACTTTGTGCCGCGATCAGCAAGCCCAGCAGCAATTGCCAGCGCCAGGTTCTGGCGGTCAGGTTCGGACGTTCGCGCTGCCAGAGCACCAGGCCCGTCAGGACCAGCAAGGTCACGCCCGAGCGACAGAGAATCGCCAGCAGCAAGCCGGTGTCATGGTCGAAGGCGATACGCGCGGCAATGTGGTTGCCTGCGAAAGCACAGGCGAGAAGGGCGAGGAGCAATACAGCGATGTGGCGGGGAAACAAAGCAGGAGCAGACATGAGCAACCAGCCTCCTTGGCTGGAAAACAAAGGCAGGCGGTGATGATCTGTAGGAGTGAGCTTGCTCGCGATGGCGTCAGATCAGTCAAAGATTTTTGAATGACATATCAAATCGCGAGCAAGATCACTCCTACAGTTTTTGCTGCTATCTCGAGGCCTTACAACACCACACTCGGCAACCACAGGGAGATTGCAGGGATGTAGGTCACCAGCATCAGCACCAGGAACAGTGCCAGGTAGAACGGCAGCAGGGCTTTTACGGTGGCTTCGATGGTGACTTTACCCACCGCAGCACCGACGAACAGCACGGCGCCAACCGGCGGTGTGATGAGCCCGATACCCAGGTTCACCAGCATGATCATGCCGAAGTGCACCGGGTCCACGCCTACACCGACGATCACGGGGAGCAGGATTGGGGTCAGGATCAGGATCAGCGGTGCCATGTCCATCACGGTACCCAGCAGCAGCAACATGACGTTGATGCACATCAGGATCACGTAACGGTTATCCGACAGCGTCAGGAACGCTGTGGTGATCTTCATCGGGATTTCCATCAGCGTCAGGATGTAACCGAAGCTGGCGGCGAAACCGATCAGAATCATCACGATGGAAATGGTACGCGCCGCCCGGTGCATCAGTTTGGGCAGGTCGCGCCATTTGTAGTCGCGGTAGATGAACATGGTGACGAAGAATGACCAGACCACAGCAATGGCTGCCGACTCGGTCGCCGTGAAAATACCCGACAGGATACCGCCGAGGATGATGACCATGGCCATCAGACCCCAGAGCGCTTCACCGGCGATTTTGATCGCCTGACGCAGCGGGATCACTTCACCTTTCGGGTAGTTGCGCTTGCGGGCGAAGATCATGCACAGGCCCATCATCACAGCGCTGAGCAACAGGCCCGGCCCGATACCGGCCATGAACAGCGACGCAATGGAGACCGTGCCACCAGCTGCCAGCGAGTACAGCACCGAGTTGTGGCTCGGCGGTGTCAGCAAGGCTTGAACCGAGCCGCTGACCGTGACCGCCGTGGAGTAGTCACGTGGATAGCCAGCGCGCTCCATTTCCGGAATCAGTACTGAACCTACCGAGGCGGTGTCCGCTACCGAGGAGCCGGAGATGGCGCCGAAGAACGTCGAAGCAACGATGTTCACCAGAGACAGACCGCCGCGTACGAAGCCGACCAGTACCGCAGCGAACGCCACCAGCCTTCGTGACATGCCGCCTTCGGCCATGATCGCGCCCGCGAGGACGAAGAACGGGATCGCCAACAGCGAGAATTTGTTCACGCCGCCTGCGATCTGGATCATCAGCGCGTCCGCTGGAATATCAATCCACCATGCACCAATCAGCGCGGAAAGACCCAGCGCATAAGCGACCGGCATGCCGATCAGGATCAGTGCGATAAAGCTGCCTAACAGTATAAGAGCGTCCATTTATGCGGCACCTTCACTTTCTTCAATCACGTCGAACCGCATGACAGCCCGGTGGCTTTGGTCGCCCAGAAAAAGTCTTTCAAGGACGAAAATCAGGGTCACGATGCCGCCAATCGGAATGGGCAGATACGAGATACCAACACGCAGGAACGGCAGCTCCCCGATGTATTGATTCCAGGTCGTGCCGCACAGCTTGAAACCTTTGATAATCATGAACAGCGCGACGATAGCCATCAGCACTTGCACAACTACAGCGGCAATTTTGCGCACCTGAGCAGGCATACGATCGACGGCCATGGAGACGGCCATGTGCGCACCGGCACGGTAGCTGGCTGCTGCACCGAAGAAGGTGAATACCACCATCAACAGAATGGCGGTGGGTTCAGGCCAGCTAGATCCGCTGCCCAGTACGTAACGGGCAAAAATGCCCCACGGAATGATCAGCGTCATGATCAGAATCGACATACCGGCGATTCCGATGCAGACCCGATAAAGAACATCGTTGAGACTTAGCAGCGTATTTTTCATGGAGGCTCACCACTGCGGCGGCGAACGAGCTTGCGCTCGCCCCCGCGGCGTTATCGGACTGGCTTATAGGGCTGCTTGGTTGTTACTTGGCTGCGGCCAGGGACGGATCGGTTTGCACGGCCTCGATGCGGCTGATCAAGTCTTTGTACGGCGCACCGAACTTGTCGCGAACCGGCTGGGTGGCGTCATAGAAAGCTTTCTTCTGCTCAGGCGTCAGCGTGATGAATTCCACGCCAGCGGCCTTGAGTTTGGTTTCCGCATCTGCAGAAGACTTGTCCCACAGCACGCGTTCTTCGGCCTGTGCTTCACGGGCCAGCTTTTTCACCAGCGCCTGTTGTTCAGGCTTGAGCTTGTTCCAGGTGTCCTTGGCCATCACGATTGGCTCAGGCAGGATCAAGTGCTCGGTGATGGTGAAGAACTTGGCGTTCTGATAGTGGTTGTGCTGGTAGTAAGTCGGTGGGTTGTTCTCTGCGCCATCGATTACGCCAGTCTGCAAGGCGCTGAAGATCTCGCCAGTAGCCATGGCGATACCGTTACCGCCCATATCATTGATGGTTTCGATGAATACCGGGTTGCCTTGGACACGGATCTTCATACCCTTGAGGTCGGAGATCTGGCGCACCGGCTTCTTGGTGTACAGGTTGCGAGTGCCGCCATCCATCCAGGCCAGCGCGACCATGTTGAAGTTGGAGTTGGTGATCTTGTCGAGAATTTCCTGACCGATTTCACCGTCGATAATCGTGCGCATATGCGCCTGATCGCGGAATACGAACGGCAGGTTGAAGACGTTCACATCAGGCACTACAGGGCCAACGATGCCCAGGCTGACGCGGGTCATCTGAATGGCGTTGCTCTGTACTTGCTCAACCACTTCTTTCTCGGAACCCAGCACGCCACCGGCGTACATCTTGAAGCTGATCTCGCCTTTGGACTGCTCTTCGAGCTTTTTGCCCATGTTCTGTTCGGCCACTACCGGGGCATAGCCTGCGGGGTGAACTTCGGCGAATTTGATTTTGACTTCAGCCTGGGCCAGGCCCGACATGCAGAAAGCCAGCGGAAGTGCTGCGATGAGAAGCTTGCGTTTGAAATCCATGGATAACTCCAGTTTTGTTGTTTTTGTGGTGCTGGTGGATTTTGTGTGTGATTCGTTAGCCCTTGAAGGCAGGCTCCTCCAAGCCTTTGACTCCGGGTCTCAGGGCAAAGACGCCCCCGGCCAGGGGTTGGTCGCTGATATCGCCCCCCGGGCGAATCGAGGTCACGAACAGCGTGTCCAGATTCGATCCGCCGAAGGCGCACATGGTGGGTTTCTTCACAGGGACATTGAGTGACTGATCGAGCTTTCCGGCTGGCGTGAAACGGTGGATAAGCCCGGCATCGTTGCCGCAGATCCAGTAACAGCCTTCGGCATCGACAGCCGCGCCATCGGGGCGACCCAGATAGTGGTTCATGTCCACGAACAGACGGCGGTTGTGCGGCGTACCGCTGTCAGTGTCGTAATCGAACGCCCAGATTTTTTGCACGCTGGGGTGCGAGTCGGACAAGTACAGGGTCTTGCCGTCCGGGCTGAACGCCAGACCGTTAGGCACGATGAAGTCACTGAGTTGTGCGGTGAGCGCTCCGCTTTGCCCGGCGCTGTAACGATACATCGCGCCAACGGTGGCGCCTGCGGCCATGTCCATCAACATGGTGCCGGCCCAGAAGCGTCCTTGACGGTCGCAGCGTCCATCATTGAAACGCATTCCCGGCAGGGGATGCTCAACGCTTGCCAGTACAGTGCTGCCCAGCGTGCCGTCATCACGCTCGGTCAGACGGAACAGGCCATTTTCCATACCGGCAATCCAGTCGCCGTTATCGTAACGGGCAATGCAGGCGAGCATTTGCGGCGCTTTCCAGCTTTGGATGCTGTCATTGACTGAGTCCCAGCGGTGAAGCTTCCCCGCCGGGATATCAACCCAATAAAGAGCTTTTTCCCTGGCGCTCCACACCGGGCTTTCACCCGTAGCGTTCTGTGCGTCGAGAATCAATTCAGCATCCATGTTGCTCGGCTCCCTTATTGTTTTTATCGGTACTCAGTTGTCGCCAAAAGGACCTGATGCGACGAAAGCGCCGCCTTGATAAACCATTGCCGGGTCGTCGGCGGCCGGCATCGGTTGCGCTTCGACCTTGTCGCGAAACTGCTCGGAGCTGTCCTTGGGATGATAGCCAAGGTGCGCTGCGTAACGGTTGTCCCACCAGACATCACGGTTGGCCGAAGCGCCGTAGACAATCGTGTGGCCGACATTCGGCGTATACAGCGAGCGTTCGATGAGCTGCGTCAGGTCGTCGAAGCTTAGCCAGGTACTCATCATTCGACGGTTTTGTGGTTCCGGGAACGATGAGCCGATGCGGATGCTCACGGTTTCAATGCCGTAGCGGTCGAAGTAGAAGCTGGCCATGTCTTCGCCGTAGGATTTGGACAGGCCGTAGTAGCTGTCCGGGCGGCGAGGGGAGAGCGCGTCGATGGTTTCATCCTGTTTGTAGAAACCGATGACGTGGTTGGAGCTGGCGAAAATGATGCGCTTCACGCCATGGCGGCGAGCAGCTTCATAAATGTGGAACACGCCACTGATATTCGCGCCGAGGATTTCTTCGAACGGGCGTTCTACCGAGACGCCACCGAAATGCAGGATCGCGTCTACGCCTTCAACCAGTTGGTGAACGGCTTGTTTATCCGAGAGATCGCAGGTTTGCACTTCTTCGCTGGCATCCACGGGCGGTGCCATTTCGCTGATGTCGGAAAGCCGCAGGACCTTCGCATAAGGCCGCAGACTTTGTCGTAGAACCTTGCCCAAACCGCCTGCCGCGCCCGTGAGTAGCAGGCGGTTGAAGGGATTTTGGGCGGTGTGAGTCGTTGTCATGAGAGTCCCTTACAGTTCTTATAATTGTCATCTGTCGTCGTATGACTTGCCGCGATTATTTGCAGTCGCCGGTGGCTTTGTCAACGCGACTTAGGTCGAAATGATGGCTGGTTGTCACTGGATCGTCAGGAACCGCCCCGGCGTCCATGACATCACGCGGCCTCTCAGCAAACAATTGCAACCTTCCATATTGAACCCTGCCCTGTAGGAGCTCACCGAGGTTACGAGGCCAGCGATAGCGGAGTGTCAGGCAAATCGCTATCGCTGGCCTCGTAACCTCGGTGAGCTCCTACAGGAGGTAGCGTTTTTTACTTAAAGCAACGAAAGCGGATAGCTGATGAAGATCCGGTTCTCGTCGAACTCGTTGGTGCTGAAATCGCGACGAATGGAAGAGTTGCGCCACCGGAAGTTCAAGCTCTTGAACGTGCCGCTTTGTACGGTATACGCCAGCTCCGATTCGCGGCCCCACTCTTTACCATCAGTGATAGCACCGGTGTGCACGTTGTCACCGCTGATGTAGCGGTTCATCAGGGTCATGCCCGGTACGCCGAAGATGGCGAAGTCCAGGTCGTGACGCAGCTGCCAGGATTTTTCCTTGGCGTTGTCGTAGCTGGCGTTGTAGCTATCGTTTGCCAGCGTGCCGCCACTGGTGCCGTTGACCCTGAACCAGCCGTCATCACCGCTGACTTTCTGCAAGCCGACGTACAAGGTGTTGCCCTTGTATTTGGCCGACAGCAGGGCGTAGGCGGTTTTGTTATCGAGGTCACCCGCCAGTTGGTTGCCGTCTTCTTTACCCCAGAAGTAACCCAGGTTGGCGCCGAGCGTCACGTCGCCAACGGGCTGGCTGTGCAGCACGTTGATGAATTTCTGGTTGTAGATGTCTTCAAGTTGGGCGTACCACAGGCCGACCTGTGTGCGCTTTTCATTGAAAGCGTATTCGCCACCACCAAAGTTGAAGCGATCAGACTGAAAAGCTCCCCGGCCGTTGAGCGACATGTCTTCCATGCTTGCATCGTTACGCGGGCTGTTGCCCCTGAACTGACCGCCATACAAGGTCAGGCCATCGATTTCCTTGGAGGTGATCTGTCCGCCCTGGAAGGTCTGTGGCAGCGAGCGACCATCGTCCGAGCGCAGGATCGGCAGAACCGGCATCCACTCGCCGACTTTCAATTCAGTTTTGGAAACCTTGGCTTTGGCCGCGACACCCAAGCGTCCAAAGTTATCGGCCGGGCGGCCATCCTGGTGGATAGGCAGCAGCTGTGTACCGCCTGTGCCCTTGCCGCCATCGAGTTTTACCGAGTACATACCCAGCACATCGACCCCAAAGCCAACTACGCCTTGAGTGAAGCCGGACTTGGCATCAAGAATAAAGTTTTGCGTCCACTCTTCCGCCTTGCCCTGCGCGTTCGCCGGGTTGACGAAGTTACGATTGAAGTAGGCGTTACGAAAAGTTAGGGTCGCTTTGGTGTCGTCTACAAAGCCTTCGGCCATGCCCGTTAGCGGGAACGTCAGGCCCATAGTGCTCAGCCCGATAAGCGCCAGCGAACGTTTGTTTTGAGATCTCATTATTGTTGTGCTCCCATTTTTTTGACAAAGCACTCCTCCTGCGACCTTTGAACGGCCTGTAGTGTGGAGGAATGCAAGGCGCCCCCATGCCGGGGCTTAAGACCTGAACCGCCGGTGCGGACGAGCCTTTACTTCGAAACGGAATAACCGTCAGCGAATTCGAAAAGAGAGTGTATTTATCCCGGACTTGACCGGGAGCGCGAATACAAGCTGTTACAGGACACTCGGTGTACTGGCTGCTTAGAGCGCGGGCATTGCGGGGTGCGAACGAGGTTCGTCATACGTGTGCTTCCCTGATTATTGTTATTTTTGTTATCCGTTGTCGTACAACTTTTCGCGATATTTGCAGTCCGTCATGGGTTTGTCAATAAGCCTTTCGGACGTGCGTCAAGAATGGCAGAACAGCCCCAAGGCCCTGTATTTCGGTGGATGTGCCATGAGGCTGATTACCGATATGCTCAGACCTCTACGATTAAGAACCCGAGCATCCATTATGAAAATCGGCCTGATTTCCGACACCCACGGCCTGTTGCGCCCGCAAGCTCTTGAAGCACTTGAGGGCTGTGAGCAACTGATTCATGCCGGTGACATTGGCAAGGCATCGATTCTGGACGCTTTACAAGCCATCGCGCCGTTGACCGTCGTGCGTGGCAACAACGATCAGGATGATGCATGGGCTAGCGATGTTCCGTATTCGGCGGTGCTGCGCGTGGCAGGCATCGGGATTTACGTCACCCACATCCCGGCAGATGTTCCACACCCATTGCCTGACGACATCCAGATTGCCGTGGTCGGGCACTCTCACAAGCCGCTGATCGAACACCGCGCCGGGGTGTTGTTCATTAACCCGGGCAGCGCCGGACCTCGGCGTTTCAAATTGCCGATTTCGGTCGCTGTGCTGCACATCGACGAACAAGGCTTCAGGGCCGAGTTGATTGAGCTGGCGGTGTGAAGCGGACCTCTAAGCCGTTTGCTGGAACCTATCTTGTAGGAGCTGCCTAAGGCTGCGATGTGTTTTTCCTGACACGCCGCCTCGCAGCCTCCGGCAGCTCCTACAGCATCGAGTTGGCTCAGATAATCATGAGCAGCTACTTCGTCACCGGATCCAGCCCGCTTTTTTTGATTGCGTCGGCTGCGGCTAGCGAACTCAAGTACTCCAGCAGCTGTTTAGCCTGTTCCGGATGATTGCTACGCGATGAAATGGCCCCCGAATACAAGGTCATTTGCTGCGCCTGATCCGGAATCAAGCCAACGATATCTATTCCTTCAACCTGCTTGAGTTCGCTCAGCTGTTGGAAGCCAAGCTGCGCCTCTCCACGAGCGACCACTTCACCTACAGGCGTGGCGGGGATCATCCGGCTCTTGGTCTGCATCAGCTCGCCGATGTGCATCTGATTGAACAGCACGCGGGACAAGTAGACACCGCTTGCACTGTCCGAATAGGCGATAGACGTGGCATCAATCAACGTCTTTTTGAATGCTTCCATGGTGCTGATATCAGGCTTGGGCGCCCCGTGACGGACAGCCATGGCGATGTAGGACTTACCCAGGTCGACACGACTCTTGGGGTCGATCTGGCCGTTCTTCATCAGCTTATCCAGCGCAGAGCCGACCATCAGTACAACATCGGCTGGTTCATTGCGGGCCAGACGGTTAGGGATGGCTTGCGGCGTAGCGCCCATAGACGGAGCAGCCTCCGCCACCAGGCGCACACCTGTGCGTTGCTCATAATCGCTGCTGATAGCGTTGAACGCGCCCATGATGCCGCCGGAACTGAGGACGATCAGAGAAACAGGCTTGGCCGCCGTCGCAGCGCTGACCAGCGCCACGGGAGAGAGGGAAAGGACCGCGCCAAGCAGGCAGGAAAGAATTTTTTGCATGTGAAGATAGACCTTGCAGAGTAAGACCCGACGATTATGTGGCAAAGCCGACAACATTGCGCGGTTATCGAAGAGAGGAGTCTCGACCCGTAGACGGCTTTAATATCCGTAGAAGTTAAGTAAGTGATACGGTTTGTGTTTCAACTATGTAACACCTGTGAGCATTTAAGTTTCTAGCTTTTATTGTTTTTACTCATGGCTTCAAAGACTTGTGGGGGGGAATGACCATTCATCGCCCCGTCAGACTTAATTCTCTTTTGACTGCCACACTGGTTTACACAATCAAGCACTATCCTTTGCCAAGGTAACCCGACAATGATCAACGATCATTTGCCTGGAACCTCGTGCAGTATTCATGGCAGTTCGCGTGTAGATGAAAGATCTGAGTGTTCCTTAAATACGAAGCTTGTCGATGCCAAATCTTCTGCGGTAGCAGTGGCGTCATTAATCCATCGCGCCGCACCTGACGTCAACAAACCAGAGGCTCGTGTTTCAGTTTTGATACTGATGTGCACCTACAACGGTCAGTTGTTTCTCGAAAAACAACTGGAGTCGATCAGCTCTCAAACGTGTAATGACTGGCATGTGGCTATTTCAGATGACGGCTCTGAGGACGAAACGTTAACTATCGCTTGGCGTTACAGGCTTAAATGGGGTGAGGAAAAACTAAGTGTCTGGCAAGGGCCTGGAGAAGGGTTTGCGCGAAACTTTATGTCCCTGGTCTGTCACACGGAACTGTCGGCAGACCACTATGCATGGTGTGATCAGGATGATATGTGGGATGAGAGGAAGTTACAGGTTGCGCTGAGTTGGTTGCAGAGCGTGCCCAAGGATGTTCCTGCACTCTATTTTGGCCGCACTCAATTGGTCGATTCATCGGGTGTGGCGCTAGGTTACTCGCCGTTGTTTCGACGCTCTCCTTCTTTTGCGAACGCGTTGGTTCAAAACATAGGCGGAGGTAATACCATGGTTTTAAACCACGCCGCACGCGTTTTGCTGCAGGCAGCGGGAAATAACCTGAATGTTGTTTCCCATGATTGGTGGGCTTACCTATTGGTGACAGGGGCCGGGGGGAATGTTTTCTATGACCCCAGCCCGTACGTAATGTACCGCCAGCATGCCGGTAATCTCGTGGGCGCTAACTCGAATTGGCGGGCGAGAGTTAATCGCATGAAGATGATGTCTCAAGGGCGCTTTCAAGTGTGGAATAGTATCAATATCGCAAACCTGGAAAAGATGAGTGCTTTTTTGACTCATGAGAATCGGGAGCTGCTTGAGCGCTTCAAATCATTGCGTACTGAAACATTGGGGCGCCGATTGGCAGGACTCAAACAGTCCGGAATATATCGACAAACTCGATTGGGCAACCTGAGTCTGATAGTGGCCGCTACCGTGGGTAAGATTTAAATTGAGGAAAGCAGATGGTGGTGACAAGCCGTTATCAGCGTTGGCGGGTTTGAATGCAAACGCTTTCTCTTCACATAACGAGCAGAAGGGATGGCAGTTCATGGATATCGATGTGTGCCAAGGGTGAATATATAGCGATGGAAAAATTTTGTGTGACACCCATTGAAGTGTATCGCAGTGTTAGTCGTTACCGACAACTGATCGGGCAAATGACTCGTCGAGAAATAACCAGTCGATACAAGGGGTCCATATTTGGTTTATTGTGGGCGTTCTTGACTCCCGTTCTGATGCTTGCTGTTTACACCTTTGTGTTCAGCATTGTTTTTAAGGCTCGTTGGGCGGGCGCCGGTTTAGGGGAGGAGCAAAGCCAGTCCGATTTTGCAATTATGTTATTCACTGGGATGATCGTTTACGGCATCTTTGCAGAATCTGTTAATAGGGCGCCAGGATTAATACTGGGCAATCCGAACTACGTGAAACGCGTTGTTTTCCCATTGGATATTCTGCCGTGGGTAGTGATGGGAACGGCAATGTTCAATGCGCTCGTCGGCTTTTGCGTACTGATCGCTTTTTTCCTGTTGACCAATCACCAACTCACCTGGACCGCCGCCTGGCTTCCGTTCGTGCTCCTGCCTCTGATTTTTTTGTGCATGGGGCTAAGTTGGTTTTTGTGCTCGCTCGGTGTTTACCTCCGTGATGTCGGCCAAACGGTGGGCATTGCGACGACCATGCTGATGTTTTTATCGCCCGTTTTTTATCCGGTTGCCTCGTTGCCGCTGACATTCCAGTTCTATTTGAAGCTGAACCCCCTCACCTCAATTATTGAGCAGACGCGTGACGTGCTGCTATTGAATCAACCGCCCGACCTTATGACGCTGCTGATCAGCAGTCTGGCAAGTTTGTTTTTTGCCTGGGCAGGGTTCGTGTGGTTTCAAAAAACGCGTAGAGGGTTTGCAGATGTCATCTGATACGAGTTCTATCACCGTTAGTGGCCTGGGGAAGTGCTTCGCAATTTATGCACGCCCGCACCAGCGTCTGATGCAAATGTTTGTCCGCTCTCATAAGAAGTACTACAGAGAGTTTTGGGCGCTGAAGGACGTCTCATTTGAACTCAAAAAAGGAGAAACCATCGGCATTGTTGGCAAAAATGGTTCGGGTAAGTCAACGCTGTTACAGATGATTTGTGGCACGTTGAATCAGACCGAAGGAACCATCGCGGTGAAGGGCAAGGTTGCTGCGCTGCTTGAATTGGGTGCTGGTTTTAACCCCGAGTTCACTGGGCGGGAAAACGTATATCTTTGCGCCGCAGTCTATGGTCTGGACCGTAAAGAGGTGGATCAGAAATTTGACCTGATCGCGGCTTTTGCGGACATCGGTGATTTTATCGATCAGCCTGTGAAAATCTACTCAAGTGGCATGTTCGTACGGCTGGCATTTGCCATCATTGCGAACGTAGACGCCGACATCCTGATTATCGATGAAGCGTTAGCCGTGGGGGACGCGCTTTTTACCCAAAAATGCATGCGGTTCCTGAGAAAATTCAAGGAAGAGCACACGCTTTTGTTTGTCAGCCATGACACAAGCTCCGTTATAAACCTTTGCGACAGGGCGATATGGCTGGATAAGGGGCAGGTCAGAGGCTACGGCCCTGCCAAAGCAGTTGCTGAAATGTACCTCGCCACATTATTCGGTCAGGTAGAGAAAAAAGACGCGACAGAAAGTCCGTTGGTTGAAAACTTGAGGATTGTGAAAGCCGCCGCCTGGCGTGACCATCGTCAGGATATTGTTAACAGCAGTCTCCACCGCAATGACATGGAGGTGTTTCGTTTCAACACTACAGCCACCGAAGAGTTTGGCGAGGGTGGAGCGAAGATTCTGAACGTCACGTTAAATGACAGCCACGGCAGGGCACTGAATTGGGTGGTGGGGGGCGAGGTCGTCATTCTGCGTGTGGAAGTGGCATCGCTTAAAACCTTGTTCAGTCCCATTGTCGGTTTTTATGTAAAAGATCGTTTGGGGCAAACTCTGTTTGGTGATAACACCTATTCGAACTACGCCAAGGCTCCGATTCGGTCCCAGGCGGGTAGCGTTTTTATTGCTGAATTCAAGTTTCCAATGCCGTGGCTGGCCCAAGGTGACTATTCAATTGCGGTTGCCGTGGCGGAGGGGACTCAAGCAGAGCATGTCCATCAGCAGTGGGTGCACGACGCGCTTTTATTCCGATCCCACCATGACCCGTTATCGACGGGGATAGTCGGTATACCTATGCTGGAAATCAACTTGTTGGCGGTGAGCAACGTCTCATGAATCGTGATAGGTTTATCGGCGAATTAGAACAACTTGCCATGCACCCTGATTATATTGCCCATCCTCTCTCATGGTTGGGGCATATCCCGTTCGTGGCGTGGTTGGTAACGGTTGTTGAGCCTGAGCAGTTTGTAGAATTGGGGAGTTATTCAGGGACTTCTTACTTCGCTTTTTGTCAGGCAATAAAGAGCAGAGACCTGAGGACTCGATGTGTTGCAATTGACACCTGGGAAGGTGACGAACACACCGGTCGATACTCCGAAGAAGTATTCCAGGCCTTTGCTGATTACAATGACGCCCATTTCAGTGCATTTTCAAGCTATTTACGTATGCGCTTTGACAACGCGCTTCCTCTGATCGCCGACTGTAGCGTTGATATTCTTCATATTGATGGCCTTCACACCTATGAGGCTGTCAAGCAGGATTATGAAACGTGGATGCCTAAAATGTCTGCGCGAGGCGTTATTTTGTTTCATGATACGGCCGTCGACAGTGAGGGGTTTGGCGTTGTAAGATTTTGGTCTGAAGTGTCCGAACTTTATCCTTTTTATAATTTTACACACAGCAATGGCCTCGGCGTTTTACTCGTGGGTAGCTTTTATCAGCGGGATGGCACACTGCTGGCGGCAATAAAGTCTATTGCACCGCTGAGTGAGCGTCTAGCGGAGCGACTGTGGTTACAACAAATTGTTAGAGAGAAACAAATTCAGCTAGAGGAGTTTCAAGGTTTTACCGTTCCCGGACTGATCGCAGAGAAAGAGCGATTTGACGCTGCGCGTCAATCGTTAGAACAAAATATGCTTGAGAAGCAACGTCGACTGGATACTTTTGAAACCGTTACGATCCCCGCTATCGTGGCAGAAAAGCACTTGTCTGATGTCGCCCTGGGCCGGGCAGTTTCTGAGTTGTCATTGTTAAACATCGAGTTGGAAAAAATCAAAAGCTCAATGGTTTGGAAAGTATTAACGAAGATTTTAAGTATAAAAGCTCGAATTTTTAAATAATCTCACTTCTTCTCGAGACTTCCATGACCCCGACGACCCCCTCCTTTGATGCACTGTCGACCCGACAGGATCTGATTAAGACAATTGATAAGTCCGTTACACAAGACGACAGCAAACTGCTGGCTTTTTATCTTCCTCAGTTTCATAGGACGGCAGAAAACTCTGAGTGGTGGGGGCCTGGATTTACCGAGTGGACTAATGTTGCAGGCGGCAAACCTAATTTCGAAGGGCATTATCAACCGCACATTCCCAGAGAATTGGGATTTTATGATTTAACTCACCCGGATGTCATGTATGAGCAGGCTGAGATGGCCAAGCTATACGGTGTGTATGGTTTCTGCTTTTATCATTATTGGTTCAGTGGTCGTCGTATTCTAGAAAGACCAGTCGCTAATTTTCTAAAGACCGATATCGATATAAAGTTCTGCCTGTGCTGGGCGAATGAGAATTGGACCAGAACATGGTCTGGTGATGAAAAAAGTGTGTTGCTCGGACAACAATATGCCGTGGATGATAATGAGAGCTTTGTCGAGTCTCTGATCGAGTTCTTTAACGACCCGCGTTATATTTTTGTCGATGGCAAACCGATGCTCGTGGTTTACCGTGCGAAGAGTATGCCTGATGCAAGCGCTGCCTTTGCCCAATGGAGATTACTTGCCCTCCAACATGGTTTTTTGGGGCTGCATATCGCTGTTGTAGATTTTTATGATATCCAAAGCCCTGCCGAGGTTGATGCCGATGCGTTAGTCGAGTTTCCCCCACATAAATTCAACGGGCCTCAAAGTGTTCCTGATACGATGTCAGAATTTACGACGCCTGGGTTCGCCGGTGGCGTCGTTGATTATTTAAAGATCATCGCCCAAAGCGCTAAACGTGAAGCCCCTCCATTCAAACTTTACCGCGGGATCATACCGAGTTGGGACAATACTGCGCGGCGTCAGCTAACCCCCACTATTGTGGTCAATGCCACTCCCACTTTGTTTGGGCATTGGCTAAAGTATTTACGTGCCTTCACACGTGAAAACAAACAGCCCGGTTCCGAGGGTTTCATTTTTATCAATGCCTGGAATGAATGGGGTGAGGGCTGCCACCTCGAGCCTGATCTGAAATGGGGGTTGAGTTATCTGGAGGAGGTCTTACGGTCTTCCTATAATTATGGAACGCCTAAAAGCTCGGACGAGGCGCGTGAAGATCTGTATGCGGCGGTCACTGCTGTCGTCTCGGTTAGCAAGGCATCAGGCACTTGCATGTCCAGTGCTGAAAGCATCGGTGAGGAGATGCGTAACTATCGGCCGGTGAAAAGCCACGCTCATAAAATTGCAGTGTGTTTGGTTAAATGGCCGGTTCTTTACAGAATAGCAAGATCACTCTATCTATTAGTTCGGCGCGTACGGGGGTGATATGAAAGCTAACGTTGCGGTTATTGCCCATTTCGATGCTAATAACTCACTGAGTCGGAATTTTAAAAAAATTATACGCTGTCTGGAATCGGTTTTTGATAGGGTGCTGCTGGTAACGACAAGTGATATAGAAGATTGCGCCGTTGACGAGTTTTCTAAAACAACGCTAATTAAACGCCCTAACATTGGTTATGATTTCTATAGCTACAAAGTAGGAATCCATTATGCGAAAAAGCATTGGGACGTTCAGTGCCTGCTGATCACCAACTCCAGCTATTTTTTGACGTCTAGCGCCCGGTTCTGTGTTCTGCTCCAGCGCAGTCTTCTCGAATCAAAAAACTATGAGGTTGTCGGACTGACTGAGTCAAGACAATTTAGCTGGCATCTTCAGTCCTATATGATGTTGCTGGGACGTCAGGTTTTGTATTCCCATTGGTTTTCAGTATTTATTAATCAGGTCGTACCTTTAAATGGTAAAATCGACATCATATTCAGCTATGAAATCGGACTGTCTACGCTGTTGAAAAATCATGCAGTCAGCGCCACAGTTTTATATGTTGCAGATTGGCGCGCTAAGCTCGTGGCTAAATGCCGGTGGTTCAAGAGGTTGGTTGCTATTTCACCTGCGCGGGATTTCTTTAATGGTACTTTATTAGGCGCTGTCGGCGGCATTAACTGGACGCACTTCGCTGCGCAGGAGATTTCCGAGCGATATGGCGTAATAAAGTCTGAAGTTTTTAGAACCAACCCGCTGCGGGTCAATATAAACTCAATAAAAAACAGCCTTCCTGCCGACGTGTTAGATGATATTGAACGTGAGCTATTAACCTCGCGCGGTCACTATCAGGTGAGCGTCGATGGCCTGTCTGAATTTTGCGTTGGCGTATCAGCATTGCCGCTCTATCGGTCCGTGCAATGGGGGCTCCCTCGTGTAGAGGGTGTGAGGGTGGCGGTCGTCATTCATCTGTACTACTTAGATCTTCTAGACGAGTTATTGGTCTATTTAAGAAACTTCGCAGAGCCATTCGACTTGTACGTAACGACCCCCTTTGAAAGGGACGTAGTGTCGATAATCGATCACGCTTCCTCGATCGCAAATAGCGTAACTGTTCATGTGAGTGAAAATCGTGGACGAGATATTGGTCCCTTTCTGTCTCTTTATCTGAAAGGGTTTTTGGACGGTTATGTTGCTGTTTTGAAACTGCATTCGAAGAAAAGTAGATACAGTGCGTCTGGAGACCACTGGAGGAAAAGTCTTTATCACTCTCTAATGGGGTCGTCTTTAATTGTTGCCAAGGTCATAGATTTAATCAAGACCAAGGAGGTCGGAATTGTAGGGCCTCATCAATATTATTTGAGTCATGACCGCTTTTGGGGGGCGAACAAGCAGACGGTCACTGCAACGTTGGGTGCTCTGGGAGTGCCGTCACATCATGTGACCTCACTTGGTTTTTTTGCAGGCTCTATGTTTTGGCTCTCGCCTAAAGCGCTAATTCCTCTGAAGAGTTTACCTCACTCGTATTTTGTATTTCCTGAAGAGAATGGATTGCAGGATGGAACTGTTGCGCATGCATTCGAGCGGATTTTCTGTCCGTTATCCAGAGCGGTCGGACTGAAGACATCAAGCCTTGAACTGGACGGGGAAGAAATAAACGATATACGGTCTGGTCATCATACGGTGCCTGTTCTTTAGTGTCAGAGCTGCGGCTTATCGCAATCCTGCCTATAGGTACTGCTGGTTCACGTTATCAAGGTGAGGCGATTTAAATGGACTTCCGTCAGCACATACAGAATCTGGCAATTAGCAAAAATAGTATATTGGAAATTGGACCCTCCTATAACCCTATTCTTCCTAGATACAAAGGTTACCCCGTGTCCATCATGGATCATGCTAGCCGATCAGAGTTGGTGGAAAAATATAGTGCTTTTGGCGTTGATACTAGCAAAATTGAAGATGTTGATCATGTGACCACTGACCTTTCATCGTTATACTCTGCGGGCCATATGTTTGATCTGATAGTGGCCAGTCATGTCATAGAACATGTCACTGACTTTATAAAGTTTCTAAATGATTGTGAACGTCTATTGGTGGAGGGTGGACAGGTTATCTTGATTGTCCCGGATAAACGAAATTGCTTCGACTTCTTCAGGCCGGTCACGACGCCTGGCGCAATGCTCGACGCCCATCACTCAAAAAGAGCTTTGCATTTAGGCGGGCTCTTTGATCATTATTCTTATTTTTGCAGAAATAACGGTCAGTTGGCATGGGGCGATCTTGAGGATGTTTCCCAGTTGGAGTTTATTCACACCCCTGACATGACGATAGACGCAGTGAACAAGCCTTTATTGGCTGGCGAATATTCCGACGCACACGAATGGGTGTTTGTTCCTGCCAGCTTTGCATTTGCGTTAGCAGAGCTGCGTAGTCATCGCTTCGTCAACCTGGGGATAGAGCAGGCCTACGCCACATTGGGCTACGAGTTCATGGTTATCTTATCGGTTCGCGCTCCCGTCGAATCCAGAACCAAAGCGCAGCTACTTTCTGAAATTCAAGGTGAAGTCAGCGCTGCTGTACACATGGATCTGACGGACTCCAACGCGGTGTCGCACGCCCGTGAAGACCTGGCGCTGTCGTCCATGGAGCAGGCGTTGGAAAACAAGCGTCTGGCGGATGTTATCGCGCTGCAAAAAAATCAACTGGACAGTTTATATTCGAGTACTTCATGGCGTGTCACGCTACCTTTAAGGAAGTTACGAAAGTTTTTAAGCGCGTTGTAACCGCTCGATTTGCAGTTCTCGACCTTCCCGCTGTTGACCCCGGCGCTGGTTTACTCAGTCACTGAGGAGAGTCTGCGCAGTAGGTATCTCGCTACCCATTTTGAAGTTGTTTCCGAGCGACATCATCTACCTGATCGCACGCAAGGATTGAGTTGCCTGTACCGCAGAAAAAACTAAGCCCGGCAAAAGCCGGGCTGGAGGAAGAGCTTTTACACATTAGCTCAGACGATTAGCACCCACGTGATCAGCACCATCAGCAGCTACACGGTTTGCACCCACGTGATCAGCACCATCAGCAGCTACACGGTTTGCACCCACGTGGTCCGCACCATCAGCAGCTACACGGTTTGCACCCACGTGGTCGGCACCATCAGCAGCTACACGGTTTGCACCGACGCGATCAGCACCATCAGCAGCCAGGCGGCTTGCACCAACGTTGGTATGAGCAGTGCCACCTTCAGCTACGACAATAGTGGCCGGAGTTGGGTCGATCAGGTTGGTGTTGTCATTGCCTGGAAGGCTTGGCAACTGTGGGGAAGCGAAAACACTTGAAGCCAGAACGGAGAAGGTAAGGCCGAAGATCAGTTGTGAAGTTTTCATGGTA
>NZ_LOHF01000007.1:181745-186691 GCF_002158995.1 Pseudomonas caspiana | reverse complement strand
CCGATCATTGCTCAAATTGATAGTCGCAAAAGTTGATGTTTTTCAATGCATAACACCGCGAACGGGACTTCTGCGGGACCGGATTGAAGACGGTACAACCGACAAAACTGTGTCGGCTGTACCGGCCTCACCGGATAGATCCGGTCTCATTGGCTGGGTTAAATCCTGAAATGACTCACCATCGTCTGCAACTGATTACCCAACCGCGCCAACTCAACGCTGGACGCTGCGGTTTCCTCACTGGCCGAAGCGGTCTGCTCGGAGATGTCACGTACGCTGATAATGCTGCGGCTGATCTCTTCGGCGACTGAGCTTTGCTGCTCGGCAGCCGCAGCGATCTGCTGGTTCATGGCCTGAATGCTGGAAACCGTCTGGGTAATGCTGCCCAGCGAAGTACCGGCTTTGCGGGTCAGGGCGACGCTGCTGTCGGTCAGTTCGCGGCTGCTGAGCATGATGCTGGACACTTGGCGGGTGCCGTTTTGCAGGCCGCTGACCAGATTTTCGATTTCTTCGGTCGATTGCTGGGTCCGTTGTGCCAAGCCCCGAACTTCGTCGGCCACGACGGCAAATCCACGACCGGCTTCGCCTGCTCGCGCGGCTTCAATGGCGGCGTTGAGGGCCAGCAGGTTGGTTTGTTCGGCAACGGCCTTGATCACGTCCATGACCTTGCCGATCTTGTCACTTTCCTGTTCCAGTTGAGTCATCGCGTCGGCGGAACGCACCACTTCAGTGGCCAGGCGTTCGATTTGTGCGATGGCTTCACCAACAACTTTGTCGCCTGCGCGGGCTTCGCTGTCGGCTGCCGAGGCGGCCTGAGAAGCTTGCTCTGCGTTGCGGGCAACTTCCTGAACCGTGGCCGACATTTCGTTCATGGCGGTGGCAACCTGATCGGTCTCGACCTTCTGGCTGTTAACCCCAGCGCTGGTCTGTTCGGTCACTGCGGAAAGTTCTTCGGCAGCGCTGGCGATCTGTGTGACGCCATCACGAATACCGCCGATCAAGTCGCGCAGCGTGCTGCCCATGCGTTGAATACCTTGCTGCAATTCGCCCAATTCATCGCGACGGGTTACGACGGCGCTGTGTGTGAGATCACCGGAAGCAATGCGCTCGACCACGTTAAGGGTGTCTCGCAGCGGACGGTTAATCTGTTGAGTGATGACTGCTGCCGCAAGTGTGCCCAATACCAGCGCCAATAGTGTGCAGGTGATTTGCAGCGTGCGCGCCTGACTGGTGTTCTGTTCGCGAGCATTGAGCTGGAAGTCGTACATTGCGTCACTGGCCTGAGTGATCGCGCGCCCTTGCTCAAGGGTTTCTTTCGTGGCTTCGGTGATATCCGCGTTGGCTGCAGTAAAGCGCTGCACAGCGGCGCGGTAGCCGATCAACGAAGTTTCGAGCTGCTTGAGCTTGTCGCCATGTTTAGTGCCGAATGTAGCGTTGAGCTGCTCCATGCCTTGGAGTGCCGTCTCGAGCTGACGGAAAGCGTTGTCCTTGGTGGTCGTCGTTGCGTTACCGGTATAACCGCGGACTTCATAGCGCACCAGCGCCAGGTTTTCCTTGGCCTTCATGATGTCCTGATAGGCCGCGAAGCGTTCATCGCCGGAAGGCATCTGCATCACGTCATCCAGGATCTGACCAATCAGCTCCGCACCTTTGACGGCATACACGCCCATCTCTTTGCGTACGGTGGCGTCGGTTTTGTAGGCCTCGCGCATCTTGCTCAGCGACTTCTGATAATCGGCGGTCAGGCTGTTGATCTTCTGCAGGCTGCCCAGGTTGGTTGCGCTGGCAAACACTGTTGCGAGACGCTTTTGTTGCGCGTCGAACTCATCCAGTGCCGTTTGTGCCACGGCCGCGCTTTTCTCGTCGCCCTTGTCCACTACATATTGCAAGCGAGCGGAGTTCACGTCGTCCAGCAGTGCATTGAGTTGCGTGATGTCGACCATCCTGTCGCTGCGCTCGATGAGCTTGCTGACGCTGCTCCAGCCAGTCGCGGCAAGCACGGCAGTCAGAATCAGCACGATGCCGAAGCCCAGCGCCAGTTTCATTTTGACGCTGATATTTGCAAACCATGTATTCATGACTCTCCTTGGAATTCTTGCCAGAGCTGGAGCTAGGAAGGTAGCGACCGCGATGAGCGGACAACGCTGATCGCTGAATAGGGCGATAACCTGAAACAAATTGATATATATGAATGTATGAATACCAAATAAATATGGCTGTTGGCCATCATTTTTTTGGCGTCATTTTATCGGTGTGCGGAGGAGGATCTTGTAAAAATGTGCTTCAGAAACGCTCAAGCCCGGTAGTTAGCCGGGCTTGAGGTGTATTGCGAGGCGCTGACCTGGACGGTCAGACCTTGAAGTGGCTGACCAGCATTTGCAGCTGATTGCCCAAGCGGGCGAGTTCAACGCTGGACGCAGCGGTTTCTTCGCTGGCCGAAGCGGTCTGCTCGGAAACATCGCGCACGTTGATGATGCTGCGGCTGATTTCTTCAGCGACTGCACTTTGTTCTTCCGCTGCCGCAGCGATTTGCTGGTTCATCGCCTGAATGTTGGAAACCGTCAGCGTGATGCTTTCCAGTGATGTACCGGCTTTGCGGGTCAGGGTCACGCTGCTTTCAGTCAATTCGCGACTGCTCAACATGATGCTCGAAACCTGACGCGTACCGTTCTGCAAACCGGCGACCAGCGATTCGATTTCTTCGGTAGATTTCTGTGTACGCTGCGCAAGGCCGCGTACTTCATCAGCCACTACCGCAAAACCACGACCGGCTTCACCGGCACGTGCCGCTTCGATCGCAGCGTTGAGCGCCAGCAGGTTGGTTTGCTCGGCAACAGCCTTGATCACATCCATGACCTTGCCGATCTTGTCGCTTTCCTGCTCAAGCTGGGTCATCGCGTCTGTGGAGCGGACGACTTCAGCGGCCAGGCGCTCGATCTGCACGATGGCCTCACCGACGACTTTGTCACCGTCACGGGCTTCTTTATCTGCTGCGGAGGCTGCTTGCGAAGCCTGTTCAGCGTTACGCGCAACTTCCTGCACAGTAGCCGACATCTCGTGCATGGCGGTAGCCACCTGATCAGTCTCGACCTTCTGGCTGTTCACGCCTGCGCTGGTTTGCTCGGTGACGGCAGACAGCTCTTCGGCGGCGCTGGCGATCTGCACAACACTGTCACGAATATTGCCGATCAGGTCGCGCAGGGTTGTACCCATGCGCTGAATGCCTTGTTGCAACTCGCCCAGTTCGTCGCGACGTGTCACGACCATCGTGTGCGACAGGTCGCCGGAGCCAATGCGCTCTACAACTTCCAGGGTTTCTTTCAGGGGACGAGTAATCTGGCGAGTGATGATCACTGCCGCGAACACGCCCAGAATCAGAGCCAGGAAGGTGCAAATCAGCTGCATGTTGCGTGCTTCGGAGCTTTCGATGTCACGACGTTCCAATTGGATTTTGTACATGTCATCGCTGAGCTTGACGATGGTCGCGCCCTGGGTCGTCATGTTTTTGCGCAATACAGCCAGGTTACCGATGGTGGTCTTGAACCCCAACAGCGAGGTGCGGTACTCACTCAGTTCGGCTTCCAGTTGTTTGAGACGGTCAGCTTGTGCGCCACTGAAAGTCGACTGAGTGGCTTGCAGGCCTTTGATCGCATTTTCGATCTGGCTCAGCGCCTTTTGCTCATTTTCAGGTGTGGTATTGCCGGTGTAGCCACGCGTCTCGTAGCGCGCGAGCATCAGGTCCTGTTTGACCTTGCTGATGGCTTGATACTGTTCGAAGCGGCGCTCATCTTCTGCGCCCAGGGTCAACACATCGGCGTAGAGCTGATCGACCAGCGCGTTGCCTTTATCGGCGTGGACGCCCATTGCCTCGCGTGCGCTGTTAGTGGCTTTGTAACCAGCGCGCATTTCGGCGAGGCCTTTTTCGTATTCGGCAATAACAGTGCTCAATTGTTTTAAGAGCTCTATGTTTGCAGGGCTCTTGAAGCTTTTCAGCAGTTTTTCCTGCTGCGCTTTAAAGCCGTCCAGCGCGACCTGAACGGTCTGAGCCACGGTGTCGTCACCGTCGGCCACCATGTATTGCAGGCGCGCCACCCGCAGCTTGGTCAACTGGGCATTGAGCTCGGTGATGTCGCTCATCCAGTTGCTGCGGTCAATGAGTTTACTCAGGCTGTTCCAGCCAGTCAGAGCGAGAAAGGCAGTAAAAATAAGCACCAGCCCAAAACCGAGGGCGAGCTTCATGTTGACGCTGATATTGGCAAACCAGCTGTTCATTGTGTTTCTCCACGAATATTTTTGCTTTGAAGATCATTCACAGCCGGAGCGTTGTTTTTTTAAGGCGGCGAGGCATCTGTACAACACCCTATCGGCAATGGTTTGCGAAGCTGAATGGCCGATGCTCAAAAAGTAGCGCACAGTTTCAAGCAGTTGTTTGATCAGCTGTTTTAATCGGGAAAAGTATAAGTGGAGGTCGGACATCATATTTGTGTAGATAATTGTTATACCAATGATTGGATCCAATTATTTACAGGGCGCTCATCTTGATTAAGCGGGTTATATATCCCGATGAACGGAAAGGCTTTATGACAGGCAAAATTAAGCCCGGCAATAGCCGGGCTGTTTGAAGAGCAGAGTGTAATCAGCTCAGACGATTTGCACCCACGTGATCAGCACCATCAGCAGCTACACGATTTGCACCGACGTGGTCCGCACCATCAGCGGCTACGCGGTTTGCACCGACGCGGTCAGCACCATCAGCAGCCAGGCGGCTTGCACCGACATTGGTATGAGCAGTGCCACCTTCAGCTACGACAATAGTGGCCGGAGCTGGGTCGATCAGGTTGGTGTTGTCATTGCCTGGAAGGCTAGGCAACTGTGGGGAAGCGAAAACACTTGAAGCCAGAACGGAGAAGGTAAGGCCGAAGATCAGTTTTGAAGTTTTCATGATT
>NZ_LOHF01000007.1:174994-181161 GCF_002158995.1 Pseudomonas caspiana | reverse complement strand
CCCATCATTGGCGAAATTGATAGTTGAAAATGCTCCTCAAGGATCTCCCGTTCGGGTCGATTCATGAGGGGGGCAGTTTCGATACTTTTCCCGAGACAGTGGTCACTGCCAAGGTGGTTGCACAGCCATTATGAGATCTGAATCATTTTTTGCGGTTCTTGCTTCATATCCGGATCCTCTTTATCGCCGCAAACGAGGGGCAGCATGTGCATGACGCCCAAATAAAAGTGAGTCGTTTCAAGGGCTCATACAGCACCTTCATATTGCCTGTTGGAGTGCTGGTCATTGGCGCATTGCTTTCCTTTGGGCTGGGAGCACTGGATAACGCGCGTCAACGAGACACTGAGCGGGCCGCTGTCGCGCTGCAACTCAGCAGCCTGGGCACCCGATTGGCGGAGCGTGTGCGCTTTGCTTTCAGTGGTACTGAAGGCATCGCGCAGCTCATCAGCATCGATGGCAGTATTTCACCGCAGCATTTCAGGCGCATGGCCCAAAGCGCAATCGAGGCCGTTCCCTACATTCGCCACATCGTCATCGCCCCTGATGACGTCATTGTGGATACGTACCCTCTGGCGGGTAACGAGGGCATCATCGGACTGGACTATCGAACCCGGCCGAACCAGTTCCCACTGATCGAAAAGGCCCGCCGTTCAGCCACGGCTTTGCTGGCCGGGCCGGTGGCCTTGTATCAGGGCGGCCGGGAAGTGATTTATCGCCGTCCGGTTTTCCTGTCTGCCCATTCCGAGCGCGACGCCTACTGGGGCCTTGTTTCGGTGGTCGCCGGTACCGAGGCGTTGCTGAACGCCGGGGGGCTTGAAGAGAAGGAGTGGCTGACAGTCGCCCTGCGTGGTCAGGATGGGCTGGGCGCCGAGGGCGCAATGATCTACGGCGACTCAGCGTTATTCGACGGTGCCCCGGTTGTGGTCGACGTGAGTATTCCCGGTGGCTACTGGCAACTGGCAGCGCAACCGAGGCGTGGCTGGTCAACGCCTTCAGTCATCGACTCCTCGCTTTTTCTTCTCGCGATATCCACGTCGCTGCTCTTGAGTCTCTTTATTTTTCAGGCAAGCCTGAACCATCGTCTGATTCGTCGGCGCAATGCTGATTTGCGCAAGGAGATTGCCGAGCGAGAGTTCATTTCGTCTTCGCTGATGCAAAGCGAGGATCGCTTTCGCACATTGTTCGAGCGTTCTCCTGATCCGATCTGGATCAGGGGCCAGGACGGACGAATCAATCTGGGTAACTCTGCGGGGCTTCGAGCCTTGGGATTCAAGGGGCCGGAATTCCCGAGTGTCACGGTGGCGGATATATCCCCTGAATTCCAGCCTGACGGGCAGTCTTCGGTAGACAAGGCCGCTGCCCTGCGAATCGAGGTCGAGCGTGAGGGGGCATTGCGTTTCGAGTGGGATCACAAGCGTGTAGATGGCAGTGTGTTCCCGACCGAGGTGACGTTATGCACCATACAACTGGCGCATGAGCTGGTGACCTACGCGGTCGTGCGCGATATCACTGCCCGCAAAGAGGCTGAACGAGGGCTTGAATACCTCGCCCATTTCGATTCGGTGACCGGGCTGCCCAATCGGGTGTTGTTCCACAAGCAGTTGATTGAGGGTATTGACCAGGCCAGACACCAGAACAACTGCATGGCCGTGCTCATGCTGGACCTGGATGGTTTCAAGCTGGTCAATGACAGCCTCGGCCACCCCATGGGGGATCTGTTGTTGCAGCACGCGACCCATCGCTTTGTCGACGCAGTGCGGCAGGGGGATGTTGTTGCTCGGTTAGGAGGCGATGAATTCGGCTTCATCCTCGATGGACTTGAATGCGAGGCAGACGTCGTTCCGGTGGTGGGGAAAATCCTGGCGGCGCTGCAGCAGCCGTTTTTCCTCGATGGCACTGCCGCGTTAGTGACCGCCAGTATCGGTGTCACGCTGTACCCACAAAACGGTGCGACGGCCCAGGCATTGCTGACCCAGGCGGATACGGCGATGTACGCAGCCAAAGAAGCCGGTCGAAATGACTTCTGTTTTTATCAGTCGCATATGACCACGCAGATTCAGGCTCGAGTCGCTCTGGAAGCTGCCATAAGGCAGGCACTTGAGCGTAATGAATTCGAGGTCTGGTACCAGTCCAAGCTCGATTTGAACACCGGCAAGGTCGCTGGCGCAGAAGCCTTGATTCGTTGGCGTAGCCCGACATTGGGGTTGGTATCGCCGGCGGACTTCATCCCTCTGGCAGAGCGCACCGGCTTGATCGTGTCGATCGGCCATTGGCTCCTGGACCATGTATGCAGCCAGGTCCGGCGTTGGCGGGACAGTGGATTGTTCACCCAGCACGTAGCCATCAACGTGGCAGTGCTGCAAATAGAACGCGGCGATTTTGTCGAAGATGTCCGGCTGGCGTTGCAGCGCTATGAGCTGCCCGCTCAGGCACTTGAAATTGAAGTCACCGAAAGCCTGGTCATGAATCGAAAGGAGTTGGCGCATACGGTGCTGAGCCAATTACGCAGCATGGGTTTGACCGTTGCTGTCGATGATTTCGGCACCGGCTACTCGTCGCTGGCCTATCTGAAAGACTTGCCCATCGACAATCTGAAGATTGATCGCACGTTCATTTCCGGCCTGCCGCATGACAAGGCTTACGTCGCGATTACCCAGGCCGTCATCGAGTTGGGGCACGCGCTGGGCTTTACCGTCACCGCCGAGGGTATCGAAACGCAGGAGCAACTGGCGTTCCTGCGCAACGCCGGTTGTGACACTGGCCAAGGGTACTTGATCAGCCGACCGGTGCCTGTGGATGAGTTCGAGGCATTGCTGGCAGTCACCGACGCAACTTGAAATCATGATCTACAATCAAATAGCCACCATTCATCGGAAGGTGTTCATAATCCTGCGTACCGGCCGACACGAATGAGTAAGCGCACTGTCCATTGATGCACTTGGCCCCAACTGGAACGGATATCTGGTCGGCTTATAACTGGATGAACTTTCAGAGCCACGCCTGATGAAAAAAACGTTGCTCGCCAATTTGCGAGCGCTCATGTCCGTGCCTCACGACAACCCCGGCTTGGTCAAAGCCCAATACATCGCGTTGTCTCGGCAACTGCCGATGATGTACTTCATCCTGCTGATCAATACGCTGGTGCTGGCGGGTACTCACTATTCCGCGGCACCGCCCTGGCTGGCGGTCTACTGCCCGCTGATCATGACCCTGTTCGGCGTTATCCGTGCGGCAGAATGGTGGCGTACGCGCAATCGCATACCCAGCCCGGCACAGATGCTTGCGGCTCTGAAACGCACTAATCGCCTGGCTCCATTTGTAGCCGCAGGCTTTACCGCCTGGTCGCTGGCGCTGTTTCCTTATGGCGACAGTTATGGGCAGGCCCATGTCGCGTTTTACATGGCGATTACGGTGATCGGCTGCATCTTTTGCATGATGCATTTGCTTCCGGCGGCGCTGGCGACCACGGTTGTGGTAAACACTGCATTCGTGGTGTTTTTCGCCTCGACCAACAACATCACGTTTATTGCCACCGCAATCGACGTCCTGCTGGTCTCCATTGCGATGCTCACGATTCTCAAGGCCCAGTACGGTGACTTCACGCGTTTGGTGAACATGCAGGCCAGTACCGAAAGGCTGAGTAACGAGAACCGCCGCCTTGCCAACATGGACAGCCTGACCGGCTTGGCTAACCGTCGACAGTTTTTTTCTCAACTGGAAGCTTTGCTAGCAAACGCGCGGGCGCAGGATGTGCGTCTGGCGGTAGGTTTAATCGACCTCGATGGCTTTAAACCGGTCAATGACCTTTACGGGCATAGCATTGGCGACAAACTGCTGTATCAGGTGGGTCAGCGTTTGACTGGGTTACTCGATGATGGCGTGCACCTGGCCCGGCTGGGCGGGGACGAATTTGCATTGATCATGACCGACGCTAAAAGCGACGAGCAGTTGCGGGCATTTGGTGAACGGGTCTGCGCGCAAATGCGTGAGCCTTTCACACTGGTGGATATTCCGATCCAGATCAGCGCATCGATGGGCATCGCGACTTTTCCGGATCTGGCAGCCAGCGAAACTGAAGTGTACGAGTACGCCGATTACGCGCTGTATCAAAGCAAGCGCAACCGGCCGGGTACAGTCTGCATGTTCTCCGCCGAGCATCGTCAGCAACTCAGTCGACAGGGGCTGACAGAGCAAGCGCTGCGCAGGGCGAACCTGCATGAAGAGTTTCACGTGGTCTTCCAGCCTATCGTCGACATTCACAGCCAGCGAACCATAGCGTTCGAGGCGCTGGCGCGTTGGCAGAGCCCTGAATTGGGGAACGTGCCGCCCAGCGAGTTCATCCCCATCGCCGAACGCATCGGTATGGTTAACCGTCTGACAGTGCCGCTGCTGAGCAAGGCGTTGCACGCCGCCGCGTCCTGGCCTGCCGGTACTCGCTTGTCATTCAATCTCTCCGCCCATGACTGTGGTTCAGAAGAGGCTGCGCAAGTGATCGTTCAGGTCATAAAGGACAGCGGGTTCGCCCCTTCGTATCTGGATCTGGAAATCACCGAGACGGCCGTTATTCAGGATTTGGCCCAGACTCAGCGGGCCATCGCTCTTTTCCGCAGCCTGGGCTGTGGTATTTCCCTGGACGACTTCGGTACCGGGTACTCGAGCCTGAGCCAGATTCACGCGCTGTCGCTGACTAAACTCAAGGTCGACCGTACCTTCGTCACCGACATCCACCTCAACCCGGCAAGCTTCAAAATCGTCAAATCGCTGATCGCCCTGTGCCAGGACATGCAGCTCGAATGCATCGTCGAAGGGGTAGAAACCGAGGCAGAGCTGTCCGCGCTGAAAAGCCTGGGCTGCATGTCCGCGCAGGGCTATCTGTTCTCACGGCCGATTCCACTGGAAGAGATTAGGGGCTGGTTCGAGCACGAGCAGGTTTCTGCGGCCTGATTTGAAGGCCTCTGTAGTAGCTGCCGAAGGCTGCGATGGCGGCGTATCAGGCAAAATGCTTCGCAGCCTTCGGCAGCTACTACAGGTATTCGGTGGGCATGACTATCCCGCAAACCTCACCTCCCGCGAACTACCCAGCAGCAACCCCTGATTCAACTCCGTCACCTCCCGTATGTAATCCCACAACACCGTAATCCGCTTGAGCTTGCGCAGGTCCTCGCGGCAGTACATCCAGAAATGCCTTGTGATGTTCACTTCATCTGCCAACACCGGTATCAACCGTGAATCCTGAGCGGCAAGAAAACACGGCAAAATCGCGACGGCACGGCCTTGCAGCGCAGCGAGGTACTGGGCGATGACGCTGGTGCTGCGCAGTTGTGCTTGCGCGCCGGGCAGCAAGTTGCTGAGGTAAAGCAGCTCCGAGCTGAAGGCCAGGTCGTCTACGTAACTGATAAATTTATGTTCGGCCAGGTCAGCGGAGCTGTTGAGCGGTGCGTGGTTGTCCAGGTATTCCTGAGTCGCGTACAGCCGCAGGTTGTAGTCGCACAATTTGCAGCACACATAAGGCCCGTGCTCCGGTCGCTCCAGGGCAATGACGATATCTGCTTCGCGTTTGGACAGGCTGATGAAGTGCGGCAGCGGCAGGATATCCACCGAGATATCGGGGTAGTCATCCAGGAAGTGGCTGAGCTGTGGCGTGATAAAAAAACTGCCGAAGCCTTCGGTACAGCCGATGCGGATATGTCCGGATAACGCCAGGCCTGATCCCGAAACCTGCTCGCAAGCCAGATGCAGCGTGCTTTCAATGGACTCCGCATAACCCAGCAATCGTTGACCTTCAGCGGTCAGGATGAAACCGTTGCCACGCGACTTTTCAAACAGCAGCGTACCCAGCGAATTTTCCAGCGACGTAATGCGCCGCGACACGGTGGTGTAATCCACTGCGAGTCGTTTGGCGGCGCTGCTGGCCTTGCGGGTACGGGCCACCTCAAGAAAAAACTTCAGGTCATCCCAGTTCAGAGCGCTCCGGGAGGTGATGTTTTTTTGCATGTTGATCCTGCTTTTATGTGCGTTCTTGTTAGAAGTTTGCACATCTATACTCCGATGCAGCCGGTAAACACAGAGCCTGTTGGCAGCTCTCAGATTTCCGTTGCTGCTGACGCCACTGCGTCTTGTAGCAAACATTGAACCTGTAGGAGCGCACGAGCATCGCGAGGCCGCGA
>NZ_LOHF01000007.1:153279-174318 GCF_002158995.1 Pseudomonas caspiana | reverse complement strand
TGCCTCGCGGTGCTCGTGAGCTCCTACGGGAACAGGTTTAAACGGGAAGTTTGTATTTGTTTAAAAGGGGTCAACAGCAGGATCAAATTGCCCTGAACCGTAGCTCCAGAATCCCAGGCAACACCCCACGACATAACACCCTGCACAACAATAAATAAGCGGAGGAGTTTATGAAGGACGCACTCACGGCGGACGCTGGCGCACTCGATGCCGGGCCCGCGAAAAAAGCCAAATCCTATCGTCTTGCCGGTGCCGCGAGCATGGCGGGCACGACCATCGAGTGGTACGACTTTTTCCTGTACGGCACGGCTGCCGCGCTGATCTTCAACAAAATCTTTTTCCCTGCACTGGACCCGATCACCGGCGTTCTGGCGGCATTTGCCACCTACGCTGTGGGTTTTCTCGGGCGGCCGCTGGGCGGGATCATTTTTGGGCATTTCGGCGACCGCATCGGGCGCAAGTCCATGCTGCTGATGACCCTGATGATGATGGGGATTCCGACCATCATCATTGGCCTGATCCCCACCTATGAACAGATCGGCTATTGGGCGGCGCTGATTCTGGTGGTCATGCGTTTTCTGCAAGGCATGGCCGTAGGTGGCGAGTGGGGCGGTGCCGTGTTGATGGCCGTCGAACATGCACCCGAAGGCAAAAAAGGCTTTTACGGCAGCCTGCCGCAAACCGGTGTGGGCGCAGGCCTCGTGTTGGCAACACTGGCCATGGGAATGGTCGCCAAACTGCCCGAAGAGGACATGCTCAGTTGGGGCTGGCGGCTGCCGTTCATTGCCAGCATCGTGCTGCTCGGCGTGGGCTGGCTGATTCGCCTGAAAGTGCCGGAATCGCCGGATTTCGAAAAGCTCAAGAAAGACAAAATCGCAGTCAAGGTGCCGTTGCTCAAGGTGCTGCGTGAACACCCACGGGAAACCCTGACGATCATTGGCGCGCGCACTGCCGAGAACGCCTGGTTCTACATGTCGGTGACCTTCGCCCTGGCCTACGCCGCCAATCAACTGCAGATCCCCCGTGCCGACGTCCTCAACGCGATTACTGCGGGTGCAGCGCTGTCACTGATCACCATGCCGTTCTGCGGCTACCTCTCGGACAAGGTCGGCCAGCGTCGTTTGTACTTCGCTGGCTTGCTACTGCTGTGCGCGTTCGCCTACCCGTTCTTCGCCATGCTCGGCACCCGCGAACCGCTGTTGGTCTGGTGGGCGATGGTGCTGGCGGTGGGCGTGGTGTTCCCGATTCTGTATGCGCCGGAATCACTGCTGTTCGCCCGACAGTTCCCGGCAGAAATCCGCTACAGCGGTATCTCGGTGTCGGTGCAATTGGCGGGGGTATTGGGCGGTGGCTTTGCGCCAATGATCGCTACAAAACTACTGGCTTACGCCGACGGCAGCCCGCATTACGTGATCGTTTATCTGGTGGGTATGGGCGTTGTGGCGTTGGTCTGCACGGCGCTGATGAAGCGTGATCCGCCCCGGATCAAGGCGTCCTGACTGAGAGCTGAATAATTGTTTGATTAGGAGATTTCGATGAACGCTTCCCCGAACAACAAGGACAACACCGTGGATCGAGTCAAGCTGCTGATCGATGGCGAATGGGTTGAATCGCAAAGCACCGAATGGCACGACATCATCAACCCGGCGACCCAGCAAGTGCTCGCTCAGGTGCCGTTTGCCACATCCGGTGAAGTCGATGCCGCCGTGGCCGCCGCGCAGAAGGCTTTTCAGACCTGGCGCCATACACCAATCGGTGCGCGGATGCGCATCATGCTCAAGCTGCAGGCGTTGATTCGTGAACACTCGTCGCGCATTGCAGCAGTGCTCAGCGCCGAACAGGGCAAGACTATCGCGGATGCCGAGGGCGATATCTTTCGCGGTCTGGAAGTGGTGGAACACGCCTGTTCCATTGGCAGCCTGCAAATGGGCGAGTTCTCCGAGAACGTTGCGGGGGGCGTCGATACCTATACCTTGCGTCAGCCCTTGGGTGTCTGCGCAGGCATCACACCGTTCAACTTCCCGGCAATGATCCCGTTATGGATGTTCCCGATGGCCATTGCCTGCGGTAATACCTTCGTGCTCAAGCCTTCCGAGCAGGACCCGATGTCGACCATGTTGCTGGTTGAACTGGCCGTTGAGGCGGGCGTTCCGCCGGGCGTGCTCAACGTGGTGCATGGCGGTAAAGAGGTCGTGGATGCCATTTGCACCCACAAGGACATCAAAGCCGTGTCCTTTGTTGGCTCTACCGCCGTCGGCACTCACGTCTACAACCTGGCCGGTCAACACGGTAAACGCGTGCAGTCGATGATGGGCGCCAAAAACCATGCGGTGGTGCTGCCCGATGCCAATCGTCAGCAAACCCTGAATGCCTTGGTCGGTGCCGGTTTCGGCGCTGCGGGTCAACGTTGCATGGCCACTTCAGTGGTCGTACTGGTCGGTGCCGCGAAGCAGTGGCTGCCGGACCTCAAAGCGCTGGCGCAGCAGCTCAAGGTCAATGCCGGCAGCGAAGCGGGCACCGATGTCGGGCCAGTAATTTCCAGGCGCGCCAAACAGCGGATTCTGGACCTGATCGAAAGCGGCGTGCGCGAAGGCGCGAAGCTGGAACTGGATGGTCGGGACATCAAGGTGCCGGGTTTTGAAGATGGCAACTTTGTCGGGCCGACACTGTTCTCCGGCGTCACCACTGACATGCAGATCTACACTCAGGAAATCTTCGGGCCTGTATTGGTGGTGCTGGAAGTCGACACCCTCGATCAAGCCATCGCGCTGGTCAATGCCAATCCGTTTGGCAACGGCACCGGCCTGTTCACCCAGAGCGGTGCGGCGGCGCGCAAGTTTCAGAGTGAAATCGACGTCGGGCAGGTGGGGATCAACATCCCGATTCCAGTGCCCGTGCCGTTCTTCAGCTTCACCGGTTCACGCGGCTCCAAACTCGGCGACCTCGGCCCGTACGGCAAACAAGTGGTGCAGTTCTACACACAGACCAAGACCGTCGCCAGTCGCTGGTTTGATGACGACAGCGTTAATGACGGGGTGAATACCACCATAAGTTTGAAATAGTGCTGACAGGGCATCGCGGTGCTGCTGACACAACTCAATCCCTGTGGGAGCTGGGCTTGCCCGCGATGCATAAGACGCGGCCAGACGACATACCGCGTTATCGTTTATCGCAAGCAAGCTCAGCTCCCACAAGAGATTGCGGTGAGTTTGATACACAAGGAGAACAACAATGAAAATCGCCTTCATCGGTCTGGGTAACATGGGCGCGCCGATGGCCCGTAATCTGCTCAAGGCCGGGCATCATCTGCATCTGTTCGACCTCAACACCACTATCCTCAATGAGCTGGCTGCATTGGGCGGGCGCATCAGTGAGTCGCCCAGGCATGCGGCTCAGGGCGCTGAACTGATCATTACCATGCTGCCCGCCGCCGCTCACGTGCGCAGCGTTTACCTGGGGGATGACGGCGTGCTCGCAGGCATCGGCTCCGGCGTCCCGGCGGTGGATTGCAGCACCATCGACCCGCAAACCATTCGTGACGTTGCAGCTGTCGCGGCGAAGCAAGGCGTGAGCCTCGGTGATGCGCCGGTTTCGGGCGGCACCGGTGGTGCGCAAGCAGGCACTCTGACGTTCATGGTGGGTGCCAGCGACAAGCATTTCGAAACGCTTAAACCGGTGCTGGCGCAGATGGGCAAGAACATCGTCCACTGCGGGGACATCGGCACCGGGCAGATCGCCAAAATCTGCAACAACATGCTGCTGGGGATCACCATGATCGGCGTCGCAGAAGCCATGGCGCTGGGAGACACGTTGGGCATCGACACCGAAGTGCTGGCGAAAATCATCAACACCTCGACCGGTCGCTGCTGGAGTTCAGAGATCTACAACCCATGGCCTGGCATCGTCGACACCGCGCCTGCTTCGCGAGGTTATACCGGCGGTTTTGGTGCAGAACTGATGCTCAAGGATCTGGGCCTGGCAACCGAAGCGGCGCGCGTCGCCCATCAACCGGTGATCCTCGGCGCGGTGGCGCAACAGCTCTATCAAGCGATGAGCTTGCGCGGCGAGGGCGGCAAGGATTTCTCGGCGATTGTTGAGGGGTATCGCAAGAAGGTATGAAACTGATGCAATTCAATGTGGGAGCAGAGCTTGCTCGCGATAAGGTTGGACGCGGTTCATTTTAGATCGAGTCAACCTTATCGCGAGCAAGCTCTGCTCCCACAGATGGTTGCATCCCAGCCCTAGATCGTTAAGCGCAGCATGGTTCGCCTCAAGGCGCGCGCAACAAATCCAGCATCTCCTGCAGATCATTAATGTGCTGCAGATTCAAACACAGTTCGCCCAAGTGTTCGGCCTGTATGGCGGGCAAGGCGCGGGTGGCCAGCGAGCTGTATTTCGCCCACAGTTCGCCATCGCCGATGGGGTTCAGCGGGCCACCCAGCGGGGTTTTGATTTGCAGGGTGGCGCTGCGTCCATCTTCGCTGACGAGGGTGACATGCGGTTCGTCCAACGGCGCAAGCGATGCGTCGACGTGCATCTGGATCTTCTGCATAAAACCCGACACGGCGGGTGATGTGCGCTTTTTCTCTTCGTACGCATCCAGCCCCGCGTGGCCCAGCAAGCAGCGTACGGCCAAGGCATAGGGCAAGCTCATCTGGGCAGCGGCCAGTGTCTGCGTGTCGATCCCCGCGCACATGTCTACCAGAAAGGCGCTGGCATTGACCTGGATGGAGGCGATTTGATCGGCGTTGATCTGCATCTCGCTCAGCAACTGGCCAATGGCATCGATGGCCGAGTGGGTGCCACGGCATGCCGCATACGGTTTTATCGAGCAGCGAGCCAGCTTCCAGACCACGCCGAGATCTTCGGTTAGCGCCTGAGGTTGTGCCGTGTCGCGAGCGAGTGTGCGCAGGAATCCGCCCCACACGTCGTCGAATACCTGTGTCGGCCCGGTGATGCCTTCACGCGCCAGCAACGCCGCCAGCACACCGCCTTCGGCCGGGCGTCCGGCGTGGAGTTTTTTGCTGTCAGCACCGTCGTGGATAAACGCCCACAAACCGCCACTCATGCTCGCCGCCAAGCCCAGCGCCGAGCCGGTCTGTTGCTCGTCCAGGTTGAGCAAGCGAGCGCAGGCCGCCGCTGCGCCGAATACGCCGCAGGTCCCGGTTGAATGCCAGCCTGCTTCGTTGTGTGGGGAATACCCGCCACAGGCTTCCAGTACCCGGCGCGCCACGTCGTAACCGAGCACCATGGCGGTGAGTAATTCCTGGCCGTCGGGCATTGGCTCGCACAAGGGCAGTATTGCCAGCATGGCCGGAACCACGACCGCGCCGGAGTGATCGCAGCCACCGGAATCATCCAGCTCCAGTGCATGCGCCGCAATGCCATTGATCAACGCTGCGTTGCGCGCCGACAAGCCGTAATCTGCGCCCCAGATCACCGACGCACCTTCTGCCTCGCTGGCATTCATCGCTCGCAACGCATTCTGGGTCAGTGGTGCTTGCGACCCGGCTAGCGCCGCGCCTAGTGTGTCGAGCAGATGCTGCTTGGCTTTGACGACCAAAGATTCGGGCAGCTCATCGAATGACGTGCGGCAGATGAATTGGCTGAGGGTTGCGACGGCGTTGGTCATAAAGAGAGGCTCATAAGTGCACGTTACCGCGATTTGGGTCGGCTCGGGTGCCATGACACCGCGCTGTCGCGAAGCAAACACTGGGACTGTAGGAGTGAGCTTGCTCGCGATTCGGTTTTTTGGTCGGCGAATTTATCGCCTGAATTGACGCTATCGCGAGCAAGCTCACTCCTACAGGTTCGATATGTGCCGATGTAAATCTCAGGCGTTCTGGACTTTGTTGTGCCGCTCAAACACCGCAGCCGGGTGATCTTCCGGCACCTTGCTGTGATTCCCACTCCACCAGTCCGCGACTTCCTCAGCCGTGGCGAACCACACGTCCGGTTGCGCCTTGAGCCAGGTCAGCAGCTCCAGCAGCAGACCACTGCGGCCCACGGTGCCGAGGGTTTCGGGATGCAGGCGCAGCACATAGCACAGGCCGAAACGGTGGAAGCCGTTGAAGTCATGCTGCCAGTTTTTCAACACCTCGGAGCTGGAGCCAATTCGCGCCTGGCTGACCGGCACGGCAGGCGCGAGATTGAAGGCGAAGTACGGCTCATCCTCCAGCTCACAGTGCAGCGGCAGCTCAACCAACGGTGCCGAATCAATCTGCGTCGCCGGGTGTAAGTAAGGCAGGTCATCGCCGGACCACGACGAAGACCACGCGATACCTTCTGCACGCAAGGCATCAACAAAGCCTGGGGCATAACTGCCCGCGGGCGCTCGAAAGCCGCTGGGGCGCTGACCGGTCATTTCGGCAATCACCTGGCAGCCTTGTTTCAGAGACGCGTGTTGCCCAGCTAAATCCAGTGTTGAAAAGTCTTCATGGCGATAGCCCGCGCAGGCGATTTCGTGGCCTGCGGCATGAATGGCCTGAATCACTTGCGGGTTCTCTTCGGCAACAATGCCGGGGATGCACCAGGTCGATGGCAGATTCTGATCAGCCAGAATCTCCAGCACCCGCTGCACGCCGCGTGTGGTGCCGTAACGCCAGACCGACAGGCTTTTATCGCGCCCGGCAATCGCCGGGACCTGAGTCAGAATGCCGTGAATGTCGTTGTAATCAAAAGTGATGACTACCGCGCAACGGTAAGGCGCGGGCCAGACAGACCTGGATTCAGTCATGGCGATGCTCCTTGAGCCAGAAGTTGGCGACGTCGTTGCAGGTCGCAAACCAGACGTCCGGATGACTGTGCATGTGCTCCAGAAAACCCTCCAGAATCCCGATGCGTCCCGGCTTGCCGCTGATCTTGGGATGGAACAGCGTGGTCATGCACAGACCTTCGCGATAGGTGCCGTCGAACTCGCGACACCAGTTGTCCAGCGTCTGGTCATAACTGGCGATGCGGTCCAGCCCGGCCGGGTAATTCGGTGCGCGGGTGTAGGCCAGCGAGGCGTAGTCATCCAGTTCCCAGCGGCCGGGGATTTCCACCAGTCCGTTTGGCTGGCCGGGGACTTCGATGAAGTAGGGGCGGTCATCGCCGCGCATGCTGCTGGAGTAGGTCACGCCGCAGTCCATGAGCAAGGCGGGTGTTTCGCTGTGCCAGTCGCCCGAAGGCGTGCGGAAACCCGTGGCAGTGATGCCCAGGTAACGCTTGAAAATGTCGGCGCTGATCTTCATGACCTCGCGCTGGGCTTGCAGGTCCAGGGCGAAAAACGATTCATGACGATAGCCGTGATATGCCACTTCGTGGCCGTGTTCGATGATTGCCTGACACTGTTTTGGCCAGTTCTCCACGACCCAGGCCGGGACAAAAAACGTCGCCGGTGTCGCGTGGGCTTTGAGCATGTCCAGCAAGCGTGGCAATGCGCGATAGGGGCCGTAGCCGCCGAAGGTGAAGTATTCCGGTTTCTGCCAGATCGAGCCGTCGAGCATGGCGGCACCGGTCGGGCCGTCCAGATCGAAGGCCAGGGCGACACTGGCGCGGGCGTTGTTCGGCCAGCGCAGATCGTTAGAGGCAAACATGGGGAGTCTCCGCCAGTGTGAATATCACTCGCCCGGTCCCTGGGCGAGTGCAAGCCTGCTTACTTGGCGCCGTTCAAGACAGCTTGTTCGACTGCGCCGTTTTTGAGCTGCCACTTGCCCAGGATCTGCTCGTAAGTACCGTCTTTGATCATGTCGTTGAGGGTCGCGATGATCGCTGTGCTCAACTCGGCGTTGTGTTTGGCGACGCCCAGACCGGTCAATTGACGAGACAATGGCTCACCGATCACCTTGAATACACCAGGCTCCTGGCCCTGAATGTACGGCAGGGTTTCGCTGCCTTGCACGGCGGCGTCCAGACGCGACTGGCGCAGTTGCGCACGGGCATCGGCGCTGCCTTCGGTGCCAACCACAGTGATCGCCGGTTTGCCGATGGCAACGCAGTTCACTTCACTCCACTTGGCGATTTCCACCGGGAATGTCGTACGGCGGCTGGTGCCGATTTTCTTGCCGCACATGTCCGCGGTGGTTTTCAAATCCTTCTGGGATTCGAGGGTGTAGAACTGCGGGCCGGTGCTGAAGTAATCAACGAAATCCACGGTCTGCTGGCGCTCAGGCGTATCGGTCATGCCCGACAGCACGATGTCGATACGGTTGGTTGCCAGGCCGCTGACCATTTGTTCGAAAGCGGTTTCCTGCCACTTGATCTCGACACCCAGACGCTTGGCGATTTCGGTGCCCAGGTCGTAATCGACGCCGGTCAGTTTGCCGGTGGCCGGATCCTTGAAGTCCATCGGCGGATAGTTCGGGGCGATGCCGGCGGTAATGTAGCCCTTGTCCTTGATGGATTTTGGCAACACGTGAGTGTCGGCTGCCCAGCTCGAAACCGAAATCAGAGCGGACAGTACGGCGGTAGCGGTAAGCGCGAAAGTTTTCAAATCGGACATCCTCAGCAAGGGTTTGAGTTCAGTTCAAAACGGCAGCGATAAAATCCTGGGTGCGTGGGTTGCGCGGGTTCATCAGCACGTCTTCCGGTGCACCCGTCTCTATGATTTGCCCCGCATCCATAAACACCACGCGGTTAGCCACTTCACGGGCAAAGCCCAGTTCGTGAGTGACCACGATCATGGTCATGCCGCTTTTGGCCAGGTCACGCATGACCGAGAGCACTTCACCGACCAGCTCGGGGTCGAGGGCCGAAGTCGGCTCATCGAACAGCATCAGTTTGGGACGCATGGCTAATGCGCGAGCGATGGCGACACGTTGTTGCTGACCACCCGAAAGCTCGATGGGATACGCATTGGCCTTGGCTTCCAGGCCTACTCGCTTGAGCAGTTCCATGGCCAGTTCCCGACAATCTTCGATGGGCTGGCGCAACACCTGCGAGGGCCCTTCAATGATGTTTTCCAGTACCGTCATGTGTGCGAACAGGTTGAATCGCTGGAACACCATGCCGGTCTTGAGCCGCTGCTTTGCGATCTGTACGTCGCTCAGCTCAACCAGTTTGTGGCCGTCGGTACGGAAACCGAGAATTTCTTCATCCACCCACAAGCCGCCTGCGTCGACCTTTTCCAGCTGGTTGATGCAACGCAGCAGGGTGCTTTTGCCGGACCCCGACGGGCCGATGATGCACAGCACTTCGCCGTGGGGGATTTCCAGATTCACGTTCTTGAGCGCCTGGAAGTCGCCGAAGAACTTGTTGACGTCTACTGCTTTGACGATGTTCAACATGGTTGCGCCTCCTGAGGCTCAGTTACGTTTGCCAGCGCCGCGGGCGAAGCGTTTTTCCAGTCGGCTCTGACCAAACGTCAGGATGGTCACGACCGCCAGATACCAGATGCCGGCCACGATCAGCAGCTCCATGACGCGGGCGTTGGCGTAGTAAATGTTCTGTGCGTTGTGCAGCAGTTCCGAGTACTGAATGACGCTGGCCAGGCTGGTCATTTTCACCATGCCGATGAACTCGTTGCTGACCGGCGGGATGATGATGCGCATGGCCTGCGGCAGGATGATGCGGCGCAGTGCTTGCAGACGCGGCATGCCGATGGACTTGGCGGCTTCGTACTGACCGCTGTCCACTGAGAGCAGACCGGCACGCACCACTTCGGCGGTGTAGGCGCCCTGATTAATACCAAGCCCCAGCAGTGCAGCGGCAAACGGCGTGATCACTTCAACGGTCTTGAACTCGAACAGACCGGGGATGCCCAGTGTCGGGAAGATCAGCGCCAGGTTGAACCACAGCAGCAATTGCAGGATCAGCGGCGTACCGCGAAACAGCCAGGTGTAACCTTGCGCCACATAGCGCAACAGCGGGTTCTGCGACATGCGCATCACCGCCACGATCACCCCGAGCACTACGCCCAGCGCCATCGCCAGGATCGACATGATGATGGTGTTCAACAGGCCGAACATGATCGATTCGGCGGTCAGAAACTGCCGTACGAAACCCCATTCGATATTGCCGTTGATAAAGGCGTGAACCAGCCCGATCAACAGCACCACGATCAGCGTCGCGGCGGCATAACGACCGTAGTAACGACGTGGCACAACCTTGTAGGTCGAGATGTCGTACTTGGCCGCGAGTGAAGCGCGCTCGGCGCTGGCTGAAGCTTGAGGCTTTGACATGGAATACTCTCCGTTGAATCAGCCGCGTGGACCCGCGTAGTCGAGTGCCCATTTTTCCTGTGCGACCAGTTGCTGCTTGAAGCGCTCGATCTGCTCGGCCACCCGTACCGGCGAAGTACCACCCCAACCGCTGCGTGCGGCCAATGCTGCTTCCAGCGTCAGTGCGTCTAGCACTTGCGGCGTAAGGCGCGAATCAGTCGCAGCCAGTTGTTGGGTGGTGAGTTCTTCCAGGCCGATATTGTTCTCTTCGCAGAGCTGCACCAGCTTGCCGGTGATCTCGTGCGCCTCTTTGAAAGGCACGCCGCGCACGGCCAGCCAGTCAGCCACTTCGGTGGCGAGGGTGAAGCCCAGCGGTGCCTGACGCAGCAATTCGTCAGCACGCACTTTCATGGTCTGGACCATGCCCGCGAAGGCAGGCAGCACCAGATGCACGGTTTCCAGGCTGTCGAGAATCGCGTGTTTGTCTTCGCTCAAATCGCGGTTGTAAGACAGCGGCTGAGCCTTGAGCACGGCCAGAATGCCGGTCAGGCTGCCGATCAATCGGCCTGATTTACCACGGGCCAGTTCGGCGATATCCGGGTTTTTCTTCTGCGGCATGATCGAGCTGCCGGTGGCGTAACCGTCGTCCAGTTCGACCCAGCGGAACTGACGGGATGTCCACAGGCAGAACTCTTCGGCCAGTCGCGAAATGTTGATGCCCAGCATGCTGCTGCAGAACAGGAATTCAGCAACATGGTCGCGGCTGGCAACGGCGTCGATGGAGTTTTCGCACGGGCCGCTGTAACCCATTTCGGCGGCTGAACGTTGCGGGTCGCGAGCGATGGCTGAACCTGCCAGTGCGGCTGCGCCCAGTGGCGACAGGTTGAAACGTGTGTCCCAGTCCTGCAGGCGCTGGATGTCACGGTGAATCGCCTGGGCATGGGCCATCAGGTGGTGAGCAAACACAATCGGCTGCGCCTGTTGCAGGTGCGTGAAGCCCGGCGCGATGGTGTTGATGTGTTGCTCGGCTTGCGAGACCAGTGCCTTCTGCAATTCGAGAATCGCCAGGGTCATGACCCGCACCTGATCACGCAGGAACAGCCGCATGTCATTGGCCGACTGGTCGTTGCGTGAACGGCCTGCGCGCAGTTTGCCGCCCAGTGTGCCGAGGCGTTCAGTCAGCAGGCGCTCGATGAAAGTGTGCACGTCTTCATCGGCAGCGATTGGCTCGATGCTGCCTGCGGCGAAGTCCACATCAATGGTGCGCAAGGCTTCAATGATGCGTGCGGTTTCGTCGGCATCCAGCAGGCCGGCACGGTTCAATTCGTTGGCATGTGCCTTGGAGCCTGCGATGTCGTACGGCGTCAGGCGAAAGTAGGCGCGCGGCGAGCGGGACAGGTTGGCCATGGCTTCAGCAGGGCCGGTCTTGAAACGTGCGCCCCAAAGGCGATCAGTGGCGTCAGACATGTAAATTCTCCGTTGGCACGTTGATTGCTCCACCCTGAACAACAGCGTGTTGTGCGATATGAACTGCGATGTGAAGATCGCAGGGCGAGCAAGGAATAAGTGGTCTTACACTTAACGTTGAATCGATCAATGGAGAGGGATGCTAGAAAAAACCAACGCGCGGGGAAATGTTTTAAATGGCAAGTCAACTTACTGAAACTGGAAACCTGCCAAAAAGAAGTGGTGAAGCGGCGATGTCAATGGCCAGCGCCATGGACTTGAAACTCTTCAAGGTTTTTAGGGCAGTGGTTGAAGCGGGGGGATTTACCGCAGCACAGGTAGAACTGAATATCAGCCTGGCGGCAATCAGTAAGCAGATATCGGATCTTGAAATTCGACTGGGCATGCGCCTATGTACGCGAGGGCGGGAAAAGTTCTGCCTGACCGAACAAGGCAAGATCATTTACGACGCCAGTCTTGACCTGTTCATGGCGCTGGATAACTTTCGTGACCGCCTCGGTAATGTGCGTGGCGAGTTGCTCGGCGATTTGAACATCGCCGTCATCGATAACACCGTTTCAGACCCTGATTCGCCCTTGGTTGATGCCCTGAAAGCCCTGCAAATAAAGGCCCCCAAGGCAAAGGTGCGGCTCAATGTGGCGCCTTTGGATGAGATCGAACAAGGTATTCTCAAAGGCCGTTTTGCAGTAGGCATCGTACCCGTTTACAGCGGTAAAGATGAATTTCAAGTCATGCCGCTGTACGACGAAGTGTCAGAGCTTTACTGCTCGAACAGCCATCCATTTTTTGCCATGAACGATGAAAGTGTCGATGAGAAGTGCCTGGCAGAAGCCGAATTTGTCGAGCACGCTTATGCCGTTCATGCGGGTAAGTCGACATTGATGAGTCAGCGTGAAGTGACTGCCGTGGCCACTCAGGTTGAAGCCGTGGCGATCATGATAAAGACCGGCCGTTATCTGGGCTACTTGCCGGTTCATTGGGCCAGAAGTTATGTCGAGCGCGGCGAGATGCGCTCTATAAAGAGGCAGAAATTTGCCATAGCCACACCGGTGAAACTGTTGTACAAACAGCAGGTTCCACGCAACCCTTTATTGGATGTTTTCCTCGAGATAATGCAGGAAAGTTCCACTGCTAATAACCAGAGCAAATAAGTAATCAACTAATGCGCGCTACCGGTGCATGTTACGGAAGTACCCGGTCAGCGTGCACCGGAACGGAACATTAAGGCGCAGACTGCCCGTCAGTGGTGGTTTCGCGCAAGCGCTGAAGGAACACCGATTCGGCTTTGGTCAGGCGTTGCTCCACATTCCATAGCAGGTTGATATCCACCGAACCCACGCCTTCCTCAGGCGGCAAGCGCCACAAACGGCCAGCCGCTAATTCGCCTTGGCAGATGTGTTGCGGCAGGCATGCGATGCCGAAGCCTGCCAGCACCAGACGCAAGACTTCCTGGGTATTGGCAGACGAGGCGACGATTTGTCCGGTGAGTTTATGCAGGTCGCGAAACTCGGCCAGCGACGACAGCGTGCCGCCCAGCAAATCCCCGGTGAAAATAATCAGCTGCTCGTTGCGCAGGTCGGCGAGGCTTAAATCTTTACGTCCATATAAAGGGTGCTCGTCGCTGCAATAGAAAGCGTAGTGCTCTTGAGTCAGGCATTGCTGGCCGAGCCAGGCGGGAGCGGTGCGGTTGACTGCCAGGCCGAAGCTGGCGGTTTTCTGAGACAGCGAACTGAGGATTGCGTCGCTGGATTGCACGTCGATTTCCAGGGTGATGCCGGGATAGTCACGGTGCAGTTGCGAAAGAAATTTATCGTAGGCCGGGCAGCGAATGCCGCTCACCGTCAGCATTCGCACCTTGCCCACCACCTGATCGCTGCTGCGTTCGAGAGCTGCGTCCAGTTGCGTGAAATGGCTCTGCACTTCCGCCGCTACGCGCAGTGTTTCAATGCCCGACTGGGTCAACAGAAAACGCGGCCCACGGCGTTCGATCAGCGCTGCGCCAAGCTGCTCTTCAAGACGTTTGATTGCCTGGCTGACGGCGGGCTGGGACAGGTGCAGGCGTGCGGCGGCGCGACTGATACTCAGCTCCTGCGCGACCACTTGAAAGGTACGCAACAGATTCCAGTCCAGTCGCTCGCCCAACGGTCGCGAAGAGGGGCGGGGAATGGCTACCGGGCTAGTCGATTGAGTCACTGCACAGCCTTTATTGGTGAAAAAAATAATGAATATAAGCAATGGCGAATTGAACTGCTTTGCCCTTTGCTCTTAAAAAGGCTGCACAAATTGCGCCATGACCTTTTGATGGAACCCATGATGTCCGCTTCCTCCAGCCACGATCAGCTACCGCCGCACATGCCCGAGACCGAACGCAAAGCACGCTGCGAACTCGCCGCGCTCTACCGTTTGCTGGCTCACTACCGCATGACTGACCTGATCGATACGCATATTTCCCTGCGGCTGCCGGGCGACAGCGGCCACTTTCTGATCAACCGCTATGGCACGCTGTTCGAGCGCATGAGCGCCAGCACGTTGGTGAAGATTGATAGCGAGGGTAACGTCGTCGACGAGTTTTATCCCGAGCACCGCGTCAACCGTGCGGGCTTCGTGATCCATTCTGCGATTCATGCGGCGCGCCCCGATGCGCATTGTGTGATTCATACCCATACGGCGGCCGGTATGGCAGTGGCGGCGCAACGCGCAGGTTTGCTGCCGTTGAGTCAGCACGCGCTGAAGTTCTACAACCGCCTGAGTTATCACACCTATGAAGGCATCGCGTTGGACCTCGCCGAGCGCGCGCGTCTAGTGGCCGATCTGGGCAATACCAACGCGATGATTCTGCGCAATCACGGCCTGCTGGTCGCCGGCGGTTCGGCGGCCGAAGCGTTCTCGAATATCTACTTCCTGGAGCGCGCCTGTCAGGCGCAGGTCCAGGCGCTGGCCGGTGGAGTCGAACTCGTACAACCCGCCCCGCAAGTCTGTGAGCACACCGCACAACAGTTCGAAGCCGACGACAGCGACGGGATTACCGAACTGGCTTGGGAAGCGGCCTTGGAACTGATCGCCAGCCAGCGTAACGAGTACTGCTCATGAAGCCTCTGGTGTTGCTTGGAACGGGTGGTGGATTGGGCCGTGTTCGTGAAAATCTGCTGGCGCTGGATTCGTCGCTGACGATTCTGCGGCCCGGCGAAGCTGGTGCGCAGGACGCCGACGTTGCACTCTGTTGGAACCCTTCACCGGGTGATTTGGGGATGTTCCCCAACTTGCGTCTGATTCACTCGATTGCTGCCGGTGCTGACCAGATCTTCAAGGATCCGAGTCGGCCCGCGCATGTTCCGGTCTGCCGAATTATCGATCCAGACCATCGGCTGGGCATGATCGAATACGTGTTGTGGGGTGTTCTGCACTACCACCGTGGCTTTGATCAGATGCTGCAAAATCAGGCCCGCGTGGTTTGGCATCGCCCCGGGCAACAACCTGCCAAACAAACCCGGGTGGGCGTTATGGGGCTCGGGGAGTTGGGACGCGCCGTTGCGGTGCAACTGGCCGGGCTGGGTTTCGATACACGTGGCTGGGCACGTCGTGCGCAGCAGGTTGAAGGGGTTAAAACCTTTCAATTGGCTGAATTCAATGAGTTTTTGCAGGATTTGGACATCTTGGTCTGTTTATTGCCTCTTACCACGGAGACAGTCGGCATTCTGAATAGCGAGACCTTCGCGCCCATGACGAAAGGCTCGGTGATCATCAACTGCGGTCGTGGCGAACACCTGCGCCGTGACGACTTGTTAGCCGCGCTGGACAGCGGTCAATTGCGTGGCGCTTTGCTGGATGTATTCGAGCAGGAACCTTTACCCACGGACGACTCATTCTGGCGCCATCCGCAGATATGCGTGACGCCGCACATTGCTTCATCCGCTTCCTACGAAGTGATAGCTGAACAGATTCTGGGAAACCTGAAGCGCCTTGATGCGGATTTACCCTTGGCGAATCAGGTGAACCCGGAACAGGGCTACTAGGGAGAGTAGTAACAAACCAGACCTGGAGTGGGGGGCTTCCTGGGGAGAGGAAGCCGGGGTCTGGTTGTTAGTGTGTCGTTAGAAGCTGCTATCCAAATAAGAAATGCCATCGCGTATGTATTGGCAAAAGAAACATCCCTTCTGAATCTGCCAATAAATATCCGCTCGCCCAACGAAGGCAGGCGGATGCGATAACCAACGGAGCAGCAGTAATGAATGTTTGCAAACTAAGTGTCATTGCCCTGGCAGTGGCAGCGGGATCTGTGCAGCCGGTTTTTGCTGATTCGCAGGCAGACGCTACGGGTTTTCTGGAAGGCGCCAAGTTGAACGTCAAGGCGCGCAACATGTACATGAACCGTGATAACCGCGTTGAAGGTGCTGCGCAAAGCTATGGCGAAGAGTGGGCGCAGGGCTTCATCGGCAGCTTCGAATCCGGTTTCACCCAAGGCACTGTAGGTTTCGGTCTTGACGCTATCGGCCTTTACGGCCTGAAGCTGGACACGGGGCGCGGTCGTGACGGTTATGGCGTTAACCTGCTTGAACAGGATTCTGACGGTGCTAAGGACGGTTACGGTTATGCAGGCGCAGCGGTCAAAATGCGCGTGTCGAAAACGGTACTGAAATTCGGCGACCAGTACGTCAACAACCCGGTCTTCGCAACTTCTGACAGCCGCTTGCTGCCGGAAACCGCTCAAGGCTTGTTGGTCACCAGCAACGAAATCGACAACCTGACCCTGCAAGGCGGTCACTTCACTGCGTTGAGAAACCGCAACCAGAGCGACCATGACAGTGCGGGTCTGGATGTCATCAATTTTGGTGGCGGTTTGTACAAGTTCAACAAGAACCTGTCGGCCAGTGCGTACTACTCCAACGTTGAAGACGTATGGCGCAAATACTACGGCAGCCTGACTTACGCTTTGGCGTTGTCACCACAGGACGTGGTGAAGTTTGACCTCAACGGTTATGACACCAAAAGCATCGGCGAGGAAAAGAATGGTATTTACGACAGCACCATCTGGAGTCTGACGGCGTCCTACACCCTCGGCGCTCACACCTTCCTGGTCGGTCGTCAGGTGGTCAATGGCACCAACAACTACGACTACGGTATTGACGGTAACAGCACCATCTTTGTCGGCAACTCGGTTCAGTACTCTGACTTCAACCACGAGAACGAGAAGTCTTGGCAGGCGCGTTACGACTTGAACATGGCGACCTACGGTGTTCCAGGTCTGAGCTTCATGACGCGTTACGTCATGGGCTCTGACGCTACCAGCGGAACCCGAGACAATATCAACGCTTGGGAGCGTGATATCGAAGCCAAGTACGTCGTTCAGTCTGGCCCGGCCAAGGATCTGAGCTTCCGCGTGCGTAACGCGACCTATCGCAGCGGTGCTTCGGACTACAACACAAAAGTCGACGACACGCGTCTGATCATTGAGTACCCGATCAGCATCCTGTAAGCCGTTTCGACCCCATCGAAATGTAGCCCGCCCCGGTTTCATCCCCCGGGGCGGGCTTTTTTATGGGCTCAATTTCACGTGTTCAATGCGCGGTAGTCACGGCCGCTTTTGATCAGCGCATCAATGCTTGTCACGGGCGGCGTCCAGCCGAGCAATCGACGCGCCTTATCCGAGTCGACCACCAGTGAAGCACATAGCGTCGAATACATCGGCCCCTTACCTAACAACCTGGCTCCGTGACGCAACAACGACTCAGGCACCGGCACTAACCGGGCTGTGGAACCCATTCCATTCGCCAGGTGCGTCACCATTTGTGCAGTCGACATGTCAGCGCCGTCGGACACCAGAAAGAGCTCGTTGGCCGCCGTCGGGTGCTCGATGCATAGCGCGATGAAGTCCACCAGATTCTCCAGGGCAATCATGCTGCGCCGGTTATGGATGGCGGCAAACGGCATGGGGACGCCCGAGCGAACCCAGTCCATCAAACGCGAGAAATTCCTCGGTGCGTGGCCTGCGTACACCAACGGTGGACGGATTATTACCAGCTCCATGGCGGTGCCCTGCAAAAGCTTTTGCAACGCTTGTTCAGCCTCAAGTTTGGACCGTGCGTAGTCATCCGACGGAGCGGGCAGGGACATTTCGTTGAATGGTACGTGGTGAGTGGTCGAGCCATTGACGCCGACCGAACTGATGAAAATGAAACGCCGAGTACCTGCAGATAACGCCTGCCGCGCCAAGGCCAGGGTGCCTTCGACGTTGGTGCTTCTGAGTGCGTTCAGCGAACTGCCGCGGGTAGCGAGATGGGCTGCAACATGGATGACGACATCGACACCTTGCAGAGCGGCGGACCAGTCGGTCGTTGCGGTGGATGTGCCTACCTGAATGAGGGGCGCGATTGACGGCTCCGGACTTTGCTGACGGGTCGAACCTGTCACTTGGTATTCAGGCACGGTGGTCAGCCTCTGCAGCAGCCCTTTGCCGATAAAACCGGTTGCGCCTGTGACGAGAATTTTCATGGCCTTCCTGACTGTCATTAACAATTGCTGCAAGCAGGATAGTCGGCGGATTGGTTAATGCTGACGGTTGAAGGAAAAAGACACGATTGTGCCTGCTACAAAGGCCTGTAGGCACGCGCGAGCACCGCGAGGCCGCGATTGCGGTGTCTCAGACAGGCCGCCATCGCGGCCTCGCAGTGCTCGTGCGCTCCTACAGATCCAGTGTTTTCCGTGGGGCAGCACCTTCTGCCTGAAGTGCACTTCAATTCGGGGCCTGTTCGCCTTTCATACTCAACGCTGCCAGCAGCACTGCCGCATACCCCGGCAACGCATCAAAATCCACCGCACACAGAAGCGATTGCCGGTCGGCCCACGCGTCGCTTAATGGCACGCTGCTGAAGTTGCGCAGCCCTTGCCAGCGCTCGATCGCTGCTTGCGGCACGATGCTCAATCCCGCGCCATGGCTGACCATTCGGATCGCTGAGTCAAAACCTTCAGCCCGTACCCTGATGCGCAGTCGTTTACCGATATGCAGCGCCTGTGCTTCCAGGTGCAGGGCCAGAGCACTGTCGACCGACAGGCCGACGAAGTCGTAATCCAGCGCCTGATTGAAATGCACTTGTGTCTCGCGGGCCAATGGATGATCCGGCGGCATGATCAGGCTCAGTGGGTCTGCCCGAAACGGTCGGGTCTGTAGATCACTGGCGTCGACGGCATCGGTAATAACGCCAATGTCGGCGGCGCCGTGGCGCAGCGCCTGGAGGATGCGCAGGCTGGGTTGTTCTTCGACATCGATGTCGATGTTCGGATGATTGACCAGAAAGTCTGCGAGTAGCTCCGGTAGATGTTCGCTCAGGGTCGAGCTGTTGCAGAGCAGGCGTACCTGACCCTTAAAGCCTTTGGCGTAATCGGCCAGATCAAATTGCATGCGCTCGACCTGTTGCAGAATCAGCCGTGCGTGCTGCGCCAGCGCCTTGCCCACTGGCGTGGGCGTCACTCCACGACGACCGCGCTCCAGCAGTGGAATATTCAGCGAGGTTTCAAGCCCGCGAATGCGCGCGCTCGCCGAGGCCAGCGACAGATGACTGCGCGCCGCACCGGCGGTGATGTTGCCGCTTTCCAGCACATTCAGAAACAGGCGTAGATCAATCAGATCGAAGTGCATGTGGGTTTTTTCCAGTGTGCGCGGTCAGATGCCCAGCGCCGCCCCTGTAGGAGTGAGCTTGCTCGCGATAGCGGTCTGCCAGTCACATATCTTGTGACTGACAAGATGCTATCGCGAGCAAGCTCACTCCTACAGGTTCGTTGGTTGCCAGAAGACAGCGCGGGGCTGAAGCACTATCAGAACAGCCTCCGGTTCTGCCTAAGGCTGGCTCAGTATATGGCGAATTTTCCAATACGGCCTTTGCTGCCAATATAACGCCATGAACGACATTATCGACCACTATCAAATACTAGGCTGGGCCCTATCAATACTGGTGATGGCGGCTTTTCTACTCGCCGGAACCGTGAAGGGCGTGATCGGCCTTGGCTTGCCGACCGTGGCCATGGGATTGCTCGGGATGGCTATGCTTCCGACGCAGGCTGCCGCGTTGCTGATCATTCCGTCGACCGTGACCAATGTCTGGCAACTGATGACTGGCGGTCATCTGACACTGCTGCTCAAGCGGCTTTGGCCCATGTTGCTGATGATCGCTTCAGGCACGGTCTTGGGGTCCATGGTCATTGGCATCAGCAGCGGTCCATTGATGACCCGGGCGTTAGGCGCGGCCTTGTCGCTTTATGCCTTGAGTGGTCTTTTTTTACCGACCCTGCGTATTGCGCCACGTCATGAAGTCTGGCTTGGCCCGACATGTGGTTTTGTCACCGGCGTGATCACCTCGGCCACCGGGGTATTTGTGATCCCGGCGGTGCCTTACTTGCAAGCATTGGGGCTGGAGCGTGACGCGCTGGTGCAGGCGTTGGGTCTGTCGTTCACGGTTTCCACGCTGGCGTTGGCCGGTGGTCTGTTCTGGAATGGCGCACTGGGCGGCGGCGAGCTGGGCGCTTCGGTTCTGGCGTTGATCCCTGCGCTGCTGGGTATGTGGTTCGGGCAGTGGCTGCGTCAACGGATCAGTGCGAAGGTTTTCAAGGGCGTGTTCTTTATCGGCATGGGGGCGTTGGGCTTACATCTCTTGCTCGGCTAGCGGTTTCAATAATGAGAGGCTTATTCGTGCTTCTGGGTCAAAAGTCATTTGACCTTGTCGGCCTTATTCTGACCAGCCCCAGCCTGTATCTTTCGCCCATCAAATTTAATGAACCTCCCTTTTACTTGATGGGGTAACACATGAAAAAAATTCTGTTATTGAACGGCGGCAAACAATTCGCTCACTCCGATGGCCGTTACAACGCCACCCTGCATGAAGCGGCGGTGGCTTACCTGGATCGCTCCGGGTTCGACGTCAAAGAGACCTTTATCGACGGCGGTTACAACATCATCGATGAAGTGCAGAAGTACCTGTGGGCGGACGTGATCATCTATCAGATGCCAGGCTGGTGGATGGGCGCGCCGTGGACCGTCAAGAAGTACATCGACGAAGTCTTCACCGAAGGCCACGGTTCGCTGTACGCCAACGACGGCCGTACCCGTTCCGATGCGTCGCAGAAATACGGCAGTGGAGGCTTGCTCAAGGGCAAGCAGTACATGATTTCCGCCACCTGGAACGCGCCACGGCAAGCGTTCGAAGATCCGACTGATTTCTTTGAAGGCAAGGGTGTGGATGCGGTGTATTTCCCGTTCCACAAAGCCAACGAGTTCCTCGACATGACCGCCTTGCCGACTTTCCTGGCGGTGGATGTCATGAAGATGCCGAATATCGAGAACGACGTGAAGCGTTACGAAGCGCACTTGGCGCAGGTGTTTGGGGTGTAAAACTGACCTTAGAGTTGCGCAACCCCTTGTGGGAGTGGTGCTTGCCCGCGATAA